>NZ_ABCT01000003.1 GCF_000170915.1 Limnobacter sp. MED105
CAATGCTTTACACTTGGGTTTGCAGCAGCCTCATCAGCTTTGCCTGCAATCACCTCGGCTGGCTCGGAGACTGGCTCTGGAAGCGATTCCAGGGCATGTTGCAGCACTTGATCGATCCATTTCACTGGAATGATCTCCAAGCTGTTCTTCACATTGGCTGGAATTTCCGCCAAATCCTTCACGTTTTCTTCAGGAATAAGCACAGTTTTAATACCACCGCGGTGAGCAGCCAACAGCTTTTCTTTCAAGCCACCGATACCCAAAACTTCGCCACGCAGCGTAATTTCACCTGTCATTGCAACGTCAGAACGCACTGGCATGTTCGTCAAAGTCGACACCAAAGCAGTCGTCATCGCGATACCTGCTGAAGGACCATCTTTCGGTGTGGCGCCTTCAGGTACGTGAACGTGAATGTCGCGCTTCTCGAAAGCATCGTTACGAATACCCAATCGATTTGCGCGCGCGCGCACTACCGAACGCGCAGCCTCCACCGATTCTTTCATGACGTCGCCCAATGAACCTGTGCGAATCACGTTACCTTTGCCGGGCATGGAGACCGTTTCAATGGTGAGTAATTCACCGCCCACTTCTGTCCAGGCCAAACCAGTGACCTGACCCACCTGGTTTTCTTTTTCAGCCATGCCGAAGTTAAAGCGACGAACGCCCAGAAACTTGTCGAGGTTTTTCGGAGTCACCTGCACTTTCTTTTCGTTTTTGCCCAACACCATTTGACGCACTACCTTGCGGCAAATCTTGGACATTTCACGCTCAAGTCCACGCACACCCGCCTCGCGGGTGTAGTAGCGAATCACGTCGCGAATGGCTGCTTCAGAAACGCTCAGCTCTTCGTCTTTCACACCATTGTTTTTCAACTGTTTGGGCAGCAAATACTTCTGCGTAATGTTCACTTTCTCGTCTTCGGTGTAGCCGCTCAGGCGAATCACCTCCATGCGGTCCAACAAAGCATGTGGGATGTTCAGTGAGTTTGCAGTGGCCACGAACATCACATCGCTCAAATCGTATTCCACTTCCACGTAGTGATCTACAAAAGTGCTGTTTTGCTCAGGATCAAGTACTTCAAGTAAAGCCGATGCAGGGTCGCCACGGAAGTCTTGCCCCATTTTGTCGATTTCGTCGAGCAAGAACAGTGGATTGCGAACACCTACTTTCGTGATGCTGTTCAATACCTTGCCAGGCATGGATCCAATATACGTTTTGCGGTGACCACGAATTTCAGCTTCATCACGCACACCGCCCAGGGCCATGCGAACAAACTTGCGGTTTGTTGCCTTGGCTACAGATTGTCCCAGCGAGGTTTTACCAACTCCGGGAGGGCCCACCAAACAAAGAATTGGCGCCTTGAGTTTGTCAACACGCTGCTGCACTGCGAGGTACTCCACAATGCGCTCTTTCACTTTTTCCAAACCATAATGATCTTCGTCAAGTACCTTCTCGGCATTGGCCAAATCATTGTTGATCTTTGTTTTCTTCTTCCAGGGCAGCCCTACCAACACGTCGATGTAGTTGCGAATCACAGTGGCTTCTGCTGACATGGGCGACATCAGCTTCAGCTTCTTCAATTCAGCTTCAGCTTTTTTCAAGGCTTCTTTGGGCATGCGCGCAGCCTTGATTCGCTTTTCAAGCTCTTCCATGTCCGCGCCGTCTTCGCCCTCACCCAATTCTTTCTGAATGGCTTTGACCTGCTCGTTCAAGTAGTACTCGCGCTGGCTTTTTTCCATCTGGCGCTTTACGCGACCACGAATGCGCTTCTCAACCTGAAGAATATCGATCTCGGTTTCCAGTTGAGACAACAATGCCTCCAGGCGCTGCGCAATGCTAAAAGTTTCCAGAATGGACTGCTTTTGCTCCAGCTTCAGTGGCAAGTGACTGACGATTGTGTCCGCTAGCCGACCAATATCTTCAATACTGGCCAGCGATGTCAAAATTTCGGGTGGAATTTTTTTGTTCAATTTCACGTAGGAATCGAACTGCGCCATTACGGCACGCTTCATGGCCTCGGTTTCCGGGCTTTGTGAAGGATCGGGCAACAAGGGCAATGCTGTAGCAGCAAAGTGTGTGCCTTCGTCTGTAACCTTGGTCAGGCGCGCACGCTGCACACCTTCTACCAACACCTTCACAGTGCCATCGGGTAACTTCAGCATTTGGAGCACATTGGCTACGCAACCAATGTTGTAAATATCTTTGTCGCTGGGCTCATCTTTGGTGGCCGATTTTTGCGCTACCAGAAGAATACTTTTGCCTGTTTCCATCGCGATTTCCAGCGCTTTGATGGATTTTGGACGACCCACGAAAAGCGGAATCACCATGTGCGGGAACACGACTACATCTCGCAATGGAAGCAATGACAATTCGATGGGTTGTTCCGGAAGCACGTTAGTTGCTGACATATGAATCACCTATTAAATGCATAACCCTACAGTGGGGTTAAAACGCGCTTATTCAAGCTTTATTTCACGACAAATAAACAATACCACTGAAAAGAAAAAGCCCAACCGTGGAGTTGGGCTTTTTTAATCATTTTGCAATCTGTTTTGAGGTGGTTTTCAGCATCAGGATTTGTCTTTGCTGCTGGCCACTTTGGGCTGATCCTCGTAAATCAACAAAGGTTGCCCTGTGCCATTGATTGTATTTTCATCAATCACCACTTTCTTGACGTTGGTGTCGCCAGGCAGGTCGTACATGATACCCAGCAAAGCCTGTTCAAGAATGGTTCTCAAACCACGTGCACCTGTTTTGCGTTGAATCGCTTTCTTGGCAATTGCGCTCAACGCAGATGGACGAACTTCAAGTTCTGCGCCATCCATTTCGAGCAACTTTTCAAACTGCTTAACCATGGCATTTTTAGGTTTGGTCAAAATCTCGATCAACGCAGGTTCATCCAGTTCTTCGAGGGTCGCGATGACAGGCAGGCGACCCACCAATTCAGGGATGATACCGAACTTGATCAGGTCTTCTGGCTCAACTTCAGCCAGCAAGGTTCCCACATTGCCCTCTTCCTTGCTTTTCACAGTCGCGCCAAAACCAATACCTGAACGCTCGGACCGGTTACGGATAACCTTGTCCAAACCTTCAAATGCACCACCCACGATAAATAGTACGTTGGTGGTATCAATTTGAACGAAATCCTGATTGGGATGCTTGCGGCCGCCTTGTGGGGGTACGGATGCAACAGTGCCCTCGATCAATTTCAGCAAGGCTTGCTGTACGCCCTCGCCAGACACGTCACGGGTAATGGACGGATTGTCAGACTTGCGGGAAATCTTGTCGATTTCGTCAATGTACACAATGCCACGCTGAGCTTTTTCTACTTCGTAATTGCAGCTTTGCAGCAGCTTTTGAATGATGTTCTCGACGTCTTCACCCACGTAACCCGCTTCGGTCAGCGTGGTGGCGTCGGCGATCACAAAAGGTACATTCAACAAACGGGCCAGGGTTTGGGCCAACAATGTTTTGCCGGAACCCGTTGGGCCAACCAGCAAAATATTGCTTTTCGTCAGCTCGATGTCGTCTTTTTTGCTCATGTGGCGCAGGCGTTTGTAGTGGTTGTATACCGCTACAGCAAGCACACGCTTGGCTTTGTCCTGACCAATGACATACTGGTCAAGAATAGAACGAATTTCCTGGGGGGTGGGTAGCTTGTCGCCTCCACCTGTGGCCGTGGCCTCCGCTGCTTCATCACGAATGATGTCATTGCACAACTCAATGCATTCATCGCAGATGAACACAGAGGGCCCTGCGATCAATTTTTTTACTTCATGCTGACTTTTGCCACAGAAGGAGCAATACAGCAGCTTTTCGCTTGAGCCTTTCTTTTCTGACATCTTTTATCCTCTGGAAAGCCCCCTTAAGGGCAATCAAGAAATCCAGGTTTTAGTGTTACTGCAGTTACTTCTTGTCGGCCGGTGGCACACGGTGCTTCAACACGTCGTCAATCAAGCCGTACTCTTTGGCAGAGTCTGCACCCATAAAGTTATCACGATCTGTGTCACGTGCAATCTCTTCGATCGTCTTACCTGTGTTATCAGCCAGTATTCCGTTCAATTTCTCACGCAAATACAAAATTTCCTTGGCGTGAATTTCAATGTCGGACGCCTGACCCTGCACGCCACCCAGAGGCTGGTGAATCATGATTCGGCTATTGGGCAGGGAAAAACGCTTGCCCTTGGTGCCAGAAGACAGCAAGAACGCGCCCATACTGGCTGCCAATCCGGTACACAGGGTTGACACATCGGGCTTGATGAACTGCATGGTGTCGTAAATAGCCATGCCTGCAGACACTGAGCCACCTGGGCTGTTGATATACAGCGCGATGTCTTTGTCAGGGTTTTCGCTTTCGAGGAACAACATTTGCGCCACGATGACGTTGGCCATTTGGTCGTTGATAGGACCCACCAGGAAAATGACGCGCTCTTTAAGCAAGCGCGAATAAATGTCATAGGCCCGCTCGCCCCGACCACTTTGCTCAATCACCATGGGCACGTACATATTGCCCTGGGTTTCAAGCGCACCAGAATTGTTCATGTTGTTCGTCATAGAGCGAGGGTTCCACATCATTTATTTATTTCCCATCAGTTCGTCAAAGGACAATTTCTTTTCAACCACTTTGGATTTGCTCAAAGCGAATTCAACCACATTGTCTTCCAGAATAACCGCTTCTACATCCGCCAAACGGGCGCGATCCTGAAAATACCACTGCATGACTTCTGCAGGGTTCTCATAGCTTTGAGCCTGTTCTTCAATAAAGGCACGAACCTGCTCAGGTTTGGCTTGCAAGCTGTTTTCTTTCACCAAGTCTGACACGATCAAGCCCAAGCGAACGCGACGCTCTGCCTGTGCTGCAAAAATGTCTTCAGGCAACTGAATTTCTTCTACGTTTTGCATGCCACGGGCCTTCAGGTCCTGACGTGCGCGAGAGGCCAATTCAGTAGTTTCGGATTGAATCAAGGCTTTGGGTACATCAAACTCTGTCACTTTCAACAAAGCATTCATCACCGCCTCTTTGGTTTGCGCCTTGGTACGGTTGCTGACTTCACGGCTCAAATTCACGCGCACATCGTCGCGCAGCTTGTCCAGTGAACCGTCGGCAATACCCATGGCCTTGGCAAACTCTTCGTTCAGTTCAGGCAACTGGGGGCCTTCTACTTTCTTGATCGTGATTGTGAACTGGGCAGTTTTACCTGCGACATCCTTGCCGTGGTAATCAGCGGGGAAAGCGAGATCAAAGGTTTTCTCTTCGCCTTTTTTCAAGCCTTTTGCGGCAGCTTCGAATTCGGGCAGCATTTGGCCCTTGCCGATTACAAAAGAGAAATCTTCAGCGGTGCCGCCGTCAAAGGGTACATCGTCAATTTTGCCCACGAAATCCAGGGTTACTTTGTCCTCATCAGCAGAGCCACGATCTACTTCGGCGAAGCTGGCGCGCTGCTTGCGCAGAATTTCAATGGTTTTATCCACTTCAGAGTCGGAGACTTCAACCACTGTTTTCTCAATTTCAAGCGTGGCGAAGTCGCCAAACTTCACTTCGGGGAACACTTCAAAAATGGCATTGAACTCAAATGAGTCATCAGCTGCGTCCTTGGCGGCTTCGATGCGGGGCTGGCCAGCCACTCGCAGATCCTGCTTTTGAACTTCTTCGCTGAAGGTACGACCGATTTCATCGTTCAATACTTCGGAATGTACTTGGGGGCCGTAGTTCTGTACCACCATTTTCATGGGTACTTTACCTGGGCGAAAACCGGGCATGCGAGCTGTCCGAGCTACCTTTTTCAGGCGCTTCTCAACTTCAGCATTGATTTTTTCAACCGACAGCTTCAAGGAAATGGTTTTCTCGAGTGAGCTGGCAGTGGTGGTTGTTTCAGTCATTTGGAACTCTTGAACTAGTTGCCTTGGCAAGGTTGACCAAGGGGATGGTTAATGGGCGTAAAGGCTCTACAATTGCCGATATCTTACACAAGTATGAAGCAGCTTTGGCGGGGGCTTGGTAAAACTGGACCGCCCCAGAAGCGATATACCCGGGGCACAAGAGGGGTGGTGCGGATGAAAGGACTCGAACCTTCACGTATTGCTACGCCAGAACCTAAATCTGGTGCGTCTACCAATTTCGCCACATCCGCATGTAGGCGCGCATTATAGCCCGATTTTAACTTTGAAGCCCTTACAATGTCATTTATTGACTGCATTACCCCCAATTAGAAGGTGACATGGCTGTATCTCTAGAAAACCCGCTTGCCTACTGCCGCGAGAAAGTAAGCGGGGAAACCGCCTCTCTGCACTACGCAACCCTGTTCCAAACTGAAGAACTGAAAGCATTTTGGCTTGGCTGCTTTACCTTGAACCACGAGTTGAGGCAGGCTTGCCTGAAGCAGCTGGAGGCAGGCTTGACACAGGTCAAACTGGGCTGGTGGCAAAATGCCCTGGCTGGGGCAGCAAGCAACAGCAACCCTCACCCTGTCGTAACAGCAATATCAAAACCCGTGATTGCGAAAATCCCCCCTGAACACTGGGGAGAACTAATCAACCGGGTGGCCAGCGGATGCGAACCCAAGCGTTACAACAGCATGGCCGACTGGCATAACGATGTGCTGCTTGAAACCAAGCCCTGGATTGGTTTGGTACAGGCCAGGTTTATCAGCTCAACTGCGGATTACACGCAGCTACTGGAATTCTGGGCCACAGCCACGCGCCTTTGCCAGTTACTTCGACTTGCGAAATACCTGGACCAGGGGTTTCAGCCCTTGCCCGTCGAATTACTGGCCAAACATGGGGTGACTGCAGAACAAATCAAACGCAGGGAACACAACGGTGCCAGCGCGCGGATGTTCAGTGAAGTAGGCGCACATTTGCTTGAGAAAGCCAACATAGCCTGGAAAAATACGCCAGAGGACCAACGCCTTTTTGCGAGGCCTTTGCGAGCGCTGTTCCGGATGCGCGTTTCGGAACTGAAAGTACACGAGGCGGCCGGCTACCACTTGCTGACCGAGCAGAAAATAATCACCCCTTTCAAAAAATTCAGTACCGCTTGGACGACGCAAGTACTGAGATTTTGAAGGGTCGTCTCAATTCAAAGCCGTGGTTTACGAATTCGGTAAGCTGCGGCGTACAAGGCGGGCAGGAAAAACAGGGTGAGCAAGGTGGCCACAATCAAGCCACCCATGATCGCTACGGCCATGGGGCCCCAGAATTGCGAACGCATCAACGGGATCATGGCCAGCACGGCTGCCGCCGCGGTCAACAATATAGGCCGTGAGCGTCGAATGGTTGAGCCAATGATAGCCTCATAGGGATCTACCCCCGCAGCTCGGTCTTGCTCGATTTGGTCCACCAAAATTACCGAGTTTCGAATAATCATGCCGAACAGGGCGATCACGCCCAGTTGTGCTACAAAACCGAACGGACGCGCAGTGATGATCAAGGCCAACGCAGCACCAATAATTCCCAAAGGGCCGGTGAAGTAAACCAGCAAGGTTCGACCAAAGCTTTTCAGTTGCAACATCAGCAAAGTAAGCACGATAAACAACATCAAAGGCACATTGGCCATGATCGACTGCTGGGCCTTGCCAGAATCGGCGGCTAGACCATCCAGGTTCACCGATACGCCCAGTGGTAACTCAGACCGCAAGGGGTCTAGTGCCTTGTTCATCGCCAAGGCAACGGTGGTGCCCTGAATACCGGAAACCACATCCGCTTTCACTGTAATGCCAAACTCACCACCCTCTCGCCAAATCACGCCGGGCTCAAAACTCATGGTGACCTTGCCCACTTGGGACAACGGCACATAGGCTCCGCTTGCCGTGGGTACATTGGCGTTCATGAGTTCAGCCAGAGTGTCGCGCTCGCTTTCGGGGTTTCGAAACACAATGTCGATGAGGCGGTTATTTTCGCGATACTGCCCAATGGTTGCGCCCGACAAAATGACATGCGAGGACTCTGCAATGCTTTGACTGCTGACACCCAAGGCACGGGCGCGAGCCTGGTCTACCTCGACTTTCATCACCTTGATGTTTTCATTCCAGTTGTCATGCGTGCCACGGGTGTATTCGCTAGAGGCCACGGCCTCTTTGACCTGGTCGGCAACTACACGCACAACGCGAGGGTCTGGGCCCTGCACCACGAACTGCACGGGATAAGTCACGGGCGGCCCATTGGGCAACAAGGTAATTCGCGGACGTATGTCAGGGAAGTTGTTTTCGAGGTGTTCCTTCAGTTTGCCGCGCAGTATTTCCCGGTCTTCGAATGTTTTGGGAATCACTATAAGTTCGGCCAAATTGCTTTGTACAAACTTTTGATCAAGCGACAAATAAAAACGGGGCGCCCCATCGCCTACAAAACTGGCATAGCCCTGCACTTCGGGTTGATTGGCCAGCCATTGCTCCAGTTTGATCGCCTGCTTTTCCGTTTCCTCAAATGCGGTACCCTCGGGTAACCACAAATTCACCATGATTTCCAATCGGTTGGAGTCTGGGAAAAACTGCTGCTCAATGAATTTGAAGGAATAGCCGCCACCAATGAAGGCAAGAACTGTGACCGTTATTGTGATCCAGCGGTGGTTAACGCACACCTCAATCCAGCGGCGAAAGCGCTGGTAGAACGGCGTATCGAACACCTCCGTGTGGCCTTGTCCGTCTTTGGGCTTTTTAAGCAACCAATAGCCAATATAAGGCACAAAAATAACCGCGACAAACCACGACAACACCAGCGCAATGGCAGTAACCGCAAAAATTGAATAGGTGTACTCGCCTGCCGCTGACTGAGCCAAAGCAATGGGCAAAAACCCCGCAGCTGTAATCAGCGTGCCCGTGAGCATTGGAATGGCAGTGGAGTCGTAGGCAAAAATGGCCGCATCAAAGCGCGAATAACCCTCTTCCAGCTTGCGAACCATCATTTCTACCGCAATGATCGCATCATCGACCAACAAGCCTAGCGCGATAATCAGTGCACCCAGCGAAATTTTGTGCAGGTTGATATTGAAGAACGACATGGCCAGAAAAGTAAGCGCCAATACCAGGGGAATGGTCAACGCCACCACCAGACCTGGCCGTGTGTCGATGCGAAAGGGTTTGCTGTGTAGCCCCAAACTCAAAAAGCTGACTGCCAACACGATCACAATCGCTTCGATCAACACTTTCACGAACTCATTGACAGAGGTGCTGACTGACTTGGGTTGATCTGCCACGCGCTGAAGCTCAATACCCACCGGGAGTTCGGCCAATATGCGGCGCTCTACCTTTTCCAACTCCTGGCCAAGGCGGATAATATCGCCACCATTGACCATGGAAATCCCCAAGCCAATCACCTCTTTGCCATTGAAGCGCATTTTGGACACAGGTGGGTCTTGATAGCCGCGATGCACGTGGGCGATGTCTTTGAGCAGGAGTGTGTTTTTTCCCGCCCGAATCGGCAGGTTGGCAAGGTCTTCAACCGACTCAAACTGCCCCTGTACTCTTGACCACACCTTTTGGTCTTCGAGGCTTAAAACCCCCTGAGAGGTGACCGCGTTCTGACTGTTGATTTGATTGAAGATGTCTTGCGCTGAAATTCCCAGTTGCGCAATTTTGTAATGCGAGACATCAATGAACACTTTCTCAGGTTGAACGCCAAACAGCTGCACCTTGGCCACATCGGGCACTTTGAGCATTTCCTGACGTACCTGCGTCACGAAGTCTTTTAATTCCGCGTACTTGAATCCATCGGCGGAGAATGCCAGCAACACGCCAAAAGTGTCGCCAAACTCGTCATTGAAAAATGGGCCAACTACACCACGCGGCAATGTTCCAGCCATGTCGCTGACCCGTTTACGTGTGGTGTACCAAATATCGGCCACTTGCTTGGGCGGTGCGCTGTCATCCAACTGGAGAAAAATAACGGTTTCACCCGGCTTGGAATACGAACGGATTTTGTAAGCGAAGGGTATTTCCTGAATCACCTTCTCAATAGGATCGGCCACTTGCTGACCCATTTGCATGGCCGTTGCACCCGGCCAGTAGGCTCGCACCACCATGCCGCGAAACACAAACGGAGGATCTTCTTCTTGACCCAAGGAGAAAAATGCGGCCACTCCCGCGAAGATGAAAACTGCAAGGAGGTAGCGAACCAATGGCTGGTTTTCGAGCGCCCAGCGCGACAGGTTGATTTTTCTCATTTGGAAAGATCGCTCGTTTCAATGAAACGACGAACCTTTTGGCCTTCGTTCAAAACATGGGTGCCCGCAGTGACAATCAACTCCCCATTGCTTAAGCCATCCTTAACCAGAAAGTCGCTTTCAGACACGTCATAGGGCTCAACAACACGTTTGTTGACCACACCCTGCTTCTCATCGAACACCCACACAAAAGCACCGGTATGCTCCGCAACCAGGGCCGAAATGGGCAACTTGAACGCGGTCGACTTGGCGCCTGTGGTGAACTTCACCGTAGCGCTCATTCCGAAACGGGAAACTCTGGCCGGGTCGTTCACATCCAGCAACACAGCATATGTGCGTGTTACCGGGTCAGCCACGGGTGACACCTCTCTCACTTTTGCTGCCAGAGCCTGTTTGCCAGACCACAGCAACACACTTGCCTCCTGACCCGGCTTGATCTCGCTGACCCTATTCTCGGGCACAGCCATACTGACCTGTACATCATTCTCATCGGCCCATTGCACCACGGCCTGGCCTGGGGCCAATACCTGGCCTGCTTCAGCATACACACCGGAAATTACACCGATGCCCGGAGCACGCAAGTCACCGTATTGCCGCTGATTGGCCTGCGTGTTCAATTGCGCGCGAGCTTGGCTCAAACGGCTGCCGGCGGCATCGAATGCCAACTGTCGTCGATCCAGTTCAGCCTGGCTGATGAAGTTTTGTTGTTTCAGGGTTTTGGCACGTTCCAGGTCTGTTTTCAGCTGGGTATGCTCGGTGGCTGCTGCATCAAACTGTGCCTGGGCTGCCTGTAAGGCCAGGCTCAAGTCCTGAGGATCAATTTTTGCAAGTATTTGGCCTTTGGTAACCTTGTCCCCAACGTCCACAAGGCGTGCGGTCAACTTACCACCCACCTGGAAGCTGAGTTTTGCCTGAAAACGGGGTTCAATCTGACCTGGAAAACTTTCTTCAAAAGTACTGTCACCCGCTTGAAGCTCCATGACTCGCACAGGTCGAATCACTTCAGTGGTGTCAATTTCGGAACGGGAACAAGCGGCAAGCACGAGCGAGCCTGCGGTGGCCCATACAACAGGCAAGAACAAACGGCTTTTGGACATGGATCGCTCAATAGAGTGAATTTATTGTTATCTGCGCAATTGTCGTATCAATCACAAGTCAAGTCAAAGCGGACTCAAAAACAATCCAGCTTGTCTCTCAGCGCGGCGAGCGCCTTTTCAACACGATCAACGCCGATCACTTCGATACCATCAATTGGCTGCTTCGGTGCATTGCTGGCAGGCACAATGGCGTGGGTAAATCCAAGTTTGGCAGCCTCACGCAGCCTTTCTTGCCCGCGCGGTGCCGGGCGTAGCTCACCAGACAGGCCGATTTCACCAAACACCACCAGTTCTTTGGGCAGGCGTTTGTTGCGCAAGGAGGACACCATGGCCAAAACAATCGCCAGGTCGGCTGCAGGTTCTGAAATTCTTACACCACCCACGGCGTTGATAAAAATGTCTTGATCAAAAAACTGCAGACCCGCATGGCGATGCATTACCGCCAGCAGCATGGCGAGGCGGTTTTGTTCAAGCCCCACCGACAACCTGCGCGGTGAAGGCGAATGCGAGGAATCGACCAAAGCCTGAATTTCAACAAGCAATGGGCGTGCGCCCTCTTGCGTGCACATCACGCAGGATCCGGCCACCCATTCGGCAGTTTGCGACAAAAACAAGGCTGAGGGATTGTTGACCCCTTTCAAGCCTCGGTCAGTCATGGCAAATACACCTAACTCGTTCACCGCACCAAACCGGTTTTTGAACGCTCGCACAAGGCGAAATGAGGACTGTGAATCGCCTTCGAAATACAGCACCGTGTCTACGATATGCTCGAGCACGCGGGGGCCGGCCAGAGTACCTTCCTTGGTAACATGGCCGACCAAAATGGTAGTAATCCCCAGGGCTTTGGCAAGCCGTGTAAGCTGACTTGCACATTCGCGTACCTGGCTTACAGACCCTGGCGCTGCACTCAACTCGCTGGTGTACAGGGTTTGAATGGAATCGATCACCAACACTTGGGGTTTGTGTGCTTCAAGTTGCGCAACAATTTGCTCAAGCTGAATTTCGGTTAACACATTCAGGTTAGTGTGTTCGAGCCCAAGGCGTTGAGCACGCAAGGCGATTTGCCCGGCAGATTCCTCACCACTGACATACAAGGCTGAAGTTGTTTTGGCCAAGGTGACCATGGATTGCAATAGCAAGGTGGATTTACCGATTCCAGGGTCACCGCCAAGCAACACCACCATGCCCGGCACCATTCCCCCACCCAACACACGGTCAAATTCGGGGACACCGCTGCTGAAACGTGGGTGGTCTTGCGCCTGAATTTCGGAAAGCTTGATGACGCTGCTACTTTGTGCAGCAAGGGCTGCAAAACGACTGTGCTTGGGCGCTGTTGCCGTGCTTACGGCCGATTCAACCAGCGTGTTCCAACTGTTGCAATCGCTGCACTGCCCTTGCCATTTGGCAAAAACAGAGCCGCATTCCGTACATTGATACTGACTTTTACTTTTGGCCAAAACTGCATGTCCCTGTAACGACTAGGCTTCTAAAAATGGTACTCGCGGCGCAATTGCACACAACAATTCATAACCAATGGTGCCACAACGGTCGGCCACCACATCAACTGGAATGTGCTCACCCCACAATTCAACTGTGCTGCCAACCTTGGCATTCGGGATGTGGCTGACGTCGATGGTCATCATGTCCATCGACACTCGGCCGGCGACCGGCGCAACATGCCCTTCAACATACGTGGGCGTTCCATCGGGCGCATGCCGTGGGTAGCCATCGGCATAACCGCAGGCCACCACAGCAATCCGACCACTGTCGCTGGCTTCCCACCGCGAACCATAACCCACCCTGTCACCTTGCTTTACCTCTTGAATTGCAATGATTTCGCTGCTGAAGATCATTGCTGCCTTGAGGCCATAATTGGCTGCCGCATTTGGGCCTGGGGTGGCCCCGTATATGGCAATGCCCGGGCGCGCAATATCACCAGCGAGCATCGGAAAATTAAGGCTGCCAGCTGAGTTGGCCAGACTACTTCGCCAATGGTCGGGTTTGAGATCCATCAAGATTTGATGCTGACGCTGCGCAAAAGGCAAACGAGCCCTGGGCTCCGCTTCATCCGCATTGGCAAAGTGCGTCATCAACACAGGCGTAGGCCATTGATGTTTCAGGGTGAACTCATCGAGCCACTGAATGGCGGCTTGCGCTTGAGCAGGTTGAAACCCCAAGCGATTCATGCCTGTGTTCAATTTCAGGAAAATTTGGGGTTTGTGTGCAGGCTGCCACTGCGCAATAGCCGCGAGGTCATTCAACTGATTCTGATTGTGAACCACCCAATCGCAACGCAACTCCATGGCCTTCAGCAAATCGGTCTGATCAAAACAGCCCTCGAGTAACACAATTGGCTTGTTCCAGCCCATGCAACGCAAGCGAGCCGCACCCTCTATTTCTAAGATGGCCAAGGCGTCTGCTTGCCACAAGCCGTCGATGATTCGTTCCAAACCATGCCCATAACCATTGGCTTTCACCACAGGCATCATCACAACATTGCCCAGCAATTCTTTGATTCTATTGATATTGGCAGAGATGGCGGCGGGTTTGACCACTGCACGTATGGGTCGCGGCATGGGCTGGCAATTGGTGATTTAGGGGTTGGCTCGAACTTCGTAAAAAAGGCATTGCTTAATACGCGAAGCGCTTGGATATGATATAACGCCTCAACACCGTTGAACGAGCAGCGAAACGGCGAAATCGCACTAATTGGATTTCGCTCAATTCACAGTTGAATGAAACCCGGCTTTTACACCATCATGGCGGCGCAGTTTTTCTCGTCGCTTGCAGACAACGCACTTTTGATTGCAGCAATCGCATTGCTGTTTCAGATCCAGTCTCCTGACTGGATGACCCCATTGCTGAAGCTGTTCTTCGTAGTGTCGTACGTGGTGCTGGCCCCCTTCGTTGGCGGGTTCGCAGATACTTTGCCCAAAGGGCGGGTCATGTTGATCACCAACTCGATCAAGATTGTGGGTTGCCTGATGATGTTCTTCGGTGTGCACCCTCTACTTTCTTATGCGGTGGTGGGCCTGGGCGCTGCAGCCTACTCGCCTGCAAAATATGGCATTCTGACCGAGCTTTTGCCGCACGACCGGCTTGTAGAGGCCAACGGCTGGATTGAAGGGCTCACAGTGCTGTCGATCATTCTTGGCACCGTGCTTGGCGGCATATTGATTGCGCCGGGCACTAGCCAATACCTGATGCAACTGCATATTCCAGGTGTGACTGACAATATGGATACGCCTGCTGAAGCTGCAATTTTTGTGATCACCTCAGGGTATTTGATCGCAGCGATTTTTAACTTCAAGATTCCAGACACGGGGGCACGCTATGAACCCCAGCTGAATCACCCAATCATCATGACCCGCAAGTTTTATGGCTGCGTCAAACAATTGTGGAACGACAAGTTGGGTCAAATCTCATTGGCTGTTACCACTCTTTTCTGGGGTGCCGGGGCCACGCTTCAATTTATCGTGCTGAAATGGGCTGAAAGTGCCTTGGGCCTGCCACTGGACAAAGGCGCCATTCTTCAAGGTGTTTGCGCATTCGGCGTGGCTGCTGGCGCTGTGGCTGCTGCGAAACTGATTCCCCTGAAAAAATCGATGTTGGTGCTACCCATGGGCATTCTGATGGGCATTGTGTGCATGACCATGGTGTTGGTCAACAACCAGGGTATGGCTTACCTGCTGATTACCGTGATCGGCGCATTGAGTGGATTTTTTGTAGTGCCCATGAACGCCTTGCTACAACACCGTGGCCATGTGCTGATGAGCGCCGGCCGATCGATTGCCATTCAGAATTTCAACGAAAATATTTCAGTGCTGACCATGCTTGGCATTTACGCCATTTTGATCAGCTTCGATGTGCATGTGAATAATGTGATTTTGATGTTCGGCGGCTTTGTCATGGCCACCATGCTGATGGTGATTATTTGGCACCGCCGCAACCAGCGCTTATACAACGTGGAAGCGCGAATTGGCGAGGATCGCCCGGTCGGCGTTCCGTTGTAACAGGCTGTTTAAATTACGCCTTGCTGTTTCAGCAGTAACAAATCGTCCCACGCTTTCTGTTTTTCCTCAGATCTGCGCAACAGATAGGCTGGGTGATATGTGACCACAGCGGGGATGTCGAGCCCATCCACAATCACTCTGTGAACCGTGCCCCGCAATTCCCCCACTGGCTTTTTAGTGTTCAAAAGAGTTTGAATTGCAAAGCGCCCCACCAGTAGCAAAACTTGGGGCCTACTGGCCTTGATTTGCTGAACAAGGTATGGCGAACATTGATCGATTTCGGCTTGTTCAGGATTGCGGTTGCCGGGGGGGTGACACTTCACCACATTGGCGATATAGGTGTTGTTTGTACGGCTCGCGCCAACGGCTTTGAGCATTCGATCCAACAGTTGCCCTGACTTACCCACAAATGGCCGGCCTGTCGCGTCCTCGTCCACGCCAGGTCCTTCTCCCACCACCATTAGGGGTGCATGGGGTATGCCATCTGCAAACACGGTTTGCTTACGGGTTTCGCACAGACCGCATTTTTTGCAAACAGCAACCATCTCTTGTAATGACTCAAGCGAAAGTGAAGCGGGCAACATTTCATCGAGCCCCACGCCGCTTGCCATGGCGTCGGGCTTTGAGGGCTCGTCTTGGCTCCGTAATTCCCAAACAGGGCCAATACCCATGGCATTGAACAAATCGGCTTTGTTTCGAGTACTTGTCATTGCAGAGAGCCTGTAAATCGTTTGAACATCACCAAGGCGTCTTCGCGGCCCAGTTGAGACGGGTAATAATTCTTGCGCGCACCGATCAGCTTGAACCCCTCTTTCTCGTACATATTCTTGGCAGTCAAATTGCTGGGACGAACCTCCAGCAACATGCCCGTTGCATGGGCAAGTTTCGCCTGGCCAATGCCCCACTGCAACAAGTGCTTGCCGTGACCCAAACCTTGCAAGTCGGCACGAATGGAAATGTTCAGCAGGTGGTATTCATCAACAACCTGCATCATCACAATGTAGCCTGCAAGTTGTTCATCCAACCACATGCAATGCATGTGATAACCCGCGCGCAGGGAGTCCAGAAAATTCCGGTCTGTCCAGGGGAACTCGTAAATCTGATTCTCAACCAGAATTACAGCGGGCACATCGGCCTCGGTCATGGGTCGAATACTAAACAGCGCCATGCTTCAACGCCAATCGTTCAGTGGTGGTTTGCGCAACTTTGTCACGCACATACAAGGGCTGACAATCAAACGGTGTAGCAACTCGCCCAGCCTCAAATTCCTGCCATGCCAATTGCGCCAGGCGAACTGCACACACCGCCCCCTGAACCGCGACGGAGCCCGGCTCATGAAGCTGTGCATACACATGCGCATCACACACTGCAGACCCGTGAATATTCTGCAGCTCATCCAGGGCCAGCAAATGTGGTGGCTTCACCCATTGGGTGCCCTGCGCGGTTCGCTGAATGCAGGCAGCATAAATTTCATTCAAACGCGCATCCATTAAAACCGTGACTGGCTTATCCGGCAACTGTGCGGTCAACATGCATTCAAAACTGGTCAGTGGCACAGTGGGCACCTGCCAGGCCACAGCAAGGCCCTGAGCAACACCACAGGCTGTTCGAAGACTGGTAAAACCACCAGGACCAATATCAACAGCAATGGCTGCACACTGGGCAGGCTTTAAATTGGCCTGTTCCAGATGTTGCTGAATCATGGGCAACAGTTGGGCAGACTGGCTTTTGTAATCCGTAATTTCAAAGTTGAACAAGTCCGCCGCATGCGCATTTAATTCAAGAGGCTCAGTGGCTGCAGCCACCTTGGCTACGCCTGAACTGGTGCTAATTGCCAAAATAAAACGGGAAACCATCAATCGCCCTTCATCATCAACACAACGGCCTGCGCCTCAATGGCTTCCTTGCGCCCAAGGTAACCCAACTTTTCATTGGTTTTGGCCTTGATGTTGACCGCATGCAAGGGCAAGTCGCAAAGACCGCTCACACTGGAATGCATGGCAGCCATGTGAGGCGCAAGTTTTGGACTTTGGCAAATCAAAGTGGAATCGATATTGATCAAGGTGAATCCCTTCTGCCTGGCTTTCTCGATCACGCTTTTTAACAGAACTCCACTGTCAGCGCCCTCGAACTGAGGGTCTGTGTCAGAGAAGTGGGTACCAATGTCGCCCAGGGCGCATGCACCCAAAATTGCATCGGTGATGGCGTGCAACAAGGCATCTGCGTCGGAATGGCCCAGCAAACCGAGCTCCGAAGGAATGTGTACTCCGCCCAGAATCAGCCGACGTCCTTCGACCAATCGGTGCACATCATAACCCTGCCCCACTCGCAGACGGCCAATTTCACTCATTCCAAATTCTCCTGTTGCAAACCAAGCAACCTGGCTACTGTGCCCAAATCTTCAGCGCGGGTAATTTTCATGTTTTCCACATGCCCGGGGACAATCAGGGGACCCACACCCATCGTTTCAATCGCACTGGCATCGTCGGTCAATTGGGCACCTTTGTACAAGCACTCGGAAATGGCCATACTCAGCGCCTGCGCCCGAAACATTTGGGGTGTTTGTGCCGCCCACAAGTGGTCTCTGGGTATGGTGTGCTGGGCAATCACTTCACCCTCCTCTGCCACGCTGATTTTCTTCAAGGTATCCGCCACTGGCACGGCCAGCAAGGCCCCGGCAACATGCTCACTGCCCTGGTCAATCAGGCTTTTTAATGCAGCGGCACTCAAGCCCGGGCGAGCGGCATCGTGCACCAACACCCAATCGGTCTCATTCACCAGGAAGTTCTCAAGCAAATGATTCAATCCATTCAGTACGCTGTTCACACGCTCCTGTCCACCCACAGGCAAACATTTGACCTGTGGGTTGCCTTGAAACAGCGCAGTGGCAATCGAGTCGTCGTTGGCCACCACCACAAATACCCCTTCCACACGGGGGTCGACCAACAAGGCCTCAACACTGCGTTCCAGCACGGTTTTTGCACCCAGCATGGCGTACTGCTTGGGAATGCTCCCGCCAAAGCGCCGCCCGGCACCACCGGCGGGGACTAATCCAAAGTACTTGGCAGTTCTTGCCATGAAAGCCTGTTCCTATGCGGGCACTTGCCGCCGTATAATACGGGCCTTGATTCACCGACCCAAAAACCCGAACTTGAAGCCCACTGGAAAACCAGCATGGTTGCAGTATCCAAGCGGGCAAACTTTATGCTTTCACATTTTACTTCTTCTTTTCAGCTAACCGGTGGCCACAGGCTCAGCTTGGCGCACCCGCCGGGCAGTGCCGACGCTTTTTTGCTGGCGCAATTGTGCACGCAGGCCCAAGGGCAAAACAAACTTTGCCTGATCACCTGTGCCAACCCGCATGACGCCACCCGCCTGCAGGAAGAAATTACCTTGTTTGCCCCCACCCTGAAGGCACATTACCTGCCCGACTGGGAAACCCTGCCCTACGACAGTTTGTCGGCGCACCAAGACCTGGTGTCGGAGCGCCTGGCGACGTTGTACCAAACCCAACAGGGCGATCTAGATGTGTTGATTACAGCGGCCAGCACAGCCATCCAAAAGCTGGCGCCCCCCTCGTTTTTGGCAGGCAGCACCTTCTACTTCAAAACCGGCGACAAACTGAACGAAAAGAAGCTGCGTGAACAACTGACGATTGCGGGCTATAACCATGTATCACAGGTGATGACACCAGGTGAATACTGCATTCGCGGCGGCATTATCGACTTGTTCGCCACTGGCACTGCCCTGCCATTTCGAATCGATTTGTTCGATGACGAAATTGAATCCATCAAGACATTTGATGTCGATACCCAGCGCAGCCTGTACCCCGTACGCGAAATGCGCCTGCTGCCCGGTCGCGAATACCCCATGGATGAACAAAGCCGTGCGCAGTTTCGCAGCAAATGGCGTGAGCGCTTTGAGGGTGACCCTTCCAAAGTTTCCATTTACCGTGACATGGGAACCGGTGTGGCCAGCGCGGGCATTGAGTATTACCTGCCCCTGTTTTTTGAAACTACAGCCAGCCTCATTGACTATCTGCCCAAGAAAGAGCTGGTCTTCATTCAGCATGGCGACGTCGATCAAGCCTTGCAAACATTTTGGGCAGACACGCAAAGCCGTTTCGATTTTCTGTCGAAAGACATTCAACGCCCCATTCTTCGGCCTTCTGAAATTTACCTGAATGCCACTGAATTCTTCAGCAGTTTCGACAATGCGGCACGCGTGAATTTGTCGGCATCCAAGAATGCCTTGGTGCCGGAATACAGCGGCGCGCTGCTGCCAGACCTGGCCGCAGATCGCAAAGCAGATGACCCCATTTTCAAGTTCCGTAACCTGGTCGAACGCACTGGTGCAGGAAGCTACCAACAAGTGATCATGGTGGCCCCAAGTGACGGCCGTCGCGAGACCCTGAACCAGTATTTTCTGGAACACAAACTAAAGCCCTACCAAACAGAAACGCTGCAAGGTGCGCTGGAAAGTGGCGAACGTTTTGTGCTGTGCACCGCAGTGCTCGACCAGGGTTTTGGTGTTTACCGTGGGCTGGATGCACAAGTCGCGTTTGTCACGGAAGCCGAGTTGTTTTCGCTGTCACCACGCCGTCGCGGCGCACGCAGGCAACAGGAAAGGCAAAGCAACGTTGAATCCATGATTCGCGATTTGTCGGAACTGAAAATTGGCGACCCGGTGGTGCACCAGCAGCATGGCATAGGCCGCTACAAAGGCCTGATCAGCATGGACCTTGGTGAAGGCGCATCTGAATTTCTGCACCTTGAATATGCCAACGGTTCAAACCTGTTTGTGCCGGTTGCCCAACTGCATGTGATTGCCCGCTATAGCGGCGCTGACCCGGAAAACGCACCTGTGCATGCACTGGGTTCAGGCCAATGGGAAAAGGCCAAAAAGAAGGCTGCAAAAATGGTGCGCGACACCGCAGCCGAATTGCTGAACCTGTACGCCCGCCGGGCCTTGCGAAAAGGCCATGAATTCAAACTGAGCATTGGCGACTATGAAGCCTTTGTTGAAAAATTCGGATTCGAAGAAACCGCAGACCAGGCCGCTGCCATTCGCGCTGTGATTGCAGACATGACTTCGCCCCGCCCCATGGACCGCCTGGTGTGTGGCGATGTGGGCTTCGGCAAAACCGAAGTGGCATTGCGGGCCGCGTTTGTCAGCGTGATGGATGGCAAACAGGTGGTGCTGTTGGCCCCCACTACCTTGCTGGCCGAGCAACACTTTCAAACCTTCTCAGATCGATTCTCAGACTGGCCTGTGAAAGTGGTTGAACTGTCGCGTTTCAAATCGCCCAAAGAAATTCGCGATGCAGTTGAATTGATCAACAGTGGGCGTGCCGACATCATTATTGGTACCCACAAGGTGCTGAGTTCCGAGGTGGAGTTTTCACGCCTTGGCTTGGTAATTATTGATGAAGAACACCGCTTCGGTGTGCGCCAAAAAGAAGCGCTGAAAAACCTGCGTGCTGAAGTCGATGTGCTTACTTTGACCGCTACCCCCATTCCACGCACCCTGGCCATGAGCATGGAAGGCATCCGCGATTTCTCGGTCATTGCCACTGCGCCACAACGTCGCCTGTCGATTAAAACATTCGTGCGTCGTGAAACCGACAGCGTTATTCGTGAAGCCGTGCTGCGTGAATTAAAACGTGGCGGGCAGGTGTACTACCTGCACAACGAAGTGGACACCATTGAGAATCGTCGCGAAGCGCTTGAGAAAATACTGCCTGAGGCACGCATTGGTATTGCGCACGGGCAAATGAATGAACGCGACCTTGAGCGCGTCATGCGCGATTTTTATCAACAACGCTTTAATGTGTTGTTGTGCACCACCATTATCGAAACCGGTATTGATGTACCCACCGCCAATACCATTGTGATTCACCGAGCCGACAAATTCGGCTTGGCCCAATTGCACCAGTTGCGCGGCCGGGTTGGGCGAAGCCACCACCAGGCCTACGCCTACATGATGGTGAACAACGAAGAAGGCTTGAGCAAGAACGCAGAGCGCCGCCTTGAAGCCATCACCATGATGGAAGACCTGGGCAGCGGTTTTTACCTGGCCATGCACGACCTTGAAATTCGCGGTGCCGGTGAAGTGCTGGGTGCCAACCAGAGCGGCAATGTGCACGAAGTGGGCTTTCAAATGTACACCGACATGCTGAACCACGCCGTGCGCAGTTTGCGCGCAGGCAAAGAACCCGATTTGACCGCACCACTGAACGCCACGGTAGAAATTAACCTGCACACCCCTGCCCTGCTACCGGAGGATTACTGCCCTGATGTACATGAGCGTCTTACGCTCTACAAGCGCCTCGCCAGCACCGAAGAAATGGACTTTGTTTCAGAGGTGCAAGAGGAATTGATTGACCGCTTCGGCAAATTACCTGAAGCCGCAACGGCGCTGTTGGAAACGCACCGGCTTCGCATTCTGGCCAAGCCCCTGGGCATTGCAAAAATTGACAGTTCGACCGACGCAACCGTGGTTCAGTTTGATGCCCAACCGAATGTGGATGCTGGCAAAATCATTTTGATGATCCAGAAAGAGAAAGACATGAAACTGGCCGGCGCAGAACGCTTGAGAATCACGCGGAGTTTCCCGAAAGTCGGCGACCGTGTACAGTTTCTCAAAGGTTTGATCAAACAACTGGCTTGAATTCATGACCAACAACGCTGGCAAACACAACATTTGGTTGCTCTTGTTGAGCGCGGCACTGATAGGGTGCGCAGTGCTCAACACAACAACCGCCAAAGCGGCAGAAAGCACAAATAGCGACGATGCTGGCATGGCCGTGTACAAAGCACTGCTGCCAAAGGCCGAAGCCGGGGACGCAGAGGTACAAACCACGCTGGGCTTAATGCGATTGCGTGGTGATGTAGTAGAGCGCGACCTCAAAGTTGCACGCGTGTGGCTGGGTAAAGCTGCCCTGCAAAACCACACACCCGCTCAATATTATTTGGGCCAGTTGCTGCTGCTTGATGTGTTCAACGCCAGCCAAAGTGATCTGAACAAACAACTGACCGAGGGCATGGGTTGGTTGCGCCGTGCCTCACGAGACCAACACAACCCCTCTCAGTTGCTGTATTCGCAAACCGTTCTGGAAAGCCAACTGGAAAGCCCGTTCGGACACAGCAAAATTGAAGCCCAGCAACATCTTGATTCCTGTGCGGAAGTTTATCTACCTTGTACTCAGTACGCATTAAAGCGACTCGATCAAGGCAAAGAAGAGGTTTACTGTCCCAATAATGAATTCTGCGAACAGAAAAAACGCCTGCTTTACACATTGGCCAATGCGGGCGACGCCAACGCGCGCTACCGGTTGAGCAAATTTGAGGGTGAAGACCGCATGTTCTGGGTACGGCGTGCTGCGCGCTTGAATCACCCACAAGCCAGCCATGAATTGGCCGAGTTGGTGTTGAAAAATGAAGTTCCCTTGCAACCGGAAGACCCTGCCGTGCTGGCCTTACTCAACACAGCTGCACAACAGGGCTTGCAGGAATCCATGCATTTGCTGGGCAGTCTGCTGTACGAAGGGACCCGATTTCCTGTCAACAAGCCCCTGGGGTTACAATGGTTAAACCTTGCGGCGCAACGGGGCCACGAACCCTCGATTGAACTCTTGGCACAACTTCAAGAGCCCGCCGACAACATTCCTGCTATCGACAAGGTAGAATCCGCGCAACCCACGGAGAGCACACCATGAGCCGACTTTTCTTTTCCTCGCAAACATTAAACACCACACAAGTACACACAGCGCTGGACGCACTGAACTTGCCCACACTTGGCGTAGAAGCGCTGAATCAACAAGCCTGCATCGAAATTCCAGAAGCCTACACACTGCCAAAGACCGCAATTACAGATACGCTGCGACCATTGGGCCGCGTACATCAATTTGATTTCGCAATTCTGGAAGCCGAATTTCAAGCCAATGAGTTCAAGCTGTTGGCCATGGACATGGACAGCACCCTGATCACCATTGAATGCATTGATGAAATTGCCGACTTTGCGGGCAAGAAAAAAGAAGTGTCAGAAATTACCGAGGCCGCCATGCGCGGTGAAATCAAAGATTTTTCTGAAAGCCTGAACCGCCGCGTGGCCTTGCTCAAAGGGGTACCGGAAAGCTGCCTGCAATCCGTGTTTGAAGAACGCCTGCGCTTGTCTCCAGGCGCAGAAGAATTGATCGCCTACGCCAAAGCCCACAAGTGGAAAACATTGTTGGTTAGTGGTGGCTTCACATTTTTCACAGACAAAATGAAAGAAGTGTTGGGGCTGGATTACACCCGCTCCAACACACTTGAAATTGTAGATGGGCATTTGACAGGCCGTGTGCTGGGCACCATTGTGGATGCAGAAGTAAAACGCGAAACAGTGTTGGAAACCTGCACACTGCTGGGCTGCGAGCCTTCACGCGCCATTGTGGTGGGCGATGGATCGAATGATTTGAAGATGATGGAAATTTCAGGCGCCAGCGTGGCCTTTCACGCCAAGCCAGTGGTGCAGGAAAAAACAGACTTTTGCATCAACCACGGCGGGTTGGACACAATATGCAAGTGGTTTGAATCGAATATTTAAACCCACACACCGAGTGGCGCGCTTGCCAACAAAAGCAGGCGCGCCACCAACAGGTAATTACATCCGCTCAAAAATCGCAGCAATACCCTGACCACCACCAATACACATGGTCACCAGTGCATAACGACCTTGAATACGCTGCAATTCATACAGGGCTTTCACGGTAATGATTGCGCCGGTTGCGCCAATGGGGTGACCAATTGAAATACCTGAACCATTTGGGTTGACCTTGGCTGGGTCCATACCCAATTCTTTGGTCACGGCACAAGCTTGCGCAGCAAAGGCCTCGTTGGCTTCGATCACGTCCATGTCTTCAATTTTCAAGCCCGCTTTGGCCAAGGCTTTTTTGGTTGCTGACACTGGGCCAATACCCATGATGGTTGGCTCTACGCCGGTGTTGGCATACGCCACCAAACGGGCCATGGGCTTCTTGCCCGCTTTTTCAGCCGCGCTGCGTTCCATCAACAGCACTGCGCCTGCACCGTCGTTCAAACCAGAAGCATTGCCAGCAGTTACAGTACCGTCTTTCTGGAACACAGTTTTTAGTTTGGCCATGCCTTCTACCGTGGCGTCACCACGAACATGCTCATCGGTGTCAAACATCACCGGGCCTTTCTTGCTCTTGATTTCAATCGGCAAAATCTGCTCTTTGAAATAACCATTGGCAATCGCATTGGCTGCACGCTTGTGGCTTTCAACTGCCAAAGCATCTTGGTCTTCACGGCTTACATTGAATTCCTTGGCCACGTTTTCCGCAGTCACGCCCATGTGAATCACATGAAATGGGTCGTGCAAAGCGCCCACCATCATGTCGATGCCTTTCATGTCGCCCATGCGTGCACCCCAACGGGCGGCGGGCAAAATATAGGGGGCTTTGCTCATGCTTTCAGCACCACCACCAATGGCCACATCCGCGTCGCCCAGCATAATGCTTTGCGCTGCAGTCACAATCGCTTGCAGGCCAGAGCCACACAAGCGGTTCAGGGTAAGGGCTGGCGTGGATTTGTCCAGACCACCCTCGATGGCGGCCACGCGCGACAGGTACATGTCGCGCGGCTCGGAATTCACCACATGCCCAAACACCACATGGCCCACCTGGTCAGCGCTTACACCGGCGCGCGCAACCACTTCCTTCACCACCATGGCGCCCAACTGCGTCGGGGAAAAGTCTTTCAAACTTCCACCAAAGTCACCCACTGCGGTGCGTACACCGGCCACTACAACCACTTCACGTGTCATTGTTCTATCTCCTTGTTATTAAACGACTCATTTAAACAATCCGGCCCCAAAGGTCGTGTTCATCACAGTCATCGATCAGCACATTAATAAAGTCGCCCGGCTTGGGTTGCCGCGCCTTGTCTTCTGGCATGGGTATAAACACATTGCCATCAATTTCAGGGGCATCGGCTTTGCTGCGCGCCACAATGCCCTCTTCGTCGGTTTCATCGACCAACACTTGCATCACCTTGCCCAACTTGGCCTCGTTGCGGCTCAGCGAAATCTTCTCCTGCAATTCCATCAAACGCGCACGGCGCTCTTCTTTCACTTCTTCAGGCACGGGGTTGTCCAAAGCGTTTGCCACCGCGCCATCGACAGGCGAGTAAGCAAACACGCCCACACGGTCCAGTTGTGCCTCTTCGATGAAATCAAGCAAGTGCTTGAACTCATCCTCGGTTTCACCAGGGAAACCTGTAATGAAGGTGCTGCGCAAGGTGATGTCAGGGCAAGTTTCACGCCATGCACGAATGCGCTCGATGTTGCGCTCCCCGCTGGCTGGGCGCTTCATGCGCTTCAATACATCAGGATGTGAATGCTGGAATGGAATGTCCAGGTAAGGCAAAATTTTGCCTTCTGCCATCAATGGCACCACGCGGTCCACGTGGGGGTATGGGTACACGTAGTGCATGCGCACCCAAATGCCCAACTCGCCCAACTCTTCGGCCAGTTGCTGAAACTGTGTTTTTACGGGGCGACCATTCACAAAGTCGGTGCGATATTTCAAATCAACACCGTAGGCCGATGTGTCTTGGCTCACCACCAGCAATTCCTTCACACCCGCTTTTTTCAGGCTTTCCGCTTCACGAATTACTTCACCGATTGGGCGTGACACCAAATCGCCTCGCATGCTTGGGATGATGCAGAAGGTACAACGGTGATTACAGCCCTCTGAAATTTTCAGGTAGGCGTAGTGCTTTGGGGTTAACTTCACGCCATGGTCGGGTACTAAATCAATGAAGGGGTCGTGTGGTTTGGGCAGGTGAATGTGCACTGCCTGCATCACTTCCTCTGTGGCATGTGGGCCAGTCACCGCCAATACCTTGGGGTGCAGTTTGGTAATCATGTCCTTGCCTTCGTTGCCGTTTTTGGCGCCCAGGCAACCAGTCACAATCACCTTGCCATTGGCATGCATGGCTTCACCAATTGCATCCAGGCTTTCTTGTACGGCGCTGTCAATAAACCCGCAGGTGTTGACAACAATCAGGTCCGCTCCTTCATAGGAGGCGGACACGTTGTACCCCTCTACTTTAAGCTGGGTCAGAATTCGCTCGGAATCCACAAGGGCCTTTGGGCAACCCAAAGAAACAAAGCCCACACTCGGTGGGCGCTTGGCAGAGAAGGTGTCGTCTTGCATTTTTTCGTTTATTTTTTCGTAGGGTCCGGCTTGGCTTTGGTGGCACCAGGCATACCTGGCATTCCGCTCATGCCAGGAAACTCGCCCGGGTTGGGAAATCCAAAGTTTGTGAACATGCTGCGGGTTTGGTTTTGAAACTGATCCTGCATTTGCACAAACATGTTTTTGCTTTGTTCAATGTAATTGCTCATCATGCTTTGAATGACGGGCGTTTGAACGCTCATGAACTGCGACCACAACTCCGGATTGGCAAACTGGCTGCCATCTGCAACGTTCTTGCCTTGATCCTGAAAACTGTTCTGAATGTCCATGAACGCCTGCAGGTTCTTCTCAAGGAATGTGCCCATGATGCCCTGCATCGCATTGCCATAGAACCGAATGATCTGCGAAAGCATGGGTGAAGTGAAAATAGGCACGCCCGCGGTTTCTTCTTCCAGAATGATCTGGAGCAGAATACTTCGGGTTAAATCTTCGCCACTTTTCGCATCCACGACTTGAAAGCCTTCGTTTTCCAGCACCAATAGCTTCACATCGCCCAAGGTGATGTAACTGCTGGTTTGAGTGTCGTACAAGCGTCGGTTCGGATATTTCTTGATCAGTCGTGTTGCTTCAGCCATGCCTCTCATCTCTTTCTTGTGGTGTTATACGCCGCCGCACCTGCGTGGGTGGGCGGTCTGGATGCCAGTGCCCTGGTGTTGCTGGTTGCCAAACAACCCAACACAAACAAGCACTTACAAAAAACAAAGCACTGCACGCTTTTTCAACGTGCAGTGCAACATCATACCGCCTTTTTGGCACTTGGTTGCCGAAAATGCACCAAGCATTAACCCATGTGCAGGCCGCCGTTCAGCGAGAAGTCAGCACCTGTCGAGAAACCGGAGTCCTCAGAGGCCAGCCACGCACAAATGGACGCGATTTCTTCAGGCGTGCCCAAACGCTTGACTGGAATGGTGTTCACGATTTTTTCAAGCACGTCGGGACGAATAGCGCGAACCATGTCGGTGCCAATATAACCTGGCGACACTGTATTCACGGTAACCCCTTTGGAGGCAACTTCCTGAGCCAGCGCCATGGTAAAACCACGCAAGCCGGCCTTGGCTGTGGAATAGTTGGTTTGACCAAACTGCCCCTTCTGCCCGTTCACCGAAGAAATATTGATGATGCGGCCAAAGCCCTGCTCAACCATGCCACCAATTACCTGCTTGGTCACGTTGAACAGCGAATTCAAGTTGGTGTCGATCACAG
The DNA here is from genome assembly GCF_000170915.1 of Limnobacter sp. MED105. Taxonomy (GTDB): domain Bacteria; phylum Pseudomonadota; class Gammaproteobacteria; order Burkholderiales; family Burkholderiaceae_B; genus Limnobacter. The sequence continues at coordinate 27,730 of NZ_ABCT01000003.1, forward strand.
CAGACCAATCGTCGCGGCTCATTTTCACAAAGGTGCCATCGCGTGTAATGCCGGCGTTGTTCACCAAAATTGACACAGTACCGTGTTCGGCGCGAACCTTTTCAAACGCTGTGACAGTGCTGTCCCAATCGGCCACATTGCCTTCACTGGCATACACCTCATATCCCGCGCTGCGCATTTCGCCCAACCATTTTTCCTTTCGCGGTGAATTGGGGCCACAACCGGCAATCACGCGGTAACCCTGCTCACACAGTTTCTTGCAAATGGCCGTTCCAATGCCACCCATACCACCTGTTACGTACGCTACTTTTGGTTCACTCATGATTCACATCCCTTCTTTATTTGTATTAATTTAAATTTTGCGCTTTATCGTGATACGGCCAATGCCACACCCATGCCACCACCGATACACAAAGAGGCCAGGCCTTTCTTGGCATCACGCTTGTTCATTTCATGGATCAAGCTAACCAGCACACGGCAACCCGAGGCACCAATCGGGTGGCCCAAGGCAATCGCGCCACCGTTTACGTTGATTTTCGAGGTGTCCCAGCCCATTTCCTTGTTCACCGCACAGGCTTGTGCTGCAAATGCCTCGTTGATCTCCATCAGGTCCAGGTCAGCTGCTGTCCAGCCTGCTTTTTCCAGACACTTCTTTGAGGCAGGAACAGGACCCATTCCCATGATTGTGGGGTCAAGGCCAGCACTGGCATAGGCCTGTATTTTGGCCAACACGGGCAAACCCAGTTCTTTGGCTTTCGCAGCACTCATCAACATCACAGCAGCCGCACCGTCGTTCAAACCAGAGGCATTGGCTGCAGTCACACTGCCGTCTTTCTTGAATGCCGGTTTCAAGGCAGTCATATTGTCCAAGGTGGCGCCTAAACGCGGAAACTCGTCGGTGTCAAACACCAAAGGGTCACCTTTGCGCTGTGGAATGCTTAGCGGAAAAATTTCATCCTTAAAACGTCCCGCTTTAATGGCAGCTTCGGCCTTGTTCTGGCTTTTCACAGCGAACTCATCTTGCTCGGCACGGTTAATACTGTACTTTTCAGCCACGTTCTCGGCCGTAATACCCATGTGGTACTGGTTGTACACGTCCCACAGGCCATCCACAATCATGCTGTCGACCAGCTTGGCGTCACCCATTCGGAAGCCATCGCGGCTGCCCATCATCACATGGGGCGCAGCGCTCATGTTTTCCTGTCCGCCAGCAATTACAATTTCAGCATCACCACAGGCAATCGCCTGTGCACCCAACATCACAGCCTTCAAGCCAGAACCACACACCTTATTAATCGTGAGCGCAGGCACACCCACTGGCAAACCAGCCTTGATCACCGCTTGGCGCGCGGGGTTTTGCCCCGAACCCGCTGTGAGTACCTGACCCAAAATCACTTCGGAAATTTGCTCGCCCTTAACGCCGGTTTTTTCAAGCAAACCCTTGATGACGTGCGCACCCAATTCAGGCGCAGAAATTTTGGCAAGTGATCCACCAAACTTGCCCAGTGCGGTTCGGCCCGCGGCAACAATTACCACTTCAGTCATGTCAACTCTCCTTACAGGTTTTTATACGGCCCGCTGTTTCACGTATCGTCCAGGTGCAGGCTCAATCGGTTTGTATTTCGCATTACCGGGCTTGGCAGGCGCTTTTACTTCGCCGCCTTTCATGGGCTCAAGCCACTGCGCCCAATCATTCCACCAGCTGCCTGGTACTTCTTTCGCTTTCTTGAACCACTGCTCAGGTGTTTCTGGAATTTCGCCCTCACACACCCAGTAATTGCGCTTGTTCTTGTTTGCGGGGTTGATCACACCCGCGATGTGCCCGCTGGCACCCAACACGAAACGAGATTCGCCACTGACCAAATGACTAGTTTGAAATGCGCTGGTCCACGGCACAATGTGGTCTTCCCGAGTTGCCAAAATGTAAACAGGCACATCGATCAAACCCAAATCAACCGGCATGCCACACACCTGGGCCTTCCCGGGTTGGCACACCTTGTTTTCAAGGTAGGTGTTGCGCAGGTACCAGGCAAACATGGGACCGGGCAAATTGGTGCTGTCACTGTTCCAGTACAACAAATCGAACACGGGTGGTTTTTCACCTTTCAGGTAATTGTTCACCACATAGTTCCAGATCAAATCATTCGGACGCAGGGAGGAAAATGCGCTCGACAAATCTTTACCGGGCATCACGCCACCCTTGCCAATACTTTCCTCGCGCGCTTTGACCTGTTCTTCATCGACAAACACGCCAAGTGCACCTGTGTCAGTGAAATCGAGCAATGTGGTCAAAAAAGTGACACTGTTCACACTGTCATCACCACGATTGGCCAAGGTTGACAGTGCTGTTGCCAGAAGCGTGCCACCCACACAAAACCCCAGCACATTCAGCTTGGGCTGCTTTGAAATGGCCTTGACCACATCAATTGCTTTGATCACGCCATCCTCAACGTAGCCGTCCCAAGTAAAATGACCATCGGCTTCGGTCGGGTTTTTCCAGGATACCAAAAACAAGGTATGGCCTTGCCCAACCACAAAATTCACCAGTGAGTTGCTTGGCTGAAGATCGAGGATGTAATACTTGTTGATACACGGAGGCACAAACAGCATGGGCTGTTTGCCTACTTTTTCGGTGGTGGGCTTGTATTGCAAAAGCTGAAAGTATTCGCATTCAAACACCACATCACCCGGGGTGGTGGCCACATTCACGCCCACTTCAAACGCACTTTCGTCGGTTTGGGAAATGCGGCCCTTCTGCATGTCTGCCATCAGGTTTTGAATGGCCTGCGTCAGGCTTTCACCTTTGGTTTCCAGCAGCTTTTTTTGCGCTTCGGGATTGGTCACGAAAAAATTGGATGGGCTGAGCGCGTCGACAAATTGCTCAACTGCGTACTCCACCTTTCTTTTCTCCGGGCTGCTGTCGGGCACCAACTCAACAATTCGTTTGGTGAACCGCGCATTCAATGAGTACATGGCCGCAGTGAACTCGTACACACCGTGGTCATGCCAATCGGCTGCGGCAAAACGCTTATCGCCTTGAATCCAGCTGTCCAATGGAACGGGCTGAGTTGCCTTGGAATCGGTATTGGGTAGATTGGAAAAAGCTGAAGCCATCAACGCCGACAACTCGGCAGCGTATTCAGTTTGAATTTGCCCAAGAGAATGAACTGGAATTTGACTAAGCGCCGCTTGACAAGCTCCCATGATGGAATTCATGAAAGGCTGAATAGCGCCCATGGCTGCATTCTGCAAAGGTACAGCAGCCTGCAAACCAGGCAACGGACCCAATTGACCAAAAGCACCCATGGCTTGTTGAAACTGCGCCTGCATTTGCTGCTGCATTTGTTCTGCAACAGGCAATAGCTGACCAAAGACTTCGTTGAAGTCTGGTATTTTTTTGTTCACCTTCCTCTCCTTTGTGGGGGCAGTATGCTCCCTTGGCTCGTCGGCCTTTGCGATATTGTGCACCGCAACATTTTGACTTGTCAAATAATTGTATGCCTCTGACCCTTACTGTTTGCTGATGAGGCTGATTTCATGCACCATCTCCAGTGTATTCGCTTCACCCTTGAGTTCACAAAGATGTACATCGTTATTATTGGCTGGATGTATGTGGTCACCCTGATGGCGGCCACTGAAACAAACTTCGTGGCTGGAATTGTCACATTCCTTTTTTACGGGGCTCTACCCTGTGCCGTGCTGGCATATTTGATGGGGACAAAGTCGAGACGACTTAAACGCCGTGCTCAGGAAGAAGCCGAATTAGCGTTGCAAAACGCCCGGACTGAACACCCTGCTGTTGCCCCCGTCGATGAGAAAACCAACGCGGATCAGTAAAGGTGTCGTAGCCACCGCCTTCAATATTGGCGTCACCCAATTCGCGCAGTGCGAGTCGCGCCAGTGCATACAGATCGGCCATGTATTTTTCAGGCTTGTCAGTCAAGGCAGCGCAAGGCTTGAAGCAATCAACTGAACTCGCATTCTGCTCGGCAAAGGCCTGAAATACCTCAGCCCCGACTTCAAACGAGTCTGGGCCAATTGCTGGGCCCATCCAGGCCTTGATTTGAGTGAGGGGAACCTTGCAGGCCTGGCTCAATGCACTTGCACTGGCTTGTAAAACACCCGCGTGAAGGCCACGCCAGCCTGCATGGGCTGCAGCAACTCCCAAGGCCTTGCCAGATTTGCTCAATGCCACAAAAACAACGGGCAAGCAGTCTGCAGTCATAATGGCCAAGGTAACATCGCTGCTGACACTTACGGAGGCATCAGCCCCCGGCGGTGCTGTGCGGGACGAATGGGCATCGCTGGCTAGATTCGCATTGAATACCTGGCAACCATGCACCTGATTCAACCACACAACCGGGGCCCCCATTTCCTGCTCGGTTGAACTCCGACGGTCTCGCACATCAGCCAAACAGTCCCCAACGTGGGCACCCAAATTGAATCCATAGGAATCGACGTGAAACTGTGGATGATCAAACCCTGACTCCGTGACCAACACCTTGACGCCCAACCAATCCGGACCGAGCCCGGAGACAGGAATTCGCTTATTCAATTTCTTCAAGGTCATCGTCGTCATCAAAACGCACCAGTACCGAAGCCTTGTGTTGATGGGCCTCCTCCAACACAGCGTCTTCTACATCATCGCTGTGGAAATCAATTCCAGCCATTTCCCCCAGTAAACGCAAGTCCTCTGGTGCTTTGGCCACATACTCTGGCCATTCGTGATTACCAAGGCTTTCGTCCCAATCTTCAGCGGCCTCATCGGAGCCCTGCACGTGGAAATGAGCTGGATCAGGGAAACTTAGGTGGGTGGCATGCAAGGCTTGACGCTCGAACTTTTCCCCATTGGGTAGTTCAATCGAAGAAAGCCGCAAGGCGGAGTGGCTGCCCGCGCCCTTTATTTTGTAGACCGGATCGGCCACCAAAGCAAAACCAGCATGCTGGGCGTGTACACGAATTTGATGGGTACGCCCGGTTTCCAGACGGCATACCATTAGTGTCACCGGCACTTCAAGCAGTTCACCAAAAGCCACGGGCGTGAAGTGGGTTACAGCAGGCTTGCCATGATCCACTACAGCCATACGCAAACGGTTGCGCGGATCGCGACCCAAAGGGTTATTGACTGTCAAGGGGCTGGAAATTCGTCCCCACACCATGGCCAAATACACCCGCTTCACAATGCGAGCTTGCAACATTTGGACCAGTTTGACCTGGGTTTCCTGGGTGCGCGCCACGACCATCAAACCGGTGGTATCTGCATCCAGGCGATGAACGATGCCGGCACGCGGCACATGAATCAATTCCGGGTCAAGGTGATAGAGACCATTCATCAAAGTACCTGTCCAGTGCCCCGGTGCGGGATGAACCACCAAACCGGCCTGCTTATTGACCACCGTATATTCGTTGGTACGGGCCACAATGTCCAGGTTCATGTCTTCGGGAATCAAAGCCTGCATGTGGGCCAATACCCCAGGACTTAACTCAATACGGTCCATACCCTGCACTTTTTGGTTGCCTTTGGCAGCGGCCACGCCATTGACCAGCACTCTTTCCTCTTTCAACCAGCCCTGCAGTCGGGAACGCGAGTACTGCGGGAACAACTCGGCGATCACTTTGTCCAAGCGGGAGCCTCCCAGTTCCATGGGCACACTGGCTTGCAAAGGTTGATCGGGTAGTGCGTTTTCCGCATCGGCTTGAATTTGGGACGTCATAAATTAGAATCGAATCTTTCAATTGAGTATGCCGCCTGTAGGCGGCACGGGCTTTGCCCGATATAATGGAAAACCATTGATGATCAAACAGGGACACTTCGGGTTTCGAAATCATATGAACAAAACCACACTGGCCCCGCGTACCACTTGGCTGCGCTCATTATCGCAGTTATTCCTGATCCCCGCGTTGATTTTCGCGCTGGCCGCATGCGGCTCCGCAAAACAATTTGATGAAACCGAGGGCTGGAGCCCTGCCCGCCTTTACGAAGAAGCCAAGGCTGAAATCGACGTTGGCAATTACGAACGCGGTATCGAATTACTTGAAAAGCTGGAAGCACGCTACCCTTACGGGCGGTTTGCGCAACAGGCTCAAATTGACACGGCCTTTGCGTACTACAAGGCTGGTGACAATGCGCAGGCTTTGGCCGCAACCGATCGCTTCATCAAGCTGTACCCGAACCACCAAAATCTCGACTACGTGTATTACTTGCGCGGTTTGATCAGCTTTAACGAAGACAAGGGCATTTTTTCATTGTTGTCTGGCGAAGATCAAAGTGCGCGAGACCCTAAAGGTACCCGCGCCGCATTTGATGCCTTCAAAGAAGTGGTAAGCCGTTTTCCTGACAGCAAGTACTATGAAGACAGCAAGTCTCGCTTGCAATACCTGGTGAATGCGCTTGCGCAAAATGAATTGCATGTAGCCCGTTACTATTACAAGCGTGGCGCTTACCTGGCTGCAGTCAACCGGGCACAAGAGGTGGTTCGTCGATTTGAACAAACTCCGTCGATTGAAGAAGCGCTCTTTATCAGCCTGCGCAGCTACGAAAAACTGAATATGACTGCCCTCGCAGCTGACACCAAACGTGTGATTAACCTGAACTTTAAAGACAGCCCCTATTGGAATATGGACCTTCCGGAAAAGGAAAAAGCAGAAGCCAAATGGTGGCAGGTCTGGAAAGAGTAAAACACCAGTAGGGCAACAAAAAAGGATCCTTAATGGATCCTTTTTTGTTTTTAGCAGTTATTTTTGGCGTTTATCGCGCATGAATTCGATTGCCACTTTCAATTCTCGCGTGCGCTTGAATGGTGGCAAGCTTCGCCACAGAAGCTTGCCGTAACCCTTTTCAACCAAGCGGCGGTCGCCGATCAGCAACACACCCCAATCGGTTTCATCGCGTATGAGACGGCCTGCTCCCTGCTTCAAGGCAATTGCCGCATCGGGCAGCGACAAATCCTGAAATGCATTGCCACCGCGGTTTTTAATCAATTCGCTTTTGGCTTGAAAAACAGGATCATCCGGTGGCGCAAACGGCAGTTTGTCAATTATCACCAAACGCAACCCATCACCACGAATATCCACGCCTTCCCAAAAACTGGCTGCACCCACCAAAACCGGATTGTTCAGCACTCTGAACTGATCCAGCAACTCCGCCCTGGAAGCCTCCCCCTGCACCAAAAGACTCCAATCCAGTTCGTCTTTTTCGATGCGCTCACGCAAGTACTCACCCACCTGCTTCACGGCACGATGACTGGTACACAAGAAAAAAACACCACCTTCACTGGCGTGTAGCAAGGGCCACACCGCATCACACAATTTTTTACTGAATTGCGGCTCGTTCGGGAAAGGCAAATTGTCGGGCACACACAGCAGCGCTTGCGATTCATAATCGAACGGGCTTGGCAACAACAACTGTTGACATTCATCCAGCCCCACTTGCAAGGTGAAATGCTGCAAACTTTCCTTGATGCTCAAAGTAGCGCTGGTGAACACCCATGCCTTGGGCTGTTCTGCGTACAACTTGGCAAACGCATTTGATACGTCCAAAGGCGAATCACAGAACTGCACCACATGGGTTGAAACACTCACCCAGCGCACCGACTGCTCATCAGCCTGCGCTGTTGCAGGCGAAAACCAGTCTTGCCAACGCAGGCACAACTCACTGGCGCGCCCCATTAGCTTCACCCAGGATTCATTCCTCACTGACAAGGGACTGATCATTTCAATCAAGCCTTCCAGGCGATTTTCAAAGTCGGCACAGACCGCTGCGACACCATTCAACGCCAAAAACTGGGCATGCGTAAAACGCGCAGAATCAATCTCAGTGCCCACTATTCGACGAATTTCCTTCAGGGCCAGCTCCATGGGGCGAAGCACGGAATCCCAATCGCCGGCGTCTGCGCTGGAAGTTCGCCCCTCGATCAGTACGTCGCGCAAAAATTCCTGACACTGGGCAGTCGATATCGCTTGTCCAAGCAGGCTTGTTGCAATGTCTGGCAACTGGTGTGCTTCGTCAAATACAATCACGTCGCATGCAGGAAGCAGCTCTGCGATCCCCTCTTCTTTCAATGCAAGATCGGCCAAAAACAAATGGTGATTCACAACCACCACTTCAGCATCGAGCGCATCGCGACGGGCTTTGTTGACAAAGCATTCTGAGGCGTTGGGGCATTCGCCACCCAGGCAATTGTCTTTGTTGGAGGTTACCCAACTCCAGACGGCTGAATCTTCAGGTACTCCTGCACAATCGGCCCGATCGCCGGACTGGGTGCGTCCCGCAAATATTTTTACCTTTTGAAGATGATCCACCTCACGAGGCGACGGCAAGCGCGCCTCTTTGAGTGCGCGCTCGAGATGGAAATGGCACACGTAGTTTTGGCGACCTTTCAGCAAAGCCACGTTGACAGGCACACCCAAGGCCTCGCGAACAAGCGGCAGGTCTTTGTTGAAAAGCTGATCCTGCAAAGTTTTGGTGGCTGTGGACAACAACACCCTTCGCCCTGAGAGCAAGGCGGGCACCACGTAGGCAAAGGTTTTCCCCGTACCGGTACCCGCTTCGACCACCAAAGCACTTTGAGTTTCAATCGCGTTGCCAACCGCCTGTGCCATTTCAATTTGCGATTCGCGTGCGCTGAACCCCGGCAGTCGGCGAGCCAAAGCACCACCAGGGGCAAAAGCCTCATTCAAGGGTTCAGAGAAATCAAACATGCAGGGTACAGGTAAATTTGGGCGTGAATGTTAAGCGGGAATGTCGGGTTCAAGCTGAATTTGCAACAGCGTAATGGAGTCTTTAATTTGAAGCTTGCGCTTTTTCAGCCTTCGAACCTGCAACTGATCAAAACCAGCCTGTGCAGTCAACATTGCAATGATTTGATCGAGGTCGCGGTGTTCGACCTGCAATTCTACGATTCGTCGCTTGATCGATTCGATGTCTTCTGTGTGGACCATGGGCATTCAGGTTGAACCAGCTCGGTATTGTTAACATTGTAGCCCCAAGTGAGCAATGGCTGGAAACAATCTACCCGAAGTGGATCACCCGTTCTGCGATCCGTTTTAGTTTGGTGTTCTGGCTCGCCGATTCGCATACTCGTCCAAGCGAATCATATCTTCCGCCTTGCCTTGAACTTCCAGATGTGCGCGGCGAATTTGTGCGCCTTGCAAACGCACATCATCCAGGCAACTGGATACAAAAAACTTGTTGTAACAAGCCCGTGACTGCTCGTTCAACTCGTACTCCAAAAACTCAAGCTGCCTTTCGCGCTCAGCAACATAGGCACGCGCCTGTTCAAGCGTATTGGGCGCCTGCGGCTTGCTGGCCTGAAGCTGAACCGTGCTACAGGCAGTCAGCACCAAGGCAAAAGCTGGCAAAACGAGGGTGAACAGGCCTTGCACCCTTACCCCGATCGACTTCCGAAGCTGTGGCACAATGCCCTGCTTACTTTGAAAACTCATAGATCAGAATCCATGTCGCTTGTTCAAAATCGAATTATCGCCCAGTTGGCTCAAGAATTGGGTGCCGCACAATCACAAATCAAGGCAGCCGTCGATTTGTTGGACGAAGGTGCCACAGTGCCCTTCATCGCCCGTTACCGAAAAGAGGCCACAGGTGGGTTGGACGATGCGGTGCTTCGTGACCTTCAAGAGCGCCTGGTGTATTTGCGCGAACTGGAAGATAGGCGTAGCAGTATTCTTGAATCGATTGAAAGCCAGGGCAAATTGACCCCTGAACTGAAAGCAGCAATTGAAAAGGCGGAGAACAAACAAACGCTGGAAGACCTCTACCTGCCCTACAAACCCAAACGCCGCACACGGGCACAAATAGCGCGTGAGGCAGGCCTGCAGCCACTGGCGGATGAAATTTTCCAGAATAAACAAGCCGTGCCTGAAATATTGGCTGCGGCTTACCTGAACACAGAACATCAAATCAACGACACCAAAGCAGCACTGGATGGTGCCCGCGACATTTTGGCCGAACAGTTTTCAGAGAACGCTGCCTTGCTGGCACTTCTAAGAAATCGTTTGAAAGCCGAGGGTGCCATTCGAGCTGCGGTGGTGCCAGAAAAAGCCAGCGAAGCAATCAAGTTCCAAGACTACTTTGAACATCAGGAACCCCTGAGCAGCACAGCCTCGCACCGCATGTTGGCCATGCTTCGTGGCCGCGAACAAGGGTTTCTGACATTGAAGGTAGACCTGCCCGAAGTTTGGGAGGCTGAGAACCCCCGTGCACCCCATCCTTTTGAATCGGAAATTGCTCGCCTGCATGGCATTGAACGCGATGAAAGCCCGCGCGGTAAATTCCTGAGTGAAACATGCCGCTGGACATGGAAAATCAAACTGGCCAGCACCCTGGAAAGTGAGGTGATTGGTACGCTGCGCGATGCAGCACAGGCTGATGCCATAACCGTGTTTGGTAAAAACCTGAAAGACCTGTTGTTGTCAGCCCCCGCAGGGGGAAAAGCCACCATGGGTCTGGACCCTGGTATTCGCACTGGAGTAAAAGTGGCCGTAATTGACAGCACAGGCCAGGTGGTTGAGCACGCCACCATCTACCCACATGAGCCTCGCCGACAGTGGAATGAATCCATTGCCCTGCTGGCTGCGCTTTGCATGAAGCACAATGTCGAGTTGATCGCGATTGGTAACGGCACAGCCAGCCGGGAAACGGATCAATTGGCGGCCGACCTGCTCGCTCAACACAAAGAACTGAAAGCCACACGGGTAATGGTCAGCGAGGCAGGTGCCTCGGTGTATTCTGCCAGCGCGTTGGCATCGGCTGAACTACCGGATCTTGATGTAAGCATTCGCGGTGCAGTGTCCATTGCACGCCGCCTTCAAGATCCTTTGGCTGAACTGGTTAAAATCGATCCGAAATCAATCGGTGTTGGCCAATATCAGCACGATGTGGATCAACGTCAACTCAGCGGGCGGCTGGATGCGGTGGTTGAAGATTGCGTGAACGCAGTGGGTGTCGAAGTGAATACTGCATCGGAACAACTGCTGTCTCGCGTATCAGGGCTAAACGCTTCAGTGGCCAAAGCATTGGTTTCATTCAGAAACAGCAACGGCAAATTCAAAAGCCGTGAAGACTTGCGCAAAGTGCCCCGGCTTGGCGACAAAACATTTGAGCAAGCCGCAGGTTTCCTGCGAATTCATGGTGCAGATAATCCCCTCGATGCTTCCTCTGTGCATCCCGAGGCCTACATGGTGGTCGAAAAAATGGCAGCCAAAGTCAAAAAACCCGTGGGTAGCTTGGTGGGCAATCGGGACGTGCTGAAGGAATTGAAACCGACTGAATTTGTCGATGAACGTTTTGGTCTACCCACCGTTCAGGATATTTTGGTAGAACTTGAAAAACCTGGCCGTGACCCACGCCCTAGCTTCAAGACCGCAAAGTTTGATGACAAAGTCCACACCATGGCTGACTTGAAACCTGGCATGACACTAGAGGGCGTGGTCACCAACGTGGCAAACTTTGGTGCCTTTGTCGACATTGGCGTGCATCAGGACGGGTTGGTACATGTTTCTGCCTTGTCCAACACGTTTGTGAAAGACCCGCATGCTGTGGTGAAGACCGGTCAAATTGTGAAGGTGAAAGTACTTGAAGTCGACATTCCGCGCAAACGGATTTCATTGACCATGAAAATGGGCGATGATGTGCCAAAAGCTGCACCGGGACAAAATGCTGGACGACAGGTTCAAGCCAACCGTGCAGGCGATCCCCGTGGTGACAGGCGCGGTGGAAACTCCGGTTCAAATTCACAACAAGGCGCAGGTTTTGCCAACAATGCATTTGCTGCCGCATTTGCAAAGGCAAAGAGTAACAAGTAAAACTCAAAAGCAGGGTGAACGCTGTTTAAAGTTTTACAGCGTTTCGCTTGGGCGAATCCAGATATTCTTTGGACTGCATCTCAACAATGCGGCTCACCGTGCGGAAGAACTCGTGCGCCATGGCACCTTCGGTGTACAGTTCTTCCGGTTCCACAGCAGCCGACATAATCAGCTTGACTTTGTGATCGTAGAGCACATCAATCAGCCAGGTGAACCTGCGTGCCTCTGAGGCCATACCAGCACCCATTTTTGGCACACCGCTGAGAATCACTGTTTGAAACTGGCTGGCAATTTCAAGGTAATCGTTTTGCGAGCGCGGACCGCCACACAAGGTGGGGAAATCAAACCACACCACAGAACCCGCACGACGTACCGCTTTGATCACGCGAGACTCAATTTGCAACTCGGCAGGCTCATCGGCCACCTCGGCCAAACGCTTGAAATCTTCGCCTAACTGTTTGTCAGCGCTTTCGTCCAGCGGCATCAAGTAAGTGTTCAGTTGCTCCAGGGTACGGCGGCGGTAATCAACACCAACATCCACATTAATCACATCTAGTTGCTTGTTCAGCAAGGCGATGGCTGGCAATAAACGATCACGGTGCAAACCATCCGGGTACAAGTCATCTGGCTTGTAATTCGAGGTCATCAGGAAAGTAACGCCGTTGGCAAACAGGCCATCGAGCAGGCGATACAGAATCATGGCATCGGCAATGTCCGACACATGAAACTCATCAAAACAAATCAAACGGTATCGTTTGGCAATTCGCGCTGCCACCTCGTCCAGCGGGTCCTGCACTCCCTTGAGATCATCAAGTTCAGCATGCACACCCCGCATGAACTCATGAAAATGCAAACGTACCTTGCGGTGTACTGTTACCGAGTTGTAAAAGCAATCCATCAAAAAACTTTTTCCGCGACCCACACCACCCCACAGGTACAAGCCCTTGGGCACAGCTGGTCGGTTCAGGAATTTTTTAATCACGCTGCTGCGTGCTTTCTTGTATTCAACAAACTCATCATAAAAAAGCTGCATGCGGTCCACAGCCTTTTGCTGTGCAGCATCCGACTGATAGCCACGTTCGGCCAACGTTTGTTTGTAGTATTCCTGAACGTTCACGATGATGAATTTGAATCAATAGAATTAAAAACGGCCGATGAAGCAATTCACCAGCCGTTTCGGATCGACAATGAACAGGATGTTAACCGTTCAGTTGACGCTTGTCGCAAGCCAACGCGGCTTCTTTAACCACTTCAGACAAACTGGGGTGCGCATGGCAAATGCGACCAATGTCCTCAGAAGAAGCCTTGAACTCCATGGCCATTACAGCTTCCGCAATCAAATCAGACGCATGGCTGTTGATGATGTGCACACCAAGGACCTCATCGGTGGTGGAATCGGCCAACACTTTCACAAAACCTTGGGAATCACCTTGCCCCAGTGCACGGCCGTTGGCCATGAACGGGAACTGACCTGCCTTGTATTTGCGACCTTCCTGCTTTAACTGCTGCTCAGTTTTTCCGACCCAGGCCACTTCAGGCGACGTGTAAATAACCCACGGAATGGTGTCGTAGTTGCAATGACCAGCCTGACCAGCCATGATTTCAGCAACCATCACACCTTCTTCCTCGGCTTTGTGCGCCAGCATGGCACCGCGAATCACGTCGCCAACCGCGTAAATACCAGCCACCAAAGTTTGGCAGTGGGCATCAACGTCGATTTGGCCGCGTTCATTGGTTTTCAAGCCAACCGCTTCCAGATTCAAGCCATCGGTGTTCGGAACACGTCCTACAGACACAATCAGTTTGTCACAGTCCAGCTTCTGGGCTGCGCCATCGGCATCGGTGTAAGCCACAGTAACGCCTTTCTTGCTGGCTTTCACTTCACCAATTTTCACGCCCATGTTCATCTTCAAACCTTGCTTGGTGAAGATCTTCTGCATTTCCTTGGCCACGCCTTCATCGGCCGCCGCCAGGAAATTGGGCATTGCTTCAAGCACGGTTACATCCGCACCCAAACGGCGCCAAACTGAACCCAACTCGAGACCGATAACACCCGCGCCAATCACACCCAATTTCTTGGGAACAGCACCAAATTTCAGGGCACCTTCGTTGTCGCAAATCATTTCGTTATCAACAGTGATACCTGGCAAGTGGCGTGCCTTGGAACCTGTCGCAACGATAACCTGTTTGGCTGTTACTTTTTCTTCACCAGCCGCGCTTTTCACGGTCAGCTCGAAACCACCATCGACCTTGCCAGAAAAACTGGCCCAACCCTTAATGGGCGTGACCTTGTTCTTCTTGAACAGGTATTGGATGCCGCCTGTCATTTTGGCAACGATGTCATCTTTGCGCTTGATCATCTTGGCCACATCCATTTTTGCGCCAGTCACGGTGATGCCGTGGTCTTCCGCATGGTGGGCAATCTTCTCGAACTCTTCCGAAGAGGCCAGCAAGGCCTTGGACGGAATACAGCCCACGTTCAGGCAGGTACCGCCCAAGCGTGGCTCACCTTTAGGATCGTCGTAAGCATTGCCCTCGATACAGGCTACTTTCATCCCCAACTGACCTGCACGGATCGCAGCAATGTAACCGCCAGGACCCGCACCAATCACTACTACATCGTATTGTGTGCTCATGAATATCCCCTTTACAGTTCCAGCAGCAAGCGTGCTGGGTCTTCCAGGGCTTCCTTCATTGCAACCAAGCCAAGTACAGCTTCGCGACCATCAATAATCCGGTGGTCGTAGCTCATCGCGAGGTAGTTCATGGGACGAATCACAATTTCGCCATTCTCAACCACAGCACGCTCTTTCGTGGCGTGAATGCCTAAAATTGCAGACTGAGGTGGGTTAATGATTGGAGTCGACAGCATGGAACCAAACACACCACCGTTGGAAATCGAGAATGTGCCGCCAGTGAGGTCGTCCAGACTCAGCTTGCCGTCTTTGGCTTTCTGGCCAAACTCGGCAATCTTCATTTCAATGTCGGCAATACTCATTTGATCCGCGTTGCGAATGATGGGCACAACCAGACCACGTGGAGAGCCCACCGCAATACCGATGTCGAAGTAGCCGTGGTACACAATGTCATTGCCATCAACAGAGGCATTCAGCACGGGGTATTTTTTCAAGGCTGCCACTGCTGCCTTCACGAAGAATCCCATGAAGCCCAGCTTGGCACCATGTTCCTTTTCGAACTTGTCTTTGTACTTGTTACGCAAGTCCATCACCGGCTTCATGTTCACTTCGTTGAACGTGGTCAGAATGGCATTGGTTTGTTGAGACTGCACCAGACGTTCCGCAACGCGAGCGCGCAAACGGCTCATGGGAACGCGCTGCTCTGGGCGACCTTCAATCAGCGTGGAAGGATCCAGAGGAGCCTTCACCTCAGGCAACAAGCTGACCGGCTTGGCGGCAGCGGGGGCTGCTGCTGGCTTTGCTGCGGGAGCAGGCGCTGCAGCCGGTGCACTCAAGGTACCAATTACATCACCTTTGGTGATGCGGCCATCTTTTCCAGAGCCTGCGACCTGAGCAGGGCTTAGGTTGTTTTCAGCCATCATCTTGGCTGCTGCCGGCATAGCGACTGAGCCATCTACACTGGCTGAAGGGGTTGAAGCTGATGCTGCAGGGGCCGGGGTTGGCGCAGATGCAGCTGGAGCAGATGGCGCGGCAGGTGCACTAGCGGAAGCACTTGCTTCGGTGTCAATTTTTGCTAAAACCTGACCAGCGACAACGGTTGCCCCGTCTTCACACAAAATTTCTACGATCACGCCAGCCGACGGTGCGGGCACTTCAAGCACCACTTTGTCAGTCTCTACATCGATCAGGTTTTCATCACGCTTTACAGCGTCACCGGGTTTTTTGTACCAATTCAACAGCGTTGCTTCGGCGACAGATTCGGACAGTTGTGGTACGACCACTTCTACGATTGCCATGGAATATTTTCCTTTTGAATTCTTTGTTCAAGTGCGGACGACCAGCATGGCCAGCCCGCGTCCTGTATTTATTTCGTAACCACGAAACCCTTGAGCTTGCCAAATGCCGCATCGATCAGCGATTTTTGCTGTTCGTTGTGCTTGGCGTAATAGCCCACGGCCGGAGAAGCTGAAGCCGGACGCCCCGCATAACCCAGACGCTGACCCTCGGACAGATTTTCCAGCACGTTGTGCTGGATCTGGAACCAGGGGCCCTGGTTTTGCGGTTCATCCTGACACCAAACCACATCAGTCACATTCGGGTACTTGCGCAATTCAGCGCTGAGCGACTTGTGCGGGAATGGATAAAGCTGCTCGATTCGTGCAATCGCAACGTCTTTGATGTTGCGTTCGCGACGAGCCGCGATCAGGTCGTAATAGACGCGACCAGAACAGAGAACCACGCGTTTGACCTTGCTGGCATCCAGGTCACCCTGATCACCAATCACGGTCTGGAAGTGGCCTTTGGACAAGTCTTGCAAAGAAGACGTGGCTTCCTTGTGACGCAACAAAGACTTCGGCGTCATGATGATCAAAGGCTTGCGGAACAAGCGGATCATTTGACGACGTAACAGGTGGAAAATTTGAGCCGGCGTGGTGGGCTGGCATACCTGCATGTTGTTTTCAGCGCAAAGTTGCAAATAACGCTCAATGCGCGCGGAGGAATGCTCTGGACCCTGACCTTCGTAGCCGTGAGGCAGCATCATGACCAGGCCAGAAGCCCGCCCCCACTTCACTTCACCGGAAGAAATGAACTGGTCGATCACCACTTGGGCACCGTTGGCAAAATCGCCAAACTGGGCTTCCCAGATGACCAATGTATTTGGTTCCGCAGTGGAATAACCATATTCAAAACCCAGAACAGCCTCTTCCGACAAAACCGAATCGATCACAGTAAATGGTGCCTGTCCCTCAGAGATATTCTCCAGGGGAACATAAGTGCCCTCGTTCCATTTTTCACGGCCCTGATGATGCAAAACAGCGTGGCGGTGAGTAAAGGTACCTCGTCCGCAATCCTGACCGGTCATGCGAACAGCATAGCCTGAAGATACAAGCGAGGCATACGCCAGGTGTTCACCCATGCCCCAGTCGAGCAGGGTTTCACCCTGACCCATGGCAGCACGATCAGCAATTACCTTTTGTACCAAGGGGTGAACCTTGAAGTTTTCGGGCACGGTGGTGATGCGCTCTGACAAACGCTTGATCTCGGAGATAGGCACGGAAGTATCCGCTGCGTCGGTCCACTTTTTATTCAAGTAAGGAGACCAATCTACTGCAAACTTGCTCTTGTAGTTGGTCAGTACTGGGTCTGCGCGATTGTGCTTGCCCTCGTCCATCGCTGCCCGGAAATCAGCCACCAGTTTTTCAGGACCGTCTTCTTTCAACAAACCTTGCATGACCAGACGT
Source organism: Limnobacter sp. MED105 (assembly GCF_000170915.1). Lineage (GTDB taxonomy): Bacteria > Pseudomonadota > Gammaproteobacteria > Burkholderiales > Burkholderiaceae_B > Limnobacter. Next base: position 44,930 of record NZ_ABCT01000003.1, read on the forward strand.
TCAGCATACAGGGCACGTGTACCAGGATGCTGACCAATTTTCTTGTACATCAATGGCTGAGTAACGGCGGGAGTGTCTTGCTCGTTGTGGCCCAGTTTACGGAAACAGACAATGTCGATGACCACGTCTTGCTGGAATTCCATGCGGAAATCAAGCGCCAACTGGGTCACAAAAATGACTGCTTCAGGATCGTCACCATTCACGTGGAACACCGGCGCCTCAATCATTTTGACCACATCTGAACAGTACAACGTGGAGCGACTGTCGCGTGGGTCTGATGTTGTGAAACCAATCTGGTTATTGATCACAATGTGAACCGTGCCACCCGTGCCATAGCCGCGAGTGTGAACCAGGTTCAACGTTTCCATAACCACACCTTGACCCGCAAACGCCGCATCTCCGTGTACCAACACTGGCAATACCTGCTTACCTTCCTTGTCGCCACGGCGTTCCTGGCGCGCCTTGACAGACCCTTCTACCACCGGGTTAACGATCTCAAGGTGCGAGGGGTTGAAGGCCAAGGACAAGTGCATGGGGCCACCGGGGGTGGTGACATCAGATGAAAAGCCTTGGTGATACTTCACGTCACCCGCTGGCAGGTCATCGGCGTGTTTACCCTCAAATTCTTCGAACAACTGGCTTGGGCTTTTGCCTAAAATATTCACCAGCACATTCAGGCGACCGCGGTGGGCCATACCGATGATGGTTTCTTGCACACCATTCGCGCCACCACGCTGAATCACGTGATCAAGCGAGGCGATAAAGGACTCACCACCCTCCAGCGAGAAACGCTTTTGACCCACATAGCGGGTGTGCAAATAGCGCTCAAGACCTTCAGCTGCGGTAAGGCGCTCAAGAATGTGTAATTTTTCTTCAGCCGACAGTTGGGCAGTACCCAGGCTGGTTTCCATACGTTCTTGCAACCAGCGCTTTTGAGCGGGGTCGCTGATGTGCATGTATTCAATACCGATCGAACGGCAATAGGTGTCGCGCAAAGCCTTCACGATGTCGCGAAGGGTCATTTGATCTTGACCAAAATAAGTATTGGTTGCCGAGAACATGATGTCCATGTCCGCCTCGGTCAGACCGTAGAAGGCAGGATCCAGCTCTGGAATGTTCGGGCGCTCCTGACGTTTGAGCGGATCAAGATCTGCAAAACGTGAACCCAGGAAGCGGTACGCTGCCACAATGGACTGCACATGCACCTGTTTTTTGGCGACTTCCAGGTCGGCAGACTGGATCTGCGGCTGCAAGAAGCCTTTTTTGGCACGTTGGGCAAAAGATTGAACCACAGGCGCATGGGCCACGTCTTTCTCGTTCACGTCGCCGTGAGCGGAAGGCACCATTTGCATTTGGTCAAAGTAGGCGCGCCATTTGTCTGGCACGGATCCTGGGTTGTCCAGGTAGGCCTCGTACATTTCTTCGACATAGGGCGCATTGCCCCCGAACAAATACGAGTTTTGTTGAAATGATCGCATCATTTGCGCTTCACCTTTTTCCGAGTTTCTCGTTTCAAAGATGTGGGGTTCGGACTCGACCTTGGCTATTGCCATCGGACCGAATCCCTACACACGTGGGTTAAACCGCACTCCCCGTCTGGTTTGTGGAGCCCCTGCCCCTAACCAGATAGCAAAAAGCAGCCAAAAAGGACTGCTTTAAGAGTTAAGCCCAAAGGATAGCAGATTAGAGAAAGGGCACTAAAGCCCTAACGAGGATGAATGTGAAAAATGTGGTGAAAATGAAAAAAGCCACCCGCAGGTGGCTTTTTTCATTTCAACTGAGCGACCAATCAACGCTGGTCGATTGGCTTCACGTTGCGGTGCGCTGCACCATTGAACAACTGACGAGGACGACCGATCTTGTACTCGGGGTCGGCGATCATTTCGTTCAACTGGGCGATCCATCCCACGGTACGGGCCAGCGCGAAGATGGCTGTAAACAAAGGCACAGGGATACCGATCGCCTTTTGAACGATGCCGGAATAGAAGTCCACGTTCGGGTAAAGCTTGCGCTTTACAAAGTACTCGTCTTCCAGAGCGATTTTTTCCAGAGCCATGGCGATCTTGAACAATGGGTCATCATGCAAGCCCAGCTCATTCAATACTTCGTGGCAAGTTTCACGCATCAGCTTGGCGCGTGGATCGTAGTTTTTATAAACGCGGTGACCAAAGCCCATCAAGCGAACGCCTGAATCCTTGTCTTTTACCTTGGCAATGAAATCGCCAATTTTCTCGACGCCGCCGTTGGCCTGAATTTCAGTCAACATGTTCAAGCAGGCTTCGTTCGCTCCACCATGCGACGGGCCCCATAGACAGGCCACACCTGCCGCAATTGCCGCAAACGGATTGGTGCCTGAAGAGGCGCACAAGCGTACGGTAGAGGTAGATGCATTCTGCTCATGATCGGCATGCAAAATAAAGATACGGTCCATGGCGCGTACCAGCACATCGTTGACTTGGTACTCTTCGCAAGGATTGCCGAACATCATGCGCATGAAGTTGGCCGTGTAGCTCAGTTCATTCTTTGGGTAAATGTTTGGTGCGCCAATGCCATATTTGTAGGCCATGGCCACCAGGGTTGGCATTTTGGCAATCAAGCGGATCGCAGAAATATCGCGCTGGTTTTTGTCCAGCAAATTCATGGAATCTGGGTAGAAAGCAGACATGCCGCCCACCAAACCGGTCATCACAGCCATAGGGTGTGCGTCACGACGGAAACCACGCAGAAAGAAATTCATCTGCTCGTTCACCATGGTGTGTTTGGTCACCAGGTCGTCAAAAGTCTGCTTTTCAGACACATTGGGCAGTTCGCCGTTAAGCAGCAGGTAGCACACGTCCATGAAGTCGCAATTTTGAGCCAATTGCTCAATGGGGTAGCCGCGGTACAGCAGCTCGCCCTTGTCGCCGTCGATGTAAGTAATGGATGAATTGCAAGAGGCTGTGGACAAAAAGCCTGGATCGTAGGTGAATTTACCGGTGGATCCGTACAGCTTTCGGATGTCGATCACATCGGGACCAATGGTACCTTTGTGAATGGGAAATTCTACCGAAGGGGTGCCGTCAGTAAACGACAGCGTGGCCTTGTGTTCTGTGCTCATCGGATTTCCTTCTAATGGGATTGAAATTAAAGTTCTCGCATCATCTGGATTACCTTGCGCACATCAGGTGTATCCAGATCCCCTTCCGGCTCTTTTCGGCCAAGGAATAGGTCAAGCAGGACGTTGTCAACCTCTTCAAACAGCACAGTCAATGCCTGCACGTCATCGTTGGTCAATTCCATTTCATGCTTGTCGAAAAATCGTTCGATAATCAGGTCGTTTTCCAATAGGCCTCGCCTGGCGCGCCAGCGTAAACGGGCACGTTGAGTTGGATCCGCCTGATGACTCTGATTAGACATAAACTACAACAAAAAAAACGGGGTTTTGCAGTGCACAACCCCGATTTGAATAAAAAAATCCGAACAAGGGTTCTAGACGGCGCGACGCACCATCAATTCCTTGATCTTGCCAATGGCCTTGGTAGGATTCAAGCCTTTCGGACACACGTCCACACAATTCATGATGGTGTGGCAGCGGAACAAACGGTAAGGATCTTCCAGGTTATCCAAACGCTCGCCCGTGCTTTGATCGCGGCTGTCAGCAATGAAACGATAGGCTTGCAACAAACCTGCCGGGCCCACGAACTTGTCGGGGTTCCACCAGAATGATGGACAGCTGGTTGAACAGCAGGCGCACAAAATGCACTCATACAGACCATCCAGCTCTTCACGCTCTTCGGGTGACTGTAAACGCTCCTTTTCTGGGGGAGGCGTTTCATTCACCAAGTAAGGCTTGATAGAGTGGTACTGCTTGAAAAACTGAGTCATATCCACGATCAAGTCGCGTACCACTGGCAGACCGGGCAAGGGCTTCAATACGATAGGCTGCTTCAGGTCGCGCAGGTTGGTAATACAAGCCAAACCGTTCTTGCCGTTGATGTTCATGGCGTCAGAACCACACACGCCTTCACGACATGAACGACGGTAGGCGATTGACTCGTCCACGTCGCTCTTGATGCGCATCAGCGCGTCAAGCAACATTTTGTCGGTTGGCTCCAGCTCAACTTCCAGCTTTTGCATTTTTGGCGCTTCGCCGGTGTCCGGGTCGTAGCGATAAATTTCAAAACGTACGATTCTCTTTTCGCTCATTTTCTGTACCTCTTAACCTTGATTAGAACGTCCGCTTTTTAGGCTGGAAGGTTTCAACTGTCAGTGGCTTCAGGTTCACTGGCTTGTAGTCGAGGCGGTTGCCCTCGGAATACCACAGACTGTGACGCATCCACTTGTCATCATCACGCTCAGGGAAGTCGCGGTGCGCGTGCGCGCCACGGCTTTCTTCACGCGCTGCCGCAGACACCATGGTGGCCTTTGCAGTTTCCTGCAGGTTGGCCAGCTCCAGGGCTTCTACCAAAGCGGTGTTGAACACTTTGGACTTGTCTTTCAGGTGAATGTGCTCGGCTTGCTTGGCCAGATCATTGATCTTGGTCACGCCAGCTTCCATCAATTCCGTGGTGCGGAACACGCCACAGTGGTACTGCATACCCTTGCGGATTGCATCGGCCACAACACGGGTGTTTTCGCCGCTGGTGGATGTCATCAGTTTGTCAACACGAGCCAAAGTGAGGTCTGTGCCATCGGCAGGCAGTTCCTTGTGGCTACGGGCCTTCAAATTGCTGTTCACAATGTGATTACCGGCTGCACGACCGAACACGATCAAGTCGAGCAAGGAGTTGGTGCCCAAGCGGTTCGCGCCATGCACAGACACGCAAGCGCATTCACCAATGGCGTACATGCCATTGACGATTTCACTGGCACCGCCCGGTACTTTGGGCGCCACAACCTGGCCATACACGTTGGTCGGAATTCCGCCCATTTGGTAGTGAATGGTTGGAACCACAGGAATCGGTTCTTTGATCGGATCTACGTTGGCGAACTTGATCGCGATTTCACGAATCGAGGGCAAACGCTTCATGATGGTGTCAGCGCCCAAGTGGTCGAGCTTCAACAATACGTAGTCTTTGTTGGGGCCGCAACCGCGACCTTCCTTGATTTCCTGGTCCATGGAACGTGACACGAAGTCGCGTGGAGCCAGGTCTTTCAAGGTTGGTGCATAGCGTTCCATGAAACGCTCACCTTCGCTGTTCAGCAGAATGCCGCCTTCACCGCGAACACCTTCAGTGACCAATACACCAGCACCGGCCACGCCCGTGGGGTGGAACTGCCAGAATTCCATGTCTTCAAGCGGAATGCCTGCGCGGGCTGCCATGCCCATGCCATCGCCGGTGTTAATGAAGGCGTTGGTGGAGGCGTCCCAAATACGGCCCGCACCACCAGTGGCGAACACCGTGGTTTTGGCTTCCAGCACCATCATTTCGCCGGTTTCCATTTCCAGGGCAGTTACACCAACCACGTCGCCATCGGCATCGCGAATAATGTCTAGCGCCATCCATTCCACGAAGAACTGCGTGCGAGCACGCACGTTGCGCTGGTACAGGGTGTGCAACAGGGCATGACCTGTGCGGTCGGCTGCCGCGCAAGCGCGCTGAACAGGCTTTTCACCGAAGTTGGCTGTGTGGCCACCGAACGGGCGCTGATAAATGGTGCCATCGGGGTTGCGGTCAAAAGGCATGCCGAAGTGTTCAAGTTCGTAAACAACTTTGGGCGCTTCACGGCACATGAATTCGATTGCATCCTGGTCGCCCAGGTAATCAGAACCCTTTACCGTGTCAAACATGTGCCAGTACCAGCTGTCGTCGGACATGTTGCCCAGCGATGCGCCAATACCGCCCTGCGCGGCCACTGTATGTGAGCGTGTTGGAAACACTTTGGACAGTACGGCTACATTCAGACCAGCCTCTGCCAACTGGAGCGAACAGCGCATACCTGCGCCACCCGCACCTACGATCACCGCGTCGAATTTGCGACGAGGAAGGGAAGTTTTAACTGCAGTCACTTTTAGACCCTCCAGAGAATGTCAGCAGCGTAGCCGGCCGCACCAAGCAACCACAACGCTGTAAAAACTTGCAAACCAAGACGAATACCAGTGGGCTTAACGTAGTCCATCCAGATGTCGCGAATACCAATGTAGGCGTGATAGCACAGTGACAAAATAGCCAGCAATGCGAGGATTTTGCCCAATGGGAAAGACAACACGGTGAAGTTGAAGAAACCGACCCATTTTGCATAATCGAGATCTGGGGTGAACAGCACGGCCAGGAAAAGACCGATTGTGTACACCGACATGATGACAGCGGTGATGCGTTGCGCCACCCATTCTTTCAGGCCGTAATGTGCGCCAACGACCAGGCGCTTGGAACCAATGTTGTTACCCATGATTAAAACACTCCAAACAGTTTCAGGCCGAACAAGGCGGTCAGGCTCAAACTGACAGCAAACACGATACCGGCACTTTTGCTGGCTGCATACTTCTCGGTACCCACGTGCATGTCGAGCACCAAGTAGCGAATGCCGGCTGCGAAGTGATGCAAGTAAGACCAGATCAGACCCAACAATACAATTTTGACCAGCGGACTGCTGACCAGCGATTGCATTTCAAGGAAAGTGAGTTCGGAAGTAATGCTTTTGTCGAAAAGCGGCAGGAGAATGACCGGAAGCGCCAAGAACAGCACGGCGCCACTGACGCGGTGCAAAATGGACAACTTGCCGGCCAAGGGGAGCCTGTATTTCAGAATTTGTGTGACATGAATATTCCGGTAAACCGGACGTTTCTTCGCAACAGTGTTTGACATGCTCGTGTTCTTATAAAAGTGATTGGAAAACGGGCCAAAACCCTAAGCCTTTCGGCTTGAATCCTTTAAAAAAAACCAATATCGGACAACGATATATTTTGAACCAAATCAGCTTGGGCTAAAAGCGAGATATTTTTGATTTTGTGTGCTAAGTGGTTCAAATGCATTCTTTTGCCCGCAAAAGACTTGTATCAATTCAATACAATTCATTCCTGTATGAGAATTTGTCGGTCAAGTACCAACCACGACGTAGCTCCACTGGTTTGTCAGCATACGTCATTGAAAGCCGCTCGACCAGCAGCAAGGGGGTGCCTACCCCGACCTGCAGAATGTCTGCATGCTCCTGCTGTGCGCTAACCGCCTTGATGTGCTCGTTGGCCCGCAACATGCGCACATTGAAGCTGCTTTCAAGGAAACCATACAGTGTGGAATTCCACTGCTGAAGGCGCTCAAGCGTGAGCCCCTTGTACTGGGAGGCAGGCAACCAGATTTCATCAAAAATACGCGGTACGCCGTCAAAGCGCATGACGCGCTTGACCACAAACACGGAGTCGCTGGGTTTAATATCGAGCAACTTGGCAATCTGGGAACTGGCGCGAACCCGCTCAACCGACAAATAGGTGGATTTGGGCTTTACGCCAGGCTCTTCGTCGGCGGCAAGACGCAGGAACCGATATTCTGACTTGGCCTCGTTGTGCGTGGCAACAAAAGTACCCCGCCCCTGCTTGCGATCGACCAGGTTTTCTGCGGCCAATTCGTCGATGGCCTTGCGCACGGTGCCCTGGCTTACGCCATAGCGGGTGGCCAGCTCGGTTTCGGACGGAATAAGCTCACCCGGCTTCCATTCGCCGTCTTGAAGGCTTTTGAGCAGCAAACCTTTAATTTGCTGATAAAGCGGACTGAACGTTGGGTTAACGGGTTGCAAATTGTGTCTCGGTGCTGATTTTTCGGATTATTGTGTATCTTATATCTTATAGAGGACTTTTAGAAGTTAATCCCCTCTAAACCACCAAGTTAGTCAACAAGGTGTCAGCGTTTGGCGCTAAACTATGGCCTTCGATTTTTAATCCTTTGGAGTGTTTGACATGACCAAACCCGCAATGCGAGTTGCCGTTACAGGCGCTGCCGGCCAAATCGGCTACAGCTTGTTGTTCCGTATCGCCAATGGCGACATGCTGGGCAAAGACCAGCCCGTGATTCTGCAGTTGCTGGACATTACCCCCGCCCTGCCCGCAGTGAAGGGTGTGGTCATGGAACTGGAAGACTGTGCATTCCCGTTGCTGCAAGGCGTGGTGATTACCGATGACCCCGCAACCGCTTTCAAAGACGTAGACGTAGCACTGCTGGTCGGCGCACGCCCCCGCAGCAAAGGCATGGAACGCAAAGACCTGCTGGAAGCCAACGGCGCAATTTTCACCGTTCAGGGCAAAGCACTGAACGACAACGCCAAGCCAACTGTAAAGGTACTGGTTGTGGGCAACCCCGCCAACACCAATGCTTACATTGCACAGCAGTCAGCTCCAGATCTGGACCCGAACTGCTTCACCTCTATGCTGCGTTTGGACCACAACCGTGCCCTGAGCCAGGTTGCTGCAAAAACTGGCAAGCCGGTTGCGTCTATCGAAAAGCTGGCCGTGTGGGGCAATCACTCACCCACCATGTACGCTGACTACCGTTTCGCCACTATCGACGGCGCTTCAGTCAAAGACATGATCAACGATCAGGAATGGAACGCCAATACCTTCTTGCCAACCGTGGGCAAGCGTGGTGCAGCCATTATTGAAGCGCGTGGCTTGTCCTCTGCCGCTTCGGCTGCCAATGCTGCCATCGACCACGTACGCGACTGGGTACTGGGCACCAACGGCAAGTGGGTAACCATGGGTATTCCTTCTGATGGCTCTTATGGCATTCCCGAGGGCACGCAGTTTGGCTTCCCGGTAACCTGTGCCAATGGCAAGTTTGAAATCGTGAAGGGCCTGGAAATTGATGCATTCAGCCAAGAGCGCATCAACATTACCCTGAACGAACTGATGGAAGAGCGCGAAGGCGTGAAGCACTTGCTGGGCAAGTAATTTACGAGCATTTCGTGATAAAAAGGGCCAGCAGAGATGCTGGCTTTTTTTATTTGCATTTGAAATAACACTGCGAAGGAATACCGCGTGAAGAAGCACAATCTGGATTTGGCGACGATTTCGACTATTTTGTACAGCGAAGACCATGCACAGGTGAACCTGCCGGTGTGTGACCACTACACAGGTCGCCCGAAATACTTTGAGAAAGCTTTGCAGATTCGTGCGGAGATTGGCGCCTGTTTCGACATTACGCTGGATTTGGAAGACGGTGCCGTGGTGGGCCAGGTGACTGAAATTGCGACTTGGGCCGCCCATAGCCTTGTTGATTTTTCTGCTCGATACGGCAGCGAAACCCGAAGACCCGGTGTTCGGCTTCACCCTGTGCAAGACCCTGCGTTCGAACAGGAACTGCCAATTGTGCTGAAGAAAGGTATACCCACACCAGCCTATTTGATGTTACCCAAGCCTGAAAATTTCGATGATGTAAAACAGGCAATTGGCCGTATCCGTGAACAATGTGCCAAGGCAGGTGTTGAGCCTCCACCCTTGCACGTACTAATTGAAACCCATGGCGCTTTGGCCGCCGTACACAGTATTGCGGGACTTGAGGAAGTAGAGTCACTCTCGTTTGGCATCATGGATTTTATTTCAAGCCATCGAAGTGCCATTCCAAAAACGGCACTCAACTCGCCGGGGCAGTTTGAAAACCCGTTGGTCCGCCGGGCAAAACTTGAAATTTCTGCGGCGTGCCACCGTTTTGGCAAAGTACCCTCTCACAATGTCACCCGCAACATCCGCCAACCAGAGATGGCGGCTGAAGATGCAACACGCGCGAAAAGAGACTTTGGCTTTACACGGATGTGGAGCATTCACCCGGATCAAATTGTGCACATCGTATCGGCGATGTTGCCCACCGATTCTGAAGTCGATGAAGCTGTTCAGGTTTTGACTGAAGCGCAAAAGGCAGACTGGGGACCTATCCAAATCAAGGGAGAGCTGCACGACCGGGCGAGCTACAGGTACTTTTTTGAAGTGCTGAATGCGAGATCGAACCGCGGCGGCTAGAAACTCGACCCAGGCTGCTTCAGAAATTCCAGTTCTTCGCGGGTAGAGTCACGATTCAGAATTTTGTTTCGGTGCGGGTAACGCCCAAACCTGTCGATAATTTCCTTGTGTCGAAGCTCGAAGTTGTAGTTGTTCTCGGGGGCCCATTCCCGATACAAATGCTCGGCTTGAACGTGAATGACTCTAGACTCGCTGTGCATGTAAGGCAAAAGCAAGAATGCCCTTTCATCGGGAGTTAAATCATTTAACACGCCCTTGGCCACTGCCTCTTGTGCCAAAACCAAAGCCATTGCGTCTTGTGCAAAAGCCAATGGAGTGTTGCGGTAAACATTGCGAGAAAACTGATCCAGAACAATGATTTCGGCAAGACGGCCTTTGGCTGAAGTACGCCAGGAATAACACTCGCCCTGTGCTGCCCTCAACAGTTGTTCGCCATAACTTCGGCGAATTCGTTCGTCGAATATCGGGTCGGCGGCCCACCATGACTTCGGTTCGATGTCTTCGAACCAGAACTTCAGAATTTCTCGAGCAAGCGGATCCAGCAAATGATTCAAGCCTCGTAAGAAGTCAGTAGCACCTGTGCGGCTGCCTCGCGCAGCGGGATGAGCGCCTGATAGGCTTCTGACTGAAACCAGCCATGGGCCGCACCAAGCGTTGGGAAACGTATCACGACAATATCGGTGTAGGGATTTTGAAGCGCCAAGTTAGATGCTTTCACTCCACGAAAAACCAGTTCAGCATTCCAGGCAACAAGAGTACCGGGCACCTCGTCCCGGTACTGCTGCCACTTGAGTGAATCGATGATATTGATTTGGCCAACTACATACGCACTCATTTGAGCCAGCCTGCTTAGCAGTTGCCTTTTTTGGCTTGGCCAGGAGGGCAATGACCGCCGCCACCATGGCCACCTGGATCAACCACCACGGAACCTGCTGGGGTGTACACTGCACAACTGCTCAAAGCGAGCATCAATGCCATCATGGAAAACAATGTTTTCATGTTTCATACTTCCTGAATAAAAGAAATTGATCGAATCTTGATATTCCGTATAACGAGTACAACCCACTTAAGTTGACTGCTTCTCGCTAGTATGCGTTAACCACAGCAAGAAGTGCGAAAACAAGCACTCAATTCTTGCACCACAGAATCAGGACAACACTTGAAAAGAACGCCGATTACCCAAATGCTCTATCAACAAAAGCCTTTTCGGTTGCTGGCTTCGACACTACTGGCCTTGATTGTGTTGGCCGTGGGCATACTTGAATTAATGGGATGGCCATTTTTGGCCAAACCAGCCGAACAATGGCTGAGCAAGGCACTGGAACGAAACATTCAATTGACAAAACAAGACGAGGCTACAACACAGTTTAAACTCCGGTTGATTGGCGGCATTCGATTGAACTTGAATCATTTTGAAGTGGCCTCACCCGCGTGGAGCCAGTCACCTTTCATGGTTCGAGCAGAAAATGTGTCTCTCGCACTGCGCTACAGCGACCTGATCAAGTGGGCCAACGCGCCAGAATCTGCTCTACGCATCAAATCGCTAACCGCCGGCTTGCTGGACGGCAATTTTGAGCGACTTAAAGACGGGCGAACTTCCTGGCAAGTTACCAAAATCGAGTCTGACAAAGCCTCTGCACCTGCCCCAGAGTTTGGTTTGCTGGCCATTCAAAGAGGCCGGTTGGTATACCGCGATGAACCGCTCGATCTTGATCTGGATGCCTCTGTCAGTTTGCAAGAAGGAGACGTCGGCGCCGATGCGCTCAAGGTCGCTGCGCTTGGCGTGTACCAAGGTAAAAAGCTGGATGTCCAGTTGAAATCAATCGGCGTGTTGCCTTGGGTGGCCAAGCAAGGTGACCCAATCCCGGTGGAGTTGAACGTGTCTTTGGGCAAAGCCCGATTGGACTTTAAGGGTAAGGCGGCCGATGCGTTTGGCATGCAACAACTTTCCGGGCAGTTTGCGGTGAGTGGTTCATCACTGGCGGCCGCAGGCGAGGCACTCGGAGTCACTTTGCCAAACACGCCAGCCTTTCGCACAGAAGGCAACTTGGTACGAGATGCAAACAACTGGCAAGTCAAGATTGACAGCGCAACCATCGGCAACAGTCGTTTGAACGGGAGTTTTGTGTATGACGGCGGCAAAAAGCAGCCCCTGCTAACTGGCGAACTCAAAGGGCCGTCACTGGTGTTGGCTGACTTGGGGCCCACTGTTGGGGCACCCGCTGAAAAACAGGATTTGGCAGCCACGAGCAAAGGCAGGGTGTTGCCGGACAAACCCTTTGATCTTCCTTCCCTGAGAGCAATGGATGCCGATGTGAAAATTGATATTGATAATCTGGATTTGGGCAGCGAGATACTGAAACCACTTCGGCCCTTGCAAGCACACTTGGCCGTGACGCAGGGTGTTCTGAGAATTTCAGACATTCAGGCAAAAACAGCACAAGGCGAACTTGCAGGTTCGGTGCAACTGGATGGCCGCGAAGATGTTGCTATCTGGGAGGCAGACTTGAACTGGGCCAATGTGCAACTAGAGCAATGGCTGAATATGCCAAGGGCTGGAAATGAGCCGCCTTATGTCACTGGCACCATGAACGGTGCCGCCAAACTGAAGGGGCAAGGCCGCTCGACTGCAGAAATACTGGGAAGCTTGGCTGGCAATGTGAGAACACAGGTGCGCGATGGCACCATGTCGCACCTGATCGTTGAAGCCGCTGGCCTGGATGCAGCCGAGGCACTCGGGGTGTGGTTTCGGGGGGACAACGTGCTGCAAATGACCTGTGCGTTTGCCGACCTGGATGCAAACAATGGTGTACTGCAACCCAAGGTGTTTGTGATTGATACACAAGACTCTGCAATGTGGGTGAATGGCAGCATTTCAATGAAGACAGAAGCCCTGAATTTGAGGGTTGTTGTGACACCGAAGGATTTCAGCCCTGTCAGCTTGCGCACGCCTTTGCTGATTACTGGCACCATGGGCTCGCCCGATGTGTCTCTTGAAAAAGGCCCGCTGGCGGGTAAGGTAGCAGGTGCAGTGCTGCTATCGTTACTGAATCCGTTTGCGGCGTTGATTCCTTTTTTGGATACCGGAACCCCGGACTCTGCCGAGAATACCAATAAAACCGGTTGCTACGATTTGGCAGCGCGCAGCAAGGCCCAGCGAGAAAAAAATTGACCAAAACACTTCACCCCAACAATGCCCACAAAAACGGGTACGATTTCGACGCTTTGGTGCTGACTTACCCTGCCCTGAAAAAATATGTAAAACCCAACAACCATGGTCGGGACTCCATCGATTTTGCCTCGCCCGCTGCGGTGAAGGCGCTCAATTGTGCACTGTTGAAACACCACTACGGTATTGCAGGATGGACCGTGCCTGAGGGCTACCTTTGCCCACCCATTCCTGGCCGTGTGGATTACATTCATTACGCAGCGGATTTACTCGCAAGCAGCGGGATCAAGGCCAGCGATGCCAGGCAAGTGAAGATGCTGGACATTGGCACAGGCGCGAATGGAATTTATTCCCTGCTGGCGGCAAAGGTGTATGGCTGGCACTGCAGTGGCAGTGAAATTGACCCCGTTGGGTTGAAGAACCTTTCTTCAATATTGGACAACAACAGCGATTTGAAGCATTTGATCGACTTGCGATTGCAGCGCGACAAGCGAAAAATATTTGAAGGTGTGATCAAACCGGGAGAGAAATTTGACCTCAGCGTGTGCAATCCGCCGTTTCATGCTTCACAAAAAGAGGCCGTGAAAAGCAATCAGCGCAAGGTCAACAGCCTGGCTTTTAGTCGTGGAGAAAAACCGGGTTCAAAGGCACCCGTAGGCTTGAATTTTGGTGGGCAGAAAAATGAGTTGTGGTGCGAAGGCGGGGAAATTGGTTTTCTGCAAACCATGATCAATGAAAGTGCGCAGTTCGGCAAACAATGCCGGTGGTTCACCACGCTGGTGTCGAAAGCTGAAAATGTGGGACAGGCAAAGTGGCACATGCGCAATGCTGGCGCACGAGACATTCTTGAGGTTGAAATGGAACAAGGCAACAAGACCACGCGCATTGTGGCGTGGTCTTTCGCTTGATGCGGTTTTATTGATTTATCGCCGGCGACCGCCTACCAACAGCAAGAAGGCGCCTGCGACAATTGCACCCACGCCAGCCCACATGGGGACATTCACTTCTTTTTCCTGGTCCACTGTAATTTCGAGCGAACCAATTTTTGCGGCGGTTGATTCTTCGGTGTAACTAAAGCCGCCGTAGACCAATCCTAAAGTGCCGGCAACAATCAACAGAATTCCGATCAATTTCGTGGCTTGCATCTTGTTTTCCTGGGTAGTTATTGGTGTGTGAGTATTAACGGACTGCAAACAAGAAAGGCATACAAAATAATTTGTATAACGGATCACCCCGTGGCGGAGTGATCCTGATCGCGCTACTTTTTAGCAATGATGTACACGGCGTGAACAATACCCGGAATGTAGCCGAGCAAGGTCAGAATAATGTTGATCCAGAAATGTTTGCCAAAACCTTCTTGAAGAAACACGCCCAGTGGAGGCAACAAGATGGCGATCAGTATTCGAACAAGATCCATTGGTTCTCCTGAAAAGTAGTTGTAACTAAAGTAAAAAAACCCGTGCTTCCGATACCTGAAAAGCATAAACGTTTATGACCTTGTGTCGTGCACCAAGGGTTGCGTTCTGTTGCAACTAAAAATCAATCCTGAACTTTCCCACGCAGCGCTTTCACCTGCCCTCGAATACTTTTACCCTCCAGCCTGCGACGTTTTGAGCCCAAAGTTGGGCGAGTCTCACGGCGGACCTTGACGGGCTTGGCCACCTCGGCAATCAACTCGTTCAAGCGCGCAAGGGCGTCAACACGGTTTTGCTCCTGGCTACGCGTGGTTTGCGCTTTGATGACAATAACGCCTTCTTTGGTCAAGCGCTGGTCTTGCAGAGCAAGCAATTTTTCTTTGATGAATTCAGGCAAAGACGATGAACGAATGTCAAAACGCAAATGAATGGCACTGGACACTTTGTTGACGTTTTGGCCACCCGCACCTTGGGCACGAATGGCTGTGAATTCAACATCGGATTCGGTCAGGATGGGTGGTGAATATGACATGGTACTAAACGCTTTTACCCAAGCGCCAAACAGTTGATCTGCTAATTCCCAAACCTTCAGCCACTTTATTGACTTCGCCACCAACCACCTTGAGTGCCTCACGGACAATCTCAGCCCGCCCATGCTTGGGCGCCCTGCTGTATGCCAAGGCCAATGCATTCATCGAGTCTATTGGGCCAGGCAAATCTTTCAACTGCCCGGGTGACAGGGCTGAATTTTGTGAGTCAACCATTAAATCTGGAAACCAGGTAGGCCAGCTCGACAGATCACTTTCTTGCAACATCATGACTGCCGCCCTGCGGCACACATTTTTTAATTGACGAATATTGCCCGGCCAAGGCAATGACTGAAGAATAGGCAGGGCCAGATGAAGAAACTCGTCGAATCTGGATTTGCTGACTCGCACTGGCGTGGTTCTCAAAAAGTATCCCGCCAATTCGGCAATGTCTTCGGTGCGTTCTCGCAAGGGCGGTATATGGATCAACATTTCATTCAGGCGGAAATACAGGTCTTCGCGAAAACGCCCTTCTTCTACCGCTTGCTGCAAGTTCACATTGCTGGCTGCAAGCAGTCGAAAATCAACTTTGCGTGGTGAAGCAGACCCAATGCGGCGCACGGTGCTGTCCTCGAGAATACGCAATAAACGCGTTTGAAAAGCCAAAGGCATGTCGCCAATTTCGTCGAGAAAAACGGTGCCGCCTTGCGCGCTCTCAAACATGCCGGCTCGCCCTCCTTTTACGGCCCCTGAAAACGCACCCTCTTCATAGCCAAACAACTCGCTTTCCAAAAGGCTTTCAGTCAAAGATGCGCAATTAATGGCCACAAACGGTTTACCTGCACGTGGACTGGACGTGTGAATGGATTGGGCCACCAGTTCTTTGCCCACGCCAGTTTCACCTTGAATAAGCACTGAAAAATCGATGCTGCCACACAGGCGAATCGTGTTGCGCAGCTTTTCTACGGCCTTGCTGTTGCCGATCAAATCTTGCTCGTTGTGATACGTGTAGGCCTGGCTGTTTCGACGCACTCCGCCCGAGGCCTTGGCACTGGCCAGACGTATGGCTTCCTCAAAGGCCTTGACAACGCCTTGGCGGGAGTAAATCAAAATGGCTTCCAGCCCCATTTCCTGTGCAATTTCAGTGACCAAACCTGAACCAACCACCACCTTGACACCCAACTGGGCTAATTCCCGTACCGCGCGGCGCGCGTCTTCAGGTGTGCGATAAGTTCGGGTGTTCAAAGGCACATCGAACGCCCGTGCAAATTGTTCAAGCTCCTCGAAGGAATGCTCGTAACTGACCAATCCCACCGCCGCAGACGCTTTTCTGGCGGA
The DNA here is from genome assembly GCF_000170915.1 of Limnobacter sp. MED105. Taxonomy (GTDB): domain Bacteria; phylum Pseudomonadota; class Gammaproteobacteria; order Burkholderiales; family Burkholderiaceae_B; genus Limnobacter. The sequence goes on from NZ_ABCT01000003.1 coordinate 61,301, forward strand.
AGCCAATGCTTGCATCACATCAAAACCATCGGTGCGGATGATCACCAAGGGGGCCTCAAGCTGGTTTTGCAAGAATGCGCCATTGGAACCTGCGGCGATGAATACATCGGCCGTGTCGGTGTAATAGCGGTTGCGTGCGTAAGCCAAGGCATCTTCATAGGCCTTGGGAACCAGCTCAATATTGGCTGAACCGGCATAGTCACGGGCAATTTCCCTTAGGGTACCCGCCAGTGCACTGATGCTGAACACTACGATTCTAGGTTTCATTTAAAACAGAAATGGTTCTTTTAAAACATCGATAGGTTTTATTTTAAACAACGATGTTTCAATTGAACAGAACAATATTCAATATATAACTTTAATAATTTTTCTCATAGTATTGAATAATAACGTTTATTTAATTTTTATCAGTAACTGGCATGAACCCTGCACCACCAAAAACATACAACAAGGAGAACACCATGACCCAAAATTCCGCAGGCGCCCGTTTCCGCCAGGCAGTGAAAGACGAACAACCTTTGCAAGTAATCGGCGCAATCAACGCCAACCACGCATTGCTGGCCAAGCGCGCTGGATTTAAAGCCATTTACCTGAGCGGCGGCGGTGTAGCGGCTGGTTCACTGGGCTTGCCCGACTTGGGTATTTCTGGCCTGGACGACGTGTTGACCGATGTGCGTCGCATTACCGATGTGTGCGACACCCCCTTGCTGGTCGACGTTGACACAGGCTTCGGTTCATCAGCGTTCAACATTGCCCGCACCACCAAAGCCATGATGAAAGCCGGTGCTGCTGCCATGCACATTGAAGATCAAGTGGGTGCCAAGCGCTGCGGCCACCGCCCCGGCAAGGCGATTGTGACCCAAGCAGAAATGGTCGACCGCATCAAGGCAGCAGTCGACGCACGCGGTTCAGACGATTTCGTAATCATGGCCCGTACCGACGCGCTGGCCGTGGAAGGTTTGCAATCGGCCATTGACCGGGCTTGCGCCTGCGTGGAAGCTGGTGCTGACATGATTTTCCCGGAAGCCATGACCGAACTGAGCATGTATCAGCAGTTTGTAGATGCGGTGAAGGTGCCTGTGTTGGCCAACATCACCGAGTTCGGCTCAACGCCCCTGTTCACCACCGAAGAATTGAAAGGCGCAGGCGTGGGTCTGGTGTTGTACCCACTAAGCGCATTCCGCGCCATGAACAAGGCAGCACAGAATGTGTATGAAGCAGTTCGCCGTGATGGCACCCAGAAAAATGTACTGGACACCATGCAAACCCGCATGGAGCTGTATGACAGCATTGGCTACCACGATTTTGAGCAGAAGCTGGATGCCTTGTTTCAGCAGAAATGACTTCAATAAAACAACATAAACAATTGTTATAAAACATTATTTTGACAGGAGACAGAAATGTCTGAACAACAAACAACAACCCCTGGCTTCAAACCCAAAAAATCAGTCGCACTTTCAGGTACAGCCGCTGGCAACACTGCCCTGTGTACCGTAGGCCGCACAGGCAACGACTTGGCTTACCGTGGTTACGACATTCTGGACTTGGCAACCACCACCGAGTTTGAAGAAATTGCTTACCTGCTGGTGCACGGCAAGCTGCCCACAGTGGCTGAACTGGCTGGCTACAAACTAAAACTGAAGGCATTGCGCGGTATTCCCGCAGGCGTGAAGCAGGCGCTGGAAGCACTGCCCCCTTCAGCCCACCCCATGGATGTGATGCGCACCGGTGTTTCGGTACTGGGTTGCCTGCAACCTGAAAAAGACGACCACAATCACCCCGGCGCACGCGACATTGCCGACAAGCTGATGGCCAGCCTGGGCAGCATGCTGCTGTACTGGTACCACTACAGCCACAACGGCAAGCGCATTGAAGTGGAAACCGACGATGATTCAATTGGCGGCCACTTCCTGCACTTGCTGCATGGTGAAAAGCCTCGTGACAGCTGGGTTAGCGCCATGCACACCTCGCTGATTCTGTACGCAGAACACGAATTCAATGCATCAACATTCACCAGCCGCGTGGTGGCTGGCACGGGTTCTGACATGTATTCCGCCATTTGTGGCGGTATTGGTGCCCTGCGTGGCCCCAAGCATGGCGGCGCCAATGAAGTGGCCTTCGAAATTCAAAAGCGTTACGACAACCCCGATGAAGCCGAGGCCGACATTCGCGCCCGTGTGGAACGCAAGGAAGTGGTGATTGGCTTTGGCCACCCCGTGTACACCGTGAGCGACCCCCGTAACGTGGTGATCAAGAAAGTGGCAGAAGACTTGTCCAAAGAACAGAACAACATGAAGATGTACAACATTGCTGAACGTCTTGAGAGCACCATGTGGGAAATCAAGAAAATGTTCCCGAACCTGGACTGGTTCAGCGCAGTGAGCTACCACATGATGGGTGTACCCACCGCCATGTTCACCCCCCTGTTCGTGATTGCCCGTACTTCCGGCTGGAGCGCCCACGTGATCGAGCAGCGCATCGACGGCAAGATTATTCGCCCAAGCGCCAACTACACAGGCCCGGAAGATCAGAAATTTGTCCCCATCAAGGATCGCAAATAATCTATGAACACTCAATTTCGTAAAAATCTGCCCGGTACCCAGCTTGATTTCTTCGACGCCCAATCGGCTGTAGATGCAATCGAGCCTGGCGCCTGGGACAAGCTGCCCTACACCAGCAAGGTGTTGGCCGAGCAATTGGTACGCCGCTGCGAACCTGCTGCGCTGACTGACAGCCTGAAGCAATTGGTGTACCGCAAGCGCGACCTGGACTTTCCCTGGTACCCGGCGCGCGTGGTGTGCCACGACATTCTGGGCCAAACCGCTTTGGTGGATTTGGCTGGCCTGCGCAATGCAATTGCAGACGAAGGCGGAGACCCATCGCTGGTGAACCCGGTGGTACCAACGCAATTGATCGTAGACCATTCACTGGCGGTGGAATGTGGCGGCTTTGATCCCGACGCTTTCCAGAAAAACCGTGACATTGAAGAACGCCGCAACGAAGACCGTTTTCACTTCATCAACTGGACCAAAACCGCGTTCAAGAATGTGGATGTAATTCCAGCAGGCAACGGCATCATGCACCAAATCAATTTGGAGAAAATGTCTCCAGTGGTGCAGGTGCGCGATGGTGTAGCTTTTCCCGACACTTGCGTGGGCACAGACAGCCACACACCTCATGTGGATGCGCTGGGCGTGATTTCAATTGGCGTGGGCGGTCTGGAAGCTGAAACCGTGATGCTGGGCCGTGCATCCATGATGCGCCTGCCCGATATTGTGGGCGTGGAGCTGACTGGCAAGCGTCAGCCTGGCATTACTGCAACGGACATCGTGCTGGAATTGACTGCGTTTTTGCGCAAGGAACGCGTGGTGGGTGCCTACATTGAATTTTTCGGTGAAGGTGCCAACAGCCTGACGATTGGTGATCGGGCGACCATCTCGAACATGACCCCGGAATACGGTGCCACCGCCGCGATGTTCTACATCGACGAGCAAACCATCGACTACCTGAAGTTAACTGGCCGTGAAGACGAGCAAGTGAAGCTGGTGGAACACTACGCCAAACACACTGGCTTGTGGGCCGGCAAAATGACAGGTGCTGAATACGAGCGTGTGTTGACATTTGATTTAAGCAAAGTGGTACGCAGCATGGCTGGCCCGTCAAACCCGCATGCCCGAGTGGCCACAAGCGATTTGGCAGCCAAAGGCATTGCAGGCAACCTGGACGCCGCGCGCGCTCAAGAAGCTGAAGGTTTGATGCCCGACGGCGCCGTGATTATTGCTGCCATTACCAGTTGCACCAACACCAGCAACCCACGCAACGTAGTGGCTGCGGCGCTGTTGGCCCGCAAAGCCAATGAACTGGGCCTGGTGCGAAAGCCCTGGGTAAAGTCATCGTTTGCACCAGGCTCGAAAGTGGCCGAGCTGTATTTGAAAGACTCAGGCCTGTTGCCTGAACTGGAAAAGCTGGGCTTTGGCATTGTGGCTTTTGCCTGCACCACGTGCAACGGCATGAGCGGTGCGCTGGACCCCGCGATTCAGCAAGAGATCATTGATCGCGATTTGTACGCCACCGCTGTGCTTTCCGGCAACCGCAACTTCGACGGCCGCATCCACCCTTACGCCAAGCAGGCGTTTCTTGCCAGCCCACCGCTGGTGGTGGCTTACGCCATTGCTGGCACCATTCGCTTTGACATCGAACGCGATGTGCTGGGCATAGTCGATGGCAAGGAAATTCGCCTGAAAGACCTGTGGCCAAGCGATGAAGAAATTGATGCCATCGTGAATGAATTCGTGAAGCCTTCGCAGTTCCGCGAAATTTACATTCCCATGTTCGACCTTGGTGCAATTGAAGAAGCCAAAAGCCCGCTGTACGACTGGCGCCCTCAGAGCACCTACATTCGTCGCCCACCCTATTGGGACACCGAAGGTCAAGGTGCTTTGGCCGCACGACCACGCACGCTGAAAAATATGCGCCCGCTGGCAGTGCTCGGTGACAACATCACGACTGATCACCTGAGCCCGTCCAACGCAATCATGATGAACAGCGCAGCTGGTGAATACCTGCACAAAATGGGCCTGCCGGAAGAAGACTTCAACAGCTACGCCACGCACCGCGGTGATCATTTGACTGCGCAACGCGCCACCTTTGCCAACCCCACTTTGCTGAATGAAATGGTTCGCGATGCAGATGGCAAGGTGAAAAAAGGTTCGCTGGCTCGCATTGAACCAGAGGGCCAGGTAACACGCATGTGGGAAGCCATTGAAACCTACATGGACCGTGGCCAGCCGCTGATTATTATTGCAGGCGCGGACTACGGGCAGGGCTCTTCACGCGACTGGGCCGCCAAAGGCGTTCGCCTGGCTGGTGTGGAAGCGATTATCGCCGAAGGCTTTGAGCGCATTCACCGCACCAACCTGATTGGCATGGGCACCCTGCCCCTGGAATTCAAGGCTGGCGACACACGCCACACCTACAACATTGACGGCACAGAGGTGTTCGAAGTGTTGGGTGAACGCAGCCCGCGCGCAACCCTGACTGTGGTCATGACCCGCAAGAATGGCGAGCGTGTCGAGTTTCCAGTGACCTGCCGTTTGGACACGGCTGAGGAAGTGTCAATTTACGAAGCTGGCGGCGTGTTGCAGCGTTTTGCACAAGACTTTCTGGAAGGAAAGGCAGCATGAGCGTTAAACCCAGCCAGCAAATAAAAGTACCCGCCACCTACATGCGTGGCGGCACCAGCAAGGGTGTTTTTTTTAGGCTGCAAGACCTGCCAGAGGCATGCCAAAAGCCTGGCGAGGCACGCGACAAGTTGTTGTTGCGTGTAATCGGCAGCCCCGACCCCTATGGCAAGCAAATTGACGGCATGGGTGGTGCAACTTCCAGCACCAGCAAAACCGTGATTTTGAGCAAAAGCAGCAAAGCCGATCACGATGTGGACTACCTGTTTGGGCAGGTTTCCATCGACAAGGCTTTTGTGGACTGGAGCGGCAACTGCGGCAATTTGTCCTCCGCTGTGGGTTCATTCGCAGTGGCCAGTGGTTTGGTCGACCCAACCCGCGTGCCGCAGAACGGCACTTGTGTGGTGCGTATTTGGCAAGCCAATATTGGCAAAACCATCATCGCTCATGTTCCTATTACCGACGGACTTGTGCAGGAAACCGGCGACTTCGAACTCGACGGTGTTACCTTCCCTGCCGCGGAAGTTCAGCTGGAGTTTCTGGACCCCGCAGATGAAGGCGAAGGCGATGGTGGTGGAAGCATGTTCCCCACCGGCAATTTGATCGACGACCTGGAAGTACCCGGTGTGGGCACACTGAAAGCCACCTTGATCAATGCGGGCATTCCCACAATTTTTGTGAATGCCGACAGCATTGGCTACACGGGCTGCGAGTTGCAAGACGACATCAACAGCGACCCCAAGGTACTTGCGATGTTTGAAACCATCCGCGCTCACGGTGCGGTCAAGATGGGCTTGATCAAACACGTGGACGAAGCAGCCAAACGCCAACACACACCCAAAGTTGCCTTTGTGGCCCCGCCAAAAACCTACAGCAGCTCTAGCGGCAAAGTAGTTGAAGCTGCAGGCGTCGACTTGCTGGTGCGGGCAATGAGCATGGGCAAATTGCACCATGCCATGATGGGTACTGCAGCGGTGGCAATTGGTACCGCTGCTGCTGTACCAGGCACTTTGGTGAATCTTGCAGCAGGAGGAACTGAACGTGAAGCCGTTCGTTTTGGTCACCCCAGCGGCACACTGCGTGTGGGTGCGCAGGCTGTACTTGAAAACGGTCAGTGGGCCGTGAAAAAAGCCATCATGAGCCGCAGTGCGCGCGTATTGATGGAAGGCTGGGTTCGCGTACCCAGCGATACTTTTTAAATAATGGAACCAAGCTGATCAAGCTTGCCACTACATGCACTTCAGTTTTTTTCGGTGCAATGCCGAGAACTGAAGTGCAGCTCCAGAATTTCAAAAACAATATCGACTAGCAACAGAGTGAGCAAATACTCACACCCCCCTACCCCTCTTTCTGATTACGTCACTCCTCCCTAATTATCCTCATGGCTCCAAAAATTAAAATGGGAGTCCTCACCATGTTTCGCGCAATTACAAGCCACAGTAGCGCCCAAGTCGCCATGTCTGCAGCCAACAATGCCTTGCGAAGAAGCGGCTCAGGCTCCGCATCGCCCAAGATTGTTGGTCCATTGGCCAGTAAGCTCAAAGACATTCGACAAAATACACATACGAACTTAAAACTACAGTTACAGAAAAGCTTGTCCCCGATGAAGTTTGAGCAGGCTGGTGAATTGGCTGAGCAGATTGAAGCGGATGAACCAGATTTCGAGCACCTTCACGCACGTGTAGAGGAATTTGTTCAGAGCAATAAGAATGATCCGGAAATAATTGTCAGTGCTCTGAAATATTTGAACAGCCAATTGATGATATTGAGTGCAGCAGAGAGGCATTTAAAAGCCAACGATTCACCTGCCAACCAATCGTTGATGCACGGGCTAAAAACATTGATCGATCACGCGACTAGCCGTGGAGAATCCATCATTCAAAAACTGTCGAACACCACAATTTCCCCGGTGTTTACTGCTCACCCTACAAACTTCAACAAACCTCAGGCCAGTGCGGTGGTGCTATCTCAACTTGACGACATTGCAACTCCCCATGGCAATGCGAAAGTGTGTCAGGAACTTTGGCAAACTCAAGGTGTACGAGAACTAAAACCCAGTGTGCAAGACGAGGCGAATCAGTTCTCGTCCAATATCAGACATCTGCACAGCTCGGGTCGCAACATTCACAAACAGATCAACCAACAACTTTCTGGTTTACCCAACAATTTGAAATTGTCGAAACCTTTGGTTGAAGCGGGCAACTGGGTGGGCGGTGATCGGGACGGTAATCCAAATATTGATGCCGCCGTATTGAAGGACGTGGTCAAAACCCTGAGCACAGCTGCATTTGATTACTTCGAACAAAAAATAGGCAAAGAGAAAACAACTCAACCAGGCAGCCTAGGTAACCTGCTTAGTAAGGCTGGGCATTCGGAATCTCTTGGTTTAATTCGGGAGAAACTTGCACGAACCCGAGCGCATTTGGTGGGCGAAGGCCCTCTACCTATTCAAGGCGATCTATACCTGAATGCGAACGAATTGCTGCACGATCTGGAATCATTGAATATTGGCAATTTGGATACTGACGACAAAAGAATTGTTCAAGAGAAACTGGATTTGCTGAAACTGGACGCAGACAGCATTGGCTTTCACGGCGCCAGCACCGACATACGCCAAAACAGCGCCATGAATGAGAAAACCGTCGGTGAGTTGTTGAGAAGATCGGGTGGCCCCCGCAATTATGAAAGCCTGGGAGAACTTGAAAAACAAACACTGCTAACCCACCTGCTGCTTGATACCAGCAAAACTGTGCTGAACGATGCGCCAATCGATGGTCAAATCGACAATCCTGAATTTGATCGAGAAATCGCATTGATCAAAAGTTACAAAACCATTCATGACAGCTACGGGCCACAGGCACTGAAAAACTGCATCACAGCCAACACTGAAACCTTGAGTGACATGCTTGAGGTGATGTTACTACTCAAGCATGCGGGCCTGGCCGATGGTGATGGGGTCAAGATGAATGTAGTTCCCCTGATAGAAACAGTGGATGATTTACACAATGGCCCAACCATTCTGAACAGCATGCTGAATCACCCTTGGTACCGACAAGCACTTCAAGCCAGCGGGAATCAACAACAAATCATGGTGGGCTATTCCGACAGCAACCGCTTGGACGGACCGCTCGCCTCCAGTTGGGCGGTGTATGAAGGTACAGCCAAAATGCTTGAAGTAGCAAAACAGAATGGTGTGAAATTGCATGTATTTCATGGTCGAGGCGGCACTGAGGCCAGGGGATCGGGCGATTCATATGCACAGGAAATTAAATCAGGCAACGGCGCCAGCTTGCTGACTGGCATGCGGCAAACCGAGCAAGGTGAAGAAGTACCTGCCAAATTCGGCACCAAAATAATCTCACAATCCAACCTTGCAGACATGGTGGGATCCACGCTTGAAACCATGGCAACAGGCCCAGACCAACAGCTTGCAAAATATGCCAACACCATGGAATTACTAGCCCAACACGCTCGCGACAGCTATCAAAGCCTTTACACCAATCCCGAGCTTCCTCAATTTTTTCAACGCAGCACACCCATTGAATTTGTGGGCAAATCCAATGCAGGCAGCCGCCCGGCCTCACGTGCAAATTCAGCAGAAGGCAGCCTTGTTCTTGACAAGCTTCGAGCCATTCCGTGGGTGGGCGCCTGGTATCAATCTGGAAGCGCTATGCCTGCATTCTTTGGTACTGGCAGTGCACTAAAAAACTTTGTCGATCAATCAACTGATACAAACACCACACCCGCACAACGAACCGAGCAACTTCAAACCATGTACAGGGAATGGCCTTTCTTCAAAAGCTTTGTCGACAGAACCGCCACGGCCCTGCAAAAAGCTGACATGCAAATTGCGCAACAATATGCCAAATTGGCACCTGCTAAATCGCAAGGCGTATTTGAGAAAATCAAGAATGAGTACGAACTGACCAAAGAAATGATCTTGAACATCAAACAAACCAACGATTTGATGGATCACAATCCCGTCGATGCGGAAATACTGACTGTAAAGAAACCATTGACCCAAGCTGCACATGCCATGCAAATTGGATTACTCAAGGCCCACCAGCAGGCGGGCCCCGAGATTCAAAACAAGCTGGTTGAACCCATTGTCATGTCCATGCAGGCAATCTCCAGTTCCAACCGATTTGGTTAACTGGCATTACCGGCATGAATGGGTGGGCGTTTGCCTGCCCAAGGCTTGGCTTGTTCTAACTGAGCTGCCAGGTTGAATAAAACATGCTCTTCACCAAAACGCCCAGTGAACATCATACCCACTGGAAGGCCTTGCGCATTCCAGTGCAAAGGCACACTCATGGACGGTTGTCCCGTGACGTTTGCAGGCATGGTTTGAGAACAATATTGATACACGCGCCGCCCTGCCTTCAGTACGAAATCCTTCTGCTTGGCGATGAAACCAATGGGCAAGTAGCTAAGTGCCTTCAATTCAATCATTTCTTGCGAAGTCGGGCGAAGTCCGCCCACTGCGATCGGTAACTCACCCAACGTACTGGTCAATAGTGCGTCGTAGGGCTCAAAAAATGTCATCCACTGGCGAGAGAACTGGGCCATGGTCCATACTGCATTGGCTACATCGCCTCCGTTAAAACTACGGCCCAATTTCATCAAGGCCCAAGTGCGCGCTTCAAAATCCGACGCCTTGCCTTTTCTTCCCAATATGCGCTCCCCTTCTTTCAGCGTTGCGGCCATTTCTGAACACACCAACACGGTGTAAGCGTATATAAATTCTTCCTTGTTGATGGGCAAACGTACTTCCTCACAGGTGTGGCCCAAACTTTCAAGCAACTTCACTGTTTCAAGCACGCCTTCCTGACAATCCGCATGCAGGGAATCGCCCAAAGCGGGGTCGAGTGAATATGCAATTTTCAGCTTTTTTGGTTTTGCCTCAACAGCCGCCGCGTAAGTTTTTGCAGGCGGCGCAATGCGCAGTAACTGACCTGGGTAATTGCCATGCAAACAATCCAGCATGTGTGCGGAATCCCGCACAGTGCGAGACACCACATGCTCAGCAATGAATCCGAACCAGCCGTCAGCCTGATCCGGACCCGATGGTACGCGCCCACGAGTGGGCTTCAAGCCAAACAAACCTGTACACGACGCAGGCACCCGAATTGAACCACCACCATCGCTTGCACTCGCCATGGGCACAATACCCGCAGCCACGGCTGATGAGGCACCGCCACTGGAACCGCCAGGGCTGCGCAGAGGATCCCACGGGTTGCGGCATGGTCCGGTCAATTCCGGTTCGGTGGATGGCGTAATGCCAAACTCTGGTGTGGCGGTTTTGCCAAAAATGTTCAGCCCCGCCCGCTTGAAACGCTTTACATATTCAGAGTCTTCGGAGGGCACAAAGCCTTTGTAAAAACGACTCCCGCAACTCATCTCAACTCCGGCATAACTGGCAATCAAGTCTTTCAACAAGAATGGCACACCTGCAAAGGGTCCCTCTACTGACTCTTTGGCGCGAGCACGGGCAATGTCGTACATGGGACGAATCACCGCATTAATTCGCGGGTTGACCTTTTCCGTGCGTGAGATGCTCTCCTCAAGCAATTCGGCTGCACTCACCTCGCCTTTGTTGATCAACTCGGCAAGACCAAGGGCGTCGAACTGGTCATATTCTTTGAAACCTGCCATTTTTATTGTGTCTCCGAAAAACTGGGGGGTCATGAATGTAAGTGAATATCTTACCCCACTCAGGTAATACCCACCCTGATTAGAAACAGGAAGAATAAGGCATCCGAAACTTTAATTGCTTTGGCTGCACGACATGAAACCTCCGCTTATCGCTTGTGTAGTATTTAGCGACTACCCTATAAAAACAATGGCTTACCAACGTTTTCTCAGTGGCTTGGGTGAGAAATTTGTTCATTCATTTCGCAGCATCGATCTGGATTTCACAGAACTTTCACGCGCCAAGCTCGTGATTTGTGACATGAACATCATGGAAGACTTTGAAGAAGGCGCATTGAGCAAGCTGGAGAAAAACTTTCCCGCTGCCAATATTCTGTTTCTTGAAGAAGACCACAGCGACATGCGTGTGAAATTTTCAAATCACAGGGACATTTGCCGCTTGGGCAAACTGGCTGAAATCAACGTGATCCACTCAACCTTGAAAGAACTGCTTTTGCAAGTCAGCCGAAAACCGAAGAAAAACCAGCGTCCTCGAAAAGAACGGATCGAGCAACCATAAAAAAGCCACCCGAAGGTGGCTTTTTTTATGACACTGTTGTGACAGCCTGACAACTTAGACTGTCAATTCAGCCTTGTTTGCAATGTCCACAAACTCCTGAATTTGGTCGAAGTTCATGTAGCGGTAAACTTCCGCGGACACATTGCCCAGCATTTTTACCTGCTCCATGTACTCTTCCACTGTCGGGATCTTGCCCATCAGCGCGCACACTGCAGACAATTCCGCTGAGGCCAAATAGACACGGGTGTCTATGCCCAAGCGGTTCGGGAAGTTACGCGTTGATGTGGACACACCCGTGGAACCCTTACGGATTTGTGCCTGGTTACCCATGCACAAGGAACAGCCTGGCAATTCCATGCGTGCGCCAGTGCGGCCCAAAATACCGTAGTAACCTTCCTCGGTCAAAATGTGCTGATCCATTTTGGTGGGTGGTGCAATCCACAAGCGGGTTGGAATATCGCTTTTACCTTCCAGCACTTTGCCAGCTGCACGGAAATGGCCGATGTTGGTCATGCAAGAACCGATGAACACTTCGTCGATCTTGTCGCCAGCTACTTCGCTCAGGAATTTGGCATCATCGGGATCGTTCGGGCAGCAAAGAATCGGCTCTTTGATGTCAGCCAGGTCGATTTCAATCACGGCTGCGTATTCTGCATCGGCGTCGGCCTTCAGCAGTTCAGGCTTGGCAATCCATTCTTCCATGGCTTTGATTCGGCGGGTCAGCGTGCGCACGTCTTGGTAACCCTGCGCAATCATCCACTTCATCAAAGTGATGTTGGAAGTCATGTATTCAATGATGGGTTCTTTGTCCAGATGAATTGTGCAACCTGCGGCTGAACGCTCAGCCGAGGCGTCAGACAATTCAAAGGCCTGCTCCACTTTCAGTTTGGGCAAGCCTTCAATTTCCAGAATGCGGCCGGAGAAAATATTCTTCTTGCCTTTCTTTTCAACGGTCAGCAAACCTGCCTTGATGGCGTACAACGGAATGGCATGCACCAGGTCGCGCAGCGTTACACCCGGTTGCATTTCGCCTTTGAAGCGCACCAACACGGATTCAGGCATGTCCAAAGGCATCACGCCCGTGGCCGCGGCAAACGCAACCAAACCTGAACCTGCGGGGAATGAAATACCGATTGGGAAACGAGTGTGTGAATCGCCGCCAGTACCCACAGTGTCAGGCATCAACAAACGGTTCAACCAGCTGTGAATAATGCCGTCGCCAGGACGCAAGGCCACGCCACCGCGGTTTTCGATGAAGTCGGGCAGCTCGTGGTGCATTTTTACATCCACGGGCTTGGGGTATGCCGCTGTGTGGCAGAAGGACTGCATCACCAAATCAGCAGAGAAGCCCAAACAGGCCAGGTCTTTCAATTCATCACGGGTCATGGGGCCAGTGGTGTCTTGCGAACCGACCGTGGTCATGTGAGGCTCACAGTAAATGCCGGGGCGAACACCCTGACCTGCGGGCAAGCCACAGGCCTTACCCACCATTTTTTGCGCCAAAGTGAAGCCTTTGGTGGAATCAACCTGAGCGGATGGACGACGGAACACAGGGCTTGGACCTTGGCCCAAAGCAGCACGTGCGCGGTCTGTTAAGCCACGGCCGATGATCAAGGGAATACGGCCACCAGCACGTACTTCGTCGAACAACACATCGGTTTTCAGGCTGAACTCAGCAACCACTGCACCGTTTTTCAGGGCTTTGCCTTCGAATGGGCGCAATTCGATTTCATCGCCCATGTCCATTTGGCTTACATCAAGTTCGATAGGCAATGCGCCTGCATCTTCCATCGTATTGAAGAAGATCGGGGCAATTTTGTTACCCAGGCAATATCCGCCAAAACGCTTGTTGGGGATGAAAGGAATGTCCTCACCAGTGAACCACAACACGCTGTTGGTGGCTGACTTGCGTGAGGAACCGGTACCCACCACGTCGCCCACGTAGGCGATCGGGTTGCCTTTGGCGATCAAGGCTTGCAATTGCTTGATGGGGCCAACCTTGCCGGGCTCGTCTGCTTCAATGCCGGGGCGTGGGTTTTTCAACATGGCCAAGGCATGCAAAGGAATGTCAGGGCGGCTCCAGGCGTCGGGCGCGGGCGACAAATCGTCGGTGTTGGTTTCACCGGTTACCTTGAACACGGTCAGCTTGATGCTTTGTGGTACTTCGGGGCGGCTTGTGAACCATTCTGCGTCGGCCCAGCTTTGCATCACTTTCTTGGCGGTTGCACTGCCCTTGTCGGCCAGGTCTTTCACGTCGTGGAAGTAATCGAACATCAACAGGGTTTTAGACAAGGCGTCAGCAGCAATATCGCCCACTTCTGCGTCGTTCAAGGCATCAATCAGTGGCTTGATGTTGAAACCACCCAGCATGGTGCCAAGCAGGAAAGTCGCTTTCTTGCGGTCAATCAGCTTGCAGGTGTCTGAGCCGTTTACGATTGCGGCCAGGAAGGCAGATTTTACTTTGGCTGCATCATCTACACCGGCAGGTACACGGTTGGTGATCAGGTCCAGCAAAAATTCTTCTTCGCCAGCGGGTGGGTTCTTCAGCAGCTGAACCAGATCAGCGGTTTGCTGGGCAGACAAAGGCAGTGGAGGAATGCCCAACGCTGCGCGCTCGGCAACGTGTTGGCGATAGGACTCAAGCATGAGATCTCCCTAGATTGGGTGGGGTCAATAGAAACTGTGTAATTTTGAGGCAGTTCGCACGCGCACACAAGTGTTGCGATGCAAAAGTGGCGGGGTTTCGATGCCTCTCAAGTCTTATATATGATATAGGACTTTCCCTTGTATTTGAAGGGGGTCTGGCTGATTCCCCCTGCTTTTAGAGCCTATTGTCGCTTTGCACGCTGATATTTCGCAGGACTTAAGCCAGTGACCCATTTAAAGGCATGGGTAAAAGCACTTTGGTCGTTGTAAGCGAGAAAATTGGCAATGTCAGCCAGGCTTAGCTCACCCGCCTGAAGGCAATTCTTTGCCATTTCAACCCGCACTTTCTCCAGTTCCTCGCGAAAACTGCTGTTTTGCTCTTGCAAGCGTCGTTGCAGGGTGCGCGTGCTGACACACAAACGGCGTGCCACTTCATTCAAGGTGGGCACGCCCGCGGTTACCGACTCCTGCAAGGCTTTTTGCAAACCAGCAATCGACTCCTCACCTGCCTTCACTTGCTTTAACAACAACCTGGCTTGTTGATCCAACATGCTGCGCATGACCTGGTCTGGCGATTTCAACGGCATTTCAAGCAAACTGGCAGGCCACACCACTTCGGTGTAATCGCCGTCAAATCCAACCTGGCATTGAAAAAAGGCGTCGAAATCAGCTGGATTCACAGGCTTGGCATTAATAAACTGAACGCGGTGTGGGTACACGGGTGTGGCAATTAAATGCTGGGTGAAGGCAACCAACACCCCAATGGCCACTGAATCAACCCAATGCCCGGGGCGCCCACGCTCGGCCCCCCAACGTAAAATAATTTGATCACTTTGCAGCGCCACTTCAAGCGCGTTCACGCTGTACACCAAATTCTCGAATTGTTGCAACCGGGCAAACGCTTCGCCCAAGTTGGAACAACAACTGGCGACATAACCCAACAGCCCCATATTGGCCGGCCGCACGTGGGCTGCAATTTTTAAAGGCATGGCGGGGTCTTGAAGGACTTGGTAGGTCCAGTCCAGCATGGACTTCCATTGCGGCACTTCGATTCGGTTCAACTCACCGGCCACTGGCCGTGTAAAAGGCATGCGCGCAGCCACCTCGGGGTGAGTATGGGCCAACCAGTCAAAAAGCAGGTTCACATAACTGGCAGAAACGTGACCAAGATTAGAATGAAGAGTCATTATTTGACAACAAGTATTGTCAGAAGAGTTTTACCTGTTCTATGCTAGCGCGTATTCATCATATCGACTTCCCGAAAAAGACACCCGCCATGAAAAAACACGCTTCCGCGATCAAACGCTTAACAGCCCTTTTTGCAATCACTGCCACGGTCAGCCTGACTGCTTGCAGTTTCGAGCAACCCGAAGGTGAAATTCAGGGCGCTGCCGGCATGGCGATTGCCGCCGAGCGTGCCATTTCGGGACTTGAGCGCAAAGTGCTTCAAATCGATGGCTTTGTGGTGCCCTATTTGCAGGGCGGTCAAGGCGAACCCTTGGTGCTGATTCACGGCTTTGGTGGCTCGAAAGACAACTTCAATCGAGTGGCCTATTACCTGACCAATCAATACACCGTTTACTCCATCGATGTACCGGGCTTTGGCGCCTCCACACGCGACATGAACGCCGACTATGTGATCAACACCCAAATCGACCGGGTCCATGAAATTATTGAGAAACTTGGTCTCCAAAAACCCCACATTGGCGGCAATTCCATGGGTGGCTGGATCAGCGGTGCTTATGCGGCCAAGTACCCAGACAATGTGGCCTCTGTCTGGTTCTTGGCCCCCGCTGGTTTGGTAGAGTCCAGAAAATCGGAAGTCATCCAGAAATTTGAGCAAACTGGTGAAATTGTTTTGACGGCGAGCAACCGGGAAGAATTTGAAAAAATTGTGGATGTAGTCATGTACGAGCGCCCTGCCTTTGCACCAGGATTTGTAGTCGACGCCATGGCAGCACGCGCTGCTGCCGACCAACCTTTGCACAAACGCATTTACAAAGACTTCAAAACCGTTCCCTCTGACCTGGCCACTGCGTTAAATGCATCGACTTACAAAGGTCCAGGCCTGATCGTGTGGGGCAAGGAAGATCGTGTTTTGCATGTGGACGGCGCCGCAGAATTGAAAACTGCAATGCCCGGCTTTGATGTGATTTTGATGGACAAGGTTGGGCATGTTCCGATGATGGAGCAGCCTGAGCAAGTGGCGGCAGATTATGTGAAGTGGCGCGAATCGATTGCGCGGTAATGCACGCTGAGGGCTTACTGCGCTTTGTTGCGATTACCCAGCCGATTCAGGCGGGCTTCCCGCTTGAGTCGCAGCGATGTTTGAGACGGGCAAGCTAACTAGATAGCTTGGCGCATTTTCACAAAAATAAGGCTTGATCCCACAATATTTCTTGCCAAAACCCGCGCAAAATTCAAAGCATCAAAAAACCAAAACGCGGAGACACACGCATGGAACAGTTGATCAACCAGGCAATGGCAATGCCCACTTTCAACTTGCTGTTTGGGCCCAACCCGGATTGGAAGCAGGTATTTCTTACCCTGCTCACCCCGCTGTTTCTGGGTGCAACGTTGGTGGAATATCTGTACTTGAAAAAAGTGGGCAAGTCGTTTTTCTTCAAGAAAAAGGAAGTAGTCACCAACATGCTGCTGGGCGGAAGCTACCAGGCCATGGAGCTGGTGTGGTTTGCGCTTTTTGTGTCCGCTTTCATGGAGTGGATTTACACCTTCAGGATCGCAACCATTGAAGTGACCCCGCTGAGTTTTGTTGCCTTGCTGTTCGGCATCGAGTTTTGTTATTACTGGTTTCACCGTGGCAGCCACCGTGTGCGTTGGTTCTGGTGTGCGCACGTGGTCCACCACAGCGGCGAGAACATGACTACCACCACAGCCATGCGGCAAAGCCTGTTTTATGCGGTGAATCTGCATCAAATTTTCTGGGCACCCATGTTGATTATTGGCTTCCCTGTTTGGGCCGTGCTGCTGGCTTATGGTGTGAACCTTGGCTACCAATACTTTGTCCACACCCAGGCTGTGAACAAGCTTCCAAAATGGTTTGAGTATATTTTCAATACGCCAAGCCAGCACCGCGTACACCATGGGCGAAACGATGAATACATCGACAAAAACTATGGCGGAGTATTGATTGTCTGGGATCGAATTTTCGGTACCTTCGAGCCCGAGGTTGCACCAGTGGACTACGGCATTGTCCGTCAACCCCAAACCAACAATATCTGGACACTCAATACCCATGAATGGCGCGACATGTTTTCAGATGCACTCAAGCCAGGCCCCTCGTGGCAGCGTATCAAGCACATTTGGGCACCGCCCGAGTGGGTGCGCCCGGGCTTGAGCGATCAATCCAACCTGCGCGACAAATCAATTTAAGCAATCTTCTCGTACTACAATGGGTGGAACCTTAGAAGGACCACCCATGCGCAGAAAACCACTTAATACAGCCTCCCGATCCAAATTGTCCAAGTACGCCAAACCCTTGGCCAACCTGGCTATTCTGCTCGCGGACGCTGGCAGTCGGCTTGAGCGCCGTTTCTGGAAAAAGAAGCTGTTTGCAGCGCTTGCCCCAATGCTGGAAGGCCGCAGCGACACCACGCTGATGCAAACCCTTGACCACCTTTACAGCACCAATTACCGCGCTTACGACGAGTTGGCATTCGCGATTGAAAACACCGTAGAAAGCCCTGAACTAGGCCAGGAAGAAGACATTTTGTTGTTGGCTGCACCGGTGCTGGCTTGGTCAACCTACAACATTCCCTCAGGCAAAATTGAAGAAGCCACAGTGGCTGAATTCACCAACTTGCTCCAAAAAAACGTGTTGTCAGATCACGCTCACTTGGTGCTCACCAACATGTTGTTCAGCCCTGACCAGTTGCCTGAAAGTTACACTGCGGCCGCTGAACTGGCTCGGCAGCTGGGGCAAGCGGCCATTGACCGCGTGAAGGTACGAATCGACACAGAAAACCTGCCTGCCACCCAAAGTTTTTTGAGCGATGTTCGTTATTTGATTGGCGCGATTTCCGTGCCCGCAGGCCAACCCGCATTCAAGTGGCAAGTAGAGGCGCACAGCAACGGCACCCTTCTGAGCAAAGAAGAGGTACTTGCCAACTGGCGGCTAACGGGCGGCCAGGCCTTGCAAAAAATAATGCCGGGGTGTTTGCTTGAACTGATGCTGCCAAATGGTTTGTACAACGCATGCCGCGAAGCGGAAAAAGAAGCCCGTGCCTATTCCGTGCGCGCATCTGCTGCCTTTCTTGAAAGCGCCCTGGATGTTCCCACCCAGAAAATTCACGCCAGCGTTGGCGCATTTGTAGATCGCGGAGAAATTGAAGAATACCGAATCGGTTTTTCAGTGGAAGGCAACAGCGACATTGTGCATGGCGTGGTGTGGCCACTAATTGGCGAAGAATATGGCAATGAACCCGACCCGGTGTACGAAAAAGACATTGAGAGCGAACCCGACAATCCCGTGATTCGCTCAAAAATTGAAGCCCTTCTGAAAGAAGTGGGTATTCGGCAAATCAAGGTGCTGGAAGAGCGCTTCCCGCTTGAATACTGTGAAGATTGCGGATCGCCTTTGTACCCCAACCCGGAGGGTGAGCTGTTGCATGCCGAACTTCCGGAAGATTCAGAATTACCCAACAGCATGCATTTGCACTGAGTAAGGCAAAAACCGCTCGATTTTGTAATACGGTGCCGAAATTCTTCGGCACCCCAAACGTAAGGGAGAAACAGGTATGTCAACCCTGAAGCATTCAACACTCAGCACCTTCACCTCCAAAACAGGCCAGAAAGGCCAGTTTTATAGCCTTCCCAAACTGGCTGAATCGGGTTATCCCAACCTGCACCGCTTACCGGTATCGATTCGCATTGTGCTTGAATCGGTGCTGCGAAATTGCGATGGCAAAAAGGTGGCTGAAGAACATATTCAGCAACTCGCCAACTGGCAACCACAAGCCAAGCGCACCGATGAAATTCCCTTCATCGTGGCGCGCGTAGTACTTCAAGACTTCACCGGCGTTCCGTTGTTGGCCGACCTCGCAGCCATGCGCAATGTGGCACAAGCCATGGGCCAGAACCCAAAGAAGATCGAACCGCTTGTCCCGGTGGATTTGGTCGTTGACCATTCTGTGATGATTGACCATTTTGGCACTGCTGACTCGCTGCGTAAAAACATGGAAATTGAGTTTGAACGCAATGGCGAACGCTACCAGTTCATGAAATGGGGCATGCAGGCTTTTGACACTTTCAAGGTGGTGCCACCGGGCATTGGCATTGTTCACCAGGTGAACCTGGAATACCTGTTCCGTGGCATTCGCAGTGCAACAAAAGCAGGTGAAGAAAACGACAACACGGTGTACTACCCTGACACCCTGGTAGGTACCGACAGCCACACTACCATGATCAACGGTGTGGGCGTTGTAGGTTGGGGCGTGGGCGGCATTGAAGCTGAAGCTGGCATGCTGGGCCAACCCGTTTACTTTTTAACACCCGACGTGGTGGGCGTGGAACTGACCAACGCGCTGCGGGAAGGCATTACCGCCACAGACCTGGTATTGGCCATTACAGAGCTGCTGCGCAAGAAAAAAGTGGTGGGCAAATTTGTTGAATTTTATGGCCCGGGTGCCGCCAGTTTGTCAGTAACCGACCGCGCGACACTGGCCAATATGGCACCAGAGTACGGCGCCACCATGGGCTTCTTTCCGCCGGATTCAAAAACAGTTGAATTCATGCGAAAGACCGGCCGAACAACAGCTGAAGCAGATCGGTTCGAGGCGTACTTTGAAGCCCAAGGCTTGCTTGGAATGCCTGCACCCGGCGCAATCGATTATTCGGAAGTGGTCACCCTCGACCTCGACACGGTTGAACCATCATTGGCTGGGCCAAAACGTCCACAAGACCGCGTGTTGCTGAAAAACATGAAGCAGCAATTCAACGCACTTTTTTCTGAACCCATGGCTGCGAACGGTTTCGGAAAAGACGCCGCCACATTGAACACACGTTACCCCACCGGGCTGGACAAACTCAGCATTGGGCATGGCGATGTGTTGCTGGCAGCCATCACAAGCTGCACCAATACATCCAACCCCGGCGTAATGCTAGCCGCAGGCTTGTTGGCCAAGAAGGCAGTTGAAAAAGGGTTGAAAGTACAGCCGCACATTAAAACCTCGCTGGGCCCGGGTTCTCGCGTGGTGAGCGATTACCTGGAAAAAACAGGCCTGCAACCTTACCTCGACCAACTTGGATTTAACGTGGCCGCTTATGGCTGCACAACCTGTATTGGCAATGCAGGCGACTTGTTGCCTGAAATCAATGACACCATTTTGAAAAATGATGTCATCGGATGTGCAGTGTTGTCGGGCAACCGCAACTTTGAAGCACGCATTCACCCCAATTTAAAAGCCAACTTTTTGGCTTCACCACCGCTGGTCGTCGCTTACGCATTGAGTGGTAAAGCCAATATGGACATGACAACTGAACCCCTGGGTACAGGTAGCGATGGCCAACCGGTTTACCTGCGCGACATTTGGCCCAGCAATGCCGAAGTGGATGAATTGCTGCCCACTGCGCTGGACGCACCCACATTTGTACGCCTGTACAGCAACTTCACCGAGGGCCACGACCTTTGGAACAACGTACCCGCTCCAGAAGGCCAGGTTTACCCATGGCCACAGTCCACCTACATTGCCAAGCCACCCTTCTTTGATGACTTTTCAATGCAGCCTTCCAAGGTGGAAATCATTTGCGGTGCAAAACCCTTGCTGATTCTTGGCGATTCGGTCACCACAGACCACATTTCACCGGCAGGCTCATTCAAACCCACAACACCCGCTGGAAAATATCTACAGCAGCATGGTGTAGAACAAGCAGATTTCAACAGCTACGGCTCACGGCGTGGCAATCACGATGTGATGATTCGCGGCACCTTTGCGAATGTTCGCGTGAAAAACCTGATGATTCCTCCCGATGCAAATGGCAATCGCATTGAAGGCGGCTTCACCATCAAAGACGGAAAACAGACCACTGTGTACGACGCGGCCATGGAATACATGGCACAAGGCACACCCACCATTGTGCTGGCGGGTGAAGAATACGGCACAGGATCATCCCGTGACTGGGCAGCCAAGGGCACGCAGCTACTGGGTGTAAAAGTGGTTGTGGCCCGTAGCTACGAGCGAATTCACCGCAGTAACCTGGTGGGCATGGGTGTGCTGCCGCTTCAGTTTTTGGGCGGTGATTCCATACAAAGCCTGAAGCTGGACGGCAGTGAAACCTTCGACGTCATTGGTTTGACGGAGGACACTGCTCCGCAAGCCGAACTGGTGTTGAGAATTACACGCGCCAACAGCGAAGTTCAGGATGTGAAAGTGCTCAGCCGCATCGATACACCGATTGAGGTGGAGTATTACAAGCACCAGGGAATTCTGCCGTTTGTGCTGCGGGAGTTGCTGGGGGCAAGTCAGTGAAGTTGAGCGGGTCTCTCGAACTGGCACGGCCCGAAGCAGTTGGCCTTACCCCTTGCTGCTTCTCGCCTGCTTCGCCCCTTGCCTGATCAACAACAAAATCGGCACCAGAGCAATCATCACGATCATGAGCGCAGGCACTGCTGCTTCGGTCAATCGCTCATCCGAGGCAAACTGATAAGAAACAACAGCCAAGGTATCGAAATCAAAAGGCCGCAACACCAAGGTGGCGGGTAACTCCTTGATCACATCCACGATCACCAACAACATGCCGGTGGCCACAGATCCTCTTAACACCGGCAAATGCACATGCCACAACACTTGTCGTGGTGTACGGCCTAGAATTCTGGCCGACTCGTCAATATGCCGTGTAATTTGCTGCAGACCCGAGTCCACGGATTGCAAGGCCGCCGATGTAAAGCGAACGTTGTAGGCATACACCAGGGCCAACACACTGCCTGTCAGGGCGGGCACTTGCCAGCCCATGTCATAAGTGAAGCGATCAACTGTAGCCAGTGGCAACAAAATGGCAATTGCCAAAATTGCGCCAGGCACACCGTAGCCCAGCGAAATCAAACGATAAATTGCGGTAACCCACCACACATGCGTCTGTCGTTTTACGTACGCCAGGAACACTGCCAGAACAACCGCAACAAGAGCCGCCATGCCACCCAGCAGGGCCGAGTGGTAAGCCCACTGAAAACTGCGCGCCCAATTGATCGAGGTGTCTACGTCTACCACCAAAGCCAACAAAATAAACACCGGCAGCACGAATCCCAATACAAAAGGCATGGCCGACAAAAACACCACCCATGCGGCCTGAAAACCTTTCAAGCGTTTTCTTTCAATGGTGCTGCCTTTACCCGATTGCGTGTAAAACTGGGCACGCCCTCGCGCCTTGGATTCAAAAACAATCAAGGCCAGCATGACAACCAGCAACATCACTGCGAGCAAGGCTGCACTTTCCCTGTCACCCAAATTCAGCCAGGTGTTGAATATTGCGGTGGTGAAGGTGCGCACCCCAAAATAAGACAAAGCACCGTACTCCGCCAGGGTCTCCATGAGCACCAACGTAAGCCCCACAACCCATGCAGGGCGAGCCACGGGCAAACCCACCTTGAGGAAAGCACTGGTCGCGCTGTGCCCCAAAGAACGTGCGGCATCCAGCATGGAAGGGCTACGCCCTAAAAATGCGGTTCTCGCCATAATGTAAACATAGGGATACAACACAAAGCTGAGTACAAGAATGGCGCCCGAGGTAGAACGAATTTCTGGAATGCGGAAATCATTGCCCAGAATTTCCCGCAAGCTGCTGGCCAACCAACCAGAATACTGAAGTGCATCGGTGTAAGCGTAGGCAATGACATACGACGGCATGGCCATGGGCAGCAACAACAGCCATTCAAGCCATTTCCGCCCGGGAAATTCGTGTGCTGAAACCCACCAGGCAGGCAACACACCCATGGTACTGGTCAGCACCACCACACCAATACACAGATAAACCGTTTGCCAAACCAGATCGGGAAGAATGGTGCTAGCCAAATGGATTAGAACCTGGGGAGCCTGTACCAAGCTAAAGCCAGCAAGGCCGAACAAATAGACGAACGGCAGCAACAGCAGCAACGCCAGCAGTGCAACAGAAATGCGACTTCTTAACCCCAAAGTAAACAAACAAACCGCCCAGACATGGCAAAATAGAAGTGAGAACGATTTTACTTTAAGTTCATGAGACTCACCTGACCCAAAGGTGAACTGAGTAGCAAACAGACCACGGTACCACCGAAAAAATGAAACAAGCCCCTGCCCTGAGCATCAATGAACTGAGCATTCTGTACCCAGGTAGCAGCACACCTGCTGTTCGCAATGTCAGTTTTGAACTTGCGCAGGGTGAAATTGCCTGTTTGCTAGGTCCATCTGGCTGCGGCAAAACAACCTTGTTGCGCGCAATTGCCGGCTTTCTCATGCCTACACAGGGCAATATTATGCTGAAGGGTGAAAAAGCAAGTGAACCTGGCAAGGTACGCAGTCCGGAGAAGCGGAATGTGGGCGTCGTTTTTCAAGACTATGCCCTGTTCCCCCACCTCACTGTTCGCAAAAACATTGAGTTTGGTTTACACAAACGCAGTGAACATGAAAAGCGCAACCGCAGTGGTGAATTGCTGGCCTTGATTGGGCTTGAAGCGCTGGCGGACCGTTATCCCCATGAATTGTCGGGTGGCCAGCAGCAACGCGTCGCGCTTGCGCGCGCACTGGCTCCCAAACCCACGCTGATTTTGCTCGACGAGCCGTTTTCAAATCTGGATGTTGAACTCAAAGAGAGACTTACTTTTGAAGTTCGGGAAATTTTAAAGGCAGAGAACATGAGTGCCATTTTGGTCACCCATGATCAGCATGAGGCATTCAGTATGGCCGACCGAATCGGGGTAATGCACGCTGGGGAGCTGCAACAATGGGGATCCTCCTACAGCCTTTACCACCAACCAAATTCACGCATGGTGGCCGACTTCATAGGGCAAGGTGTGTTCCTCCCGGGTAAAAAAACCGAGCAAGGCTTGCAAATTGAGTTGGCTCACCTGCGGCTAACTGAAGACCAATTGCCTAAAAGCAATGAATTTGATGTTCTGATTCGCCCTGACGACATTATTCACGACGACGCCAGCCCCATGCAGGCCAAGGTGGTGCGAAAGTCTTTTCGTGGTGCTGATTTCTTGTACACACTTGAACTTGAAAGCGGCGTTCATGTGCTGGCATTGGTGCCAAGCCACCACAATCACGCGATAGGTGAACCAATCGGGATCAAACTGGAACTTGACCACGTCATCACATTCGATCGGGTTTAATTAGAGCCCCACTCTTCAGCGAAAATCAGCCCAGTTCGTTTGAACCAGTTGCACCAGAAGGCAAGCCGCTGTCTGAATCAGGGTTGGAAGCTGTAGAACTGATGGATGAAGTACCGCCAGCAGAGGCAAAAAGCTCGGAAGCTTCCTGAATACTGTTAGGGTTGGAGAAATCCAGCGTTAGCGGGAAGGCCTCAGGAGAGGTAAACAAACCATCCAGTGTTGCCTCGTATGCCAAAGAGTGAAGGTTGCCAGCCAATTCTGGTTGTGCGAACAAACCTGAATCAATTTGCATCGAAGCCAACAATGAATCGGTGTCAAACTCAGCCACCTCATGAACAGCGTTGTTGACTTCACCGGAAAGTTCGCCAAACATATCTTGGCTTAATGCGTTCAAGTCGAGCACTTGGGCCTGGATGTCTGCAATCAGTTGGGTCAACTCAGAGTAGCTGAGCTCACCACCCAAAGCATGCTTCACGCGGGGCATGGCACTCAAAAGCTCTGAGTTCAACGCTTCAAACGAGGCTTGTTCGTTCATGATGTTCAGCATTCCTGCAGTGTCTGCATTGGCAAGCAATGCCGGATCAATGCTGGCAAGGCTTGAAGAACTCTCGAAAACGCTGACGTCACTGACGCAGGCCTGAGAAATGCATCGCAATTCACCAAACCCAAGGGACGGTGCACTCGAAAATTCTTTGGGATCAAGACCGTCGGATGACGAAAAAGCAATTTTTGTTGAACCGGGCGATGGCTCAAAACTGTCAAAAAACTCAATCGTTGCCTTGCTAACAGGATCGCGCAACTCTCCAGCGGAGTAGCTGTGATCGGTCTGCACTGACAACTGAATGACGGAATTTGACATAAACCCAATTTTTTTCGTGACGTACTACCATTTTATACGATAGGCCACTCAAATTGGATTCAAAACACCCCCCTATCAAAAAAGGGGGTGAGTTTTATTTATTTTGGTCCAAAGAACCCAACAAGCCATCCAACGCGCCACCCTCAGAGCCAGCAGTGGAAGAAATCCCGCTGCTAAGTGAATCCAGCAAACCAGAATCGGAGTCGCTTGAGGAGGTACTCAAACCCGACAACAAACCTCCACCTCCAGTAATGGGATCAAGAATTGGGTCCAGCAGCGGATCGGTGATGTCCGTCACAGGATCAAGAATCGGATCCACAATCGGATCCACTACCGGGTCGGTGATGTCGGTAATCACATCTACTATTGGATCTACAATCGGATCGGTGATGTCTGTAATCACATCTACTATTGGATCCACCACCGGATCGGTGATGTCGGTGATCACATCCACGATTGGATCTACGATCGGATCCACTATCGGGTCAGTGATGTCGGTGATCGTGTCGATAATCGGATCCACCACTGGTGCGGTGATATCGGTAATCGTGTCGATCACCCCACTTACCGGGTCGGTTACAGGAGTCAAATCCAGATCGGGCAAGGAGCCCACCAAAGACGCGATGTCATCAAATGTTGAATCCAGATTCAGCAAGCTGTCCAATTGTGGATTGGCACCCACATCAATGGTGCCCAAAAGGTCAGTCAATACCGAAGACACCTCGCCAGCATCTTCAAAAATACTCAAACCCAAATCGCCTGAGGGCAAGCCGGTTTGCGCTGCAAACTGGTTCTGGACATCGCCACTCAAATTGTCAAACACAGGTTCAAAAGTAGTGTTCAACAAATTGATCTGACCCAGCACTGCATCAATGGCAGTTTGCAGACTCTCGGGGCTTGGGTTCTGGCCCAAACCGCCGATCAAGTTGCTCAACGCATCATCCGGGTTAATTCCTCCACCGCCTTCCAGCATTGCCATCAACTGTGCGAATTCAGCAGACACTGGCACCATGGAACCATCGGGATTTGCCACGGGCTTTAACAAGGGTAAATCCGAAATTTTAGATAGATCGGCAGGCTGTACCAAAGCCTTGTTGCCCAAACCCGCCAAAGTTGCAGACTCGCCCACTGCTGTTTTACCAAAAGTGACGGGCGCTGCGCTGGCCACCTGGGCTGCCATGCCCATGGCACTGGATGCACCACTTAAATCGGCTGCCGCCACCGCACCCAAAAGGCCTGCGCCTGAATACGCTGGAGACAATCCTGAGAAACCGCCACCTGACTGGTTGGATGGATGCAACTGGCTTTTTACCGCGCTGCCTGGGAAACCGGAGTTAGCGCTCAAACCTTCAAATTCGGATGTATTCAGGGTTGATTGCAGAAACTGCATATTCAAGGCTGAAGGATCGGCGAGTTGCTGCTCCGCACGCTCCACAGCCAAATCTTCAGCCGTGCTCTTGATGTTTTGAATATCGTCACCCATTTTTGTCATTCCTCTGGGAATCGCCCCGTTCATGCCAGTTTCTCAGGGTTCCTGCCCAGCGAATGGATGAAATAAGGCAGTAAAGTACCCCTGTTTGAACAGTGTGAGCACTTTACTGACAAAAATCAAGACTTTACCGATAAAACCGAGGATCCAGAACCGGTGCCGGTTTCAGGGTGGGGCGCAGCTCTTTTTCAGTTGCACTGCCCTGTACGCGGCTGCGTTCGGAGCTTTTTTCAACCTCAAGACGCTGCGCCGGGGTCAGCACAAACCCAGCTGCTTTTTCAACTTCAGTCTGGCTCACATCCAAACCAAGCTTTTCGGCAATTTTCTGATCTGCCGGGCTGCTGGCAATGTCGGCTGTGTCCTTCAGACTACTCTCCAGGCGCTCGCGTTCAGGAGTTTTCGAGAAAAACAGTTCAAACCAATCGCCCTCAGCACCGGGAGTAGGCATCATCAAGCCCATGGCATGCATCAGGCGGAAACTTGCGTCGCGAGCATCGAAGACTGCGTTGATATAGGCGATTAATACGTTGAAGTACTCAACTTGGGCATCCAACATCACGATCACCGTTTCACGGCCAAAATCACGAAGCCTTTTGCGGTTTTTAAACACCTGCAACGAGTCAGCGTACGCGCCACGTAAAGTCACTGCCCGAGACTGTCCTGCCGACCATTTACCCCATTGAAAACGAACACTCTCCTCAACGCGCAACCTGGCCGCAGCCAACTGAGCACGACGGGTATCAATGGTGGCAGCCGCCTGATTCACGCGTGCCACCTGCTCGCCGCCCGAAAAAGCGCTGTACTGCAAACGCAGGTTCACCGAGCTGTCGGTTCTGTCACCCGTAAACGGGTCGGGTTCACCAAAAAATTGCTGAATACCCACCAGGTTTAAAGATGGGTATAGGCTTGCATCCTCAGCCGTGTAGTTGTGCCGCGCTTTCACAATCTGGCTTTCAGCCACTCGAATTTCAGGATTGGAAAACAGTGCTTTTGTGACCGCCTCATCCACCAGCTGGGGCAGCATATTGCGCTGAATCTCCAGCTCAGGAACGTTGTATCCCTCTGGATAAACGCCAAAGTAACGGAAATAAGTGGCCCTCGCCTCCTCAAATTGCCCCTCAAAATTCACCAAGCGGTCGCGGGTGACCGCCAACCGGGCTTTGGCAAACTGCGCGTCTGTCACGCCACTTCCGCCCAGCTCAACCCGGCGCTCTTCCAGAGCCAGTAACTGAGCCACCGCGGCCTCGGCCGCGCGCGAGGCTTCTACCAACAGCGCATTGCGCGACAAAGTACTACTGGCCAAAAAGCCTTCGAGCACCACGTCTTGAATTGTTTTTACGAATTGCCCGTCGGCAATGGTGCCATCGGTTTCAGCAGCCTTCACGCGCGCGGTAATTCGGCCGGCTGTGTACAACGGTTGGGTCACGGTAATGTCGGTTGATTGCCGGTTGGTTACCGTAGAACTTGAACTGGCATTTGCACCCACAGTAATTCGTGGGTAATACGCAGCACGGGCACCATCTTCAATAAATTGCGACGCATTCACATTGATACGTGAGGTCACAATTTCAGGATTGGTTCGCAACATATTCAAAAAGCGAATCTTGGTGAGCTCTTCCTTGCTCATTTTTGCAGCTTCAGCCGGAGCGATGCGCCTGGCACGAAACTCGTTATTGTCATTACCCACATTCGCAGATGGTTCAACGTTCTCGGGCAAGTCTTGCGCACCTACTGGAAATGCAAGAAGGCCCGCAATCAGCACACACAGTGCTTTGCGAGCCCATACGCCCCCCTGGGTCATGTCCAATTGTTTTGTCATGTGTTGCTTTATGGTTCTCTGAAGGCTTCTTGCTTCAGCTTCAATACAGGTTTTAACAAATAATAAATAAAGGGCTGCGAACCCACATTAATATCCACTTCAGCAGTCATACCCGGCGAAATGCGCAACGGCGCGTCAGGCGTACCAAAAAACGCCTTGTCGGTACTCACAATCAACCGGTAATAAGGCCCGGTTTCTTCTGTGCCTGGGTCGGTGTCGGCTGCAATTTGAGTCACTTTTCCGGGCAAAGTGCCATAACGCAAAAAGTCGTAGGCTGACACTTTCACTTCGGAAGGCTGGTCCATGCTCACATAACCGCGATCTGCGGGTGAAAGCCGGGTTTCAACAACCAACACCTCATCAACAGGTACCACTTCCATGATCGGTTCGCCCTGGCGAACCACGTTACCAACAGCCTGCAACTTCAGGTTCTTCACAACCCCATCAATGGGTGACCGAATCACTGCACGATCTCGCTGATCACTGGCTCGATCAATTTCGTCCTTTAAACTGGCCAGCTGCCGTTCAAGTGTCGTTAATTCATCAGCAGCCCGGCGGCGAAACTTTCCTTCTTCTTCAATGCGGCGCGCACGGCTTTGCCCAACCGAGGCTTGGGCTGATGCTATGGTTTGACGCATCGAGGCAATTTCAGCAGTCAAGCTATCGTAATCACGCTTCTTGGTCAGGTATTCCAACTGCGACACGAGCCTTTCCCGCACCAACTCTCGCGTAATTTCCAGTTCACGCAAGGTTGTTACAGCGCGATTCTCCAAGCCTTCAAGCTTGGCCTGTAACTCACCCACCTTGCCTTGGTTGCCCAGCATTTGGCTGTCGTTTACACCCAAAATACCGTCCAGTTCAGTCACACGCGCAATGTAAGTGGCCTGCTCGGTACGGTACAAATCAGGGTAATTCGCAATAATTTCAGCAGGATAATCGGGTGCCTTGCCCGAAGCTTCACCCAGCAAACGCGCACGGCTCATCTCCAGTGCGGCACGCCGGCTTTTCAATTCTTCAATGTTGATACCCGAGGTGGCCAGGTTCAATTGAACGAGCATGGCCCCTTCCTTCACGACATCACCCTCTTTCACTGCCAACTCTTGAACAATACCGCCTTCCAGGTGCTGAATACTTTTAACTCGCGTCGAAGGGATTACCTTACCGGGTGCAGTTACCACCTGGTCAACGCGGATAAACAAGGAGGCGAACAGAGACAGCGCGATCAAGCCAAGAGCGAACCTGCTTTTGGTATCGAATCCGCCACCGTTCGGTTTGTAAAGGGCGGGGACTTCATAGGGCTTCAAATCATTCTTGCCGACTTCGGCCAATGCATTATTAGACTTCATGATTTCTCGACCTTCGCTCATCAGGCTTGAGCGGCCTTACCGCCCGCATCCGTATTTGCTTGCCCCTCAGTACCGTTGGCTCCCAGCGCCTGCTTCGCAGCCTCGGAGGTCACTTGCGACGCTGCTTTGGGCGCGGCTGGCACAGGCTTCGGCACCGAGATACCGTACAACAGTTTCAGCATCTCCGGTGTGGCACCCACATGCAACTTTGAGGCCTTGTCCAGATAAATAATCTTGTCGCAAATCGACATTAAACGCACAGAATGCGTCACCATGATGATGGTTTTTACAGTGGCAAGGCTCTTGAATACAGCCATCAAATGGGTCTCTGCCGCAAAATCCAGATCGTTTGTTGGTTCATCCAGCAACAACACGGGTGCGTCCGACAAAAACGCCTGAGTAATCGCAACCCTGCGACGCTGGCCTCCCGACAAGCGGTTACCGCCCTCGCCCACTTGAGTCATGTAACCGTCGGGCATTTTCGCAATGAATTCATGCGCGCCCGAGCGCTTGGCAGCCAACAGAATTTGCTCATCGCTGGCATCCGGATTAGACCGGCGCAAATTCTCGACAATCGTGCCTTCAAACAATTGTGAGGTCTGGGGCAAAAAGCCGATCCACTTGGCAAGTTCTTGGCGAGAAAACTGTGACAGATCATACTCATCAAGCAACACACGGCCGCTTTGTGGCTCATAAAGACCACGCAACAGTTTCAGCAAAGTTGACTTGCCCGCACCGTTGTCACCTGCCAAACCGTAGATACCGCGCGGGCCAATTTGCGCCGAAACCGACTTCACGACTTCTTTTTGGGCACCCACGTGCTGATAACTTACGTTTTCAAGTCGCAAGGCGCCCGAAGGCATGGGCAGACTTAAACCGGTGTGTTGCTTCTCTTCATCGGCAGCAAACACCTTGTTCAATCGATCGGTGGCCTCACGGGAATGGGCAATTGACCGCCAGTGACCGGTCAACGCAGCCAATGGGCCAATTGCCTTGGCAGCCAGCATGTTCGAAGCAATCAAACCGCCCACGGTCATCCATTGGTTGATCACCGCATAGGCGCCAACGGCTGTGATTGCCACGTTCACACACAACATGATAGAGACCGACAACTCGCGCTGATCTTCCATTTCGCCGTTCTTCTGGAACGATTCCTGAACCCAAGAGTTGTAGCTTGACACCCAGGCCCGCTTGGCGGAATCGTCTTGAACCAAGCTTTTGATCGCTTCGCGGCCCCGACAAACCTCGGCCAGTACTTCGTCCCGGCGGCGGGCACGAGAAAATTCTTCTACACGGCGCTTTCGGAACTCTCCCGAGCTATACCATGACAAAGCCGCCAAACACACCAAACCAATCAACACCACCGGCAATACAGGCAAAGCAATCGTGGCGATCAATCCGATGGCCAGAATGGCAAACGGCAAGTCAAGAATGGTCATGGCAACAGCGCCACTCCAAACCACGCGCACGGTGTCTACGTCTTTAAACAGGGAATACCAAGCGGCAGTTGAACGCGCTTCGAGCTGTCGCAACGGAATCGACAGAATTTTATTCATCAACTTACTGGCGATTTGTCCGTCAATTTTCACAGCGGCTACGCGCAGAACGCGAGCCCGGAAAGATCGCAAAATCAAATCGGCTGCAAGCAAAATACCCATGCCGATCAACAAAGCAGTCAGCGTGTTCAAGCCTGAACGATAAATGACGCGGTCATACACCTGCAACGAAAACACGGCAGGAAACAAAGCCACCAAGTTCACAAAAATAGACAGCAAAG
Organism: Limnobacter sp. MED105; assembly: GCF_000170915.1. Taxonomy (GTDB): domain Bacteria; phylum Pseudomonadota; class Gammaproteobacteria; order Burkholderiales; family Burkholderiaceae_B; genus Limnobacter. Next base: position 92,952 of record NZ_ABCT01000003.1, read on the forward strand.
CTGCGCGCTTTAACAGGGGTAAGGCGCTGCGAATGACACCCTCAACTGTTTTAGAACTGGATGCATCTGCTGCACCGCCACTATCGGCAGCGGTTTCCCCAGACTTTTCTGGTTTTAAACCGAAGTTCCAGAGTGCTTCGAGTCTTTCTTTGAACAAATATTTAACCGACATTGCGAGTCCCTTGGTTACACAGCGCCTGCCGAACCAGCCATGCGCAGCTGTTGCGCCTTGAGTCGTTCAAGCAATACAAGGTACGAAGCGATCAAACGAACCACAGCAGGGCGCATGCCTGCCAACTGTTCACGAGTCAATTTGGCCAGCGGGTTTTCCAATCGGGGTTTGGCGTCGGGCTGCGCGTCAATCGCTCGACACACTCGCTCAAATACATTGCTCAAGGCTGCATCCACCTCCGCTTCACTCATGGCGCTATACAATACTTGCGGCTTGGCATCAATCAAACTAAGTCGCTCTTGCCAGCTCAGCACCGACCTGGCCAACACCGGGTCCAGTCTCAACTGGCCTTCAAATGCGACGCGCTCTGCTCCACGCATCACACCCAGTACGTAGTCGGCAGCCAACCAGTTTTTGTCGTCATCAGTCATGCGGCCCCCTTATGCCATGTATCCGGATTGCTCGGCATCCTGGCGTCGCGAATTGCTCGCGGCCATAGAGGCCAAACCTTCGGATTGAAATTCGTCGTATACGGTTTTCAATTCAATCAAACCCCTGCGAACCCAAGTTTTAACAGTTCCCAATGGCACATCCAGATGCTCAGATATTTCTGCATGGCTCATGCCATGGGTGTAAGCCAATGTGAGAACCTGACGGTATTTTCCATCAAGGCGCTGCACGCAGGCTTGCATCACCCGACTGGTTTCCTTGTCATCACTGCTGGTTGAGTGGGCCTCGAACACCAATTCATTGGGTTCATCGTCCTGGTCAGAAAACTGATCCAGGGAAATCGAATTCACGGTATGGCTTTGCTGGGCGATCAAATCAAGCGCCCTGTTTCTCACCACTTGGTGCAACCAGGTTTCAGGCGCGGAAAGCTTGTTGTTGAAGGTATGGGCGTATCGCCAAAGGCGTATGTAGGCGTCCTGAAGCACGTCTTGGGCCAGACCGGGTTCCCGAACTATGCGCAACGCGACCGCAAACATCTTTCGAGACGTGAGCTGATATAACTCCTCAAACGCCTTTCGATCGCGATTTGCAATTCGTTCAATTAAAGAAGCAAGCTCTTCTCTCAACCTGGCTGTCCCCGAGATGAAGTCATCTGTGTGTGTTTGATACGTCCTGATACTGTCAATTTACAGTCGAGCTGGACTTTGGTTTCGTCAAAAAGGCCAAGTTTTACTGCTCAAACCACTGAATAGGGCCACCCAACCAAGGGGGATGTAACTCTTAAGTATCCCCTAGCTAAGGGATACTAGCAAAAGTTCCGATTCCAGAACAGTACTTGTACTGTCTATTTGCTTACATAGTCAGTCGAAATGCAATCCCCCCAAAAGTAATTAACCCGCTTGAAATTACCTACACAACCATTGAATCCAAAATTTATCGCCTGAAGTACAAATCGAATAAGGATTACACCGAACTACTTAATCGCGGGGCAAACAATGACCTTAATACCGAGCTGGCCAAGCCAGCCACACATGGGTGGGACTATGAAGAATGAAAAGGGCTTGGCAGGTCGACCATTAACGCCCCGCGAAACGGGCATTCAAAGCACGCCCCCGGGCAGAACAATCAGCCTTCAGCCCATGTTCGTCACCAACCGGACAACCCTTGAGGAAATAGACAATCACCTGGCCAGCGCAGAGACCCGAATCGTGGTGATCACCATTGAAAAGGGCAACAGGCACGGAGAAGTGGTGGTTCAACACATAGGCGCTAGTTATTCCGATGTTCGAGTAGTGCTGGTGTGCGAAGGTAGCGCCCAAGACATTCTGGCTATGGCGTTCAAACCGGGCGTATGGGCCTGCGTGGGTCGTCAGTCGTCGGTGGAAACGCTTCGCGAGGCTATCGATACGGTTGCTGCGGGCGCGCGATATGTGGCCCCTGAACTGGTGAATAACAAATCAACCTCTTCCTACGGTTCTCCTGAGCAGCAAAACCTGGGCAATCAGATTAATCCGCTCGCCGACCAAGACGAAGGTGCGCAATTGACACGTCGCGAACGTCAGGTGCTCACCTTGATCGCTCAAGGCCGCCCCCGCCGCGAAATCGCTGAATTGTTGAAGGTTTCACCACGCACCATCGACGCCTATCGCGCAAGGTTGCTGCAAAAGCTTAACCTGGACTCAAGTGTTCAACTGGTGAAGTATGCAATTTCTGCAGGCATGGCCAGCTAAAAGTTAGTGCAGCAAACCGAAACAACGGCCGATTAAAACCCCGCAGCATTGCGGGGTTTTTTGTTTGTGCGGCTAAAATAGCGGTTTAGTGCAACTCACCCTCCATCAAACATGAATAAAAAAGCTCTAGTGCTGTTTTCCGGCGGGCAAGACAGCACAGTTTGTCTGGCTTGGGCACTTTCCAAATTCGAGCACGTCGAAACAATTGGTTTTGACTACGGGCAACGTCATCGCATCGAACTCGAATGCAGACTGACCGTACTGGACCGGGTGCGCGAACAATTTCCAGAATGGGCATACAAGCTTGGCGAAGACCGAGTGATTGACCTCAGCTGGCTGGGGCAAATATCTGATTGTGCGCTGACCGAAGAGCGCGAAATCGAGTTGAATGAAAACGGCTTGCCGAACACATTTGTGCCGGGCCGCAATCTGGTTTTCTTTTTGATTTCATCGGCGGTGGCTTACCGCAGGGGTCTATCGACGCTAGTGGGTGGCATGTGCCAAACCGATTTTTCAGGTTACCCCGATTGTCGGGAAGACACGCTGAAAGCACTGCAAGTGGCCACCAACCTGGGTATGGCCAGCACCTTTCGTTTTGAAACCCCACTCATGTGGATCGACAAAATGGAAACGTTTCAGCTGGGCGAGCAACTGGGCGGCAAAAAATTACTCGAAATTATTGTTCGCGACACTCACACCTGCTACACCGGCGACCGCAGCCACGAACACGACTGGGGTTTTGGATGTGGTGAATGCCCAGCCTGCGATTTGCGCAAACGTGGCTGGAAAAACTACATTTCGCAACAGAATCAATAGCTTGAAACAGAAAAGGGCAACACCGCCGAAAGCCGCAACAGGCTTGGGTTTGCACAACTTTTAAGCAAGCTGAAAATAAATGAAATTATTTTGCAAAAACGTTTGACACAAAAATTTTTCTTGCTATAATTTCGTTCTCTCAACGACGTCAAGTTGTTGAAATGCGGGAATAGCTCAGTTGGTAGAGCGATACCTTGCCAAGGTATAGGTCGCGAGTTCGAGTCTCGTTTCCCGCTCCAAATTCCTAAGGGGAAGTGATACACTTCCCCTTTTCTTTGCCCGCCATATTTTGGTGGAACACCCTTGGCGGGGTGGCAGAGTGGTCATGCAGCGGACTGCAACTCCGTGTACGCCGGTTCGATTCCGACCCCCGCCTCCAAGTTTTCAAGCCATCAGCCCGGGTGGTGAAATTGGTAGACACAACGGACTTAAAATCCGTCGCTTACCGTAAAAGGGGCGTACCGGTTCGATTCCGGTCCCGGGCACCACAGGCAACACTCTTCACACAAACAATCGCGCGTACAATAGCGCATTGCGTCTAGAACTACCTCAAAGAACAACATCGTGACTCGCCGAATTCTTGTTACCTCTGCCTTGCCGTATGCCAACGGTGCCATTCACTTGGGCCACTTGGTCGAATACATTCAGACCGATATCTGGGTTCGGTTCCAGAAAATGCAAAGCAACGAGGTGTACTACGTGTGTGCCGATGACACCCACGGCACTCCAGTCATGTTGCGTGCGCAAGCCGAGGGCATCAGCCCCGAAGAATTGATTGCTCGAGTCAGCACAGAACACCAACGCGACTTTGCCAGCTTCCATGTGGGCTTTGACAACTACTATTCCACCAACGCACCCGAGAACAAAGCCCATTGCGAGACCATTTACACGCGCTTGCGTGATGCGGGTTTAATCCAAACCCGTTCGGTTGAACAGTTCTATGATCCGGTCAAGGAAATGTTTTTGCCCGATCGCTTTATCAAGGGCGAGTGTCCAAAGTGCGGTGCGAAAGACCAATACGGTGATTCATGCGAGGTGTGCGGTGCCACCTATCAGCCCACTGAGCTGAAAAACGCCTACTCCACAGTGTCTGGTGCTGCCCCTGTGCGCAAAAGCTCCGACCATTACTTCTTCAAGCTTTCAGACCCGCGCTGTGAAAATTTCCTTCGCCAATGGACTCAAAGCGAAGGCCGCCTGCAGGTGGAAGCCAGCCGCAAAATGCAGGAATGGTTGGGTGAAGAAGGCAGCGGCAAACTGGCCGACTGGGACATTTCCCGCGACGCACCCTACTTCGGTTTCGAAATTCCAGATGCGCCCGGCAAATATTTCTACGTGTGGCTGGATGCACCTGTAGGCTATTTCGCCAGCTTCCAGAATCTGTGTGAACGAATCGGCGTGGACTATCAGGAATTTCTGAAAGCAGACACCAACACCGAGATGATTCACTTCATCGGCAAAGACATTCTGTATTTCCACGCCCTGTTTTGGCCAGCGATGCTTCAGTTTGCCGGTTTGCGCACGCCCACCAAGGTGAATGCACACGGCTTTTTGACAGTCGATGGCGCAAAAATGAGCAAAAGCCGCGGCACGTTTATTACCGCCGAAAGCTTCATTCAACAGGGCTTGAACCCGGAATGGCTGCGCTACTACTTTGCGGCCAAACTCAATTCCACCATGGAAGACCTGGACCTGAGTTTTTCAGATTTCACCGCCCGCGTGAACAGTGACCTGGTCGGCAAATACATCAATATCGCAAGCCGAAGCGCGGGTTTTCTGGTGAAAAACTTCGAAGGCCGCGTACTTGATTCCGCCATGCAACACCCGCTGCTCGCAGACATTCGCGCACAGGCTGCCGCAATTGCTGCACATTACGACGAACGTGAATATGGCAAAGCCATTCGCGAAGTCATGGCCTGCGCCGACAAAGTGAATGCCTACGTGGATCAGGAAAAGCCATGGGAATTGGCCAAGAACCCGGACAAGCAAGCTGAATTGCAAACCGCTTGTTCCATTTGTCTTGAAGCGTTCCGCTTGCTCACCCTGTATTTGAAACCTGTGCTGCCAGTACTGGCCGGCAACGCCGAGAATATTTTGGGTGTCGCGCCAATGACCTGGGCCGATGTGAATACTCCGTTGAGCAGCGCGACACCTGTGCAGGCATTCAAACACCTGATGCAGCGCGTGGATCAAAAGCAAATCGACGCTTTGATAGACGCCAACAAACAATCTTTGGCGCCTACTTCAGCATCCCCTGTGAAAACCGCCGCCAAAAAATCTGCCACGTCAGTTGCAAGCACCGCGTCAGGCGAATACATCAGTATTGATGACTTCACCAAGATTGACCTACGAATTGGTTTGGTGAAAGAGTGCAAGGCAGTGGAAGGCTCCACGAAATTACTTCAACTCACGGTCGATCTGGGCGAAGAAAAACCACGCAATATTTTTTCGGGTATCGCTGCGCACTATCAGGCAGAGCAACTGACAGGGCAGTACGTTGTGGTGGTGGCCAACCTGGCACCACGCAAAATGAAATTTGGACTTTCTGAAGGCATGGTGTTGTGTGCGGCATCGGATGACGACACCGCATTAAGCACCCTGACAGCGTTGGGCAAACTTACGCCAGGAATGAAAATCAGCTAAAAGGAAAACATGGCCACCCCCCAGTTTCTGAAAACGCTCAAGCCATTCAAACCACGTATTGTGGACAGCTTGCAGGGATACAACTCCCAGCGTTTTTTGAAAGACCTGGGGGCAGGCATTACCGTAGGGGTAGTTGCGCTGCCGTTGGCCATGGCCTTCGCAATTGCCAGCGGGCTTGAGCCACAAACCGGCCTTTTCACCGCCATTGTGGCGGGCTTCATCATCTCCGCCTTTGGCGGATCCAGCGTTCAAATTGGCGGCCCTGCCGGTGCATTTATCGTGGTGGTGCTCGGCATCGTCAACCAATATGGCGTAGCCAACCTGATCGTTTGCACACTGATGGCTGGGGGGCTACTGTTCCTCATGGGCTTGACTGGCCTAGGAAGCCTGGTGCGACTCATACCGGTCAGCATTGTGATCGGCTTTACCAACGGCATCGCGGTATTAATTGCACTGTCTCAAATCAAAGATTTCTTTGGTTTGAACATTGATGTGACCCAAGGCAATTTTTTTGAAAAGAACTGGGCCTTGCTGCAGGCTATTCCTGGCCTCAATTGGTCTGCATTCGCGCTTGCCAGCATAAGCCTCGCGTTCCTTTTTCTATGGCCCAAATTGTTTGCTGTGCTCAGCAAAGAACACTCTGAAGGCACGTTTCCGAAAATTCTTCAAAGTGTTCCCGGCTCTGTGATATTGCTGGTTGCTGGCACCCTGGCTGCCTACATTCTTGGGCTTGACATTGAAACCATCGGCAGCAAATTTGGCGAAATTCCACGCAGCCTTCCAACGTTGACCCTGCCGTCCATCGAGTTGGCCAGCGTTCAAACGCTAATTGGCCCCACCTTGACCATTGCATTTCTGTGCGCCATCGAATCGCTGTTGTGCGCGCGTGTGGCCGACGGCATTACCCATGAGAAACACGACCCCAACCAGGAATTGATGGCCCAAGGTTTGGCCAATATCGCCTCTCCCCTGTTCGGCGGCATGCCGGCCACGGGCACCATCGCCCGCACAGTCACCAATATCCGTTCAGGTGGAAACTCCCCTGTGGCCGGAATCATTCACGCATTGGTGCTGTTGATCATCATGCTGGTCGCCGCACCACTGGCGTTTCACATTCCATTGGCAGTGCTCTCGGCCGTTTTGATGTTCGTGGCCTACAACATGGGTGAATGGCGTGAATTCCCAAAATTAAAGCAGTACACCACCGTGTACAGGGTCATCATGTTGGCCACTTTCCTTCTCACAGTGATTGTCGACCTTACGGTTGCAGTTCAGGTGGGCTTGGTATTGGCAGGCGTATTTTTTATCTACCGGGTTTCAACCCTCACAGAATTCATTCCGGTTTACCTGAAAGACGAAGACAGGGCACGAGGAATTGCGGCCTATAAAATTTATGGCTCCCTGTTTTTTGCAGTGGTGGGGAAAATTGAAAACCTGATTCTGAACACCGGAAAATCGACCAAAATATTGATTCTCGACCTTCACCAAACCATTTCAATTGACACCACCGCGCTGGAATGCCTGGAGGAATTGAATTCGGAACTGCAGCGTGCGGGCCATACACTGATATTTTGCGGCCTGAACAGTCAAGCCCTGTCCCTGTTCAAACGCAGTGGTTTTGCGGCCCAGCTCCAAGCTTGGCAAATACAGGATGACTTTTCCGCGGCAATGGCACACGCCCAAGCAATTTCCGTCGAGGATCAGGCTGGCGCCTGATAAAATAGAAAATATCCTTTTAAACCATTTATTTGGCACGACACCATGCAATACGAATCTGAAGCAACCCAGTTTCTGGTCCAACTCAAGAATGAACGCCCCCACCTTGAAAATGAGCAGCAAAAAGGCCGGGCCCTGCTGTGGGACAAGCAACTGGACAAGAAACTTCAAGAGGGCTTCAAAGAAGCCAAAGTTGCACAAAAGCCTTATGTGTATCAAAGCAAATAAAGTGCAGCCACTTTGAGCAGCGAACTCGACGACATCAGCGTACTGAACCCAAACGACAGCACCCCCGACACGGTGGATGGTGTTGGTTTGGCACGGCTGTACGGCGCCCCGTTGTTCAACATGCCCAAAGACCTTTACATACCACCCGATGCATTGGAGGTATTTTTAGAGGCTTTTGAAGGCCCACTGGACCTGCTGCTCTATCTCATTCGCAAACAAAACTTCAATATTCTCGATATTCCCATGGCGGAACTGACCCGCCAGTACCTCACCTACATTGAAGAAATTCGCACCCGCAACCTTGAGCTGGCCGCTGAATACCTGCTCATGGCCGCCATGCTGATCGAGATCAAATCACGCATGCTGTTGCCGGTGATACCCAAGGATGGCGAGGAAGAAGCGGAAGACCCGCGAGCCGAACTCGCCCGCCGATTGATTGAATACGAACAAATGAAGCTGGCGGCCCAAGAGCTCGACAAGGTGCCACTGGTGGGTCGGGACTTCTGGATTGCTCACGCCTTTCACGACCCGAACACCGTTGAACGCTTCCCTGATGTGAATCCGGAAGAACTGCGCGACGCCTGGCAGGCCATTTTGCGCCGCGCGTCACTGGTCAAGGCGCACACCATTTCTCGAGAAGAATTGTCGGTGCGTGAACACATGACCATGATTTTACGCCGCCTTCAAACCCAAAAGTTTGTTGAGTTTTTTGACATGTTCGACATTGAACGTGGTGTGCCGGTAGTCGTTGTCAACTTTATCGCCATGCTGGAACTGACCCGCGAGGGCTTGGTGAAAGTAACCCAGGCCGAGCCGTTTGCGCCCATCTATGTGCGATTGGGGTATGAAGCCACGGGCGGTACTGGGGCAGATAGCATCGTTCCGGTTTAAGGCACGCAAGTGCCAATTGGCAGGAATAAACTTGGCTTGATGGCATTCGCAAAGTCGCATGCCCTCCTCCGCCAGAAAGCCTGAATACCCCCTTTTTGAAATTCACACTGACTCACCAAGCTTGGCAAAAAAGCTGGCCAAGACTTGGTGTCGGCTTGCAGCCGAACATGGCGTGTGAATTCAAACGGGCAGGCTTTCTTGAAGGCGGAGAGACGGCAAAGCGAACTTCGCGAATGCCACGGACGGAGTTGAGATGCGGTGAAGCTTTGGAGCAGCGTTACATCATTCTGCCGATTCAGATCAAGTCGCCCGGTTTGATTCGCAGCGAGGGGCGACCTGCAAGGTCGATGCGAACACACCTTTGGTGTTTCGCATGCCCCGAGCAAGATTCAACACCGGGGAATTCGACTTGATCAAGGCAGAATGAGTGACGCGCTGCGAGTCACCAATCACTAAATCGCATTCAGCCGAAGAAGTCCTTCACTTTGTCCATCCAGCCCTTCGCCCGTGGCGAATGCTTGTCGCCATCGGCCGTACAAGACTGCTCAAACTCTTTCAGCAGTTCTTTTTGACGCTCAGACAAACGTACCGGTGTTTCCACCACAATGTGGCAGAACAAATCACCTGGGTAGGATGAACGCACTCCCTTGATACCCTTGCCACGCAAGCGGAATGTTTTACCGGTTTGTGTGCCTTCGGGAATATCAAACGATGCTTTGCCACCCAAGGTGGGCACCTCGATTGTTCCACCCAGTGCAGCGGCCGCAAATGAAACCGGCATTTCGCAATGCAGGTCATCACCGTCACGCTGGAAAACCGCGTGTTCTTTCAAGTGCACTTCGACATACAAATCGCCAGCAGGGCCACCATTGACACCCGGCTCGCCCTTGCCGCTCAAGCGGATACGCATGCCGTCGTCAATCCCGGCAGGCACCTTCACTTCAAGTGTTTTGTTGGTTTTCTTGCGACCCAAACCTTCACAGTCGTGGCACGGGTGCGGAATCATCTTGCCGGTGCCATGGCACTTCGGACAGGTTTGCTGCACGCTGAAAAACCCCTGGGTCATGCGCACCGCACCCGATCCACCACAGGTTGAACAGGTTTCAGGCTTGGTACCTGGCTTGGCACCACTGCCGGAGCATGTACCGCAGTTGTCCCACACCGGTACACGGATTTGGGTATCAAAGCCCTTGGCCGCCTGTTCCAGCGTAATTTCCATGTTGTACTTCAGGTCGGAACCACGGTACATCTGCGACTGGCGAGAACCACCGCCGCCGGCACGTCCACCAAAAATGTCCCCGAAAATATCGCCAAAAGCGTCCGAGAAATCGGAGAAACCACCGGCACCGCCACCACCCATATTCGGATCCACACCCGCATGGCCGTGCCTGTCGTAGGCCGCACGCTTCTTGGGGTCGGTCAGCATCTCGTAGGCTTCTTTGGCCTCTTTGAATTTGGCCTCCGCATCCTTGCTGTCTGGGTTGCGATCGGGGTGATACTTCATAGCCATTTTTCGATAGGCTTTTTTCAGCTCATCGTCTGTGGCGTTTTTTTGTACACCCAAAATCTCGTAGAAGTCCCGTTTTGCCATGTCAGTCTCAATTCATGCAGCTGTTCGCGAAACACTGCTTTTATTCGTACAAAAAGGGCTTCACTGAAAAACTGCAAAATATGCAGCCAACCAGTGTGCCCTTGGTTTTTGGCGAAACGCCCGCAGGGGCGCCTCGCTGCCAACATTACTTGTCTTTCACTTCCTTGAAGTCTGCATCCACTACGTCGTCTGCATCGTCTTTCTTGGAAGAAGACTGCTGCTCGGCGCCGCCCGGGTTTGCACCTGCTGCAGCACCTTCTGCAGCTTGTTGTGCCTGCATGTCGGCGTACATCTTCTCACCCAACTTCTGGGCTGACTCGGCCAACTCCTTGGTGCGGGCATCAATGGCGTCTTTGTCTTCGCCCTTGGCTGCCTCTTCCAAAGCCTTGCAAGCCGCTTCAATTTTTTCCTTCTCACCAGCTTCCAGCTTGTCGCCATACTCACCCAGCGATTTGCGGGTGCTGTGCACCAATGCATCAGCCTGGTTCTTGGCTTCAGCCAGTTCACGGCGCTTGGCGTCATCTGCCGCATTGGCTTCAGCGTCTTTCACCATTTTCTGGATCTCGTCTTCACTCAAACCAGAGTTGGCCTTGATCACAATCTTGTTCTCTTTGCCTGTGCCTTTGTCTTTTGCTGACACATGCAAAATGCCGTTCGCGTCAATGTCAAAGGTCACTTCAATCTGCGGTACGCCACGTGGCGCGGGTGGAATACCTTCCAGGTTGAATTCACCCAGGCTCTTGTTGTCGTTGGCCATTTGACGCTCGCCCTGATACACCTTGATGGTCACAGCAGGTTGATTGTCATCGGCAGTTGAAAACACCTGGCTGAACTTGGTCGGGATGGTCGTGTTCTTTTCGATCATCTTGGTCATCACGCCACCCATGGTTTCAATACCCAAGGACAACGGTGACACGTCCAGCAGCAACACGTCTTTGCGGTCGCCACTCAATACGGAACCCTGAATTGCTGCGCCAGCGGCCACTGCTTCGTCGGGGTTCACGTCTTTACGCGGCTCTTTGCCAAAGAAGTTCTTGACGGCTTCCTGTACTTTGGGCATGCGGGTCATACCGCCCACCAAAATAATGTCGTCAATTTGTGACGTAGATACACCTGCGTCTTTCAAGGCCATTTTCATGGGCTCTACAGTGCGGCTGATCAAGTCTTCAACCAACGCTTCCAACTTGGAACGGCTCAGCTTGGTGGTCAAGTGCACAGGTGCGCCGTTGGCCATCGCAATGTAGGGCTCGTTGATTTCGGTTTGCTGTGAAGAAGACAATTCAATTTTCGCGCGCTCGGCAGCAGCCTTGATACGCTGCAAAGCGATTGGGTCTTTTGACAAATCAACGCCATTGTTCTTTTTGAACTCGTCGATGATATGGTCGATGATGCGCTGGTCAAAGTCTTCACCACCCAGGAAAGTGTCGCCGTTGGTGGACAGCACTTCAAACTGCTTCTCGCCGTCAATGTCAGCGATTTCGATAATCGACACGTCGAAGGTGCCGCCGCCCAAGTCGTATACGGCAATTTTGCGGTCGCCCTTTTCGGCCTTGTCCATACCAAACGCCAATGCGGCAGCAGTAGGCTCGTTGATAATGCGCTTTACATCCAGACCGGCAATGCGGCCTGCATCTTTCGTGGCCTGACGCTGGCTGTCGTTGAAGTAAGCAGGCACGGTAATCACGGCCTCGGTTACTTCTTCACCCAGGTAGTCCTCTGCGGTTTTCTTCATCTTGCGCAGCACTTCGGCTGACACTTGTGGTGGTGCCAATTTCTGGTCGCGCACGCCAACCCATGCATCGCCATTGTCAGCCTTCATGATGGTGAAGGGCATCATGTCGATGTCTTTCTGCACTTCAGCGTCTTCAAACTTGCGGCCGATCAAACGCTTCACTGCATACAAGGTGTTCTTGGGGTTGGTCACAGCCTGGCGCTTGGCAGGCGCACCCACCAGAATTTCGCCATCTTCCATGTAAGCGATAATCGAAGGGGTAGTACGCGCACCTTCCGAGTTCTCGATCACTTTGTAGCCACCGCCTTCAAACACAGCAACGCAAGAATTGGTGGTACCCAAGTCAATGCCAATAATCTTTCCCATGAATTTCTCCGTGATTTCTAAATTCAGTAATATTCGGTTAGGTCTGATATGGGGCTAAAGCCCTTCAGTTCAAGGGGTCTTTCAACCCATTTGCCAAAATTTATTGCACCAATTACTGCGCAACCGACACCAAAGCAGGTCGAAGCACGCGGTCATTGATCAAATAACCTTTTTGCAGCACTGCCACTACATGGTTGGATGCCACAGCAGGATCAACTGAATCGCCTGGCACCATGGCCACCGCCTGGTGCTGGTTGGGATTAAACTTTTCGCCCACAGGGTTCAGCACTACGACCTTGCCACGCTCAAATGCGGCTTCCAGCTGACGCAGGGTTGCAGCAACGCCATCTTTCAATGCTTCCGGAGTCTGGTTTTCTACGGCCAGTGCCATTTCAAGACTGTCCCGAACAGGCACCAAGGATTCAGCAAAGGATTCAATTGCGTACTTGTGCGCCTTGGCAACATCTTCTTGCGTTCGGCGGCGAAGGTTTTCCATGTCAGCGGCCAGGCGCAAGTACACCTCCTTGGATTTCTCAACTTCATGGTGTGCATTTTCCAATGCCGCCTTCAGTACGGAAATTTCATCTTGGGGCGCTTCTTGCTGAACAGCCTGCTCGGTTTCGTTTTGGGTCTGCGCGCCTTGCTGCTGACCTTCTGGTGCCTGGGCAGACGTTTGTTCGTCTGTAGCCGGCTTTCCAGTGGGTTCTGACATGTCTTTTCCTCCATTAAAATTCAAAAGAGGCGACAGGCCTTTACCCGTCGCCCCTACTCTTGGCGGTAAATTGGGGCATGAACGGAAAATTCAAGCCCCAAAAATAGAATTACGCAGAATTGTTGGCAGAAACTTATTGCGCGCCCATTTCAAGCGCCAATTTTCGACTCTCGGCCAGTTCCTGTGCCATGGACTCTTCGTAACCCATGTCGACTGGCCAGCCCTGCATGTGCTGCGCAGTAATTTCAGACAGCATGGCTGCCGCCAGTTCACTGTCATTCAGGCAAGCAATGTAATGAAACTCGCCGCCACCCGCATGCTGAAAGTCTTCGCGGCCTTCCTGATTAATTTCCTCAAGGGTTTCAAGGCAGTCGGCCATAAAACCCGGGCACATCACATCAATGCGCTTGGTGCCGGCCTGCCCCAAGGCTTCCAGGGTTTTATCCGTGTAAGGCTCCAGCCATTTGGCCTTGCCGAACCGACTTTGGAACGTAACCCGGTAATTGCCTTTTTGCAGCCCCAATTCCTCGCCCAACAGGCGCGCAGTCTTGTGACACTCGCAATGGTAGGGGTCGCCTTTGAGCAATGTCATTTCAGGCACACCATGAAAACTGAACAACAACACATCGCCCTGATCAAAATTGGGCTTGCCATGGGCTTGCCAGTGCTTGCGCACACTTTCAGCCAAGGCGTGAATATAGGCCGGGTGATCATGGTAATGCTTCACCAAACGAAGTTCAGGAATGTTTCGTACGGGCTTGGCCCAGTCAAAAACAGCATCAAACACTGAGGCAGTCGTCGCGGCAGCGTATTGCGGGTAAAGCGGAAATACCAAGACCCGGTCGTATCCGTCTTTGCGAAGCTGATCCATTCGGCTGGCCACCGAGGGGTTGCCGTAACGCATGGCCAACTCGACACGAACATCCCAGCGACGGACCTTGAATGCTTCCGACAAAACCCGAACCTGCCGCTTGCCGATTGCCATCAAGGGTGAACCTTCATCGGTCCATACCGTGGCGTATTTGGCCGCTGACTTCTTGGGGCGAATCTGCAAAATAATGCAGTTCAAAATAATCCACCAAACCAGCTTGGGAATTTCAACTACACGTGGGTCTGACAAAAACTCCTTCAGATAACGTCTCAATGACGGAGTATCTGCATTGTCAGGTGTGCCAAGGTTAACAAGTAAGACCGCCGTTTTCTGCGGCGTGCCGTGACGAAATGGGGCTTCCGTGCGCATGGATACTACCTAGTGAACATCAAGCCTGAAAGTATACCCAAAGCTGGCCGCCGGGGAGGCTTACCCTACTCCGGATCCGACAAAGCCGAAGAAACCAGCTTCGATGTAATGTCAACAATAGGAATCAGTCGCTCGTAAGCCATGCGTGTGGGACCAATCACACCCAAAGTACCCACCACCTCGCCGTTCACATGGTAGGGCGCCGAAATCACGCTCATCTCTTCCATGGGCACCAGGCTGGAGTCACCACCAATAAAAATTTGCACACCTTCGGCCCTGTTGGAGCTTTCAAGCAGGCGCAGCAACGCGGTGCGTTGCTCAAACACACCGAACATTTTTTTCAGTCGCTCCATGTCAGTCGATAAATCTGACACATCCAGCAGTTTTCGCTCGCCCGACAACAGTACCCCATCGGCCTGACTTTCCTCGGCCTCTGTGCCCGCATTGACCGCAGCCTGCATCAACTTACTAATATCCTGACTGATTTGGTGCAACTCCTCCGACAACCTTTGCTTGGCCTGCTGAAAACTCAAACCCGCAAAATGCTGGTTGAAAAAATTTGCAGCCATGGTCAATTCACTTTGCGTGTAAGGCTTCTCGACAATCAGGATCCGGTTTTGCACATCACCATCGGGCGTCACAATAATCAACAATACTTTTCGGTCTGAGAGGCTCAAAAACTCCACATGTCGAAACAGAGCCGCCTTTTTCGGCGCAGTGATCACCCCTGCGAACGACGACAAACTCGAAAGCAGGTTCACCGCCTTGTTCAACACACGATTAGGGTCCTCACGTTGAATACCACCACTCAATGCCGTTTGAACATCGATTGCCAAAGGCTTCACAGTGAGCAGCGAGTCCACAAACATACGGTATCCCTGCGGAGTGGGCACACGGCCTGCCGAGGTGTGTGGGGAAACCACCAGCCGCAACTCTTCGAGATCGGCCATCACGTTTCGAATAGTGGCCGGACTCAAATCCAGAGTCGAATACCTGGACAAAGCCCTGGAACCCACCGGGTTGCCCTCTGTGATGTACCTTTCAACCAATGTTTTCAATATGGAACGGGCGCGTTCGTCTATCATCAATGTCACTTCAAATGCGTGTTGCGATACGATTGGGCTTAGGATTGAAACCAAGGCTTCACTTTACGACAAAAACAGGGAATCAAGAATGCCGAAACAGAAAGGGATGTGCATTGCTGTGTTTGCCAAACATGGCGCCTCCCCAAAACAGGCCATTTGGCGAAGTGTGGTTGACCTGCTGGCCGCCAACGCCTTTCATGTACTGGTGTGCGATTCCATGTTGAGCAGCGGTTCTTCCAAACAATCAAAACCAGAATGTGACCACAGCAACTTTGAGTTTGCGAATTTGGCCCTGATCAAGAAAAAAGCAAAAATCGCAGTGATCATCGGCGGTGATGGTACTTTTTTGGGTACAGCCCGTGAATTGGCAGATTCCAACATTCCCTTGATTGGCATTAACCAAGGCCGCTTGGGTTTTCTCACCGACATTCGCCTGGACGACATCAACCCCACCCTGATAGACACCATCAACGGTCAATCGGTCTCGGAAAACCGGGCTTACCTTGAAGGTCAAATTTTGCGACAGGGCAAAGTGGTAGAAAATCACATTGCCCTGAACGACATCGTGATCAGCCGTGGCATTGTGGGCGGTATGGTTGAACTGCGCGTGGAGGTAGACGGCACATTCATGTATGACCTGCGCGCAGACGGTCTGATTATTTCCACGCCCACTGGTTCAACGGCCTACGCCTTGTCGGCCGATGGCCCAATTTTGCACCCCAGTCTGGCTGGCTTGCTGATTGTGCCAGTGGCCCCGCATGCGCTTACAAACCGGCCAATTGCGTTGCCCCAACACAGCACCATCGATATTCATGTCACCGGCGGCAAGCAAACCGGCGTGCACTTTGACATGCAGTTCAATGGCCGCGCCAAAGTGGGTGACCAAATACGGATCAGGGTGTCACCACACCCAATCCAGCTTTTGCATCCGGAACGCTATGATTACTTCGCCATGCTGAGGCAAAAACTGCACTGGAGTGCAAGCCCCACAGAAGCTCCCCATAAAACTCGAGGACTCAGAGACAGCGGCCATGCTAAGTAGTTTGACCATTCAAGATTTTGTTATTGTCGACAAGCTCGACTTGCATTTCGCACCCGGTATGTCAGTGCTGTCCGGCGAAACCGGCGCTGGCAAATCCATTTTGATTGACGCGCTGTCGCTGTGCCTGGGTGCGCGTGCCGACGCCTCGCAAGTTCGGGAAGGTTGCGAACGCGCCAACATTACTGCAGTGTTCGAACTGAACCCAGCTGCCAAAGCCATACTCGATGAGCAATCGATTGATTGCAGCGAGGGCGAGATGCACTTGCGACGCGCCATCGAATCGAATGGCCGGTCAAAAGCCTACATCAACGGCACACCTGTACCTGCCAGCACCCTGAAAGAATTGTCTGAAACCCTGATCGACATTCATGGGCAACATGCTTTTCAAACGCTGGCAAAGCCCGGGGAACAACTGCGCTTATTGGACGACTTCGGTCAACACAACGCCCTGATTCAGGCCACAACCCAAACTTATTCCCGATTGAGGAATTCTGAAAAAGCCCTGAAACAGGCCCAAAGCAGCCAAGAGGACCGGGCCGCGCGGCTTGAAAACTTGCAGTGGAAACTGGACTCGCTGAGCAAAGTAGCCCCCAAAGCGGGCGAATGGGAAACTTTGAGCAATGACTTCGACCGTTTAAGCCATGGCGCTGAATTGATCGAAGGCACACAGCATGCAAGTGATGTGTTGTCGCAAAATGAAAACGCCCTGCTTGATCAATTGACCCAAGTGATCGAGAAGCTCAGTCACCTCAGTACCCGCGACCCTGCACTCGAAGGTGTTGTGAAAACATTGTCTGAGGGCGAAATATTAATTCGGGAGGCCAGCTACGATCTGGGCAACTACCTGAAACACAACGACCTTGACCCCGACACACTGGCTGAAGTGGAAGCGCGCATGTCGCTTTGGCATGAAACTGCTCGCAAACTGCGCATTCAGCCCGAAACACTGCACACAGAAATGGAGAGTGTACAAGCCGAAATCAAAGGGCTTGAGGAAGGTTTTGATGTTGAAAAGCTTCAGAAAGAACTGACCAGCGCGCGGCAAGCCTATGAAACACAAGCCGAACTGCTCACAACGGCTCGCAAGAAAGCTGCCCAGGCCTTGTCAAAACGAGTCACAGAATCTATGCAAACACTCAGCATGCAGGGTGGTGTGTTTGTCGTGGATGTGTCTGGGAGCGAACCATCAGCCAAGGGCAGCGACACCATTGAATTCCGCGTGGCAGGGCACCCTGGGGTTACACCTCAAGCCATTCAAAAAGTGGCCTCGGGTGGCGAACTTGCACGCATCAGCCTGGCGATTACAGTTAATACCGTTGAAAGCACACCGGTACCTACCCTGATTTTCGACGAGGTTGATAGCGGCATTGGCGGCGCAGTTGCTGAAACCGTGGGGCGTTACCTTCGCCTGTTGGCCGCGAATAAACAGGTGCTGTGCGTAACCCACCTGCCTCAAGTAGCGGCCCAAGGCCACAACCATTTTCAGGTCAGCAAAGACATTTCAGCGCAAACAACACGCTCAAAAATTGTGCAATTGGAGTCAAAGGCGCGAGTAGAAGAAATTGCAAGAATGCTGGGCGGGCAGGTGATCACCGAGGCCACACGCACTGCGGCGCATGAAATGATTGCCTCGGCAAACAGTTAAATTTATTTTCGTTTGTTTTCGCAGTCTTTTTTGGTGCAGGAGCCATAAAGAGAAAGTGCATGATCGTGGAGTTCAAACCCTCGGTCTTTGGCAATCATTTTTTGGCGACGCTCAATTTCTTCGTCAAAAAACTCCACTACTTTGCCGCACTGCACGCACACCAAATGGTCATGGTGAGCCCCTTCATTCAGCTCAAACACAGACTTTCCGGTCTCAAAGTGTTGGCGTGCCAGTAAACCAGCTTGTTCAAACTGCGTTAAAACCCGGTAAACAGTGGCCAAGCCAATGTCTAGGTCTTCTTGAAGCAACAGTTTGTAAACGTCTTCAGCACTGAGGTGACGGTGTTGCCCGCTCTGGAACAACTCCAGAATTTTCATTCGTGGCAGCGTTGCCTTTAAACCAATGCTTTTGAGATCCGTTGCTGTAGTCATGAGTTTGGTACCATTCTGAGGCTTAATCGAGTTCAAGTAGCTTATGATAACGCCTTTGCAGGACATGTTAGCGCACCGAATAAGGTACTCTGTTCCCACTTCACATGCGAATTCACAAAACAATGCGTATTTTACGACTGAATTTGATTCTTTGCTCGGCCTTGGCTCTAGGGCTGTCCGCGTGTTCCATTATCCCGGACAACTACGTACCTTCTTTCGTCAAACCCTACAAGTTTGATATTCAACAGGGTAACTTCATCACCCAGCAAGATGTTGCCAGGCTGCAGGTGGGCATGTCCAAAGAACAGGTGCGCTTTATCCTGGGCACTCCCTTGCTGAACGACGCCTTTCACGCCAACCGCTGGGATTACGTTTACCGCTTATTACGAGCCGACGGTCAAACTACACAATCGCGCTACACCGTGATTTTTGAGAACGAACGCGTGGCCCGCCATGGCGGTGAAAACCTTCCGGCAAGTCCTACCGATTTGTTGGGCCCGGACAGCACAACCAAAGTGCCGACTGAGCCATTGCCCTCGGAAAAACCAGCCGAAGACATCAAGGACGCCGAATCTGCCGTAGGCGGCACAGAACGCGCACCCGTACTTAAATAAAAAGCCATGACCAAGCCACTTCAAATTGCAATAGCCGGCGCCAGTGGGCGCATGGGAAAAACATTGATCGAAGCCATTTTGAACCACCCCGACTGCGAACTTGCTGGCGCTTTTGATCAGGCTGACTCACCCAGCATTGGTCGTGATGCCGGCGACTTCATGGGTATCTCATCGGGTGTGCTGGTGACTGACAACACAGACGCTGCATTGAGCAATGCCGATGTATTAATCGACTTCACCCGTCCGGAAGGTACTTTGCATCACTTGGCCCTGTGCGAGAAGCACGGCGTAAAGGCTGTGATCGGCACCACCGGGTTTGAACCCAAGCAACTGGAAGCACTGAAAAAAGCAGCCGAGAAAGTAGCCATGGTGTGGTCTCCCAATATGGCGGTCGGCGTGAATGCCACGTTCAAGTTGCTGGAAGTGGCCGCAAAAATTTTGTCCCAAGGTTATGACATTGAAGTCATCGAAGCCCACCACAGCAAGAAAGTGGATGCACCATCCGGCACTGCGCTGCGCATGGGTGAGGTGATTGCCAAAGGCTTGGGGGTTGATCTTCAAGAGGTAGGCGTGTTTGCCCGAGAAGGAATTACCGGCGAGCGCAAGGCTGGCACCATTGGTTTTTCGACCATCCGCGGAGGCGACATTGTCGGCGACCACACCGTACTTTTTGCCGGTATTGGTGAACGAATTGAAATTACACACAAGTCATCAAGCCGTATGACTTATGCACAAGGCTCAATTCGCGCAGCCCAGTTTTTGATTGGTCATGAAAAAGGTTTGTTTGACATGCAAGACGTGTTGGGCTTGAAAACTTTGTTTTAACCTAAAGCGAAACTGTAGTAGATTGCCGTAAGCAACTGTATAGTCTAGTTAAAATACCAACAACAGCAACCCTCGGGAATTATTACCCGAAGATGGAGCCAGCCAATGACGCAATCACTGCTTGCGAAACTCGACGAACTTCAAGTCAAAGTGTCCAGCCTGGCCAAGGCCCTTGAGCAAAGCCGGTTTGACGCCAAGTCGGCCAAGGAACAAGTTGAAGCCCTGCGCCGGGAGAATGAATTACTTCACAAGAAAGTGAATCATGCACAAGGTCAAATCAACCAAATGCTGAATCAATGGTTCCCAGAACTTGAATTGAACTCGGAGGAATAATTGGAAGCACTTGACGTGAAAATTATGGGGCGGGAGTTCCGTATCGCCTGCAAGCCCGAGGAACGTGCCGCCTTGCAGCAGGCCGTAAACATAGTAGAAACAAAAATGTCCAGCATTCGCAACACGGGCAAGGTTGTTGGACTCGATAAAATTGCTGTCATGGCAGCCTTGCAGATTGCCCATGAATCGCTCGTTGGTAGTAACCCTTCCAACCCTGTTTTAGGACTGGACATTGAGACGATTGAGCGTAAAATCGAGGCTATCGAGCAAATGGTAGATGGCAGCCTAAATAACCCGGGCGCAAGTAAACCCAAAAACGCCGACTTGTTCGAGTAAAGAATTTTGTTTTATCTCTGCCGTGTCTGTATTGGTCAGTATTCCGTGAACCAATATCTGTGATCCCGGTTGCGGATTTTTCAGGGTCGGTGTGATTCCCTCTTAGTCAGGGAAACCTAAAGACCCTAACACTGCGACCCACTTGAACCTTAGGTTCAGGGATCGGGCCAGTATGGCATCGGCAGAGACCCCATACCGGGGCGATTGAACCCATGTTCAATCGCCTCTTTTTTTATTCAAATCAACTTAAACCCAATAATTCAATCACCATGTTCGATCCGGTTTTCATTGTTTCTCTGCTTGTTTTGGGCGTAGTCAGCGGCGTATTGGCTGGCTTGTTGGGTATTGGTGGTGGCATGCTGCTGGTGCCCTTTCTCACCTTCCTGATGGTAAGCCAAGGCGTGCCGGTAGAGCATGTGGTTCACTCCTCGATTGCAACCTCCCTGGCCATTATCATGTTCACCAGCATTTCGAGCATGCGTGCACACCACAAGGCAGGCGCAGTGCGGTGGGACATCGTGAAATTCCTGACCCCCGGTATTCTCATCGGCGGGTTTGCCGGGTCAAAAGTGGTCTCGTATTTACCGACCAAAGAACTGGCTCTGGTATTTGGTGCGTTCGTCATTTTTTCCGCCTACCAAATGTATGCCGACAAAAAACCCAAACCCACCCGCACTTTGCCCGGAAAAACAGGGCTGGCAGCCGTGGGCAGCTTGATTGGTGCGGCCTCTGCAATTGTAGGCGCCGGTGGCGGATTCTTGTCGGTGCCCTTTATGGTGTGGAGCAATATCAATCTGCGCAATGCGGTCGCCACCTCAGCGGCACTGGGCTTTCCGATTGCAGTGTTTTCAAGTGTCGCTTATGTGATCAACGGCCAACATTTGCAAGGCATGCCAACCGGATCATTGGGCTATGTGTATTTACCCGCCGTGGGGTGCGTCGCGGCGATGAGTGTGCTGTTTGCCCCATACGGAGCAAGGCTGGCGCACACCCTGCCCGTCAAAAAGATCAAACGCATTTTCGCTCTTTTACTTTCTTTTATTGCACTGTCGATGATTTACAAGGCGGTTACGGGTTTCTGAGTTCGCGTTACTTGCTACGCTTGCTGCCCTTGCCAGCTTTGGCTTGGGCGGCTTCCAGCGCTGTCATGGTTTCAAGTCCAGTAGGCTTGTTTTTTGACCAAGCCAACAAGGCAAATCCACCCAGAATCATGGGCACGCACAACCATTGCCCCATCGACAATCCCAGAGAAAGCGTGCCCAAAAACCGGTCCGGTTCCCGCGCATACTCCACTACAAAACGAGCTGCGCCGTAGCCAATCAAAAACCAGGCAGACACTGCTGCACGCGGACGGGGTTTGCTTGCAAACCACCAAAGACCGATGAACAAGGCGATGCCTTCCAGGCTCATTTGATACAACTGCGATGGGTGGCGCGCAATGGCGTCACCGGCCTGTGGAAACACAACACCCCACCAACCATCGGTTGGGCGCCCCCACAACTCGCCGTTGATAAAGTTGCCCAAGCGCCCCAAGGCCAAACCAATGGGCACTGCTGGCGCGACAAAATCCATCACATCAAAAAACTTCCAGCCTTTGTAGCTGCCGTACACAAAACACACCAGCAACACGCCCAAAAAGCCGCCATGAAAAGACATACCGCCTTCCCAAATTGCGAGAATCTCGCCCGGGTTGGCCATGTAATAGTCGGGTTTGTAGAAAAACACATAGCCCAAGCGCCCCCCCAGAATGACCCCCAAGACGGCCCAGGTCAGCATATTGTCCACATCAGACATTTTGATGGCCGGGAACAAATGCAAACGACGTTTGGCCAGCATGATGAAAGCCACAAAGGCGAGCAAATACATCAAGCCATACCAGCGAATGGCCACAGGACCGATCGAGATGGCAATCGGATCAAATTCAGGATGAACAAACATGGAGCGCCCGGGTAATTAAAACTGCTCAATTGTACTGCCCTAGGGACTACCCTTTGATGAATGAGTGCCTTCAAGCGCCCAGCGGTGCACCATAAAATGGTAAATTCTCGTTTTGAATCAAAATCCACCAGCGAGCTTTTGCAATGAGCATCAATCGACGTTCCAAGAACATTACCCAGGGCGTGGCCCGTTCGCCCAACCGCGCGATGTATTTCGCCATGGGTTACAAAGACGAAGACTTCAATAACCCCATGATTGGCATTGCCAATGGCCATTCCACGATCACGCCTTGCAACAGCGGCTTGCAGCCTTTGGCAGATGCGGCTGTGAAAGCAGTGAAAGAGGCTGGTGGCAATCCACAAATTTTCGGCACCCCCACCATCTCCGATGGCATGAGCATGGGCACCGAAGGCATGAAGTATTCACTGGTCAGCCGCGAGGTCATCGCGGACTGCATCGAAACTGCGGTACAGGGCCAGTGGATGGACGGCGTGTTGGTGATCGGCGGCTGCGACAAGAACATGCCCGGCGGCATGATCGGCATGGCCCGCATGAACGTGCCAGGCATTTACGTTTATGGCGGCACTATCAAGCCGGGGCGTTACAAAGGCAAAGACCTGACCATTGTGTCTGCCTTCGAAGCCGTGGGCGAATTCACGGCTGGCCGCATGAGCGAGGAAGACTTCAAGGGTATAGAGAAGAACGCCTGCCCGAGTTCCGGTTCCTGTGGTGGCATGTACACCGCCAACACCATGAGCTCGGCATTCGAAGCTTTGGGCATGAGCCTGCCCTACTCCAGCACCATGTCGAACATTGACGCAGAGAAAGTCACTTCAACTGAAGAGTCCGCTCGCGTCTTGATCGAAGCGGTTCGCAACGACTTGAAGCCCCGCGACATCATCACCAAGAAGTCGATTGAAAATGCTGTGGCCGTGCTGATGGCCACCGGTGGTTCCACCAACGCGGTACTGCACTTCCTGGCCATTGCAAAAGCAGCAGATGTGGCCTGGAGCTACGAAGACTTTGAACGCGTGCGCTTGCGCACACCAGTCATTTGCAACCTGAAGCCTTCTGGCCAATACGTTGCCACTGACCTGCACGATGCCGGTGGTATTCCACAAGTCATGAAAATTTTGTTGGATGCGGGCCTGTTGCATGGCGATTGCATCACCATCACTGGCAAAACCATTGCAGAAACCCTGGCCGATATTCCTTCAGTGCCCCGCGCGGATCAAAACGTGATCATGCCGATCGAAAAAGCCCTGTACAAGCAAGGCCACTTGGCGATTCTGAAAGGCAACCTGGCACCCGAAGGTGCTGTGGCCAAGATCACAGGCCTCAAAAACCCTGTAATTACCGGACCAGCCAAGGTTTTTGACGACGAGCAAAGCGCGATGGACGCAATTTTGGGCGACAAGATCAAAGACGGCGACGTGATTATTCTTCGCTACTTGGGCCCCAAAGGCGGTCCAGGCATGCCGGAAATGTTGGCCCCAACCTCGGCAATTATTGGCAAGGGCTTGGGAGAAACAGTCGGCCTGATCACCGACGGCCGCTTTTCCGGTGGCACCTGGGGTATGGTGGTCGGCCACGTTGCGCCAGAGGCCTACGTTGGCGGCCCGATCGCGCTGATCAAGGAAGGTGACTCCATCACGATGGACGCACATCAGAAATTGTTACAGATCAACGTGAGCGAGGAAGAACTGGCGAAGCGTCGTGAAAGTTGGGTAAAACCCAAGCCACGCTACACCACTGGTGTGCTGGCCAAATTCGCAGCCTTGGCCAGTAGCGCCAGCAAGGGTGCAGTCACCGATGGCGATCTC
Source organism: Limnobacter sp. MED105 (assembly GCF_000170915.1). GTDB lineage: Bacteria > Pseudomonadota > Gammaproteobacteria > Burkholderiales > Burkholderiaceae_B > Limnobacter. The sequence goes on from NZ_ABCT01000003.1 coordinate 117,308, forward strand.
GACCTCTAAACCACCCAGCGATTTATTTAAACGGAAAACCCCGGCGTTGTCGTCGGGGTTTTTTATTTTGAAGATGTCGAATCCTCGCCTCTAGCTGGCGCCTTCTAAACTGCTGTCGGCGAACATCCAGGCCAAGCCAAGGCTCGAAAAGTTCAAACCAGCAAATGGCCATGAGAAACGGCAAAGCGATGGAAAACCACTCCCAATTGATCACAGGATGCACACCGCCAAGTTTCATTGTGAGCAAAAGGATGCCCAGAAGGATAAAAATCATGCTGTTTCACATGACAAACAACTGTGTTGTCTGCCAAAATGACGCCCGAGACGTTATTAATGTGCTAACTGTAACAAAGTGAGGAGTTCAGTATGATCAAGCAAATGGGTGTCTTGGCGATTGCAGCCACCATGGTTGCTCTACCGTTGTCAGCCAGCGCCGACGAAGCATTGGCCAAGAGCAAAGCCTGCTTGGCCTGCCACCAGGTTCAGAAAAAAGTAGTTGGCCCAGCCTTTAAAGACGTGGCAGCCAAGTACAAAGGCCAAGCAGGTGCAGAAGCAATGCTGGCCGGCAAAATCAAGAACGGCACCAAGGGCGTTTGGGGTCCAGTTCCCATGCCTGCTCAAAACGTGACCGAAGAAGAAGCCAAGAAATTGGCAGCTTGGGTTCTTGCTCTGTAATCAGTGGGCAAGCAACTTAAAAAAGCCAAGGTGTTGCGCCTTGGCTTTTTTTATTTGAAGTCGCTTAATTCACAACCTTCACTGGAAATTTTCCTTGAGGGCCGTAAGAGTTCAAGGTCACTGCTGCATTCAGCACATCGCCCACTTCGTCAAATGCGATAGTTCCGATCACACCGTCATATCGTATGTCTTTCAACTTCGGAAGATACTTCTTGGGATCGGCTGACTTTGCATTTTTCATGGCCATGCCCATGGTCATGACAGCGTCGTAAACGAAAGGGGCATAAACCTGAATGTCAGTCTTGAACTGGGCTTTGTATCGCTTTTCGAATGCTGGTCCACCTGGCATTTTGCTCAAAGCCATACCGCCCTCAGCACAAAGTACATTCGAACCCACATTGTCACCACCCAAACGCATCAACTCAGCGGTGCAAATGCCATCACCGCCAATTAACTTTGCCTTGATGCCCAACTGCTTCATTTGACGCAACATAGGGCCAGCTTGTGCATCCATGCCGCCGTAAAAAACCAGGTCAGGGTTCACGCGCTTTACAGAGGTCAAAATTGCTGCGAAGTCGGTCGCTTTGTCGTTGGTGTAGTGGCGCTCCAGCACCTTGACACCCTTGGCCTCCAACTGCTTGGTAAAAATATCCGCCAACGGTTGTCCATAACCCGTGCGGTCATCAATGACCACAACCCTTTTCGCCTTCATTTCATCGACAGCATATTTGGCCAAGGCAACACCTAGCACGCCATCATGCGCAATCACCCTGAAGACGGACTCAAATCCCTGCTTGGTCACTTTGGGTGTAGTAGCGGACGGTGTGATTTGAGGAATGCCGCAATCGTAATAAATGCGCGATGCGGGAATTGTGGTGCCACTATTCAGATGCCCCACAATGCCATTGACCTTCAAGTCACACAATTTTTGGGCAACGATTGCACCAGTTTTTGGATCGGCAGCATCGTCTTCTGCAATCAACTGAAACTTGGCAGTGCCCCCATCCAGCTGAATTTTCATTTTGTTCAAATCCTCAATCGCCAGCCTGGCACCCGATTCATTGTCTTTGCCGTAATGCGCCTGCGGCCCAGAGAGCGGGGCAATGTGCCCTATCTTGACCAACACCTCTTTGGCTTGAACTGCACCGCTTACCAAAGCCATCAACACAGATGTACACAACAATGAATGTTTTAAATGCCAGGAACGAGAAAGGTTCATGACCACCTCCAACTTGTTTTTAGGATTGATTCCGCCAATGTAGCATCTAAACCGGTAATGGGTTGACCTGTCAATTAACTGACTTCTTTCTGAAGAATGGCACCGAAGCCAAACACAAATTGCTCTATTCTTTTTCTGGTCACCCTTCTCTCAATTGCTTTGGCGTATATGGATATATTTGCGCAACAACTGATCAACGGCCTGGTGCTTGGCAGCATTTATGCTTTGGTGGCACTTGGATACACCATGGTGTACGGCGTTTTGGGGTTGATCAATTTCGCGCACGGCGAGGTTGTCATGATTGGAGCCATGGTGGCTTTCAGCGCAATCACCTTGTTTCTGGGACTGTTTCCGGAAACACCTGGCTGGATGCTTTTTCTGGTGGGTGTGCTGTGCGCTGTGCCTGTGTGCATGTTGGTTAGCTTCTCCATTGAACGCTTTGCCTATCGCCCCTTGCGCAATGCCCCCCGCCTGGCACCTTTGATCTCCGCCATTGGCGTTTCAATTATTTTGCAAACCCTCGCCATGATTATTTGGGGGCGGAATTACCTTATTTTTCCAGCCACTCTGCCCACAGACCCCATTGTTTTGCACACCTTTGCTCCCAGTCTTGAAAGCGATTACGAAAGAATCGTCTCCATCACCCCGGTTCAACTTCTGATCGTTGTGGTGTCCGCAGCACTTATGTTTGGGCTCACTTACACAGTGAATAAAACCCGCTTGGGCAAAGCGATGCGCGCTACATCCGAAAACCCTCAACTGGCTGGCCTCATGGGAATCAATGCAAATTCAGTGATTGCCGCCACGTTTGTAATTGGTGCGGCTTTGGCTGGAGTGGCCGGTGTCATGGTGGCTGCCAATTATTCAGTGGCTCATTTCTACATGGGGTTTTTGCCGGGATTAAAAGCATTTACTGCTGCGGTACTCGGCGGTATCGGCAATATTTACGGTGCCATGTTGGGTGGCCTGCTTTTGGGTATTGTCGAGAGCCTCGGGGCCGGTTACCTGGGGCAGTTGACGGGTGGTTTTTTGGGCTCGCACTACCAAGATATCTTCGCGTTCGCGGTGTTGATTTTGGTGCTAACCCTTCGACCATCAGGCCTGCTGGGTGAAAGGGTGTCGGATCGCGCATGAATAAACTTGCCAATCGCCATCAACAGATCATCGGATTCCTGCTGGTCGCAGTCGCACTGGCTGCACTGCCCTGGGTCGCGGGCTTGATCGGTAACAGCTGGGTTCGAATTTTGAACATCGCATTGCTGTATGTGATGTTGGCGTTGGGGCTCAACATTGTGGTGGGCTTCGCAGGCTTGCTCGATCTGGGGTATATCGCATTTTATGCCGTGGGGGCCTATGTTTACGGTTTACTCGCCTCACCCCATTTAACCGACAACTTCGAAACCATTGCCGCCCTCTTTCCCGATGGTCTTCATCTTTCCATTTGGTTAATGATTCCACTGGGTGCACTGATTGCTGCGCTGTTTGGCGTACTTCTGGGTGCGCCCACCCTTCGGCTGCGAGGCGACTACCTGGCTATTGTTACCCTGGGTTTCGGTGAAATCATTCGACTGTTTTTGAACAATCTGAATGCCCCAGTCAACATCACCAACGGCCCTCAAGGCATCAACATGATTGAGCCCGTGGAAATTGCGGGGGTTCGTTTTTCACGCACAGTTGATTTATTCGGCATCGAGGTTCCTGCGCTTCACCTTTACTACTACCTGTTTCTCGCCCTCACTCTCATCATTATTGTTATTTGCATGCGACTACAAAACAGCCGAATTGGACGAGCGTGGACAGCGATCCGCGACGACGAAATTGCGGCAAAATCGATGGGAATTAACACCCGCAACATGAAATTGCTGGCCTTCGCACTGGGAGCCTCTTTCGGTGGCGTTGCTGGGGCCATGTTTTCTGCGTTTCAGGGCTTTATCAGCCCGGAATCCTTTGGTCTAATGGAATCAATCATTGTGCTTTGCATGGTGGTGTTGGGCGGGATGGGTCACATTCCTGGCGTTATATTGGGCGCACTTTTGCTGGCAGGTTTTCCGGAAATGCTGCGGCAAGTGGTTACACCCGTTCAAGAGTTTTTGTTTGGTACTGTGCTGGTGGATGCCGAAATACTTCGCTCCTTGATCTATGGGCTCACCATGGTGTTGGTGATGCTGTATCGCCCAAATGGGCTTTGGCCACATCGCAAATGAACACGCCATTGTTTAGCGCCACTAACCTGAAAAAAAACTTCGGCGGTATTGCTGCCGTGGATGATGTCAGCCTGAGCATTCAAGCCGGGCAAGTCATTGGGCTAATTGGTCCGAATGGCGCGGGTAAAACCACCTGCTTTAACCTGATTACGGGTTTGTACACACCCGATGTTGGGCTCTTTGCATTCAAGGGCAAAACCTACAACCCTGCTTCGCCCCACCATGTTGCCCAAATGGGTTTGGCCCGCACCTTCCAAAATATTCGTTTGTTCAAAAGCATGACAGCGCTTGAAAATGTGGCTGTGGGTATGCACAGCAAAACCAGTCAGGGTGTGTTCGGTGCGGTACTTCGTACCCCTGCACAACGCAGGGAGGAAGAACAGGTTCGGCAGCGTGCCCTGCATTGGTTGCATTACGTGGGCATTGGCGCCTACAGCAATCACCTGGCCGGGCAGCTTTCATACGGCGATCAACGTCGACTTGAAATTGCACGCGCCTTGGCCAGTGAGCCTGCATTACTGGCGCTGGACGAACCGGCTGCCGGCATGAACGCAACAGAGAAATTAAAGCTGCGCGAGTTGCTGCTTCAAATTCGACAAGATGGAAAATCAATACTGCTGATTGAACACGATGTCAAACTGGTCATGGGTATTTGTGACGAGGTTACTGTGTTGGACTACGGCAAAATAATTGCACAAGGCACCCCTGCACAGGTACAGCAGTCCCCTGCCGTGATTGAAGCTTATCTTGGGGGGCTTCACCATGCGTAATGCTGTCCGAAACACTCTGCCGAACACCATATTGGATATTCAGGGTCTCACCGTGGCCTACGGTGGCATTCAAGCGGTCAAGGGCTTAAATTTTCAGGTGCAACAGGGTGAACTGGTCTGCCTGATTGGCTGCAACGGCGCGGGCAAGACATCGACCATGAAAGCCATTGCGGGCTTATTGCCCTTCCAGGCCCATGCAGCAACCCTCAAAAGTTCAATTGACCTGATTACGCTGCCTGCACATGAAAGACTAAAAAACGGTTTGGCCTTGGTACCAGAAGGACGCGGAATTTTTGCACGCATGACCGTGTTGGAAAATCTTGAGTTGGGCGCAAACGCGCGCTTGCAAACTGGGTGCCCACAAGCAGAGCTCAATGCTGATCTCGACCATCTGCTGACATTGTTTCCACGCATCAAAGAACGACTAAAGCAATCTGCTGGAACCTTGAGTGGTGGAGAACAGCAGATGTTGGCAATGGCACGGGCCCTAATGGGCAAACCTGATTTGCTGCTGCTGGACGAACCCAGCATGGGCTTGGCCCCATTGATGATTGAGAAAATTTTTGAAGTCATTCAACAGGTACACCAGCAAGGCATGACCATATTGCTGGTGGAGCAAAATGCACACATTGCCCTGCAACTGGCGAATCGCGCCTATGTAATGGACTCCGGTTTGATAGATTACGAAGGCCTGGCCAGTGAACTGATTAGTGACCCCAGAATCCGTGAGACCTATCTGGGGCAAGTGCCGCAATAAAAGCTGCTTTGTCGATCAGGCATCTGCCATTGATGTGAAAGAGTCTGCAAAAAACTCATCCTCGGGCAAGCCACACTGGGCAGTGAAATCACGCTGCGCTGACTCAATCACAATAGGTGCACCACAGGCATACACCTGGTGCGCGCTCAAATCCGGGAAATCCTGCATCACCGCGTGATGCACAAAACCTGTTCGCCCTGTCCAGTTGCAGGCCGGGCTTGCATCGGAAAGCACCGGCACAAATTTGAAGTTTGAATGATCGGCCATCCACTGAATGGGTAAATCAAACAGGTACAAGTCAGCCTTGGTTCGAGCACCCCAATACAACACAAAATCACGGCTGCTGTTCTTGAAAAAGGCCTGTTCCAATAAAGATTTAATTGGGGCAAAACCAGTGCCACTGGCCAACAACACCACAGGCTTTGTAGAGTCGTCGCGCAAGAAAAATGTACCGAACGGTCCTTCAAAACGCAGAATTTCTCTTTCTTTCATGGTGTTGAATACATGGTCAGTGAACAAGCCACCCGGCATGTGACGAATATGAAGCTCGATTCCACCTTCTTGATAGGGTGCGTTGGCCAGCGAGTAACTGCGTCGAGATCCATCGCGCAACATGAATTCAATGTACTGCCCGGCATTGAATTGCAACACCTCATTGGCGGGTAACTGCAACTTGAGAATTGCCACGTCGCTCGCTGGCTTTTCGAGGCTCTGCAAACGACACGGCATCTTCTTGATGGGAATATCACCCAAACCGGAAAGCTCTCGAACTTTCAATTTCACAGGGCCCAATGGTTTTGCACAACAGGTGAGCACCTTCCCGCGTACACGCTCTTCTTCGCTCAGGGCGCGTGACTGGTAGGTGCCATAATCCACCTGGCCTTCAAGCAAATCGGCCTTGCAAGATCCACATGCACCGTCTTTGCAGCCATATGGCAAAATGACGTTTGCGCGCAGTGCTGCCGACAACAGAGTATCGTCAGACTCGCATTCAAACTGTTTTTGACTGGGAAGAATTTCTACGTTGTGAATCATCAAACTACTTTCCGTGACATCGACAAACCCGACGGGTTATTTTTCAAACGCAGTTTGCCCCGTCGCTTTCGGCAAAGCAAAATTAGCGTTGCGGGCTGCGGGCAAGTGGGCTTGGTCTTGTTGCAAACCTTTCCAGATCAACATTTTACAGCGACTTACCGCCCTGGGGCAGACACGGCAGCAAAGCGCGCTGCCATCTTGGCCCACAACACACGACCACTTGCGATCGACCTGAATTCAAAACCTGACTTGTTGCGTCTTATTTCGCTGGGTCACCGAATTGTCTGGATGGCCCCACCCAACGCATCACTAAACACCGACAACACACTGAAGAAACTGGTGTTGTGGGCCGCCACGCGTGCCAAAGCCCACGGCAAACCCGCTCCACGCATCAGCTACGTATCTACCACTGGTGTTTATGGCAATGCGCAAGGGCAATGGATCAATGAATACACTCCACTGAATGCCCAATCAGAAAGGGCCAAACGGCGTGTTCATGCAGAAACCCAACTGCGTTTGGGTTTAAAACATGGTGTGCACGTACACCTGCTGCGTGCACCGGGCATTTATGGCGATGACCGATTGCCAATTGACCGCATCAAAAACCGCACACCTGCCTTGCTGCCTGATGAAGATGCGTGGTCAAACCATATTCACGAACTCGATTTGGGCCGTTTAAGCCGATGGGTCAATTACAAAGGCGGTACCTTTGAGGTGCTGAACGCCTGCGATGCGAAACCCAGCAAAATGGGAGACTACTTTGATATGGTGGCCGATGCTTATCAGCTTCCACGCCCACCCCGCTTTTCACGGGAAGAGGTGAAACGAATGGTCAGCCCCATGATGTGGAGCTTCATGTCGGAATCGCGGCGAATCGAATCGTTGAATCAGAAAAAGCTGGGATTCCGTCTTCGCTATCCCAGCGTTGCTGACTTTTTAAGTGTGAAGTTCTGATTCAATCCAATCCACCTTTTCAGGCAAACATCTTGTCGATATTTTTGTCGATTTCGGCCTGAATTTTTCCTTTGAACGCCTTCAGCATAAAACCCAAGGAAATATCGACAGTGACATCTTTGTCGGTTACGTCCAGTTTGCCCTTCACACCCGAACGCGTGAAGTTCAAGGTGTTGCCTTGCCACTGGCTATCCAGCTGGAATTCTTTTTGAAGTTGATCTGCCAGTTTCTGCGCAGTTTGCTTGGCTTCTTCTAGGGTCAAATTGTGTGTTTTGCGGGCGTGAATATCAGACATGTTGGCTCACTCTTGAAGGTGTTATGGCTGCATATTAACCCAGCCTGGGTTTACACGGTAGAGAACCAAAAATCGAAGGCCATTTTAGAAGAAGGTGTCAGGTCATTCTCAAAACCAACCACACGTTTGGCAAAACGCATTTGGGAATCAATGATGCGCTTGAAAATCCGACTGTTGGCTGATTCGCGCGCAATGATTTTGCGCCACGCAGTCAGCTGTGCCTTCAAAATATCATCAGGAGTTACGTAATAGCGAACGCCTTGTTTGCGGCGCATTTCCTCGTAATCAGTTGAAAACCGGTCAGAGGCCTTCCAGCTTAAATCAGCAGAGGAAGCCTGCAAGGCGTATCGAATAATCGAGCGCAACGCAAATGGCAAACTGTCAAAACGCTGCTTGTTGAAAATAACTTCAAATACCTCACTGCTTTGGTGAAAGCTGCGAATCATGCACACCGACGAGACACTTGGAAAGCCCAAAGCACGATCGGAACTGGGGTTGTTGAACTCCGCCGCATCAATCAGGCCTTTGTCCAGCCAGGGCACAATATCGGCGGGCTGCAAGGCGGTGGTGGTCAGGCCAAGTTCCTTGAACACTTCTGCGGCCAAACCTACAGCGCGAAAACGCATTTTGTCGAGGTCTTTGATGCTCTCGATCCGATTCTTGAACCAGCCCAAAGGCTGGGGTGTCAATGGCCCGTACATGAAGCCTTGAATATTCAAGTTCATTTCTTTTTGAACCAGTTCGTCATAGAGCTGTTGACCACCGCCGTACTGAAACCACGCCAGAATCTGGTTCGAGCTCATGCCAAAACTGGGGCCGCTGCCGAACAGGGAAAAGGCAGCGTGGCGATCATGCCAATAAGTTGGAACTCCATGACCACCGTCAAGCTGCCCTTTGTGCACAGCATTCTGAATACCGAAAGCTTTCACAATGCTGTTGGTGGGGTACACATCAATGCGCAACTCGCCGCCCGACATGTCGTTCACCTTCTTTGCGAAATCCTGGGCAAACTCATTGAAAATGTCTTTGGTGGGCCAAGTGCTTTGGAACTTGAATACGACAGGTTTTGCGGTTTTGACCAAGGCAGCAGACTGGGAAGCCACTGGAGTGACCATGGCTCCTGCAGCACCCGCCACCAAGGCCTTTTTTACAAAGCGTCGCCGGGAGTCGTCTCGCATGCTTATTTGCCGACCAAAATTAAATGCACCCTGTAGGGACCATGCGCGCCCAGCACAATGGTTTGTTCAATGTCGGCTGTACGTGAAGGGCCAGACACAAAGTTCAAGGCACGCGGCATTATCCGACTTTCTTTTCTCAAAAGCTCAAATGCGTCTTCCATGGTGTGTACCACTTGCTCTTCCCGAACAATCGCAATGTGAGTTTCAGGCAGCAAGTGCGTGCTGGCAGGTTCGTCGGTTTTGCTGGCAAAAACTAGGGTTCCGGTTTCCGCCACCGCGCACGCCACAGCGCTGATACCGATCAGATCATCGCCTGTCGGGGCACCCAAACGCGCCTCATGCGGCAACACGGACCAGTCCAACTGATTCAACGACGGCCAAATAGCCACAGTGCCGTTCAATTCATTCTCGGCAAGAAAGGCCGCACAGGCTTGGGCCACCTCCGCAGTCGACTTCACCCGTTGAACAGTGCAAAGCATCGCCCGGGATTTCTCCTCAAACAAAGCCACCACGTTCTCAACCGGGCTTGGTGCAGGTCCTCGGGTTTTCCTGGCCAGATACCCCTTGGCCAGGGTCATCTCGTTCTCGTGCATGGTGACAGGCCGGGACTGGAGGCTGCGAATCCGGCTCAGAATTTCTGAACGAGCCGCGGTGGTATCCAGGTCGTCGTCGTTGAAAGATTGGCTCAAAGTGCACCCTAGGCAGATATTCGTAGTAATCATTATAGAAAAACCACGCCACTGTCGCCCCTAGGGTATGCCCCATGCCAGTTGGTGAATTCGAGCGGAGATTCAGGTGCAATGCGGTCCAATCGATTACAATGTCTCGTTATCTTGTCTAACCAATCATTTTCACCATGACACACGTAGTTACCGAGTCTTGCATCAAGTGCAAATACACCGATTGTGTGGACGTATGCCCAGTCGACTGTTTTCGCGAAGGCCCCAATTTTTTGGTAATCGATCCAGACGAGTGTATCGACTGCGCCGTTTGCATTCCTGAATGCCCCGTCAACGCGATTTATGCCGAGGAAGATGTGCCTGCCGACCAGGTGAAATTCATCGACATGAACGTAGAACTGGCCAAAGATTGGCCAAGCATTACTCGCATGAAGGCGCATCTGCCCGATGCCGATGACTGGAAAGATGTGAAAGACAAGCTGCAATACCTTGAGAAGTAATCGGCTCCAAGGTAGTACCCATCGAGTAGCACCATGAGTGAAGTTGAAGACAAATACACCCGGGAAACAATTACCAGCTTACGAGTCTGGGTACCGGGCAAATTGTTTTCCTTCACTTGTACCCGCCCAACTGGCTTTCGCTTCACCGCGGGCCAATTTGCAAGGCTGGGTGTTGACAACACCCTGCAACTGCCCGCTGAGCCAGAAATTATCTGGCGTGCCTATTCCATGGTTTCCGGTCCGTTTGACGAACATCTCGAGTTTTTCTCGATTGTCGTACCCAACGGGGCTTTCACCAGTCACCTAAGCCAGCTGAAGGTGGGGTCTCCCATCTACATCGACAAAACCAACTTCGGCTTTCTCACCACCGCCCGCTTTGAAACCGGCAAAGATCTCTGGTTGTTGGGCTCGGGCACAGGTCTGGCACCGTTTCTCTCGATCCTTCATGACCCTCACACTTGGGAACAGTTTGAAAACATCGTGCTGGTGCACAGTGCCCGCACGGCTGAGGAACTGGTTTACCAAGACATGATCAACGGGTTTGTTGAACATCCCGTGTTTAGCGAATTAATCGAGAACGTCAAAAAACGATTTGTTTACGTACCTGTGGTCACCCGCGAGAAGATACCGAATTGCCTGGATGAACGGATTACCGCACTGCTGGAACAAGGCATCCTGACCAAACACACAGGCTTACCCATGAATGTTGAACGCAGTCGATTCATGATTTGCGGCAACCCCGAGATGGTTACTGACATACGCAAGGTACTGAAATCAAAAGGCTATTCACCAGCAAGACGAAACACCCCAGGTGAAATCGCGGTTGAAAACTATTGGTGATCGAAGAATCATTCAAACATGTTGCGTTGCAGCAATGTTTGCAAGATAATCGTCAGGAACCTGACACATAATTGTCAAATCAAGACAATCGCCTAATAAAGCCGGAGGCACTTTCAATGCTGTATCAAATGCACGAATTTCAGCGAGCGCTGTTAAACCCCATGACCATCTGGGCAGAAGCAGGTTCTAAGCTATACAGCAATCCATTCAGCCCTTTGGCGCATTTGCCCATGGCACGTCGTATTTCAGCGGGTTTCGAATTGATGTACCGCTTGGGCAAGGAATATGAGAAACCTGAATTCGGAATTACCACAGTCAAGTGCGGCGATCGCGAAGTATCTATTGCTCAGGAAATTGTTGAAACCAAGCCATTTTGCAAACTGATTCATTTCCGCAAAATGATTCCCGCCGAATCCAAACCCTTGAAGCCACAACCCAAGGTATTGGTATTTGCGCCCTTGTCTGGTCATCACTCCACCCTGCTGCGAGACACAGTCAAAACGCTGCTTCAAGACCACGATGTGTACATCACCGATTGGGTTGATGCGCGCATGGTTCCCCTGTCTGAAGGCGAATTCCGCCTGGACGATTATGTGCATTACTGCATCGAATTCATTCAACTTCTGGGTCCCGATGTTCACCTGATCTCAGTGTGCCAACCCACTGTACCGGTGATGGCTGCCGTGTCGCTGATGGCATCCAACAAAGACCCCAAACAGGCCAAAAGCATGACCATGATGGGCGGCCCGATTGACACCCGTGAAAGCCCCACCGAGGTGAACAATCTGGCCACCAAAAAGCCCTACTCCTGGTTTGAAAACAATGTAATTTACAGCGTACCCCACACCTACCCAGGCTACCTGCGCCGCGTGTATCCAGGCTTTTTGCAGCATTTGGGTTTTGTCAGCATGAACCCGGACAAACATGCCCAAAGCCATTACGACTTTTACATGCACCTGGTTGAAGGTGATGGGGAAAGCGCTGAAAGCCACCGCCAGTTTTACGACGAATACAATGCCGTGCTTGATATGCCGGCTGAATATTATTTGGACACGATCAAAACCGTGTTTCAAGATCACGCCTTGCCACTTGGCACTTGGGAAGTTCGAGGCCAGCAGGTCAAACCCGAAGACGTAAAAACAGTGGCGCTATTAACCATTGAAGGCGAGTTGGACGATATTTCTGGTCCAGGTCAAACCAAGGCTGCGCTCAAGCTGTGCAAAAACCTGCCTGTGGACAAGAAAGAACATTACGAAGCCATGGAATGCGGACACTATGGTATCTTCAGCGGTCGCCGTTGGCGCGAGAAGGTTTATCCGAAAATCCGCGAATTCATAGCCAAGAATGCATGAGCAACTTGTACATCAAATAGACGATCTACTTCCTCAAACCCAATGCACTCAATGTGGGTTTGAGGGCTGCTTACCCTACGCCAAGGCCTTGGCGAGCGGTGAGGCCGATTTAAACCGGTGCCCCCCCGGCGGCGAGAGTACAATCGTCGCGTTGGCTGCCCTGTTGAATCTTCCAGAAAAACCAGTTGACCCCAGCTGCGGCACTACCATTGAGCGTCACATCGCCAGCATTCACCCTCAACATTGCATCGGCTGCACTTTGTGCATCAAGGCGTGCCCTGTTGACGCAATCGTGGGAAGTAGCAAACGCAGGCATGCCGTGCTGGCCGAGCTTTGCACGGGCTGCGAGCTGTGCATTCCGCCTTGTCCCGTCGACTGCATCGATATGGTGTTCATGCCTGAATTCAGCGCTTGGGATCAAACCCAGGCGCATGCTGCCCGTACTCGCATGCAAACTCGCGAAATACGCTTAGAACGGCAAAAAGAAGAACAGGCAGAAAGACTCGAAGCCAAAGCAATTCACAAACTCGACGAGCTAGACGACACTCCCAGCCCCGATGCAGCAGCCAAAAAAGCGGTGGTACAAGCCGCACTGGCCAGGGCGCGGGCACGGCGGCAGGCACAAACACCATGAACAAAGAAAAGCGTACCGAGATTTTCAAACGGTTTCAGCAGGCCAATCCCGAACCAAAAACCGAGCTGGAGTATTCAACGCCGTTTGAACTGCTGGCTGCAGTGTTGCTGAGCGCACAGGCCACCGACAAAGGCGTGAATATCGCCACGCGGAAACTGTTCGCTGTCGCAAATACACCAGCATCCATCGCGGCGCTTGGTGTAGCCGGGGTAGAGGGTTACATCAAAACCATTGGTCTTTTCCGATCCAAAGCCAAGCACCTTGTGCAAACTGCCGAAATTTTGCGGGACCAGCACAATGGCGAGGTTCCGGCTGACCGGGAAGCACTTGAAAGCCTTCCGGGCGTTGGTCGCAAAACAGCAAACGTGGTATTGAACACCGCATTTGGACAGCCCACCATGGCTGTCGATACGCATATTTTCCGGATTAGTAACCGCACAGGTATAGCCCCTGGAAAAGACGTACTGGAAGTTGAAAAACGATTGTTGAAGCTGGTGCCCCAAGAGTTTATGTTAAACGCCCACCATTGGCTGATTTTGCATGGTCGCTATGTGTGCAAAGCACGCAAACCCGAATGCACTCGTTGTAGTATCGTGGACTTGTGCGAATTCAAAAAGAAAACAACATGACCCACGCTATTTGCGTTCAGGTGTTCAGTGATGCCAGTCTTGAAGACGCGAGTACGCTGATTGAAAGTGCTGTCGAAAAAGCTGGACTTCGCCGCCACTCCGACTACATCAGCCGGGTCATTTTGTTGTGCACTCCCCATTTCGCGCCGCTTTTGCAGGACCTGGCACAGATGTGTGTCAGCAAAACCAACTGTATGAATGTGTGGGGAGGTTGTGCCTCTGGCCTGTTGGGCCAGGGCCAGGTGTACAGCAACGAGCCCACAATATTGGTCGCTGTGTTTGGCAAAGAATTTGAAACCCCACAAGGCAATATTCCTGCACGGCACACTGCCTTGAACCTGTGCATGGTTGAGCACGAGCAGGTACTGACCGACCACTGGACATTGGCCGACTGCGAGCCTGATTCTAGCGTCGTGCAGGCAGACACCTTGGGCTTGTTGTCGTACGGTGCCAATTACGCAAAAATGCCACGCGTTGAGCACGGTCGCATTTGCGGTGAAGCTATTTGTGCAACCCAGCTGCTGGTGCAAACTCCCTTGATTCTCAACTCTGAGGGACTCACATTTCTAGGACCCTATCAAACAGTGACCGAAAGCAACGGCCTGTTTCTGATTCGCGTAGGCCATGAAAAAGCGGCCACAGCACTTCAATGCCCGGGCGAGCAACCGCGCCCGGTGGGCATGCGTTTGCAGGTGGTGCACGACAAAGGCGAAAGCTGGATACCCGTGATGGAAATTCATGCCGACGGTACCCTAGGGCTGGCTGCGCCGGTCCTCAAAGGGCAAAAGGTTCGACTGGCCCACCGTACCCCCAAGGCCATCGACAGGGAAATTCACGATTGGATGCCCGCGGTGACTGCTCATTTCAGTGCCAAGGCGCCTAACGTAGGAATCCTTTTCGCGGGTTTCGAACGCAGCCAAATGTGCCATGCCGATGACAATGACATCGCCACTGTGTTGTCCAGTTTTCCCGACACTGAATGGATTGGCGTATTTGGTCAAGCAGCTTGGTTAAACCAAGGCGACACCGTGGTAACGCCACCCAGAAATAACAGACTGAGTCTGTGCCTGTTCAACAGCCCACAGATGGAATACACGAGGTAACTTTTTCATGTTCAACCCAACACGCGACCAGGCAAGGCTGTTCTTTTTGAACAGCTGGAAAAAATACCACAAGGAAGAACCACTCAGTGAAGCGGAAAGCCTTGCACTGCAATGGATGACCAAGCACCCGGAGTATTTTGAAGTTTTTGATGCTGAACCAGAATCGATTCTTGCAGCCGATTTCTCAGTAGAAGCGGGCCAAAGCAATCCGTTTCTGCACCTGTCCATGCACTTGGCCGTGGCTGAACAGGTGAGCATCGACCAGCCACCCGGCATTCGGGCAGCTTTCTCCAAACTGTGTGAAAAAATGGGCGATGACCACAAAGCCGCTCACCAAGTTTTTGAATGTTTGGCTGAGCAAATTTACCAGCAACAGAAAAACGGGGTTGCATTCAGCAGCGAAAATTACATTCAATGCATTTTGGAACACAGCGGGGTTTAATCCGCGCCTGTTCGTCATAAAAAAACCCGCTTCAGCAACATGGCTTCAAGCGGGTTTTTTCATTAAGCCCAGTCCATTCAGACTGGCAAGCAATTTACTTCTTCAGGTACAAATCGCCTTCAAGCGAGGCAAAGAATGCTGACAAATCCTTGATGTCTTGCTGGCTCAAGCCTGCAGCCATGCCAGCCATAATGGCATTGTTGCGGCCACCTTTCTGATACTGCTTCAAAGTATTGGCGATGTAGTCAGCATGTTGACCTGCCAGCTTGGGGTAAGAAGGATCCATGGTTTTGTTCCAGTTGCCTTCTACAGCATGGCAGGCAGCACACTGAGCTTCAGCCTTGGCCTTACCTGCTGCAATATCAGCAGCCTGAACAGAGAATGACGCGGCAAACAAGGCTGCGGCGATAGCGAATTTAGTTTTCATATTGAGTTGTCCTTGTTGCAAATCACTTGGCTTGTGCGTAGTACGCGGCCAGGTCAGCGATGTCCTGTTCGGTCAGCGTTTCAGCGATACCGCGCATGGTGGGGTGCTTGCGATCGCCTTTCTTGTAGGCATTTAGCGCTGCCTCAATGTACTTGGCGTTCTGGCCCGCGATATAAGGCACGTTGTACACCTCGGGGAAGCTGGCCTTGTAACCGGGAATACCATGGCAGCCAATGCACATGGACTTCTTCGATGCCGCTGCCTCGGCGTTGCCTTCAACAGCCATTGCGGGGTTAGAAAAAGCCACCGCAGCCAACAGGCCGGTTGCGCTGATTGCGCTCATTGCGCGCATTGCGCGAACAGTCAAACCGATACGTTTCATCTCGCTCTCTCGTCAACAAATGTAATTGGTGGTCAGCCGCGCCGTTTTGTGTAGAGGGTGGCGCTGGGCAAAAACCTTGCTATTTTACGGTTGAACCGCGGCTTAGTCTATGAACTGCTGGCCGAAAGCGCCAAATTGGATGAAAAATTCAGCAAATAAGCCCCGAAAAGCACTTACACTGGCGATATTGAATTACAAGGAATTACAAAAATGCGTTTTGAAGGTAGCAAAACCTACGTCGCAACAGACGATCTAAAACTCGCTGTCAACGCAGCGATTACGCTGCAACGCCCCTTGCTGATCAAGGGTGAACCGGGCACCGGCAAGACACTGCTGGCTGAAGAAGTGGCCGCATCGCTTGGCCTGGAACTGATGCAGTGGCACATCAAATCCACCACAAAAGCCCAACAGGGTCTTTACGAGTACGACGCTGTCAGCCGATTGCGCGACTCTCAATTGGGTGAAGAGCGAGTAAAAGACATTGCGAACTACATTGTAAAAGGTGTGCTGTGGCAGGCGTTTGAGAGCGACAAGCCCGTTGTGCTGCTGATCGATGAAATCGACAAGGCCGATATTGAGTTCCCGAACGACTTGCTGCGTGAAATTGATCGCATGGAGTTTTACTGCTATGAAACCAAGCAGCTAATCAAGGCCAAACACCGCCCGATCGTGATCATCACCTCCAACAACGAGAAAGAACTTCCAGATGCTTTCCTGCGTCGCTGCTTTTTTCACTACATTCAATTTCCTGACAAAGCCACCATGGAAAGCATTGTGGCCGTGCACTTCAAGAATCTGAAAAAAGAATTGCTGGATGCTGCAATGGCCAGCTTTTTTGGTATTCGAGCCCTGCCCGGTTTAAAGAAAAAACCGACCACATCGGAGTTGATCGATTGGCTGCGCCTGCTGCTGGCCGAAGATATTCCTGCCAGTGCATTACAAGCCAAAGACGGCAAAGACGCCATTCCACCCATGCACGGCGCATTGCTGAAAAACGAGCAAGATATTGAATTGTTCAACCGTTTGGTGTTCATGGCCCGCCAGGGTCGTTAATAAAGGCTTTTGCTGTGTTACTGGATTTTTTCTTTCAACTTCGCGATGCCAAAATTCCCGTGACCGTGCGGGAATACCTCACCCTGCTTGAGGGAATGAAGGCTCAGTTCATGACACCGAGCCTGGACAATTTTTACCATTTGTCCCGCCTGACCCTGGTCAAAGACGAACGATTTTTTGATCGGTTCGACCAGGTGTTCGGCAGCTACTTCAAAGGGCTGGAAAAGAACATGGATTTGTTCGCTCAGTTGCCGAAGGACTGGTTGGAAAAGCGATTCAATCGGGAGTTCACGCCTGAGGAAATGGCAGCCATTGAAGCCATGGGCGGACTGGACAAGTTGATGGAACGCTTGAAGGAACTGTTGAAAGAGCAAAAAGAGCGGCACGAAGGCGGAAGCAAATGGATTGGCTCGGGCGGCACCTCGCCTTTTGGTAACAATGGCTTCAACCCGGAAGGCGTGCGTATAGGGCAAGATGAAAGCCGAAACCGCCGCGCGGTGAAGGTTTGGGATCAACGCCTTTACCAGGATTACGACGACGAGCTGGAAATTGGCACACGCAATATCAAGATTGCCCTGCGCCGCCTGCGCCGGTTTGCGCGTGAGGGCGCGCAAGAAGAACTAGACCTGGACAACACCATTGAATCGACAGCGCGCAATGCCGGCTGGCTGGATTTGAAAATGCGTCCGGAACGCCACAATTCAGTGAAGGTATTGATGCTGCTGGACGTGGGCGGATCTATGGATGATCACATTCGCCGTACTGAAGAATTGTTCAGCGCCGCGAAAAGTGAATTCAAGCATTTGGAGTTTTATTATTTCCACAACTGTGTGTACGACTTTTTGTGGAAAAAAAACCACCGTCGTCACAGCGAGCGTTTTCAGACCACAGACATACTGCGCACCTACAACAGCGATTACCGCCTCATTTTTGTGGGCGACGCCACGATGAGCCCCTACGAAATACTCCAGCCAGGAGGCTCAGTCGAGTACAATAACAAGGAAGCTGGCGCAGTGTGGTTGCGTCGTTTTCTTGATCGCTTTCCAAAAGCCGTCTGGCTTAACCCGGAACCCGAAGGGCTTTGGCAATATCGTCAAAGCGTTGAAATCATTCAAAATATCATGGAACACCGCATGCACCCCCTCACGGTCGGTGGGCTTGAAACTGCAATGCGATACCTTAGTAAGTAATCCTTGTATTCCTTTTTCTGACCCTCCCCGTTATTAGCAACACAAACACATTTCGTGTGGAGAAAGAAAATGGAAACCAAACGTACCCATCCCCTGATTATTGCTGCAGCTGTTGCCATTATTTTGGCCAGCGGCATAGCAATTGCATCCATGACTGGTCTGCTGCCAAACAGCAACGCAAATATGAGCGACCAAGAAATCGCCCAGATGGAAGAAGAAGCACGTCTGGAAGAAGAAGCAAAAGCCAAAGAGGAGGCCGCCGCCAAGAAAGCTGCTTCGAAGCCTGCCGCTTCCAAGCCAGCGCCTGTGCAAACAGCCGCAACGTGCAGCACCTGCGGTCGGGTTGTTGAAATTCGCCAACGTACCATTCAAGGTGAAGGCTCTGGTATCGGTGCTGTAGCTGGCGGTGTTGTGGGTGGCCTGCTGGGCAACCAAATCGGCGGCGGTAGCGGCAAGAAGGTAGCCACCGCAGCTGGCGTGGTGGGCGGTGCCGTACTTGGCAACAAGATTGAAAAAGACCGCAACTCGACCACCCAATATGATGTAGTGGTTCAATACGACGCAGGCAGTTCAGATGTATTCAGTTTCAGCAGCCCACCCAGCTGGCAATCTGGCGACCGCGTAAAAGTTGTGAACGGTCAGATCACCTCTAGCCTGTAAACCCGCTCATCTGTTTACAGGATTTGTTTGGTCACCCAGCAATGGGTGGCCTTTTTCGTTTGAATGGCCGGTTGTGGAACCAGTTGAAATTGTGAGGCACTCAATTCAAATTTCCCCTTGAACGGAACCTCCACATGACAGCATTGAATGACCCCGACTTGATCAAGGCACTGGCCGCCTGGGTGGGACAACTGAAAAGCCCCTATCATGAGGACAAACAAGTGAACAAATATCCCGTGAAGCTGATGTCAAGCTCTCCAAACGCTTGGCTTGAAATCAAGCAAATTGACCAAGGCATGATGGAAATAACCTGTATTCACAGGGTAATGGAGCAAGACGAGCACAGTGACCTGGAAGGCATACGCAAAGAATGTAGTCAATTCAATGCCTTGATGGAGCGCGTTCGGCTTCCCGCTTATATGTGGGAGGACAGCCACAAGGCCGAATTTCAGCTACGGTGGCAAGAAACATTGGTAACCCAAGCCGACCTAAAGTATGTGCAACGATTTTTTGAACAATCACTTTACCTGGCCAACGCCTTGCAAAGCAGGCTGGGCTGGGCACTGAACAGTCAGCCCCAGCCACTTAGTCACTGAACACGCCAATCAGGCCTTAACCGTCAACAACAACATGTTCAAGCGGCGAACAAACCCGGCAGGGTCTTCAAGCTGACCACCCTCGGCCAACACCGCTTGATCAAACAACACATTCACCCACTCGTCAAAGTGATCTTTCTCGATCTTCAAACGCTGAATGAACGGATGCTCGGGGTTTAGCTCCAGAATCGGCTTGGTGTCGGGTGCATTCTGGCCTGCCTGCTTCAGCATGCGCTTCAAATGCTCGCTCATGCCCGCCTCATCAGCCACGATACACGCAGGGCTGTCGGTCAATCGCAAAGTGACACGGGCTTCTTTAATGCGATCCTTCAACAAGTCTTCGACCTTCTTCAGTACATCCTTGAACTCGTCTTCAACCTTCTTCTTGGTTTCCTTGTCTTTTTCATCCTCAAGGGCACCCAGGTCCAAACCACCCTTGGCACAGCTCTGCAATTCCTTGCCGTCAAAATCCTGCAGGTAGGAAAGCATCCACTCGTCCACGCGGTCACTCAGTAGCAACACCTCCACACCCTTCTTCTTGAATACTTCGAGGTGTGGGCTGTACTTGGCTGCGGCGTAGGTATCAGCGGTCACGTAGTAAATCTTTTCCTGACCCTCTTTCATGCGGCCTACGTAGTCAGCCAGTGAAACGGTTTGCGCCTCACCCTCGCTTTGGGTAGTCGCAAAGCGCAGTAATTTGGCAATGCGCTCTTTGTTCGCCGGGTCGTCGCCCATGCCCTCTTTCAGCACCTGGCCAAACTCTTTCCAGAAACTGGCGTATTTCTCGGTTTCATTAGCTGCCATGTCTTCCAGCAAGCCCAACACCTTCTTCACAGAGCCTTCACGAATGGCTTTCACATCACGGCTTTCCTGCAGAATTTCGCGCGATACGTTCAAAGGCAAATCTGAGGAATCGATCACGCCTTTCACAAAGCGCATGTAGGGGGGCATCAACTGTTCCGCGTCGTCCATGATGAATACACGCTTTACATACAGCTTGATACCCTTCTGCTGGTTCCGGTCCCACAAGTCATAAGGGGCTTTGGCGGGGATATACAACAAAGAAGTGTATTCAGAACGGCCACCTTCCACACGGTTGTGGGTGTAAGCAAGGGGGTCGGCAAAGTCAAAACTGATGGTTTTGTAAAACTCGTTGTACTGTTCAGCGGTAATGTCGCTTTTTGAACGTGCCCACAAGGCATTGGCCTTGTTCACATTTTCCCACTCGCCAGTGGCTTTCATGCCACCCGCTTCCTCGTCCCATTCTTCTTTCAACATTTGAATGGGCAGCGAAATATGGTCGGAATACTTGGTCAAAATGCTCTTCAACTTCCAGCCGGAAAGCAGCTCGTCTTCATCGGCCTTCAAGTGAAGAATAATTTGCGTGCCGCGGTCTGCTTTCTCTATGGCTTCCACGCTGAATTCGCCATCGCCTTTGGATTCCCATTCCACACCTTCGCCAGCGGGCAAACCCGCTTTGCGCGAGCGCACTGTCACCTTGTCGGCCACAATGAAGGCCGAATAGAACCCAACGCCAAACTGACCAATCAAAGCAGCGTCCTTTTGCTGGTCACCGCTTAATTTACCGAAAAATTCTTTGGTACCACTTTTTGCAATAGTGCCAAGATGTTCAATCGCGTCATCGCGGCTAAGACCGATGCCATTGTCTTCAATCGTGATGGTGCGTGCGTCTTTGTCAAAGCTCACACGAATTTTCAATTCACTGTCGTTCTCGAAAAGACCGGCATTGTTGATGGCTTCAAAGCGCAGTTTGTCGCAAGCATCCGAGGCATTGGACACCAACTCGCGAAGAAAAATTTCCTTGTTGGAATACAGGGAATGAATCATCAAATGCAGAAGTTGCTTCACTTCCGTTTGAAAACCCATTGTTTCCTTCATTGCACCCATGTTATTGCTCCCTTCATCTTCTTGGTTTGGATGTCGGAGATGTGGGGACAAAGTTCAGGATTTCAAGACGAGAAAAAAGGCCCCAAAGGACCTTTTTTTAACTGAACTTGCGCAAGCTATCTGCCTTGAACTTGATATCCAGTTCCTTGCCTTTTCGACCACGTTTGCCAAGGCGCTCAGCCAATAAGGCGGGTTTCAGAACTTCCTCGCGATCTTTACCTCCCCGGCCTGTACCAGCTACCACCAGGCTGTCTGCGGGCCCGAAGGCAACGGCAGCCACCAGCGTGTCTTTGTCATCAAGCGGCAACAACTGCACGCCGCGCCCGCCGCCAGAAAGCTGTTTTAGCTCGTCCAGCATGAACACATGAAAACGCCCAGACTCAGAAAGCACTGCGACACGGTCGTCTGTGGGCTGCAACAGCGCTGGTGACAACAACTTTTCACCAGGATTAAGACTGATGAACTGCTTGCCCGCCTTCATGCGGCTTTCCATGTTGCCAGCAGTGGCCAAAAAGCCGTAGGCGGCGCTGCATGCCAGAAACACAGGTTGTGTGGCCGGTGCGGCCAAGGCGTGACTCAGCGAGCCCCCATTCAACTCGACCAGGCTTTGGGCAGGAATGCCATCGCCCCTGCCACCAGGCCATGCCGCAACCGGCACACTGAACACTTTGCCCAGCGCATTGCCAGCGCCAAACAAGTAGGTATTGTCGGTGGTTTTGCATTCAAAAGCCGCATACAAAGCATCCCCAACTTTGAAGCCGAATTGTGCGGCATCATGACCGTGGCCCTGCCGGTTTCGAATCCAGAACTTCTGCGAGACAATCACGGTGGTAGGCTCTTCAACCACTTTCACTTCCACACTGGCCTTCTCGGCTTCCTCAATCAGCGTGCGGCGATCATCGCCGTAGGTGTCGGTGTCTTTGCGAATTTCGCCAATAATCCGGGTTTTCAGTTTGCCTTCATCGGCCAGCAAGGCTTCCAGGTCTGCCTTTTCCTCGGCCAGCTTGGCCAGTTCTTGTTCAATCTTGATTTTTTCAAGACGTGCCAACTGGCGCAGTCGAATTTCAAGAATGTCTTCGGCTTGCCGGTCGCTCAGCTTGAAGGCCTCGATCAGCGCAGGCTTGGGTTCATCGCTTTCGCGAATTACCTTGATCACTTCATCAATGTTCAGCCAGGCAATCAGGCGTCCTTCCAGCACGTGAATACGGTCGTTCACCTGCGCCAGACGGTGCTGGCTGCGGCGGGTTACGCACACTTTGCGAAACTCGATCCAGTCCAGCAGCATGGCAATCAAACCACGCTGGCCGGGGCGGCCTGCATTGTCGATACTCACAAGGTTAATTGATGTGTTTGTTTCAAGGCTGGTGTGGCTAAGCAGCAGATTTGAGAACTCTTCCACCGACACATTGCGGCTTTTGGGCTCGAACACCAATCGCACCGCATTTTCCTTGCCCGATTCATCGCGCACAGCATCCAGCATGGCCAACACTTGCGCCTTCAGGTTTTGCTGCTCGGTGCTCAAACCCTTTTTGCCAGTCTTTACCTTGGGGTTGGTCAGCTCTTCAATCTCTTCAAGCACCTTGGCAGTACTGGTATTGGGTGGCAATTCCTTCACCACCAGTTGCCACTGGCCACGGGCCATTTCTTCAATGTCCCAACGAGCGCGCACCTTGATGGAGCCCCGCCCACCGGCATAAATTTCTTTCATTGCACTCGCTGGCGAAATAATTTGCGCGCCACCCGGGAAATCGGGCGCCGGCAAATGACCCATGATGGTGTCCAAGTCAGCATTCGGGTGCTTGATCAAATGAATCGTGGCCGCGGCCACCTCCCGAATATTGTGGGGAGGAATGTCGGTGGCCATGCCCACTGCAATACCGGAGGCACCATTCAGCAATACAAAAGGCAGGCGCGCCGGCAGCAGTTTGGGTTCCTGAAAGCTGCCATCGTAGTTCGGAATGAAGTCGACGGTACCCATGTCCACTTCATCCAGCAGCAGCTTGGCAATCGGGGTTAAGCGGGCTTCGGTGTATCGCATGGCGGCAGCACCGTCGCCGTCGCGGCTACCAAAGTTGCCTTGGCCATCGATCAGCGGATAACGCAGGGTGAAGTTCTGCGCCATGCGCACCAGTGCATCGTAAGCAGCTTGGTCGCCATGTGGGTGATATTTACCCAACACATCACCCACTACACGGGCAGATTTCACGGGCTTGGCATTGTTGCCCAGGCCCATTTCATTCATGGCGTACAAAATTCGCCGCTGTACTGGTTTTTGGCCATCGGCGCACTCGGGCAGGGCCCTGCCCTTCACCACAGAAATGGCGTAATCCAGGTAAGCGCGCTCAGCATACAAGCCAAGGGTAATCGTTTCAGAATCGTCGCCAGAAGGTGGCGTTGCATCGAGGGTGAGTTGTTCCATGCGGTGCTTCGAGGTTTCTTATTTTGAGAATTGACGTTGACGAAGGGTTTCAAACAGGCACACTGAACTGGCCACGGACACGTTCAGGCTTTCAACACTGCCGATCATCGGGATTTGTACCAGTTGATCGCATTTTTCGCGGGTCAGGCGGCGCATGCCGTCGCCTTCGGCGCCCAGCACCCAAGCGATAGGGCCATTCAAATCAGCGTCATACAGGGTATCTGTGGCTTCGCCTGCCGTGCCAATGCACCACACACCGGCATCTTGAATTTCTTCCAGCGTACGGGCGAGGTTGGTTACAGTGATCACAGGGATTGTTTCAGCGGCGCCACAGGCCACCTTGGACACCACTGGGGTAATGCCCACCGATTTGTCTTTTGGCAGCACCACGGCGTGCACACCGGCTGCATCGGCACTCCGCAGGCATGCGCCCAAGTTGTGGGGATCGGTCACACCATCCAGTACCAACAGCAAGGTGTTCTTGCCGTGGGTATCTATGATTTCAAACAGATCGTTGCTTTTCACCAATTCCTTGGCAAAGGCCACCACGCCTTGATGTTGTTTGTGCCCTGCTGCCTTTTCCAAACGATCAGAATCGGCTGCACTTACTTTCACGCCAGCCGCTTTCACCTTGTCGATGAACTGCTGCATGCGTTTGTCTTTGCGGTGTTGGTCTACCAACACCTCTTCCACGCTGGCCGGGGCTGTTTTAACCCGGGCCGACACGGCATGAAAACCATACAAAATGGCCAATTGAGTCGCTCCGCTTATCTAGGTTTTTTCGCTGCAGTGCGCATTTTAGACCCTGTGGCGGGTTTGGTACGGCTGACACGCTTGGCTTTCTGAATTTCTTCCTTGCGTTTCTTCTCGGCGGCCGCCTTGCTGCGTGATTCATCCGCAGCCCGCTTCTTGTTCACACCGCGTGTCGCTGTGTTTTCTTCCGGCGGCAGTGTCGGCGCCGCTTTACCCGCGTCTTGCACTGCCTGTTGCAACTGGGTTGTGTTGGTGCGGCGGCCTTGCTGGCGCTGGGGTCGATTGCCTTGCTTGCCATTGGGTTTGGCCAAACCAGGGTCACGCATCAAACTTTCAAACTTCACGCCTTGCACCAGGCGGAATTCTATTCGGCGGGCATCCAGGTCAACCCTGGACACTTGCACATTGATCGGGTCGGTCAGGCGGTAGCGGATTCCACTGCGCTCACCCCGCAATTCATGCAGGCTGTCGCTGTACTGAAAGTATTCCGTTCCCAGTTCTGACACATGCACCAAGCCTTCCACATACAAGGCATCAAGGGTAATGAACAAACCAAAGCTGGTTACGCCCGAGACATGGCCCTGGAAGGTGTCGCCCACGCGCTCTTTCATGAAGAAGCACTTCAGCCAGGACATCACATCACGAGAAGCCTCATCGGCACGACGCTCGGTGGACGAAAACCAGTTACCGGATTGATCCCAACGCGCAATTTCCTCAACCTTGTCGACACGACGCCTCGGGTCGAAATCTTCGAATTCACGCTCATCGAGTGGCAATGGCACGTAGCGCTTGCCAGCCAACAGGGCCTTGATGCTTCGATGAACCATCAAGTCTGGATAACGACGAATCGGCGAAGTAAAGTGCGCGTAGGCTGGATACGCCAAGCCAAAGTGACCGCTGTTGTGCGGCGTGTAAATCGCCTGCTGCATCGAGCGCAGCATCATCGTTTGAAGCAAGGCCTGATCAGGACGCCCCTGAATTTTTTTCATCAGGTTTGCGTAATCCATGCTGGTGGGGTCGTCCCCACCATCCAGTGTCAAGCCAACTGAGCGCAAAAATGCGCGCAAGTTTTGCAGCTTCTCAACTGTTGGTCCCTCGTGCACACGGTACAAACTGGGGTGTTTGCTACGCTCCAGAAAATCGGCAGCGCACACGTTGGCGGCCAACATGCATTCTTCAATCAAACGGTGTGCGTCGTTGCGGCGTTTGGGCACAATTTTGTCGATTTTGCCATCGGGGTCCAGCATTACCTGGGTTTCAACGGTGTCAATTTCCATGGCACCGCGGCGCTGGCGCGACTCAAACAAGACCTTGAACAGTGTGTACAGATTTTCGACGTCGCCATACACATGCCCCATCGCTTTGGCGGTCAGGCTTTGTGAATCGGTCAATGCGTCCCAAACCTGGTTGTATGTCAGGCGGGCTGCAGAATGGATCACTGCGTTGTAAAACTGGTAGGCCTTGATCGCACCCTTGGGCCCAATGATCATGTCACAAACTAAAACCAAGCGGTCGACGCCTGGGTTTAGTGAACACAAGCCGTTGGACAATTTCTCGGGCAACATCGGAATAACCCGACGCGGAAAATACACCGACGTGCCACGCTTGGTGGCCTCTTGGTCGATGGGTGTACCGGGCAACACATAGTGGCTTACATCGGCAATCGCCACCAGCAAACGCCAGCCACCTTTGGTGTCGTTTGATGGCGTACAGTACACCGCATCATCAAAGTCACGGGCATCTTCACCATCGATGGTTACAAAGGGCACATCGCGCAAGTCTACGCGGCCTTTCAGGTCTTTGTACTCCACTTCGTTGGGAATACTTTCGGCCTGATTCATCGTGAGTAAATTGAATTCATGTGGCACATCGAATTTACGCACTGCAATTTCGATTTCCATGCCTGGGTCATCCAGCTCGCCTAAAACCTCGGCCACTTTGCCGATTGGCTGAGAATGACGCGTGGGCTGCTCGATGATTTCGACCGTCACCACTTTGCCCGGCGTGGCATTGCCCACGTCTTTCGGCGACACGAGAATATCGTGTTTAATGCGCTGGTCTTCGGGAATGACCAGCAAAATGCCACGTTCAGAAACCAGTCGCCCTACCAAACGGTTGGTTTTGCGCTCGGTCACCTCAACAATCGTGCCTTCAGGTTTGCCACGGTGGTCCGTGCCGGTAATTCGCACCAGCACTCGGTCACCATGCAATACTTTTTGCATTTCGCGCGGGGAAAGGAAGGCATCGGGCCCGCGATCGTCGCGAACCAGAAAACCGAAACCGTCACGGTGACCCGCAACACGGCCTGCCACAAAATCAAGTTTGGTAGAAAGCAACAACATGCCCTTTCGGTTGGGCATTAATTGACCATCACGCTCCATGGCGTTCAGTCGTTTTTCAATAATGGGGATTTGATCTTCAGTGAGTTTAAGGTGCTCAAAAACCTGTTCGCGGGTTAAGGGGGCTTGCGCTTGGCGCAGTACAGCCAGGATGTCTTCACGACTTGGAATTTTTATTTCTGTTTTATGCATTGACAAATTTATTTATTTCATTAGAATTCACGGCTCGCACCTGTGCCCAGGTGGCGGAATTGGTAGACGCGCTAGGTTCAGGTCCTAGTGGTGGTAACACTGTGGAGGTTCGAGTCCTCTCCTGGGCACCAGCAGTTTTCTCTGTAACATGTGCGTTCCAACGCAGTGTACAGCACTTTCCCGGCTTTAATTCTGAATTTCCAAAGCGCTTTGCGAATTTGCATTGCCGCTGGTGTCTGCAATACAAATTCGCCAAAAAATTTCACCTAAAAACCATAACCCACGCTGAAAATCAGGCTGGTATCGGTTTTCTTCACGCCGGGTGGCGGCATGTTGTCATAATCCACATTCACTTGCGTGGCCACATTCACATTTTCAACAATCGGAACACGCAAACCTACTTTGGTTTTGAACAAAGCGTCAGCAGTGTCCTCAAGGCTTACCGACAAATCATTGTTGTTGAAAAACACCAGGCGTTTGTTCCAGAATTTTCGCTCATAGTCCAATCCCAGGCTTAATGACGGAAACGACTCGTCTGGGGCAACAATATAATCTTCGTTGATGTAAGCCAAACCATATTCTGTTGATAACTTGGCACGCTCGGTTTCAAAAAACTGATAACCATAACCAGCACCCAGCGAGGTTCTCAAATTCAAGTCAGCCAATTTGTCCTGCTCGCCTTTGGCGTTCACAAACAGGTAATCTTTTTCGCTGAGAAATGCATCGTACTGGGTTAGCAAGTATCGGTTCGAAGTGGTGGTCACCCCTGCAGACTCTGCCTCGTTCACCTCAGCTGCCAGCGTGTATCTGTTCTCTGGGGTTCGGGCAATCAACTCCGCATCAAAATTCAGGGCATCGTCTTCCGAGTTACCCCTATTGAATACGCCACCCAAGTTGGCTCTTCCACTGTATTTCACCGAGTGATCCACCACAGGCGGATTAAACATCGCTATATCGGCCCTTGGCAGGGGCTTGGTGCGCCCCAAATCACCTTGATCGATAACCAGCTCGCCCTGTTGGCTCAACGTGACCCTGCCCTTTGCAGTGCTGCCATCTTTAAGCTTCACTGTGACGCCATCATCAGACTGCAATTCAAGAACCTGCTTCCAGGGCAACTCGACTTCGCCGAACAAGGGAGATTTTAAGGTAAGGATGTTGTCGCTTAGTTTGACAATTTCGCCAGTCAAGCGATCACCGTTTTTCAACACCACGTTGGCTGCGAAAACCGGGCCACTGAACAAGGACAGTGCAACCGCACAAGCGGGTGCAAATTTCAATAAAGGGGGGAGTTTTTTCACGTTTACTTCTTTTAAGACAGGCATTGTCCCGAGGTCTCCTTGGCAGGTAAATGGACCCATAGGATAACACATCGATTTTTAGGTCTTTTTAGACCGCAAATAAGGTATTTTTGAGAGAAGTTAGTACAAGATATTCAGGGGGATTTCAGAGAAAATCGCGGGTTTCAAATGGCTGCACAATCCAGACATCTGATTCGAGATATTCGGCAGCAAAATCGGGTTTGAAAACAGACCCGGGCTTTACCCAAACCACCGCCGTTTTCAGGTCAACAATGTCGGGACAGATCGTGCGTAGATGTTCGCACAAGGCCTGCAAGGTGTGCCCGGTGTCGGCCAGGTCGTCCACCAAAAGCACGTTACCACCCACTGGCGCAACCGCAGCTATGCTGGCGGAAAGCTGCAATTCGCCTTGGCTGGTACCCTCGCCATCACGATAGGACGACGCAGCGATTACAGCCATTGGTTTGCGCAAGGAACGAGACAAACCATCCGCCAGGAAAAGACCGCCTCGAGAAACCCCAAGGACACAATCAGGCTGAAAACCAGAACTTTGAACGGCCCGTACCACCTGATCAATCAGGTGGTGGTACTGCGCATAATCAATATGCAGCTTGTCGCTCATGCGCGAGAGTTCTTGGCTCAGGCTTTGTAGGGGTGACGCAGCACAATGGTTTCATCACGGTCAGGGCCGGTCGAAATCATGTCAACAGGCACACCGCACACTGCCTCCATGCGCTTCAGGTATGTTTTGGCCTCTTCCGGCAAATCGTCAAACTGTTTCACGCCGAAAGTTGTGCCCTTCCAGCCAGGGAAAATTTCAAAAATCGGCTTGCACCCTTCGACTTTGTCGCTACCAAAAGGAAGAATGTTGGTCTTGGTGCCATCGGCCAATTCATAGCCCACACACATTTGAATGGTTTCCATGCCATCCAGCACGTCTAGCTTGGTGATGCACAGGCCTGATACACCGTTCAACTGAATGGTACGGCGCAAGGCAGCAGCGTCAAACCAGCCACAGCGACGCGGACGACCGGTTACCGAACCAAACTCATTGCCCTTCTTGGCCAGGTACATGCCCTTCTCGCAAAACAATTCAGTCGGGAAAGGACCAGACCCGACGCGCGTTGCGTAGGCCTTGGTAATTCCCAATACATACTGCAAACGCTGTGGACCAACACCTGCGCCAGGCGAGGCCGCACCGGCGATACAGTTGGAACTGGTCACGAAAGGGAAAGTACCGTGGTCGATGTCAAGCAAGGCCCCTTGAGCACCTTCAAATAGCAGGTTTTTGCCTTCGTCATTGGCTTGCTGCAGCAAGGTAGGCACATCGGCCACCATATTCTTGATTCGAGGAGCAAGCGCCATGGCTTTGTCAAATACCACCTGCGCGTCGACAGGCTCAGCACCCAGGTATTGGGTCAAGACAAAGTTGTGGTAATCCAGCACTTCATCCAGTTTGGCGCGGAATTTCTCGGGATGAAACAGATCCTGAACACGAAGGGCACGGCGGGCGGCCTTGTCTTCATAGGCAGGGCCAATGCCACGGCCAGTAGTACCTATTTTTGCATCGCCACGCTTGGCTTCGCGGGCTTTGTCCAACGCAATGTGGTGGTCCAGAATCAATGGGCAGGTTTCGCTGATTTTCAGGCGACTTTCCACTGAAATGCCACCGGCTTGCAGTTCGTCAATTTCACTGAGCAAGGCCTCTGGTGACAAAACCACGCCATTGCCAATGTACACCTGCACATCAGGGCGCAAAATACCAGAGGGAATCAAACGCAAAATCGTTTTCTTGCCACCAATTACCAGTGTGTGGCCCGCATTGTGACCGCCCTGGAAACGAACAACGCCTTGGGCATGGTCAGTCAACCAGTCCACCACCTTGCCCTTGCCTTCGTCACCCCACTGGGTACCAATCACAACCACATTTCGAAAACTCATTTCAATTTCTCCTGATTCATGCCAATCGGCACCACTTTCCACACGGCGTTGGCCTGTACAAGCTGCCGATCACATACAAACTCTTCTTCCTCTTGGGCGGTATTGGGCAGCGACTGAAGCACCACCTCGCCCTGACTGCGCAATTCGCGAATCACAGCCATTAATTCAGTGTCATAAACCCAGGGAGCGCGAATGGCTGTTTTGGGCTTGGAATGCACAGCCTGCAAAGACACCAGTTCGCGCAAATCCACAGAGAAGCCGGTGGCAGGACGGGCTCGGCCATACACGGCACCCACATCGTCATAGCGACCACCACGCAGCACTGCATTGGGACAACCTTCTACGTAAGCTGAAAAAATCAGACCGCTGTGATAATCAAAACTGGCCAGGTCCGCCAAATCGAGAATGAGTGCAGGTATGGCCGACACCGTTTCCTGCAAGCGCGCAATCAAAGTGCGCAACTCATTGAGTACCGCACCCACCTTCGGGTTGCGGGGCAAGGTCTCGGCCGCCCGGTTCAGCACGCAATTGCCGCCACCGACCGAACCATACAAACTCAGCAAAGCCAGTACATTTGCCTTGCAGGCACCAGAAACACCGGCCAGCAGCGTCTCAAGGGCAGGCCGGTCTTTTTGGGCCAAGCTATCGTGCAGACGACGAATGAGACTATCGGTAAGGCCTTCACCATCCACCACTGCGGCTAACAAACCCGCATGCGACAGGGCAAGGCGATAGCCCTTCAGCCCCGACAAGTTCAAGGTGTCAACAGCCAAATTCAATATTTCAAGATCGGCCTCAATGCCACCACAACCGTAAAGTTCAGCACCACATTGCAATGGCTCGCGGGTATTGTGCAAACCCAAAGCCTGCGTGTGAAGCACCGGTCCGCAATAACAAAGGCGGGTTACACCTTTTCGGTTCAAGATGTGAGCATCAATTCGAGCCACTTGGGGTGTTGTGTCTGCACGCAAACCCAACATACGCCCACTCGCCTGGTCCAGCAACTTGAAAGTTTGCAAATTCAGGGAAGCATCGGCATTGCCGAGCAGCGACTCGGTGTACTCCAGCATGGGTGGCATCACCAATTCATAGCCGTATACGCGAAAGCGGTCCAACAGGGACCGTCGCAATTCTTCGATTCGCCGGGCCTCGGAGGGCAATACATCGGCGACAGACTCTGGCAAAAGCCAAGCAGACATGACTATTCCAACTCTTAAACGAGTGTTCTAAAACAAAAAAAGCGTGATACCGATGAGAATCGCCACCAGCCCCACAAATCGTATTTGACCTTCTGTGAGCGAGGCAATCTTGAGAAAGGTCTCTTTCCATTGTTTTGGAAAAAGAAAAGGCATAAAGCCCTCGAGAATGAACACGAGGGCCAAAGCCAGCCAAAAGGTCTCGCTCATATCAATTTTCCCTGAGCCAGACCTTTCAAGCGAAGGTGATTAACCAACGCAAGCGCACGAAAGCCCAAGTTATTGCGTTTTCTGCAAAAACTTGAAGAAATCAGACTGCGGATCAACCACCATCACATCAGACTTGGATGTCAAAGACTTCTTGTAAGCATCCAGACTGCGGTAAAAGGAATAGAACTCGGGATTGCGACCAAAAGCGGCATTATAAATCGAACCGGCCTTTGCATCACCCTCCCCCTTGATAGTTTGTGCTTCTCTGTAGGCTTCAGCCAAAATTACAACCACTTGGCGGTCTGCATCCGCACGAATTTGCTCGGCTTCCGCTGCACCTGTGGCTCGCAAATCGTTGGCTACACGCTTTCGCTCGGCTTCCATGCGACGAAACACAGATTCACTGACTTCAGGTAGCAAATCTACGCGTTTCAAGCGAACGTCCAGAATTTCCACACCAATTTCCGCAGCCTCATCCTTCACCTTTTCAACCACGGTGTTCATCACTGTGGTGCGTTCGCCAGAGACCATTTGAGGCACGGTACGCTTGGTAATTTCTTCGTTCAAGGCAGACTTGACCACCTGAGACATGCGACTTTGAGCCAAGCGGGAATCACCACTCAAGCGAACAAAGTACAAGCGAGGATCGACAATACGCCACTTGATGTAAGAATCGATCAAGAGGTTCTTCTTCTCGGAGGTAATAAAACGCTCAGGTTCAGGTGTGTCGATGGTTTGAATGCGCTTGTCCAGAAAAATAACATTCTGGAAAGGCGCTGGCAGCTTGAAATACAAGCCAGGCTCCTGGCGTACTTCCTCAACCTGACCCAACGCGAACACAATGGCGTATTGGCGCTGATCCACCACATAAAGACAGGTATTGGCCACAAAAAAGCCAATCAACGCAGCCGCTACTACTACAAAAATCTTAGGCATGATTAACGAGCTCCCCGGTCACGATTGCGCATGGCATCGCGAATGCTAGTGTCAAATCCATCATTGGCATTACGTGGTGCAGATGGGCTGGTTTCAGCGGCCTTGGCGGCAGCGGCAGCAGATGTCGCATTGCTTTCAGCGTTTGATGAACCAGTTTTTTCAATCAACTTGTCCAATGGCAAATACAGAAGCTGGCTGTTTCCTTTGGAATCAACAATAACTTTGGTCACGTTGGTATAAATTTCCTGCATCGCATCGATGTACAGGCGATCACGCGTAACTTTTGGCGCTTTCTCATATTCGGTCAAAATTGCCTTGAAGCGAGCTGAATCACCCTCGGACTGGGCAACCACGCGTTCGCGATAACCATTCGCTTCTTCCAGCAAGCGGGCTGCATTGCCTCGGGCACGCGGAATCACATCGTTTGCATACGCCTCACCGTCGTTTTTCAAACGCTCGCGATCCTGGCCTGCTTTCACTGCGTCGTCAAACGCGGCTTGAACCTGTTCGGGAGGTTGAACACCTTGGACCGTGACGCTGGATACCAAAATACCCGTACCGTATTTGTCCAGAATTTCCTGCATCACTTCTGCAGTATTCAAAGCGATTTGCTCTCGGCCTTCGTAGAGCACGAAATCCATCTTGCTGCGACCCACCACCTCACGAATGGCCGTTTCAGCCGCCATTTTTACGGTTTCGTCGGGATCAATGGTGTTGAACAGGTAATCACCCGCGTCTTTCAAACGGTATTGAACCGCGAATTGAATGTCGATGATGTTTTCGTCTTCGGTCAGCATCAGCGCTTCGCGCAGCACCTTGCTTTTCACGTCATTGCGATAACCCACCTCAACAATGCGCACCTGAGAGGAGTTCACCACTTCATGCGACTGGATTGGGTAAGGCAAACGCCATTGGAAACCGGGCATCGAAGTGTGGTGGTACTTACCAAACTGCAAAACCACGCCTTCGCGACCTTCCTGAACAATGTAAAAACCACTGGCCAACCAGACAAGTACCGCAACTACAATCACCGCAGTAAACCCTTTGCCTGCATTTTCCATGCTGGGGCCACCACTGCCGCCTCCCAAGGGGCCACGCGGACCGCCACCATTGCCGCCCTTCTTTCCGAACAGCCGGTTCAGCCTGCTGTTGAAGTCGCGCCACAGTTCATCAAGGTCTGGGGGGCCATCCTGACGGCCACCGGGACGGCGATTGTCTTGATCTTGAGGCTTTGCGGGTTCATCGTTGTTTTGATTACCCGATGAATTTCTGCCCCAATCCGGATCATTCATTGACATGCTTGTTCCTACTGCTGAAAAATTAATTGTTGACGTTCAGGCCCACTGCAATTCATCTGACTGCGTGTCTGCACCCCGACTTTGAGCATAAAAGTTGCCAGCAAGTTCAGTCAGACATTCACGCAATTCAGGAATGCCAAGCCCATAGCGCGCACTCACCGCCACGGACAAAATCTTACCATCGCCGTTGCGCTCGACTTCCACGGAACGCTCGCAGGCGTCTATTTTGTTCCAGATGATCACTTGTGGAACATCTCCCGCTTCAATCTCAAGCAACACTTTGTTGACCTCGTCGATTTGACTATGCCGAACAGGCGAACTCACATCAACGACATGCAACAAGACATCTGCGTGTACGGCACTTTCCAGGGTTGCTTTGAAAGCATCTACCAGGGAATGAGACAAATCGCGAATAAACCCAACGGTGTCCGACAAGGCCATATCTACCTTGGGTGCAAGCCAAACGCGGCGCGTGGTCGTGTCCAGAGTGGCAAAAAGCTGGTCTGCGGCGTACGCCTTGTCGCTTGCTATGGCATTGAACAAAGTGCTTTTACCCGCGTTGGTGTACCCCACAATAGCGACCGTAAACTGCCCTCGCCGTTCACGTTGCCTGCGCTGGGTTTGACGCTGTTTCTGGAGCTTCTCGAGCCTGGTTTTCAGCTGCTTGACCTTCACACCAATCAAGCGGCGATCTGTTTCCAGCTGGGTTTCACCAGGACCACGCATGCCAATACCGCCCTGCTGTCCATACAAATTCGCGTTTCCGCGCACCAACCGGGAGGCCATGTACTGAAGCTGGGCGAGTTCAACTTGCAACTTGCCCTCAAAACTGCGCGCGCGAATGGCAAAAATGTCTAGAATCAGACCCGTGCGATCGATTACACGACGCCCGAGCGCATGTTCAAGATTTCGCTGTTGAGCGGGGCTCAGGCTGTGGTTAAAGATGACAAGCTCGACTTCTTCGGCTTCGCAATGTGCGAGTATTTCCTGCACCTTGCCAGAGCCAATGAAAGTGGCTGAGTCGGGAGAACGCCGTTTGGACACGAAAACGCCAATCACCTCTGCACCAGCAGAGGTGGCCAGAAGAGCCAGCTCATCGACACTTTCGCGGAACTCGTGTTGACCTAGGTCAAGTGCAACCAGGGAACTACGCGTCATTTCAAACCGCGGAAAAATTTGAAAGTGAAGATAAGGTTACTCCTTCACCTCGGGGGTGAATGTAACTGAACGGCCAGGCACAACAGTCGAAATTGCGTGCTTGTAAACCATTTGGGTTACGGTATTACGCAGCAGAACCACGTATTGATCAAAAGACTCGATTTGGCCCTGAAGCTTGATGCCGTTGACCAGGTAAATGGACACGGGTACATGCTCTTTGCGCAGCAAATTGAGGAAGGGGTCTTGTAGTAGTTGCCCTTTGTTACTCATAACAGCTCCAGACTGTGTTGATATTATTAAATGTCAGAGCTTTTGGCTCGTCACGCTTAGTTTACAGAAAGCGCCTATGGGTGCCAAACGTAAGCCCTTCTTTTGTTGATATGGACACTCTTTTTTCACAAAAAGTTCAAATCAAACGCCAAAGAGTGATTCCCGTTGACATCACCCACCTAGCAGGGGGCTAACTCAAGCCATTGAGACAAGCGTGGGCGCCGGATAAACTCCTCCTGAAACTCAGTTAGTTTCGCTGTGGACTGGGGCAATCTGGCAGCCCATTCTGAGGTTAGTGAGGGGTCGTACCAAAGCGCTTTTGCAACCACTTCAGCGCTGATATTGGCGGGGTCGCAGATCAGGGCAAAGCGATCATCGCCCCGCACAATTGCCAAAAGACCTATCACGCCATGGTCAATCAACAAACTCAAGATCTCGTCCAGTTGGTCGGGCGGCACCTTGGCAAACACCCGCAACTCTTCCATGGTCATGCCAGGCTTTTCCTGTTGCCGCGATTTTTCCAGTTCAACCAATACGCTCAAACCTTGCAGCCAGCGTTCACCAGGACGGTTGCTGGGGTTCCAGTAACCAGTGCGGGCCACCGGCAAAGCAGCAACGGTGCTGGCCCCCAAGAGTACAATGATCCAGCTGACGTAAATCCAGAGCAAAAAGATTGGAAACGCCGCCAAAGCACCATACAAAGCCGTGTAACTCGGAAAATGCGTGATGTAAGCGGCAAATGCCCGCTTTGAAATTTCGAACAAAACTGCGGCCAGCACGCCACCCACCAGCGCATCTTTCCAATGCACTGCCCTGTTGGGCACAATCCGATAGATGAAAGCAAAGGCAAGTACTGTCAAAGTCAGAGGTATAAGGTTGAGGGCAGGAAACATGCCCCCCAGCACAGGGTTCACACCCGCCATGGTTTCACCGATCAGTGCAGTGGACACGCTGATGCTCAGCCCGATCAACACAGGAGCCAATGACAGGACAGCCCAGTACAACACAACCTTGTTCATGGTCGAGCGTTGACGCTTGACGTTCCAGATCTGATTAAACACCCGATCAACAGTGAACATGGTGGTTAAAGCAGTGATCACCAAGAACACAATGCCAATCGCAGTCAGCCCCTTCGCTTTGTCAGAAAACTGTGTGACATAGGTCAAAATGGTTTCAGACAAGGTTTCCGGAAAAAAACTGTCGATCAAATAGCCCTGCAAAGAAGACTGCAAACGATCGAACATCGGGAATGCCGTGAATATGGCCAACACGACAGTGGCCAAAGGCACCAAGGAAAGCACGGTGGTGAAAGTAAGGCTGGCTGCCACCTGCGGCAAACGCTGCTCGCTGATGCGCTGACTGACCAAGCGTGTAAATGCGATCCACCATCGCAAATTCAACGGAGACAGCTCAACATCGGCCACACTGAACGCACGGCGGGCACCACGCATGAAACGTGCACGTCGTGTCTGGTTTTCTTCGACAGATTTGCCGATGGCTTTGAAACTCTTGGTCTCAGTTGTTTCGGAGGGTGCGGCTGAACTCATGCGCTTCGATACAATAGGGGTTCCAACAGCCCCCATGATAACCCCTAAGCATGATTGAAGTATTGGTCTTGTATTACAGCCGCCATGGCGCAACCGCGCAGTTGGCCCGTGAAATTGCGCAGGGCATTGACTCGGTAAAGGGAGTTTCGGCCAGAATTCGAACTGTACCCGCAGTGTCTGCAAACACGGAAGCAACCGAACCTGATATCCCCGAACAGGGCCCGCCTTACGCCGAGCCAGCTGACTTGAAAGAATGTGCCGGCCTTGCCATGGGCTCGCCCACACGGTTTGGCAACATGGCTGCGCCCATGAAGTATTTTCTGGACGGCACCGTTGGCACTTGGTTGGCTGGCGATTTGATCAACAAACCCTTTTGCGTTTTTACCAGCACGGGTAGCCTGCATGGTGGCCAGGAAACCACACTGACCAGCATGGCATTGCCATTGATTCACCATGGCATGCTTTGGCTGGGTATTCCCTATTCCGAGCAGGCACTGAATGACACACACACGGGTGGCACGCCCTATGGTGTAACCCATTGGGCAGGTGGACAGGGCCAGCACCCTGTCTCCGAACATGAAAAAACGTTGGCCAGAGCACAAGGTGCTCGCCTTGCGAAAGCCGCATTGGCCCTACAACACATGGACAAATCTTGATGAGCAGCACCCCTGAAATTGATTCGACCCGCAAAAAAGCATACTGGGCAACGGTAATCAGCCTGTTGGCATTAATCGCCCTGTGTGTAGCCTGGGAGCTTTTTATTGCGCCGATTCGCCCCGGTGGCAGCTGGCTGGTGCTGAAGGTGTTGCCCTTGCTGCTGGTGGTACCGGGTATTTTCAAACAACGCGTACGAACCTACCAGGCCACATCACTGTTGGTGTGGCTATACTTTGCGGAAGGTGCCACACGCGCCAGTTCCGATCCGGCACTGGCCTCGCAGTTGATGGCCGGGCTGGAGGTGCTTTTGACCATTGCGCTGTTTGCCAGTGTCAGCGTATTTGCCCGCACCTACAAAGTACCCAAAACCAAGGTTGCTTGAACGCATGAATGAATTTCTTAAACAATTGCGCAAACAGGCACCTGGGCTGCTGATTAACACCGATGCAGCCTACATTGCCCGAGCGTGCACCGACTGGCGTAAACGCTACTGCACCACTGCGCTCGCTGTTCTGGAACCCATGAGTACCCGGCAGGTGCAGGCGATTGTAAAAATATGCGATGCGTTCAATGTGGCGATTTCAACTCAAGGTGGTAACACCGGATTGGTGGGCGGGGCAGTGCCAGCGGCCGACAGTGATCCGGTAAAACTAGCCCACGTGGTTCTTAAAACCGGGCGCATTCGTGAAGTATTGAAACTTGACGAAAGCAACCTGACCCTGACTGCCAGTGCTGGTTATACGCTGTACGAGATTCAGGAGTACGCACAGGCACACGGCTTTTTGTTTCCCCTCAGCCTGGCTTCGGAAGGCACCTGCACTTTGGGCGGCAACCTGGCGAGCAACGCAGGCGGCGTGGCCGTACTGCGCTATGGCAACACCCGTGAATTGTGCCTTGGACTTGAGTATGTGAACGCGCAAGGCGAGTTGTGTGGTGACTTGCGTGGACTTCGCAAAAATAACACTGGATATGACTTGCGCCATTTACTGATCGGCTCAGAAGGCACACTGGGTATTGTAACCACCGCCTGCATGAAGGTGTACCCTGCCCCGAAAAGCCGCTGCGTGGCCTGGCTGAATGTTGACAACATTCAAACCGCGGTGGATGCCTTGGGCTTTGTACAAGGCCACTTGTTCGGTGAACTCAGCAGCTACGAATGGATGAACGCCAATGCTATTGATGTGGTTCAAACCCATTTTCCTGCCCGCGCGCCTACCTGCCCTGGTGCTGTTGACCATGTGCTCGCTGAATTCACCTCATTGGGTTCCGAAACCACCTTGCGCGAACAAGTCACCAAAACA
The DNA here is from genome assembly GCF_000170915.1 of Limnobacter sp. MED105. Classification (GTDB taxonomy): domain Bacteria; phylum Pseudomonadota; class Gammaproteobacteria; order Burkholderiales; family Burkholderiaceae_B; genus Limnobacter. Next base: position 156,306 of record NZ_ABCT01000003.1, read on the forward strand.
CTCGAGGCGCTGTTGGAAGAGCTTCCCGGGGTACGCAACATCGCCATGGCTCAAAATGGACGGGAAATTGAAGCGTTTTGGGCATTGCGAGAAAACATTTCCGAAGCGCAGGCCAAAGAGGGTTTGAACGTGAAACACGATGTAGCCTGCGCTGTCTCGCAGCTACCCACATTTCACGACATGGCCCTGAATGACATTGCTGAGCACGGCGTGGATGTTCGGCCGGTGTTGTTTGGTCATTTGGGCGATGGCAACCTGCACTTCAATTTGTCGGCGCCCAAAGGCAGCGATGCCGCTGAATTTCTGAAGCAACACCAAACTTTGCTGAACAATTTGGTACACGATGCAATTCTTCGCTGCGGCGGTACCGTATCGGCTGAACATGGCATTGGACAGTTGAAAGCCGAACTACTGCGAGATATTACGAGTGCCAGCAACTATGCTGCATTCAAGGCCATCAAACAGGCCATGGATCCTAAAAACCTCCTGAACCCTGGCAAGCTGGTGTTGATATGAGCCCGGCAGCGGTTGCGGTTTATTGACGACCTATTAAGAGATTGCAGCCATCTCGTCAGGGTTACCTGATTTCTCACTGCCGAGTTGACTTAACCATCATCGCCAGCGCATCTTCAACCACCTGCCAGTTGTTGGCCTTCAGCCGGGTTGAATCCGACAACACTTGGCGGTAAAGCCTTCCACCGGGCTGTCCGTGAAACAGACCCAACCACGATTTTGTGATGCTTCGAATACTCTCTCCCCGGCTCAACTCCTGTTCAGCATAGGCCCGCAATTCATCGATTACGTCCAAACGGGTTTTCTGCGTAGTTGGCTTACCAATCACTTCATCAAAGCCGGCCAATAGCCACGGATTGGAATAGGCCTCTCGACCAATCATGCAGCCATCTGCCCACTGAAGGTGACTTTCAATTGCTTCCAGGGTGGTAATCCCCCCATTCAAAATGATTTGAAGGTGCGGAAAATGTTGCTTCAGACGTTTGACCACCTCGTAACGCAAAGGAGGAATATCACGATTTTCCTTGGGTGACAGACCTTTCAGCACTGCGTTGCGCGCATGCACAATGAAGGTGTTACAACCCGCCTCACTGACCTTGCCTACAAAGTCAAAAAGCATGGTTTCGCTTTCATCGTAATCAAGCCCGATCCGATGCTTCACAGTCACATCAATCGAGCAGGCGTCCCGCATGGCCTTCACGCAATCGGCCACCAAACCGGGCTCAGCCATCAGGCAGGCACCAAACGCACCTTTCTGAACCCGCTCGGAAGGGCAACCCACATTCATGTTCAATTCATCGTAACCCGCCTGCTCAATCCACTTGGCGCAACGTGCCATGTGCTCGGGGTCGCTGCCACCGAGCTGAAAAGCAACTGGGTGTTCTTCGTCATTGAATGCCAAAAAACGATTGCGATCGCCGTACACCAGCGCACCTGTAGTGATCATTTCGGTGTAAAGCCAGGTGTGCTGACTGATCGCACGGTGAAACCGGCGGCAATGCCGATCGGTCCAGTCGATCATTGGAGCAACAGATAAAGTTCTTGGTTTGAATGTCATGCTTCGGATTTTACAAACAAAAAGGGCGAGGCCAAAGCCACGCCCCTCTTGAAATCTGGCCTTTCAGCCAAACAAAACTTACGCTGCGTCGCGGCTTGCGCGCTTGCGCTCGTGTTCCTTCAGGAAGCGCTTGCGAATACGAATGTTCTTCGGTGTAATTTCCACCAATTCGTCTTCCGCAATAAATTCAACCGCGTATTCCAGATTCATCTGGATCGGTGGAACCAGGCGAACGGCTTCATCGGTACCTGATGAACGAACGTTGGTCAGCTGCTTGCCCTTGATCGGGTTCACAACCAGGTCGTTGTCACGGCTGTGAATACCGATCACCATGCCTTCGTACAGGGCTTCGCCTGGGGACACAAACATGCGGCCACGGTCTTGCAATTTCCACAAGGCGTAGGCGACTGCATCACCATCGTCTTGAGAAATCAGCACGCCGTTGTGACGCTCGGCCGAGCCGCCTTCGCGCACAGGTGCATATTGATCAAACACGTGGCTGATCAAGCCAGTGCCGCGTGTCAATGTCATGAAGTCGCCCTGGAAACCAATCAAGCCACGCGCTGGAATTTTGTATTCCAGACGAACACGGCCTTTGCCATCGGGAGACATGTCGAGCAAATCACCTTTCCGTCGACCCAGTTCTTCCATCACGCCGCCCTGGTGTGAATCTTCCACATCCACGGTCAACATTTCATAGGGCTCGCACTTCACGCCGTCGATTTCCTTGAACACCACGCGTGGGCGGGAAACAGCCAACTCGTAGCCTTCACGGCGCATGTTTTCCAGCAAAATGGTCAGGTGCAATTCACCACGACCAGAGACTTCAAACACTGTATCGTCATCGGTGTCTTTCACGCGCAAAGCCACGTTGGCCTTCAATTCACGCTGCAAACGGTCACGCAACTGGCGGCTGGTTACAAACTTGCCTTCACGGCCTGCCAATGGGGAGGTGTTCACCATGAAGTTCATGGTCAAGGTTGGCTCGTCAATTGCCGGAATTTCCAGACCTTCCACGCAATCGGGTGCGCAAATTGTGGTACCGATACCGATTTCTTCAATACCATTGATCAGGCAAATATCACCGGCCTGTGCTTCCTCTTCCTGAATACGCTCCAGGCCGCGGAACTTTAGAACCTGGTTGATACGACCGTTGAATGGGGTGCCGTCTGGGCCATTGATGCAGGTGACCTGCTGACCCACGCGCACCGTACCGCGCTTGATGCGGCCAATACCGATCTTGCCAACATAGCTGTTGTAATCCAGAGAGGTAATCTGGAACTGCAGTGGACCATTGGGGTCATCATCACGTACAGGAACGTACTTCAAAATCGCTTCGAACAATGGGCGCATGGTGCCTTCACGTACATCCGGTGTATCGCCTGCATAGCCATTCAAGCCAGATGCATACACAATCGGGAAGTCCAACTGCTCGTCGGTCGCACCCAACTTGTCGAACAAGTCGAAAGTCTGATCAATTACCCACTCAACGCGCGCACCTGGGCGGTCTACTTTGTTCACTACCACGATTGGCTTCAAACCCAAGGCCAAGGCCTTGCGGGTTACAAAGCGTGTTTGGGGCATGGGGCCTTCAACGGCATCAACCAACAACAATACAGAGTCAACCATCGACAACACGCGCTCCACTTCACCACCGAAGTCGGCGTGTCCTGGGGTGTCAACGATGTTGATGTGGGTGCCTTCATATTCAACCGCGCAGTTTTTTGACAGAATCGTGATGCCACGTTCTTTTTCAATGTCGTTGCTGTCCATCACGCGTTCCTCGAGCTTTTCATTCTCGCGGAAGGTGCCGGACTGGCGAAGGAGTTGGTCTACCAGCGTGGTTTTGCCGTGGTCCACGTGGGCGATAATTGCAACGTTACGTAATGCGCGTGTCATAGATTTACCTGAATCAATCTGTCGGGTCGAAGCAAGGCGCCCTTCCCATCCGTTTCTAAAATGCCTGTTCCCATGAATCGGGAATTGCCTTTGAAGGCTGTATTGCTAACTTCGGTGTTCACATCCTGTGCAGGGGCTTCTCCGTACACCCGCACCCGCCCTGGTTTGGCATCGGCCAATTCCAGCGGCAATCGTTGCCCGTGCGAAAACCGCCGCGCAAACTCATTGTTCAATTCGACTTTTCCCAGGCTGCCCAACAGGGCATCAACCGGGAAAAGCACCGCATCCAAAGCGTCAAAGGGGGTTTCCGATTCACCGAGCACTTTAAGTGCTTCAAGGGTGTACGCGCGTTCCACTTTCAAGTCACCGATTGCGGTTCTGCGCAATTCCGTGAGATAGCCCGCTGTGCCTAAGGCCTTGGCGATGTCTTCGCCCAAGGTGCGCACGTAGGTGCCTTTGCTGCAATTTACTTCCAGTTCAATGGTGCAACTGCTTTCACCATGGTTTGTATTGTGCTCGACTTTGATGACATCCAATTGATGGATCAAAAGGGTTCGAGCGGGTCTGTCCAATTCAATGCCTTCGCGAGCATACTCGTACAAAGGCTTGCCGTCTTTCTTTAATGCAGAAAACATCGGCGGTACTTGTTGAATTTCTCCAACAAATTGCTCGCATACCTGTTTTACTTCATCCTCGGTGATGCTTTCAAGGGCGCGGTTGCCGACTTTCGTCAATTCGCCCTCGGCATCGCCAGTGTTGCTTGAAAACCCAAGCCGCACTTTGGTGCGATAGGTTTTGCTGGCATCGATTAAATCAGCAGCAAACTTGGTGGCCTCGCCGAACATCAAAGGCAGCAAACCACTTGCGAGCGGGTCGAGCGTGCCGGTGTGGCCTGTTTTTTCTGCCCTGTACAAACGCTTTACGATTTGCAAGGCTTGATTGGACGAAAAACCAGTCGATTTATCGAACAACAGCACACCCGACAAGGCACGCTTCTGTTTCTTAGTCTCCGCCACCGTCGCCACCACCATCCGAATCCGTGGCACCACCACCCTCGCCTTTCAGCGCCCGGTCGATTATTTGGGCCATTTCAGCCCCACGTTCTACCGATTGGTCGTGTTTGAAGCGCAAGGTAGGCACGGTGTGAATGTGCAGCTTCTTGAAAATCAAATTGCGCAAGTAACCCGAAGAATCATTCAATGCCTCTTCAGTGGTTTCCGCTGAACCAGTCAACACCGAGAAATACACAGTTGCATAGGCGTAATCGGGAGTCAGTTCCACATCTGTGATCGTGACAAAACCAAGCCGTGGGTCTCTCAACTCACGGGGAATCAGCTCAGCCAGGTCTTTCTGGATTTGCTCGGCAACCCGAATGCCTCTGGCTGGTGCTTTTTTCTTGTGACGCATACTTTCCTTTTCAAACCCATGCGGCCATTACAGCTGCGTACGGGCCACTTCCTTCACTTCAAATGCTTCCAGAATGTCGCCAACCTGGATGTCGTCGTAGTTGTGCAGCTGCAAACCGCACTCAAAGTTCTGGCGCACTTCTTTGGCGTCGTCCTTGAATCGTTTCAGCGAAGCCAGCTGGCCCGTCCACACCACTACGTTGTCGCGCAGCAAGCGAACGCCCGCACCACGACGAATTACACCGTCGGTTACCATACAACCCGCGACAGAACCCACCTTGGAGATCTTGTACACTTCGCGGATTTCCACGTTACCGATGATTTCCTCTTTCTTGTCTGGCGTCAGCATGCCGGTCATCGCGGCCTTGATTTCGTCTACAGCGTCATAAATGATGTTGTAGTAGCGAATATCCACGCCGTTGTTCTCGGCGGTTTTACGGGCGCCCTGGTCGGCACGCACGTTAAAGCCGATGATTACCGCCTTGGAGGCCACTGCCAGGTTCACATCAGATTCGCTGATGCCACCCACAGCGGCGTGTACCACCTGCACCTTGACTTCGTCGGTCGACAGTTTTTGCAAGGCATGCGACAAGGCTTCTTGTGAACCCTGTACGTCGGCCTTCAAAATTACGGCCAGGCTCTTGACTTCGCCCTCGGCCATTTGCTCAAACATGTTTTCCAGCTTGGCCGCTTGTTGCTTGGCCAACTTCACATCACGGAACTTGCCTTGACGGAACAAGGCGATTTCGCGGGCTTTGCGTTCGTCTGGCAATACGATCACTTCCTCACCAGCAGCAGGTACATCGCTCAAACCCTGAATTTCCACAGGGATTGAAGGGCCGGCTGAGTCGATTGAACGACCGTTTTCATCAACCATGGCGCGAACGCGACCAAACGCTGAACCAGCCAAAACCACGTCTCCTTTTTTCAAGGTGCCGCTTTGAACCAGCACGGTGGCCACTGGGCCACGGCCTTTGTCGAGGCGGGATTCAACCACGAGACCTTTGGCGGGTGCTTCAACCTGCGCTTTCAATTCCATCACTTCAGCTTGCAACAACACTTGCTCGAGCAAGTCGTCGATGCCCTTACCGGTTTTCGCAGAAACGGGAACCATGGGCGAATCGCCGCCGTATTCTTCAGGAACAACCGAGTGAGAGATAAGCTCTTGCTTCACGCGCTCAGGATTAGAGTCTGGCTTGTCGATTTTGTTGATCGCCACCACCAATGGCACACCTGCCGCTTTGGCATGGTGAATCGCTTCAATGGTTTGGGGCATCACGCCGTCATCGGCAGAAACAACCAGAATCACGATGTCGGTTGCCTTGGCACCACGGGCACGCATGGCGGTAAACGCCTCGTGGCCGGGAGTGTCCAGGAAGGTGATCATGCCGCGCTCTGTTTCCACGTGGTAAGCACCAATGTGTTGGGTAATACCGCCTGCTTCACCAGAGGCCACTTTTGCACTGCGAATGTAATCAAGCAGCGATGTTTTACCGTGGTCAACGTGACCCATGACGGTAACGACCGGTGCACGGGGCACGGAAGGTGCCTCAGAGTGCGCCACGCCGGCTTCTTCGATCATCGCTTCGGGATCATCAAGCTTGGCCGCAATCGCTCTGTGACCCAATTCCTCGGTTACGATCATGGCGGTGTCTTGATCAAGCACCTGGTTGATGGTGACCATTTGGCCCATCTTCATCAAACACTTGATTACTTCAGCAGCCTTCACGGACATTTTGTGCGCCAGGTCGGCCACTGTAATGGTTTCTGGAACGTGAACGTCACGAACCACCGGCTCAGTGGGCTGGTTGAAGTTACTTTGTTCCTGGCTGTGGCGGTTGTTCTTGCCTTTGGGGCCTTTCCATCCACCCGCGCCTGTACGGCCAACACCGGTTTCACCGCGTGTTTTCAAACCACCACGGCGACGGCCGGGTTCTTCTTTCGCACCGGGTGCACGAACGCCTTTGCGGCCACGTTCTGCTGCGGCATCGTCATCGCTCGCAACGATCAAAGCTTTCTCGGGCTTTTTGATGGTTGCCGCAGGCTTGGGCGGCTCAACTGGCTCCTCAGCCTTCATGACCTTGGCTGGCTGGGACATCATGCGGTTGATGGCCGCAACTTCAGCTTCTGCTGCCTTGCGCGCGCGCTCCTGATTGGCGCTGGCTTTTGCAGCATCTTCAGCCGCTTTTTTAGCCTTTTGCTCGGCTTTCAGGGCATCGGCTGCGCGCTGTTCGCGGGCCTTGGCTTCTTCGGCACGCGCTGCTTGCGCTGCTTCATCCTTGGCATCGGTTTCTTCGTCTGCCTTGGCGGGTTTGGCACTCTCGGCCTTGGCTTGTTCCACGGCTTCGTGAGCAAGACGCTCTTCTTCGGCGCGCTGACGGGCTTCTTCCTGAAGCTTCAGTTCACGCTCACGTTCTTGCTCGAGCTTGGCTTGTTTTTCTTTCAGTTCCGCTTCCTGGCGAGCCTTCAACTCGGCCTGGCGCTGCGCTTCAGCGTCGCGACGGGCTTGTTCTGCGGGGTCAAGCTGAGCTTCCATCACTGGCTCACTTTCACCGGCCTTTTCGGCACGCTGAACAAACACGCGCTTTTTACGCACTTCAACCTGCACTGTGCGTGCACGGCCGCCTGGGCCTGCCTGCTTGATTTCACTGGTCTGCTTGCGGGTAAGGGTAATTTTCTTCTGACCGCTTTCAGATCCGTGCGCCTTTCTCAGGCTTTCCAAAAGCTTTCCCTTGTCCGCTTCAGTAACTGCATCTGCCTCAGAAGTTTTGCTCACGCCAGCAGACTTCAACTGCTCCAAAAGAACATCGGCGGGCATTTTCAACTCTGCTGCAAACTGTGCGACTGTGGTACTGGTCATCTACTATTCCTTCAAATTCCCTTACTGACCGGGCCGAGTGGCCCGATTCGACTCTACTCAATGCGGTTTGTATTATTCAAACCAGTGTGCTCGCGCTTTCATAATGATGTCGCGGGCACGGTCTTCTTCAATTCCTGCAATCTCAACCAATTCATCAACTGCCAATTCAGCGAGGCCTTCACGGTCAGAAATTTCAGCGGCTGCCAATTTGCCAACCAGGTCGGCATCTACACCTTCGATGGACATCAGGTCGCCTGCACCTTCAACCATTTCTTCACGGGCAATTGCCTCGGTCAGCAATGCATTGCGGGCACGGGTTCTGAGTTCTTCAACCGTGTCGGCATCAAAAGCTTCAATTTCCTGCATTTCAGCAATTGGCACATAGGCGACTTTTTGGAGTCCGGAAAAGCCTTCTTCGATCAGAATGTTGGCCACTTTTTCGTCCACATCCAGCTTGCTGGTGAACAATTCGCGCAGCTTGCCTATTTCTTCCTCGGAACGCTTGGCCGATTCTTCGGGTGTCATGATATTGATTTGCCAACCAGTGAGGTCGGAGGCCAAACGTACGTTTTGACCACTGCGGCCAATGGCTTGAGCCAGTTCGGCTTCGTCCACCACCACTTCCATCACGTGCTGGTCTTCATCAACAACGATGGATTGAACCGTGGCTGGCGACAGGGCGCCGATTACAAATTGGGCCGGGTCTTCAGACCACAAAACGATGTCCACGCGCTCGCCACCCAATTCCTGGGTAACAGCTTGAACGCGGGAACCGCGAACACCCACACAGGTGCCGATTGGATCAATACGGCGGTCATGAGCCAACACAGCGATTTTGGCACGCATGCCGGGATCGCGGGCCGCACCCTTGATTTCCAGGTGACCCTGTTCAATTTCAGGTACTTCCATGGCGAACAAGGCTTTGATGAACTCGGGCGAGGTACGCGACAAAATGACTTGCTGACCACGGGCCATGCGATCAACCTTCCACAGGTAGGCACGTACACGGTCGCCGGGGCGCAGGCTTTCGCGAGGGATCATTTGATCGCGGGGCAAACGGGCTTCAATTCGGCCGCTTTCCACAATCGCGTCGCCACGTTCCATGCGCTTGACCTGACCAATCACGATTTTATCGCCACGGTCCAGGAAGTCTTGCAAAATTTGCTCGCGCTCTGCGTCGCGAACGCGCTGCAAAATAACCTGCTTGGCGGCTTGTGCACCAATTCGGCCAAATTCAACAGGCTCAAGTTCTTCTTCGATGAAGTCACCCATTTCGGCTTCTTCGTCGTGTTTCAACGCCTGGTCGAGAACCATTTGATAGGCGGGATCGTAGAAGTCTTCCTCTGTGACCACTTCCCAGCGGCGGAAAGTGTCGTAGTCGCCCGTGTCGCGGTCGATGGACACGCGGACATCCACTTCTTCATCGAAGCGCTTCTTGGTTGCGGAAGCCAATGCCAATTCGAGCGCACCAAAGACAATGTCTTTGTCCACATTCTTTTCGCGCGCCAACGCATCAACTAATAAAAGCAACTCACGGCTCATTCCAGGGCTCCTAAAACTTTAAATGGGGGACCAGACGGGCACCCGCCAAATCAGTTATTTCAAAATCAAGCAAATAGGGTTCGGCATTTTTACCATCGGGAGTCACGAGGACGCCCCAGGCTTGCTCTTTGCCTTTTTGCAATACGCCTTTGAACTGTTTTTGATTGTTGATGGCCCGCTTGAATTTCAGGGACACTTCTTGATCCAAAAACCGTTCGAAATCTTTTTTGCGACGTAAAACGCGATCTACGCCCGGCGAGGAGATCTCGAGCCGCTCGTAGTTGACGTTTTCAACGGTGAACAGGTGGGTAAGCTGGTGGCTTACTTTTTCGCAATCTTCGACTGTGACGCCGGTGGGCGAGTCGATCATAATGCGCAACAGGCCATTGCCTTCGCGCTCAATGTCGGCCACTTCAAGGCCAAGAGAGGAGATCACGGCGTCGGCTTCCGTAACCCAGGATTCTGACCACACGCCAGACCATGAATTACCAACAAATTCTTCAGGATTAATCACTTCGCCTTTCACTTCGCCTTTTAACCTTCTATAGCCTTTGCTTGCCTATTCGCTTCGCTTGTTCACTTCATTTGCCTGCTTATTGGCACACCAAAACCGCCTTGCCAAAAAAAAATGGGCCTGTAAGCCCACTTCATTTGAGACACCCTTTTTGGAGTGGGCGCTCAGGCAGCCTCAGAGAATAACCGAAACTGCCTTTATTTTCAAGTAATTTCCGGTGCGGGGAACTACACGGCTGGCGCCTTTCGACGTCTGCGTTGCTGGGGTTTCTGGGCTGCACCATTTCCACCTTCATTGCCACGACCCGGGCCTCGACCGGCAGAAGGACCGCCAGACCGCGGACCCGCATTCCGTGGCCCCGAGGGGCGCTTGCCGGCACCTGCAAACTTTCCAGCCGGGGCAGCAGCACCGTTGCCATTCGCGCCGGCCCTGTTGCCGTTTCGGTCACCGCCGCCACCATTGCGCCGGGCTGAGCCGCCTGCAGAGGACAAATTGTTCTGGTTGCTCAATGCGGCAGCCGCGGTGGCACCAGACACGGTGAGGTAGGTTTGGGTTGGCGTGGTAAAGGCCAAGCCCGGATCGATCAGGGGTTGACCATTGCGACGTTTGTTGTTTTTCGAACCAATGTTCTTTTTGTCACGGCGAATGGCGCCCTCTTGAGCAGACTCATCAACTTTCAAGCCCAAAGACTGCATGTAGGACATGGCCTCCAATGCTTCCATTTCCATGTGGCGTCCGCGTTTTAAGGTGGACGGCATCATGATGTCACCAAAACGTGTACGAATCAGGCGGCTAACGGTCAGGTTACAGGCCTCGAACATGCGCCGAACCTCACGGTTGCGCCCTTCTTTCAGACCCACTTTGTACCAGCGGTTGGCACCTTCTCCGCCCGCAGCATCCACGTAGAGAAACTTGGCCGGACCGTCTTCAAGCTGAATACCGGTCAGCAACTGCTGGCGCTGTTCCTCGGAAAGCTCACCCAGAATACGCACGGCGTATTCGCGTTGCACTTCATAACGCGGGTGCATCAAGCGGTTGGCCAGTTCGCCAGAGGAAGTGAACAACAACAACCCTTCGGTATTGAAGTCGAGGCGACCCACAGCGATCCACTTGCCGTTGGAAATTTTGGGAAGCTTTTGAAATACAGTGGTGCGGCCTTGAGGGTCGTCCATGGACACAATTTCACCGGCGGGCTTGTGATAGATCAGCACCCGTGGTGGCTTGGACTTGTTTTTGCGCTGAATTAGCTTGCCATTGACACGCACCTGATCGGTGGGCAACACACGCTGGCCCAAGTGGGCAGGTTCAGCATTGACCGAGACACGGCCTGCGACAATCAGTTCTTCCATCTCACGGCGAGACCCCATGCCAGAATCGGCCAGCACCTTGTGTAACTTAGGTGCCAGTTCGGGATCGAGCCGTACATTCAGCTTGCTGCGATTTTTGCTTGCGCCGCCACCCTCTTCCGACTTCAGGCCTTCGACCTGATCCAGCACCTCACCCCACTCCAGGTCATGACTCTCGCTGTCTACGCTGACAGACACCTGCTCAGGAATCGGGTTGGTATCGGGTGTTTCAGTTGCTTTGCGCTTGTTGGTTCTCATCGTTTTCCGCTGTTTCGCTGTCATCCAGATCAAATGGAATGACTTTCTGTAATTCATCCGCCAGCTGTTGGTCTTTTTCATCGTCCAGTGCTGGCAATTCGCTAAGGCTGGCCAAATTCAGGTCAGCCAAAAACTGAGGCGTTGTTGCCCACAGTGCTGGGCGCCCCGGTGCATCTCGGTGGCCGATCGACTCGATCCAGCCGCGATCTTCCAACGCCTTGATGACCTGGGTAGACACGGTGACCCCACGAATGGATTCGATGTCGCCCCGGGTGACCGGCTGCTTGTAGGCAATAATTGCCAGGGTTTCCATGGTTGCCCTCGAGTACTTCGGGGGCTTCTCGGGATTCATTTGTTCGAGGTACCGTTTGACGTCCTCGCGGGTTTGAAAACGCCAACCCGTTTTAACTTGCACAAGTTCCAGACCTTTGTGGGTCCAGTCACGACGCAGGTCTTCCAGCAAGGTGGTGACCACGGATGCATCAAAGGCATCATCGAACAGGCGCATCAATTCCTTGACGGCAATCGGTTCGACCGAACACAGCAAAGCTGCTTCTAATATGTTTTTAGCGCGCTGGGGATCCATCCAGGCGGACTCACTTAAAGAAATTCAGGTGTTGATAGGGAAATAGTGCCGATTGGTCCTGCAGGCCGATGTGGCTGTTGCCAGCGGGGTGCAGGGGCGCAGCGTGAAACGAGTTGCGCGACAGGCATTTTATAAACCGATGGCGCATTGTAACCACGTTATCCACCGCTCAGCAACCACTTGATCACACAATTGATTTCAAAAAAACGGCCCACCGAGGCGAGCCGTATCTGAAAGTAACCCATGGAGGGTCGGAGACATTCACAGAGTGCCCGATTAAAGTGCGCTGAACATCCCCACTGTGGCTTACCCCGAGGCTTTTGGAACTTATCCACAGTGGACGGGGAAAACCTTCCCTATTCTCTGTGGATAAAATTTTCAGCCTGTTGATTTTGTGCAGTTTTTGGTTGGTTGATTAAAAACTGAGCATGGGCTCTAGAGTCTATCAACGCTTGCTATTTCAGCTTTCCCAGCGATAGCCAACACCCGCTTGGCGGATGCGGTTCCAAACGGCTTCTTTTTCTTCGTCGCTTTTGAAAAGCCAACCATCGACCTCATCGAGAGTACGACCGCAACCCATGCAAATATCGTCTCCGAGGTTGGTTGAACAAAAACCCACGCAAGGGGTATCGGCTTCTGGCCACACAGGCAGGTTGGCGTATTCAGGTTTTGACATGATGCTGCTTTAGTTGGGGTTGGGACGGTACTGCTTCTTCAGGCGAATATAGAGCACTTTGGTGACGTGTGCGACAACCGAGCCATCGACATGGGTAATGTCGGTCTCGAAGGTGTGCAAAACTTTTTCACCGGTGGCCGCTTTGGCTTTGATTTCTTCAAGTGTTTGATCATTCACTTGATACACACCTTTGACCAGTGCGTTACCAGGTGCAATAAAACGTATATTGGCCTCTTGATCCCACACATGATAGCGACTGCCCAAGCGCTTCATGAGAATGAGCATGTAGAAGGGATCGGCCATGGCATACAGCGAACCGCCAAACTGCGTACCCATGATGTTTTTATTGCGACGCGTGAGTGGCATGTGCACTTCGACTTCTTCGAAATTGGCACTGATGTGATGCACATGAATGCCCGCGCCGCGCAAAGGTGCGTAAAAATTCATGGCTCTGCGCATGAATTCGGGCTTGTCAGAGAGGTTTTTCAGAAATTTTTTAAACATTTTTTACTGCGATTTTTTCTTGTGGTTTCAGTAGGATAAAGGTTTTTGAGGTGAGGTTTACTCGCTTGAATGCGTTTGTGCACTTGCACACAGGGGCAAAACCCGCTATAGTTTCGTTCTTACCAGACGCGGGGTGGAGCAGTCTGGCAGCTCGTCGGGCTCATAACCCGAAGGTCGTAGGTTCAAATCCTGCCCCCGCAACCAAATTTATATCATTAAAACCAATCACTTAGCGGTGGTTGGTTTTTTTGTTTTCTGGGCCACCAACAGCGTGTGCCCAAAATGTGCCCAACTGGTGCCCAACCCCGATTTAGCCCGCCTTCCCTTTCGTGACCTTCAGTCAAACCCAATAACGGTCAACAGGGCACATCTGTAAAAATTTCCTGAATTTTCCGGTTCACATTTTTGTGCCCAATGACCGTTTGGGAAATCAACCTGAAGGTCGTGGATTTTCGAGTTTGTGAAGTGAAATTTTGTGCGAAATTTTCGGGAATTCGTGACCTTCAGGATGGAATTTGACTACTACTAGGATGTGCCTAAGTTGTGCCCGGTTTGTGCCCATGGGTTGGCTGAGATCCTTGACCAGATTGATATTGCGACAAATTAGTTGTTGTTGATTCTCTTTGGTTAAGTAGAAATCACATATGGATTGGGCACAAAGATATGAATCTTAACAATCGGGTAGAACTTTGCCTAAAAATACAGGTTTGACCTTCGGGTGATGGGGTTGAACATTTAAGATATTGATGCGAATACGATGGTAATTTATCGGCAAAAGCTGTACTACAAGACCACGTTTTTATGTATCCGCTATTGGTGAAGAGCAGTCAGTAAAAATGCAGCGTAAAGTTTGCATCGTTGTGTACTGTGTCCGGTCACCGGGTAGCTTGAGGCAGGCGCCGTCGTGGGTTAAATAGTAGTTACAAGTACGTTGATTCACCACATACCTTTCATAGCTTACTAAGCTCCTCCTCCAACCGAGTGGCTTCAGGTATGCCAAGCGCAATGAGCGATGCGACAAGAGTGTCAATGGCAGGCCGCAACGACGCTCTGTTGCTGAAGCTGGTCGGACTGAGTGCCCGGATGGCCTCCATCAATAAGCACCAGCGGCGGCCCACGCCGTGGTCGATCCATAGCTGGCGGAAATCAGGATAGGCCTCGATCCATGCACGTCCGGCCCCGACGATTACATCCAGTTGCTCAGCTCGTGGCGCAACCTCAAGCAGGTTGAGCAGTACCAGGGCGACGAAGGGTGACGGTCCTTTGCTGAGCAGTTTGCCCAGAACAGGGAGAAACGGACCGACTCGCTCTACGCCCTTCTCAAACAGGTAGCACTTCGATCCCTGGCCATACATGTAGTCGTTAAAGAACAAGACGGCGATTGCCGGGCCAATGTGCATTTCGATGGACAAATCCCTGCTTCGGCTGAGACGTTCCCATCCACGCGTGGTCAGCATGTGGTCGGCGAGTGCGCTCCGAATGTCTACGGCCACCTTCGTCGGAATGTTGTCGCCCTCAAAGTACACCGCGTCGATGCTGCGCAAGAAATCGACAACCACGTCGTAGAAATTCCGGTCTGGAAGCGCAACAATATGCCGCACGGCCAGTTCAGTGGCCTCAGGCGTTGACAGACCGACAACGCAGCGTGCAGCCGCCGCAAAGAACGTTTCGTTCCACTCAGATGGCGGACGATCTGTTTCGTCTCCGTCGTCTAGGTTCGCTCCATTTGCGAGGGCCGTCCAAGGCATGTAGGCTTTCACGATCTCGCTGAGCCAAGGGCGCGTGTCATCGTGGGAAAGAGCGCGCACTTGGCCCGACCAGAGAGCCGCAGCCTGATGATTTACACGCTCTGTTGGCGAAGGCGCCGGCGCTTCTGGTGGTTCTGGTGTAGCAATCCGGGATCCAGGTAGGCGTAGTCGCCTTCTCGACCGAATTTGCTCTACCGGAAATGTCGGCCACGTTGGCTCCGGGCCTCCGCCGTCAAGCCATGCCATCTCAGCAGCAACGGTAGCCCGCGCCCGTTCATGACTGCGCATTTTGCGAGCGTCGACCTCTTCTTGCGACGCATCCCAAGCTCGGTTCTCCACGACACTCGCGCTAAATGCACATCGGAGTACAGCTCTCGGTAGGCGACTATCGACGTCCGCTAAGACTGCGGCTGACGTCCCGAAGCCATGCGCTGCAGCGTGGTTTCCTGTCGCCGCTACCTCAAGAACCGATCGCACGTCTTCTGGCGTTGACCGATGTCGCAAGGAGTGGATCAACCCGGCATAGGCGATTGCTGCAGGATTGAAACGCAAACCTCCTCGAATCTGACGTGTAGAATCATCGTCGAGAGTTGCAAGCGTCTTGCCCAGTTGAGATCGCGCCCATTCTCCGTGCTCGGCACGCAACGCATCATCGCCGTCCCGCATGACGATCATTGCAGCCGTCACAACCGCTTCTTCTTGCATGCGCCGCTCTCCGCCGTCATCGTCGGATTCGACTTGCGTAGTAACCGTCGCAGAACGCCGCGCCCAAGCAATCGCTGCCGACCGACCCTCAGGGGGCAACCGAGCCGGATCGTCGACCGCAAGTGTCAACGTAGACAGCGTTGCTAAGTCGGACTCTAGCTCAGTCGAGGTGTCTCGCAAAGCTTGTAGATGAGTCTTCTCTGCCGCTGGTGATTCATACTTGCGTACAGTCGCGGATGACCCGTCCTTGAGCATCACTTCGACTTCTGGCCAATTTGCGGCATCAGAGAGATTCAGCGCGTGCTGAACCATGAATTCTGGGTTGCCCAGATGCGCGCTCGCAGTAGGTTCGCCCAGGCGTGCTGCCCCGGTCGCCAACAACGTCCGTAGTTTTGCGAGTTGCTCCGGGGATGCCAGGAACGTGAACTTGCCAATCAGTTCGTCGAGCGTTGTCCGTCTGGATGGACGGCGCTTCAGGTCAGCGGCGGCCAAGCTGACGCGCGGTTCGCTACGCAAAGCGCCAAGCTCGAAGAAGTCAGGCATTTCGACGCAATCATTCACCTGACGCGTGTGATCGATGCACAGCAGTTCGGGGCAGCTGAGAAAGGCCGCCGCTACCTCAAGCGATTTGGGCCAATGTGAGATCATTAGATCAACCGCCACCAGCAAGTACGCAGCGCATGAGCCCTGCGGCCCGAGTACGTCTGTCAGCACAACTTCGAGTGCTTCGCCCGCCTCGATGCGGCGGTGCGCCCAGGCTTCGAGTGCCATCAGCGCGGACGTGACAGCGTAGAAACTGCTGTTGCGTGACCAGAAGTAGGTTTGCATCCACGGGAACGTGCGCACACCCCCCGGCAAAGCCAAGTCAAACTCATTCGTCCCTGGGTCAGCACCTTGGCTTCCGTGTTCGACTGCGTGTGCGACCAAGCGATGAACCAAGGCCAACCCGTCCTTGGGCGAGTTGGTCAACAAATCGAGGAATGGACCTTGTGCCGGCGATGACGGAAGGAACTCATGATCGACATAGGTAAACGCCTCCTCGCGCTCCACTCCGAAGTGGCGGTCTTGTCGCTGGGGCTTTGCGATCAACGCCTGTGCGGTTAGGTCGGCCAGCTCTGCAGGGGCTGCTTGCGCCATCGTGCCGTGCCTCTTCAGTATGCTGCGCACGATATCTTCGTTGCGCTCGCTGTTTCGCACTGCCGTCAGGTATTCGGCGGCCAACTCCGGTGTTGTCCGTGCGAACATGACGAACGCATCGCGAAGGTGCGATTTCAGGGACTGGACCCCGTCGCGATCAAGGTGCGCACAGAACACACGGCCCTCTCTCGGCGTCGAAATTGCATCTCTTGGCTCCATCAACCTCAGCCAACGATAGATCTGTCGTGTAGTAAACGGCGTTATATCGGTGGCGCAGAATGTTCCGAGCGAGAATTCCGCGAATAATTGAACGACCTCTGGAATGGCTTCATCAGGAACTCTATCTCCGGTACCCAAGAGCCAGATAATCAATCTCGTCCATGTAGGGCCGCGCGGGACGTTGATCGATGCGGGTATGAGCGCGGGGGCGACTCCCGCTGCCGCAAAGACCTTTGAGGCCGGAAGCACGTCGACAGCCATGACCGTTCGGATCAGTTCTCGCAGCACTTCGGCGCCATTTGCGAGAAGCTCTGGCGATGCGCGTTGGAAAAGTATTTTGGCAGCCTCAGATCGAGCGAGGGCGAGCAATGCGGCGCGACGCCAAGAACGATGAATACCCGCTCGGCTTAGCCGATCAACTAGCGCGTGCCACCTCACGCCATCAGTCGCACGCTCGATTGCCATGCGCGCTGCCAGTTCGACGCCACGTGCAAACATAGCCGTTGCTGGCCGATCTAGTTGCAGCCTGTCGACGAGTTCGGGATCGGCGTGCACGGCGCTCGCAATCGCCCACTCGCTCAGTACGTCATGACGAAACGCGACCCGGTCAATACCCAAATCCCGCAGAGTGCCGCTGGACACCAGCGCGTCAATCGGCGCCGCGGATTGGCCTGTAACGTCGAGGAAGTCAGCGCCAGACAAGGTCTGCGTTGCTGCGCTTTGCAGTAGTCGAGTCCGATCACGCCACCCGGCGTCACGTGTGCCGTCCGCTGTGGACCACCACTGCTCGGCCATGTCGACTTCAGTGCGCGGTATGGGATCAGATGCTGGCTGATTCGCCAGCCGTGCGAGGCGAAACAGGTTTCTGGCGATCTGGCGTGCGGGATGGCTGTCCGTTAGAAGGGGCACAAGCGAAGGATCAGTCACCTTCAACTGCTCAATCTCCAACGTGCTCAGTTCACCAATCGTGATCGGGTCGGTTTGAACCAGGCGTGCCAGCGCATCGCTCGGCAGCCAGCTGGGCTCATCAATCCCAAATTCGCGCCGAGCCGTCGCGATCACCGCCACTCCCGGAACGACAGAAGCTTCCCCTACAACATCGACGACCGTGAGCCTCTCCTCTGTGCTGAAAGAGTCGAGATTGTCCACAAAGATAGTGGCGCCGCCATCATTGGCCAATTCAACAAGCAATTCGCGAAGCGTTCCGTCGAAGCCGAGCTGTGCGCGCAACGCGGTCCACCCGCGGGGAACACATCGTCCAGGGCTGAGAACGATGATCTGACTTTCGGCTTGCATGGCCTCGGCCATCTGCCGCAAAACACCCGATTTGCCGACGCCCGCATCACCTCGGATCTCAACATAGCGTCCGCGGTCCAGTGCTTCGCGCGTTGCGGCAACACGCTCCTGTCGTGCAAGTACAACATTGCCGACGCGGTTACGAATGTCAGCAAGTGCCAAGCGGGACGACTCGGCTAGCGCGGCTCGGGCCGTAGCGTGCCGACGTTCGCCCAAGAACCGATATCCCAGCTGCGCGAGAGCTTGCAGTGCTGTCTCGCGGGTTCTGTCGCCGCCGCTTTTCGCCACATCGATTGCTAATTCAATGAGGCTGATCCAGAAGACCCCAGCCCGCGATGTATCGTCGTTGTGCAGCACACGCACTGCGCGTTCTAGCGCAAGGTCGTGCGATGCAGAGCCGGGGGCCGTAAAGTCGAAAGTCAGAATCTGCAGCCGGCGCAATAAGAGCCAGACGGTTTCGTTGTCGTCTGGCGAGCCTTCGTCTCGCAGGTGGCTTTTGAAAGTCTTCATGAAGGCGCGCATGTCGTCGTTTGCCACACCTGTTAGTTCAATTTGGGCAGCAAACGTAGCCGCGTCGCCAATCTGCCGCGCTAGTGTGAGCACATCCTGATATGCCCCATCAATCTTGCGCGATCCCTTTGTTGTCGCAATTGCCAACTCATACCGTTGCGTCGAGAAGTCATTCCGTTTCGACGCTTCGACGATTTGGCCTACGACTTTACGAAAAACAGGATCCGTGGGGGCGAAGGTAATGGATCGTTTGACCTGAACCTCCAGCACCGCTGACTTCCCGGTCACGTTTTCATTGGCGTGGATTATCACGTCGTCGAGCGGACGCCCCGCATTGGCCTGCTGTAGCGCGACTCGCTCTATCGTGACACCGGGAAGGCCCCGGGCGGGAGCCCCTGCGAGCATGGCTAACAAGTATGACGCAGCAACCTGGGCCTCGAAATGGGTGCCCGCTGGCCCGGTACCTAACGTACTCGTCCCTGTATTACTATCGGCCGCTAGTGTCATTTTCCCACTCATATTGTTTTCCGATCGAATTTGGCGATGGCATCATCTTCTACTAAGTTTCCAACATCTATGTCGCTAGACATTCGCAAAACAAGGTTTACAGTCGACAAACCAATGCTAACAATCAGATCGGGGTCCCATCTTCCAATAGCTTAAGTTAAATGAATTTATAAGACGTTCTTTGCTCCAGTTTTCAGGATAAAAAATTAAAATGACTGCAAATTTTCAGATTACAGACCTGTTTCGTGTGAATAATCAATATCCGCTTCAGCCGAAAATCGGTCAGAACAGCGATTAGGACTGACGGATTAAACGTCTAAGTTTTTGATGAAAGCAGACTTCAACCCTTAGGGGTAGTCGAAAAAGATGCTGATCTTCGGAATCTAGTTTCAGGCTCACCATTTGATGGTGAATAACAAGGGGCAATTTTTCATTCCTTTCATGCCATGCTAAGGAGCATCTGAAATGGTTAAGTTAAAGAACTAATCTGGGATGCTCGGATAACTGGATATCTCTGTTAATGTTCAACAAGTCAAGTTAAGCAAACTGAGGTATAAGGATGACTCCTGAAATGGTTACCGCAATTACAGCATTAGTGGCAGTAATCGTTGGCCCCCTTCTATCGATTTACGTTGCTAGGAAACAGATTAATGCTGCCGCACTATCCACAAATCGGCAAGAATGGATTAATAATCTCAGAGGCGTCTTGGCGGAGCTAATCACTATTGTTCGACATGTGTCCCCCGCCTTTCATGCGAATTCGATAACGAATCAAGATGCAATCGCAAAGCATGGTGAACTCACCGAAAAGATTGAGCTTGTGAAGCTTCTGCTCAACCCAAAGGAAGCCGACCACCTAGAGCTGGTCAGGCTGATTAGCTCGGCCAGCACTCTAGTTAAGGAGTCAATAAATGCTCGCCAAGCGAACGCTTTACAGCTGGAGCAAGTAGCGGAGCGAATTGTGACGCAAGCGCAAATCATCTTAAAACGGGAATGGGAAAGAGTTAAGAAAGGTGAGTAGTTAATTGCTCAACAGGGCGCCCAAGAGCAACGAAGCAGTCAGTTATTTCGTGTGGTTCAAATCCAACCCGGTAAGCACGTATAAAGAACCGGGCAACGCCGAATGAAATACTTTTAATTCAAATTCCTATTGACTGACAGTATCTAAATCCAAGTATTACTGGGTATCGCGAAGAGTCGCCGTAAGGGTTTCAGCTTTACGAAGACCCTATCGGCAGCCTTCAGCTAAATTGTTAATCAGAACTCGATTTTGTCATACCTTCTGATCAACATAGATATAACTAGAATATGAAAGCGTAACGTACAACGCCTCCACACGATCCTTCAGCGTAAAGCTACTTGTTGAGCAATAATGTCGCGACCAAACGGGATTGAGGCTTCCTCAAATTTCCTTCCTTTCCGGTAATACTCGACCTTGCACTGAAAGTTGAACCGGTCAAGTTCAATAAAGACACCAAGCATATATCCACAAACATGCTCTGGCGGAGTTCTGCCATCACCGCTGCAAAAATCATCTAAATGAGTTTTCGTCAGGGCCCTAAGTCGCTCACGGTCTTTTTGCTTTTCATCGTAGGGTCTATCCACCTTCTTTACTTCAACTGCAATCAGATTATCTTGATTAAGAATTACGCCGCGACTGTGAAGAATGACATCGCAGTTAACACGAACCACTCTTCCTTTGCCGTTCATGATGGTCTTAATCTGCCCCTGCTGCTTTCGATTATATTCAACATCCACCAAATAAATCTCATGTATCCCGTATTGCTGGGCTGTCTCGTGCATGTAAATGGCCAAGCGTCCGCAATTAGAGCGTTCGTTAACCCCTTCCAAAATCTCCTGAACTTCATTCGTCAAGAACCGAGAAAGAGTCGTATCCAATACCTGTCGAACTTCATCATCCGTTATTGGCATCTCAGCTCCTCACAATCATTTGCGAATCCTAAAACAAAATCTCATCGTCTTTCTTATCCGGACGGGTCAGCACAAATTGAGCCTCGTTAGCATCAATCCACTCCCACCCAAGATCTACAACCGCCAGCCCAGCGTAAGCCTCGCCAGTCTGTTCATCATGAATATCTTGCTCTCGAACAAACTTTTTCTGCAATAACCTCCGAACGGCTAAGTTAAAACCCATATTCGTTACTCCCGCCCTTTCTGCTGCCCGTTTGGCGCTATTTACCGTTGTTGCTTGATCTGGCAAGTATGCGTCGCCGGCCACTACAGCGAGCACTAGAACTTCTGGAGGTGAGAGACCATGAACTGGCATGACTGGACTCTCTTCCGCTATCTTCTCAAGTACAGCATCCTGATTAACTATTGCCGCAATTTTAGCTGTGAGACTTGCGCGGAGCTTGTCGAAGTCGCTCGGAGCGTCGGCCAAATAAGGAATTATGCTCCTGTGCTGAATATCGAACGGGTACTTCTTACCGGTTCTTTCCTCTGAGCAAACCATAACCACCGGCTTTCCTGCCGCAAAAGCGAAGCCGAGTTCATACCACACATTGGGGTTATCTGCTGTGATATCAGCAAGACACACAACGGCTTGTCGTATACCCTTTTCAATTGAGTCGATTGGAACTTGAACGCCTGGGTCCTGATCAACCCTGTAAGCTTCAAGTCCAGCAGCTTCTATTGCAGGTCGGTATATATCATTAAACCGTTTGTCGAACTTGCCTGAGTCGAACGGTTGAATCACAAAGCAAGTTGCCATCAATTTCTCCATAAGACATAATTTGGTCCATCGTGAAATAAAGTAGGTACCCGTTTATAGGAAAGTCATAAAAAAACACCAAAAACTTAAGACTCTTATAGCCTAAGATAAGTAATATTATTTATAAATCTCTTTAATCAAAATCGAAATTTTGGTAATTATTAAATGAAAATTCGGCAAGATTAATATAAGCATCTCAATTCATAAATAAAGAAAATCGAAATAATACCAACAACAAGATCAAAGTTAACCTTAACCGAATAACAACTATCAACCCACCACTCATTAATCCGAGCAGCAACGTGGGCCACATACTTAAAATTGAAAACCGAGCCCTAATATCAATTAGGACTCGGTCGGATCATGCAAACAAATGTGGTCTAACTAGCCTCAAATTCTGCTCAGTCAATACTCGCAAATTCGGTGCATCCGCTTTCCTTAAATCCATGGCAGCCTGAATTTTTCGTCCGTATGTTGAAGTGATCCAACCCACTGCGGTTTCGTCCCCTACGACGAGGTAATTGGTCTTAGTGGTGACGCTAGCGCGAAGCACGCCGCCCAGTCCGACAACACGTTCCTCAATCACTTTTCGAAATCCTGTTTTGCCACCGAACTTGCCGGTGAATACAAGTACTGATCCCTCAATCACCACATCGTCGACTTCATCAAAATCACACAGCGGAACTTGATCTTCGCTGATTGAACCAGTTGAGGAGTAGTCAACCTGGGCGACTGACTTGATCGTAGCGAGTAGTTGTTCCTTGGTAATGCGCCTTCCGAGGAAATCTGAAAGTGCTAGCGTGATTTTGTCGAAGGGAAATCGTGAAAACAGATCTTCGTTCTGTCTCACAAATTCAAATAGCACCTTTAATTCCGAGCTGTTGATATGATCATCAGAAGCCATTCCACTTAACAGACCGAGCAGAGTGCTTTCACAAACCTCCGCCTCCAAGCTGAACAGGCTTTCCAATAAGTCGAGTCGTTCATCCTGATGGAGTACGCCGACAACCAAAGCGCGATCAAGCAAGAATCCAATGGTAGAAAACTCATCAGAACCAAACAAACCCTCTGCATCAAGACGCATGGTCTTCAATGCATTCATCTCCATGTCATTGAGCTTTTGATCGGCAGCCACACCAAGCAAAAATCCTCTTAGCCTTGCACGTGCTGATCGAATACTCTGAGCCCGCTGACAGGTAAGCATCATGCCGTTCACGCTCATATCAAGCTGCCTTGGAGAGCTTTGACACATCGCTTGTGAAGGTGACCTTGACGCCTGTAAGCGCACAGATCAACTCTAGATCCCGGTCTGTGTTGACGTCCAAATCTTTGCCCAATAGACCTTGCATGTAAGCAAGATAAAGAAAAGAGCCTACTTTCTTGAGTTTGGATTTCACTTCAGGATCAACACCACCCTTCCATACGGCTAGCGGCAATGCACCTTTTTCAAATGACTGCTTTAAATCCAATTCTATTGATTGATCACGCCTACCGTTCTCCCAAGCCAGAATCAATCCGGAGTCTTCCGCTTTCAATCTTTGATCGAACGATAAATTGCGACTGTCTCGAATTGGCTCGGTTATACAACGAGTGATGTGGGGCATTGGTATTCCCAATAAGGAGTAATTACCCGAATGTAACGGGTATTTAACAATCACATCAACCCCTCAATTAAGCCCCCTACCCCCCTTTGTCAAAAGTTGTGTGTCCGTTTAGAACTCAGGAGTTTCTTTTTCTATCAACAAGTTAGAAACCTTCAAAAAGTCAAAAATTTCTTCGATTTTGGCACTTGCGCAAATGAAGACTTTTGCTAACTTGAATTTACCCCGCTGATCTTTTGCGGGATTTTTCAAGAGAGGAAAAGTATGAGTACAGAGTATCTAACCACCGCCGAACTCGCCGGGCGGCTCAAATACGATGAGCGAACCATCCGTGAAAAACTCATGGATTCTGTGTTGCTTGAGGGCGTGCATTACCTGCGTCCATTTGGGCGTCGCAAGATTCTTTTTATCTGGCAAGCCATTGAAGAGGATTTGAGCAAGGGCACAAAATTCTCCGTGCCCATGGCCAACGGAGGTGTTCTCCATGGCTAGTATTCGCACCCGGAAGCAGACCGGAAAACTGTACCTGGACTTTTACTTTGATGGTGCGCGTTACAGGGAGCAAACTGCCCTGCCCGACACACCGGAGAACCGCACCAAGCTCAGTAAGCTTGCAGACAAACTTGAGCGGGAAATTGCCAGAGGCAAATTTAACTACGCCGAGTTCTTCGGCAAACCCGCCAAGGAACCCCGTGTAAAGGCCTCTAATGCGTATCCGCGAGCTGGTAGTAATCAACCTGGTTCTGGCGTACAAACAACGCTTCAGGCAAACGCGGCTGCGGCGCAGACGCCCACTTTCGCGGAGTTCTTGGAAATTTGGCGAAATGAAAACTTCGTGCAGTTTCGAAAGAGCTACCAAAGAACCGTGGATGACATCTTCAAGGCCCACTTGGTACCCAAGTTTGGGAATACGAGGGTCGGAGACATTCGACGGGAAGACCTTTTAACCTTTCGCTCAGTCCTCGCCAAAGCACCGGGGCGTAAAGGTTTAACGATGTCTCCCAAGCGCGTGAACGCGATCATGGCTCTGATGAGTCAGATCATGAGTGAAGCCTCCGACCGGTATCACTTTAGCAATCCGTACCAAAATATCAAGTCACTTCGCTTGCGCAAACCCGATGTGGAGCCATTTACCTTGCAAGAGGTGAACCTGATTCTGAACACGGTTCGTGAAGACATGCGCAATTACTACATTGTGCGGTTTTTCACAGGCATGAGGACGGGCGAAATCGATGGGCTGAAATGGAAGTATGTTGATTTGGAACGTCGCCAAATTCTGATCCGTTCCACCATTGTGGCGGGCATTGAGGAAGAAGACGGCAAGACCTACGACTCCATCCGGGACATTGAGATCTCGGAAGTCGTGTGCCAAGCCTTGAAACGACAGAGGCTTGTGACGTTTCGTAAGAGTGAGTACGTCTTTTGCAACAGCGTGGGTCAACCTTTGGACCACAACAACGTGACCAAGCGGGTTTGGTATCCCCTACTTCGCCACCTTGGGCTTGCACGCAGACGCCCGTACGTGACCCGCCACACTGCGGCCACCCTGTGGCTGGCTGCAGGAGAAAACCCCCTTTGGATTGCCAGACAGCTGGGGCACAGCTCAACTGAAATGCTCTACAAGGTCTACGGTCGGTTCGTTCCCAACCTGACACGCCTTGATGGCTCGGCTTTTGATCGACTGCTGGCCACTAACACCAACATTGGTGAACTGGGCAACGCTTTGCAACTGGAGGTGAAAAATGGGTAAGTCCAGCTTTTTTGGTAGAACCACCGCCCCAGTGCTTGGCATCGTCACTGGGTCATGGACCAGTGAATTTGAGCATGAGGGTCAAGTGAGCTATTGCTTGCAAACCCAAGTGTATGACTCGTTGAATATTCACTACTTCCATGTGTACACCTTGGTACCTGTAAAAGGAATTGGGATTGGGCAATTTGTTCAGATCAACCCCCACCTGACCCGAGGCACGAAAGCAAGCAGACCGCTCACCGAAGCCATGATCAGTGAAACCAAGCTGAATCCGCATCAAAACCCATTTGAGTTCCTATCAGCCAGCACTGAGGAGCAACAAAAGGCAAAGACTGCTTTGGTGGTGTCTTTTGATGTTGTCCAAATGGAGTTCAAGGAAGCCGTTTGCGGACTGGTTCATTTAAGACCAGATATTTTTGTGTCCATTCTTGAGAGTCCCGGGTTGATGAGGCTGATTTCTGAAACCTTTCAGACACCCCTAATTCCGACCTCCTCTCGATTTTCGATAAAAGACAAGGCGTTGGCTGTACAAGCACGTTGGTTGGTCAATTCCCATATCGCCGCTTTTTTACAGACGTTTTGCAAAGCCAACCGAAACTTTTGTACTGGCTGGCCTGAAGGTGTTCGGGCCTCTTTTTCCGGGTATTGGGAGTTCAGCAAACTGCGGCCTGATGATGAGAGATTATTAGAGGACGCGCGGGAGCTGATGTTGTTGGTTGGACAGATCCTCGAGGTGCATGGTTTCCAAAAGGTTCCAGACTTCATTCGGACCAATGAAAAGTACTTTCTCATGGCCGCCCTTGACCGACGCAGTGAATACTGATCACAAAGGCGCCAGCAGTGCTAGAGGCTCCACACAGGAGACACACTTCTGTGTGGATTTTTCCTTTGCAAAAACGGAATCGGGGATAGGTTACAAAGCTCTGTTTGGCAGACTCGGTAATTTTCTGATGGACGCTGTGAAAGAGATCGCATAATATAAATACTGTTTTTATATACAGCACTTAATTATGCTCTTTAACCTCACTCTGCTTCGCGAACGCGGCAAACGCTTGGAATCACCCCCGGTAATTCATGATGATGGGGTGATCAAAAGCAACCACGACGGCAAATTCATGTCTTTGAGCGTGAATTCCTACTATGGCGGGGTGAGTCGAGCACCAGGCCTTTATGAAGCAAAATTGATGAAATTCAATGCCGATGAAATCGTATTCCTAGGTTTCGAAACGGTCGAGGGCCGAGCTTATGTGCAGGAATGGCGATTAACACCTTCGCACGTGTCCTCGACGTGGCACGTGGTTAAAAGTGAGGGGGCGGAGATGAATCACATACCCCGCCTCATGGATGTATAAGAACTCCTTAGATCTAACCGACAGAAAGGGCTCTAACCCAGCGGAGCGCCTCGTCGAGCTCTAGGTAAAGACTGGCGTATGCTTTTCGGATCAAATTATCTGGTAGAGCCCAGTCCCATTTTTCACGTTGAAGATTTTTTGCATTCGTTAAGAGGATTTCCAGTGGAGGTAGCTGATTAATCCCAAGCTCCGCCAAAACTTTCAATATTTCCTGTGCAGACCTGCTCCCCTTATGAACCTCGACGCCTGGCCCAGCTGCGGTGGCTATGAATCCTCGATGAGTTAGAAGACAAGCGATTGCCTCATTTGCTCCATCTCCCAACCAGGTCATGAGCTGCGTTTCCTGTCCTTGATCTATCAACAGCTTGCTATCAAGGCCTATACGTGAGTATGCATCTCTGGCTTGTTTTAGGAATCGTTTCGCAGTTTCATCGAGAAAAACAGGCATGTCGCTAGACTCCAGCAGATCACGCATCTTCTGCCGAACTCGGGTGTGCGTGCGCCCCGCCCCCCCTGAGAATAAGGGAGGTGCCCCGCCAGACGTTCGAGTTACATAGATTGTCTTTAGCTCTTCGTCTATTTGGTCCACTCGCCAAGTTTTCCCGGCAAACAGGATTCGCTGTCCAGGCGTGAGCATCACAGCCACCGGGATGGTCCCTAACTGTCTTCCTCCGGCAACAATCCTGAATTCCTCGTCCGCAGCGAAGGCTGCATAAAACGAGTAATGATTAACGAACTTTTCCCCTAGTTGACCATGTAGGAGCGAACCGGAAGAATCCTGGACAACAAGGTCTTTGGTTCCCAGGCCTCGAAGCAAGTCGACGAATTCTGCCTTGGTTATCCCTAAAAAAGGCGTATTTGAAGAACATAGTAGCCCATAGAGTTCCCCAGCTGTAGCACCTCCAGTTTGCGCAATACTCGACAAAATTTGCTGCACCAGCGTGGACAGGTGCAGTCCGCCTGTTCGAGGTGGTTCAAACCAGTTTTCCAGCAGCAGTTGAACCATGGCGGTTGTTTGAACAGTGCCCAGTCTCAGTAAGTCGCTAAGCGAGGAGTTTTGGCCAATCTCCTCTTCTACACAGTAGCCCCGAAGAATCGCGGGCTCTCCTTTTCTACGGCCGGAGCGGCCCAGTCGTTGCCGCAAACAGGCGACCGCAGGTGGTGGTCCAATCTGGACAACACTTTTAACGGAGCCAATGTCGATTCCAAGTTCTAGTGTATTGGTGCAAATCGCCGAAGCAGGCATCTCTTTTTGCTTCAAGGCGGCTTCGGTCTCTGCTCTGATTTCTTTGGACAAGCTACCGTGATGCGGCCAAAACTCATTGGGAACCTGGTTGTGTTCGCAGAGCTTGTTTAGCAGGTGCGTGTACCGTTCTACCTCCCGGCGAGAATTGGGGAATACTAAATTGTTGGAGCCCCGCAGTACCTTGAATAAGTGATTTCCAATCTGTACAGGTGTAATTGGTTCAGGTTCTTCATCCTCTTGGCCAGGTACTCTGATAACCAAGGGCTCTTCGTAGCCCTTGATGAGCAATTTGAGCTCGTTGCCTGAAGATTTGGACTCTACCATCGCCACCCCTTGCCCTTTGCCCGGGCGAAGGAAATCAGCTGCAAGGCGCATGTCCCCCAAGGTTGCAGACAAGCCCACTCGGGATACAGTGCGACCTAGGGCGTGCTCAATGCGATGCATCAAAGATTGAAGCTGCTTGCCTCGTTCGGAGCCGATAAAAGCATGCAATTCATCAACGATGAAATATCGAATATTTTTAAAAATCGAAGCTATCGAAGAGCCTCGGTTGCAAAGTAATGCCTCCAGGGACTCGGGCGTAATTAGCAAAACACCGTGACGCTTGGCCACGAACTTTGTTTTGCTTGTTGAGGAAATATCCCCATGCCACGGCCAGACAGGTATTTCCAGGTTTTCGCAAAGCCGGTCTAAACGGCCAAACTGGTCGTTGATGAGCGCTTTGAGCGGGCTGATGTAAACAATTAGTCCTTCGCCCGGGGAGTCCTGGAGAAGATGTGTCAATGCCGGAAAAAAAGCAGCCTCGGTTTTACCGGCCGCAGTCGCGGCAGCAATAATGACGTCTTTGTCAGCATTCAAAATGAGAGGAATCGCAGCCTCTTGGGCATCTCGAAGTTCCTCCCAACCATCGGCCCAGATGAAACGCTGAATTCGCTCATCCAGCAAATAGAAAGAGGTACTGTTACCGCTCATTATTTGGCCAACGATTAAAGCTTAAATGAGGCCAAATCTTCATCCTCATCGATTGCCAGGTCAGCTGCACCCGCAGTGTCGGCTGATATTTCTAATCCACCGAGCAAAGCGGTCCAATCAGTACCGGGGTTTTGCTCCAAAACGGCTAGTAGGTTTACGAAATGAGTAATGGTAGTGCGCGGAGTTCGGAAGTAAGCATCCCCAATCCGGTTGGAGCAGTGCTCCATGAAGCTAAAAATGCCCTGGTCTGGCAAAAGGTATTTGGCCTCATCGCCAAATGCATACACGTGTCTCACCTTTTGGAGCAAAACATAAAAGTCTTCAGGTGTGAGGCTAGATAGCCGAACCACCGGGCCGCTGAAATCTACTAGTCCGCCCGAGGCAAATGTGTTCTGGGCCAGGCGGCTTTGTAGCGCAGGATAGCTGTACAAACCTCGACGCGTATCCAACAAAAATTCCGGTGTACCACCCAAAACAAAACCGAGTCCAACGGCGGTCCCCTGCAATGAATCGTTCAGAATTCTGAGAATCTGCTCGTAGTTGGCATTGCGCGCTTGGGTGTTCGCGAGTTTATACAGATTGACCAGTTCATCGAGGCTGACCAACAGCCCTGCGAATCCAGACAAGCGAATGAATCGGGCCATCAATTTGAGCTGGTCGTACATGGCCGCGTCATCTACGATTGTCCGAACTCCCAGTGCCTGACGCGCCTCGGTCTTGGTTGTGAATTCTCCGCGCAACCAACGTATTGCATCTGACTTAAGCTGTTCATTGCCGTCCTCAAATCCTCTGCAGTAAGCAGCAATCACGTCCGCAAAATCATATCCATTGACTAATTCGGTTAGCTGCTCCAGCTTTTGGCGAAGCACTGCTTCAGTCGAAGTGTTTGATGCTTTTGCTTCTGTCTTACTGGTGGCAATGAATTTCTCAACAATACCGGCAAGCGCTCCACCTTCGGGTTTGGTACGAGTGGAGAGATTACGCATCAATTCGGCGTAAAGGGAACGGGCTTGACCGCCACTGGCATGGAGTCTGCGGTCCGGATTAAGGTCGGCATTGGCCACCACGAGTTTCTTCTCGAGCGCTACTGCACGAACCAAGTTCAGAAAGAAGGTCTTACCGGCGCCATATTCACCAATAACGACCCGAAACCCTGAACCGCCATCCGCGATACGTTCGATGTCTGTTACCAGCGTTTCGATTTCGCGAGTTCGTCCGACTTGGATAAGGTGTTGGCCTGTTCGAGGCACTACGCCTGCACGTAATGATTGTGTAACTGCGTCTCGGTCTTTTGGGCGTATTGGTGTTGTCATGTCTCTAACTTTTCAAGTACTTCAATATTTACGGTAATTGGGTCCTCGCCCTCAGTAAGTGGCGAATCGTACGCGTCAAACGCAGCCTCGTTGATATGTTCAAGAGCACCGTCTAACATCAAGTCAAGGTCTGCGGCAACATCAAGAAGCTCTTCGCGTGTCCATTCGGGACGCGAGAGAAGCAGTCTAGCCAACGAGCTGTGGGATTCATCCAGACCAAGTAAGCTCGGCACGGAGGAAGACTCCTCATTTTCTGTGATTATTTTTTCCTCAATCAGAACAGGCGCCAATACTTCCTCCTCTCTAAAGATACTGGATAGCAAAGCAGACACCTTTTCAGTGTCTTTTTGAAGCTCGGCAATTCGTGCAGTATCCAATTTGAATCCAGCATTTTCAACTTTAGGGGCTGAGTGCTCAATAATTTCCGTCTTGGACTCAGACGTCGCTGCTGTGTGGATGTCGCCAAATACCTTTTTGGGTTCTACCCCGAGGGCCTTATAAATTTTCTCCAGCATTTTTATTTCGTCTGGGGAAACATCCCCATCTGCCTGGGCAACCGCCGCCATGAACGAAGCCAGAGTGTCCTTAGCAGGTTGCTCAAGCAAATCCAGTCTTTTCTTCAATGCCGGTAAGGAAACAGGCGTTGTGTGTAGAAGTCTGAGATGTGCTTTGAGACGTTGTTTGTGCGTGGAAGTTAAATCTCGCGCTGTTTGAATTTGATTTGTTAAACGGGTGAGTTCTTGGGCAGAGAAGTCGCCATCAGCGTTGGCTACAACCGCCGAGAGTTGTAGCGTCAACAAAGCAGCCTGATATGCCGGTGAATACTTGAGATGAGGCTCAATACGAGGCTCTGGAAAAAGCACCACTGTTTCACTAAGACTGGGTGGAGTTGCACCGTGCAATACATTGGGTTCCATCCCAATATCGAGGGCTTCCAAAGCCTTGGCGAGGCCCAGTACTTTGTCCTTGGTGGGTTGCGCCTGCTTCTCGAAAGAATTGAGCAACTCAGAGAAAGACATAGCAAGTAGACCACCCCCCATGCGTTTTTTGAGGCTGTCTAGTGCTTGTTTCAATTTATCAGGCCAAGCTTCCGCAGGCAGCAAAAGCATGGCATCAAGGCTATTTGCTTGATTGGAACCACGGGCTAAAAACCGGCTGTAGGAGTCAAGCTCATTGGTAACCTCATCGACTATTTTTCGAAGTTTTCCAAGTGGTGCGGTCAGCACGGTCACGTCGGGAGTATCTCCGAAACCTAGCTTGATTTCGTTGTAACCATGAAATCCTGAAGAAGCCGGTCTGTACACAAACTTCAATTTAGTCTTATTGCGAGGAAGGCTTATCCCGCCACCAAATTCTCGCTGATATCGAAGTAGGAATAACTTGTCAAACTCTTCTACGCAGCGAGTAGCGGGCGTGCGAAGTGATATGGCGGGATCAAGTTTTACCCAAGCTAATGCTAGAGCTGGAGGGATAGGCACCCCGTCCATAGCAGCGCGACCAAGGGCCAAGCGCAAATACAACGGAAGTTCCCAAGTTTTTGTAAATATTGGGACCGGCTCAAGATACAACTTTGGATTGAAGCTTGAAACCTCAATCCAGTTTAAAAGCTCTGTGGCGTAACGTTTGAAAGAGCCGGATTTATCCCCGTAAATTCGCAAGAGCCGTCTAATTTCGTTGGCGATATCAGGTAATTCTTTCTCCAGGGACGAATCTTTGGCAGCATCAAGAACAACCCGACGCTCCAGGCCATAGAAATACAGAAATACATATCCAATATCAGCGCTGGGATTGTTTCTTCCTTCGGATAGCCAGTTGAGATAAGCCTTTCGGGCTTCTTTAGATATAGAAGAATAGCTTGGCCAATACCCGCCTGCGGGCTGGGTAAAATCACCCCTTAAGGCGACTGATTTGTTTGGGTCAATCAAACAGGGGTCGTTTTCACCATGGGGTGTTGGCAAGGAGGTTCCCACGTAGATTAGTCCACCGGTTAAGTTCACACCGGCTACAACAACCGACTCACCTAGCCGCAACCACCGCGAGGAACCGAGGTCCCTAGGCTTGCTAGGTATTTTGTAATCATTTTCCTCATAAGCATTATCCCTGACCCGGATGGAGACAAGCCGATCCTCCTCGGCAAACTTGTTAGCGCCGGGACGTTTGCGCTGCGGTTGCGATTGCACCTTTCGCGTGATTGTTGCATCCCTTGAAGAGGGCGACTTCTTTGACCAAAAGTACACAACCGCACCAATAACTCCCAGTACACCGAAACCGATCCATAACTCCTTCGGTATGGCCGCTAATATCGCGATGACACCCACCGCTAACCAGACAATCGCTGAATCTGAACCTTTTTTCTTTGCCATTTATCTCCCCCTTTGAGCAATATACCCAAGTTGACCAGAAGAACAATACAAAGCAATAAGTTTGTGCCATTTGATTTTCTTGGTTAAATCACACCAGGACATTGACCTCTATTTCGAAAAAACGTCAGTTCATAACTGCATTATTTTGAAACAACCGTAGCTGTCTTATTCATCAATTAACTGCTCAAGGGCTGCACTGTCCACCTTTAGCTTTCCATTTCGTTCTTTGAGGGTAACCCTACAAACAAATTGAGCAGGCTGCCCACTGCGCAGCAGCTTTTCGAATCGATCGAGGTAATTATTATCATCGTCGAAGAGATATGTTGGCCGA
This sequence comes from Limnobacter sp. MED105, assembly GCF_000170915.1. Classification (GTDB taxonomy): domain Bacteria; phylum Pseudomonadota; class Gammaproteobacteria; order Burkholderiales; family Burkholderiaceae_B; genus Limnobacter. The sequence goes on from NZ_ABCT01000003.1 coordinate 189,248, forward strand.
AACGTCAACTTAAATCCACGTTGATTCACTCTTACTGGATTCGTTTTGTTCCAGCGCACCGACTCAAGGACAACACATTGACGACCTTTGAATCTTACTGTCGCCCGAAAACTAAGCAGATGTTCTGTATCAGGACCTTTTTGCCCATTAAGATTCACGCCGTGGTTGTTTGCCAAGGAATTCTTCGTATAGCGTGAATCAAGCAAGGCGCGTAGGATGGAAAGCGCTTGATACTCTTGCGGCGATAAGGATTTAAGCGGCTTGAGTTGCTGGGCCTGTAGCAGCGTTTCAAGCATCATCGGAAGCCTCGCGAACTCCTCAAGACAGCTTTTTAAAATTGCCTCGAATTTTGAGGCTCGATCGGCGTCGAATGGCAACTGAAGTTGCCGCGAGGAAATGAGGACAGGTTGGTAAAAAACCTCCTCCCGATGCGTACTAGGATTTAATCGATATTCCAAGGCACCAGAAATTGTAAGCTCAGGTATCAGCGCAAAAACGGGTGACAGCACAGCGCGGACTTTTCGATCAATTTCCTCAAAATCACGACCATGTAATTCCTGAATAAACTTGCTTGCCTTCAATGGCCAAAGCCAATCCAGCGGAATCGCAATTTTTTCAATCGAGCGCTTCATAACTTCCCCCTCTGGTGAATATCCCAAACAACTACCTGACAAAAAAGAGCCGCCTGCACGCAAATTCCAATCGCCGCCCTGTTGCCGGGCCTTGATTCTCTTGCGGGTACACCGCTAACCAGCGCATTGCTTTTGCCGTTGAACGCTTTTGAAGTTGATCGCCAATCTGGTTTGAAAACGTGCAGCCGCACCAACTTTCGTCCATTGCCTTTGCAATAACTCACTCGTGGTGCTCGGAGATAGGTATATTTGAATAGATTGATTAGCTGGTCACTGTCACTTTGATTCACAAGTACTCCGACCTCAAAACTGCATTGCTCGGGTTCTACCCCCGAAGTTTTCAGAAAAGTGATGAGCTTTTTGAAACGTGGATCATTGAGCGGAATAACAAGGCTTCTTGAAGCAGAAATTTCACGCAAATAAAAATAGTCTTCTTGCTGGTTGAAAGCAGCAGCAGTCAGCGCAAGCAACATGACTCCAGTCTCTCTACGAAAACCATGACTGAATGCTTTTACCAGGTGCGTGAGGTAGCGCAGCTCATCCGGGTACAGTGCAGACACCGATTGCACTCGACCGTACTGCCCAAGCACCCAATAAATCTGATTCCAAGTTTTGTTATCAATCCCGAACTGCTGCATGAGTCGTGCCGGATCAATCCCATCGACGTGTGTAAGGGCGCACGCAATCTTAAAAATATCCACAGCTTTCAAATCCGCTGCCGTTTTGCTCACTGGCCAGATTTCGTCAAAACTGGGAAATTGAATCAAGGAATGATCAAAAGGCGGTGAAGTCTCTTTCGCGTTGTTCCCGTAAATCAACCTCGCATGAGATTGACCAGTGGATAGGCCTCGGGAATTCCCGCGCCGAACTGCCGATTTGTAGGTGTTAATACCTGCGGTACTCAACCACACCCGGAAGTCCCACGATGGCAGGTATTCACGCGGGATAGACCCCCATAGATTTCTCGCAGCAAGGGCGATTAAATGATCCACGCAATGTGTGTACGTTGACCAGGATGTGCAGTAACTCAAATGACCAAGATTTGCAGCAATCGCAAAAACTGGATTTGGATGTTGTAGATATTGTGAACGGCCGCTAAAAAGTTGCCAAAACTCGGAGGTCGCTTTTGCGTGCGAGAGCCAATGAAAACGCGCCGCTGGTTCATGAGTTACTTGCTTGAGAATTCCGTTTAGAGTTGAGAGGAACGTTGATCTGCGATACACATCTTCAGTTTCATAATTTCCCCATAAAGATGCTTTGGAGTCTGCTCGATCAATGTTGATCCGATACGTCAAGAATTGCTCAAGTACCCGTGCTTGATCTAAGGGAATACGTACGGTGCGCTCGCCAGCTTCGGATTTACTGTGTCGGATATTCACCAACAATGATTGCTCAAGCCCGGATATCTGAAAATCTCCGATCGCCAGTCGTAACAATTCACCGATACGCAATCTCACCAATGTCGCTAAAATGAAGGCTACTGAGCAATTCACGGAAAGCGTTCGATCAGGGATCGCTCGGGCCTGTCGAATCGCATCCAGAATTTCACTTGGCCAAATGAGTTCCGCCTCAATAATCCCCTTGTAGCCTCGCATCTTGGCTATGTCTGTTTCAATAGAATAAACATCCGCCAAATACGCTTTGAGGACATCTAATCCTGCATTAAGCTGTGGAGCTGATGAACCAGCAACACTCGAAGAGACTTGGAGCTCGGGCGCCTTCAAGTGTTGGGTGATAAAGTCGAAGACAGATAAATGGGGACTTATGCTTTCGAACAAATGGCGAAAAACAAGCCGTGCATACTGTTCGATAGTGCTCGGTTTGAGTACTGACTTGTGCCTTGAACCATAGACGACCAAATAACGAACCCAGTCGAGGTACATATAACCAACGGTATCCGGATCCACAAGTCGTATAACATCGGTATCGATTTGAATCAGAATTGAGTTCTTGGACGCGGCCCCCTCCTTAATGTCCTTAAGCCGATCTTGAATCTGCTTGGCAAACCACCAATCAGAATCCTCCATCTGACGGTTTTGAACTCCTGAAACCAGGGATTCATTGACTTCATCGAAATAAGCTTTAGATCTATCTTTAAGACCATTGGCCCTATTAAACACTCGCTCTTCTAAAGATGTGTATTCCAGAAACCCAGCTACGGATGTAAAAATCATGGGGGGTAAATACTGCTTTGTTACAAGCGCAAATCCACCTACAAAACTTTCAGTGCTTTTCTCACCCCAGAACCATTTATCTATCTGGGCCAGTGTTTTCTCGACATCTAGTTCATTAACGCCAAGATCATCGTAGTACTTGGTGATCAGACGACTTGTGGCAGCACTTATTAAAACGTTCATCACTGATCCGTCTTCGAGCACCACAGACACGCGGCCTTCAACAGCGAATTTATCCACGGAATTTGCCGCGATCGTACGGACCACTGCTTCGAGTAGATCAAGCCGCAGAACCAGGTCATTGACGACTAGGCTTACCAGTAATCGCTCAGGAACATTTCGGACCTGAAGTTCCTTTGTCTGAAGGCGTTTCCATCTATCAATAAACATTTTCCCAACGAATGCCTTATGGGGTCTGATGCTAACAATCAGGTCGCGTAGGACATTTGTAGATGCGTAGAAATAGTCATCAACTAAGGTCGTCCTACGATCCCCCTTACTGAATTTAATCAATCGACTCATCGCAAGCCTCAACCTCGAAGACCCGACAATGGGAGTATGTTTAGCTGCCTTAATAAGTCCTCGGTGCCACGAACTACACCTGCTGCGGATTGTTCGGGGGAAAGGTCAACTCCCATGTTATTGCTGGATTGAAAGATCGATCCGTGTCGCGAAAGTCGATTGATCTCCACCCTTTTTAGGTTGCAAAGATGAGACTGAACCAAGTGGCGACCGAAATTCGGTGGCAAATCAAAGCCACATTGCTTAAGCGCATCCGAAAGATGTATTGATCCCAACGGGCTGAGACCATTTCGGGTGACACGAAACAACAGAGGCTCACCAGAAGCCACATCTAGAACTTTCGTAATGTTGTTAGGGATTTTCTCAGAGCATTCCAAGGCTCGAGCGCTACTGCGAAGTTGCACAAGATGTTCGACATAAAAATCCAGCTGGGCTTTTATGATCTGACCAAACGGGACCTCGACGAATTCGGTCACCTGATGACTATCTTTGTCGTTAAACACCACGAAATCGGCTGCGATTGCGCAACGCTTGAGCGGATAACTTTGCGCGGGACGCAGCGCCAATGCGATTGAACACATGAATGCAGTCGCAATCGCGAATGCGTTGTGAAACGTCGCAAGCTCAGGCCACTTCGCATTCATGGTGGGTCTTAGCGCTTCGACTTGTGTTGTTAAGGCGCCCCAGGCGTCGGCTACGTTCTCTTTCTTAACTTGGGCAAGCGAACCAAATCCTCGGGTGGAGCCGACATCAATGGATACCGTTGGTATCCCAAACAACGCAAATACCGAAGAGAACAATGTTGCCGCATCCCTCTGTTTTACTTTTCTGTAATAAACAGGTCCACGCGACAACAAGCGTGGATCGCTAAATGCAAAAGCAGCCAGTACATCATCACCACACCTATGTGCAGCCTCAATGGACAATCGATTGCGCAGATCAGTAATTTCTGGGTGTTCGCGATTAATGTCACTTTCCAAAACCCCAATCAGTTCGCCAAGATTCTTTGCACCAGGATTTCGTGCCAACGCAAGCTCAAGTGGATTTTTCAGTACTTGAGCAATCGGCTTTGCCAAGTACCATTCGTCAGCTTTCTGGTTTGAGTCAGCATCCACGCGCGCATTAGGCATGAACAGTGATCGATTCGTGTAGATGAGTGACTCTCGAACCGATAGCCAGTGAAAAGCACCGGGCTCGGGCCAACACGGTAAAGCCACCGTGAGACTGGGTGGGCAATTAATATGTAGCGACACGAGCTCACAAATGGATGGACCATCGCCCTGCCTGGCACGTTCCTGAACTTGCGCGCTGACTTCAATTAATGTCTCTTGCGAGAAACGAGCGTGGTTCAGTAAGACTCGTCTTCTTTGCAAGTCGTGCTCGTCATGCATACGCATTTGATAAGCCTGCAAGCGATCAAGCGGTGATCGCACCGAGCCTTCAACCAAAAGTTCCAATACCTTTGCAGATTGGGACGTGGCTCTTTTTAAGGCATTTTCAACCTGGAAATCACCACTAAACGAAAGATCTTCGAGGGGGTCTCGTTTTATATATTTGCTTAGAATTTGAATCAGCGTTTTAGGGTGATAGTCCCCAAGGTACATCGCTGTTAACACCAGCGCGAGATCTAACTTCTGAGAATCATTTACCCGGCCATACGCCATTAAGCATGACAACGGCCCTTGCCCTGGAACAAGTTTGACATCCAAGTCCTTCGACGGAAGGCATTCCAGACGTTGCTTGATCTTAGTGAGAACAAAGCTTGCCTCAACCAGCTTTGGAAAATCCAAGCGTTTGCTCGCCACTAGCTCGAAAGCATCAATCAGGTTGTTGACTGCACGGTCAAGATCTGCCGCGCAATGTGCCAAACCAAACACTTTGATGAACCTCGAGAGGTCATGATCAGCGATGATTTGTTCGATCGATTCGTCTGTAAAAACTTTTGAATTTTCCATTTGCATTCCCCACCGCCCGAAGGTCGTTATAGGGAATGTTTTCACAGATTTGAAAATCGTGTTTTGGTTGAAAGTGCCTTTTTTTGGCACTTTCAGCGATCAATTAGTTTTGGTGATGCGTCACATGGAAATTTCTAACATGGAAGATATCCGAGATCAGCAAGTCGATTCAACAAATAACTGCTACATCATCTGTTAGCTGAGCTAGTAACTTTGCAGTTATCCCGACTGTTATTTCGGCTGCTACTTTAGCTGTGACCTTGCCTGTTGCCTTAGCTATTACCTTGGCGGATACCTCGCCAGATACATCGGTTGATACCCTGCCTGATACCTTGCCTGATACCTTGCCTGATACCTTGCCTGATACCTTGCCTGATACCTTGCCTGATACCTTGCCTGATACCTTGCCTGATACCTTGCCTGATACCTTGCCTGATACCTTGCCTGATACCTTGCCCGATACCTTGCCTGATACCTTGCCCGATACCTTGCCTGATACCTTGCCTGACACCTCGCCTGATACCTTACCTGATACCTTGACTAATACCTAGTCTAATACTTCGGCTTGCATTGGATTAGTCTGTCTTTAATTTACAAACTAGAGCCTCATTTTGAATCGGCTTCAAAGACTTCCGGGCTGAAGGCGGGTAGTCCACTAAGACGTTCTTCGTATGAATACATGGACTACCTCCTAAAGTAGTCCAAGATTTTGTCCGCATCCCCAGTGGGTCAATTTTGGATGCAACTCAACAAGCCACTTCAGGCGTAGTGAGTGACTCAAGAAACACTTTGAATTTGATGCTTTACAGTCGATAACAGCCCAAGCATGGCCCAGTACAATCGCTGGGCCTTGCGCTGTTCAAGTCGCCCTTTCAGGGCAAATTCAACTCATAATTGCGCTGAATCACATTCCCAAATCCATCTTCCGCACTCACCAAATAAGAACTTGCTTTACCAATTTGATCCGGCGTGAGCGACAGCCTACGCTGTCCGTACACGCAAATGGGCTCTGGCTCCAAGCCAGTTGAAATACACACTGATTGCCTGCCCTCGGGCGTTACCAAGGTAATCACCACATTTCTTAAATTCGGTGTAGAGGCGTACTCGAAAAGGTTGGCCAGTGACTCGTTGTTCAACTGCGGGTAGCCTGCACCGCTGACCACTGCGGGTGCATCAATTCGAACTGGTTTGGAACGATTCACAAAATTGACTTGCCCAATTCGCTGGGTCAAGTCCATGAACACCTCACCAGCCTTTGAGTTCGCAGGTAGGCCGTTCACAAAATTACCAAACCCCACATTTTGGCAGTTGGCTCCGCCGGTGGCCATGGGATCGGGTTGAATCACCAAGATATTGGTGGTGGCAGAACACTGACCTTGCCCTGCACGCGAAACTGCAAACAAACTTGTTGTACCTGAACCTTGCGGGCTTTGTACCAACTCGGCTTTGGTCAAGTTCGAATTGACCAACTCGCCAAACGACGCAGGCTGTAGGCCAGGTGGGCTAACGGGTGCGGCGATAAATGCTCCTGATTCAACAGCAGAGGCTGGTGAAGGAAAACCATTGGCCCCAACCGTTTGAGTGATTCTGTCAATTCGCTTCACTTTGGCTGCAAACGGCTTGAAATAACCACCTGAAAATTTAAGTGGGTTGGTTTGTGCACTTCGACGCTCCACTTCAAGATCATAAAATTCTCTCCGAACCACCTGCGTAAAGTTCGAATTGCCAAAATCTTCAGCAAACCGTGTCAGTGGTCTTGAGAAACTTAAGCGAATCTGACAACGATCAAACAATGTGGCACTGTCTGGAAAGCAGCGAAGAATTTCAAAATCAGACACCGAGACCAAACCTGGGTTGTTGTACACCTGGGCAAAACTGTCGATGCGAAAACCCTGATCGTCCTGAAAGTCCTCATGCATCACGTTGCCCAGATTACTCACCGACAAGTTGCCTGAACGGAACGCATTCTCAAAACGTTGCACCAATACAGATACTGCCGATGGGGACACCGTTTCAGAATCCAAAGGGCGTGGCAGCACTGCCCCGTTGAGTTGCGCCGGGTCTACTGAAACCTGTAAGGCCGGGTTCGGCTTGCTGCTAAGTACCAGCGAAGCGCCATCATATGTAATTTGAACCAGATCAAACACAGCATCAATACCGGTAGAATCTGGGCGAAATGCCGCATCCGAGAAAAAGTTGACCGCCGCCGGGGAAGGTAGGTAATTGGCCAACGCATTTTGCAACACCCGCGACAAGCGCACAATTTCACTGGCAGTAATTTGCCCGGTGGCAAGTACCTGTGAAAGCGCAGTGGTTGCAGGCGTAATGTTGGCAATGCGTTGCCCTTGCAATACAACTGTACTTAATTCCTGGTCAGGGTTGGCTGGGTTGGTCGCGGTTACTTCCAGTGGAAAAGTGAACTGCGAAATTCCATTCAAGGTATACCTACCGGCTGAATCGGTACGAGCAGTGACCATGACCATGCCATTGCCCGCAGTGACAACTGCATCTCGCACTGGCGCACCGGTGGCCACAAAGCCGGTTAAATTGTTCACGGCGACAGAACCACCCACACCCGAATCACCGCCGCCACCGCCACCACACGACACCACACTTAGCGCGCAAAAGGAAGCTATCCACAAACTTGCTGCCATTCGTTTCATTTGATTAATATCCATTTAATGTTGGGTGTGTTCATGCGGCTTTGACTTCTTCAAAAGAACCTGCCTGGACAAATCATTGATTTGTTCAAACCAATCTGTATGTGGTGCCAACTTGCATTGGGCCCAAGTGAAGCGATGTCGCAGTTCAAGCCTGCTCAACAATTGCACCATGCGCTGCTCAACCTCTTCGGGGGTAGACCTCAGCAACAACACAAACTCATCACCACCGTACCTGGCCACCCACTCCTGTTTTTCACAAAACCGGTTAAGCTGCTGGCCCAGTTCTCGCAACGCGATGTCACCAGCCGCATGCCCTCCGAGGGTATTCAATGCCTTCAGATCATTCATATCCACAAATACAAGCTGCGCTGGATCTGCCACTTTGGCGGCTTTAACAGCCCTGCGTGATTGCAGCAACAAGCTGCGCCGCGAGCGAACTCCAGTCAATTCATCCTGACCCAAGAGAAGCTCCAGCCTTTGAAGTTCATGTTTCAATACTCTGATTCGCCACACAGAATAAGCAAGTATCAACAGACTGAATAGGAGAACAAATAACATCGTCAAGCTTGCTTAGTACAAGAAAGGATTGGGTACCAGGGGCGGGGCCGCAACACCTTCTTCTTCCTGATCAAGATAAACGCGAAGATACATGCCAACCTTGAACTGCTGAAAATCGGAAGCATTGTCCAAACCAATCAAGCCACCAAGAATAACTTTGGGCGACAAAGCATATTCGACGGTACCAGCCAGGTTGTAAGCAAAACCATTTTCTGATCGACTTGCATAGTTGGGCCCAAGCACACCGGCAGACAGACCCAACAATCCAATTTGGTCAAACGCGGCTTGGGCCTGTGATTGCAACAAAGCGCTGGTTGGAAAGTACACGTTGGCGTCTTCTTTAAAGGATTGGAATCCAAATGAGCCGCTAACCCCGTAACTCAGCTTCGATTTTTTGACCCAGTATTCCATGGGCACTGTAATGCTGACGTAGCGCTGTGGACTGAAGTAGCCACCATGACCAAAAGTGAAGTAACTCAGGTTCTCGGAAAAACCAAACGTATTTAAACCCAGGCCAATCGTGAAACGTTCATCTTCTTCGTTGATCGCTTTGTAGTAAGCACCAAAACCCAGTTCGTTTTTCTCGTTGTCAGCTACATTCTCGCCATCGTATTGATACAGGCCTATGTAACTGTATAGGCCAAATCCGTCCACCTCACGGGTTAAACCAACGCGCCCACCAGTAGAACTTACAGCACCCCATGCCAAGCCAGCTCGCTCATCTCGAGCACCCACATACGAAACCAGGCTGTCTGTGACAGGTCGCCTTGCAGCTTGAAATGTCACGGTGTAGTCAGGACCTATCGGTACTGAAAAGCTCAAACCAAGCGATGCATCGGCTTTGTCAATATTGGTGGGGCGTGTTGCTGCATCAAATCGGAACACATCTGAAGCGTAAGCCACACCCACTTGGGCACCCGAATAATCTTGAGGACCAATACCTGAATTTCCCTGCCCTAGGTTATTAAGACTGGCTGCGGGACCTGCACCAAATCGACTTGTGGTCGAAAAGTCATTGGGTACATCTCCAGAATTCAAGACGATTGGAGTCACCGACACAGTACCGGTTCCACCCAGAATGCTGCGCTTGTATTGCACTGGAATGGCCACCTCAGTCAGCTCACTCAAGCCCGATTCGCCCTGCTTGGAACGCACAAAAATACCGCCAGTACCCAAAGATGTTTGCGGCTTGACCAGTGAGCGCAGTTCATTTTGCAACACCGAAATTCGATCACCTGGCGCATTTAAAGGCGGCGGCGGCACATATCCGCTGGATGGTGCTTGAGATGGGCGCACCGCGGGCGAAGTCAATGTGGGCGGGAGATTAAACACCGGCTGCGCATTTACTGGTGCGGGTGCTTGTGGCCCACCTTGACGAAATGGATTGCTCGGAATTCGCCCTTGCTGAAGCTGCTCGGATGCAAACCCGGAACCCGTGAAGGCGGGGCGAATTTGGCTTTGATCCGGGTACAAGGAATTGCTGGTACCGGTCAATTTGACCTCGGCAGCCAAGGCTGCCTCAAAGTAACTTTGCGCACGGCCAGTGTCACCCGCAGCCCGGTAATATCGGCCAATATCAGCCAAAGCAATCGGATCATTCGGACGCAAGCGTTCGAGTGATACGGCCAGCTCTCGTCCGCTGCGGAACTCCTGAGCGGCGGCCGCAGCACCCAAAGCACTGCCCAACAAATTGGCATCAGAAGGTTTGCTGCTTAAAGCAGACTGATACAAACGCAAGGCTTCAGCATGTTTGTTGTCTGATGAATAAAGCCTGGCCAATGCGGCCAACAAATCAGGATCATTGGGAGTTTGCGCCAGCGCGGGTGCTATTGCATCATAAGCCCCTGCCAGGTCACCTGCGTTTCTCAGTGAATCCGATTGTTTCAGTGCAATGGCTCGGTTCAATTCAGCCAACGAGCGGTTTTGATCCGCGCTCAACGCACTGTTCTGCAAACGTCGAATCAACGATTGAAGCTCAGCGGTTTGATTCGTTTTCAACAGAACATAGCCATATTGAATGCTCTCAGCCGCATTCAATTCACTCAAGCTTTTTTGGCTGCGATACTGTTGCATCAATCGCGTGGCGTTGTCGATGTCACCACCTTCGGCATACTCTGAAGCCAGTTGAAGCATCAAATCGGGTTTGTCCGCTGCATCACGTTCCAATGAAGACAACAAACGCTGAGCGTCACTTTTGCGCCCCAACTTATTGAGCGTAGCTGCTTGATCCAGCACGGCGCGAAACTCGGTGCGCTGGGTCAATGCAAGTTGATCGGTGGTCAGTTCATCTTTGGGAATTCGAGCCAAAACAGCTGCGGCACCAGCGTTGTCGCCTATTTCAGAATAAAAAACAGCCGCGGCATAGAGGGACTCTTCAGGTACGTTGTCAATACTGGTCAGTGGATCGATCAGCGCACGGGCCTCGTCTTTTCTACCCTGCGCGTGATAAAGCCTCGCAAGCTCTACGCGGGCCCAAGGGTAGGCTGGGTTGAATGCCACTGTGTCTTCAAAATACTGTCTGGCCGCAGCTTCATTTCCGAGGCGCAATTCTCGCTTACCGTTTTCATATGCAATCGCTGAACGTAATTTGTCCAACCCGCCCACACCGGTCACCATCGACTCTGGCATAGAGTCGATCAGGCGCTGTGCCTCATCTGCGCGCCCTGAGGCGGACAAAGTCAGAACAAGTCCCACACGGGCATCGGCGTTATTCGGATTTTTCTGCAACAAAGCACGATACAATTTTTCGGCAGTTTGAAAGTCTTTTTCCTCATAAGCAAGCTTGGCCAAACCCGCATCAGCCATCTCGGCACCGCCAGGTACTTTGCGAATTTCTGTGTAGGTTTGCTTGGCCTGCGCAAGCCGCCCCTGATTTAGCTGCGTTGTGGCTTGAATGCTCAACGACCCGATTCTTGAGGCGTTCAATGCCTCATTCCAACGCCCGCTTTTGTCACCACGCGCTGCCCGCCCCAGTAAACCTTCAGCATCTTTAAATCGTTCTTGCCTCAAACGCACAATACCCAAGCCACCCAGACCATCTCGATTGCCAGGCTCAAGCGACAGCAGTTGCTGAAAGTCTCGCTCGGCGACAGGCAGGTTATTGTTTTCAAGCGCCTGAAACCCAGAGGTGATTAAGCGACCACTGAGCGCTTCACGCTCAGCACCAGCATCCCGCACAGTGGGTGGTGCAGCGAACGTTTGAATGTCGTCAAGCCGCTTCGCAATGACCGAATCGTTTGGATTCCGATTCAAAAATGTGCGATAAAGCGATGCATCGGAGGGGCGTGCCTCCAACCAAATCAGGGCCTGACGCCAGGCTTGTTGCGCTTGCTGCCCAACCGATTGAGAAGCGGTTAGAGACGAGAGAATTTGAATAGACTGGCGGCGACTGCTTTCCCGATACGACAAGTGCTGAGCATAAGCCAAAGCATATCGATCATCGTTCGGGGCCGACTTGCTCAGCCCTTCCAACTCCCTGCGAGCCTCATCCCAACCAGTGCGCGTTGCGCCCAAGGTTTGGTAATACTCCAACGCCAACAAACCAGTGGGGCGCTGCCCCGCAAAATACTCTTTATAGGACTTCACGGCTTCATCGTACTGTTTGCTCCGTGCAAGCGCCCGGGCTGATTCTAGCGTAGAACCTGTGTCAGCTCGCCCGGAATCCAAGGCACGTTCAAGTTGCGCAATTTGATTGCGTGAAGCCGAACTCGCCTTCAGTTGTGCAAGGTAGTTACGCGCCGAATCCACTCGCCCTTTGTTGACCTCAGCCAGGCCCATGCCTAACAGGGCCTCAGGATTTTTGGGCTCAAGCCTTAGCAACTTGGTCCATGCATCTGCCGACTTGTCGTAATCGCCGCGTGATTGCCAAAACTTACCCTGCTCTGTCAATGCATTGGTCACCGCATCTTGAGACAATGCAGGGCTGGGCAGCAACGCTGCAATTGTCAATACGGACAACACTGTTCTTTTTGCTTTCAACATTTTTTATTCCAGGAGACTTGCAGCGCACCACGCTTATCGAATCGGTATCGGCCCTCGACCCAGCCTTTCGCGTAAAGAAACAAAACCCAATCGTAATAACTCAGTTGAGCATAATTCTGATTTTTGACCTCCTGATGCTTTGCCTTGATTGCCAACAACAAACGCGAAAGTCGAAGCTCTTGCGCCAAGGGTTCAAGGGCGTAATAAAAGCCTGGCGCAGCTGTTCCGTACCATATTCCACTGCTGGTATCCACGCGTTCAAGCGGTTCACCCAAGCGATTGGACAACTGCATGTAGGCGTATACCGCTTGCATCAGTGCTTTTCTTTCTGGCTCATCGCGCGCAGTCAAGCCCGCCCACAAGTAGGTTCGAATGGCATCGTAGCTGCCCACATTTCCTTTCTCGATATCTGCTGAAATTCCGTCTGCTTTCACGGTTACCCAGTCCGGCACGTAGCCCTTGGGGGCTGAATTCACAATCAATTGAGCCGATAGTTCCGGCTGGGATTTCCAGAATGAATCAGAATGAGCCTCTGAAAGTTTGCGCATCAAGAACAAGGGCAAATAACTTGGGTTCATTCGATACACGCCGGGCGCCGGATTAAAGCCAACAGCACCGGGTAACACCATTCGGCCATAGCCGGGTACATCACCAGCCTCGTTGTCTCGAATCAGTTGCATCAAGGCAAGCCCTTTTTCTTTGTACTCCGGCATATTCCAAAGCCGGGCTGCCTCGAGCAAATTGTAGGCGATCCACAAATCTGAATCGGAAGCAGAATTTGCATCCAGCATGCCAAACTGGTTAGCGCGTACCCTGCCCCATTTCCACGCAGGCAGGCTTTGAGCAACGCCGCCGGGAGCCAGGTTACGCTCGGTCCAGTCCAACAATTGCTTGAATCGCACTTGGTCATTGTCCACAAGCGCGAAAAACATGGCATACGACTGTCCTTCCGATGTTGTAATTTGCTCGGGCGTGCTGAAGTCCACCACACGCCCATCTGCCTGCACATGCTTGGACTCAAATAGCTTTAATTCGGGCCAAGGCTTGGTGCACTGGCTAGACGCGAGTGCTTGCTGGGGGTTGGCGATCAGCACAAACCCTGCCACAAAAAGCACGTTCAAAAAACCAAGAATCATGAACGCTTTTCCAGTCTTCTCTGCGCTTTCTGTTTCAACACCCGGTTAAACACCACCGCAAACATCAGAGCTGCACCCAACAACAACACAAGGTTTAACCAAACAGTTCCAGACAGGTAATAACGAATCCAGGTCAAGATGGGCAAAGAACCGACCGAGTATGTTTTTTCGTCCAGCAGCGAGGTAACAGTGCCTGGTTTTGAATAAACCACACTGCCCCGAATTGCCTGAACATCTTCCGGTGAAAGCATGGCGTCAAGAATTTGTTTTACACCTTGATCCGAACCAACAATCGCAACCACTGAGCGTTGGCTTTCAATCGGGGACTCGAACCCCATCATCAAACCTGCGGGTTCACTGCCCCGTAGGGAGAAAGAAGCAACTGGGGCCACCCGCTCATCTTTCAAGGCAGGAATCCACTGATCAATGATTGATTTAAAACCACCACCTGTTTTCACCTGCCAAACCTGATCACTCAGGGTAATGGGCATAAACTCGCTCCATGCCTTGAAGGCAGCATCCGCCTCAAGGTTGCCAAGCAGCAGCAAATCCTTGTCTTGAACTGTTTGAAGATCATTGGGGCGAATCAAGGAGAACCCGTATGCAGGCAAACCTGTTAAATCACCAATACGGCCCAACAGTCTGAACAAATTGCTCAGAGTGGCTGTATCTGATTGCGCAGGAATCACAATCGCTGTTTCAGACAAATCGGCAAGCCGCGTGAATGGATACCCAGCGTTAGCAAATGAGGCCAGTTCAGGCATGTGCATGAACTTCGGAAAATCTGAAATATCTATGTAGGACTCTTTGTCGATTGCCGCCTGGATATTCGGAATTGGGGCATCTGCACATTCCCCTGCCTTGGGAACATCGAAATGGAAATACAACTCCAATTGACCATTCGAAGAGAATGCTTCTCTGGGCACTTTCACCTTGGCGTAGTCCGAAGAAATTGGTTTGCCTACCAAATTACGAACCCAGTGTTCTACCCTGCTTACCTCTTGTTCGGACCGCAGCGGAATTGCACGAATAAACTTTTCGCTGAAACTGACATTCAATGTTGATTTGTCATTGGCCGCTCTCAGGGTGTATCTGTGCTTTAAATTCACAGGAATACCTTCCGCTTGCCAAAAGAAGAGATCGGGTGGCATGGTCATTGGTACACGGATCAAATCGGGATACTGTCCAGACACCTGGAGCGCGCCTGGATCGACCAAATCACCAAATTTTGTGGGGCGAGTGCTACTGACCCAACGTGGCGCATCGTAAGGCGTCCTCGGACTTAAACCCACATTGGCATCGATTGTTACAGTGGTTCCGTTCAGGGATTGGGTGCCCAACACCAAAGCCTGTACCGCAGCTTTCAAATCGCGTTCGTCACGACCAGACACCACCAGCAACTTTTTACTTGCATCCCCGGGGTGAACCATCATGGTGAGTCGGGGTGCATTGGCCACTGGCAGATTTACTCCAGGCAAACTTTGCCCGGGCAACAAAAATACGATCGCGTTGTTCTCAACCGGCAAACTACCAACAGACACGGGGAAAGAGTAACCACGGTAGCTGGCCAAGCCACCCAACCAGGAAGCCACAGTGCCTGCTGCTTCAATGGTCGCATTGTTGGGAGCACCACCAAACACCAGCGGAACGACGGTAGGCAAACGATCACGGGGATCGAAAAACGGGGCTGGCAACAAACTGAGATCATCGTTCAATGGCAGTGATGAAGTCACCAAACGAAGCTTGCTGCTGTTGCTGACATTCAGCCACAAAGAACTGTGCGCAGGATCTTCACAACCTAAGGTGTAGTGCCCAATCAATTCCAGATTCAAGCGGTTGAACTGGGCAATTAGTCGAATCGGTATATCAATTCGTCTTTGGTTTGTTTTCCCCGCGTTGTCTTTGACCAAGGGTATCGATTGAACCACTTCACCATTCACAATCACGTTGAAATGCGACAAGTCTTCCAATAGAGCAGGTGAAAAGTTATAAATCAAATCGACGCTGGCATCGGTGACCACCTCATCAGCACGCACGCTGAAAGGCACCGAAATTTGTCCATTCACACCCCGAATATTCAAGGCCTGCTGAAAACCCAACTGACGAAATGTGGCTTCGTGCTCCAACGCCAACGCAGGCTTGACTGGTAAAACGGATAAAAGCAATATCACCGGCAAACTCAATATGCCTCGGATAAAACAAGCACCGAAGAAGGCACTAAATTGATTAAGCATCTTTGACTCTAATTCTTAGAATTGAGAAAACACGTTGTTTAAGACCAATCCAAATCCAACGAGGCAACTTTCTTAACAGATAAATATTTCCAAACGCACCAATTTGGACAATGCTCCAAAGCGATGAAAGGGAAAGCTTTCGACTGGCCACAGCCCAAGAATCAACCCACACATCCGCCCTAGCGAAGGTGGCGTTCACGAGGTTCTTTTCTTGTTCAATAGATAAATTATCGAATTGCAATCCCAAACGATTGCCATTGGCACTCGCTACACGCACGGGCAGCACGAATTTACGCTCGTTCAAAGGCATGACAATGAACAAGGACTGGTCCTTCTGTAAACGCCCCTGATGTTCAACCTCCAAGCCCAAACCACCCATTGAAAAATCAAGCACCTTGGCTTTGTAGGCACGTTCATCCGGCGTTTGAATACTGACATCAATATCAAGCTGACCACGCGGGTGTTCTCGGCGTTGAATGGATTCGCGCGCCACAAGCACGCTAGCGCCCAACAACAACACGTTATAGCCTGTCCAGAACATGTTGATAACGGTGGTTAAAAACTCATCGCCTGACTCAGTAAATAAGCGCCAAATACCAAATGTAAGACCCGCTAAATTCATTAAAAGAATAAAAATGTAAGGACCTGAAATTTTTAGGTCAAAGTATGTTTTTTCAATCAAACCACCTTTGGCGGTTACATTGAATCCACCTGCTTTCGGATTGACCAAGGCGTACAACGTAGGCCGCAAAATGTACCAAGCCAGCACCGTTTCATAAACCTCGTTCCAGAATGAATGGCGATAATTGCCCTGAATATGCGAGTTGGCGGTATTGGCCAAAATCAAAAAAGGAATTGCATAAGTGGCAATTTCTATGGCTGAAGCATAAATCACATGTGCCCCAAAAACCAGGTAGGCAATCGGTGCCGTCAAAAAAATGATGCGGGGCAGTCCGTAGAAAAAATGCATCATCGCATTCACATAACAAATGCGTTGCCCAAAACTCAAACCCTTGCCCAACAGTGGGTTGTCAGTTCTAAAAATCTGGGCCATGCCACGGGCCCAACGAATACGTTGCCCCACGTGGCCAGACAAACTTTCAGTGGCCAAGCCAGCGGCCTGCGGTACCGCCAAGTAAGCCGTGTCATAACCCTTGCGGTGCAACTTCAAGGCGGTGTGTGCATCCTCGGTCACAGTTTCAACCGCAATGCCACCTACCTCGAGCAAATGGGTTCGGCGAATGACAGCGCAAGACCCACAAAAGAAAGAGGCATTCCAGAAGTCGTTGCCGTCTTGAATCAACCCATAAAACAACTCGCCCTCATTGGGCACCTTTTTGAAAGTTTTAAGATTCTTCTCAAAAGGATCAGGTGAAAAAAAATGGTGAGGTGTTTGAATCATCGCCAGTTTTGGATACCCCGAAAACCAACCCATGACTACCTGTAGAAAACTGCGCGTGGGTATGTGGTCACAATCGAAAATAGCCACATATTCACCACTGGTGTTCTCAAGTGCAGCATTGATATTCCCCGCTTTGGCATGGAAATTATTTGGGCGTGTCACATGAACCACACCCACAGTCTCGCAGTACTCTCGAAAATCGGCTCGCCTGCCATCATCCAGAACATAAACCTTGATTTTGTCCGCGGGCCAGTCAATCGCCATCGCGGCCAAAATGGTGGGCTTCACCACCTCAAGAGGTTCGTTGTAGGAGGGTATGAAAATATCCACTGTTGGCCAACTTGACGAATCAATTGGCAAAGGCGTTGGCAAGCGTTTCAACGGCCAAATGGTTTGAATATAGCCGAAGATGAGAACGATGAAGGCATACAACTCGGCCACCAGCAAACCGAAACCGAATGCGTAGTCAATTGCCATTCCTTCGTTGAAGGTTTCGGTAATTCGCCAATACAGGTAGCGCGAGGACAAAACAATTGATAAAAAAATCAGCACCATGCGAGTGATAGGCGATGCTATTCGCCGAATCATCAAGGCGAACAGCACCACCACCACCGAGAGAATGATTTGGCTGTTCAAATCCATGCTCAGGCTGGCGAAGAAAAAGAAAGCGCTCGCCAACACCACAAAAGCAGGAATCAGGAATTTTTTGTCATCAATCAGCTCAGACTGATCACTCAAAGAAGTGAGCGATTCAAACACATCTGCTGTTCGAGTTCGCAGCGCGGCGAACAGAGTATTGAACATGGCAGCCCCTATTTTTCGAGAAGCTTGTCTGCAAGTGCGCGCAAATCCTGCGACGCTTGCGATTTGGGATCATATTCAAACACTGTCTTACGAAATGCCAACGCTTCACTGACTGCAAGGTCTTGGTGAATCACAGTCATGAACTCTCGAGGATAGTCAGACCGCAAAAGCAGTAGTACATCTTCGGAGAGCTCTTTCAAAGGGTTGATTTGATTCACCACCAGGCGCAAATCTGGAGAAAACCGCGCACCTTGTGAATAGCGACCAAACAAACCAATCATTCGAGGAAAGGTTGCAAACGACGCGGCATCGGCCAACACAACAGCCAAGACACGATCAGCAAAATGAGTGGCTTGGCGAAAGTAAAGCGAAGGTCCTGGAGGCGTGTCGATTAAGACGATTGTGTCGGGTGGCATCCCGAGGCGATTAATGAATTCTTCAAGAAGGTTGTCATGCTGAGAAAGCAAAAACTCGAACTCAAGTCGCGTGTCTTCGTTCACATCACCATAAGGTACTACGTAAGCACCACACGCCGACTCGTATCTGGGCACAGCTCTGTTCTTTTGGGTCAAGTATGCAGCAAGCCCGCCACCATCTGAAGCTGAAAGACCCAAGTGGAATCGCACTGCATTTTGGGGATCAAGATCGAGGACGAGCACGTTCTTGCCCACCGATGCGAGGGCAACAGCCATGTTGGCGGTTACAGTTGTTTTACCGACACCGCCTTTGATAGAGGCAACAACAAACGTTCTCAAACTTTGTTGCCACCCTTGAGTTTGCCGCCTCCAAACAAGGCCTTCGCTTTTGGTGCCTGCCCGTCGGTGACAGAAGGAGTAAGCCTTGGAGACTTTCCAATTGATTTGAATATTTCTCGTGCCGATTCCTGAGCGGGCCGTTTCTTTGAAAGAAAGGATCGAACGGGCAATTTACTTTCTGGTTCGGGTAGCGTGGGCTTGGTCGGGTTTGGAGGACTTACCAACTTCTCAGGCTGAACCGCCGAAAGTGCATCTTCAGCAGTGGCTTTCAGCGGAGGACCCAATCTTGTTTTCTCGGACTCGCTGACGTTGTCCAACAAAGGCCATTTTTGCCGCACGTCATCGATCACCTTGGTGCCGAAATCTTTGTAGTCAGAGTTGGTTCCCAGCCGCTTGAACAGATTTTCAACATCTTTCATTTCAATCCCCAAACATCTTTTTGCACTTATACAAAGGTCACTTCTGCCAACAAACCTGAATCATCTTCACTGACCACCCGCACCTCAGTGCCCGGGTCCATACCCAAATTTGTAAACCACTCGTAATACACACCACCCAACAGCACACCTGCAAGTTCGATCTTTTCGGGCCCAAGGCAAACCAAAAATGGGCACCCCAAGTGCCTTACATAGATCTCATTTCCTTTTTGGATGATCTCTGCCTGTCCCCAACCAAGGCGATCGAATACAGAATTAATTTCGATCTGTAGTTCTTCCAGCGACAAGTCGTCAGAAAGAGGATTGCGTTTTGCAAGCCCTACTCCAGTTCCAAACAGAAGGGTTTGCACTGTATTTTCGTCGAGAAGATCCGATGAGACATCCAGCAAGCAATCAAATAAAGAAGTCCAACCCTTGGGATGTAGCTGAGCAATCAGAGTATTAAATCCTGAATTCATTTGTAAAGCACCTAAACACATCAAACCAATTAGCCATAACCCAAAACAACATTCAATAGATTCAATTGTTAGATCGGTTTAGTGCATCTATTCCAAATCACTCTAGTCGCGATTCAAGCGTTTGCTCACACACTAATCATTAGTACCGATTATAAATTGAACTTACCAACAAGTCACGGTGACAAAAATACCCTATTTTGTTAAATATAAAAATTTCTACGTTTAACACGAGACACATTTAAACTCTCTGATCAGCGCTTATTTTCCCAATACATGCGGCTTATTCGCCTCAAGGAACTGAACCGCCCCGGTTTTCGTAGAGGCCAATTGGTTTAAGTGCAGGTTTGTTCGGCCTGCTGACCGATTTGTTGATAGTAAATCATCTCAGCTTCGGCGGGTGGAATGTAGCCCAGTGGCTCCATTAGTCTGTAATGATTGAACCAAGCCACCCATTCCAGCGTGGCCAACTCCACTGATTCAATCGTTTTCCAGGCGCCTCTGCGGTGAATCACTTCGGCCTTGTACAAACCGTTAATGGTCTCTGCCAACGCGTTGTCGTAGCTGTCGCCTTTGCTGCCCACCGATGGTTCAATGCCCGCTTCAGCAAGGCGTTCGCTGAACCGGATGGACACGTATTGCGAGCCCCTGTCGCTGTGGTGAATCAGTGACTGGCTTCTGTCAGGTTGACGGTCCCAAAGCGCTTGTTCCAGCGCGTCCAACACAAAGTCTGTGCGCATGGAACGGCTGGCACGCCAGCCTACAATTCGCCGTGAGAAGACGTCGATGATGAAAGCCACATAGACAAACCCCTGCCAGGTTGAGACATAGGTGAAATCAGAAACCCACAACTGGTTGGGGCGGTCGGCTTTGAACTGGCGTTTAACAAGGTCCAATGGACAAGCTGCCTTGGGGTCTGCAAAGGTGGTGCGCTGTGCTTTGCCTCGAATGACGCCACGCAAACCCATCTGGCGCATCAACCGTTCAACAGTGCAGCGGGCTATTGTAATCCGCTCTCGTTTCATGGCTTTCCAAACCTTGTCAGCACCGTAGACACGTTGGTTCTTGTCCCAAACAATCTGTATTTGCTCAATGCGCTGTTCATCGGCAACGGCGCGGGCACTTCGCAATGCTGGATTGCGTTGGCAGGCGGCGTGCTTCCAGTATCCTGAAGGGGCAATCTGAAAGGACTTACAGATTGACTCGACCCCAAAGGTTTGGCGGTGTTCATCGATGAAGCGCCTCATTTCTTTTTGAGGCGGTCGAGTTCCGCCTGGGCGAAAAAAGCGCTTGCCAATCGAAGTATTTCGTTGGCCTGCCGCAGCTCTTTGACTTCACGCTCCAGCGCCTTGACACGCTCCTTCTCTGCCGTGGTCACGCCATCGCGAGTGCCGTTGTCGACTTCGTGTTTACTCACCCAGCAACCACCCTCGAATCACCGCTATGAACTTCCACAAGATTTGTTTTCGTTACTCGACTTAGATGTATCAACTTCCTTGAGCAATCGAGCCGATACGGCGTACGCAAAGTTTCTGTCCACCACGGTCTGCTGGCGAAGTTTACCTGACGGTAATCACATCCCTGTGCATTGGCGCCAGCATACTCAACACCTCAAGCTGCACGTCAAATGGCACGCTGTACGCGTTCATGCTGGTTTGTAGCACCTCCACCAGCGCATTGAAATGTGCTTTGGTAATCACCATGCCTTCATGTGCGGTTTTCATGTCGGCACCCACATACTTACATGGGCCACCCGTGGCTTCACACACCTGGTCGGTCAGCTGCGAGGCAAGTCGATCAGCATTGGTGGCCGCGAATTGATCGCCAATGCGCGGGTCTGCTTTCAGGCGAACCACAAAGTCGTCCATCACCATGCGGATGCTTTCCTTGCCGCCCAGTTGTTCGTAAAGTGATTTCTCGGAACTGGCTTGGGCAGCCATGGGCAAACACATTGCTAAGGCAAGCGCTGCGGCAAAAGATCGAATTGATTTCATCATCATGGTCTCCTTCAGAATGCCAGTTGAGCTGACAAATAAAAGCCGGTTTGACTACGGCCTCCAGTGGTCGCGGGCACAATTCGACCCAGGTCCACATACGCCGCGGTCAAGGAAAGGTTCTTGGTTGGGGCCCATGCCACAAACAGGTCCATCCAATCGTCTGCGCGAAGACCACTGTTCAGGCCTGCATTGCGGCCAGCCGCTTCAAGGTTGTTGGGCATCATTCGATATTCCGCACCAATGGCCAAGTTGTGACTCAATAGCTTGGCCACAGAGATTTCAGGCATCAATTCATAGCTGTCATCCGTGGTCGATCCAAAACCCAATAAGCCGTTTTGATTGGCCTTCGTAGCACGCAAAGTGCCGTTGACCAATACGCCTTGTTTCAAAAACAACTTGGTCGCGGTCACATAAAAATCGGTACCGCTGTCGTCGGCACCCAATGAAGTCAAGGTTGGCTCCAAGGCTGCTGCGTCCAGCATTTTATGCTGCAGGCCCACTGCCACTTGTGGGTACCATGTATCGGCGTCTAATACACCATCACCAAATACGCGTACCTTCACGCCAACGATCTGCTGTTTCAAATCCAGACCAGCGCCGGTAAGGGCTGTTCCCGTGATACCCGTGTCAAGCACCTGCTCACCCAGAGAAAACTCCACCCGCTCGTTCCAGCCCACTGTGGCGCCGTAAGTGGTGAGCGAATAATCCTGTGTTTCAACCTGGGTCAGGTTCGTTGCGAAGCCCAATTCATTTTCTGTGGCCTGAGTACCAATAAATGCCCACGGCGTGATACCACCACCGCCAGCACCCTCTACGGTACTCACTCCGCCGGTCAAAACCAGCTTTCCCGTACTTGCCCAAACTGGGGCGCAAAAAACTGCAGTGCTCAGCACCGCTGCCTTAATCCATTTTGATTGTTGTTGGTTCATCACAAATGCTTCCATGAGAACAAGATAAATGGCCGACGTTGGAGTCGGCCACCTGGATAGTTAGTTGGTGTATGGCAGGGAAGAGTGATGCAGCACAATCTTCACGTTACCGGCGCTGTCTTTCACATAGCCCCAGGTTTTGTCGACTGTGGTCACCTTGCCATTCTTGTCAGTGAAGCTGACATTGCCCATGGTCAAGGCCGTGTTGCCATTCAAGTGAATGACAGAATTTTTGGATTCAACACTTCTCCAGCCCTTCAATGCAAAACCGGAATCATTGGGGAATTTTTTGTTGCCGCCCACGTAATAAGACAAAGCGCCTTCTTCAGTGCTGCGGATGTTTTGGGGGATAGCGGCCAATGTGGGCTTGAACAGCACAGGTCCCATGTCGTAAGCATATGTTTTGTCCAATGCTGCTTTTGTGGTTTTCTTGGCTTTTTCCAAACCACCCGCTTCAAAGTCTTTAGAAATTTGAACAACCGCATCGCCCCATATTTTCTGGGCTTTCAGCACTTCAGCTTCGGTGATATTGCTGCTAACCACCGCAGTGTTGGCGAAGGCCGCACCACCGAAAGCCAAACCGGCGGACACCAAAGCTGCAGAAACAAAACTGGATTTTTTCATCACGATCTCCTTGAATTTGAGGTTCGAAAAACAAACATTGCTTTTCATGAACACCATTCTGAAAGATCAAAATGAACCAGAACTTCCTTGCCCGATGAATCAAACTGGCATCCAAGATGAACGCCAGATGAACACTACTGCGAATCGTTGGTCTGCAGTGCCTCCAGCCGGTAACCGAGCCCACGCTGGGTATGAATCAAGGGTTGCAATCCCTCCAGATCAATCTTGGTGCGCAGGCGGCGAATATAAACATCCACCACATTGGTCAGCGGGTCCTCGTTCACCCCCCACACGTTTGAAAGAATTCGCTCACGGCTGAACAGCCGGCCTGGCGCACTCATCAGCAACTCGACCAAAGCAAGCTCTTTCGCAGTCAACTGAATTTCACGACCCGCACGCGACAAACGCATTTTTTCAAGATCAAGATTCAGGTCAGCGACCTCCAGATTTTTTCTGGCCTGCTTCGGTGCTGCGTTGCCCACCCGACGACCCAGCGCCTCCAGGCGTGCAAGAATTTCATCGAATGCAAATGGCTTACCCAGGTAATCGTCGGCACCCATGCGCAGGCCCGCCACCCTGTCTTCGACTGAATTCAATGCAGTCAACATCAACACAGGCAAAGCGAAACCCTCTGCCCGCAGGGTTTGGCAGACATCAAGCCCTGAACCATCAGGCAGCATCACATCCAGAATTACCACTGCACTTTCAAAATTTTCACGCACTTCCTTTTGCAAGGCCTTGGCCATTGACAGACCCGTGTTGGCATTGTGAGCCACCTGGGGTCGATAACCCTCCGCTTTCAGTCCACGCTCCAAAAAACTAGACACACGTGCATCGTCTTCAACAATCAACACTTTCATACTGCGTCCTCAATGATTGAATCAAATGCTGGCAAATTAATCGTTACCCTGCATCCTCTGTTTTCTTCGCTGCTTATTTCAATGATGCCGTGGTGGGCCCGTACAATCGCCGCTGCCAGTGGCAAACCCAAGCCGCTGCCGTCGGGCCTGATCAGCTTCGCCATGGTGCCACGGTAGTGGCGCTCAAATACTCGACTCAACTCATTCTCAGGAATACCTGGGCCATTGTCTTCAATCGTTACCTCACATCGGCGCATGTTCTCCGCATCTTCTACCGAAGCAGTACTGATGCGGATTACCGCCTTGGCGCCGCTGTATTGAATCGCATTGTCCAAAACAATATTTAACACCTGCTTCAAACGCTGCGCATCACCCAGAACCAAGCTATCACTCTGAATTTGCGCTTCCACAGCACAGCCCTTTTGGCTGATTTGTGGCCGGAAATAGGCAATTGATTCGTGGCATAAAGTTGAAATATCCACTGCCCGTCGGTCCAATACAAGCGCATCTATATCGCTTCGCGCCAAGGTCAGCATGTCGTCCACAATGTAGTTGAGTTGTTGCGTGTATTGAACAATCCGCTCGAGAGTTTCCTTACACTCGGCATTGCTATTTCCGCCATGGCGCAAACTGATTTCGGCCTCACCGCGAATTGCAGTGGTGGGTGTTTTTAATTCGTGGCTAATGTCCGCAAACATCTGCCGACGGCGAAGCTCAATTTTTTCCAGTCGGTGCAAGGCCTCCTGTAATTCGTTGGTTCGCTCGCTCACCTGCACCTCAAGCTGCTCGCGCGCCTGTTGGTCGTTGGCGCGCAGGCGCGCAATTTCACGGGCCATGTCATTCATGCTGCGCCCTACCTGCGAGAACTCGTCGCGCCCAAATGCTGGGATGCGATAACTCAAATTGCCTGCTTGCAAGGTTTCCGCGCCCTTGATCAAGCGCTCCACAGGTTTGCTCAAAGACCTCACGAAATAAAAAGCAAGTAACACCATGAACAAGGCAAGCCCGATGGTGGCAATCACAACCACATTGGTCATGAAGTTCAGCGATACATCCGCCGCCGCCCTGTCTCGTGCGGTGATCAGGCGTTCACGGGCAATGCTTTGGGTTAAGGCAACCCGCAAATCCTGACCATCCGACACATCAAAAATCTGGTCGAGTTTCTGGCGTTTCTGTTGTGGAGTTACCGCCTCGAATTTCCATTCAGAAGCGGTCATCACCGATCCCAATTGGTCCACACCTTTTCGTAATATCACCAGACTTTGCCGGCGCTCCTCGTGCTCGGGCATTAACTCCTGATCGCCCCGAGTCAAACCCTTCGAGGTTTCTGCAAGTCGATCCAGGGTATCGAGCGCACGGATCATGTTGTAGTAATACACTTGGCTTTGCTGGGGGTCAGACTCCAGCCCCGTCATTTCACTGGTCAGCTGGGTTCGTAGCAACTGCTTGTTTGAAAGCAGGTCCATATAGCCCACCAACAATTCGTTGGCGACTCGGCCTTTTTGAACATTCTGGCTGGCTGTAACCATGACAAAGTAGCCGATTACCCCTTGG
Source organism: Limnobacter sp. MED105 (assembly GCF_000170915.1). Classification (GTDB taxonomy): domain Bacteria; phylum Pseudomonadota; class Gammaproteobacteria; order Burkholderiales; family Burkholderiaceae_B; genus Limnobacter. The sequence goes on from NZ_ABCT01000003.1 coordinate 214,920, forward strand.
GCAACCGCCACCAGTGCCAAAGCCACAAAGGCCAGCAGAATACGGGTTTTGAACATCACCATTCCCTTGGGCATCAAATCAACATCCAGATGCTAGGGATTATCGGTGATAAACACCAGATTTTTTGGATTGTTAATCTGGCGTTCATCTTTTCGAAATCACTTAGTAAGTGAACTGAAGGCGCATGCGCAGCTCATTGCCGCTGTCGCTATTAGTGTTGCTTTCAGCATCCATATAGCTTACGCCGACCTTGACCGAGTCATTCATGTAGTAGTTCAAGCCCAGAGAGGTTTGCTGCGCATCAATAAAGCCCAAGCCAACGTCATTGAAACGACCATCGCCCTCTTCAAAGCGGGCAGTCACTTCCCAAGTGCCGCCCGGTACGGCTTTGACCCGCTTGAAAACGCCATCGCTGTAGGGGCGAGTTCCACCGCCGTTCAGGATGTACCCAAGCTGCGCGTAATAACCGTTGAAGTTCTGTGGGCCTACATCGGAATCGAAATACTCGGCCTGTGCATGGAATGGACCAAAGGCTCCAGCCATTTCCACGTTCATCGTGTCGGTTTCATCCACTGGGTCGGTGGCACCCACAGTTTGATAGCCAGCGCCAAAGTGCAGCACGCTGCTTTTGGTCATGATCGGTGCGAACGTAACACGCCCTGCCAGGGCCTGTTCCTGAAAATCATTGGTGCCGTTACCATCCGCCTCGAACAAACCCACACCATAAGTGAATCGCTTGTCCATGCCACGTCCGCTGAGCTTCACACCGGAGGATCGCTCAAGCGCATAGCGTTCGATCATGGCAGAGCGCTCAAGCAAAGAAATGTCATTTGAACTGGTCAAAACATCCATACCAAAAGGCACACGCTGCTTGCCAATGGTCAAATTGGCCATGTCGCCAAATCCTTTGTACCTAAGGTACAAATCCTCAACACTACCGCCACTTGTTCCAGATTCGGCGATATTGAATTCCGCTTTCATTTCAAAATCATTCACATGAGCGCGCAGTGCGATTCGCGCACGGCGGGCATCAAAATCTTCCAGTGTTTCGTTGCCATTGGCGGCCGTGTCGGTCTCATCTTGCGTGTAATCGTAGTGCAGTCGCCCACCAATCTGGAAACCTGCGCTTTTGTCTTCAGTCTCAAGTTTCAATCCACCTTTGGTGGAAAGAATAATGTCCTGGCCATCTGTGCGCACCTGGCCAGCTTGTGCGTTCGTCGAAATTGCGCCAAGCATTAACAAAGCCAATACGGAACAAGAACTGGTTTTCATGGGGTACTCCTTGGATTTTATGTGGAGCCCCATTGTTGTCGGTCAAGATGAACAGTCACTGAACGTTGAATGAAGTCCTTCATCAACAGAAATGAACACAAAATGAACGAATTTTGACGAGAAATGTGTGTGTAATATAAATCATTTTTACGAAAAAAAAGGCCTGATTTTCAGGCCTTTGTTCTGGGCTATCGACAACCCACTTTGAACAAATCAGTTTGTGATTACTTGATCTTTTCCCAGGGATTCAGGCTGGTTCCATCACCGAACTCCACATACCTGTAACCCTCCATTTTACGTATTACAGCAGCACGGGTTAGCGTGGAACTTGGCTTGTAGCTGGGTGCCACTGTGCCATCCAAGGAGTTCGCAATATTGCTGCTGTCGGTTTTGGAAAGCACTTCAGCGCGAGTCAAGGTCGATGGCGAAGAGTCCATACGAACATGGTTGGTACCGTCTCCCATAAACAGGTCGCTGGCGGCCAGGGCATTGCCGCTAAATCCAAGTACAAGTGAAAGGGCGATAATCTTTTTCATGGTTTTCTCCTACAAGATTTTTAAGAAATACTGCATCTCTTTGCAATACATGTAGTTTGCAGTTCATGCCTTAACCTAGAGTCAGAAGTTTTATGAACAAATCAATGCCGAATTATGAACATTTGATGAATAAAAAAAGGCCCGATTGCTCGGGCCTGAAATCGGACTTTTTACAGCCCAGGGGGTGAGATGAAGAAAGCGAAAACCGACAGATCAGTTGGTTTTGGATGTTGGCATATTGCTGTCATCCTGCGCCAGGTTGCTGTTGTCGTCTCGCGTCTTCACCCAAGGAGTCGGATTGGTCGCGTCACCAAAATCTGCGTACTCAAAACCTTCCATCTTGCGAATTACATCCGAGCGGCTCAACATCGGGTTGGGGGCGAAGTTGGGCGAAACAGATGCATCAAGCGCGTTGGCCACATTGGCACTGTCAGTTTTGGAAACCACTTCAGCGCGGGTCAGGCTGGACTGCTTGGATTCCTTCACAACGTGATAAGTGCCGTCGCCATAAAACAAATCGCTGGCCATTGCGGCGCTGCTGAAGCCAAGGGCAAGTGAAAGTGCAACAATCTTTTTCATGGTATTTCTCCTGTGGGGTTTCTCGGTCAAGTGCAGCAACGTGTCTGCATGGAAATCAGTTTGACCGCCACGCCTTAACCTAAACTGTGTTGTTTCATGAATAACCAGGAGCGTTTTTATGAACAAAGGATGAACAGCTCAATTTGCTACATCTGAAGTTTGTGGGCACGCCGTAGGTTATGGCGGCAATCTGTCTTAACCAATAACAGACAGATTGCCCCTTCAACACCTAAATCAACTTTTCGAAGGGGCCCGCAAGAAGTTCTATTAATCGGCAGCGGTGGAACTTCCTCGAGTCTTCCACAGGGAGAACAAGACCCCCCCAGCGATTAGTCCAAGAGTGACACTCAAGGAAAACTCAGGTGGGACTTTACCAACGATATTTACCAAAAATATCTTTCCGCCAATAAAGACCAACACTAGCGCCAAGGCGTACTTCAGATACCTAAATCGATGAATCAGAGCAGCCAGTGCAAAATAGAGTGCACGTAACCCAAGAATGGCAAAGATATTACTTGTGTAGACAATAAAGGGGTCTGTGGTGATAGCAAAGATCGCAGGCACTGAATCTACTGCAAAAATCAGATCAACGAATTCAATTAACAGTAAAGCCAGGAATAAAGGGGTGTAGACGCGCTGCAACTTTCCGGTACTCTCGCTTCTTTCATGCACCCAAAATGCGTTGCCTTTAAGTTCTTTGGTCAAAGGAAGACGTTTACGTAAAAACTTCAGCAGGGGATTGTTTTCTAGATCTGGCGTGGACTCCCCTACAAACAGCATTTTGATACCCGTGAGCACCAAGAATACACCAAACAAATACAGCACCCAACTAAACTCAGTAACTAAGGCCGCCCCCAAAGCGATCATAATTGCTCTCAAAACAATCACACCTAAAATTCCCCAAAAAAGGACTCGATGCTGATAGACCCTCGGTATACTGAAATAGGTGAAGATCATCGCAATTACGAAAACATTGTCCATAGACAACGACTTCTCAATGGCGAAACCGGTAAAGTAAGCCATCCCACTTTCACTGCCCAGATACCACCAAACCCAGGCCCCGAAAAGACAAGCCATGCCAATGTAGCCAGCAGATAAAAACAGACTTTCTTTAACTTCGATTTCACGACTATCTTTGTGCAAAACGCCAAGATCAAAGGCCAACAAAGCAATCACTATTGAGACAAAAACCAACCATATCCAGGTTGGAGTTCCCATGAAAGGGGTGAGCAGAATTTCGTACATCGGAAAGCCTTCCAAATTTGATCGATTGATTATTTATTGCCCAACGAAAGATATTTTCGTCAAACACTTGAGAGTATTTTTTTCACACAACTAGGAAGTGTGGTCACACATATATCTATCACTCAGAAAACGACTCCAGACTGCGAAGTGTCAACTCAAATATTGTGGAGCAGGCAAAGCACCTAACATCCCTGACCACGAAGCTTTGTTAGTTTCTCATTTCAAAGTGAAGAATGAACATGGTTAAAAATGAAAAAGCTCGGAAGAAAAAATGAATACAGGATGAACAATTGTGTGTGTGAATCATAAAATTTGATACGAAAGAAGCTTAAAGCTGAAAAATACCCTGCCGTCACCAAAAACCAAGCTAGGCCAGTATGTGAGTGCCGGGTGCACAGCAGAACCCAAACCACTTATTCTTGGTACAGTTTGGTCAAAAATTAACCCCAAGGCAGTCGAAGTGCCCAGGGGTCGAAGCCGTTGAGAGTGATAGATCAACGGCGTGTCTGAATTGGGGAGGAGAGCTCAATTTCAGCCTTTGATTATCTCAAAATCAAGTTACAGGCATGTTACTCCACCCCCAAAACGTGGCCTAAAAAGACCAAGCAAATTTAGGAAGATGGCCAGCAAAGAACCACAGAAATGCATTTGTGATGGTGCTGGCGATTTTCGAAGCCCGAAGGTCAATTCAGGCTCGCAGAAATTACCAAAGCAGAGAAACTGAGTGCATGTGCCTTAGGGTGCAGTTCAAGACGATAGAGATAAAGCGATCTAAAGTGGCACCCCCACGGATGACTGGAAAGCCACAACTGGCGTGGCGAACGCCCCAATTAATCCCGCTACTTATCAAATTTCATCGCTGGTGATCGCTAAAAGAGAAAATACTCATAACCAAGGTCGTAGGTTCAAATCCTGCCCCCGCAACCAAATACTCAAAAAGGTCAACTACTTAGCGGTGGTTGACCTTTTTGTTTTGTGACATTGAATGCCAGTTTTGGGTTGGTGACCTGTCACCAAATGTGAAATGTCTGCGCAAAGAAGTGCCAAAAAATTTTCGGGCAATCAAAACGAATGTTAAGTTTAAGCTGATTTACCGGGAGATTTCACTAGACGTCAAAATTTCTCTCTTTGAATTCTTCACAGACACCATCAATTCCGGGAAAAATAGACACCGCAGTAATTCCCATAAAAGCGAGGTCTTTCATCGCCTCGGGGGCCTCTGTAAAAGGAATATCGAAGGCTTTTAGGAAGATAGTCTCGGTCTTCTCTTCGATACTCTTAATATAACCCTCGATGTCTTCTAAATTTGATGATGTAATCATCGCTTGTTGAGGCATGACGCGGAGGTTTTCCAGAGAGATAAATCTCAAAATTGAAACGTGTGGAAACGGCGGGTTAAGTAAAGTAATTTGATAGTCGACTTTGTGCTGCCAAGGCGACCGGCTCTTCTCGACCCTTTGCGGTCATCCAATCCATACGCGCAAAGCGGTCGCTGGAAAACTCCAACTCCATACCAACTTGCCCCGCACTATCCACAGATTGGACAGAGCAAACAGCCTCATGAGCTGCTCGGTGTTATTCTTAAAGCCCCGGTGCCCTTTTCGAAGTACTCGCCCTCAAGTAGGGACAGAACTCGCTCTCGATCCGCTGGCGTTGCGGGGCAATAGATAACCATACCCAGATCAGGTCGACCGTCTACAGCGAAAGCAGAATATTCCAGTGCAATAGGACCTGCAATTGGGTGCGCAACAATTTTTGGATACTCGCCATAGGTACCGCTCACAGTGTTCTCGGCCCACATGACACGGAACTCTTGGCTCTTTGCGCATAGCTCTTCCACCAGCGCTTTGCTTGCAGTAGAAGCACCTGCGCGAGCGACATCAGCTCTGAATGCTGCTACTACAAAGCGAGCATCGCTCTCCCAGTTGGGCATCTTGTTTGGCATGTACGGGTTGTCAAAAATCAGGCGCAAAATATTGCGCTGATCGGGTTCCACTTCACCGTAATCTGTCAACACCAACGCTGCTGCCCGGTTCCACGCGACAACGTCCCAAGTCGGCGTCTTCAAATACGCAGGGCTCGAGTCAAGGGAATCGAGGACACGCTGCAGGCGGGGGGTTACGCTTTCGACGGTGTTATGGGTCACTTCGGGGGGCCGACCGAAAGCCAAAAGGAACAAGTATTCACGCTCTGCATCCGTCAACATAAGTGCGCGTGCGATACGCAACAGTAAGTTAGACGAAGGCGCCCCGCCTCGCCCCTGTTCCAACCATGTGTACCAAGTGGCACTGACATTAGCCCGCTGCGCTACCTCTTCGCGACGCAACCCTGGCGTCCTACGGCGTCCAAGCGAAAAACCCAAAGCTGCGGGATCTAGCTTGGAACGCCGGTCCATCAAGTAGCTTCCCAACAGGTTCTCTTTGGTCTCTCTCATTGAATATCCAGTTAGTTTTTATACCCGTATAAAGTCACTTATTTACACCTATAAATCCTACATCCACACTCGCTTCTTTGTCACTTTTTAAGGAATTCAATATGCGGGTTTTCGTAACAGGTGCGACAGGGTTTGTGGGCTCAGCGGTGGTAAAGGAATTGAGGGCTGCTGGTCATCAAGTGCTCGGGCTGGCGCGCTCAGATGCAGCCGCAGCTGCGCTGAAAGCAGCCGGTGCACAGGTGCACCTTGGGTCCATCGAAGATCTGCAAAGCTTGCGTGACGGAGCTTCCGATGTCGACGGAGTGATCCACACGGCTTTTAACCATGATTTTTCGAAATACGTGGAAAACTGCGAAGCTGATCGACATGTCATTGCAGCGTTGGGATCCGTGTTGATCGGAACTCATAGGCCCTTGGTCGTCACCACAGGCATGACATTTCTGGCTGAAGGTCGGCTGGGTACTGAACATGATGCCCCACCTCCAAGTGTCTTGGGGCCACCCCGAAGTGCGACGGAAGAGGCGACCACCGCGCTTGTTTCACAACAGATTCGCGCAATGGTGGTTCGGCTTCCTCAAGTGCATGACCCACTCAAGCAAGGTTTCATCTCTTTCCTGATTGCACTGGCCCGCGAGAAAGGCATCGCAGCCTACGTTGGTGATGGTCTACAACGCTGGCCGGCTGTACATGTATCGGATGCAGCGGTGCTCTATCGACTAGCGCTTGAAAAGGGCGTGGCAGGTCATAGGTACCACGCCGTTCATGATCAGGGCGTAGCGTTGCGCGACATCGCAGCTTGCATAGGGCAAGGTCTAAAACTTCCTGTCGTCTCAGTCACCCCAGAAAAGGCTGCTGAGCATTTCGGATGGCTAGCTCCATTCGTTGCGATGGACATACCAGCTTCAAGTGCGTTGACTCGCGCGGAACTAGGTTGGAACCCCTCACGTCCGTCGCTTCTTTCCGATCTCGGACAATTTGCCTTTTCCTAGGATATTGAAGACGGGCAAGCACTGTCAAGATTCGATCGGCGCCAACAGGTACAAGGCCTGATACCCGGGCATCAACCACAAGCGGGTGTACCGCATCTACAGCGCTGAGGGACTATCCATCAGGAAGCGCAAGAAGACCAAACGCATCGGTGTACGCGTGCCACTGGTGGCCGCTCTAGCAGTGAACCAAACTTGGAGCCTGGACTTTGTGAGCGATGCCATCGCCCGCCCAGATGCCATCTCCCAGCGCATCACGCGTGCCCATGGTGTCGTGGAATTCGCTGCGCGTGAATCTCGGGCACAGCGCAGTGACGTGAATGCCCCGCGGCTTGAGTTCCATGTCCATCGATTGCGACATGCCCAGCACATAACTCTTGATGCCGGTGTACAGCAGGCTCGCCCCCGGTGGTGAGAACGCGGCCTGAACACACTGATCCAATATAGGTAGACGAGCAGCCCAGAATCGCAGACATTCGACTGTGAAGTTGCTCTCGATTTTCAGAGCCTGAAGGTCAGTTCGAGCTCATGGGAATTACTAAGCGAAAGTAATTGAGTGCGTGTGCCCGAGGGTGCAGTCCAAGTGGATAGGGATAAAGTGATCTAAAGTGACACCCCTAAAGATGACTGGAAAGCCACAGCTGGCGTAATAAACAGCCCAATTTAGCCCGCCACTTATCGAGTTTCACCGCGTCTGATCGCTAAAAGAGAAAATACTCATAACCATCCTGCCCCCGTAACCAAACATAGAAAAAAGGCCAATAATCTCGGTGATTGGCCTTTTTATTTTTCCGGTATCAGACTTTATCAATTCAAAGCGAATGCCAAGGTCTATGTCACATCAATTTCGTCGAATCCAATTAATTGATTGATGGATTTAAATCATAGTTGATGTACCTTCAACGCTTCAAAAAATTAAGTAGATCCTGGTTCAATCGATCTTTGTGAGTGTCAGCCAACCCGTGGGGAGCGCCTGGATACACAATCAAGGTAGATCCTTTGATTTGTGCTGCAGAGGCCTTGGCCGATGCGTCCAAAGGAACGATCTGGTCGTCATCGCCATGAATGATCAATGTAGGAACATTGAATTTCTTCAGGTCTTCGCGGAAGTCTGTCGCAGAGAATGCAGCGATTGAGTCATAGGTGTTCTTGTGGCCTGCTTGCATGCCCTGAACCCAGAATGACTGAATCAGTCCTTGTGAGCGTTTTGCGCCTTCGCGATTGAAGCCAAAGAATGGCCCCGACGCGATATCCAAATACAACTGCGAACGGTTCTCCAGCGATGCTTGTCGTAACCCATCGAACACACTGATCGGAAGCCCACCAGGATTGCTTTCAGTTTGCAACATCAGCGGTGGAACCGCTGCCACCAACACGGCCTTTTCAACGCGTTTGGTGCCGTGCCGTCCGATGTAGCGGGCCACTTCACCACCGCCTGTGGAGAACCCCACCAGCGTAACGCGCTTTAATTTCAGCGCTTCGATCACTGCCGAAAGATCATCTGCGTAATGATCCATGTCGTTCCCATGCCAAGGCTGGCTTGAACGACCGTGACCGCGACGGTCATGCGCAATCACTCGGTACCCGTTGCTGGCCAGAAACATCATTTGTGACTCCCAGCTATCCGAGTTCAACGGCCAGCCGTGACTGAACATCACGACCTTGCCATCGCGGGGGCCCCAGTCTTTGTAATAAAGGTGCACATTGTCTTTGGTGACGATCGTGCTGGCGGATTGGACAAAGCTGCTCTTACCTTGGGTGTTGTTTGCAACAGTGGCAGGTTGAGCGGCATTAACAGTTGCAGTGGCTAAAGCGACAGCAAACATTGCTGAAAGGGTTTTGAGTGTGTTCATTATTTATCTCCGGCGGTGCATTGAGCGAAATTCTTCCCGTCTAATGCGGTCATGGGCCGCGGTACGCTTCGATCAAGAAACTCCACCATCGCATCAGCGATTTCCTTGCCATGCGTTTCGATTGCGAAGTGACCGGTCTCTAGAAACTGAACTTCTGCATTCGGATTGTCGCGCTTGTATGCGTTTGCACCTGCGGGGATAAAAAATGGATCATTGGAGCCCCAAATCGCCAATGTGGGTGGCTGATAGCGGCGGAAAAAGTCGTGCAGAGCACTGTACTGTTTGATGTTCTGGCCGTAGTCAAGCAACAGATCCATTTGTGGCTCAACGCCAATACGTTCGACTGCGGCATGTGCCAGCTGGTAAGCCTCAGGAGCAATTAGCGAGGTATCTTTCACACCCTCGGTGTACTGCCACTTGATCATCTCGTAGGTGTTGAAGCGACGCAGGGCCTCCCGATTGGCCGGGGTTGGATTGGCCCAAGCTTTGCGCATATCGGCCCAACCCTCACTCAAACCTTCCTCATAGGCATTGCCGTTCTGGCTTACGATCGCAGTGATTTTCTGCGGATTTTTTACAGCAAGACGCCAGCCAACCGGGGCACCGTAGTCGAACACATACATTGCGTATTGATCCATCCCCTTGGCGACTGTGAATGCGTCAATTACCGAAGCCAGGTTGTCGAAGTTATAGGCAAATGGCTTGCCCGGCTGAACATTGGTTTGACCAAAACCAGGCAGGTCGGGGGCAATGACATGATATTTCTCTGCCAGTTGCGGGATGAGCTCGCGGAACATGTACGAAGATGCCCCGAATCCGTGCAACAACAATACTTTGGGTGCAGTTTCAGGCCCGGCTTCTCGATAAAACACATTGACATCCTGAATATTCACAGACCGGTGATGAACCTGTTCTGTGGAAGGTGCCGCACTGGCGGCGAAAGTTGCAGTGGCCAGCGTAGTTGCGGCCAATAGTGCGTGAATGCTAGTCATGGCTATTCCTTGTCGTAAAAATTGAATGAGCATTTGATTGCTGCAAATAACCTGTATAATTTAATTTATACGGTTACTTGAGCGGAAGTTTCTTCCAAAAAAAGTAACCTGTCAAACTATTTTTTAAAGGTTACTTATGGAAAAGGCTGAAACGTCGATTACCAACCATCCCGGAGAGATCCCAATGGTGGGTGATCACCTGGCGCTCGACTTACTGAACACAGAAATGCGAGTCGGCAATGAGGCGGTGGATTTGTGGCGAAGTGGTGAGGATGTTCACGCATGGCTTGAGCGATGTGGTTTGGTGGCAAGCGTATCGATCGCGGCAGCGGAGAAACAGACATTGCTGGTGCAGGCGAGAGAACTTCGCACACTCGCCCGGCAGCTGATTGAACAATGGAAGAACGGACAGATGGGTGATGTGCGGCCTTTGAACAAGTTTCTTGATGGCTACACCAGCGCCCCACAGGTGACAGCAGACGACACCGGAAAACTTGTGCTGACCCGGGTTGCCAAGGCCGATACGGTCGTGTCCGCACTTGGACCAGTGGCTGAAGCGATTGCGCAGTTGTTGACGGAGGGCGAACTCGACCTTGTCAAAACATGCGCTCACCCTGAATGCATTCTTTGGTTCTACGACCGAACGAAATCGCACAAGCGCCGTTGGTGCAGCATGGCATCTTGCGGCAATCGATACAAAGCGGCCCAGTTCAGAAAGAAGGTGGGAACGAATTGAGTTGAGGGTTACGGTGGATCACATGGTTTCTTTACTAATTCGAGCAATCACCTTTATTTCGAAATCGAAACCAGCAAGCCAATTGACCCCCAACGCTGTCCAGTTGGGATAAGGAGACTTGGGAAATACTTCATCCTTGACCTTCAGGATTGTGGGAAATTGATTCTCTGGATCGGTGTGAAAGGTGGTTACGTCTACGATGTCGTTCAGCGAACATCCGCCAGCTTTCAAAGTTGCCTCAAGATTGGCGAATGCCAAGCGAACTTGAGCTTCGAAATCCGGTTCGGGGGAGCCATCGCCAAGGCTCCCCACTTGCCCCGATACGAAAAGCAGGTCTCCCGATTTAATCGCAGCTGAATAGCGATGTAGCTTGTAAAGTTCATGGCGATCAGCTGGAAAAATTGCCTCACGTGTTGTCATCGGTGCCCCCTGGAAAGTTGATTGACACCAGAAATTTAAGTGATATTTTTGTTTGGATAAATCGCCAAATCACAACAACACTGTTTGGCCATTTCAAACAATTGTTCGGAGAACGTGATGGATCGGCTTGATTGTATGAAAGCCTTCGTGCGGGTGGTTGAAACAGGCAGCTTTACCAAAGCTGCGGATACTTTGGGTCTCAGCAGAACCACAGTGACCCAACTGATTCAGCAGTTGGAAGCGCATTTGCGCATCAAGCTACTTAACCGCACTACCCGTAAAGTGAACGTTACCAACGACGGTGCCGCATACTATGAACGCGTCGTTCGGTTGCTGACGGAATTGAGTGAGATTGAGAACAGTCTTCCGAGCGCATCAAGCGCACCGCGCGGCCTATTGCGTGTTGATGTCCCAAGCCCTTTCGCAAATATTGTTTTAGTACCCGCGTTACCCGATTTTTTTGCCCAGTTTCCCGGCATTCAACTTGAGTTGGGAGCCAGCGATAGAAAGGTAGATTTGATTAGCGACAACGTCGATTGCGTAGTTAGAGGTGGTGAAATTACAGAGGGGGCTTTGATAGCACGTCACGTGGGTGATTTGCAGTTGGGGGTATACGCTGCACCATCCTATTTGAAGCGATCAGGAACCCCTTTACATCCACATGAACTACGTGAATCTGAACATAGAATTGTCCGCTATCGCTGGGCCAATGAAATACCCTATGCGATGTACAAGGATGGAGAGCGCGTCAGGTTACAAGGGCGTTCCATGCTCGAAATAGATGATGGGAATGCCTATTTGACAGCGGGCCTGGTTGGTTTGGGAGTGCTATGGCTACCGGAATACATGGCGAAATCACATATCGAAAGTGGCGCACTGGTGCAGCTTTTCTTGGACTGGCAGTTAGATTCAATGCCCCTTTATGTGGCTTATGCGCCCAACCGATATGCCAGCAAACAGCTTCGGGTTTTTATCGAATGGATTACACAGTTGATAGCACAACACGCAACCAGTGCACCGTAAGCGCCACTAAGTCTTGACGCGTTTAAGCAGAGAGGCTCCTTTTACTCGAATGAAATAGATTACAACCACAAGCAGTAACGAATAAATCATCGCGCCATAATGTAGCGCAAGGAATCCATACTGATAGCTTGCCGCTGGAATGTTGATCAATGCGTGAATCAATATGGCGGCCACTAGCCACGCAAGCCGACTTCTAGCCACAGCCAAAGCACCAAGACAAGTTAAACCAACTTGCACTGCGATGGCAAAAAGACGTTCTACCAACAAGAACAAGGCTGTCCACTCGGTCACACTTGTCAGTCGATTCTGCATAATGCCAAGCGCTGTTGAGTCAAGTTTCAACGTCGAAAGCACTTCCGGATTGGCGTAAAAATAAAGCAACTGCGCATGGCCAATCAAACCGAGAAGCATTGCCTCGCACAAGGCATAGCCCAGGGCGAACCTGGCCAGCCATGCGAGATCAAAACCGCCCCTGGCACTTTTGACTTTCAAGCAAATAAATTTTCCCGTCTCTTCAAAAAGACCAGCCGTGAGACAAGCCATTGTCAGCCCTATTACAGCCTGCGCGGTGCTTGCATGCTGCCCGGGCAAAGCAAACCCTGCACCCCCAAGAAAAATGGGCTCCAAGACTATGGCAAAAAGGATGAATGCCATGGCACCAACCCAATAAGGCGTAGGTCCCGAAGGCAATCGACGATTGAGCTGAACAAGCAGATAAACACCCACAACGCACAGCGCCAACATGGCCAAAGCATTCGGAACAATCACCATTATTCTTCAACCACTGGCAGCAAAATTGTGGATAGCTCATAAGCCATTTGTTGTGGCTGTCCTGAAGGCTTCAGCAGTGGCGTAATTGCGGCTAGTAGCTTTTTCTGAAATTCATCCAGTTGATCTGGGGTGGCATAAAAAATCGCTTTGCTAAACCCATGTTGGCGACTCTCCTTTTCCTGTTCCGAATCCAGAAACCTGTCAAAGCTGTTTAGAATCCCTGCAAGGTAACTATTGAAAAGCTTTTTGAGTTCGTCCGAAGATGGGTTTACTCGGGCTGTTGTACGAGATAAACGGTATGTCACCTCGGTGGCACCTCGCTTCTGAGTTTCCTGCTCCACCTCAATCAAGCCGGCATCGAACAGCGCTTTGATATGCCGATAAAGAGTCGCTGGCGGAATTCCATGCAGGTCTTTGTGCAGTTGCTGCGGGGTCGCTGGCTCCAGAAAAAGATAGGAGAGGATTTTCATCCTCACGGGATGCAGGGCAACTTCCAAATTAGCCATTGATTTACTTTTTACGTGAATTCATTATCAACAATGATAATAATAGAAAAAGCGAAAGAAACGCAAATGCAGCCATTTAACACCGGAAGTTCTGAGAGGCAATACGGTTGCCCGAAACGCCTATCGGGCTTTCAGCTCGAGGGTTGCGAGTATTTGCTCACCCTAAGCCCTTAATCTTTGCGTTCTGTTGGTTCCCCAAATACTTTTAACCACCGAAGCAAGGAAAGCCCAAATTCCGCTTTCATTGGGCTTCGGATCACTCCCTTCGGAAATTCGTTTCAGTTGGCGTGAGTACCACAGTATTTCCATGATGCCCATTTTGTCGATTGCCTTGATTCCCGTTGAAATAGGCCTTACCTGATAGTTACAGTCGCGACCATTCAGGAGTGCTTTGGGGGCATCCGGATCAATGGCCAGCAAGCGGGCCAAACCCACGATGTCGAGCGCGCCTGATTCCAGCGCTGAATTCATGCCCGCATAACTGCGAAATCCGCCTGTGACCATCAAGGGTGTCTTGATATGACTTCGCACTTTTTCGGCAAAACTTAAAAAGTACGCTTCCCGATTCGAAGTGGATGCTTTTTTGGTTTGCTCAACCACACCGCTCATGGCGGGCGCTTCATAGGTGCCACCAGAAATTTCGATCAGATCGATTCCAGCCGCCGAAAGTGCTTCAATGGTTGCCATTGATTCTTCTTCAGTAAACCCACCCTTCTGAAAGTCGGCTGAATTCAATTTGATACCTATCGGAAAATCAGGGCCAACCTGGCGGCGAATTTCCGCATACACAGCCATCACAAAGCGCCTGCGATTCTCGGCATTTCCACCCCATTGATCGGTTCGTTGATTGTGATGAGGTGATAGAAACTGACTGATCAAGTAACCATGTGCGCCGTGAATTTGTACGCCGCCAAACCCGGCTTTTTTGCAAATGGCTGCACTGCGGCCGAAGCGTTGAATGATGTCCTGAATTTCAGCCTCGGTGGCTTCTCGCGGCGTTAGAAAAAATGCGGCCATGTCTTGCCGGAAAGGAATGGCAGAAGGTGCCAGATTGAATTTGTTCAATCCCTTGGGCGACTGCTTGCCGGGGTGGTTCAACTGCACCCACAACGCCGCACCCTCTTGTCTGGCTGCATCGGCCCACTGTTTCAATATTGCCAGGTCAGACTCATCTTCAATCACAATGTTTCCTGGTTCACCCAGGGCTTTGCGATCAATCATGACATTGCCTGTGAACATCAGGCCGATACCGGATTTGGCCCAGCGGCGATACAACTCCACAATTTTCGGTGTGGCGTGGTTATCGTAGGTTCCGAGTGCTTCGCTCATGGACGCTTTGGCCAAACGGTTGGGTAACTCAACGCCATTGGGCAAAACGAACGGGCGATTCAACAAGTTGGGGTTTGTGGTTGGATTCATTGTGTTCTCAGTCTTAAATGTTTGCGAATTCCGGTGTCAAGAAAACGAGCTGGCAACACCGTGGCCATGAGTTTCAATCGTGCAGCTGCTGTGCCGGCCGTGTAGGCCAAACGAGGGTTGGGTTCTTGCGCAGCCTTCAAAATCGCGTCAGCCACCAGGCTTGGGTCTTCAGCGGAACTCAGCATTTCTGTAAGGCGTACTTCAACGGCTGACCGAACCTCCTGATACTCATCCATCTGAAACTCGGCCTGGGCGGAATTCGCTTCAATGGAAGTTTTCATGAAAGCCGGTTCAATCACCGACACCCGGATGCCCATGTTTCGAAGCTCGTGATCAAGCGATTCGGAATAGCCGCGAAGCGCATACTTGGTGGCTGAATAAAACGCCATGTAAGGCATGGGCATGAAGCCCAACACAGAACCAATGTTGACGATGCGCCCGCTGCCCTGACTGCGCATGTGCGGCAACACAGCATTGGTAGTGCGCACCACACCGAAGAAATTGGTATTGAAAATTGCCTGCGCCTGTTCAAGAGAAAACTCTTCGGCGCCAGCTGGTGCCAAACCGCGCCCTGCGTTGTTGACCAGCAGATCGATTCGGCCAGTTGAACCAATGATCTGATTGATGAGGTTCACCACGGATTCGTCTTTGTCCACATCCATCGCCAACATTTCAAATGCTTGCGACCCGGTAGGGTTGGGGCGACGGCTGGTACCAAACACTCGATAACCGCTTGCCGCCAGTTTTTGCGCAGTGATTAATCCGATGCCGGACGATGCACCTGTTACCAAGGCAACAGGCCCTTTGTTTTTGTTCATGGTTTAAATCTCCCAAGTGGGCGAAATGTTGGTGGATTTCTGGTCCGCAAGTTGTTACTATCAAAACGAAACTAACTTTACCCGCAATTTTAAATAAAGTCACTATCAAAATAGTATGGACAGTAAAAATATTTCAGAAAACCCCTGCCCGATTGCGCGAAGCCTTGCTTTCGTGGGCGACGCCTGGAGCATTTTGATTTTGCGTGATGCGCATGCGGGCATTACCCGGTTTGATCATTTCCGCAAAAGCTTGGGCATTGCACCAACCATGCTGACGAAGCGCTTGGCGGTTTTGACAGACGAAGGGTTGCTTCAGAAGCACCGATATTCCGAACACCCGCCCAGGGATGAGTATTTGTTGACCGAGGCAGGTCGGGACTTTTTACCGGTGCTGTTCCTGATCGGGGCCTGGGGCCGCAAGCACCGTGGTGGCGGCAAGCTGGTGAAGTTTTTTGATGCCGAAGCTGGAACAGAAATTAAACCTGTGGCGATTGATGAAGCGACGGGTGCACAAATTGGAACGCGGCCGATTCGAATTGGGACGAGTGATGAAAGCTGAAACGGAACACTGGGCACAAATCATGTACATCGGCGAACTTGCAAAAAAATCGGGGGCCACGCGCAAAGCGATTTACCTTTACGAGCAACTGGGCTTGATTCCAAAGCCCATGCGCAAGGGCAGCTACCGTATTTATGCCGACGTGGCCATCCATCAAATTCAAACCATTCGGTGCGCTCAAGCACTGGGATTCAAACTCAAGGAGCTAGTAGAGACTTTGGCAAGTAACACCAGCGATCCTGGTTCTAGCATGGCACTGATGCTCAAACAAATCGAGTTGAAGCGATTAACCATTCAATC
The DNA here is from genome assembly GCF_000170915.1 of Limnobacter sp. MED105. Lineage (GTDB taxonomy): Bacteria > Pseudomonadota > Gammaproteobacteria > Burkholderiales > Burkholderiaceae_B > Limnobacter. The sequence goes on from NZ_ABCT01000003.1 coordinate 231,369, forward strand.
GCAAATCGATGCCGCCCAAGCCCAACTCCAGCGGCTAAATCAATTTGAGGATGAACTGCGTCACTCGCCTGAATTAACAAACTGCGAACTTCCTGTTGACTCTTCCCCTAAGGGCAAGCTTTAGACTTTTTGTGGTTCAACAAAAAGGAAGCTTGTGGTGCATAAACGCATTCTCGTAATTCTCGGACATCCAGCAGAAGCCAGCTTGTGCGGTGCAATCGCCGATGCCTACCTGAAGGGGGCACAAACAGCGGGGCATGATGTTCGCTTGCTCAGCCTTGGCAAGCTGAATTTCGATCCAATCCTGCGCGATGGTTACAACACCATTCAAACGCTTGAACCCGACCTTGTTGCAGCACAAGAATCGATTGCCTGGGCTGAGCACCTTGTGTTTGTTTATCCAATTTGGTGGGGTTCGATTCCCGCTATTTTGAAAGGTTTATTTGATCGAGTTTTCTTGCCCGGATTCGCATTCAAGTTCAAGAAGGACGCATTGATGGTCGATGGCCTATTAAAGCAACGCACCGCACACCTGATCGCCACCATGGACACACCGCCTTGGTACTACCGGTTTGTTTATCGTATGCCAGGGCACAATCAAATGAAGCGGACCATTCTGGAATTTTGTGGCATTAAGCCTGTGACTGTGAGCAGTTTTGGACCGGTAAAAAACTCGAAAGTAAGCACTCGCGAAAAATGGCTATCGGGTGCCTATCAATTTGGGTTGAAGGCATAAACATTGAAGTTAAGCCAAAATCGGGAGCATATCTAATTCATCACCACCTTAAAGCCCTCGTTTTCCTCTGGGGGCTGAAAATGAGCGGTGACGGCATGAAAGGTTTCCTCGTTGTCAAACTTCGCTCGCTCGGGTTCCTGCTCGCGCCGTTTTAAAAGCTGTTCAATGCAAAGAGTGAATTGCGTCTGGATACAAACCCGCCAGCAAATGATCTTCGGAAAGCAGAAGCGAATTAGGTTGATCAGCCAGCCTGCGCGCCAAGGTCGATTTGCCAGCGCCCATTTTTCCGCAGAAGAATATTAGTGTTCCTTTGTCTGCCATTCGAATGACTCAGATCTACAAACCCAACAAATCCATAAAAACCCCCGGCTTTTTGTAACCCATTATCTTTTGGACCACTTCAGGCTTAGGCCCCATCACCAGCACCGCCGGGGTGGCAAACACGCCCAGCTTTCGGGCCAACTGCTTTTCCGAATACACGGTGCCGTCGATCCAGTTCACGGGCAGGTCACCCCGTACATTGATTGCAATGACATCAAACTTGCTTTCAATTTTTTCGCGATTGGACCCTTCCGTGAAGTTCTCTTGCAGCAAATAGGCACAGTAAGGGCAGTCATCCAGATGAAAGAAAATGAGCAGCTTTTTTCCACGGGTTTGTGCATCTTGAATGTCCACCGGAATTTCAAGAAAAGTTTGCTTGAACCAGCTTGGTAATTCGTAATGCATGGGCTTGGGTTCAATGTCGCGGGCAGCCACATTGAGCGCAAACACCGCACAAAAAACACACAGCAAGAAGCGATGAAAGGACAAGACTCGAACTATTTTCATTTTAAATATTGCCCTATTCAACCGCCGCAACTTGCCTTAACCCACTTGCTTTTCAAGGTCTGCTGAATGTTGCGTTGCTGGCCACCCTCTGTCGTTTTGGCGTCGATCTTTGTTTCGTATAGGGTGGGCGACAAGAAATTAACAGTTGCAGTACCCTGTGTGTCTGGGCACTTGAATTCGACTTTCATGGATTTTTCGCTTCGGCTTAGTACTTTGTTTTTGCAATCGCCGTCGTCCTGAACAGGAACGTCATTCGCTTTGGCTTGCTCAGGCGTAATACAAAACCGCACAGAGCCTGCTTTGGCGCCCATGGATACGCCCATTTGCGCCATCATGGCCTCCATTTGCTTGCGTTGTGCCGGTGGCATGCTTTCCATCTGCTTCATGGCGGCCTGCGCCTCGGGGCCCATGCCCTGGGCATCGAACTCCATTTCCCACAAGCCAGGTTTTACCTCAGCAGCAAAGCCGAATTGAACCGACAGCACAAACAATACCGCACCAAGAATCTTTTTCATGAAGCCCCCACACGCGCGAACAAAACCTTAGTTTAAAACGCGGTTTTAATGAGCGGGAGTGAGTTCAGCAAGAATTTGCGGCCAAATGCTGTTGCACCGTTCCCTGAAAATATCAATGTGCCCTACTTTGCCCAGCTTGAACATTTCTGGCTTGATTTCAAGCCGCTTTTTGCTGGCCTTGGTGAACAGGCGCATGATGTCTTCTACATTGACCAGGGTTGCGATTTCATCGTCGCTGGCATGCACGAAAGTAATCGGCGAACTGAACTGTTCAAACCAATGTTGTTGAACACCTTCACCAAATTCATTTTCCACATACCCAGGGCTTGAGCACCACTTGGCCCATTGCAGGCCAACGCCTTTTGGCAAATTTTCACCCCAACCAAAACGCTTGGCTGGCACATACCCCAACAAGGCCGAACTGACCGGAATTACCCAACGCAGCATGAACCTGGCGCTGTTGCGTTTGTCTTTGCGAATGTTTTTCACATGTCCGGACGAAGCTGCCACCGCCAACACGCCACGCACTTTGGCGTGGTTGTGCATCAAGCCAAACAACTGCCCACCTGCACTATGCCCAATCAGGTATGCACTGCGTTGACCCGTCAATTCAAGTAAAAAATCCAGTGCGGCAGGCATGTCATACAAGCCCCAATCTTGCTTCTTGACCGGGCAATGCTTTACATGCGATTCCTGCAAAGATTTACCAATACCTCTGTAATCAAACACCATTACAGAAAACCCCTGCCCTGCCAACCAGCGAGCAAATGGAAAGTAGAATTTTTGAATTATTCCTGTAGCAGGACAGATCAACACAGGCTTATCGTGACTGCCTCCAGCTGCTGGAAAAAACGTAGCTGCAAGTGACTGCCCCGCAGCAGGAATGCACACTTCAATTGTGTTGATCATCGGCGCACCTGATTTAAATTCGCTGCTGCAGTGTAGCTGCGACCGCGAATTTTATAATCCAAGTGATGAGCAATTTATTTGTTCCTCTAATGCAATAATCCTCGGTAAGCAAGTCACCTGCCAAGTCGTCTTGACCTACAAAATCCCGTCAATGGCATCAACCACAATGGCTGTACCTACGGCAATCAACAGCAGGTCCGTGCCCAGCTGCACATACTTGTGGTTCAAGGGCGGTGCGGGCAGGCGAATGCGCAATTCATTGGGTATGTCGTAATAGCGAACATCACTGCCCAAAGCGCGGCCTTTTTGCCACTGCTTGGCCTGGCCCGGGGGCTGACAACCATTCCCTTTTTTGGCCAGCCCGGGTGGACACTTGCCTTTGGCAACCTGGCCACCGTAGTAATCCCGAACTATCCGGGTTTCAGCGCCACCAAAGTTAAACGACACTGACACACCGCCCTGCCCAGAGTCACGACCCCCGTCAACACGGTTGCCTTTCTCGTTACCACCGCCTTTGCGGTTTTCCTTTTGCCCGCGTTGCTCACTTTGCTCCTTATTCTTTCCCTGGTTGCCGTTTCCTTTTTCAGGTTTATCGGCGTAAGCACTGCCGCTCGCTATCAACAATGCGGCGGAAGCGACAGTCAAAGTACGTAGTATCGATTTAATGGACATGGGTGGCCTATAATTGTGTGTAACCCATTAGTAGTACCACCACGATGAATAACAAGCAATCCTTACTCGCTTCTTTAGAACAAAGCCGCGAGCGTGTTCTTGAATTGCTCAACAGCCTGGACGCTCAGCAGGCCAAAGTGCCCTATTTGCCAGGCATCAACCCGCCAATTTGGGAGGTTGGGCACGCTGCTTTTTTCTTTGAGCGGTTTATTTTGCAGAACCTGGACAAAACCCCTTCATACAACCCAGCGCTTGACGACATCTGGGACTCGTTTGAACTGGCCCACGAGGACCGCTGGCAAGAAGGGCTGTTCCCCGACAAACCAGACACCCTGCGCTACTTTGACGACACCTTCAACAAGGTGAAACAGCGAATTGAAACCAAGGCACTGACCGACAGCGATTTGTACCTGTACAAGTACGCCATCTTCCACCTGAACATGCACATCGAGTCCATGGTGTGGGCGCGGCAAAGCCTTGGCTATGCCCCACCGCCTTACGCATCAAACAATACTGGCGCGGAAAACACACGTTCAATCGACCACAACGATGTTGAAGTACCTGCGGGCCGCTACCGAATAGGAATGCCGCCCGAGTCGGCACATTATGCGACAGAGGACTTTTGCTTCGACAATGAAAAGCCAGGATTCGTCGTGGAGATGGAAGCCTTCAAGATCTCCAAAAACCTGGTCAGCAATGCGCAGTACCTCGCTTTTATTCAATCAGGTGGATACGAGGAAGACCAACACTGGAGCATGGCAGGCCTGAAATGGCGCGACAGCCATGGCGCAAGGCACCCCTTGTTCTGGAAGAAAGAAAACGGCATTTGGCTTGAACGTCACTTCGACCAATGGCTGCCGGTACAGGCCGAACTGCCTGTTAAACACGTCAGCTATTGGGAGGCGCAAGCGTACTGCAAGTTTGCAGGGCGGCGCTTACCTTCGGAGTTTGAATGGGAAGTTGCGGCTTTGGGTAACCGCGAGCAGGGAGAGTTCAACAAGTTTCCCTGGGGAAACACCATGGAAACACACCGTGTAGACATGGACAGCACACACATGGCGAGGCTGCCAGTAAGCGCCCTGCCCGAAGGCGACAGCCCGTTTGGATGCCGGCAAATGATCGGCACCGTGTGGGAGTGGACCGACAGTCTTTTCTTCCCCTACAACGGATTCACCATGGACATGTACCCCTTCATGTCCACCTTGCAATTCGGAGACCACAAAGTGGTTCGGGGTGGCTCTTGCGCAACTTCGTCCATACTCATTCGCGGCACCTACCGCCAAGCCTATACACCCGATCGAAACGATGTTTTCGTCGGCTTCAGAACCTGTGCCCAATAAGGCCTTATGACCAATCCTTACGAAACCGACGAGCTTTTAAACCAGTACCTGGCCTTTCACTACGGCATCGACTATTTTGATGTTCCGAATTACCCGGTGCGCTGCGCCCAGCTGTGCCTGGAATTCATGGGCAATCGACCACGCCGCAAGGCGCTCGACCTGGGCTGCGCCGTGGGCAGAAGTACTTTTGAGCTTGCCTTGGGATTCGACACTGCTGTCGGTGTTGATCTATCCGCCCGTTTTATCGATGCGGCCGAAGCGCTTCAACAAGGCAATACCCTGAATTACTTTCTGCATGACGAAGGCGATTTGGGCAGAGCCATGCAAGTGTCGCTTGCCAATTTCAATTACAGCGATTGCAGCCAGCGTGTGGAATTTGCGCAAGGCGATGCTTGCAAACTTGGTGAAGAACACACGGGTTACGACCTGATATTTGCTGGCAACCTGATTGACCGGGTGAACAACCCCACCGAATTCCTGAACGACATGCCCAAGCGCATTGTGCCCGGCGGCTTGTTGGTTATCAGCTCACCCTACACGCTGTTGACTGAATACACCCCCAAGGAAAACTGGATTGGTGGAATTGAAGAACATGGCAAACCAAAAACCATGCTCGAGGGAATGCAAGCCGTGCTTGCACCCCATTTCAAGCGGGTTCGCGACCCTATGAATGTTCCATTCGTCATTCGGGAAACTGCCCGCAAATACCAGCACAGCATTGCTGAAATGACCGTGTGGGAAAGAAAGGGCAGCTAAGCCAACGGAATCAGCGTGACGGGTACACCATTCACTGCGGCGTTTCCGCTGGGCTCGTCCAGCCATTGCTCATCGGTCAAATCGTTGCAACTCACGCCTGCATGGGCAGCAGCCACCTGCAAGCGCACACCCGATTTGTCATGACCCCAGCCGTGCGGAATGCTCACCACGCTGGGCATTACATCGTCTGAAATTTCTACAGGCAATGTAATTTCACCCACGCGGCTGCGCACACGCACATTGTGGCCTTCCTGCAAATTCAAACGCGCGGCATCGGCCGGGTTGACCATGGCGGTGCAGCGGTTCTTGCCTTTCACCAAGCGCTCGGAGTTGTGCATCCAGGAATTGTTGCTGCGAATATGGCGCCTGCCAATCAGCATCATCTCTGCGCCTGTCTGCTTGTCGGCATTCAGTAAATCAGCCACATAATTTGCTGCTGCCTGTAGCACCTGCACAGGTGCCAACTGAATTTTTTTATCGGCTGTTTGCAACCGGTCGGGGAAACTCGGGCGCAATGGCCCCAAGTCAATGCCCTCAGGGTGCTGCTTTAATTTCTCCAAACTCAACTTGTGCTCATTGGCCATGCCATAGGGCCCCATTTGCAAACCCATGTCGAGAATCATTTGTGGTGGCATGGAAGGCCGTGCAGGCTTACCAATTTTGGTGCCGTAGCAGGCCGCCAGCCTGTCCATCAGTTCCCAGTCGTCCAGGCTGCCTTCCGGCTTGGACAGGGTGGCCGCACTGTATTTGGCCTGGTTGCGCACGCCAAATATATTGAAAATCAAATCGTAGTGATCATGTTCCAGAGGCGATGTCGTGGGCAAAATAACATCGGCATGGCGATTCGTTTCGTTGATGTACAGGTCAACTGACACCATGAACTCAAGCCCGGTCAAAGCCTTGTCAAGCTGCTGGCCGTTGGGTGTGGACAATACCGGGTTGCCTGCAATGGTGACCATGGCCTTGATCTGCCCTTCACCTTCGGTTTGAATTTCTTCGGCCATGATGGCACTGGGAAACTCGCCCAAGGCCTCGGGCTTTTGGCTGACCCGGCTGTGCCAGCGGCCATAACTGCCCGGCTTGCTGTTGGGTGCGGCAATCAGGTCAAGTGCGGGGTTGGCCACCAGGCTTCCACCCACACGGTCGGTGTTGCCTGTCACAAAGTTCAGCAACTGAATACCCCACTGCGCCAAGGTGCCATGGCGCTGCGTGCAAGCACCCATGCGGCCATACGCAACCGCCTTTCCGGCATTCGCAAAATCACGGGCAATTTGGCGAATGGTGTCAGCATCAATACCGCATTCGGCCTGCGCCACTTCAGGTGTTACTTTTGAAATCGCACCCAACGCCGCATACAAACCTTCACTGTGGTGGGCCAGGCGATCCATTCGAGTCAAGCCTTCGCCAACGATCGTGTTGATCAAGGCAAATACAAAGGCAGCATCGCTGGCGGGCTTGATGAAATGGTGCGTATCAGCCACTTCTGCTGTTTCGGTCTTCCGAGGATCAATCACAATCAACTTTCCGCCACGCGCCTGCAAAGCCTTGATTCGCTTGGCCACATCGGGCACGGTCATCAAGCTGCCGTTGGATGCAATTGGATTGGCGCCCAGCATCAGAAAGTAATTGGTGTGATCAATGTCGGGAATGGTGATCAGCAACTGGTGCCCAAACATCCAGTACCCCAACAACTGCATGGGCAGTTGGTCAACCGATGTGGCCGAAAAACGGTTGCGTGTTTTCAGCAAACCCAGAAAATTGGCGCTGTGGGTCATCAAACCCCAGTTGTGCACATTCGGATTTCCCTGATAAACACCCACCGCGTTGGCACCATACTTTTGCTGCACCTGGAACAAACCTTCGCAGGCCAGCTCAATCGCATCTTCCCAAGTGGTTTCTACCCACTGCCCATTCACCTTTTTTACCGGGCGCGTTAAACGGTCGGGGTCTTCCTGGATATCTTTCAATGCAACCGCTTTCGGGCAAATGTGCCCACGGCTAAAGGGGTCTAACTCATCACCCTTAATTGACACTACCTGATTGTTTTCTACCTCGACCTTCAGGCCACAAATGGCCTCGCACAAATGGCACGCACGGCGATAGGTTTGCAAAATTGTCTCCCTAGAAAATCAGACGGTAACCCAAAACCCCCTTATCGACATCGTTCCATTGAACGGATAAACCAGTGGCTTGGTGTGTAACCGAGAAATTTATTTGTGCTTTATCTAGTGGATTATGTCTCGGATTGGAGTCCAATTGTAGGTGAGTTCGAAAAGCGGATGAAACATGCAGTAGCGATGCCGTCAGTCCAAGCGTGCCGCCATATTGGGTATCCACCTGAGCAAGTGGGGCCACCCCCAGCCATACAGGCAGGTCGAAAACGCGACCAAAACCACCGCCCAGGCCAATTTGAGCATTGGCTTGGGGACCTTGATCTAGGCGGACACCACTTGACAGTACTTTAGACCTGCCCCAGCCATTTGCGGGAAAAGTACGATTATTGAACAGTGCAACGCCAAAAATGCAGTCTGTATCTGCGTGGGTTACACATCGTGCCCTGACCTCAGCAACTTCTAGTTGACTGGGCTTGGGCAATGGGTCCGTCAACCATGCGTTTTCTGAATTAAACGCCATGTAGGAAACATCCAATACGCCCGACGAAGCAGCCATATAAAGATTACTGCGCCTTTCAGATACACGTGGCGCAAGCACCCCAGAACTGGGCTCTGACCTTGTCATCAACACCCCTGCAGCTTGATTCAGATCGGACTTCACACTTGAATCGACCAATGCTTTGTAAGCAGAGAAATATTCGAGCCCTTCCTGTTTATTCAGTTGCCAATCGGGTACCGATTCAAACTCAGCCAACAAACGATCAGCCGATCTCACGACAAACTCACCTTCACGATCTCCGTAATTCAGGTAGACATCAAGGGGTTGTCGAATACGCCAGCCCTTGCTTAACACCTCATCGGACTGCACAAGAAGCAACTCAATGTAAAAGGCGCAATTGATATTCAGAAAATCATATTCAAAACGATGACCGAGTGCATCGTTTACCTTCGTCTTCAAATCTGGAATAGCAATTTCTTTTCTTAAAGGACGAACGTAGACATCCCGGCCCTCTTGATCATAAAGCCGGAGTTTGTCAGCGTAAGTAGAAAATTTGTACTGCCCAGGCACCGTGCTAAGCACAGTCTTAACCATTGCGTAGTCGATGTCTTTCAGGTTCCCGTAAAACTCCACAACGGGATCGTCGGGTTCGGGCTGCCTCTCGTGGTGAAACACGATAAAAACATGACCAAAAACACTTTCGGGATCATTCAGATTGGCTGCAGAAAAGACAATGCTGGCCTTGGGATGATCTTTGATGTCACTGGCCCAAGCAGGGCTTACAAACGTCACAAGTAACAGAACCAGCTGAAGTTGTAACCGCCATGAACGGGCTAATAAGAAAGCAAGCATGCAAGATCGAAAAGTGTTGCTGGCGAGTATTCGTCGATGAGTGCCCTTTTGAGCGCGAGCCAGTCGTCAAAGGTCTGTTCGGAACTTCGGGTCTTTTTGTAGAGAGACCTTAAATAAGGTCCATGACCGACAGACCACTCCCGGGCTAACCTTGAAAAATGCATCAAGATCCATGAATTAACGCCCGGGATACAATCGCTCGTGATTACTTTCCCGATTTGGTCAAGTCAATGTTGAAATTGCCGTCGCCCAGTTTGTACATGGCACCAGAACTGTAATCAGTCGTAGAACCAAATGGACCGCCAGTCAAAATATTCACCCAAAAAGTAGGCTCAATGGTGGTCTCAACCGCTACAGTTTTCTCTTCGTAACCATCTGCACGCAATGTAATCACGTTACCTTCGCCATTTTTGGGCTTGCTGACTTTTCCGATAAATGGTGTTTTTCCAACCTCGGCACCATTGATAAGAACCGTGGCGCCACGTACATTGGAGTTCACGGAAATTTGCTGATCTTTGCCGGACATAATTGATGCACAGCCTGTAACACCCAGTACTGCAACGCCGAAAACGGCACGGGCGATAAATTTATTCATGTTATTTTTACCTTTTTAGAATTGATTTTATTTTCCTGAACAGGAAGTTTTTTCCATTCAAAAATGCCCGCAATGCTTTCAGTAAAAAAACCGGGGCAGGAATGGTTTGGGGATACTATTTGTATCCAAAATCAAAGTAAATAAAAAACAGGCACCCCCCCTTTTTTTGGTCCCTTAATGGAATTAATCATGATCAACGCATACGCAGCTTTCGAGGCCAAAGGCCCGTTGAAACCCTTTCAATACGATCCGGGTGAATTGAACGCATTTGACATCGAGATCGATGTGGACCACTGCGGCATTTGCCACAGCGATGTCAGCATGCTTGACAACGACTGGGGCCGTGCCAAATACCCCATGGTGGCAGGCCACGAAATTATTGGTCGGGTAAGCCAAGTGGGCAGCCATGTCAGCCACCTGGCCATTGGTGATGTGGTGGGTTTGGGCTGGCATTCAGGCTACTGCGAAAGTTGCCGTATGTGCATGGGCGGCGACCACAACCTGTGCAGCACCGCCAAAGGCACCATTGTTGGTCGCCATGGCGGGTTTGCTGACAAGGTGCGCGCGCAAGCTGTCAGTGCCGTGAAAATTCCCGCAGGTGTCAACCCTGCTACCGCAGGCCCGCTGCTGTGTGGTGGCATTACCGTTTACAACCCGCTGGTGCAATTCAATATCTCACCGCAAAGCAAAGTCGCGGTGATCGGCGTGGGCGGCCTGGGCCACATGGCGGTCATGTTCCTGAAAGCCTGGGGCTGCGAGGTCACCGCATTCAGCAGCAACGTCTCTAAAACCGACGAATTGCTGGGCATGGGTGCACACCACGTGCTGAACAGCAAAGACCCCGATGCCTTGAAGAAAGCGGCTGGCTCATTCGACCTTATTTTGTCGACCGTGAACGTGAAGCTTGACTGGAACGCCTACATTGGCACCTTGGCCCCCAAAGGCCGCCTGCATTTTCTGGGTGCCGTGCTGGAGCCTTTGGACATTGGTGTGTTTGGCTTGATGGGGCAACAACGTTCCATTTCGTCTTCGCCAGTGGGCAGCCCGCGCGTAATCGCCGACATGCTCAAATTCGCAGCCCTGCACAATATTCAACCCATCGTAGAAACCTACAGTTTTGACCAAATCAACGAGGCTGTGGACAAAGTACGCAATGGTAGCCCCCGCTTTAGAGTGGTGTTGTCGCGATAACACCCCCCTTCTCACCCCCCACCCCCACCCTTTGATGTGATTGATTTAGTTGAACATTAAGAGGAATCTGGGTGGGAGGGTTCTGAATACACCAAGAAACGGCGAAAGACCGAAAAAAGCTCAGAGAGGACTGCAGGAATTTGCAACAAACTTATCACGTGAATGAAACATAGAGGGAAATTAAACCCTTTATAAATCATGGATCTTTGATGATCACCTCATGTGGATACTTAGAATTTGTCGCAATTTTTGTAGGTACTGTTACATGAAATGACAAAAAATGTGATTTTTTTCAAACATTTGTTCAGTCAACACTTGTTCGCGCAATAAATTCGAGCAAGTATTCATTAACTCAACGAGTGAACAATAAAAATATGGTCGCACAAACAAAGCCATTCGAGAGTACTTCTGCCATGCTTGCAGGGCTGTCCTCTGGCAACTCGATTACAAACAATATCGCTTATTTCAGGGCAAATCACCCGGTTGATCCATGCGACTGTGAATACAGCGAATTGGCCGCGCACATTGAAGACACGGGTCTACTCAACCTGAGCTTGCCATTTATTCTGCAAGGTCTGGCTGAAACAGAAGGAACAACCTGGCATTACTTTCGCGGCCTGATGAAAGCCTATTCAGAGCTACGTCCCAAAGTAAAAACCATTGAGTCCACGCCTCGACTAATTGGTGAACTGTTGAAAGTGTGTATCCACGAATACGACGCCATCAATCAAGAAGCATTCGATGAAGCACAGGCCTGCAGTTTGGCTGTGCTGGAAACTGCGGCTTACCTTTTGGTTCATTACAGCCCGCATGAAGGCAATCAATGGCTTGATGCCATTTATCAAGATTGATCTGCCACTGACAAAAACACCCTGACGCAGCAGAATAATTTTTGGGATTGCTGCAAAAGAAATTATTTCGTATATTGATGTATATTCGAATTAACAATTTTTGCAAACTCGCTGAACACCGATCCATACGAAGAAGGTAAAACGAATATGGAATTTGCTCTTGGTCTTGCCATTGTGCTGATGGCATGGAACACAAACGGGGAAACGAGTGGGGAGACAAACGCCACTGTTGCGATTGAATCGCCCAGCTATGCAGTGGTCACCGAGAAACGCGAGGAAACCCTGCCGTACTTCGCCGATGAGTTGCTGTCACGCAATGTTGAACTGGCCAGGCACGGCGCACCCGACCCAAGGCCACAAGCCAGAAGCTTTGCCGTGATCGCGCAACCCAGTCTAGAACCCAAGTCCCCAAGCGCGACGTCCAACAAAAACAGCAATATACAGCTTGCCATGCAAGCGCCCTCCTCCGATGTATTCATTGTTGACCTGCCGCCCAAAGTAATTCGGGAGGCCGAACAATTGGCTGCCCTGCCAGTGAAACAGGAAAACGCAAGGCTGGTGGTAACACCGCGTGCCATTCAATGGGAATTGCGGGTTGAAGACGGCCGACTGGACAAAGCCATTCGCCGTTGGGCCAAAGAAGCGGGTTACACATTTCGCTGGGATGCCGACCGTTACGTGATGATTGCAGCCGGCACCACCTTCTCGGGCACCTTTGAATATGCAGTAGAACAAGTGCTTGAAACACCCGGAATCAAGAATAGCGAATACCCCTTGGAAGCCTGTGTTTACAACAACGAGCCGCCATTGCTGCGCATTACCCGCTTGGGCGATCAAAAAGAAGAGTGCCGATAAAACATGAAGACACCACCGAACAGAACATGGGTATGCGCGGCAATTGTAGCCATGCTAAGCCTTGGAACAGCGGCTTGTACTGGCCCGCAATTCAGGGCTGAAGTACAGGCTGACAATGACAACGGCTTGCGCAAAGTAGAACAAGTCAACACCAGCTTGCAAACCAATGGTTCATTTCGTGGTGGTCGGCAATACGCTGAAGAACAAGCCAAGCAACAACAAAACGCGAAGGTACTGAAACGCGCCAGCAAAAGCTGGATTGGCGGCACCTTCGTGCATGTGAATGACGACGACAAGTTGCCTGCGATTTTTCATGAAACCTACAAAATGAATTTTGCGGACAAGGGTCGACCCGTGGATTTGAATACGGTGGCTGCCCGCCTGACCCAAATGGTCGGCATTCCTGTGCGCATTCAGCAAGATGTATTCAACACCCCGGTCAGCGTAGAGCCGCGCCGCGGAGCACGCCAGTTGCCACCAGTCAGCGCCCCTGCCGAAGCAGCACCACCCGTGGCAACCCCAGTGGCCATTGACAGCGTGGCCTTGGCGCCCCGTGCCACCGTAGGTTCTGTGGCCATGAACTGGGACGGCACACTGATTGATTTTTTGAACAACACAACCGACAAATTGGGATTGTCGTGGGAGTACCGCGACAACTCAATTGTCATCATGCGCT
>NZ_ABCT01000002.1 GCF_000170915.1 Limnobacter sp. MED105
ATTGAACAGCGCCTCGGCTTGCGCACGTGGGTCATGTTCGGCTTCCATTTGGCGCAGTTCTTCTGCTTCGCGCCCTTCTTTTTCTTTGCGAGCCTTGTGGAACGCCATGCCGGTACCGGCTGGGATCAGACGACCCACAATGACGTTTTCCTTCAAACCGCGCAATTCATCGCGTTTGCCCATAATGGCCGCTTCGGTCAGTACACGGGTTGTTTCCTGGAAGGAAGCAGCCGAGATGAACGAATCGGTGGACAGCGACGCCTTTGTAATACCCAGCAAGATGTTTTGGTAGCTTGCTTCGCGCTTGTTTTCACTGCGCATTTTGTCGTTTGCGTCCAACAACTCAGAACGCTCGACCTGCTCGCCTGGGATGAAGCCGGTTTCGCCCGGATCATCCACGATTACACGACGCAGCATTTGACGAACAATCACTTCAATGTGCTTGTCGTTAATCTTCACGCCCTGTAAACGGTAAACATCCTGAACTTCGTCCACGATGTAGCGCGCGAGGGCTTCGATGCCCAACAAGCGAAGAATGTCATGCGGATCAGCTGGACCGTCCACGATAGATTCGCCCTTGTTAACCACCTGGCCGTCGTGTACCAGCACGTGTTTGTCTTTCGGGATCAAGAATTCATGTGACACACCGTCGAGGTCAGTAATGACCAGACGCTGTTTGCCTTTTGTGTCCTTACCGAAAGAAACCGTACCTGTGACTTCGGCCAACATGCCTGCGTCTTTGGGTGAACGGGCTTCAAACAATTCAGCCACACGTGGCAGACCACCAGTGATGTCACGGGTTTTCTGGCTTTCCTGAGGAATACGCGCCAGAACTTCACCCACAAACACGTCCTGGTTATCGCGTACTGTGATCAGTGCACCAACCGGGAAGCTGATGTTCACAGAATGATCAGAGCCGGCGATTTTCACTTCATTGCCCTGTGGATCGATCAATTTAACCTGCGGACGCTCGCCTTTGCTGCCGGCGGTACGACGCTTTGCGTCGATAACCACTAAAGTGGACAAACCGGTTACATCGTCGATCTGCTTGGCAACAGTTGCACCCTCTTCGATATTCTCGAAGCGGATCTTGCCGGCGTATTCGGTCACGATTGGACGTGTCAAAGGATCCCAGGTAGCCAGCATTGCGCCCGCTTTAACCTGATTACCATCCAGCACGGCCAGTGTCGCACCGTAAGGCACTTTGTGACGCTCGCGCTCACGACCGAAGTCATCGGTGATCAGCACTTCGCCTGAACGGGAAATTACGATCTGCTCGCCCTTGCCATTGGTGACGTAGCGCATAGTGGCAGTGAAACGGATCACGCCGTTTGACTTGGCTTCAATGCTGGACACCACTGCTGCACGAGACGCCGCACCACCGATGTGGAACGTACGCATAGTCAGCTGTGTACCAGGTTCACCGATGGACTGCGCAGCGATCACACCCACAGCTTCACCGTTGTTGACCAAGTAACCGCGACCGAGGTCACGACCGTAACACTTGGCACACAGGCCGTAGCGTGTGTCGCAAGACAGTGGCGTACGTACGCGCACTTCATCGATCCCCAGATGGTCGATCAGTTCAACCGCATCTTCGTCGAGCAGCTTGCCAACTTCGAAGACGGTTTCCTGAGTTTCAGGGTTGACTACATCAGACACCACTACGCGACCCAAAATACGATCGCGCAAGGCTTCAATCACCTCACCACCTTCAACCAGGGCCTTCATGGCCACGCCGTTAGAGGTACCACAATCGTCTTCTACCACGACCAGGTCTTGGGTCACATCAACAAGGCGACGCGTCAGGTAACCGGAGTTCGCTGTTTTCAGTGCCGTGTCGGCCAAGCCTTTACGTGCACCGTGCGTTGAAATGAAGTACTGCAATACGTTCAGACCTTCGCGGAAGTTCGCAATGATCGGCGTTTCGATGATCGAGCCGTCTGGCTTGGCCATCAAGCCACGCATACCGGCCAGCTGGCGGATCTGCGCTGCTGAACCACGCGCGCCGGAGTCAGCCATCATGTAAATCGCGTTGAACGATTCCTGACGAACTTCGTTACCGTTACGGTCGATGACTGGTTCGGTAGCCAGCTGTTCCATCATGGCCTTGCCAACCTGGTCGCCTGCACGGCCCCAGATGTCAACAACCTTGTTGTAACGTTCACCCTGTGTTACCAAGCCAGATGTGTACTGGGATTGAATTTCCTTCACTTCTGCTTCAGCGGCAGCGATGATGACCTGCTTCTGAGCCGGAACCACCATGTCGCCCATGGCGATGGAAATACCGCCGCGAGTGGCCATGCGGAAACCGAACTGCATCAGCTTGTCTGCAAAAATCACCGTTTCACGTAAACCACAGCGACGGAAAGACGCGTTGATCAGGCGGGAAATTTCTTTCTTCTTCAAAGGACGGTCAATGAAGGAGAACGGCAAGCCCGGTGGCAGGATTTCTGACAACAAGGCACGACCAACAGTTGTTTCATAGCGCGTGCGCTTGGAGGTCTTTTCGCCAGTTTCCTTGTTCACATCGTATTCAGTGATGCGAACGGTTACACGGGTGGCCAACTCGACTTCTTTGTTGTCATAGGCACGATTCGCTTCGCTGACATCAGAAAACATGATGCCTTCGTTGCGGCCGTTGACTTTGTCACGGGTGGTGTAGTACAGGCCCAACACGATGTCTTGTGAAGGAACGATAGACGGATCACCGTTGGCGGGGAACAGCACGTTGTTCGATGCAAGCATCAGGGTACGCGCTTCGATCTGGGCTTCCAGAGACAAAGGCACGTGAACCGCCATTTGGTCACCGTCAAAGTCGGCGTTGAACGCGGCACACACCAGCGGGTGCAATTGAATGGCCTTGCCTTCAATTAGCACGGGCTCAAAAGCCTGAATACCCAAGCGATGCAAAGTTGGCGCGCGGTTCAACATGACCGGATGCTCGCGAATCACTTCTTCCAGAATGTCCCAAACGATGGGTTCCTGGTTTTCAACGAATTTCTTGGCTTGCTTGATGGTTGTTGCGATGCCCATCACTTCCAAACGGTTGAAAATGAACGGCTTGAACAATTCGAGCGCCATCAGCTTTGGCAAACCGCACTGGTGCAATTTCAGCTGTGGGCCCACCACGATCACTGAACGACCCGAGTAGTCCACACGCTTGCCCAGCAAGTTTTGACGGAAACGACCACCCTTGCCCTTGATCATGTCGGCCAAAGACTTCAATGGGCGCTTGTTGGCGCCAGTCATGGCCTTGCCGCGACGACCGTTGTCCAGCAATGAGTCGACAGCTTCCTGCAACATGCGCTTTTCATTTCGCACAATAATGTCAGGCGCGTTCAACTCGAGCAGACGCTTCAGGCGGTTGTTTCGGTTAATGACGCGACGGTACAAATCATTCAGGTCAGAGGTCGCAAAGCGGCCACCATCAAGCGGCACCAATGGGCGCAATTCTGGCGGCAACACGGGTAACACTTCCAGAATCATCCACTCTGGCTTGATGCCAGACTTCTGGAAACCTTCGAGCACTTTCAGGCGCTTGGCGATTTTCTTGATCTTGGCCTCAGAATTGGTGGTACCCAACTCCTCGCGCAGTGTGGTCACTTCGCGGTCAATGTCAATGGACTTCAGCAATTCCTTGATGCCTTCAGCACCCATGAACGCAACGAAATCGTCACCATACTCTTCTTGCTTGGCGAGGTAATCTTCTTCGGTTAGCAGTTGCGCGCGCTTGAGCGGGGTCATGCCAGGCTCTACAACTACGAAACCTTCGAAGTACAACACACGCTCGATGTCACGCAGTGTCATGTCCAGCACCATGCCCAAACGGGATGGCAAGGATTTCAGAAACCAGATGTGCGCAACAGGCGACGCAAGATCGATGTGGCCCATGCGCTCACGACGCACTTTGGCCAAAGTCACTTCAACGCCACACTTCTCGCAGATCACACCGCGATGCTTCAAACGCTTGTACTTGCCGCACAAGCATTCGTAGTCCTTGATTGGGCCAAAAATTTTGGCACAAAACAGACCATCACGCTCGGGCTTGAAGGTGCGGTAGTTGATGGTTTCTGGCTTTTTAACTTCACCGAAAGACCACGAACGGATTTTGTCGGGCGATGCGATCGCAATCTTGATTGCGTCGAACTGCTCGTCTTGCTGGACCTGTTTAAACAGATCTAATAAAGCTTTCATTTAAATACCTCCGTCGCGACCGATCAATTACGGTCCAGATCAATATCAATACCGAGTGAGCGGATTTCTTTCACGAGTACGTTGAAAGATTCCGGCATACCGGCATCGATCGTGTGATCACCTTTGACCAAATTCTCATACACCTTCGTACGACCATTCACGTCATCTGACTTTACAGTCAACATTTCCTGCAGCACGTACGATGCGCCATATGCTTCCAAAGCCCACACTTCCATCTCACCGAAGCGCTGGCCACCGAACTGGGCTTTACCGCCCAGTGGCTGCTGCGTAACCAGAGAGTATGGTCCGGTTGAACGGGCGTGCATTTTGTCATCAACCAAGTGGTGCAACTTCAGCACGTGCTTGTAGCCAACAGTGACCTTGCGGTCGAATGCGTCACCTGTGCGCCCGTCATAGAGGGTCACCTGGGTTTTGGACTCGTTAAAGCCCAAAGCCTGCATGCGTGGGTCTTCGTCCGGGTAAGCCAGACGCAGCATTTCAAGAATGTCTTCTTCGTTCGCACCGTCGAATACCGGTGTAGCGAAAGGCATGCCCTTGGTCAGGTTTTTGCCCATGTTGATAATTTCGATGTCCGTCAGGGAATCAAGATCAACTGTGGTGCCTGTGCCGTTGTATACCTTGTGCAGGTATTCACGCAAGCGCGCCACGGCATTCTGTTCACGCAGCATTTCATTGATGCGATCACCGATACCCTTTGCGGCCCAACCGAGGTGGGTTTCAAGAATCTGGCCCACGTTCATACGTGAAGGAACACCCAAGGGGTTCAATACGATGTCGACAGGACGACCATCTGCCATGTGTGGCAAGTCTTCCACAGGCACGATCTTGGAAACCACACCCTTGTTACCGTGACGTCCGGCCATTTTGTCACCAGGCTGCAAGCGACGCTTGACTGCCAGGTACACCTTGACCATTTTCAGAACGCCTGGTGGCAATTCATCGCCCTGCGTCAGTTTCTTGCGCTTTTCTTCAAAAGCCAGATCAAACTGATGACGCTTGTCTTCGATTGACTTCTTCAGTGTTTCAAGTTGGCCAGCAGCCTCTTCTTCCGCAAGACGGATATCGAACCAGTGGTGATGATCAACTTCTTTCAAATACTCAGTCGTGATCTTTGTGCCTTTCGCCAGCTTGGCTGGACCGCCATTGGCCACTTTACCAACCAGGAAACGCTCGATACGGCTGAATGCATCAGCTTCAACGATACGCATCTGGTCATTCAGGTCCAGGCGATAGCGCTTCAGCTCATCATCAATGATGGACTGTGCACGCTTGTCTCGCACGATGCCTTCACGGGTGAACACCTGAACGTCGATCACAGTACCTGTCATGCCGGAAGGCACACGCAGGGAGGTATCTTTCACGTCGGATGCTTTTTCACCGAAAATGGCACGAAGCAATTTCTCTTCGGGGGTGAGCTGGGTTTCGCCTTTTGGCGTAACCTTGCCCACCATGACGTCGCCTGCCTGTACCTCGGCACCGATGTACACGATACCGGACTCATCCAGACGCGACAGCTGGGCTTCAGACAAGTTGGAAATATCGCGAGTAATTTCTTCGGAACCCAGTTTGGTGTCACGCGCAACCACTGACAGTTCTTCGATGTGAATCGAAGTGTAGCGGTCTTCGGCAACAACGCGCTCTGAGATCAAGATCGAATCTTCGAAGTTGTAACCGTTCCAGGGCATGAACGCGACAAGCATGTTCTGACCCAAGGCCAATTCGCCCAGGTCGGTGGAAGCGCCATCTGCAATGACGTCGCCCTTGGCGATGATGTCGCCCTTGTTCACGATAGGACGCTGGTTGATGTTGGTGTTCTGGTTGGAACGTGTGTACTTGGTGAGGTTGTAAATATCTACACCCACCGAACCAGATTCAACTTCGTTGTCGTTCACGCGAATCACGATACGGTTTGCATCCACGTAATCCACGACACCGCCATGGTCGGCCACGATTACCGTGCCCGAGTCGACGGCAACAGTACGTTCAATACCGGTACCGGCGAACGGTTTTTCAGGGCGCAGACAAGGCACAGCCTGACGCTGCATGTTCGCACCCATCAGAGCTCGGTTCGCATCGTCGTGTTCCAGGAACGGAATCAATGAGGCAGCAACAGACACGATCTGGCCTGGAGCAACGTCCATCAATTCAACGCCGGAAGGATCCATCAGCTCGAATTCACCAGCCACACGGCAGGAGACCAAATCGCCGACCAAGCGCTTCTTCTCGTCGATTTCCGCGTTCGCCTGCGCGATCACAAAACGACCTTCTTCAATTGCAGACAAGTAAACGATTTCGTCGGATACAACGCCACCTTCAACCTTGCGGTAAGGTGTTTCCAGGAAGCCATACTCGTTCAAACGAGCAAACATCGCCATGGAGTTGATCAGACCAATGTTCGGACCTTCTGGAGTTTCAATTGGGCACACACGACCATAGTGGGTGGTGTGTACGTCACGCACCTCGAAGCCGGCGCGCTCACGGGTCAAACCGCCTGGGCCCAAAGCTGATACGCGACGCTTGTGCGTGATTTCAGAAAGTGGGTTGGTTTGGTCCATGAACTGTGACAGCTGGGAGGAACCGAAGAATTCCTTGATCGCCGCAGAAATCGGCTTGGAATTGATCAGGTCATGCGGCATCAGGTTTTCGGCTTCAGCCTGACCCAAGCGCTCTTTCACAGCACGCTCAACACGCACCAAGCCCGCACGGAACTGGTTTTCAGCCAATTCGCCTACACAGCGAACGCGACGGTTACCCAGGTGATCGATGTCATCGATCTCGCCATTGCCGTTGCGCAAGTCAACCAGAATCTTGATCACGGCGAGAATGTCGTCATCTTGCAGCACCATGGCGCCTTCCACTTCCGGACGACCAACACGGCGGTTGAATTTCATACGACCCACACGGGACAAATCGTAGGAGTCTTCGCTGTAGAACAAGCGATTGAACAACATTTCCACCGCTTCTTCTGTGGGCGGCTCGCCTGGACGCATCATGCGATAAATCGCAACGCGCGCCGCGGTTTGATCTGCTGTTTCGTCGGTGCGCAGCGTTTGCGAAATGTAAGCACCGTGGTCAAGTTCGTTGGTGAAAATGGTTTCAACCACTTTCACACCCGCATCACGGATCTTGCCCATGATTTCTTCGGTGATTTCGTCATTGGCAGAGGCCACAACTTCACCAGTGCTGGCGTCGACAATGTTCTTGGCCAAGGTGCGGCCAATCAGGAAGTCTTCAGGCACAGAAATCTTTTTTAAGCCTGCTGCTTCAATGTCACGAATGTGCTTGGCGTTGATACGCTTGTCCTTCTGGACCAACACTTTGCCGGACTTGTCAACGATGTCAAATTTGGCAACTTCACCTTTCAGGCGTGAGGTCACCAAATCCATCGATGCGCCTTCTGATTTGATTTCGAACTGATCGAATTCAAAGAAGGTAGACAGAATTTGCTCGTTATTCATGCCGATAGCTTTGAGCAGAATTGTCACGGGCATCTTGCGACGACGGTCGACACGGAAGTACAGCACGTCTTTGGGATCAAATTCGAAGTCGAGCCATGAACCACGGTACGGAATGATTCGAGCCGAGAACAGCAATTTGCCAGAGCTGTGTGTTTTGCCACGGTCGTGTTCAAAAAACACGCCAGGTGAACGGTGCAGCTGAGACACGATAACGCGCTCGGTACCATTGATTACGAATGAACCGTTTTGTGTCATGAGTGGCAATTCACCCATGTACACTTCCTGCTCCTTGACCTCCTTCACCGTAGGCTTGCTGGCCTCACGGTCCAGAAGTACAAGGCGCACGCGCGCACGCAGCGGAGAGCAGAAGGTCAGGCCACGCTGTTGACATTCTTTGACGTCAAAAGCGGGTTCGCCCAGTGCGTATTGCACAAACTCCAAGCGAGCGTAACCGTTGTGCGAAACAATCGGAAATACAGACTGAAATGCTGCCTGTAGACCTTGTTCCGCGCGCTTTTCAACTGGAAGACCCAGTTGAAGAAAGTCGGTGTAAGAGTCAAGTTGAGTGGTGAGAAGGTACGGTACATCCAAAACTGGAGGCCGTTTCGCAAAGCTTTTGCGTATGCGTTTTTTCTCGGTGGCAGAGTAAGACATATTTTCTGTCCTGATGTCGAGCGGATTAAGCGATATGCATGTGATCTACACATGGCTTAACACACTCTAGTTTGTAATCGCTTTCTCAAGCGCAAAAAGCCCGGAGGCAAAAACCCCCGGGCATTTCAAAAACCGACATTACTTAACGTCGACTTTTGCACCAGCTTCTTCAAGTTGCTTCTTAACGTCATCAGCTTCAGCTTTGGAAACGCCTTCCTTAACAGCTTTAGGTGCGCCGTCAACCAGGTCTTTCGCTTCTTTCAGGCCAAGACCTGTCAGTGCACGAACTACCTTAATTACGTTTACTTTGCTTTCGCCAGCAGCAGTCAGAATTACGTCGAATTCTGTCTTCTCTTCAGCAGCAGCGGCACCGCCACCAGCAGCAGGAGCAGCAACTGCAACAGCAGCAGCAGCGGCAGAAACGCCAAACTTCTCTTCCATTTCTTTGATCAGTTCGGACAGTTCGAGTACGGTCATGCCAGCGATGGCGTCGAGGATTTCGGCTTTAGTTGCCATTTGAGTATTCTCCAGTTAAAAGTTTGATTCGGCTATCTTGAAAAAAGTTAAGCAGCTTGCGATTCTTTCTGATCACGAACGGCAGCAACACCGCGAACAAATTTCGTAGGTACTTCGTTGAGCGTACGTACGAATGTCGCGATAGGTGCTTGCATCGTGCCCAGCAATTTCGACAGAAGCTCGTCACGACTTGGCATGGTGGCCAGGGCCTTCACACCATCAACACCCATCACTTGGCCAGGCAAAGCACCAGCTGTAAGAATGAGTTTGTCGTTTGTCTTCGCGAAATTGACCAACACTTTGGCTGCTGCAACGGGATCGGGACTGATACCGTAAATCAGCGGGCCAACCATTTTGTCGGACAAACCTTCAAAGGCTGTACCGGCAATGGCTCGCTTTGCCAACGTGTTCTTCAGAACACGCAAATAAACACCTGCTGCACGAGCTTCCTTGCGGAGCTGCGTCACACTTTCTACAGACAGACCACGATATTCAGCAACAACCACTGCTTGAGCACTGGCCAACTGACCTGTGATCTCTTCAATGACTGCTGCTTTTTCTTGGCGATTCAATGCCACGGTCTTTCTCCAAAAAGAAGCGCTTATTGCACTGTTTAAAACAGGCGACCGAAATCAAGCTTTGAACATACATTCATTACTTTTACTCGGGACCGCCATCTAGGTTGGATGGTTTTTTAAAATACAGAAATCAAAGATTCCTGCATTTCCAACGGTCTTTGACAACCTGTGAGCGCCGACAAGTCGGCTCACACAGCCCAAAGTTCTTTACTGACCCAACACAGAGGTTTGGTCAACACGTACACCACCACCCATGGTGCTGGATACGGCAATCTTTCTCAGGTACACACCCTTAGACGATGCTGGCTTTGATTTGTTCAACGCGTCCAGCAAGGCTGTCAGGTTGGACTTCAGCTTTTCAACATCGAAAGAGGCGCGACCGATTGTGCAATGAATAATGCCAGCCTTGTCAGTACGGAACTGCACTTGACCTGCCTTGGCGTTTTTAACCGCTGTGGCTACATCAGGAGTCACGGTGCCAACCTTCGGGTTTGGCATCAAGCCACGTGGACCCAAGATTTGACCCAAGGTACCTACGATGCGCATTGTGTCTGGTGAGGCGATGACCACGTCAAAGTTCATGTTACCGGCCTTGACTTCAGCAGCCAGGTCGTCCATGCCAACGATGTCTGCACCGGCGGCTTTGGCTTCTTCAGCCTTGGCGCCCTGGGCAAATACAGCCACGCGAACTGTCTTGCCAGTGCCTGCTGGCAAAACAACTGAACCACGAACAACCTGGTCAGATTTACGTGCATCAACGCCCAGCTGAATAGCGGCATCAACAGACTCGTCAAACTTGGCAGTTGCGGTTTCCTTGATCAGGCCCAGAGCCTGCTCTACTGGGTATACAGCATTGCGGTCAATTTTCGCGCGCAATGCTTGTGTGCGTTTGGACAACTTAGCCATTTACAGACCCTCCACCACGATACCCATGCTGCGAGCTGAGCCAGCGATGGTGCGTACAGCAGCATCCATGTCAGCAGCCGTCAGGTCGGGCATTTTTGTTTTTGCGATTTCCTGAGCTTGCTCAAGAGTGATTTTACCCACTTTGTCCAAATGCGGACGTGGGGAGCCCTTGGTGATCTTTGCGGCCTTCTTGATCAACACGGTCGCAGGAGGCGTCTTCATGATGAACGTGAAAGACTTGTCTGCGAAAGCGGTGATCACCACAGGAATCGGCAGACCTGGCTCGAGGCCTTGAGTCTGAGCGTTAAACGCCTTACAGAATTCCATGATGTTCAGACCACGCTGACCCAGTGCTGGGCCGATGGGTGGGGATGGGTTTGCCTTACCAGCTGGTACTTGCAGCTTGATAAAGCCAATGATTTTCTTGGCCATTGAAATTTCTCCGTGAGTTCAAACGCAGCCAGAGGCCGCTCCTCTCATTGCTTGAATTACCGTTCACCCTGTCAGCAATCAAATACAGGCGGCGGGAAAACATGACAGCCTCAGATCAAACTTTTTCGACCTGATGGAAATCCAGCTCAACGGGCGTGGCTCGACCAAAAATGGTAACCGACACACGAAGCTTGCTTTTTTCGTAATTAATTTCTTCGACATTGCCATTAAAGTCTGCAAATGGGCCTTCTTTGACACGAACCATTTCACCCACTTCATACAACACTTTCGGACGCGGCTTCTCAGCGCCCTCTTGCATTTGCTGCATGATTTTATCGACTTCCTTTTGGGAAATCGGTGTAGGGCGATTGCCTGTGCCGCCCACAAAACCAGTGACTTTCGGCGTGTTCTTGACCAAATGCCATGAATCGTCTGTCATTTCCATTTCGACGAGAACATAACCAGGAAAGAAACGACGCTCAGAAATTGATTTTTGACCACCCTTGATTTCAACCACTTCTTCAGAGGGAACAAGGATTTGGCCAAACAAGTCCGAAAACTCGGAACGGTCAATGCGCTCCTGCAGTGCTCGCTGCACACTCTTCTCAAGTCCTGAGTAGGCGTGCACCACGTACCAGCGTTTTGACATTATATTGTCCACCCTAAAATCAGATCGTAGAACACCCACTCAAGCGTTTTATCCACCAGAAGAAGATAAATCGACATGATCAAGACGAACACAAAGACCACACCGGTCATTTGCATACCTTCTTTGCGGGTTGGCCAAACAACGCGTTTGGCTTCGTTCACGGAATCCTTGGCGAAACCCACAAACCGCTTGCCGGTTTGCGAGAGCAGAAAACTACCAACCGCCAACACAACACCTAACAAGACAACGCCAAGGCGAATGAAGAAATCTTCTGCCGACAAAACTTGATAAGCCACCGCGCCGCCGATTGCGAATGCAACCGCCAGCACAAGCATCAGCTTGTCCTGCCCTGTAGATACTGTTTGAATGTCGTTTTGTGCCATATTCTCAAAATGTAAGCCGCCGCTGAAGCGATTCAGCGGCGACAGTCCTACCAAATTTGGCAGGGCAAGAGGGAATCGAACCCACAACCTTCGGTTTTGGAGACCGACGCTCTGCCAATTGAGCTATTGCCCTAAAAAACTCGAATGTTACTTGGTGATTTTGGCAACTACGCCTGCACCTACCGTACGGCCACCTTCGCGAATCGCGAAACGCAGACCCTCTTCCATCGCGATCGGGGCAATCAACTCAACACTGATTGACACGTTGTCGCCTGGCAGTACCATTTCCTTGTCCGCGGGCAAGCTGATTGAGCCTGTCACGTCGGTTGTACGGAAGTAAAACTGAGGACGGTAGTTATTGAAGAATGGCGTGTGACGACCACCTTCATCTTTGCTCAGTACGTAAATTTCCGCACTGAAGCCTGTGTGTGGCTTGATCGAACCTGGCTTGGCCAATACCTGACCGCGCTCCACGTCTTCACGCTTGGTACCACGCAACAAAACACCCACGTTGTCACCAGCCTGACCTTGGTCCAGCAGCTTGCGGAACATTTCCACGCCAGTACAAATAGTCTTGACTGTGTCTTTGATACCCACGATTTCGATTTCTTCACCAACTTTCACAATGCCGCGCTCGATACGGCCTGTTACTACCGTGCCGCGACCAGAGATGGAGAATACGTCTTCGATTGGCATCAAGAATGTGCCATCCACTGCACGCTCAGGCGTTGGAATGTAGGTATCCAATGCTTCGGCCAAACGCTTGATTGCGCCTTCGCCCAAATCACCAGTATCACCTTCCAAGGCCAGCTTGGCTGATCCCTTTACGATTGGCACGTCATCGCCAGGAAAGTCGTACTTGGAAAGTAGCTCACGCACTTCCATTTCAACCAATTCCAACAACTCTTCGTCGTCCACCATGTCGCACTTGTTCAGAAACACGATGATGTAAGGCACGCCAACCTGGCGGGCCAACAAAATGTGCTCACGGGTCTGTGGCATGGGGCCGTCGGCTGCAGAACACACCAGAATTGCGCCGTCCATCTGCGCCGCACCGGTAATCATGTTCTTTACATAGTCGGCGTGGCCTGGGCAATCTACGTGCGCGTAGTGACGTGTTGCTGTCTCGTACTCCACGTGGGCCGTATTAATCGTAATACCGCGAGCCTTCTCTTCTGGCGCCGCATCGATCTGGTCGTAGCCTTTGGCTTCACCATGGCCGCTCAGACGCGCCAATACTGTTGTGATCGCCGCTGTCAATGTTGTCTTGCCATGGTCCACGTGACCAATCGTTCCAACGTTTACGTGTGGCTTCTTACGCTCAAACTTTTCTTTTGCCATGACGACCTCGGTGCGGGCACCCAACGAAGGAGTGCGGTTATAACGGTTTGGTGCTCATGGGCAGGATCGAACTGCCGACCTCTCCCTTACCAAGGGAGTGCTCTACCACTGAGCCACATGAGCAACTTTCTATTAAAGCTTGGAGCGGGTGAAGGGAATCGAACCCTCGTCTTAAGCTTGGAAGGCTTCAGCTCTACCATTGAGCTACACCCGCACACCTTGTACACCCCTTTTCAGAGGCGCACTCGGTTAAACTGCTTGAATTCTTGGTGGAGAGAGTTGGATTCGAACCAACGTAGGCGTAAGCCAACAGATTTACAGTCTGCCCCCTTTAGCCACTCGGGCATCTCTCCAAAAGAGAACCCCGGATTATGGATGCTTTTTTAAATAACGTCAACACCTCATGCCCCCTTTCCGTCTTATTTGTATATTAATTCTTGGTTTTTCGAGCGGACTGCCCCTTGCTTTGACAGGAAGCACCCTGCAGGCGTGGCTTGCGGTTGAAAATGTAGACATCAAAACCATTGGTTTGTACGCGGTGGTGGGATTTCCTTACACCTACAAGTTTTTGTGGTCACCCTTTCTTGATTATTTGAAACCTGGCTTTTTTGACCAAAGGCGTGGCTGGATTGCACTCATGCAATTGGCCTGTGCCGGATTGATTGCGGCCATGGCATTTGTTGATGCGCATTCTGCCTGGACAGTGGCTGCAGTTGCGGTGGCAATCGCCTTTTGCTCATCCACCCAGGACATGGCCATAGATGCTTACCGCACCGACTTGCTACCCGCTACTGAACGCGGCCTCGGGGCGGCCTACTATGTGACTGGCTATCGAGTGGCCATGCTGGTTTCCGGCGGACTGGCACTGATACTGGCCGGCGAGTATTTGGGCTGGACCGGTACCTACCTGCTGATGGCTGGGTTAATTGCCGCCTGTGCGGTGATAACAGCCTTGAGCCCCACAGCTGACACCCCCGAGGACCTCGCCAGGCGTGAAGCAAAACGGAAGCTGTTTGACATTGTTAAAGAATCAACGCGCAACTTCTTGAGCAAGGAAGCGGCAATCTGGATTTTGGTGCTGATTGTGCTTTACAAGGTGGGAGATGCGTTTGCGGGATCTTTGACCACCGCATTTCTACTCAAGGGACTGGGCTTTACCCTGACTGAAGTTGGCGCCGTGAATAAGACAGTGAGCCTGATCGCGACATTGCTGGGTGCATTTTTGGGAGGCGCCCTGATGACACGGATGGGGCTGTATGGATCGCTGATGCTATTTGGTATTTTTCAAGCGGTGTCCAATTTGTCATTTTGGGTGCTGTCTGTGATGGAGCCAAGCATTTGGGCAATGGGCGGTGCGGTGTTTGTTGAAAACCTGTGCGGTGGCATGGGCACAGCTGCGTTTGTGGGTTTGTTGACCAGCCTGTGCAGCAAGGAGTTCTCAGCCACCCAATACGCTCTGCTGTCCTCGCTGGCGGCCATGGGGCGTGTTTACCTGGCCGCGCCTGCAGGGTATGTGGTGGCAGCTTACGGATGGAGCGACTTTTTTGTGTTTTCGACTGCAGCAGCAATTCCCGGGCTAGTGGCGCTCTATCTGCTTCGATCGAGCATCCAGAAACTGGCGAGGTGAGCAGTTGTGCCATTTCTGAAAGGCGTGGATAAAAGCCGAGGGCGATGAATAGCCCAACCGGGCCGAAACCTCGGACACGCTGAGCCCGGTGGAACTGAGCAGTTCTTCGGCCATGGTCTGACGGACCTCCGCCAGGAGGTCGCGATAACTGGTGCCTTCATCGGTGAGGCGCCTGCGCAAAGTGCGCTCGGTCATGAAGTGATCCGTGGCAATTTGCGCAAGGCTTGGAGACGAGGACAGGTCAGCCAACAATTTATTGCGCAACCAAGCCGACACGCCGCCCCGCTGCATGCGGCGTGACAGCAAATTTTCAAGTTGGGTTTCACAAAAACGGGCGCTGTGCTCGTTGGCTTTGGGCAGAGGCAAGTTAAGCCACTGTTCATCAAATGTGGCCCTGTTGACGGAGGCATTGAACTGCGGAATGCAGCCGAACATGGCTTCGTATTGAGCCATGGGTGCATTGGGTGCGAAGGCAAATTCAACAACGCGCAACGGCAAACTGACGCCAAACAATTCTCGCTGCAAAACCTGAATGGCAGAACAATCGCGCTCAGCCACGAACGAACGCACTGCCGGGGGCAAATGATCGACAGACAAGATCATGGACGCCAACCCGTTGCCCAAGGCCAATTCAACTTTGGAGAAAGCAAATGTAAGGTCGAGATACCTCAAGCCCAGCTCGACGGCTTGCCGGAAGGTGGGGCTGGTGATGAGTGCATAACCCCAAATTCCGTAGGTGGTGAGGTGATACTCGGAACCAGCCATCAGCCCAAGCCCGGGTACTTTGCCATGCAGGCGCACCAGGTTGTGAATCACCTGCAGTTCTTGATCAGGATCAATTTCGAGATGAGGGTCATCAAGCTGGGCCGGCAAGATCGAGGAGCCCGTGAGCAGCGCGCTGCGGGTTGAGCCGAGCCTTATGCCCAGTTCACAGAGGATTTTCACGCTGACAACAGTTCGACGAGCTGGCATAGGAGTGCTGGATTTGTCCGGAAATATCAACCACCATTGATTGTAATCAAGTTCGGGCGCGGCGTGGGGCTTCTACACTGTCATGAATAAAACCCTGGGAGACATCGATTGAGTGGATTATTGAATGAGTTTGGATGGGCAGGCCCGGACAGGAATACGCTGATCGAGAAACATGCGCTGCCAACATCGATGTTTCTGGAGTGCATGGGTCTGAAAGTGCACGTGAGCATCGAGGGCAGCGGACCCGATGTAGTCATGATTCACGGCTTTGCTGCCAGCCTGCATACATGGAGTGATGTTTGTGCGCAGATGAGCAAGCAATTCCGGATCATTCGGTTCGATTTGCCACCATTTGGTTTGACGGGGCCGGCACTCGACGAACAAGGGCAAGTTCGAAAAATGGACGTTGCTTTTTATCAGCAGTTTGTAGATGCCGTTCTGGACGAATTGCAGATTAAAAAATGTGTGATGATCGGCAATTCATTTGGAGGATTCTTGAGCTGGGATCAGGCGCAAAGGCATCCAGAGCGCGTGCGTGGCTTGATCATTTCTGATGCGGTGGGGTATCAGCAACCGCTGCCGATTTACATCACGCTGTTTACGATTAAACCGATTGCCTGGATGACTCGACATGCAGTACCGGCATTTTTACTGCGAATGGCGGTGCGTGATGTGTATGGTGACAAACGCAAATTAAAGAAAGAAGTGCTGGACAGGTACCTCGAGTTGTTTATGCACAAACCAAATCGAAGCGCAGTGGGACAGATGGTCGGTGTATTTACCGATGGAGAACTGGGTTCGGAACGTTTGCCTGAAATTCAGTGCAAGACGTTGATTGTATGGGGCGGGGATGACCGATGGGTGAGCATTGAAATGGCGGGCCGATTCAACCGGGATATTCCAAATTCGGAACTGAAGGTGTATCGAGGGGTGGGTCACATTCCGATGGAGGAGACACCCGAACGTTTCGCCGGAGATTGCATCTCTTTCATTGAAAATCTTTGATCTCAATTCTGGAATTGATTATGAAAAATAAAGTGGTATTCATTACTGGCGGCGCAAGGGGCCTTGGTGCTGGATTGGCAGCAAAAGTGCTCGGAAAAGGCGGGAACGCTTTTATTGTGGACTTGAACGCAGAGGCGGTGTTTGAGCAAGTTGAAACACTGGGCAGAGAACGTATTGCCGGCTGTCAGGCCAATGTGTGTAAGCCCGCAGACCTTGAACTTGCCATGGCGGAATGCAAAGAGCGCTTTGGCAAAATTGACGTGGTAGTTGTGAATGCGGGAATTCTGAAAATGGGCTCAATCGAGCATATGAATCCGGCTGACTTTGACGCAGTGATGCAGGTGAATGTACACGGTGCATTCAATACTATTCGCGCTGGTATTCCTTACCTGCGCGAAACAAAAGGTTACCTACAAGTTATTTCCTCATTGGCAGCAGCAATTCATACGCCACTGATGGGTCACTATGCAGCCTCCAAGGCGGCAGTTGAGGCGTTGGCAGATGTGGCCCGGCAGGAGCTCGCGCTGGACGGGATTGATGTGGGTTGTGTACACCCCACCTTCACCAACACTGCAATGATCAAGGAAGTGAATGCCGGTGTGCTGTGGGGAGGGCACAAGGGCGCCTTTGCTGCGGTGGAACCTGAACAAGTAATCGATGCGATGTTCCGTGGCATCGAGAAGCGTCAGCGTAAAATTATTGCGCCCAAAACCATTGCACCTTTGATCCTGGCACCCGGCTTGTTTCACCGGGTGGCTGAGGGACTGGGGCGACTGCAGGGCTCAGAGCAGGCCCTGAAAAAATTCAAGGCTGAAGAGGCAGAATCGCTTACTCGACGGTGACCGACTTGGCAAGGTTACGGGGTTTGTCCACATCCGTACCCTTGACCAAAGCCACGTGATAAGACAACAACTGCAAAGGCAAGGTGTGCAAGATGGGAGACAAGTGCCCGGCGTGATCAAGCAAGTTGATAACGTGCACACCATCGGCTTTTTCGATCTTGGTGTCACGATCTGCGAAAATATACAGCTCGCCACCCCGCGCACGGACTTCCTGCAAATTCGACTTCAACTTTTCAATTAAGGTGTCTTTGGGTGCGACGGCAACCACTGGCATGTCCGCATCCACAAGCGCCAAGGGACCGTGCTTTAACTCCCCAGCCGCATAGGCTTCAGCGTGGATGTAGCTGATTTCCTTGAGTTTCAATGCACCTTCCATAGCAATGGGGTAATGTACGCCTCGCCCTAAAAACAAGGCGTGGCGCTTCTCGGCAAAACTGAGGGCCAGTTCCTTGATTTCCGGCTCGAGCGCCAGAATATTCTGCATGGCCGAGGGAAGATGACGCAGTTGCGTGAGCAAGGTTTTTTCTTGTTCAACTGTGAGTTTTCCGCGTAACTTGGCCATGACCAGCGTGAAAGTGAAAAGCGCAGCCAGTTGCGTTGTAAATGCCTTGGTTGAAGCCACCCCGATTTCGGGACCTGCACGCGTTAAAAATTTCAGGTTACTTGCACGTATGAGTGCGGACTCTGGCACGTTGCATATGGACAGCGCATTGACCATGCCCTGTGACTTGGCGTGCTCAAGTGCAGCCAGGGTATCGGCAGTTTCGCCGGATTGTGAAATAGTGATGACCAGTGTGTTTGGCAGGCTGACGCTGGTGCGATAGCGATACTCACTTGCAATTTCGACATTGGTGGGGAGCGCTGCAATCGACTCAAGCCAATAGCGCGCCACGGATGCGGCGTGGTAGCTAGTGCCACATGCCAGAATAAGCACTTGCTGAATGCCGGGAAGAATATTGCCCGCTTCCGCACCAAACAATTCAGGTTTGACCGCCGACGCATTGCTGACCATTTCCAGCGTGGCAGCAATAGCACCAGGTTGTTCGTAAATTTCCTTTTGCATGTAGTGGGCGTAAGGGCCCAGTTCAACCGCATCGGCTGACAGCTGACTTTCAATAATGGGCCGATCAACCTGAAGGCCCTCGCCGTCAAAAAATGAAACCCCGGTAGTTTGAAGTTCGACGACATCGTTTTCTTCAAGATAGGTAATTTGTTTTGTGTAGGCCACCAGTGCGGAAGCATCGGAGGCCAAAAAGTATTCCCCCTCGCCGTGGCCCACCAAAAGCGGCGCACCTTTCTTGGACGCCAGCAAGGTAAGCGCCGCCGTGTTGCAAATCACTGCGATGGCAAAAGCACCTTCCAGCTTTTTCACTGTGGCCTGAACGGCAGCTCGCAACTCAAGACCCTGAACCAAATGCTTGTGGGTGAGGTGTGCAATGACTTCTGTATCGGTGTCGGATTGAAAAACATAGCCTTCCGCGGTGAGCGCTTTTCGGATTTCTTCGTGATTTTCAATGATGCCGTTATGCACCACGCTCACTGAGACGCCCTGCCCTTCACTAATGTGAGGGTGTGCATTGCGCTCACTGGGCACGCCATGAGTGGCCCAGCGCGTGTGAGCGATGCCCATGCGTGCACTGAGGGTTTTGGTGCTGGAGTCAAGTTCAACCACACGCCCCACGCTGCGCGCACGGTGGATCGATTGGTCGGTATCAGACTGAATGGCCAGTCCTGCCGAGTCGTATCCGCGGTATTCGAGTTTCTTCAGGCCATCGATCAACACTGGCACGCTGTTGGTTTTGGAGAGTACGCCGACGATTCCGCACATGGTGTGAGGTATTCCTTTATTTTTTGGTTGATTTGACCGGGCGTTTCCAGCCCGTGATCGTAATTTGTTTGGCACGCGAGACGGTGAGTGCGTTCTCTGGCGCGTCTTTGGTGAGAGTTGTTCCCGCACCAAGTGTGGCGCCCTTCTTCACGGTCACGGGCGCTACCAATTGGGTGTCTGAGCCGATGAAAACATCGTCCTCAATGATGGTGAGGTGCTTGTTGGCACCATCATAATTACAGGTAATGGTGCCTGCTCCCACATTCACCCGCTCACCAATTTGCGCGTCACCAATGTAGGCCAGGTGATTGGCTTTGGATTGATTTGCAATGCTGGCGTTTTTAACTTCAACAAAATTGCCAATGTGCACTTCATTGCCCAATTTTGCACCGGGGCGCAAACGCGCATAGGGGCCGATGACGGCCTTTTCGCCCACAGTGGCGGCAGTTAGATGGGAATAAGCTTCGATGCGGGTACCAGCGGCAATAGTGACGTTGTTAAGCACACAGTAAGGGCCGATGGACACTCCGTCACCCAAGGTGACCTCACCTTGAAAAACACAGCCCACATCGATGGACACATCTGCGCCACAGTGCAGCGTGCCACGCACATCGATTCGGGCGGGATCGAGCAGCTGCACACCTTCGATCATTAATTTTTCAGCCTGATGAAGTTGCCAGATACGCTCAAGCTCGGCCTGTTGAACTCGGGAATTGACGCCCGACACTTCCCAACTGTGCGTGGGCTGACAGGTGCGCACCAGCAGCCCATCTTCATATGCCATCGCGATGATGTCGGTGAGGTAATACTCACCTTGCGCGTTGTTGTTACTCAGTTTGCCTACCCAGTTTTTTAACTGCGCGGTGGGGCAAGCAAGAATGCCGGTGTTGACTTCGGTAATAGTGAGCTGCGAGGGAGTCGCGTCTTTTTGTTCGACTATGCCAACCACGGCACCTTCGGTATCGCGAAGTATGCGGCCGTAACCATGCGGATTGGACATGTTCAGGGTCATCAATCCCATTTGACCAGCCAGCGCGGCTTGAACCAAGGGTTGCAAAGATTCAAATTGAATGAGAGGGACGTCGCCATACAGAATCAGGGTGACCGGATGATCAGCCAAGGCCGAGCTTGCACACTGAACCGCATGACCCGTGCCCAGTTGCTCTGACTGAGCGGCAAACCGAATACCAGGCTGGGAAGACAAATGATGCTGAACCGCCTGGGCACCGTGCCCGACCACCACCACTACATGCGGGTTTTCAAACTGCAAAGCTGTACCCACCACACGGCCCAGCATTGATTGACCGCCCACAGGATGCAGCACCTTGGGCAGGGCAGACTTCATGCGAGTGCCCTTGCCTGCTGCGAGTATCAAAATATTCATGTCAATAATCAAATTTAAAAAAATAAGGCCAGGACACCGGTGTAACCGTACAGGGCTCCACGGAAAATTTCACCGTTTGCTGAGAAACCTATAAGAGGAATGTCCCCCAATTGTTCTCGGACAATTTGCTGCTCGACGCCCTGCAGTCCGAACAATGCGGCACCCCGCCCATTGCAAGCAATGTACACTGCGCCACGAGGTTTGCGCTGAGAATGGATTCCAGAAAAACCGGCAGCCTGAAGTTCATTGAGTTTGGGTGCAGGTGCGTCCAGATCTTCGCGCAGTTCAGCGCACATTCGCGTCAAGTCGACCCGAGCGGAATTCTCATCGCGGGTGCAGAAAGACAGGCGATCACCTAACTTGAAGTCTTCAGCTACCGCCAAGGATTTTTTGTTCGGATCCATGCCGACCACAGGACGTACTTTCAACTGATGCGCCTCGGAGCGGCCAGCCGTATAACCTTTTAACGCAATAGATTCGGCAAGTGCCCGGTCTGTTAACCCCACAAACAGGCCATGTGCAAAACGTTTGGCCAACACCTCGGCGGCCTGGCTTGCGGGATCGCCTTCGTCCGAATCGGGCTGTAGACCCAAATCTGCGAGCAACACATCTAGCGCGGGCAAACCATCAAGTTCTTCGACAAAATTACCTCGAAGCCCAGTAATTTCATGCTCGACGCCCACCACTTGAACGCCCTGAGTCATGCGTACCTCGATGGGTAAACCACTGGCAAACACCACACCTGACACACCACCGGAAAGAGGTTCAAGCGCAATGTGGGTATTGGCTGTACCAGCGCAGACCAGACCACCAAAAATTTGGCGAGTACTGACTTTGAGCGACAGATCATCAAGCAGATCGTCAATGTCCTCAGTCAGCGGATCGATGTGGATTAGCGCGGAGTGCATGGCGTCCCGCCCCGAAGCGGTAACTGTACCTGGCTTGGGCAATGGCAATTTGCCTGAAAAAACGCGCGCAGAATCGGCAGGGAACTCCATCAACATGACGGCCAGTGCCGGCTCTTGGTAATACTCAACACCACTGCTGCACACACCGGGCGCCAACCCGCCAACCCATTCTTTGATACCCGTTCTCTGGCGCAACCCATGAAGAATTTGCGGCATGCTCTCGGCGAAGGCTTCTGTGGCGTAAATCAAACCCAGCTTTTGTGGCCGGGAAATGTCGCTTGCGAACTGCTCCAGTTGCATTTGGCCTTCGAGTTGCACCAACACGAGTTCAAGTGCTTCTCTCCAGTTGGGGTGTGTGGCGTGGCCAAAACGAAACATCTAGGTCCTTGTGCGCGCGGGGCGGGTGCTGCTTGAAGTTTTCTTGCGAGGCGTAGCCGCGCGCTTGGCTTTGGGTTTAACTGGTTTTTTGGATGGTTCAGCATCATCGGGGCTAACATCAGCCCCAGAACCTGTCATGGCTGCGGTGGCAACCACTTTGTTGAATTGGTCTTGAAGCAGACCCCACCAGGCAGTGGCATTTGAAACAATGGCCTTTGAGGACTCCTGGGCCGCTGCATCGCTTGGTGTGGTAGCGGCTGGCTCAGGATCGGGAATTTTGGGCGCAACCGGCTCTACACGAGGTACGGGTGGCGGAGCCACCGCAGCCTGCATGGCATTTCGGATGATTTCCTCGTTCACGGCTTGATTAACATCGCTGGCCCGGTCACCACCCAGACCAAGATTCGAACTGAAGGACTTTATGGTGGCGATGGTGCCGCGCTGCACTTCCAGCCCCTGGATGGTGGCCCGAAGCATACTGAGGTTGACATTCAACCACTGTTCAACAGCTTTAAGATCGGAGATGCGCTTGTCGAGCTCATCGAGATCGGTGGTTGGATTCATCACGCTGGGGATAGGCAAACTTCCCCAGATTTTTTTTACAAAATCAAATCCATCGGTGACCGACAAATTGGGTATTCTTTTGTTCGACATGCTTCCCCCTGCGTTTGACGCGGATTGCCCTGCTGAGCAGCTCAGTAAACGGGAACTCAGTGACTGCGAATCATGGTGCCCACGCCCTGGTCTGTCAGAATTTCAAGCAGAAGGCAGTGAGGAACACGGCCATCTACCACGTGAACTGAGTTTACTCCGCTTTTCGCTGCCTCAATCGCAGAAGACAACTTGGGCAGCATTCCGCCCGAAATGGTGCCATCTTCGAACAATTCATCAATTCGTTTGGCGGTCAGGCCTGTGAGCAACTTACCATCTTTGTCCAAAACCCCTGGGGTATTCGTCATCATGATGAGTTTTTCAGCCTTCAGGATTTCGGCAATTTTACCGGCCACGAGGTCGGCATTGATGTTGTAGGCCATGCCGTCTTCACCAAAGCCAATCGGTGAGATGACAGGAATAAAGGCGTCGTCTTGCAAGGCCTTCACAATGGCAGGGTCGATGGATGCGATTTCGCCCACGAAGCCAATGTCGTGGAACTTGCCTGGTTCGCTTTTGTCCGCCAGCTTCATTTTGCGAGCCTGAATCAGCCCACCGTCCTTGCCCGTCAGGCCCACTGCCTTGCCGCCATGCTCGTTAATCATCATGACGATGTCTTGCTGTACCTGACCACCCAAAACCCACTCCACCACTTCCATGGTTTCTTCGTCGGTAACACGCATGCCTTGAATGAAGGTGCCTTGTTTGCCAATGCGGCGCAAGGCTTCATCAATTTGGGGACCACCCCCATGCACTACAATGGGATTGATACCCACCAGCTTGAGCAAGACGACATCGTGAGCGAAGGATTTTTGCAGATTGACATCAGTCATCGCGTTGCCGCCGTACTTGACCACCACTGTTTTGCCATGAAAGCGGCGGATGTAGGGCAAGGCCTCGGACAGAACTTTGGCTTTGATTGCGGAGGTTAGATTGTCTGTGGTCATGAGTTGTCCGGGTAGAAACAGGGCACAAAATGCATTTTAAAGCGAATCTACCCGGACAACGGTGGCGAGAATGCCGATCGACGGATTCTAGAGAATGAATTGGGCAAGATCCTCAGATTTGGCCGCCTCGCCGAGACGGGAGTCGACAAACTCGGCTGTGATTTTCACTGGTCTGGGTTGACCATCGGCCTCGAATGCCACCTCTTCGAGAAGACGCTCCATGACGGTGTACAAGCGACGCGCTCCGATATTCTCGGTTTTCTCGTTCACGGTGAATGCGATTTCGGCCAACCTGCGAACGCCTTCGTCGGTGAACTCGAGCTCGACGCCATCCGTCGCCAACAGGGCTTTGTACTGCTCGGTAAGACAAGCATCGGTGCTTGTCAGGATTCGTTTGAAATCATCAACGGTCAATGACTCCAGCTCAACCCGAATCGGGAAGCGCCCCTGCAGCTCAGGAATGAGATCGGAAGGACGCGACAAGTGGAAGGCGCCACTGGCCACAAAGAGGATGTGATCTGTCTTAATCATGCCGTACTTGGTGTTGACCGTGGTGCCCTCCACCAGCGGCAGCAAATCGCGCTGAACGCCCTGGCGTGAAACATCGGTGCCTCGCCCATCGGCCTTGGTCGCAATCTTGTCGATTTCATCGAGAAATACGATTCCGTCCTGTTCTACCCTGGCTATTGCCTTGGCTCGCACTTCTTCCTCATTCACGCGCTTGGCGGCCTCTTCATCCTGAATCGCCTTGAGCGCCTCGGCAACTTTCATTTTCCGCAGCTTTTTCTTGCCGCCAGAAATATTCTGAAACATGGACTGTAATTGCCCGGTGAGTTCTTCCATGCCGGGCGGGCCGACAACATCTAGCGAAGGTGACGCTGCAGCCACCTCAATCTCGATTTCCTTGTCGTCAAGTTCGCCAGCGAACAACTTTTCTCGAAAACGAATTCGGGTGCGGTTCTCATCGGGCTCAGGGGCTTTCTCGGTGAAACCGAAATCGCGCGCAGGGGGCAGCAGCGCATCCAGCACCCGATCAAACGCAGCAGACTTGGCTTCTTCGACCACGCCAAGCTGCGCCTCTTCCCGAACCTGTTTCAAGGCTATTTCAATCAGGTCACGAATGATGGTGTCTACATCGCGCCCCACATAACCCACTTCAGTGAATTTGGTGGCTTCAATCTTGATGAAAGGCGCGTTGGCCAACTTGGCCAGGCGACGTGCGATTTCTGTTTTACCCACGCCGGTTGGGCCGATCATCAGAATATTTTTGGGTGTAATTTCCTGACGCAGGGGCATGGGCACCTGCATGCGACGCCAGCGGTTGCGAAGTGCAACCGCGACAGCTCGCTTGGCGGCATCTTGGCCAACGATGTTCTTGTTGAGTTCTTCAACAATATTTGAAGGTGTAAGTTGAGTCATGTTGTTAACCTTTGCTGCCAGATGCTTCGGGAGCACCCAACACTTCAATGGTGTGATGTTGATTGGTGTAAATACAGAGTTCGCCCGCAATGGTCAGGGATTTCTTGACAATTTCTTCAGGCAACAGCTCGGTGTTTTCCAGCAAGGCTTTCGCAGCAGAATGCGCATAGGCGCCCCCGCTGCCGATCGCAACCAGCCCTTGTTCGGGCTCGAGTACGTCGCCGTTACCGGTGATAATCAGGGAATGATTTTCGTCGGCAACCGCCAGCATGGCCTCAAGCCTGCGAAGCATACGGTCAGTGCGCCATTCTTTGGCAAGCTCGACTGCGGCACGCAACAAATGCCCCTGATGCTTCTCTAGTTGAGCTTCAAAATGCTCAAACAGCGTGAACGCGTCAGCCGTACCGCCGGCGAAACCCGCCAGAATTTTGTTGTGATGAAGACGCCGGACTTTGCGGGCCGAACCTTTGACCACGATATGCCCGAGTGTTACTTGCCCATCGCCACCCAGCGCGACGTGCTTTCCTCTGCGTACTGACAATATGGTGGTGCCGTGATATTGCTCCATGCCTTTCCTTTAATTGGGGGTTGCGCTTGGTGCGCCGATGTCCCGATATGGGGGCAATCAGGGCAGGATCAAGTCTTGTTTGATAACCGGCTGAACCTGTACAAAGGCGCTAAGTTCGATTGCGGCCTCGTTGGCTTGATCAATACTGCTGAATGGGCCCACCAAAACGCGGTGAACCCCCGATTCAGAAAGGATCTGGCTGACTTTGCCAAACGCCTCGTGATTGGAGGACACTTGCGACACCAAGGCCTCCGCATTGTTTTTGTTGCCGAAAGCACCAATTTGAAGATACAAGGGTGTTCGATGGACAGGCACGAGTGTGGAGGCGTTGTTAAGCGCAACCTGTTCTACCTGCACACCATTCTTGCCCACCACGGCGCCATTTTTTTCAGCATGGTACTGAGCGATTGCATCTGGTGTCATTTTCTCGACCAGCACCTCAGCGCTGCCCTGCTTGATGTAATCGAGCTGATAGGCAGCCGCGTAGCTGAGATCAATAATTCGACCACGCAAAAAAGGCCCACGGTCGTTAACGCGAACAATGACTGACTTGCCGTTGGCCAGATTGGTGACTTTGGCATAACTGGGCAAAGGCAAGGTTGGGTGCGCAGCTGTCATTTGGTGCATGTCGTAAATTTCACCATTGGCGGTTTTCGCGCCATGGAACTTCTTGCCATACCAACTGGCCCGCCCTTTCTGACTGTAGGGCTCTTCAAGTGATGTTTGTGGTGTAAAACTTTGCCCCATCACGGTGTAGGGCCGGGTGTTGCGGATTGCAATGGGTTCAAGCTGTGGGGTGGCCGATGGTAAGTTATCCAGATTGGCTGGACGCAAATCGCCCGGGCCATCGTCCAGGTAGTAACCACCGCCCTGAGGTGCCGGCTCCCAGTTTTCATGTTTGACAGGGGGCGGTGCGGATGGCTTGGCCACCGTTTTTGCCGGCGGCGGCGAAACGGGTTTGTCCAGAGGAACACTGGAGCAAGCGGCAAGAATCAATGACAGTGACGCATACGCAATAAACCGGATCACACCACTGTGCATAGAGGCCTCCTTCATTGTTCCCCCAGCAGTTTAGGCTTGACGCTGTCGTCGAATCAAGGCTTCGGCAACACGAATTGCATTGTCTTCGGAACCCGCGATGGATGCGGAGGTGAAGAATTTTCCATCAATCCCCAACGTTGGAACACCGTCGGCACCGTACGCTTCGAAAATCGTTTTGGCTTGGGCACATTTTGCGTTGACGCCAAATGACTTGAATACATTGGCGAATTCCTCGCGTTTCAAACCAATCGATTCGGCAAAATCGAAAATTTGTTCGTCGTTGGCCAACTGCTTTTTGTCTTTGTGCATGGCTTCGAACACTTTGCTGTGTGCCATGTCGAGCTTACCCATGGCTTCGAGTGTGTAGTACAGGCGCTGATGCCCCTGGAAGTTGACACGCTGGCTTTGGTAAGCGATCGGGATTTTCGTGAATACGACGTCACTGGGCAGCTTTTTGTACCAAGCATTGACCTTGGGCTCAAAGTTGTAGCAGTGAATGCAGCCGTACCAGAAAAATTCGACCACATCGATTTTGCCCGGAGTAGAGCGGGGAACTTCCCGACGGACTTTTCGGAACGCGCCGGCATCTTGGGCAAAGGCTGGGGATACACCACCGAAAGCACTCGCCAGGCCCAGGGCCACGGCACTTTGAATCAATTCACGACGCTTCATTTTTTTACTCCTTAACCACAGTTGCCTCGAATCCGCCTTTCGTCAGGGGGATTCGGGCCTGGTAGGCTTCGTTCGCACTGCCAAATGGCCCCACACGAACGCGGTTTACAACATTGCCGTTGACCTCGCCCACGGCAATTTCGGATTCAGTGCCCACAAACGCGAGTTGAGCCCGCAATTGTTCAGCGTCTTCACGATTGCGAAAACTGCCCAATTGCAGAAAGTAAATGGTTTGGGCCACAGGTTCAATTTGATCAGTTTGAGTGGCGTCACCGGCCTGAGGTTCCGTACCTTGCTGAAAAGGATCGATGGTGACCACATTGCCTTGGTTGACATTGGCTTTGCCGTAAATAGCGCTGTTAGGATCAGGCGGGCTATTGCCTGGACCGGGCGACACATTGGGCACCGCACCCTGGGTTTCAGCACCGGAGAATGGCAGTTGGGACTTGCTCACAAACAAAGCAACACCCAACGCAATCAAAAGCCCGAACACCATACCGAACACAAAAGCGGGAATGGTATTGCCAAGAGATTTTCTAACTTGAGGTTTCGCTTTGGATTTTGATGATTTTGTAGATGCCATTGGGGGTTTGAACCTGTCCTTGAGAAACTGAGCCTAAATTATGCCCGAAGGCGACCTGCAGATGCGACCCAAACGCGCAAGCCGGCTTTTGGGATTGCCCTCATGCTGTAAAGTGTAGCCTTCATGGGCAAAAGCTCGAAATTTGCTTAAAAATCTGCAATAAATAGGTGCTTTGTGGGTCTTGACTATCTAAAACGCATACTGACTGCCAAGGTTTACGACGTGGCCATTGAAACGCCATTGGAACGCGCCCACTCCCTGTCCGTTCGCACTGCCAATGAGGTGCTGCTCAAACGTGAAGACATGCAAGAGGTGTTCAGTTTCAAGCTGCGTGGTGCCTACAACAAGATGGCCCACCTTAGCCCGATACAACTGGAACGTGGCGTGATTGCTGCCTCCGCTGGCAACCATGCCCAGGGCGTTGCGCTTTCTGCGGCCAAAATGAAATGCCTGGCCACCATTGTGATGCCTACCACCACGCCAGCGCTGAAAATTGATGCCGTGAAACGTTTTGGTGGCGACTGGGTGAATGTGGTGCTGTTTGGTGAGAGCTACAGCGACGCTGCCGGGCATGCCGCAGAGCTGGCTCAAGCCAAAAGCCTGACCTTTGTGCACCCCTTTGATGACCCTGATGTAATTGCGGGCCAGGGCACTGTGGGCATGGAAATTTTGCGCCAGCACCAAGGCCCGATACACGCCATTTTTATTGCAATAGGCGGCGGTGGCCTGGCTGCCGGCGTAGGCGCTTATGTGAAACAGTTGCGCCCGGACATCAAGATTATTGGTGTACAAACCGTGGACTCTGACGCGATGGCGCAGAGCATGGAACAGCACAAACGCGTCACGCTGGCGGAAGTGGGTTTGTTTTCCGATGGAACCGCAGTGAAACTGGTGGGAGAAGAAACGTTCCGACTGTGCGAAAAGTATGTCGACGGCATTGTGCGCGTGACCACCGACGAGGCCTGCGCTGCCATTAAAGACGTGTTTCAGGACACGCGCAGCATTCTGGAACCGGCAGGTGCGCTGGCAGTGGCTGGCTTGAAACAATATGCCGCCGAGATGGGCCTGCAGAATCAAACACTGATCGCGATTTCTTGTGGCGCCAACATGAATTTCGATCGCCTTCGCTTTGTGGCAGAACGCGCAGAGGTCGGCGAGCAACGCGAGGCGATTTTTGCGATCACTGTGCCGGAAGAACGCGGCAGCTTCCGGAAGTTTTGCGACTTGCTGGGCCCCACCAATGTGACTGAGTTCAACTACAGAATGTCAGACTCCACGAAAGCCAATATTTTCGTGGGCATTCAGATTGGAAACCGGGCACAGGCCGATGAATTGCAGCAACGCTTTATTGCATCGGGTTTTGATGCACTGAACCTGACTGACGATGAAATGGCGAAGCTGCATTTGCGCCACATGGTGGGCGGGCGGTCAAACCTGGCTGACCATGAATTGGTGTACCGCTTTGAATTTCCGGAACGCCCCGGCGCACTGACAAAATTTTTAACCGCATTGAACCCGGGCTGGAACATCAGTCTGTTTCACTACAGAAACCATGGCGCTGACTATGGCCGTATTTTGGTGGGTATTCAGGTTCCACCTGCTGACCACGCTGAATTCGACAAGTTTGTGAAACAACTTGGCTACCCGGCGGTGAATGAAACCGAGAACCCGGCGTACAAACTGTTTTTGAAGTAAAACCGAGCGCCAGTGCGAAGTAGTTGCGATGAAGGTGCTTGCTTAGCTTAGCACTCGTCATCTGCATCAAACGCCTTGTCGCCGGCCCCGTCTTCAAGCACAGCGCCGGGGCGAATGGTTTCAAACGGAAACAGCTTGCGATCCATGAGGTGCGAGGGCACGACAGTGGACAAGGAGGTGAAAAGATTGGCGATCCAGCGCGGGTTGTGTTTTTCCCACTGCTTGAGCAACGCAGCCATTTCCTTTCGCTTCAGGTTTTCCTGACTGCCGCACAGGTTGCACGGAATAATCGGGAAGCTCTTTTCCTCAGCGTATCGCGCCAAATCGCTTTCTCGGCAATAGGCCAAGGGGCGAATGATGGTGTGCTCTCCGTTGTCGCTGACCAGTTTGGGCGGCATGCCTTTCATGCGACCGCCGTAAAACAGGTTCAGCAACAAGGTTTGCAAGATATCGTCCTTGTGATGACCCAAAGCCACTTTGGTAGCACCAAGTTCAGACGCCACGCGGTACAAAATACCGCGACGCAAACGCGAGCACAGGGAACAGGTAGTTTTGCCCTCAGGAATGACGCGTTTCACAATTGAATAGGTGTCTTGTTCCTCAATGTGGAATGACACATTGATGCTGCGCAAATAATTGGGCAAAACTTCTTCGGGAAAGCCTGGCTGTTTCTGATCGAGGTTCACGGCGACGATATCAAAGTTGATGGGCGCACGTTGACGCAGCAGCAACAAAATATCGAGCAAACCATAGCTGTCTTTGCCACCTGATACACACACCATGACCTTGTCACCTTCTTCAATCATATTGAAGTCGGCTATGGCCTGACCCACTTGTTTGGTGAGACGTTTTTCGAGCTTGTTGAATTCGAAGGCTTCTTTTTGTTCGGCCTTGTTGGGAAAAATCGTGATGGTTTGCATGATTAAAACGGCTT
This sequence comes from Limnobacter sp. MED105, assembly GCF_000170915.1. Classification (GTDB taxonomy): domain Bacteria; phylum Pseudomonadota; class Gammaproteobacteria; order Burkholderiales; family Burkholderiaceae_B; genus Limnobacter. Next base: position 30,590 of record NZ_ABCT01000002.1, read on the forward strand.
TCTAGGATTTGAAGCGGAATACCTCGACGCCTGCGGATTCGCAGTCGGGGTAAACCTCGGATTTTTCAGCGCGGACACGGGCGGCCACCACCTTGGGATGCTCAAGCACCAGCGCCAGGGTTTTGTCGACCAAGGTTTCAAGCAAACCGATGTGGCCGGATTGAATCAGGCCATGAATACCAGGGCGAACAAAGTCGTAATCGACCACATCGACCAGCAAATCGCGCTCGGATGGTGTGGACGCGCATTTCACCCAGAAGTCGATATTGATGCGCACGGCCTGCGTGCGACCCAATTCCTGGGGAAATACGCCAATGGCGGCAGACACGTCGAAATCGCGTATGAATACGCGCCGGCAGTCGGCAAGGCGGGGATCAAAAAACCAGTCTGTCATGGTGTCATCATGCTGAAATCGCGCGCCATGGGCACCAAATGCTGCCCACCGTCCACAAGAATGGTGGTGCCAGTAATTGCGCGGCTTTGCACCAGAAACAGCACCGTGTTGGCGATGTCCTGGGGCTCGGAAGATTTGTTCAAGGGCGAAATTCGGTGGGTACTCTCGAATTGCGCATCAGTTTGCAGGTGTGAAATCAAGGTAAGACCGGGGGCCACACCCACCACACGCACTTTCGGGGCCAATTCCATGGCCAGCATGGTTGTGGCTGTTTCAAGCCCGGCTTTGGTCAGCGTGTAGCTGAGAAAGTCAGGATTCAGGTTCTTTAGTTTCTGATCCAGCAAATTCACCACCACCGCCTGCTCATTGTCGGGCACATGCTGATACAAACGCTTGGCCAACTGAATGGGTGCAGCAAGGTTGGAAGCCATGTGTCGGTGAAATAGCTCGGGCTGAAAAGTTTCGCCAGAGTCAAATTCAAACAACGAGGCGTTGTTGACAACACACCGAATTGGGCCCGCTTTTTCAGCGGCGTCAAACAGCGTTTCAACTTCGCCGGGCTTTTCAAGATCGGCCTGAACCACCACGCAGTGCACGCCCAGCGCTTCAATTTGAGCCGCGGTGTCACGAGCCTCTGCCAGTGATGAACGGCAATGCAGCACAATAGACCAACCGGCGCGCGCCAGTTCAAGCGAGATGGCTTTGCCCAGTCGCTTGGCTCCCCCGGTTACCAGGGCATATTGTGGATTGGCATGTGTCATTCGTGCGCCATCGGTTAGAATCTGAAAAAATCAGTAGCAAACTACCATCAAGCAAACAAGGGTTTACTTCAAGGCTTTGATTTTTATAAGAAGAACCCGCTATTCTAAACCAGACCCGCCTCATGCTGTCGAATTTTAATCAAGCCACTCGCTTTGACGAGTTCATGCGATTTGCGCTGTATGACCCCCAACATGGCTACTACGCCAGAGGCGAGCAGATTTTTGGTCGTCAAGGCGATTTTATTACCGCCCCGGAATTGAGCCCGCTGTTTGGACAAACACTGGGCAAGGCCCTGCGGGAGGTGCTGCCACGGTGCAACGGCGTGGTGTATGAATTTGGAGCTGGAACCGGGCAACTGGCTTGTGACATTCTTCAAACGGCTGGCGATTTAATTACCCAATACAACATTGTGGATGTGTCGGCCGGATTGAAGCCTGTGCAATTGGCCAAGTTAAAAGCACTGCATGGCCCGCAAGTGGAACAAAAAGTACGGTGGCTGGGACAATTGCCCACAGAGCTCGGTGGGGTAGTTTTGGGCAATGAGGTGCTGGACGCCACTCCGGTTCGTCGATTCAAATGGCAGAAAGACAACCCGCAAGAAGCATGGGTACAACACCTGAACGGTGAACTGCGTTGGGTATGGAAGCCTGCCGACCCGGTGTTCGCCACCACTATTTCGAATTTACAGGCCGCGCACGGGCCATGGCCTGAGGACTACGAATCGGAAATTGCAGAGCAAAGCACTGCATGGGTCAAAACAATCACAGAGCGCTTGAACGGTCTGGCGCTGATGATTGATTATGGTTTTCATGAGGCCCTGTACTACCACCCGACACGCAACAAGGGCACTTTGCGCGCGACAAGCCGCCACACGGCACATGATGATTTCTTGGTGAAGGTTGGGGAGCAGGATCTGACTGCCCATGTCAACTTCAGCGCGATCTATGACGCAATGACTGACTGCGGCGGCGATCTTGAAGGGTACTCGCACCAAGGCGAGTTTTTATTGGCACACGGGATTCTTGAATTGGCGCAAAAACAACCTGAATTCACGCACCCGACTCGTGGCGCATTGATGCGCCAGAATTTGAATACCCTGCTCAATGAAGCCGACATGGGCGAGGCATTCAAGGTCATTTGCTGGAGCAAAGGAGTGAACGCCGAAGGAACGCGGTTGGCCCAGGTGTTTTTGGACAAGGACCGAAGCGGAGACCTTTGAGTCAGGCGCCTGCTGACGACTCACAAGACTTTAGCTCGCCCTTTCTGTTCAACTCAAACACAGAGCGCACGGTTTCGATTTGCGGAGCATTACCGCGGAGCTCAAAAAACACGCGCACTGGACCCAGCCGCTCCCGAATCTGGACTCCCTCAACACCACGCCTCGCCAGGTCTGCCTTTTGGGCATTTGCCCTTTCCAGATCTCGAAACAAGCCCAATGAAATCGTCCCTTGCAACGGCCCGGGCGTGGTGATGTAGAACATGTCAGTAATACCCTTGCCCGACAGTTGATCAATACCCACACCACTGTTGACGATATCTTGAGGCAGGTAAACCACATAGCCTACAGGTACTTGGCGCTCGAGCCGATCCGTCTCGCCGCCCCAATTCAACAATGCCTCTTGGACGCGTGCAGACTCGCTTTGCAACAAGGGGCCCCACAACAAACATTCCTGATTGCTTTTTGGATTCTCGAACACCTGTTTGCTCGCGTTTTCAATGGCAGTATCGAGCTGGGCCTGCCCTTGCTTCAAATCAATTTTAGGGGCGACTGGCGCCGGCGCACGAATCACTTCCACAGGCTGATCCCAAGGGCGTTCTACACCAACCCACTCAGCGCGCAAGCCAGGAGAGTCAATCACTTTTTGCGCATTGTTGTTTGTAAAAATACCTAACCCCAACAAAGCCAAATTGCCAAGCAGCAACAGTGCAAGCAAAAACCGCCAACCATTCATGCTTCAGTGCCCTTTTTTGCCAAACGATAATCAAGCACCAAGCCTTTGAATACCGCATGTTCAAGTAGCGAGGAGTTGGGCAAATGGACTTTCATGGCTGGTGCAAAGCCACCTGTCAACCAGATGGCCGGGGGCACGCCGTGTTCATCCTGTAACTGGGCAGCAACAGAATCAACCATGGCTTTTTGCATACGCCCTACACCTTGACCAATGGCCTGCTGCGTGCTGACAGGCCAAGCTTTTTCACTGAAGCCCCCCAATTGCACCTTGGGCAATTCAGCCGTGTTGAAATGCAGGCTGTGCAACATGGTTTCAACCCCCGGTACGATAAACCCACCCAAGTGCTGCCAATGGGTACTCTTGATCACTACATCCAGCGTGGTGGCTGTGCCAAAACTAACCAGCAAATTGACCATGGCCTGACTCACCTCGGTTAACGCCATGCATGCCGACCAGCGGTCTTTACCCAGGGCAGCCGGGTTCTCATAAGCCGACTGAACCGCAGCATGCCTGTTCACAGCCAGCACATGCAGGGGTACGCCAGCGCCTTCGCACATTGCGCGCACAGCCTGTTCAAAATCGGGACCCAATACATTACTCAGCAACACCGCCTGCACGGCACTCGCCGAATTCAAACTGGGCGCCAAGTGTTCTTGCACTGGGCCGAATGCATCAGAAAAAGGCTTGAAGTCTGCCGTAGCGCGACTAAAAAAAGCCGAGGGCTGCTCAAACCGCACATTCGCACCAACGTGCAAACACCACTTCACCAAAGTGTTTCCCGCATCGATGCACATCAAGCTGCCAGGTTTGCTCACGGCCTTGCCCTCAATGACAAGTCACCGGCATGAACGGCACGCAAGCCCTGGTCAGTGTTAACCAAATAAGAACCTTGACGGTCAATGCCCATGGCCTCCCCCGCAAAACACACCGCGCCCTGATCCTCGACTTGCACTTGGCTGTGCAACCACGCATCCCGTTGAGTGAATTCGGTAAATATTGCATCGATGCCCTGAACCCGGGCGGCATCAATTCGAGCCAGAACCGAGGACACTACCGCCTCGGCAACCTCACGCGGAGAGGGCAAATCGGGAGTTGACAAATAATTCGACAAACTTGCAGCACCTCGGCCGGACAGAGCCTCGGGAACATCGATCGCATGAATATTCAGCCCCACACCCACCACCGTGACGGCACCCTGCCCAGTTTGAAAGGACTCGCACAACACCCCGCCCAGTTTCCGCTGATCCGCCAGTAAGTCATTGGGCCACTTCAACTGTACAGGCACCCTCCACTGCTCCAGCACCTGCGCCACGGCGACGCCCACACACAAGGGCAAATAAGGCATTTGCTGACCGGCCAAGGGCAAACCCAGGGACAGGCATAAACCTGCCCCGGGCTGCGCCAGCCATTGCCGCCCAGCTCGCCCCCTGCCAGCAGTTTGCATGTGCGCCACCACGGCAGCAGGGCCCGATATCCGCCCCTGCTGGTAAGCGCGGGCCAGGTAATCATTTGTTGAGTCGACTGAATCGAGTTCGATCCAGTGCACATCGGCTTGGGTTAACATCGAATGAAGGTCACTTCGGGCTTGTTGCGAAATTTTGCTCATCTTAACCTCCGAACGGGACACAAAACCAAGGAGTAGCTCCAACCCCATGCCACCAATCCATTCCAGCTTACTGAAACGAACCCCCTACACGGGGATTCTGATGTTTGCCAGCCTGTATGCGTGCGTGGTGATCCACCTCAGCCTTTTTCCCTACAGCGATTGGCGCCACATTGGGATTGGGCCCTTTGAGTTTTTATTTGGCCCATGGATTCCGGTGCATCAAAAAGTATTGTGGACCGATGTGTTTATCAATATTGGGGGCTACATTCCGCTGGGCTTCCTGATGCTGCTGGGCCTAAACAGGCAGCCGCGTACTTTTGACAAAATACTGGTAGTGCTGGTGTGCGCGCTTGTCTCGCTCGCGCTTGAATCGATGCAAACATTTTTGCCAAGCCGCGTGCCCTCCAAAATGGACCTGGCCACCAACACGATTGGAGGTGTCTTGGGTGTGTTGGCAGGCATTTATGTGACCGCACACCACCGGATAGCGCCACTGCTGAACCGCAGAATCGAGCATTGGCTAATTCAGCGCGCGTGGATAGGCATGGGCTTGCTCAGCCTGTGGTTTCTGAGCATTTTGCCGCCACAGAATCCCACTTTCAGCACCGGGCTTTGGCTGGGGAACCTGCTGGAAATACCGGGCCCATTGCAGCACAGCACACCATTTGGAATACCGCTGGAAGTTTTACTGAAAATTGAAACCATCGCGCCGACATTCATTAACTATTGTTTTTTAATGTGCGCCTGGATGATTGGGCTTGCACAGACCCAGGCAGGCTCGCCACGGACACGCCTGCTGATTGTGCTGATTGCATTGACCCTGCTGATTCGGCTGCTTGACTATCTGGTGTTGGCACCAATGTCGGCCTGGACTTACTTGGGTCAGCGGTGGTTTGAAGCCAACAGCCTGGGCGTGCTGATTGCGTTTGTAGTGGCACTGACCATTTCAATGATGCAAGTACTGCCCCACCACATGGCCCGCATTGGGCTGTTGCATCTGCTGGGCGGTTGGTTGATTACTTTGTTGTTGCCTGGCGTATACGACCCTGATCTGGGCAACCCCGGCAGCGGTATTCTGGCAATTTTTCGAAGCCTGCAAGAGGCAGGGCGTTGGGTCAGTGAATTGTGGCCAATTCTGGCACTGACTGTTTTGACCTTTTTGAGCCTGCCCGAGCGACGTTTTCGGCGATAATAGGGCCATACCCTGAGCATTCAAGTGGATTCACCCAGCCATGAGCTACTTCGAGAAACATGTTTTCTTTTGTACCAATCAACGTCCCAACAACGAGAGCTGCTGTGCAGATTGCCATGCCTCTGCTGCGCACGCGCATGCCAAGGAACGCATCAAGAAACTGGGCCTGAATGGGCAGGGAAAAATCCGGATGAACAAGGCTGGCTGCCTTGATCGCTGTGATGAAGGCCCCGTGATGGTGGTGTACCCGGAAGGCGTTTGGTACACCTATGTGGACATTTCAGACGTCGACGAAATCATTGACTCTCATTTGGTGGGCGGCGAGGTTGTGGAACGCCTTCGATTGCCATGAACCCGAAAACCCGACACGAATTGTGGACTGGCCAGGCCGGCCCGATCGAGGTGTCGATCGACGAACCTGCGACCCCGCTACGCGGGCTGGCAGTGATTGCACACCCCCACCCCTTATTCGGCGGCACCAAAGACAACAAAGTCGTACAAACACTGGCCCGTGCATTTCTTCAAATGGGTTACACAACCCTGCGTTTTAACTTCAGGGGTGTGGGCCAAAGTGCTGGATTGCACGACAACGGACAAGGCGAGGCAGACGACCTGGTTCAGTTGACAGAATTGGCACGCACCACACTGCTACCGGCTGAACTACAGAACGAGCCGATTGCAATGGCTGGCTTTTCGTTCGGTGCCTTCGTGACCAGCCACGGCGCGCAACGATTGCGCGAGACCGGAACGAATATTGGCAAATTGGTGCTGGTGGGCACCGCCACAAGCCGCTTTAAAGTAGCTGCAGTGCCAGACAACACACTGGTAATTCATGGTGAAGTCGATGACACAGTGCCGCTTGTAGATGTTTTACGCTGGGCCGGTGAACAAAACCTGCCGGTGATGGTCATGCCAGGAGTGGAACATTTTTTTCACGGCAAACTGCCTCAACTCAAAGAGCTGGTTGTGCGTTATTACCCAAGCTGAACGCTATCCAGTTTCCTCACCCATTTCTAGTACAGGAGCTTTTTACTTGTTTAATTCAGGAATTTCCCGATTCAAACGCCATGTGGGTCAACTCTCGTTGGTTCTGGGTCTAGGTATCGGAGTTGCCACGCAGGCGGCTGCCCAATCCAGTGTGATGCCACCTCCACCGGAAATCGGTGCAAAAGGCTACATGCTGCTCGATCTGACCACTGGTCAGACTCTGGCCGAATTCAACAGCCGCGAACGCCTCGACCCCGCATCACTGACCAAACTGATGACCGCCTACATGGCTTTTGCTGCACTTGAAAGCAAACAAATTCGCATGGATCAGCAAGTACCAGTGTCACCCTATGCCTGGAAGGCCGAAGGCTCGCGCATGTTTATCGAGCCAAACAAGCCTGTGACAGTTGAAGAGCTGCTATATGGTGTCATTGTGCAATCAGGCAACGATGCAAGCCGTGCGATTGCAGAACTGCTGGCTGGTGATGAAAACAATTTTGCAACGCTGATGAACCAGCAAGCCAAGCGACTGGGCTTGACTGACACGAATTTCAAAAACTCCACGGGTTTGCCCGACCCACAGCACTACACCACAGCGCGAGATTTGGGCATTCTGGCCAAGCGAATCATCACCGACTTCCCCGAGTACTACAAGAAAATGTATTCCACCAAGGAATACACGTACAACGGCATTCGCCAACCGAACCGAAACCGCCTGCTGTGGATTGACCCATCCGTAGACGGTATGAAAACCGGCCACACTGAATCAGCTGGCTATTGCTTGGTCAGCTCGGCCAATCGCACATTGCCCAACGGGGTGGATCGTCGCCTGCTGTCGGTGGTGCTGGGCACCACATCAGACCAGGCGCGCACCCAGGAAAGCCTGAAGTTGATGAATTATGGCTATCAGATGTTCGAAACAGTGAAGCTGTATTCAGCCAAACAAGCCATCAGCACCAGCGAAGTTTACAAAGGACAAGCCAAGGAAGTGAAGCTGGGCGTGAACAAAGACCTGTTGATCAACGTGCCACGCGGCATGGCCAAACAATTGAAAGCCACAGTTGAGAAAAAAGGCACCCTGATCGCCCCAATTCCAGCTGGAACCGAACTGGGAAAGTTGAAGCTGACGCTAAACGGCGAAACGATTGGTACAGTTCCATTGCTGGCCTTGTCTACGGTTGAAGAGGCTGGCTTGTTTGGCCGCATGGTGGACTCCGCCAAATTGTGGTTTGAAGAGTAAACAATGAACACAGCAACACCCGGTGACGACAAAAAAAGCTTGATTGAATTTCCGACACATTTCCCCATCAAGGTGATGGGAAAGAATGTGCCGGAGTTTTCTCAAGTCATTTGTGATTTGTTGCTCAGCATGAGCCCAGGATTTGATGTGGCAGGCGTGGACATGCGCCCCAGCAGCAAAGGCAACTACTTGAGCCTAACCTGTAATGTTTATGTGAACAACCAAGACGAACTGGACAATATTTACCGCGCTCTGTCCGGGCATGAATTGGTTTCAGTCGTTTTGTAAGTTGATTTGATTTGTAAAAAAGCCGCACCGGTTATTCAATGGTGCGGCTTTTTTTGTGTGTGGCCTTACACGCCGTAACGGCTGCGATATTCCTTCACTTTCTCGTACCAGCCGGCAAGGCGAACATTGGCCGCCTGGCGGGTAAGCAAGTAGCGCAACAGGTCTTGCAGATTGGCAATGGCCAACACCGGGATCCCATACAGTTGTTCCACTTCCTGAACGGCGGAATGCTGGGTGTCTTGCCCGTCACGCATGCCTTTCTCCATACGATCCAGAGCGATCAAGACCGCCGCAGGTTCGGCGCCATTGGCACGAATGATCTCAACCGACTCGCGCACCGATGTTCCTGCCGAAATAACGTCATCGACAATAACAACCCGACCTTCCAGCGGTGCACCCACAAGGGAGCCACCTTCACCATGGTCTTTGGCTTCCTTGCGATTGAAGGCATAAGGTACGTCGCGACCACGGCGGGCCATTTCCATGGTGGTACCCGCCACCAAAGGAATGCCTTTGTAGGCAGGGCCAAACAACATGTCGAACTGAATTCCCCGCTCAGCGGTTTGTTCGAGCAAGGTTTGTGCGTAAAATTCACTTAGCTTTTGCAACGAAGAACCCGTGTTGAACAAACCCGCATTGAAAAAATACGGCGACATTCTTCCCGCCTTGGTTTTGAATTCGCCAAAGCGCAACACCTGCTTTTCGACCGCAAACTGCAAAAACTGGTCGGAAAGAACCTGCAAATTTTGATTTGAATCGACCACGATCAATCCCTAAAAAACTGACTGCACACAATGACCCGCATTATCTCAGCAAATCTGAATGGAATTCGTTCTGCCCACACAAAAGGGTTTTTCGACTGGATGAACCAAAGCCAGGCCGACGTGGTGTGCGTGCAAGAGATTAAGGCCCACTTGGCTGATCTTGGTCCCGAGCATTTGCAACCCGGTGCGTACAAAGGCTACTTTCAGGCTGCGGAGAAAAAAGGTTACAGCGGCGTGGGACTTTACTGCAAAGTAGAACCAATTGACGTGATTTATGGCCTGAATAACGCCGAATTCGATGCAGAAGGACGCATGGTCACAGCAGAATTCGAGAACATGATTGTTTCGTCGATCTACTTTCCGTCCGGCAGCAGCTCAGAAGAGAGGCAAGAGGCAAAATTCAGGTTTTTAGAGCATTTTGCTGAAATTTTCGACGAATTTGAAAGCAAGAAGAAACCTGTTGTTCTGTGTGGTGACTGGAATATTGCCCACCAGGAAATTGATCTGAAAAACTGGAAAGGCAATCTGAAAAACAGTGGTTTTACGCCAGAGGAACGTGCCTGGATCGGTGACGTGATCAACAAGCGCGGCTGGATCGACGCTTACCGCGTGTTGTATCCCGAAGAAACCGACGGCTGCTACACCTGGTGGAGCAACCGAGGGCAGGCGTATGCCAAGAATGTGGGGTGGCGAATTGATTACCAGATGGTCAGCCCCGCGCTGCGCGATTCGATTCGGGAAGTGAGCGTGTACAAGGGCCAGAAGTTTTCAGACCATGCGCCGTTGATTGCGGATTACGACCACCCGTTGTAACTAGACCGATCAATAGGACTGATGATTCAGGCAAACCCACTGCCGAGTTGACTGAAAACTCAGTCACTCAACTTCGCTTTCAGAATCTCATTCACCTGCGCCGGGTTGGCCTTACCACGCGCTGCCCGCATGATCTGACCCACCAGGAAGTTAAATGACGCCTCCTTACCAGCCTTGTATTCTGCAACCGGGCCCGGGTGCGCTGCCAACACATCATCGATCATTTTTTCAACAGCACCCGAGTCGGAAATTTGTTCCAAACCCTCGCCTTTGATACATGCATCCACGTCGCTATATTTGCCTTCCCACAAGGCGGCAAACACCACTTTCGCAGTTTTGTTGTTCAAAGTGCCGTCCACCACGCGCTTCACCAAAGCCGCCATCAACACCGGTGTAATCGGCGACTCGGCTGGTGTTTTGTCGTCGCGATTCAAATTGGCTGAGAACTCGCCCAGCAACCAGTTGGCCAAGGGCTTGGCTTTGTCATTGCCTGCGGCAACCAGCGCTGCCTCGAAAAAATTGGTCATGGCGCGGCTGCCTGTAAGCGTAACCGCATCGTATTCACTCAAACCCAAGTCAGCGGTGTAACGCGCCTGCTTTTGGCCTGGTAATTCGGGCATTTCGGCACGAACTTGCTCTACCCATTCCGGCGAAATCACCAAGGGAGGCAGGTCTGGATCTGGGAAATAACGGTAGTCTTCCGAATCTTCCTTGCTGCGCATGGACCGGGTTTCGTTACGATCAGGATCGTAAAGTCGGGTTTCCTGCTTGATCACACCACCATCTTCGATGATTTCGATTTGGCGCTGCGCTTCATACAGAATGGCGGCTTGCAAAAACTTGAAGCTGTTCAGGTTTTTGATTTCACAACGGGTGCCCAGCTTGCTTTCGCCTTTTGGGCGAACCGACACGTTGGCGTCGCAGCGGAAGCTGCCTTCCTGCATATTGCCATCGCAAATACCAAGCCACGTAACCAGTGTGTGCAAGGTTTTGGCGTAGGCAACTGCTTCTTCGGCCGAACGCATGTCAGGTTCAGTCACAATTTCAAGCAAGGGCGTGCCTGCGCGGTTCAAGTCGATCCCGGATTGGCCGGCGAAATCTTCGTGCAGGCTTTTGCCCGCGTCTTCTTCAAGATGCGCACGAACAAGGCGCACTGTTTTCATTTGGTCGCCCAGCAAAAAGCTGACCGTACCGCCCTGCACCACTGGAATTTCAAACTGACTGATTTGATAGCCCTTGGGCAAATCGGGATAGAAATAGTTTTTGCGGGCGAACACGGAATGCTCGGCCACCTTGGCGCCCACCGCGAGACCAAACTGAATGGCGCGCTGAACTGCCGCTTTGTTCATCACGGGCAACACACCAGGCAGTGCCAAATCCACAGCACAGGCTTGGGCATTGGGCTCGGCTCCAAATGCAGTGCTGGCGCCGGAGAAAATTTTCGATTCAGTTGTTAACTGGGTGTGGGTTTCAAGACCCACCACAATTTCCCATTGCATGGTGCGATCCTTTTAAGATGGAGTACGAAGGTGCCAATCGGTGGCGGTTTGGTAATGGTCAGCCAAGGCCAGCAATTCCCCTTCCTTGAAATAGTTGCCAATCAGCTGCATGCCCACGGGGCGATTTTTATCGCCAAAGCCCACTGGCACGCTCATGCCGGGCAAGCCAGCCAAACTTGTGCTCAGCGTGTAAATATCGGCAAGGTACATCTGCACCGGATCGGCAGATTTCTCGCCCAGATTCCAAGCCACCGTTGGGCTTACTGGGCCAGCAATGAAATCGCACTGCTGGAAAGCAGCCTGAAAATCTTGAGCGATCAAGCGGCGAATTTTCTGGGCCTGCAGGTAATACGCATCGTAATAACCATGTGACAGCACATAGGCACCCACCATGATGCGGCGCTGTACTTCAAGACCGAAGCCTTCACTGCGAGAATTCTCGTACATGGATTTCAGATCGGTGTAGTCGGCCGCGCGGTGACCATATCGCACCCCATCAAAACGAGACAGGTTTGAACTGGCTTCGGCAGGCGCAATCACGTAATAAGCTGGAATGGACAATTCAGTGCGAGGCAAGCTGATGGTCACCAGTGTGGCGCCCATGGATTCGAGCTGCTTTAATGCCGCATCGATTGGGGCACGCACATCGGGGGCTAAACCCTCACCAAAAAACTCTGTGGGCAAACCTACGCGCACGCCTGCCAGCGGCTTTGCAGCATCACCGGTGCGAAGGGGCTTTCCAAAGCCAACGGTGAAGTCTTCATTCACGCCTTGAGAAACTGCGGGGCGCTGCACGCTGGTGCTGTCTTTCGCGTCGAAACCCACCATGGCGTTGAGCACCAAAGCGCAATCGCGGGCACTGTGGGCCATGGGGCCGGCCTGGTCCAGGCTGCTTGCGTAAGCAATCATGCCGAAGCGACTGCAACTGCCATAGGTGGGCTTGATGCCGGTGATGCCACACAGTGACGCAGGCTGGCGAATTGAGCCACCGGTGTCGGTACCTGTTGAGAATGGCACTACACCTGCAGCCACCGCCACAGCTGAACCGCCAGACGAACCACCGGGCACAGCCAGAGTGTCCCAAGGGTTCAGGCAAGGACCATAGGCACTTTTTTCATTCGATGAGCCCATGGCGAATTCATCGCAGTTCAGTTTGCCGATGCTCACCGTGCCTGCGGCATTCAAGCGCGACACCACCTCCGCGTCAAAGGGGCTTTGGTAACCCGCCAGCATTTTCGAGCCTGCTGTGCTGGTCCAGCCCTTGGTCACGAAAATATCTTTGTGTGCAGTGGGAATACCCAGCAAGGCACCCGTTTCACCTGCAGCCAAACGCGCATCCGCGGCCTTGGCTTGTTCAAGGGTGAGGTCATCGCGAACATCCACGAATGCGTTCAACCTGGATTGCTGGCCCGCTTCGCGCAGGGCTTCTTGGGCCAGTTCAGTGGCACTCGCCTTTCTCTCGTCAAGCAAGGTGCGAAGCGTGGAAATACTTTGAAGTTTGGAAGACATGCTTAAAACCACATTCCAATGTCAGATTTGCAAAATTAGGGGGTACAACTTTTCAATGAACAACTACTCAATTACCTTGGGCACCAAAAACAAACCTTTCTCGGCCGCTGGCGCGTTGGCCATATTGGCGGCGCGGTTGTCAGCTTCAGTTACGGCATCTTCGCGCAAACGCAATGCGATGGGCTGAATCAGTGAGATGGGATGCGCCAAGGGCTCTACGCCTTCGGTGTTTTCACTGCTCAAACGATCGGCCAGTTGCATGATGTTGTTCAATTGTTGCTCAAGGGCCTGGGCTTGCTCAGGCGCCACTTTCAAGCGCGACAAGGCCGCAATTTTTGCAATTTGTCCGGAATCAAGGGACATAAATTTTCTCCGCCGACCAGCAGGCCTGAGCATCGCTTCTAAATGATGCAAAAGCCGCTTGGTGAAAGTCTGTGTTGTTCAAAGTCTGCTTATTTTATAGGTTATCATCGGTAGCTACGCCACTTGACAAGTGAAGTCCCATAAATAGTGGCGAACCGGACAACTTCTAGACAACTTTGAGCTTCGCGGGCTTGGCAGCTCTCCAACTACACAACACAGGTTAGAACATCACCATGTTTGGGTTTCTACGCAGCTACTTATCAAACGATTTGGCCATTGATTTGGGCACGGCCAACACGCTAATTTACGCCCGCACCAAAGGCATCGTTCTCGACGAGCCCTCTGTGGTTGCCATTCGTCAGGAAGGCGGCCCCAACGGTAAAAAAACCATCACCGCGGTTGGCCTGGAAGCCAAACAAATGTTGGGCAAAGTACCAGGTAACATCGAGGCCATTCGCCCCATGAAAGACGGCGTGATCGCCGACTTCACCGTGACTGAGCAAATGCTCAAGCAATTTATCAAGATGGTTCACGAAAGCCGTCTGTTTTCACCCAGCCCCAGAATAATCATTTGCGTGCCCTGCGGGTCTACGCAAGTTGAACGCCGCGCCATTCGTGAAAGCGCATTGGGTGCAGGAGCGTCCCAGGTTTACCTGATTGAAGAACCCATGGCGGCTGCAATCGGTGCTGGCTTGCCGGTGTCTGAGGCATCAGGCTCCATGGTCGTCGACATTGGAGGCGGCACCACCGAGGTGGGCATTATTTCCCTGGGCGGTATGGTGTACGCCGGCAGCGTGCGTGTGGGTGGCGACAAGTTTGACGAGGCCATTATCAGTTACATTCGCCGCAACTACGGCATGATGATCGGCGAACCCACTGCCGAAGCGATCAAGAAACAAATTGGTTCAGCATTCCCCGGCTCTGAAGTGAAAGACATGGAAGTGACTGGCCGCAACTTGTCCGAGGGCATTCCTCGCCGCTTCACGATTTCATCGAATGAAATTCTGGAAGCTCTGACCGAACCACTGAATGCGATTGTGTCCGCAGTTAAATCTGCACTTGAACAAACACCCCCCGAGCTGGGTGCTGACATTGCAGAACGCGGCATGATGCTGACCGGTGGTGGCGCCTTGTTGCGCGACCTAGACCGCCTGCTGATGGAAGAAACCGGCCTGCCAGTGCATGTGGCTGAAGACCCACTGACTTGCGTGGTTCGCGGTTGTGGCCTGGCTCTGGAACGCATGGACAAATTGGGCACCATTTTCACCAGTGAGTAAGTAACGTAAAACGGTTCGAACTCCGGCTTGTTAAATAGCCCTGCATTGAACCGGCTAAAAGCCTATGGAGTACACACCACCACCGTTGTTCAAACAAGGCCCATCCGCACGCGTGCGGCTGGCCTTTTTTGTCGCGCTCTCGGTGGGTTTGTTGTTTCTCGATTCACGATTTGCTGCCATGGAAGTGGTGCGCAAAGCAGTGGGTACCGTGCTTTACCCCCTGCAAAAAATAGCCAGCCTGCCCATCGAATGGAGCCAGGCTGGCGTTGATTATGCGTCTTCACTTGACACCCTTCAATCTGAAAACAAAACCCTGATTCTCGAGCAACTGCAGGACAAGCAACGCCTGCATGAGCTGGAAACCCTGCGCCAGGAAAACGAGAAGCTGCGCAAGCTAATGAATGTGGGCAACACCCTGAAAGTAAAACGCTCCATTCTCAGCGAAATCGTCAGCGACGCGCGCGACCCATTCTCCCGCAAAATAATTATTGGGAAAGGTTTGATTCAGGGTGTGAAAGAAGGCATGCCGGTGATTGATGAACTGGGCCTGCTGGGCCAGGTTACCCGCGCATTTCCAAGCCGAGCCGAAGTCAGCCTGATCACTGACAAAGAACAGATTATTCCAGTTGAAAATCTGCGCAACGGTATCCGCAGTGTGGCCTATGGCGGGCTGGACGGTGGATTGATCGAACTCCGCTTCATGGCGGCGAATGCCGACATTGAAAACAACGATCTTTTGGTGACATCCGGACTGGACGGGGTGTACCCCCGCGGCATTCCGGTGGCCAGAGTCATTCGGGTAGAACGCAATTCGCGTTATGCCTTTGCCAGCATTTTTTGTGAACCCATTGCTGGCGTAGAACGCCACCGTTTTGTGCTGGTGCTTGACACCTTTCGCGAGAAGATTGTTACGGACGCTCAACCTGGCGCGAGCGCACCAACGCCCAGTGGCACCGCCCCCACAACAACAATACCGACAACAAGCCCGCCTGCTGCGAACGTAGCGCCAGCCACCACACCTACCCCCCCAAACACAACGGAGGCTGGCAGTGGCAATTAATCCATTTGGCAACTCCGAAATTTTGCGCCCGGTGAACCCCTGGTTCATTGCATTCTCCTTGCTGGCAGCCCTGCTGTTCAAATTCATACCCATCGACCGAAATTGGGTCACACCCGATCTTTTGGCATTGGTACTGGTGTTCTGGAATATTCGGCAGCCACGACGAATTGGTATTGGCGTGGCCTGGTGCTTCGGCGCAGCAGTGGATGTGCATTCGGCCAGCGTGTTCGGTGAGCATGCACTGGCTTACACCCTGCTTTCCTACTTCGCAATCACCATTCATCGCCGGGTGATGTGGTTTTCTCCAATGATGCAAGCGGCCCACATTTTTCCCTTGCTGCTGGCCGCGCAAGCGATCACAGTTGCTATTCGGGTCATGTTCGGCGGCACATTTCCCGGTGCCTGGATATTTTCGGAAAGCGTGCTGACAGCCGCTTTGTGGCCGCTCACACAGTTCTTGCTGCTCGCGCCACAAAAACTTCCAGAAAACCGTGACAACGACCGTCCGATATGACCGAGTTTAATCACCCAGAACAAGCCATCAAACAGTTCCGGTTTCGGTTGTTTCTGGCCGGGCTCTTTGTGGTGCTGTTGTTCCTCGTGTTGGTGGCGCGCTTGCTGTGGTTGCAGGTGATCAGCTACGACAAATATCAATCCAAAGCCGAAGACAATCGAATTACCATTGTTCCGCTGGTTCCAAACCGCGGGCTGATTCTGGATCGCAATGGTGTGGTGCTTGCCAACAATTACTCTGCTTACACGCTCGAAATTACGCCCTCGAAAATCGACAATCTCAACGAAATGATCGATGAGCTGGGCAAGATTGTTGAAATTTCAGCACTGGATCGCAGACGATTCAAAAAACTGCGGGCTGAATCAAAACGATTCGAGTCGATTCCGATTCGCACACGCCTCACCGATGAAGAAGTGGCGCGTTTCGCGGTACAAAGCTTCCGCTTCCCCGGCGTGGAAATTCGTGCACGCCTGTTTCGCCAGTACCCCTACGGCCCCCATGCAGCGCACCTGCTGGGCTACATCGGTCGAATTTCAGCACGAGACCAGGAACGGATCGAAGAACTGGACCAAACCAACAACTATCGAGGCACCGCCTATATTGGCAAAGACGGCCTGGAAAAGCGCTATGAAACCCAACTCCATGGGCGTACCGGTTTTGAAGAAGTAGAAACCTCGGCGGGTGGCCGTGCGGTGCGTGTTCTGTCGCGCTCACCCGCAGTGCCAGGTGAAAACCTGATGTTGTCTATCGATATTCGCCTGCAAGAGGCGGCCGAGAAAGCGCTGGATGGCAAACGAGGCGCTTTGGTGGCAATCGACCCCCGCAACGGCGACATTCTAGCCATGGTGAGTGCGCCAAGCTTTGACCCCAATCTGTTCGTGGAAGGCATTGATTCCGAAAACTGGAAGCTGCTGAATGAAAGCATTGACCGCCCTCTTCTGAATCGCCCTTTGGCGGGCACCTACCCGCCTGGCTCTACATTCAAGCCCTTTATGGCCCTGGCCGCACTGGAACGAGGCTTTCGCACCGCATCAAGCACGCTGCGCGACCCCGGCTACTTTGATTTTGGTTCACGCCGGTTCATGGATGACAAAATTGGTGGGCACGGCATGGTGGACATGTACAAGTCGATTGCCGAGTCTTGCAACACCTACTACTACATGCTGGGCAGCGAGATGGGCATCGACATTATTTCGGAGTTCATGGGGCGCTTTGGTTTTGGATCGCGCACTGGCATCGACCTGGACGGCGAGCGCACAGGCGTGCTGCCCTCTCGGGAATGGAAAGCGGGTGCATTCAAAAAAGCCGAAGCACAGCGTTGGTACTCGGGCGAAACCATTTCAGTGGCCATTGGGCAAGGCTACAACAATTACACCCCATTGCAATTGGCCCATGCCACAGCGGTGCTGGCCAGTGGCGGCATGAATGCGACACCCCGGCTGGTTCGGGCCTTCCAGAACCCGGTCAGCGGCCAGGTGACCGAAAAACCATTGGAAGCTTTTAAACAGCTAAACTTGCAACAACGCCATGTTGATTCAGTCAAGCTGGGTATGCGGGGAGCCGTACTCGAAGGCACGGCCCGGGGTGTTTTCAAGGACGTAAGCTATGAAGTGGCGGGCAAAACAGGAACTGCGCAGGTGTTTGGACTAAAACAAGGCGAAACCTACAAAGACCGAGCGGCCTCGGCAGAACGGCTGCGCGACCACGGTTGGTTTATTGCCTTTTCGCCCATGGAGCAACCACGCATTGCCTTGGCTGCAATCGTAGAGAATGGTGGATTTGGCAGTCAGTCGGCCGCGCCAGCCATTAAGAAAGTGCTAGACACCTACTGGCAAATTGAAGCGGAGAACGACCCCTCAATTGCATTGCCCACCCCCCAGGTGCCTGAGCAAACTGCCAACCCAACGTCCAGCAGGGAGTCCCGGCCGTGAACCGAACCCGCGCCATTCAACGCGAGCCCATTTGGCCACGCATCAAACCATTCCTGACTGTGTTTGACCCGGTGCTCAGCACCATTTTGCTGTCGCTTGTCTTGTTCGCCCTGATCACCCAGTACAGCGCTGCATTTGATTTCGAAGGTCGATTTATCGATCATTCGCGCAACTTGTTGATTGCATTTTTGGTGATGTGGGTAACCGCCAACCTGAAACCCCAGTTTTTGATGCGAATCGCCGTGCCGCTTTACGTGGTGGGTGTCGTTTTACTGGTTGCTGTTGAATTGTTTGGTGACATATCAAAAGGCGCGCAACGTTGGCTGAATCTCGGCTTTGTCCGGATTCAACCCTCTGAGATCATGAAGATTGCCATGCCACTGATGCTGGCCTGGTTTTTCCAGCAGCGGGAGAATGTATCCGGCTGGCGAGAATTCGCCGTGGCATCCATTATTCTGGCCATACCCGGTGTTTTGATTTTGAAACAACCTGACCTGGGCACTGCCTTGCTGGTGCTGGGCTCAGGCTTCTTTGTCATTTTCTTTGCAGGTTTGTCATGGAAAGTGCTGGCCTGGCTCACTGGATTGTTTCTGGCCAGCCTACCCCTATTCTGGACACTGATGCACGACTATCAGCGCCAGCGGGTGCTCACCTTGCTAGACCCCACACAAGACCCACTTGGCAAGGGTTTTCATATTATTCAATCCACAGTGGCCGTGGGCTCGGGTGGATTTACCGGCAAAGGTTTTTTGCAGGGCACCCAAACACACCTTGAGTTTATTCCCGAACGCACCACCGACTTTATTTTTGCGGTGCTTGCTGAGGAGTTTGGCCTGCTCGGCTGCCTGGTGCTATTGACGCTTTACACCTGCCTGATTGTGCGAGGCCTGGTCATTGCAGGCAATGCCCCCACTCTGTTTTCTCGTCTAATGGCTGGTGCCATGGCCTTGATTTTCTTCACGTATGCGTTTGTCAATATTGGCATGGTCAGTGGTATTTTACCCGTGGTAGGCGTGCCCCTGCCCCTGATGAGTTACGGGGGTACCGCAATGGTGACTTTGGGCATGGGTGCCGGTATTTTGATGAGCATTCAAAACACCAAAAAATTGATTCAAACCTGAAGGCCTTGCCATGATTAACGCAAGCAAAGCCTGGTTGCAAAACGCCTTGCCAGTGCAGTTCCAACCGTTCATCAACCGCTGGCGCGACAATACCAGCGCACCCGCCCACCAATTTACCCCGTGGCTGCTCAATGGCGAGCACTTGGGCTATTGGGACAAGCAACACCAACAAACCCTCGAGAATGTATTCAATGCAGCGGGCCTGACCTGCACGGGTACCCACCACGGAATTGAGTGCACCCACACCACTGGGCCGCAGGTACTGAGTGCCAAGCTGGCCACTGCTGGCAACATGCTACAGGCCTTGGGCCTGGTGCCTGGCTGGCGGCATGAAGAGCAGCTGGTGATGAATTCACAGGGTGAAGTATTGGCCACCGCAGAGCGGGCCCTGTTCAAAACGCTGGGGTTTCGCAGCCGCGCCGTGCATGTTCACGTGAAAAACCACAAAGGCTGTGTTTGGACGGGTGTGCGCTCCATGGGCAAGCATGAAAACCCCGGCATGCTGGACAACCTGGCAGCAGGCGGCATTGCCAGCGCCGAAAGTGTCGACAGCACACTGTGGCGTGAACTGGACGAGGAAGCCGGGCTGAATTCAGACGATTTTGCCTGGATTGAACCTTTACCCCCGCATGAACTGGTGTTAAGCCGCCCCTTGCTGTATGGTGGCTGGCATCACGAAACAGTCATTTTGTTTCATGGCCAATTAAAGCCGGGGCGACGCCCCAAAAACCGCGATGGCGAGGTTGGCGCATTCCAGTTAATGACGCCCAATGCCTGCGTTGAAGCCATCAACGCCTGGCAATTCACCCCCGATGCAGCCCTGTGCTGTGCACTGGGCCTGGCCACCGCCAAATAAACACGAAAGGAATAAACATGTTGTTGGGTTTAAAAGCCGCCACGTACCGGATTGGTACGACGGTGCTGCTGGATCAGGTTGATTTTTCAATTGAAGAACGTGAGCGCGTTGCCCTGGTAGGCCGCAACGGCACCGGGAAAAGTACACTGTTTCGCATTCTGACTGGTGAAACCACGCCTGAAGATGGCCTGGTGATCAAGCAGGACGGTTTGCGCATGACTTGCCTTGAGCAGGCCGTACCCCAAGAACACGACGACACCATTTTTGATGTAGTAGCGCAAGGCTTTGGCGCTTTGGGCAAGCACATCAGCGTTAGCCGCACACTGGGCCCGCTGGATCATGATTCTTTGACACCCGCACAAGCCAAAGTGCTTGAAGAAGCCCAACATGAATTGGGCGAACACCACGGCTGGCACCTGGAAAGTGAAGTGGATCAAATGCTGAGCCGCATGAAGTTGCCTGCGGATTTGCCCTTTGCCAAGTTGTCGGGCGGAATGAAGCGCAAGGTGATGCTGGCCAAGGCCATGGTCAGCAATCCCGATGTGCTGTTGCTGGATGAACCAACCAACCACCTGGACATTCCCAGCATTGAATTGCTGGAAGAGCAGATTCGCCAATTCAAAGGTGCGGTCATTTTTGTCAGCCACGACCGTTCATTCATGCGCAAGCTGGCCACAAGGGTGTGCGACCTGGACCGCGGCATGCTAAAAAGCTGGTCGGGCGGTTACGAAGGTTTCTTGAAGGGCAAAGCTGAATTCATGCACGCGCAGGAAAAGGCCCATGCGCTTTTTGACAAGAAACTGGCTGAAGAAGAAGTGTGGATTCGCCGTGGTATTGAGGCGCGACGCACCCGCAACGAAGGCCGCGTGCGCGCCCTGATGGAAATGCGCAAGCAGTTTTCTGACCGCCGCAATGTAGTGGGTACTGCAAAAGTGCAGGTGCAGGAAGCGGAGCGCAGCGGCAAAGTGGTCGCTGAATTAACCGACATCAATAAGCAGCTGGGTGACTTGCCAATTTTGCGCAACTTCACCAACACCATTTTGCGTGGTGAGAAAATCGGTTTTCTGGGCCCCAACGGCATAGGCAAAACCACGGCACTGAAAGTACTACTGGGGCAGTTGCCACCCGATTCAGGCCACATCAAGTTGGGCACAAAACTGGAAATTGCCTACTTCGACCAGTTGCGCAGCCACTTCAATGAAGAAGACACTGCAGTTGAAATTATTGGTGCTGGCAAGGAATTCATCACGATTGACGGTCAGGCCAAGCACGTGATCGGCTATTTGCAAGACTTTTTGTTCACGCCCGACCGTGCCCGCCAACCCGTGCGCAGTTTGTCGGGTGGTGAGCGCGCCAGGCTGATTTTGGCGCAGTTGTTTTCAACGCCGTCGAACGTGATGGTGCTGGACGAACCGACCAACGACCTGGACATTGAAACGCTGGAATTGCTGGAAGAAAAACTGATGGCTTACCAGGGAACGCTGATTTTGGTGAGTCACGACCGGGAGTTTTTGAACCAGATCGTGACCCGCTGCCTGGTGTTTGAGGGCAATGGTGTGGTCGGCGATTACGTGGGGGGTTATGACGACTGGTTGCGCCAGCGCACCACTGACCCATGGGCCCATGTGGGCAAAGAACGTTTTGAGGTGAAGGCTGAACCTGCAGCCCCCGCAGTGGCCGCGCCCGCGACACCTGCAAAGAAAACCAAAAAACTGGGCTACAAAGAACAACGCGAGCTGGAAATGCTGCCCGCCCTGATCGAGAAACTGGAAACAGAACAGGAAGCACTGGTGGCAAAAATTGGCGACCCCAATTTTTATCAACAAGAAGCCAGCGTGGTCACTCAAGCTCAAGCCCGCATGGTTGAACTGGAAAATGAACTGCTCGCAGCGTATGCCCGTTGGGAAGAACTGGACGGCTAAGGACGAATTCGGCTGGGTTGACCTTGCGTGGTCAATTCCATGCCCAAAGATTCCCACACCTCATTGGCTTCCTTGAAGGCTTTGGCCAGTTGCAGGCGCATGCCGTAAAACAACTTCGCCTCGGGCATGGTGCCCGCTGTGTCTGGCACCCGTGCCTCCAGCAGGCTGCGTGCAGTTTCTTCACTGGCAATGTGAAAACTGCCACTGACCACGCGGCCACCGGTCAAGCGCCGTACTTCCCAAGTGAAACTTTGACCCCACTCGAATTTGGCAGCAGGCGGCAAGCTCACATACTCGCTCTCCAGAGGCTCCACCCAAAATCGCTTGCCTTTTGAATCAAATAACATCAAGTTGCCTTCCCGAGGCAAGTCGCCCTGAAATACAAATTCCGGGTTACGGGTCAATAGCAGCGATCCGTCAATGGGTCGCAAAACACGAAGGGACTTGTCTTCGGTCGCGTCAGCTTTCTCACCTTTAACCGGCAACACACCGCGCGGGCGGGCATACAGGTTGATCCATTGATCAATCAAATCCAGATGCGCTTGTTCGACTGGAAACACTTTTACAGCAGGCCCACTGAGCACGCGAACAGTGTCGGCAATCACCTTGAGTTGGGCAGGGCCGTTGTACACCCGGCGGTTGCCGGTGTTCAACACCAGCACTGAAAAACGTTGCCCCTTGGGCACTGCAACTGTATGACCATGCAACAGGCGCTGGGTGGGAAGGGCGCTGTATTGCTGACCTTTTGGATTGGAAACGACCACTTTGTCGGAGGCGGCCAGCACAAAAACAACAGGCTCATTGGCCTGTGCCACCCCAGCAAACAACAGGCCGGCAACAAAGGCACACTTTAACCACACTTTCAATACCACCCCACCAATGACAAACCCACACCCAAATAATCGGATTTGTAATTGTAATCAATCAGGCTTTCGCCATAGCCAGTGAAGTATTGCAAATGGCCACGCAAATTACTGGTCAGGGGGAAAGCCCAGTCGAACTGAACCGCCCCCCGAGACTCATCGCCACCTCGAAAATTATGCCGGGTCAGTAGCGAATATTCATGGCCATTGTGCTTGTGGACCAGCAGCATGTCGCCACGACCCATGAAGTCGCTGATGTCAGGGTTGTCATCTTCAGCGGCATCTTCGGCAATGCGTAACCAGGGCCGAAATTGAACCATGGTGTTCTCGCGCTCAAACCCGACCATGCCGATCAAGCGATTCCAGGATCGCGACAGCGGCAAAGCCCGTCCGTTGGACTGATGGTTCAGACTCAAGCCCAGCAAGCGTGGCTCCCAACCCGTGGCTTCCCTGAACTCGCTCCAGCTGGAACGCCAGGTGAAAATCAGTTCTGGTTCGTAGTTGGTTTCCCGGAATGGGCGGGAGATGTCCTGATTCATGACCTGCCAACGACTGGATTGCGTGTAGCCGAACCACAAGTCGCCATTGTCACCAAACATGTTTTCCATCACTTTGGTTTTCAGGCTAAGCTGGAACTTCAACTCGTTGCGGTCCAGATTCTCGGGTGCGTCTCCCGGCTGCACTGTGTTGGCGGGGTTCGGGCTGGTGGGGCGAATGTTCGGTGATTTGTTGTGATACACCGGCAACAGGTAAACCGGCTGGTAAGGGCGAATGGAGAAGGTACCCCGTTTGGCTGAAGGGGCAAGCTCCCAACGGCGATCCAGCCAGCTCAGGGTGGTGTCTTCGCTGCGTTTGTACAACAACAGCCCGCCATCAATGGCTGCAGCTGCTTCAGGAGCGGAACCATCTTTGACCACCAGGCTTCTGCCTGTGGCATCATCAAAGCAACGCAGGCGAAGTTGGTCGTCCTCAAGAAAAAGGCAAGCCCGGAGTGCTTCTTCATCCAGGGTTTTATTTTGAATGTCCTGGGCGTTGGCCCAGCCGCCCAAGCCGAAAAGGCCCAGCGCTACAAGTAGGGTTTTATTCATAATCGCGTACTGCATCAAGCTTGGTTGGCTAGATACTCTCACATTTGGTTACAATTCTTAAATGGTTTCATTCCGCTTCAAAAAATCGTCGGCAAACAAAGACACTTCCACCAGTGGGCAGGGTCGCGAGTTCACCATTGACGAACTGGCGCGCACCGCCAATACGACAGTGCGCAATGTGCGTGCCTATCAAGACCGGGGTTTGTTGGCCCCGCCCGAGAAACGTGGGCGCGTGGGTTTTTACAACGAAGACCACTTGTCACGGCTCAAGCTTATTGGGCAAATGTTGGGGCGCGGTTACACCCTGAGCAACATTCAGGAAATGCTGGACGCCATTGACAAGGGTTACGACCTACGCCAGCTGCTGGGTTTAACGCATGCGATTACCAGCCCGTGGACAGACGAAATTCCGAAGAACTACAACCCCGTGCATTTGGCCACCATGTTTGGTACCAGCCTTAGCCGTGGCGCCTTGGCCAAAACAATTGAGTTGGGTTTGCTGGAACCCGATGGTTTGCGTTACCGTGCGCCAAGCCCGAAAATTTTGCATGCCGGTGCTGAAATGGCCAGTGCAGGTTTGCCCTTGCTCGACCTGCTGGATTTGATTGCATCGCTGCGTGGGCACCTTGAAAGTTTTTGCGACCAAGCGGTTTCGCTGTTTGTAAAAGAACTGGATCAATACGGCGACAACCTGCCACCCAAAGAAGAATTGCCCAGGCTTGCGCAACTGATCTGGAAGATTCGCCCCCTGGCCATGACCGCCATTGAATCGGAAGTGTCACGGGCTCTGCAAAAGTCTGCCAGCAAGTTTGTGGATGAACGAATTGTGGGTTTGATCGATAAAATGGCTGAAGAAATGCCCAACAATCCTGCGCTTCAACCCACTGGCTGGATACAACCGGACACCCCCGCCACAGGCGAAGACAAGAAATAAACCTGCAGGTTTACAGCAACAAAAGCAAGCGATTGCCGTGCTGATTCTGTTTGGCCTGGTACACGAAGCGTTGTGACACCATGCGCATGAAGGCCAGACCCATGCCACCTTCGGGCAAGTCGCCCAAACTCAGATCGTCTTGAAATGAGTGCTCATGGTGCATCGTGTCAAGCACACGGGCGGGAATGCAACTGCCATGATCTTCAATCAACACACCCACTCCGTGCTGAAACGCAAGCACAGTGAGCTGTGCAGGATCGGGGCGTTTGTCTTTAAAACCATGCAACATGACGTTGGTCAAGGCCTCCGACACCACCAGATCCGTGTTGTAACAAACCTCCTCGGTGTAGGCCAGTTCTTCGACAAAGGCCCGCACGGCTCGGCTTAATACACCAATATTGACGGTATCCGCCACGGCAGTAAATGCGGTGTAATTCAGAAACTCACCCAGCTTGAATGCTTGCTCGTGCGATGAAAACTCGTCTTGCAGAGCCAGGCCGACTTGCACGAACTCATCGACCAATTCAGAGACACGCGCAGACTGCAAGGTGATGCGCTGGACTTCAAAACTTTCACGCCACTGAATACCCAGCAATGAAAGGTCGCCCTGGATGCTCTCTTCTTTCCGTCCAGAATCGAGTAGGCGCGAAAACTCGCGGGTTAGAACATGCCCCTGTGTGTCATCGAGCAATACAGATTGTTGCCAAACTTGTGCGTTGGGTACGCCCAAGGTTTTGGCACACTCGCGCGGATAAAAATAAAGACGACTGCCAGGCACGATCACACCTTGGTAAATAACGTGCCCCGCCCCGGAAGCTTGCGCTGGTTCGCCCTGTGTACCCAAAAACGCAGGGGCCAAGCCGGGCTGCGCCATGACCATCGCCCACTCGCCAATGCCCGCGACCAGCAGGGTGCCTTGGTCCAGATTGATCAAACCGTACAACAAATCAAATTGTGGTGGCTCGTCTTTCAGAGACGGCGAAATGCTTGAGAGTTGGGCCAATACCTGCTCGGGGCTGGCCAGATAACGCCGAATTTTTGAACTGGTTTCTTCCACGGGAAACAGCACTCGTGTGGCCCGCGCCATTGAGAACCACCGAGCCAATGCCATGGTTTGCAAGGCTGTGGCCGTGTCCTGGCCGGCCATGTTCAACATGAAAAAACCATGCTCGTTGGCTTGGGTTTCAAGCAAGCCCATTTGTTTGCCGCATACATAGCCTTGCGGCTGATAAATGGTTTGAATCGCGAACGGCCAGGGATCTTGTTTGCTTTTGGGCAACAAGGCCCGCTGGATGCGGGACACCTCACGCATGTCGCGTTGCAAGGCTTCATACAGCTGGCTAAGTTCAGTGTGCCTGCGCTCGAGCCCCATGTGCAAATCTGCAATTCGCTCGGCAGTTTTCAGGCGCACTTTCAACTCGCCAGGGTTGACTGGCTTGGTCATGAAGTCGTCTGCGCCCACACGCAAGCTGTTCAAAAGGTCGTCGCGACTGGCGTAGCCCGTGATCATGATGATGTAAGTGTAGGCATTTTGCTTTTGGGCGCGCACTTGCTCACACAATTCAATGCCGCTCATGCCAGGCATGTCCCAATCGGTCAGCACAAAGTCGGGCTGGTGTTTTTCAATCAGAGCCAGCGCTTCATGGCCATTCTTGGCGGAATGCACGGTGTAACCCCAACTGTGCAACATGGCCTCGAAAATTCTCAAAAAGCTGCGAGAATCGTCGACGATGACAATCGATTTTCCCACCTGTTCCGGCCGCGATGCAGGCCGACGTTCCTGAATTTCCTGAAGTCGAAACACCAGTTCGGGCACCTGCCGATCGGTATCCACCACATCGCATTGATCCAGAACACCAGGGCGTGGGGCGAGCATCAGGATAGATACATCATCCTCGAAACCTTTTTGCGCAATGACCGAGCCACCCCAATGCTGAACACGCATTTGAATACGTTCGGGCAAATCGGACCAGCGGCCCTGAGTGCTTTGCTGATTGACAAACTCAAGCAGGCGTTCTTCACCAAACGCCTCGGAGCTGGCAGACAACACTTCGGTCACACCATCGGAATACAGAATCAGGGAGTCGTCATCACCCAGCGTCAGCTCAATGTCTTCGAAGTCATCAAAGTCAAACAATCCGACAGGGTACCCACCACTGCCCAGCACTTCGGCCTGTTTTCCGGCCGACAACAGCAAGGGGGAGGGGTGGCCAGCCTGGCACAGGGACACCCGTCGATTGGCGGTGTTGAACACACCGTAAATCATGGTGAAATAGGAAAGATCAGATTCGGTTTGCTGAAACAAACGGTTCAGGCGCGCCACTACGTCGCGAGGACGCGAGACCAAACGTTGACCATCTGAACCAAACCGTCCTTCAAACACAATGCTGGTGGCGGAGCGATCTGCAAACATTTGTACCAGTTGCATGGACTTGACTGCGGCAGGTATGCCATGGCCGGACACGTCGAGCAGGTAGAAACCATACACATCGCGTTGCAGCTCGAACACCTGAAGGTGATCGCCCGATACATACTTGGACGGCACAGACAGCCACTGATAGTTCAAGCCCTGAAAGGGACTTTGCGCCTCGGGCAGAAAACTGCGTTGAAGGCCGGACACCGCACGGAGGTCTTGCGCAATTACATCGTGGGCTCGCACCAGTTCAGCGGTTTTGCGAGCCAGCCGTGCCTGAAGTTCAATTCGACGAACTGCCGACTGCAGGCGCGCTTCCAGCTCATTGCCATCCACTGGTTTGGTAAGCACGTCGTCTGCGCCGGCATCGAGTGCCTTGATGAGAAACTCTTCATCATTTTGAGCCGACATCAAAATGATGTAGGTGTACTGCCCCAAATCCAATTGGCGCAAAGCCACACACAACTCAGTGCCCTGCATGCCAGGCATTTGCCAATCGGCCAGCACCAACTGGAAGCGATCACGCTCCACCAGTTCAATGGCTTCTTGGCCGCTGGCCGCAAACTCAACCGGATAACCCCACTTGGCCACCATGTGAACGAAGAGATTTCGCTCAACCACCGAATCATCAACAACCAGAATTCGCGGCAACAGTTTATTGGGGTCGTGGTCTGTCACAATGAATTAAGCCTGCTGCAGAAAGGCAACGGCCTTGGGCATGTCGTCCAGCAGGGAAAACTGTCGGTCCATGCGCGAGAGCTCAAACATCATTCGCACTGATTTGTTCATACCGACCAAAGCCAGCTTGCCCTGATGATTGGTGATGTTTTTCAGTAAAGCCACCAGGGAACCCAAACCACCCGAGTCCACCAATTTGACGGCGCTAATGTCCAAAGCGAATTTTCGTGTGGCGTCCAGCTTGGACACCACCGCATTGCGAATGATGGTTCCCACTGCACTGTCCAGTCGAACCGCATCTACACGCAGCACGAAAATATCCCCCACCTCTTCTGTCGAAACCATGTTGTTCGCCCTAAACTGTTAATTCTCTTTTCTTAAAGTGTGCTCTTTTAGACACTTCGCGCAATAATTGTATAAAACAAGCTCTAGAAAATGAGCATATACAAAAACAATAGGATAACGTGTCAGGCAATGCTGCATACTTTTTAAAAGATTGACAAATATTGTTCAATTATTTCCAAGTGCAGTAATTTAAGCAGGCCATTATTGAAAACCTGTTCTTATATTCAAGTCGACCAGCGAACCCATTTATGCGACACCTACTATCTCTAGCGTTATTCCTATTTTGCCTGACTGGGTTCACACAAGAAAGCGGGGCACCCACAACAGCACCTGCCAATGTGGAAACTGCGCCGGCCGTTGAACGAACCCGTACTCTGACCTTTGCCCAAATGGGGCAGCCAAACGGGGTTCGGTTGAGCGGGGTCAACCGCTTTGTAGACTTGAATTCAGGCATACGCCTGGACGAATTGGTGACCCGCGCCAACCTTAGCCTGCGCGTGCTGTATCCGCAGGGCATGCGCCACGACCAATCCTTTGTGCGCGTGTATGTGAACAACCAGCTTTCGGGCATCTCTCAGCTGAGTGTAGCAAGGGCAGGCGTACCGCACACGGTGGAAATTGACCTGGACCCACTGTTGTTTTCTGATTTCGCGACCATTCGTGTTGAATATGACGGTACCTACGACAGTGAATGTGTGGACCCGGGCAATCCAACCCTGCGTTTTGACATTCGCCCCGAGAGCACCTTAACGATTGGATCCACACCACTGAACCTGGTGAACGACCTGGCCCTGTTGCCAGCGCCATTTTTCGACCCCCGTGACAATCGGAAACTGCGACTGCCACTCGTGCTGCCCCTGGAGCAAACCGAAGCCAGCATGAAAGCCGCGGGCATCCTGGCCTCGTGGATGGGTGCACAAGCCTTTTACAGGCAAGCTGAATTTGAATTGCTCGATGTTGCATCGCCCACGCGTCACACCATTATTCTGACCAAGGGTAAAAAAATGCCCGAGGGCATGAGCGAGGCGGACATTGAAGGCCCCTCACTGATGATTGTGAGTGCCAAAGAAACCCCTTGGATAAAGCACCTGTATGTGATGGGCCGTACCGACGAGGAACTGCTACAAGCGGTGTATGGGTTGGTAATTGAAGGGCAGGTGCTGAGCGGCCAGAAGGCCTTGGTGAAAAAAGTAGACCTGGGCGCACCGCGCAAGCCTTACGATGCACCACGCTATGTGCCCACCAACCGCCCTGTGCGTTTTGGTGAGCTGATTGATTTTCCGGGACAACTGGAGGTCAGCTCTGACAAACCACGCGCCAGTGTCAATTTGCGCCTTCCACCCGATTTGTTCAGCTGGGCGGGTCGCAACATTCCGATGGATTTGAAGTACCGTTACACCGCACCCTCCCGTTGGAATGATTCGCTGCTGAATATTGAGATCAACAACTCGTTGATTCAATCCTTCCGTCTGGCACCACGCTCGGAACAGGTACAAAACAAAATCAACATTGACTTGTTGGGCCAGGCTGAATTGACCAGTGAAGAAGCATTGCAAATTCCGGCCTTCCGCGTGGGTGGCAACAACGAACTGGCCTTTGCATTTGGTTTTATGGCTGAGGGTGGCGGCTCTTGCACACGGGTATCACAAGTTGCACGGGGATCTATCGATCCGGAATCAACCCTGGATTTCTCGAACCTGCCCCACTACACCCGCATGCCGAATTTGACCGCCTTTGCCAATGGCGGTTACCCCTTCAGCATCATGGCAGACCTCTCGGATACGGCCATCGTGCTTCCCGCCAACCCCACACAGCTAGAGATTCGCTCTTACCTGAATGTAATGGGTCTGTTTGGTCAATGGACAGGGCTGCCCGCCACACGCACCAGTTTGATTGTTTCTGACAAGCCCGAGACGATTGGCAGCAAAAACTGGCTGGCTCTGGGCACCAGCGATCGCTTGGGCTGGTTAAATACAGCCAACATGAACTTGCCGATGGTGCTGAACGCCACAGAACGCAGCATGGGCCTGCCGCCCGCTATTCAATGGTTGAGGGGCTTGTGGCAAAGCGACACCGAATTACAACCCAGCAACAGTGCCCGTGCATTGATTCAAACTGCGGGTTCACTGGGTGCAATTATGGGATTCGAGTCGCACCTTGCACCCAAAAAGGCGGGGCTGGTCGTGACCGGTACAGATCAAGACAGCTTTGAGCGCGCCGTGGCTGCACTGTCAGATTATGGCGATGTGGCAAAAATCAAAGGCAGTGTAAGCCTGATTCGGGGCAATGACATTCAAAGCTACAGCTTGGGCGAAACCTACATCAGCGGCGCACTGCCCTGGTGGCTGCGTTTGCGCATTGCGTTTTCCGAATACCCGGCCTTGATCGCGGTGGGTGGTGCACTGGCTGGGGTTATTTTGGCGATCCTTGCATTTGGCTGGCTCTCTGGCCGGGCATCGCGCCGTACAAAAGGCAATTGAACATGGCCTTGTGGCGTAATTGTGTGCAACGCCTTGGGCAAGTGGCTGTGCTGCTTGCCGCCACCGCAGCCTGCAGCGCTACGCCTGCACAAGCCTGGCCCGCATGGGACGGTTTCAAGAGTGCCTTTGTGAGCGACGATGGGCGGGTGATCGACCGCAGCCAGGAAGACCTGCGCACGGTGTCGGAGGGGCAGTCCTACGCCCTGTTTTTTGCCTTGGTGGCGCAAGACAAAAAAGCATTTGACGCCGTATTGCAATGGACTGAGAACAACCTGAGCGCGGGCGACCTGGGCAAACAGTTGCCCGCCTGGATTTGGGGAAAAAAGGGTGAAAGCTGGGGCGTAATTGATGCCAACAGTGCATCCGATGCAGACCTGTGGATTGCGTACTCCTTGCTTGAAGCAAGCCGGGTGTGGTGCAACCCAGGCTATGCCGACAAGGCGCGTGCACTCGGCGATTTAATTTTGAATCAGGAAAGTATGGAGGTCAGCGGCCTTGGTTTGAGCATATTGCCGGGCCACACTGGTTTTGTGCTGGACAACGGCGCAGTGAAACTGAACCCCAGTTACCTGCCACCTTTCATGATGGCCCGATTTGCCAATGCTTGGGCAGACGACACCCGTTGGGCGCAAGTTTACCTGGCCAGCCAGAAGTTGCTGCTGGACACCGGCCGAACAGGGCAGTATCCCGACTGGGTGCTGTACAACAACGGTGAAATGAGCTTACCCGAGGACGAACAACGCGGCGATTACGATGCCATACGCACTTATTTGTGGATTGCGATGAGCAGTGAAAGTGACCCCACCACAGCGCCTTTGCTGAGGCAACTGTCGCCCTTGACAGCCCTGCTGCTGAAACGCCAGAACATGCCCGAATGGTTTGAACCACAGAGTGGAAAGTTTTCCGCGACACGCGGGCCTGCTGGTTTTCAAGCCGCCATGGCACCCTTGCTTCAAACCATGGGCATGCCCGAGCTTGCGAAGAAATTTCATGCCCAAAGCCTGAAAACCCAAAGCAAAGAGTCATGGCTCAAATATGGTTATTACAACGGGGCCTTGAGCCTGTTTGCTCAAGGGTATATAGACAAATTTTATCGATTCAATTCGCTGGGCGAACTGCTGCCCCGTGGCAAAGAGGTTAAAAGCTGTGGCTAAGCGCAAACACAATTCTGGCCTGCGGGCCTGCACACTTGCGTTGGCGATTCAAGCCAGCTTTGTGGCAATACCCTTGGTATTGCCACTGCAGGCATTTGCCAATGTGAATGCACAGCAAACCAATATTCGCGCACTCAGTGAAAAAGGCGTGTATTGGTACGAACGTTTTCGATTCGACCTTGCAGCACAGTCTTTCAACAAACTACTGTTGATTGAACCCACCAATGCTTCTGCCCTGCGCTGGCAGGGTTTGATTGACCTTGCGCGAGGCGATGTGCAGGCAGCCAATGTGTGGTTGGGCAAACTGCAACTGGTGCATGGCAATAACCCGTTTTCAATTGAATTGCAGCAAGCCATTGCATTGGCCTCGGACAAGCGACAACAGTTTGCCGAGTTGCGTTATTTGGCTGACAGCGAACAAGTACCCGCCAACCTGCCCCAACGACTTCGTCAGTTGTTTCCCCAGCCACCTTTGGGTGAAGCCGCAGTGCAAATTTACCGCTTGATGAACCGCACAGCGGAAGGGCGTACCTTCGCGCGCGGGCAAGTGACCGAGTTGGCCAGACAGTACCCGGACGACCGGCGTTACAGAACCCTGCTTACCGAATTGGGTGGCGCGGCTGCCAGCACGCTTGCACAAACACCTGATACGACACAAGCCACTCGCCGCCCGGCCAATGCCAACCGCACGAAACCTGCACCAGCAGTTCAAGCCCAGCCGACAACACCCGACATTGCCGCGAACCCGCCTGCCCCACCTGAAGCGCCAGCAGCCCCAGTTCTTTCCGACTTCGATCAAGGACAACAACTGGCTGACCGCGCACAAAAGCAGATCGATCAAGGCAACAAAACCGAAGCAGCCAAGCTGCTGCAAAACGCAGTAGACCTGAACCCGAGCTACCCATGGTTCCGCTACGACCTGGCCACCTTGCTGGATGACCAAGGCGATGCGGGCAGCAAACAGGCTGCACGGCGAGTCATGGATGAAGGCCTGGCACTGGACAAAGGGCAAGAAATGCGATTTGCAGCAGCACTGCTGGCCGCCCGCCAAGACCGCGGCAACGATGCCCTTGCCCTGATTGATGCCGTACCCCGTGAAAACTGGACAGAAGGCATGACTGCACTGGAGAAGCGTGTGCAATATGGGCAGTACCTGGATGGTTTGCGCGCGCAGGAAAGAAATGGCGAGTTCAATGCACTGGCCAGTTCAATAAGCGCCACACCCAAGTGGCGGGCCGAACCCGAAGTGCGGGCACTGGAGCAAAACCTTCAGCGCAAACGACAGGTGCGTTTGCGCATGTCGTATGAAAACGCAATTATCGATGGCGATGAAGGTGTATCCCGAATCGACAGCGACGAAATTCCATTGCAACTGGATTTGCCACTCGACTTTGAGCGCACTCTGTTTTTGCGCGCGGACACACTGAATGCAAATTCGGGCCGGGTGAACCCCGCCACCGCCAGCAACTTTGCAAAACTGGGCACCACCTTGCCCACCGACCCGGCCATCGCCAGCAATCGACTGGATCAAAACTACAAAGGTCATGTGGTGGGTGTTGGCGTGCAAACCGAACAGTATCGTGTTGATGTAGGTACCACGGTGGGCGACTATCCGGTCAATGATTGGGTCGGTGGTGTGCAATGGCGCACCAGCCTGGGCGAAGGTTCCTTGCGGCTTGAAGTGGCGCGGAGAATGGTCAACGGCAGCGTGTTGTCGACCACGGGTGCCATCGACCCATTGACAGGTGAAACCTGGGGCGGTGCGCGGCGCAACGGCGTTAGCGCGGTGTATTACCAGGCATTTAACCCCACGCTTGACTTTGTGGGCATTGCACGCGCCAACCTGATTACCGGCAAAAACATACCTGACAACACCGAGTACAACCTGCAAGGCATTGTGGGCAAAACCGTGTTTCAGCGCCCAGGGCATGACGTCGAAATTGGCGCGTCACTGTTTTTGTGGTCGTTCGAGAAAAACCTGCGCTTTTACACCTTCGGGCAAGGCGGCTATTACAGCCCACAGGCTTTTGGTTCACTCACCTTCCCGATTACCTGGACCGGCAATATGAACGGCTGGTCCTGGCAGGCCCAAGCCCGCGTGGGTGCCAGTGAATCACGGGAAGACGACACCGCGCTTTATCCGCTGAACCCTGAGCTTGCTGCGGCAGCCGCTGCACAAGGAAACCCCACCTTGCAAATTGGCGGTCCCGGTGGCGGCACCAGCACTGGTTTGCGCCTTGCCCTTGAACGCCAGGTACTGAAAAACTTTGTGGTGGGCGGCTATTTTGAAATTGATCGATCTGAAGGTTACAACCCTGACAGACTACAACTTTATTTGAAATATTCGTTTGGCGACTTTTTCGAATTGAGTGTGCCGCCTGAAGGTGTTGCACCCTACTCGAGGTTTTGAATGATTGACTTGCCCAAGCCCGGAGCCTATGTTGTGCGCGCCCCCCATGCGAATCATTTTTCGCAGGGATTGGTGCAACACTGGCTGGACTCGCAAGAAGAAACGCCGTTCAGATCTTGCCTGTGGCTGACTGCCAGCCCCAAGAACGAAGTACGCAGTTTGCTGGAGCCATACCTGCTCAAACGCGCTGGTGCCCCAAAAGGCCTGGATGTGGTCTCGGTGAGAAACCTGTGGGCCAAGGGGCATGCCAAGAACGGCATTCGCCAACTTTGCCGCTCCTTGAATACGCTGTGCGTATTAAAGCCTGCACTGGTCATCATTGAACATGCCGAGTTGTGGTTTGATGACAGCGACGAGCCCTTGAACCGGCAAAACCCATTGGCACAAATGCGTCTGCTGCATCAATGGGCGCACCATGCACAAGCCCATATAGTAACCACCGTGCAAGGTGATTTGCCCGAATGGAGTACTTTCGCCGACGGGCTGGCCGATGTCAGTGATCTTGGCGAGTTTGAATTCCGCCCTTGGTGGCCAAGCCAGTGGGGCCTGCAAACAAACCTGTGGAATAACCCCACCGAACTGTCAAAACTGCCCACGCACCATGTACTGGACAGTGCAGTGTTGGGCGGCTTGAAACAATTGGCACAAACCTGTCACAGCCTTCGGTATGACACCGACCAGCAACACGGAATTCACGTGCAGGCACACGGAGAAATGACAGCGCAGGACGCATCGGTGTTGCTGCGCATGGGTGCTGACACCGTGTGGCTACACGACGAAAGCATTGAAACCTGGTTGGGTCTGAGCACAGCCCAGGTTAACAAACCCACGATCAAGCTGGCAGCTCCGGACAATCACCAGAACACCTTCGCGCGTGACCTGCACGAAGTGTTCATGCCGGGCCTGCTGACTGTGGTGGCCAACCCCACATTTGCGGCGCAGGGGTTGATGATGCTGCAACTGGCCAAACAATGGTCCATGCATTGCACGCTAACCCGTCTTTCACTGATGCGCCACATGACCGCACAAACCGCGTTGCGCCTTGCCAATTGGTCGCAAGCCACCTGTGTATTTACAGCCACACGTGAAGCGATTTATTTGCTGAAGGTTTGGGTCAGTGAGCCCGATGAAGCCAGCTACCGCAGCTGGCTTGAATCGTGTTTCCGGGAAAAACTGCCAGTGCTTTTCAGTGGCGACATCCAGTTTTTGGGTGAGGAAACCCAAAGTGAATTGCTCGCAGATTTGCATGAAGAACTGGAACCTTTGTCGGTACAGGACCTGATGGGTGCTGACCAGACTGAACCCGTGAAACTGGCCGAGCTTTGGGATGAAGCCCCCGAGGCGCTGAACCAGAACCGCCCATGGACACAACGCCTGAACGCACTGCTGAGCGAGGATGCAAAATGATCGTGTTTGCACTGATCGTGAGTGGTTTGTTGCTGGGTGTTTTACTCACCATTTTGTTGGTGGGGAAAATGATGAAAAACCCGACAACCCGCATTTGGTTGAGTGACTGGGTGAACTGGAGCAACAACCAGTTGCCCGACGACTGCTATCAGTTGGTGCGGCATGGCAAGTGGATTGCCAGCCCCGACGACAAAGAGGACGCATGATCATTATTGCTTTGGTGTCCCCCACAGGGGGTGCAGGACGAACCAGCCTTGCGATTGCCGCAGCCACTCAGCTCAGCATGCTGGGGCGCAACGTCACGCTGGTGCAGGCTGACCCCATCAACAACATTGAATTTCAATTGGGTTGTGCCAGCCGCAGCCCGCGTGGTCTTGGGCACGTTATCTTGCAAGGTGAGTCTCTGGAGCAGGTCATGAACACCAGCAGCGCCGGTTTCAAGTTACTGCCTTTCGGCGAAGTATCCATTGCACAGCAATTGGCAATTGACCGCGTGTTGATGGAGCAACCTCAACGCCTGACCGAGCTGTTTCAGAAAGACGATTTTGCTGAAGATGCAGTGGTGATTATCGACTTGCCACGCTGGCCGGCTCCTTGGTGCCAAAAAGTAATGGCGTTGTCTGACCTGAACCTGATCACCCTGATCCCGGACTCTGCGTCCATTTTGGGCATTGATACACTGCTGCCACATTTGCTGGAAAGCCGGGGAGCATCGTACTTTCTCATGAACCGTTTCGACTCGGCCAAGGTGCTGCATCTCGATTTGTGGACTTTGTGCAAAATGAAACTGAGCCACCGCTTGCTGCCATTTTATTTGCATGAAGACCAGGCCCTTGCGGAAAGCCTGGCGGCAGGCCTGGCCTTGGCCGACTATGCGCCACGCTCACAGTTGGTCGAAGACCAGCAAAAGTTGTGCAACTGGATTGATGCGGAGATCGGATGAGCACGTCATCAAGCTGGATCAACCGACTGGAGCGCTTGCTGGACCTGCGCGAGTTTCCAAACCTGAAAACCCGGGTGCGTTTGTTGCGCCTTTTTCAGGCACTTTGGCTGCGCCCCAACAGTTTGAACAGTGCGCTTGAAGCATCCAGTGGCCGACAAGGCCGAAGCTTGCCCGGCTTCGTGTTTCATATTATTGCCGTGGCCTTGCACGATTTGCTAAGCCCAGTGGCTTATGTGTTCAAACTACTGATTCAACGCCCTTACCGGGCTGTACGTGCCCTGTTCAGCAGGCTCACCGACTATGCCGTGCGCGCAGCGCGGCTTGAACAACGCATCGAGAATGCAAGCCAGCTGGTGGTGCGCTTCAAGTGGCTGCGCTGGGTGTTGGGCCTTTCTGCCCTGACCTTGTTTCTGTTTACTGCACAAGCCTCATTGCCCCTGGCTGGGCAGTGGGTTTTTATTGTTGTGTGCTATCTGTTTGCCATGTTGTTCAAGCGTTTGCCTGAGCGTTTCGCCAACCTGTGCCTGATGGCACTGACCATGTTGCTACTGGCACGATATGTGTTTTGGCGATTCACCAGCTCGCTTGATCTTGAAACCGGCACAGAAATTTTTCTGGGCTACACCTTGGTTGCCGCCGAGGCCTACACCTGGATTATTCTGATTTTCGGTTTTATCCAGACCGCCTGGCCTTTAAAACGCAAACCCATGCCACTGGAACTGAACCTGAATGACTGGCCCACAGTAGACGTATTCATTCCCAGTTACAACGAACCTTTGTCGGTGGTGCGCCCCACTGTTTACGCCGCCAAGGGGCTGGACTGGCCACTTGAAAAAATCACGGTCTATATTCTGGACGATGGTCACCGCCCCGCTTTTGAAGAGTTCGCAAAACAAGCGGGGGTCGAGTACATTTCCCGCCCAGACAATTCACACGCCAAAGCGGGCAACATCAACTACGCCTTGAAGCACACGCATGGCCAATACATCGCGATCTTTGATTGCGACCACATACCCACCCGCTCGTTTTTGCAAACCAGCATGGGTTGGTTCAGCCGTGACCCCAAGTGCGTGCTGGTGCAAACACCGCACCATTTTTTCTCAGCTGATCCGTTCGAGCGCAACTTCAATTCATTTCGGCAAATGCCCAATGAAGGCTCTCTGTTCTATGGCTTGATTCAAGACGGTAACGACTACTGGAACGCCTCATTTTTCTGCGGCAGCTGCGCGGTGATTGAACGCAAAGCTTTGCTGGAGGTGGGTGGCATTGCAGTGGAAACCGTGACTGAAGATGCACACACTGCATTGAAACTGCACAGCCTGGGCTACAACAGCGTGTACCTGAATAATATTCAGGCTGCAGGCTTGGCCACAGAAACCCTTGCAGGCCATATTGGTCAGCGAATTCGCTGGGCACGCGGCATGGCGCAAATTTTCCGCACTGACAACCCGATGTTCAAAAAAGGCTTAAACCTTTTTCAGCGTGTTTGTTATTCCAATGCCATGCTGCATTTTTTCTATGGCATACCGCGCATGATCTTTTTGGTCATGCCCATGGCTTATCTGTTTTTTGAACAGCACTTGATCAATGCTGCAGCGGTGACCATTCTTAGTTATGCCTTGCCGCAGCTAATGATTTCCAGCTATACCAACTCGGTGATTCAGGGCAAATACCGGCGATCGTTCTGGTCTGAGGTGTATGAAACTGTGCTGTCCTGGTACATTATTTTGCCGACTACATTGGCCTTCATTAATCCGAAACTGGGCAAGTTCAACGTCACATCGAAAGGCGGCTTGATTGAGAAAAGTTATTTTGATGCCAACATTGCAAAGCCCTACCTGATCTTGCTCCTGATCAATGTACTTGGTTTTTCCGTGGGCCTGCTTCGCCTGTTTGTGTTCAACACCCATGAAACAGGCACCGTGTTGATGAACCTGCTGTGGTGCGGTTTCAACCTCGCCATTCTGGGGGCTGCGGTGGGCGTTGCAACCGAATCAGTTCAAAAACATGTTCACCACCGCGTGCGCATGGTGATGCCCGCATTTTTGAAACTGCCCGGTGGGTACACCGTGAGTTGCTACACCGAAGAATACTCGGCAGCGGGGCTGACATTGGCGGTGGCCGACACCACAGGTATCAGTGAATTTAGCCAGGTGCAGGTGGGCCTGCACCGCGGGGATCGCGAATTTCTGTTTCCTGCGAAAATTCACTTCACAGAAACCGGGCATGTGGAAGCCTTGTTCACCAACCTGACCCCTGAGCAGGAAACACAATTGATTCAGTGTACCTTCGGCCGCGCCGACGCCTGGCTGAACTGGCAAGAAGACCAAACCCGCGACCGCGCATTGGGTGGCCTGAAAGACGTGTTTGCAAAAGGCATGATCGGCTACGTGCGCCTGTTTGCCTGGCTGAAAGGTGGCGCTGTAGATTTGGGCAACCGCCTGATGGGTAACAAAAACCAAACCGAGAAGTGGGAGAACTAGGGCCATGCTGTTGTGGAACCTTTACTTTCTCATCAAGTTTGGCCTGCACTTTTCCGGGCAACTGACACTGAGCCCTCTGTGGAATTTGGGTCTGTTCGCCTTGCTGATTGCCACCAACCCGGCAGCCTATCAAAACAAACAACTGATGAAGGTGCTACGGTACCTCGTGTTTACCGGCCCAGCCATTGCCCTGCTGCTGCACGAGCTGGGTTTGGTGGTGTCACTGGCGCTGGTGGATCAAATCAAGGCCCTGTTCGGCTTCTCGCTCGATTACCTGTGGGAGTTGCTCAAACGCACCATTCAACCCTGGATGCTGTGGGGAGCACTGTTGGGTTTTATGGTGGTACGGGTGCTCGACCGGTACATACGCATCAGCACCTGGGTTGGGTTCGGACTGGTGTGCATATTGGGTATTCAGGCATTGCCTTTTATTCAACAACAGACCCAAACCAATAAAACTGCCGCTTTGCTTGAACCTCAAGCACAAGCCCGTGAAAATTTTTCACCAGCCGAACTACTGGCTTTGGGCCAGGTCGACTTCCAGAAACTGCGCGTGGCACGTGACCAGGAAAGTCAAACCAAACTCCGGGACAATGCCTATGAAGGGGCAGGCCCGGGAGCAGTGCTTGCCGGTTTTTTTGACCGACAACGAAACATTGCATTGGCACCGTTTTCACCGGTGGTCAGCCCTGATTTCGATGTGATTGTGCTGCAAATCTGCTCACTGTCGTGGGCCGACCTGCAATACGCCAAACAAAGCCAGCACCCCACCATTCGGCAGGCTGACTTTGTGTTCGAAAACTTCAACTCAGCCACCAGTTATTCAGGGCCAGCCGCTATTCGACTGTTGCGCGGCAAATGCGGGCAAACAACGCACGATGCACTTTATAGCGTCGCCAATAACAGTTGCATGTTGTTTGAACAACTGCGAAACGTAGGTTTCGAAGTTGAAATGGGCCTGAACCATGATGGCCGCTTTCAAGACTTCTCAAAACTTGTAAAAACAAACCTGGGCGGCAAAGCCACTGAACTGGTGGCCCATGACGATGTGCCCGCCGGGGTGCAGGCCTTTGATGGCTCACGCGTGGGTCGCGATGGCGACTACCTGCGCGCGTGGTGGAACAAACGCATTCAGCAAAGCGGGCCCGCAGTGGCTTACTACTACAACAGCATTACCCTGCACGATGGCAACCGCTTGCCCAACAGTAACCTGAATAGCCTGAACAGTTACCCCTTGCGACTGGAGCGAATGTTGAATGACATTCAATCGGTACTGGGAGAAATTCGACGAAGTGACCGCAAAGCACTGGTGGTGGTGGTACCCGAACATGGTGCCGGTTTGACAGGTGAATTTGGTCAACTGGTAGGGCTGCGCGAATTGCCAACGCCAGCCATTACCAAAGTGCCTGTGTTTGGTTACTGGATAGCTCCGGGCTACACCCCGGCAAGCACCGGGCCTGTTAGCGTGAAGCAATCGGTCAGTTACACCGCGCTCAGTGAACTGTTGGCGCGTTGGCTTGCACAGCCTGCTGAGCAACAGCAAAAACCGGCATGGCCGGTGCTACTAAGCGACCTGCCAGACACTCGATTCGTGTCCCAGCAAGGCAATATCACTGTGATGGAAAGTCAGGGGTCGTATTGGATCAAAGCCCCGGGTGCTGCATGGAAAATGCTGGGCCCGGTTCAAACCATTGCAGCGTCCAACTGAGGGGGGATAAAAACGCCATGGCACAATTTGACCCCAACGCGCCGCCCGCCTTGTTCATGCCGCCCGCCGACATGGCGCACGACATTTATGCACTCAGTTCCCAGCTTGAGGGTTTTGACCACAATATGTACCAAGACATTCAACAGGACCAGGCTGTGTACGACTCATTTCAGCGCTGGCCCTTCCTGTTTGGTATCGCCATGGCCTCGCGTTTCAGCGAGGACTGACACTCAAGCCGCGTTGCGCTTTTTCAGATTGGCTTTGGCTTCCTTGGCCGCCGCTTCTTCCAGCTCAACCAGGCCGTCTTCCAGAAACTGCAACAGACGCTGCATGGAAGGCATGGTTCTGCGGCACGCGACCAAACCAAACTCCAGCTTGCCAGCATAGCTGTTCAAGGTAATGTTCAAGGCCTGCCCATCCAGCAGCAGTGAAACGGGATATACACCATCTACCTCTGCGCCATTGAAATACAGGGTGTGCTTGGGGCCCGGCACATTCGAAATCACAATGTTGAAGGCCTGCAACTTCGGCGCCAGGCCGGTCAACATGTTGAATCCGCTAATGCCCATCATGGTGGCCACGTAGTTCATGATTTCAGTTTGATTCATGCTGGCAAACCGTTCTTTGGAATGGTTCACTGAACGCGCAATGGTTTCAATCCGCTCAACAGGGTCTTCGGTGTCTGTGGCCAAATTGGCCAACAACAGGGCCACATGGTTACCGGTTGCCGTGTCGTCTTTGCGAAGCGACACCGGCACCATGGCCACCAGCGGGCGCGCGGGCAGCGCATTCAGCTCGCTCAAGTAGGAACGCAAGGCCGAACCACACATGGCCAGCACCACATCGTTCAAAGTCATGTTCAGGCCGGTTGCGCAAGCCTTGATGCGCTCCATGGACCAAGATTGGGCGGCCACTCGGCGCGAGGCAGTAATACGGCGGTTCAACACACTGCGCGGGGCCTGTATCACCGA
Source organism: Limnobacter sp. MED105 (assembly GCF_000170915.1). GTDB lineage: Bacteria > Pseudomonadota > Gammaproteobacteria > Burkholderiales > Burkholderiaceae_B > Limnobacter. The sequence goes on from NZ_ABCT01000002.1 coordinate 72,517, forward strand.
TACAAAATCAGGATCGGCCACGCTGGTTTGCCACAGGGATCGCCCCACTTCCTTCACCACCTTGGGCAAGCTGAACAGTTGGGTTTTGGCGGTGTCCAGCACCTGGCCCAGCATGGTGACCAACCCTTCCGACGCCTCTGAACGCTGAACCGAACCCCGCAAATTCGGGTTGGCCCACAACGGTGGAATGTCCATGATCTCCGGGTTGTCGGCCATGGAACGCTGCAACATTTTCATGCAGGCCACACCGTCCACCAGCGCATGGTGCACCTTGGTGTACAAAGCCACACGGCCGTCTTCCAGACCATCGATGACATAGGCTTCCCACAGGGGCTTTGCGCGGTCCAGCGGCGAGGCATGCAGTTTGGAAGTCAGTTCCAGCAATTCGCGAATGCGGCCTGGCTTGGGCAGCGACAAATGAATGAAATGCGCCTCAAGGTCAAACTCGTCGTCTTCCACCCAAAACCACATGCCCAGGCGCGACTTCAAACGCAAGCTGAAAGGCGCCACTGGCTGGGTGTAGGTGCGCATGTCCGCCACAACCTTGTGCACATAATCAATAGTGCTTTGGCCCTTGGGCGGTTTCAGCAACACAAGCCCGCCCACATGCATGGGTTGGTTGCGGCGCTCCAGCCACAAGAACAATTGGTCGTTGGGGGTCAAGGCCTTCATGGGAATGTCTCCAGATTGTTTTTTATTCTTGAATAGTTTGGTACTTCTCAAGGTGCGCCGCTGGATGCGGCACACCCCGGGATTTCAACGAATTTGTCGTTTCGCAAACGGCATGGTGGGCTGCTTGCTGTTTTTCACAACTGAAATACGCTGGTTTTTAAAGCCCAACACCCTGCGCTGCCATCGGCGCTCCTGGGTAAGATGCGCAGCCTCGTCAATGCCGAAAATTCGTTGCAGCATGAATTTGCTGGCGGCTACAGAATCGGGTGAGCGGGTCAATATTTCCTGCACCAAGGCCTGCACCTTCTCTTCCGGATTTTCAACAACATGGGTCACCAGGCCCAGTTCTTTGGCTTGCAGGCCACTGAGCACACGGCCTGTCATGGTCAATTCCTTGGCCACATCCACTGGCAACAGTTCACGCACCAGCGCCGCACCACCCATGTCGGGTACCAAACCCCACTTGGCCTCCAGAATGGACAATTGGGAATCGGGTGTGCACACGCGAATGTCTGCGCCCATGGCGTATTGAATACCGGCGCCAAAACAATTGCCGTGAATTTGCGCAATCACGGGCACGCCCAGATCGCGCCAGCCCATGCTCCAGGTCTGGAAAATATTGCGCATGGGTAACCACAGATTGGCGTACATAATCAAACCAGTCTTGGGATTGCTCATAACCGACTTCACATCGAGACCGGCACAAAAAGACGGGCCCTCGCCTTTCAAGATGACAGCCCGCAGAGTTTTATGCCTGGCCAGTTGTTGCTGCACCTTGCGCACTTCTTTCAGCATGGGCCAGTCCACACCATTGTGTTTCTCGGGGCGGTTTAGGGCCATAGTGGCTACGGTGTTGTCGCTGTTGAACTGCAGGTTGACTCTGTCCATGGTACTCTCGGCTGTTTTTTAAAATTGTGGTTTGGCTCGCTAGCCATCTTAACCTTGAACATTCTCAAACCCAATATGATCTTTAAAGTGTTGGCTCTGGTTTTGGCCCTGCTGGGCTATTACATCAGCCCCTACGGCCCAAACATTGGCATTGGTGGCCCGGTTGCCTCTGAAAGTCAAAACCAGCCCGGCTCGGCCACCTCGGGCAGTTTTTACCTTGCCACCGTGACCCGCGTGGCCGATGGTGACACCATCACAGTGCGCAATACAGATGGCGCAATTCACAAAATCCGCATGCACGCCGTGGATGCACCTGAATTGAACCAGGCAGGCGGTGAGCAAGCCAAACGCTGGTTGACCCAGCAGGTGCTGAACAAAGATGTGAAAATCATCGTGAACAACACCGACCGTTACAAGCGCCAGGTGGCCAAAGTGGTAATGCCCTTGGACAATTGCCAGCAGCGTTTGTGTGATGGTGAAACCGACATCAATTTGAAAGCGATTGAAGCCGGGCATGCCTGGTGGTACCGCGAGTTCGCACGCAGCCAAAGCAGCGAAGACCGCGTGCTGTACGAAGCGGCGGAGAACCAGGCCCGCACCACACGCAAAGGCTTGTGGCAACAAACGGCACCGCTTGCTCCTTGGCAGTGGCGCACCGAACAACGCAATCAGCGATAAAACATGAAAGAAATTTACTCCACCACCGTGCCACTGCGCTGGGGCGACATGGACCAGATTGGCCATGTGAACAACACCGTGTATTTCCGGTGTTTCGAACAGGCCCGTGTGGAATGGATCGCCCTGTTTCCGGAGCACATCGACAACGACCCCGCTTATGTTGTGATTGTTCACACCGAATGCAGCTTCCTGAAAGAACTGAAAGCGCCCGGCGTGGTTGAAATCAAAGTGCTGGCAGGTGAAGTGGGCCGCAGCAGCCTGGTGCAAAAATACGAGATGCGCCGCACCGACACACCTGAAGTACTGGTAGCCACCGGCAGCGCCAAAATGGTGTGGGTCAGCCCGGAAACAGGCCGTTCTACGCCCATTCCAGACCGCTTCCTGCGCACCCTGAACCAAGGGTAAACCCGCGGTATTTTCTAGAATGGGTACTCAGGTTTTGCTATTGTGGACACGAAATTTTATTGTTACATTGCGCAATGTCACGGTTGAACGTGGCAACAACAATAAAACAAGTGTAGGAGTCAAACCATGAAGAACATCATGCCTGTACGCCGCGATGTCAAATTGAATCTGCCTGAAGAGAAGGTATCCAATTGGCATGAGCAAGGTCCCCACGTGACCCATTTCATGAATGCCCTGTCGCTGTTCTTCCCGGCTGGCGAGCGCATGTTCATGGACGCTGTGCGCAACTACCGCGACGACATTACTGATCCCGAATTGAAAAAAGCAGTGGTGGCCTTCATCGGCCAGGAAGCCATGCACAGCCGCGAGCACGTTGAATACAACGAGATGCTGGATCGCGCAGGCCTGCCCGCTTCGCAGCTGGACAGTTTCCTGTGGGGCTTTCTGGCGTTCATCAAGAAAACACTGGGCAAGCGCCTGACCCTGGCTGGCACCATTGCGCTGGAACATTACACCGCGCTGATGGCCGACCAATTGCTGCGCAACCCCGAGGTACTGGGCGAAAAATCAGACCCTGCCTACAAGCAGATGTGGATGTGGCACGCCTACGAGGAAACCGAGCACAAAGCGGTGGCCTATGACGTGTGGAACCATGTGCTGCCCGACAACATGCACAACCGGTTTAGTCGCCGCCTGGCCATGGTGCTGGCCACTGCCATTTTCTGGCCGCTTGTCATGACCTTCCATGTGCGTTTGGTGATGGCTGACAAAACCATCAAGGGCGGTCATTTGAAAGGTTTCTGGACTGTCACCAAAATGCTGTGGGGCAAGAAGGTGGGCGTATTGCGCAACCCAGTGGCCAACGGTGAATTCATGGACTATTTCAAGGCCGATTTCCACCCCTGGATGCACGACAACAGCCGCTTCCTGACAGAAATCGACAACTTTGTGGCCACCGTAGAGGATTCAGGCCGCAAACCCAACACTGAGATTGCGAATGCCATTCGTGCCCGCATGAACAGCCAGTTGAAAGCAAACGCAGCTTAAACAAATTTCGTGACAGAAATCCTGAGCTGATCGGCCGGTGGGAGAAGTGAGCAGCCCACCGGTTTTTTTTCGCCTGACTTACCGGGCTTGTCGGTAATAATCGCTTTGTTCGTAATGTGCAAAAGCATGCAGGTAAGCCACCTTGAATATGGCAGCCAGCGGCAGCGCAAGAAAAACACCCACCAAACCAAACACGGCACCAAAAAATGCCAGTGCAAAAATAACGGCCAGTGCAGACAAACCAATTTTGTCGCCCACCACCAGGGGTGTTAATACAAACCCTTCCAGAAACTGACCCACCACAAACACCAACAGCACTAGGAAAATTGGCAAGAAGCCCTGCAACTCAAGCGCAGCAGTCAACAAGCCCACCAACAACGCCACCGCAAAACCAAGGTAAGGGACCACGCACAGCACCCCGGCCAACATGCCCAAAGCCCAGCCACTTTGCAGCCCCACCACACTCAAACCGATTGAATAGAAGGTGCTGAGAAAGAGCATCACGATCATCATGCCCTTGATGTACTCGGTCATGACTGAATCAATTTCACTGAACAATGGCTGCGCCCGCTTCCACAAATGGGGCGGAAACACCTGCTGAAACTGCTTTGTAATTTGAGTCCAGCCGGGAAGAATGAACAAGGTGGCAATCACGGTCAAAGACACAAAACCGGTAATGCCCAACACCGACTGCGAACCCGAGCGCAATATTTTTGTGCTGAGCTCGGCCAGCGTGCCGCGGTTCTCGCTGATGTAAGCCGCAATACGGTCTTTCATCTCGGTGCTGTCCACTGAAATGGTGAGCCCGAACGCCTCATTGAGCCAGGGCAACACGGTGCGCTTCACATTCACAATCAACTGCGGCAAATTGCTTTGAATCAACTCAAGCTGGGTAAGCACCACCGGGATAAACAGCAAACCCACGCTTGAAAAAATCAGCAATAGCGCAAAAAAGGTGAGCACAGCACACACCGGCAAGGGAATGCGCCCACGCAATTTTCCATGCACCCAACGGCTGGGTGCCGCCAACAAATACGCCAACACAAATGCCGCCACGAAGGGCGCCAGCACTGGCCATAAGTTGATGACCACAGCCAATACCAAGGCGACACTCAGCAACAAGCCCCAGTGTTGCAGGTAAAACTGTTTGGCCAGGTTTGAAAGGCTGGACGGGTTTTGCACCGCTTGCCCTTCTGGTTTGCTGTTCTCGTCTTTGGGTTTCACGACTTCATTCATTGATTCAATGTCCAGCCAATTTGGATTGAGAAGACCTTAACGCTTGGCGCGCAAAACCAGATACACACCACCCAGCGTCATGACCATGGCCACCAGCAAAGTGGCTGTTACTGCCTCGTTCAGGAAAACAACGCCCGCCAGCGCGGCAATCACCGGCACGCTCAGCTGCACGCTGGCTGCCGAGGTGGTAGGCAACGCTGGCAGAACCTTGTACCACACTGCATAACCAATGCCACTGGCCAGGCAACCCGATGCCAGCGCAAACAACACACCCGCCACTGTGGGGGTTGGCAAATACACCGTGTACAACGCCAGACCACGCTCCACGGTCACACCGGGAATATGTACCCCCGCCTTGGCCGAAAAGTACACAGCCAGCCACACCAACAGCATGAGCAATGCAGCCCTGGAAAAATTACCCGCTGTGTCAGCCAAAGGAGATTTCGAGCCCTTGCCCACCACCGAATACACACCCCAACAGGCCCCTGCCAAAGCCATGCTTGCCGCGGCCAGCACCGAGGCTGGGGTTTGCAGGTGTGGCCACAACAGCAACACCAGGCCCGCAGCGGCCACGATTGCACCCACAGCACGCAAACCTTTCAATCGATCACCCTGTGTAGCGGCATAGGCAATCATGCTGAGCTGCACACTGGCAAACAAAATCAAGGCACCCGTGCCTGTGCTCATGTACAGGTAGGCCATGGAAAACAGCACTGCGTAACCAAACAAGGCCCAGGCACCTGCCCAACTGCCCTGCTGCCCACCCTTGTTTTGGATGCGCAAACAAAGCCAAAGCGTAATGGCTCCACTAATCAGCCGAATGGCGGTGAAGCTGGCCGGATCAATTTGCCCGGCACCCAAGGCCGCGCGACAGAAGAAGGAATTCGCAGCAAACGCGCACATGGCGAAGGCTGTAAAAATTAGTGTGTTGACTTCAATTTTTTTCATGCGTCCACGCTACCATGTGACAACAATAATTTTCAATTTAGAACCACCGGAGACCCCCTATGCGCATTGAACTTCGCGACCCACTGACTTTGCCCTGCGGCGCCACCGTTCCCAACCGCTTGGTGAAAGCCGCCATGAGCGAAGCCTTAGGCACTCGCGACAACCGGGTTACACCTGAAATTGTGCGCGTTTACCAGCGCTGGACAGCCGGTGGCATTGGTCTGAATATAACCGGGAATGTGATGATAGACCGCCGCGCACGTGCAGAGCCGGGCAACGTCGTGATTGAAGACGACCGCGACATGCCGCTGTTGCAGCAGTGGGCCAAAGCGGGTCAGGCCAATGGCAGCAAAATCTGGGTGCAAATCAACCACCCCGGCAAACAGTGCCCCAAAGGCATGAACAAGGAGACCGTGTCGCCTTCCGCGGTGCCTTTTCACAAAAGCCTGCAAATGATGTTTGCCACGCCGCGCGAGCTCACCGAGACTGAAATTCTGGACCTGATTGCGCGCTGGGGCCGCACCGCCAAGGTGTGCAAAGACGCTGGCTTTGACGGCGTACAAATTCACGGCGCCCACGGCTATTTGATCAGCCAGTTTTTAAGCCCGCTGAGCAACCAGCGCAACGACCAGTGGGGCGGCAATGCTGAAAACCGCCGTCGTTTCGTGCTGGCCATTTACGACGAAGTGCGCAAACAGGTGGGGCCCAACTTCCCGGTGGGCATCAAGCTGAATTCCGCTGACTTTCAAAAAGGCGGTTTTTCTGAGGAAGAATCACTGGCCGTGATTCAGGAACTGACCGCACGCGGCATTGACATGATTGAAGTGTCTGGCGGCACCTACGAAGCCCCCGCCATGACAGGCGCAAGCGCAAAACCCAAGAAAGAAAGCACCGTGAAACGCGAAGCCTACTTCATCGACTTCACCGAGAAAGTGCGTGCCGTGTGCAAAGTGCCTTTGATGCTGACGGGTGGCTTTCGCACCGTGGGCGGCATGAAAGAAGCATTGAACACAGGTGCTGTTGATTTGATTGGCCTGGCCCGCTCGATTGCCATTGAACCCGATTTGCCCAAACGCCTGTTGGACAACAAAGAAGCCCTTCACCCCGTGAAGCCTTTGATTACCGGTGTTAAAGCCGTGGACCGCACCGGCCTGCTTGAAATTCAGTGGTACACCCGCCAAATTCACCGCATGGGCAAAGGCAAAAACCCTGTCCCGAACGAGAGCGCCCTGAAAGCCCTGTTTTTCTATATTCTGGACAGCAGTTGGGGCTTGTTCAAAGCCCGCAAATTACGGGCGTAATTAAAACAGGGAGTTCAACCATGGTGAAATTCAGCTGCATGTTGGTGTTAAGCCTGAGCATGTCCAATGCTTTCGCCATGGACGACGCGGCCATTCTTGAACAAGGCCGCAAACTGTTCCAGACTGACGCGGACCCGGCCTGCGCCATTTGCCACACCTTGGCCGATGCGGGCACCAAGGGCAAAATCGGCCCGGTGCTGGATGTGCTCAAGCCCAGCGAAGAACGCGTGCTGAATGCGCTTAAAAACGGCAAAGGGGGCATGCCCCCTTTTGTTGATCATTTGACCGCGGATCAAATGAAAATTCTTGCGAAATATGTTTCCACCGTGACTGGAGGAAACAATCCCTAATCGTCAGTTTTTGTAATCCGGCTGTTCCCGATCCAGTTTGCGCAACAGCGCAGGCCAGGCAATATTGCCACCCAAGCCACGAGTGACTTGTGCTGCAGCGGCTTTAATACCCTCAACAATCGGCTGGGCAATCGGAATCAATTGCGCGCCGCCCGATTGCGCCGCAATTTGAACCTCGCAAGCGCGCTGCAAAATAAACATGTTCAAAAAGGCGTCTGCCACTGTGGCACCACAGGTCAACAAACCATGGTTGCGCAAAATCAGGTTGTTGGCCTCGCCCAGGTCGGCTTGCAGGCGTGCTTTCTCATCGTCGCGCAGGGCCAAGCCTTCATAGTCGTGATACGCCAGCCCAGCCAAGGGAAACAGGGACTGCTGTGAAATTGGCAACAAGCCCTGTTCCTGAATAGACACCGCAACGCCCGCCACGGTGTGGGTGTGCATCACACAGTGCGCATCATGCCGAATGGCATGCACAGCGCTGTGAATCGTGAAACCGGCCGGGTTTACATCGTAAGGGCTATTGTCCACTTTCTCGCAATTCATGTTCACCTTCACCAAACTGCTGGCGGTGATTTCTTCAAACATGAAGCCATAGGGATTGATCAAGAAGTGCCCGTCTTCGCCAGGCACCCGGGCAGAAATGTGCGTGAACACCAAATCGTCCCATTTGTGCATGGCCACCAAACGGTAGGCTGCGGCCAAATCGACGCGGGCCTGCCATTCCTGTTGGCCAATATGGGCGGGTGGGGTACTTGAAAGCGGTGCGTTCATGGTGAGTCTCCTTTGCTGCTTTTGGAATTGTCTTTTTTCAAAGTGTACCAGCGCACAACCATGTGCTTGCAAAAGCACTTGAAATTCAAGGCAATCAGGGGCAATCTAACATTACAAAATAAAATTCATAATGTGGGAGACAGTAATACCATGCACGCCAAAGTTAAAAATCTGGTGCCCAAAGAATCTCAAAACTCAGTCGTTCAATCGGTGCGGGCCAACTACCGGGCCGAGTTCATTTCAGCAGGCTATCAAGGCTATTTGCACTTGGCCATGACCATGACTTTGGGACTTGGCGTGATTGCACTGTGTATCTACTGGCTTGATTCCCCCAGCATGCTTGAATGGTTGACCATTCCCGCCACCTTTTTGTATGCCAATTTTGCCGAATGGGCAGGCCACAAGTACGCCATGCATCGCCCCGTGAAAGGTTTGGGCTTTGTGTACAAACGGCACTCGCTACAACACCACAAGTTTTTCACCGATACCCACATGGAAATCGACAGCAATCAGGACTTCAAAGCCGTGTTGTTTCCAATCGCGATAGTTGGCTTTTTTGTGGCGGCATTTTTTGTACCCATGGGCTTTTTACTGGCCTGGCTGTTCAGTCCCAACGTGGCCCTGTTGCTGGTGGCCACAGGCATGGCGTATTACCTGAACTATGAGTTACTACACCTTTCCTACCACCTGAAAGAAGACCACTGGGTGCATCGCATACCCGGCTTTACGCGGTTTGCCCGGCTGCACACCACGCACCACGACCAACGGATTATGGCGCACAAGAATTTCAACATTACCTACCCCATCATGGATTGGTTGATGGGGACATGGGACAGACGGTAATTTATGACGCTGGCGTGACCAGTCACGCTGACATGTTCTTCCAAAACCAAAGCGGCTACGCAAGCAGTATCAAGACAAACCCATCGTTTTTTCTGGATACACCATGGATCGTCGTCACTTTCTTCGCACCGGCCTTGCCGGCTTGTCCCTGCCTGCTTTGGTTGCCTGCGGTTCTGACGGATCGAACACTGGCAACACGGCGAATCCTGGCAACCCAGGCAATCCGGTAACACCCAGCGAAACAGTCGATCAAATGCTAAACCCGGCAGGCGCCTTTCCCTGGGGTATCAGCAGCGGCGACCCCACGGCCGAAGCAGTTATTTTGTGGACTGCCCTGTCACCGCGCAATGCCAACATCGATCAAATCCCGGTGATGCTGGAATACGTGCTGCTGGAAGAACCCCTGGCTGACATGACTCAATGGGATTCAACATTTCAGGAAGGTCCCGTCAACCGCCTGGGCGAATTCACCGCATTTCGCGACCGCGACTACACGGTGAAAGTGGACTTGGGCAACCAAGCCCTGTACAGCGACTCACGCTTCATGCAAGGTCAAATGCCTGAACTTCAAGGTAACCAGGCCTTTCTGTACCGGTTTGTGGCTGGCAGTCAAAAATCCCGCATCGGCCATGCCAAAACGCTGCCCAGCGGGGAAGTGGAATCGGTGCAGTTTGCCACGCTGAGTTGCTCCAATTACCCGGCAGGTTTGTTCTCGGTGTACGAGATGGTGCGCCGCGAACCACTTGATTTTGTCGTTCACCTGGGCGACTACCTGTACGAAGGCGGTGGTGGTGGCGCAGGCTTGACACGAAACGGCATTGCCCGCACACCAAACCCGCAAAAAGAAATGGTGAGCCGCGAAGACTATGTGCTGCGTCACCAACAATACAAAGCCGACCCCGAGCTGCAAGCCTTGCATGCCACGCACCCCATGATCGCCGTGTGGGACGACCATGAAATCACCAACGATGCTTACAAGGACGGGGCCGAGAACCACCAAGCCGAGGAAGGCGATTATCAAGAGCGCAAAGCCACGGCCATTCGCACCTACTACAACTGGATGCCATTGCGCGAACGCTTCCCTCGCGATGAAAACACATTGGCACCCGACCCGCGTGAAGTGATTTACCGCGATTTTCAAGTGGGCGATTTGTGCAGCCTCATCATGCTGGACACCCGCATTGTAGGTCGCGACAAACAGGCTGAAATCATGGCTGTAGACCCGGATCGCTTCAATCCGGATCGACAATTGCTGGGGTTTGAGCAACGCCGCTGGCTGAGTGACCGCATGTTTGAAGCCAAACAAAGGAATAGCATTTGGACTGTTTTAGGACAGCAAGTGATGTTTGGTCAACTGAATATTCTGGAAGCACCTCAAGTCGAGTTGCTGGATCAAAAGCTACTGGGCAATTTGGTCAGTATCAATATGGACCAGTGGGATGGTTATGTGGCCGAGCGCAACCGCGTGTTCAACCTGATCAAAGACATCGGCATTGAAAACCTGGTGGTGTTGACCGGCGACATTCACACCAGCTGGGCCATTGAACTGTATGAAAACCCGATCGCCCTGATTGGTGGTAACCAGCTTCAACGCAGCTTGGGCGTGGAAATTGTGACCCCCTCGGTGACCTCTTCAGGCTTTCCAGATGAAGTGGCTGATTTAGTGTCCACGCTATTGCCCGTGCTCAACCCGCACATCAAATACAGCGAACTGAAAACCAAGGGTTTTGCGTTGATCAATATGCAACGCGAACAAATGGACGTGACCTGGAAATATGCGCAAAGCATCACGGACGAGTCGCTGATTGGCGTTGAAAACGAGGGCATGCGCAAATCGTTCACCGTGCAGCGTGGCAGCAACCGATTTGATGGGGTACTGCCCATCAATCTCCCGATCCCGATGCCCAACTAAACGAGAAAAGCATGACGTTTTTCTGACTTGTCTTGCTGAGAGTATTCTCGAAGCCACACCCCTTGTTATCGAGTATCAGAGACAACAGGGGGCACACATGGATTCAAACACATCAGCAAAACGACGACACTTTCTCAAGCTGGGTGCCAGCGTTCCCATGCTGGGCCTGATGAATGCGTGTGGTTCCGACGATACGACACCACTGGCGAATACGGCGATACCAAACCCCACGAATCCGACAGAATCGCCAGATAAGCCTGTCGCCCCAAATCCGGTTGAGCCACCGGTTGTGATTCCTGCCAGTCACCCACCGCGTGGTGTTCATGCCTCTTTGTTCAACGACGCTGCGACGTCACGCGGCTTGTGCTGGTTCACCGATGGCCTTGACAGCCCAGCCTCGGAAATTCAATGGGGGCCAATACCGGAAGGCATGTCCATCGATGCTGCCAAGAATGCGGTACAAAATCCGCTCCCAAATGTGGCCATGGCATCCACAAGTCAAACCACGGGGCTGGACAATCAAACCCACAAAGTGGTGGTGGCCGGTATCGATCCTGAGAGGCCATTTCGCTATCGGGTCGGATCTGAAAACGGCGGCTGGTCTGATGTATTCATAATTGAGCCAACCCCGAAAGCCAACGACACCTGGACCATGGTTCATTTCGGTGACCATGGCATTGGTGAACTGCCCCAACGCCTCACCGCCGAATTAATGAAGCCACAGCACAAACACGATCTGTTGCTGTTGGCAGGTGATTTAAGTTATGCCAATGGCGAACAAGCAATTTGGGATGTGTGGTTTAATCAAAACCAAGCCCTGCTTGCCACAACCACCACCATGGCCGTACCCGGAAACCATGAGAACAAAGACAGCGTGGCGGCCAACGTTCCCCTGCTTCCTTTCAAGGATTACGCATTCAACAATCGCTTCAATCAACCGGGTGATGTGTCATTTTTCTCGTTTGACTACAACCGCGTTCATTTTTTCGGATTCACAGCAGGTGCTTTTCTGGAAGATGGAAAAATTCTAAAGGAAATGGCCACTCTCGAGGCGGACTTGGCCATGGCAGCGCTACGACGAGCGCTAGGCCAAATTGATTTCATCGTTATCTTCCAGCACTACACCATTTGGACTGATCAAGAAGGCCGTGCACCGGGTAACCCCACGCTGATTGCAGTAGAGGATCAAATTCTGCTGCGCTACGGGGTAGACCTGGTGTTGTGTGGTCATGACCATGTGTACCAGCGATCCAAGCCTATGGTGCTCGGGTTACCCAACCCGTTGGGCTATGTGCAGGTGATGACCGGAACTGGCGGCCAATCCATTCGCGAATTTGAACCCGAGATATCTGCTTGGTCAGAAAAACATTTCGTGGGGTTGGGTTTTAGTAAATACACCATCAGCCCAGGAAAAATAGTCAGCCAGTATTTCGGCACGCCGCCTTTGGCCAGTGACAATCGCTCGCGTGTTCAACATGAAAGTGTAGAAGCAGACTTTGAATTGGTGGATGAATTCGAAGTCCGTCCTCGTCCGCTTCGAATCGCAAAGTCGTTCGTGAAACCTCCCCGCACCGAGCAGGAACTGGCCAAAGCCTACGACTGGCAACGTATCTACGCGCATACGCTGGCGCGAAACTGCGCACATGATCAACCCTTGCCCGGCTCCCCCCTACATCAGTATCGAAAAGCCTACCCAAACCTGATCGGGTGAGGTTTGTTGACCCGTTCGTATCATCAGGAGCGAACGGGGCATTGTTTTAAAATAGTCCATAAGCACCTGTTTTCCCTCGCTTTTCCAAAGCTTCAACCGCTGACGATGTCTTTAGACTGGTTTCATCGCCACCTTTTACGCGCATCGCCATGAAACAACTCAGTCAAAAAGCCCACGCCGCCGCCTTTCATGCGGAATTTTTTGGCAACACTACCCAGAAACGCTTTGTGCTGGGCATTAACGAGTTTGCAGACGCAGTGGCCAACCGCACAAACCTGGACGGCTTTATTGACGAGTACACCACCGCCACGGAGTATCGCGGCAAACCAGTTTTGAAATTGGCTCAGGTACCAGCGGGCAGCATGGTGATCTCAACAGTGACACAGGCGCGTCCCAAAACAGCCATGAATAAATTGCTGCGCCTTAATGGCGTGGTGTCGATGGATTACTTTGCGGTGGCCGATGCCAGTCATTTTCAGCTGCCGCAAGTTCAGGCCTTAGCAGATACGCAAAAAGAATATGCGAGCCACCCGGAAAAATTCGAGTGGGTGCGTGACCTGTTCGCCGACCAGGAATCACGAGAAGTGTTTAACCGCGTCATGGAATTTCGCCTGAACGCCAACCTGCGCGCCATGCGGTTTTTCGATTACACAGCCGACCAGCAATATTTTGAGCCCTTTGTAAATTTTGAACCGGGCGAGGTGTTCGTAGATGGTGGCGGATTCGATGGTTACACCACGGAAGAATTCATCAAACGCTGCCCACAATATGGCTCAGTACACTTTTTTGAACCCACCGAAACCACATTGATCAAGGCCAAAGCCCAGCTATCCAAACACAGAGATATTCACTTCCACCCGGTAGGTTTGTTGGATACCGAGCAAACTTTATCATTCGACGCAGATGCTGGCTCCGCCTGCAAAATTTCGGAAACAGGCAGCGTACAAATTAATGTGGATGCACTCGACAATCGGGTCACAGAATCCGTGAGTTTTATCAAACTTGACCTGGAAGGTGCGGAACCCAAAGCACTTGAAGGCATGAAGTGGCATATTCAGGAAGACCACCCCAAGTTGGCCGTGGCGGTGTACCACGACCCCGCGCATTTTTGGCAGGTGCCTGAAATCATTCTCGGTGTACGCAACGACTACAAAGTGTATTTACGCCATTACACCGAAGGCTGGACAGAAACAGTGATGTTCTTCATCCCGAAATAAACCTCAACCGCCATAGGTTTCAAGCAGGTACTGCACAATCGCCTTGGATTCGAACATGGCTTTGCCCGTGTTCGGGTCTTCCAGATATGGCACCATCATTTTGTTGGTCTTGGCCATGAACTGCTCACGTTTGCCGCCCTTTACCGGGTTGTATTCACCCACAGCAGCGTGCACACCATTCACACCCATGTCTGCAAATTGCTCTTTGCCCAAATTCACCAAGTGGTAGGGAATTTCAAGCTCACACAACGTTTCACGCACTGGCCTGCAAAACGGCGATGCTTCAAAACTGTACAGCGTCAACATTTGCTCCGGCTTTGTCGATGCACGAACCTTGGTACCCGCCCCCAAACCCAAAGCTGAATTGGCAAGGCTAGACACGGCCTGCGGCAAGGCAGCCTTAACGCGCAAGGGCACAGCTCGCTTGGCGTAGGTGGTGTACAGGTACTCGATAATGTCGGCGGACTCGTACAACTTCATGCCAGTGTTATCGTCCACCAAAAAGGGAAACTGGGCTTTGCCACCCAATTCAAGCACCTCGGGCCGAAAACGCTCCCCACCTTTTGGACAAGGGTAGATGTCTGCATCCAAAGCCAACTCTGTCAAGGTTTCGCGCACCAAGCGGCAATAGGGGCAACTTTCGAACTCGAACAGTTTCAGCGGTTTCTCAGGTTGAACCACAGCAGGCTCAGTCACCACCATGCCCTGCCAGCCGCGCAGTGTAGACGCCGCTGTGGCCATGGCCACCTTCAACAAATGATTCATGTTTTTCCTCCCATCAATGCGCATCCTTGTTTTCAAGTGCGCTTAAAGCAGCTGCCAGCAAAATCATGGCGCCGCCAATTCCCACCTGCAGTGTCAATACTTCATTGGTCAACACAATGGCCGACAAAGTTGCAAACACCACTTCCGACAACATCACCACCGAAGTGACATTGGCCGGCAAACGTGATGCGCCATACTGCAAACCATAATTGGCCACCAACAAAGTGACCGCAAAAGCCAACAACACCAAGCCACCGTAAAGCCCTGGCAACACCGGCCATTGCACAAACGCATTGCCCTCACCCAAAGCCACCACCAAAAAAGCAGCCACCGCGGTTGGCGCAACAATACCGCCAACAAACATGGCAAATAACCGTGCTTGTGCAGTTCTAGCTGCCTGATGCCGCAACATGATGTTGTTCAGCGCAAACGCCGCACCCCCCATCAAACCCAACCATTCTGCAAGGTTCGAAGGCAAGGGGAATCCAAGGCTTCCATTCGGGCTAAGCACCAGCACCGCGCCAGCAAACGCCAAACCCACACGCAACAAAGCCTTCAGGGTAATACGTTCATTCAGCGCAACACGCGCAATCAGCACCGCCCAAATTGGCATCAGGTAGAACAACAGCACCACCCGAATCACTTCGCCAATGGATACACCCCAATTAAAACCCACCATGGTGGTGCCAGCCGCCAGGGCCAGCAACCACAATGCTTTGTGACGAACAAACTCGCCCCACACCTTGGGCATAAAGCACAGCATGGCCACCGCACCCAGCAGGTAGGTAACCGCAGAAGACCACAGCGGGTGCAAACCTTCACCCTGCAATTCACGCAGCGGCCACCAGGAAACCCCCCACACCAAAGCATTCAATACAAGGGCCAGGTACGGCAAGGCCCAAGCCCGCTTGTCAGGCACAGTTCACCACCACACGCCCCTGCAATTGATTGGCCAACACAAGGCGTGCGCTGTCCAAAGCCTGCGCCAAGCGCACTTCCTTGATCATGAAATCCAGATCGTATTCATTCAAGGCTTGCGCCAACATACCCCAGGCGCGGTCACGCTCGGCATGCGTACGGTACACACAATTAATGCCGCGCAAAGTGATGCCGCGCAAGATAAAGGGTGCCACACTACCCTGAAAATCCATGCCCTGCGCCAAGCCACACGCAGCAACCACACCACCGTATTTTGTTTGGGCACATGCATTCACCAAGGTGTGGCTGCCGACGCTGTCCACAACCGCCGCAAACTGTTCTTTTTGCAAAGGTTTGCCCTGGCGCGACATGGATTCACGGTGAATCAGGTGGGTTGAACCCAACTGCAAACGCTCAAAATGCTTGGCAGCAGATTCCGAAACAGGCTCACCCATTGCATCGATTGAACCTGTCAAACCCACCACTTCATAGCCCAAATGCTGCAACAGCAAACAGGCCACTGTGCCCACACCACCGCTGACACCAGTCACCAGCACTGGGCCGTCTTCGGGTTTCACGGGGTGATCCTGCAACGCCATCACACACAAAGCAGCGGTATATCCCGCAGTGCCCAATGCCGCCGCCCACCTGGCACTTCGGCCGGCGGGAATCGGGGAGATCCATTGTGCAGGCACACTGGCACGTTCTGCCAAACCACCCCAATGTGTTTCACCCAAACCCCAATCGTTCACCTGGCACACTGTACCCACTGGCCATTGGTCTGCGTTTGATTCAATCACCTCGCCCACCGCATCAATGCCATGCACCATGGGGTACTTGCGCGCAATTGGCGCAGTATGGGTAAGCGCCAATGCGTCCTTGTAGTTCAGGCAACTGTAGTGCAGCTTCAGCACCACATCCTGCCCGTCAAACTCAGACTCATCGAGAGTTTCCAGCTCGGCCTGCGCTTGCTCAGCCGTCCGGGAAATCCAAGCCCTGATCATTTCGTCTCCTTATTCTGGGTGAGGCAATGATCGCACAAACCAGCCACCAAATTTGCGTGCCGGGCCTGCCTTGCATACACTTCAGGTTTGCCTTAGAAGAACAACTACGCCGTGCGCAAACCCACCGCCAAAAGTCTTATTCTCGACCTGTTGCTTGCATCCAAAGGTCGCCCCCTTTCAGCCAAACAGGCCATTGCCGCCTGCGGCATTTTCGACATCAGTGTGAACAACACGCGTGTAGCCTTGGTGCGGCTTTCGGCCGAAGGCCTGATCGAGTCAGCAGGCCGAGCCTTGTACCAACTCACCGACGACGCCCACACCCTGGCCGACGATGTTGCCGCTTGGCGCACCCGCAGCACCCGTGTTCGCCCTTGGGATGGCAGCTACATTGTGGTGCAGGCTGAGAAACTTTCACGCAGCGAAGCCAAACAACAACGCGCCCGTGCACGCGCCTTGCTGATGCTGGGCTTTCAGCCACTGAATGAACACCTGTTTATTCGCCCCAACAACATTGAAGACACACTGCAAAGCGTGCGCGATCGCCTGTACAAACTGGGCCTGGAAAAAGACGCCCCAGTGTTTGAAGCCCGTGATTTCGACCTCGACCTTCAACGCCGAATTGCCACCCTGTGGAACCCACGCGAACTAGAGACCAACTACGCACAACTGGAGAAAAAGATGCGAACGTGGCTTGACCGCTCGGGCAGCCTTGAGCCAGAAGTAGCCGCCCGCGAATCATTTTTGCTGGGCGGTACTGCAATCAAGCATGTGGTGTACGACCCGTTTTTACCCGCAGAATGGGTCAATGTTCAGGCCCGTGAGCGGTTTTTAGGCGCAGTGGATGAGGTGGACCAGGCGGGTATGCGAATTTGGAGCAGCCTTTGGGCGAGCATGGAAAGCTGAGCAAGCTGACTGCTCACTTGGCACGGTTACGCCCACTCAGAGCGCTTATTCATAGCCAACTCGGCAGTAGGATTGCTTGGGACGCACTTCAAGAAAACCGCCCCGTTTGAGTTTAGTCGCAGCGTTCGGCTTTAAGCCGACACCGAGACTCAGCCATGTCTTTTGCCGAGCTTGGTGAGCAAGAATAAATTCAAAAAGGGATCAAGCGGTTTTCAGTGCGGCACAAGTAACCCATGCCGAGTGGGCAACAAACAGCAGCAGGGACCCTTCAAGTTCAGGCCAAAAGTCGCCCACGCCCACCTATTTAGAGTAAACCCTCATCCGAATCGCCCCCGACTGCGTATAAACTTCGACCATCCCAACCTTGCACCGCAGCAACCGTGAAAAAACTGTTCAAAACCGCCCTGAAAATCAACGAGTTGGCCGTTAACACCGCGACCAACGCGGCGGATTGGTTTTTTCGCAAGGAAATCCTGATTCAGTCGGGCAAGACTGAATATGAGGTGATTGCTGAACACCTACCCATGCGCGTGCGCTATTACGCCCCCACAGCAAGTACACCCGCAGCCAGCTTGGCCGAAGGCGAAATCGAAGCGCCTACGAATCGACAGCACGCTGTGCCACTGGTGTTGGTACCTCCGCTTGGTGTCACCACAGAAACATTCGACTTGATGCCTGATCGCAGCCTGGTGAAAGCCATGGTTGAAGCAGGTTTTCGTGTGTACCTGGTGGACTGGGGAAAGCCCGAGCGCAAAGATGGCCACCTGGGCCTGTTCGACTACAGCAACATCATGATGGGTCAGGCCCTGCAAGCCGTGCGCGAGCACAGCGGCTCCAAAGAACTGTCCATGTTCGGTTGGTGCATGGGCGGTTTGCTGTGCCTGTTGTACGCGGGTTACGGGCACGACAAACACATTCGAAACCTGGTGACAGTCGCCAGCCCGATCGATCTGCGCGATGGCAAGAACATCATGGCTTTCGCCTCCAACACATTGAATGTGACTGCGCGCTTCATTCGCAAGTACAGTGAATTCAGACTCGATCGAATCAACCCGACCCTGTTCAGCCCACCCGGCTGGATGGTCAGCCTGGGCTTCAAACTAACAGCCCCAGTGGCCAGCATCACCACCTACTGGGACCTGCTAACCCGCTTGAACGACCGTGATTTTGTTGAACAACACACCACCACGGCCGACTACCTGAACAACATGATGCTGTACCCAGGCGGAGTGGTACGCGACTTCATGATTCGTTTTGCTGTGGACAACAAACTGGCGCACGGCAAAGTCAAAATCGGCGATCAAATTTCCGATCTGGGCAACATTACGGCCAATATGCTGGTATTTGCAGGGGAAACCGACCACCTTGTACCAGCCAGCATGGCCAAGAAAAGCCTGAAAATGGTGGCCTCGAAAGACAAGTCCTTCTTGCTCGCCCCCGGCGGCCACATGGGCGTTATCTTGGGCAGCCAGGCTCGCGAACATGTCTGGAAGCAAGCGGCAGACTGGCTACGTGGGCACTCTCAAGTGGAGGCCCCGGCACCCAAAACTCGTCGACCCCGAAGTACTCCCACGAAAAGCTCCGCAGTTAAGAAAGCAGCCTGAGTTAGTCAGTCTTTTTTAGCGTTTGTCACAAAATCTTCACGAAACAATTCGATATTTCCATTATTATCGAATTATGGAAAAAAATGACATCATCAAAGCACTGGCCGCCCTCTCTCACACCTCGCGTTTGCGGGTGTTTCGAGCCTTGGTCGTCACCGGCCCCGCCGGCCTTACCCCCGGGCAACTGTGCGAGCGGCTGGACATTCCTGCTGCCACCATGTCATTTCACTTGAAAGAACTCAGCAACGCCGGTTTGGTACAACCCATTCGCGACGGGCGCAATCTGATTTACAGCGCGCAGTTTGCCCACATGAATGGCGTGATCTCCTACCTCACCGAGAATTGCTGCGAAGGTCAAAGTTGCACACCTGTTACCGCACCACACCACAACGAGGCTCACCATGAGTGACAAAACATTCAATGTGCTGTTCATTTGTACCGGCAATTCAGCCCGCTCCATTCTGGCTGAGGCCATTCTGAACCAACTGGGCCGCGGACAATTCAAGGCCTACTCTGCGGGCAGTTTTCCGGCAGGCCAGGTGAACCCGTACACCGTTGAATTATTGCAACGCTGGGACATGGACACCAGCAATTTGCGCAGCAAAAGCTGGGACGAATTTGCCGCACCCGGTGCCCCACAAATGGACTTTGTGTTCACCGTGTGCGACCAGGCCGCTGGCGAAGTGTGCCCGGTGTGGCCCGGCCAACCCATTCTGGCGCACTGGGGTGCACCCGACCCCGCCAAGGCAGAAGGCGACCATGAACATATCTTGCACGAGTTTCGCAATGTGGGTCTGCTGCTGCGCAAGCGCATTGAACTGATGCTGGCCCTGCCGATTGCAAAACTCGAAAAACTGGCCATTCAACACGAAGTCGAACAAATAGGAAAAGTATCTTCATGAGCACCAACGTACTCATTCTTTGCACCCACAATTCTGCACGCAGCGTACTGTCGGAAGGCATGCTTAACCACCTTGCACAACAGTATGGCAAAGACATCAAAGCCTTCAGTGCGGGCAGCGCACCAAGCGGCCGCGTGAACCCCTATGCCTTGCAAGCATTGGCCAGTGTGGGCATCGACACCAGCCAGTACACCAGCAAAAGCTGGGATGTGTTCACCGAGCCTGGTGCACCGAAAATTGATATTGTGATCACCGTGTGCGACAGCGCCGCGGCCGAGCAATGCCCCTATTGGCCAGGCAGTCCGGTGAAAACTCACTGGGGCTACCCCGACCCATCCAACGAGGTGGAAGAAAACAAGCCCCGCGCGTTTGAACTGACCCGCCAAGCCATCGCCTTCAAAATGATGCAGCTGATTCAACTGCCCCTTGGCAGCATGAGCACTGCGGAACTGAACGCAGCACTGGCGGCAATTGCACGGAGCTAAGTGACTATGTACTCCTTACCCAAACGTTTGGGTGCCGAGTTTCTGGGCACCTTGCTGCTGCTGGCCATTGTGATTGGCTCGGGTGTCATGGCTGAAAACCTGTCCGAAGGCAACAACGGTGTGGCCCTGATTGCCAATACACTGGCTACGGTGTTCGGCCTGTACATTTTGATCGAAGTGTTTGGCCCCATCAGTGGTGCGCACTTCAACCCGGTGGTCACACTCAGCATGGTGTTGCTAAAGCGCCAGCCGGGTTCGGAACTGTTGCCCTACATCGTGGTGCAGCTGGTTGGCGCATTTTTCGGTGCCATTCTGGTGCACCAAATGTTTGATATGGAACTGCTTCAGTTTTCCGAGAAAGCCCGCACAGGTTGGGGTATATGGACTGGTGAAATTGTGGCCACTGCCGGGCTGTTGCTGGTCATTTTAATGGCCAAGGCAGAACGGGTTTCCGGCATGGTGGCCTGCTACATTGGCGCAGCTTACTGGTTCACTTCCAGCACCTCTTTTGCAAACCCAGCCGCTGCTTTTGGCAGGCAGTTCTCCAACAGCTTCGCTGGCATTGCACCCGCCGATGTACCCGCTTATGTGGTGTTTGAAGTCATCGGCGGTTTGCTGGCCTTGGTGCTTTACAAGGCCTTCAGCGCCAACAACGCAGTGGCTACTTCCCAGGCACCCAACCCGGCGGCTTGATCAAACACAGCAACCGGTTTTTGAAATCGGGCGCTGTTTTCATTTTCTCAATCAAATGCCCCCAGCCCGCCACCGCCTGCTTCAGCGGGTTGGTGGTTAGCACTGGGGTCAGCGTGCCGTAAACCGGCTTCACGCCGGGTACAAATTCACGGTACGTACCAAACCAACGATCCCACACAATCAGAATTCCCCCGTAATTGCAGTCGTGGTATTCCTCATTCTTGGCATGGTGCAAACGGTGGTGTTGCGGGCAGTTGAACACTTTCTCAAACCAGCCGTGTACCTCGAATGTTTCGGTGTGTATCCAGTACTGGTACAGCAGGTTCACGGTGTGCGCAAAGGTCAACACCAAGGGGTCCATACCCAGCAGGGGCAATGGCAACCAGAAAATAAAGGTGTAGAAAGGACCCAACACCGATTGGCGCAAGGCAGTGCTCAGGTTGTAACGCTCACTGGTGTGGTGGTTAGAATGCTCGGCCCAAAACGCGGCACAGCGGTGGGCCACGCGGTGATACCAGTAGTAACAAAAATCATCGGCCACCAACAGCAGGGGCACAAACCACCAGGTTGAAATGTCCCAGCTCACCACCCGGTATTCAAACAGCCACAACATAATGGGGTAAGCCCAAAATACGCTTAGCCCCATGGTCACCAGCTTCAGGGCACCCATGGCAATCGAACACAAGGAGTCCTTCAGTTCATACCCGGCGTAAAAACCTTGGGGCTTTTTGCGCATGGCCCAGCCTTCAATGGCCATGGCCGCAAAAAAATAAGGAATGGCGACCACATACATCAGCAGGGTCCACTGTTCATAATCGGGCAAGGTCATTGGGGCGCTCACAAAACCGAACATTACAACAAATGCATTTATTGCAACGTATCGTAACCCTGTATCTGCAAGTACTCAATCCCAACTTTGCCGACGAATTAAATTGGAAGCACAATAGAAAAAGGCCCCGGTTTATTCAAACCGGGGCCTTTCTCAAATCAACCGAAGTTGAAATTTACTTCATTGAGATTGCTTTGCCGTCAGTCGCTTTAACTGTCTTCCAGGCGGCTTCAATCTTCTTCACTGTTTCGTCTGGCAGTGGAACGTAGTCCAGGTCAGAGCTCAGCTTGTCGCCCTTTGCGTAGGCCCAGTTGAAGAACTTCAATACTTCAGAAGCCTTGGCTGCGTCAGCCTGTTCTGTGTGGAACAGAATGAAAGTAGCACCAGTGATGGGCCATGCGGCTTTGCCAGGTTGCTGAGTCAGGATTTCGTAGAAGCCGTTGTCCCAAGAAGCACCAGCAGCTGCTGCCTTGAATGACTCTTCAGAAGGCTGAACAAATGCACCTTCAGCGTTGTTCAACTGGGTATGTGTCAACTTGTTCTGCTTGGCGTAAGCATACTCAACGTAACCAATAGAGCCGGGTACGCGCTGTACGAAAGCTGAAACACCTTCGTTGCCCTTGCCACCCAAACCTACTGGCCACTTCACGGCTGTACCTTCACCAACGGTGCTCTTCCAGTCAGCGCTTACCTTGCTCAGGTAGTTGGTGAAAATGAATGTTGTGCCTGAACCATCGGCACGACGAATCACGCTGATGTCTTGGTCGGGCAGGTTCACACCTGGGTTCAAGGCAACAATTGCCTTGTCGTTCCACTTGGTGATCTTGTTCAAGTAGATGTTGGCCAATACTTCAGCAGACAACTTCATCTGGCCTGGGGCCACGCCCTGCAGGTTCACCACGGGAACAACACCGCCGATCACGGTTGGGAACTGCATCAAACCTTTTTCTTTCAGGTCTTCAGGCTTCAAAGGCATGTCGGAAGCACCGAAATCTACAGTTTTTGCGGAAATCTGCTTGATACCACCACCGGAACCGATGGACTGGTAGTTCACCTTGTTGCCTGTTTCCTTGTTGTAAGCATCAGCCCACTTGGAATACACAGGAGCGGGGAAAGAAGCGCCAGCACCAGTAATTTCAGCGGCGTTCACGGAAGTCATGCTCAGGGCCAGGGCACCTGCGGAAATCGCTGTAGCGATTGTTTTGATGTTGAACATTTTTCACCTCACTTATTAAAGTACGGTCATAGTGCCTTACAAATGTTTCAGAATCATGACAGATATAAGGCATTAACATAAATGTCAAAAAACCACACTCGGCTGCCCAAATGTGGTTTTTTTCAATCAACTCAATTACTTAACAGCTCATCAGCCAAATCGACCTGTGATGTAGTTCTCGGTTTCCTGCTTCTTGGGTTTCAGGAAAATCTGATCGGTTACACCAAACTCAATCAACTCACCCAGGTACATGTAGGCGGTGTAATCGGAAACACGTGCGGCCTGCTGCATGTTGTGGGTCACAATCACCACGGTGTAGTCTTCTTTCAACTCGGTGATCAGTTCTTCAATACTGGCTGTAGAAATCGGGTCCAGTGCTGAACAAGGTTCATCAAGCAACAAAATTTCAGGCTTGATCGCAATGCCGCGTGCAATGCACAAACGCTGTTGCTGACCACCCGACAAACCGTTGCCGCTCTGGTGCAATTTGTCTTTGACTTCCTTCCACAGCGCAGCCTTGGTCAGCGCCCACTCAACACGCTCTTCCATTTCGCCTTTGGACAACTTCTCGAACAAGCGAACACCAAAAGCGATGTTTTCATAAATCGACATCGGGAACGGCGTTGGCTTTTGAAACACCATGCCAATTTTGGAGCGAATCAGGGCAATGTCTTTCTTGCTGGTCAGCAAATCTTCACCGTCCATCAAGATTTGACCCTCGGCACGCTGCTCGGGATACAGGGCAAACATCTTGTTGAATACGCGCAGCAAGGTCGACTTGCCGCAGCCAGAAGGTCCGATGAAAGCAGTGACTTTCTTTTCAGGAATACTCAAATTGACCGACTTCAGCGCGTGGAATGAACCGTAATAGAAGTTCAGGTTCTTCACTTCAAGTTTGATCTTTTCTTCAACGTCAATCGTAGACATGGTCTGGGCCTTCAAAGGTCAGTTATTTCGAGTTCTTCAGCAGCGAACGCGCGATGATGTTCAACACCAACACACCGGCGGTGATCAGGAATACACCTGCCCACGCAAGCTCTTGCCAGTTCGTGAACGGGCTCAGTGCAAAGTTGAAAATGATCACAGGCAGGTTCGCCATGGGCTTCATCATGTCGCTGTTCCAGAACTGGTTCGACAGCGCCGTGAACAACAGGGGAGCGGTTTCACCGGCAATGCGTGCAACGCCCAGCAAAATGCCGGTCAAAATACCTGCATAGCTGGCCTTCACGGTAATGGCCATCACCATTTTCCACTTGGGTGTTCCCAAGGCGAAAGCGGCTTCGCGCAGGGCATCGGGCACCAGGCGTAACATATTCTCGGTGGTTCGAATCACGATTGGAATTTGAATCAAGCCCAAGGCTACAACACCGGCCCAGGCTGAAAAATGTCCCATGGGTCGAACCATGACAGCGTACACAAACAGACCAATCACAATGGAAGGTGCTGACAGCAAAATGTCGTTGAAGAAACGCACCGATATGGCCAATTTGTTGTCTTTCCTGGACTCGGCCAGGTGAACACCCGCAAGAATGCCCAAGGGTGTCGCAAACAAGGTGGCGAACCCAACCATCAGTAAGGTACCCATGATCGCGTTGGCCAAACCACCGCCTTCAGCATTGGGGGGAGGCGTCATTTCAGTAAACAACTGGGCAGACAAGCCACTGATACCCAGCGTTACCGTGGTGTACAAAATCCAGATCAACCAGAACAGGCCAAAAGCCATCGCTGCCAAAGACAGTGTCAGTGCGGCAGTGTTAACCAGCTTTCGCTTGGCCTGCATCTTGACGCGCATCTTTTCATCGGTGGCCACTGTGGTTACAGCGCTCACTTTTGGAGCATTGGTCTGGTCAGAATAAATGCTGCTCATGGTTTATCTCCCGTTGCTCGACAATTTGGCCAGCAACAACTTCGAGGCCACCAAAACGAAGAATGTGATCACAAACAACACCAAGCCCAACTCCATCAAGGCCGAGGTGTGCAGACCAGCGTCGGCTTCCGCAAATTCGTTCGCCAGTGCGGAGGTAATGCTGTTACCGGGAGAGAACAGCGAAATGTCATTCAGGTAGTTGGTATTACCAATCACGAAGGTCACCGCCATGGTTTCGCCCAAGGCGCGGCCAAGGCCCAGCATAATGCCGCCGATCACACCCACTTTGGTGTGCGGCAATACAATTTTCCACACCACTTCCCAAGTGGTACAACCCATGCCATAACCAGCCTCTTTCAGCATCACTGGGGTTACTTCAAACACATCGCGCATCACGGCTGCAATGTAGGGAATGATCATGATGGCCAGCACAACACCGGCGGTCAGCAGACCAATACCAATGGGCGGGCCGGAAAATAAGGCGCCGATCACCGGGATTTCGCCGACTGTCGCATTCAAGGGCGCTTGCACGTATTTGGCGAAAATTGGCGCAAACACCAACAAACCCCACATGCCATACACGATTGACGGCACTGCCGCCAACAGCTCGATCGCGGTGCCCAGCGGGCGGCGCAGCCAAACCGGGGACAATTCTGTGAGGAACAGCGCAATACCGAAGCTGATTGGCACAGCGATGATCAGGGCGATAAATGAGGTGACCAAAGTGCCGTAAATCGGCACCAGTGCGCCGTATTCGTCGATGGGGGGATCCCAGTTCGCGGTGAACAGGAAATCAAAACCAAAGGCGGTGATGGTAGGCCACGAGGCATACACAAGAGAGGCAATGATTCCACCCAGCATCAGCAAGGTGAAAACAGATGCGCCGCTGGTCAACAAGCCGAATATGGCGTCGCCCCGTTTGGTCGGGACCTTGATCGTCGAGGTGTCAGACATATTGGTAAATAGTTAATCCAGCAGAAAGTTTCACGCAGACCTGCAAGGGTATCCAAGAATTATGACAAAAAAATGACAAAAATTTGACGTACCCGTGAAATCGAATATCACGGCACGGAAACGTGGCTAAAAGCTTACGCCGGCTTGCGCTTCATGAAAGTAATTGGCACCACCGACGGGGGTGGGCTGTTGAAAATATCTTTGCGCATTTTACCCATGATGTGCATTTCGCAGGGTTTGCAATCGAATTTCAGGGTGTACTTTTGATCACCATTGACCAAGACCATGGGCTCAGCCTTCACCTGCCCCTGAACGCCTTTTACACCTTTAGCCTGTTTTGGGCACAAATTAAAAGAAAATCGCAGACAATGCTTGGTGATCATGACAGGAACCTCACCAGCTTCCTCATGAGCCTCATACGCGGCGGCAATCATCTGCACACCATGTTTTTTGTAAAATTCACGCGCTTTGTCGTTGTAAACATTGGCCAGAAAGCTCAGCGACTTTTCCGGGTAGTCCACATAAGGCTGCACTGGCTCTTTGCGAGCCGGGCGTTGCCAGGCAGCCACGCGGGCTGCATTCAAAGCCTCAATTGCTTCTCTGCGCATGCCATTCAAGGCACTGGCAGGCACAAACCAGGGCTGGCTTAGGTGTACGTTCAGCCCCAAAGCGGAATAATCAGTGCCGCCCAACTTGGCCAAGTGGGTTTTAATGCTTTCAACTGCCGTGTCGGCCTGCTTGGCCATTTCCAGATTCATTTCAAGCTGCGTGGTGGTGGCAATGCCATCTTCATCGGTCAGGCTCAGTTGCAAGCCCTTCAACACATTGCCTTCCATCCACTCGGTCAGCGTTAGCCACAAGCCAATTCGGCGTTCGGCACTTTCCTTGGTCAGCGCCATGTCCCAGGCGTGGTCGCGGTTGCGGTGCATGGGCAAGCCCGCTTTCAGGCCACCATAACTGTTGATTGGGTCTTTGGGAAACACGCGGTACACCGCTTGTCCTTCTCCCTTGCTGTGCAACTTCTCGGCGCGGTTCACATGCAAACCCACCACTTCACGCTTGCGCATGAAGTTCAAGCCATCGCCGTTGTTCAGTTCATCGCTGGTTTGTATGTCAATGCTTTTGTCATTCACAGCCACCACGTGGCCAATGGGTTGGCCAATGAACTTAGGTGAATCAAATGCACCAATGTCAATTTTCCGGCCGCTGGCAAAGTAATCGGTTGAGCCACGGTGAAAGTTGCGGTCGGGGTCGGGCCTGAAATAATGGCGGGTGTTGCCGCTGGAAGCGCGGGTGAACTCACCACGCTGCTCCATGATCTCGTCCAGCAAAATACGGTAGTGGGCCGTGATGTTTTTCACATAGGCCATGTCTTTGTAGCGGCCTTCAATCTTGAAAGAACGCACACCCGCGTCAATCAAATGTTCCAGGTTGCCACTTTGGTTGTTGTCCTTCATCGACAGCAAATGCTTGTCAAAGGCCACCACAGCGCCACTTTGGTCAGTCAAGGTGTAAGGCAGGCGGCAAGCCTGCGAACAATCGCCACGGTTGGCACTGCGACCTGTTTCAGCATGGCTGATATAACACTGCCCCGAAAACGCCACGCACAACGCACCGTGAATGAAGTACTCAATGGTGGCGCTGTCGCCCACCGCCGCATGCACTGCCGTAATTTCGTCAACAGTCAATTCACGCGCAAGCACCAACTGCGAAAAGCCGCTGTCTGCCAAGAACTTCGCTTTCTCAACGGTGCGAATGTCACACTGCGTGCTGGCATGCAGTTGAATGGGTGGCAAATCCATTTCAAGCAAACCCATGTCCTGAATAATCAGCGCGTCCACGCCTGCGTCATACAACTGCCACACCAGCTTGCGGGCTTCTTCCAGCTCGGCATCGTGAAGAATGGTGTTAATGGTCGTAAAAATACGCGCGTGGTAACGGTGGGCAAATTCCACCAGCTTCGCAATATCGGCCACCGAATTGGCCGCATTGGCCCGTGCACCAAACACCGGCCCGCCCAGATAAACCGCGTCTGCACCGTGCAGAATCGCCTGGCGACCAATTTCAACGTCGCGTGCGGGGGCTAGCAATTCCAACTCGTGTGGCAACAAACTCATGATTTCACTGATTTTTCTGGCAAAGGGTGAACATTATTTCAAAAAGCCAGTCTGATTGAAAGCAAAACCGTGGTTGGCACCACAATCAGTTTGAATGTTGCACAGGGAGTACTTGCATGGCTTGGGTGGTTTGGTCGCGTAACACTGCAACTTTGTTGTTGGGGATTTCAGGCTTTTTACCCCAGGCACACGCCCAAAAACTGGAGCAGGCCATATTCGCAGGCGGCTGCTTTTGGTGCATGGAAGAAGTATTCGAGAAAATCAGAGGCGTGAAATCGGTTGAGTCGGGTTACACAGGCGGACGCACTTCCTCCCCCACCTACGAGCAGGTCAGCCAGGGCAACACTGGCCATGTAGAAGTGGTGCGGGTGCAATACGACCCTCAGCAAATCAGCTACGGCAACCTGTTGAAAGCCTTTTGGACCAATATTGACCCCACCGTTGAAAACCGGCAATTTTGCGATGTAGGCGAACAATACCGGTCGGCCATTTTTTACCTGAATGAGCAGCAGCACCGTGAGGCCAAACAAAGCAAAGAACAACTGTTGGGCACCGGAAAATTCAAAACCGTTTACACCACGGTTGAGGCCGCCCACACCTTCTACGTGGCCGAAGAATATCACCAAGATTTTTACCGCAAAAACCCCTTGCGGTATCGGTATTACAAAACCACCTGTGGCCGCGAAAACCGCTTGAACGAGGTATGGGGCTATACACCCAAATAACAACACCTAGAACAGCAATTCCATTAAAAACAGTCACATCCGGCTACACTTCACCCCAAATTCACTCTAAGCGACCGTGATGAAGCGTCAAGCACGCCTGTTGGCAACCCTCGCATTGGCTGTATTCACCGTGTGCACAGCCCCCAGCGCGTGGGCCAATAACCTGGAGAAAGTTCAGGACTGGCGTATTGCGCTTCCCAACACCTGGCAGCCCACTGAACAGGCTTTGGTGCAGGTGCGCAACAGCCGGTTGGCTTTGGCCAACAACATCCAGTTTGATATTCAAACCTTACACGGCACAGTTGCTGCCACACAGCCCAACACCCCTGTTTCACTCGAAAACCTGGCGGCCTACCAAGTGAACGTAGAACATGCACAACTTCGAATTGCCGACAACGTGTTGCAGGCACTTGTGCAAGCCGAGCTTGAGGCCAGCGAAGCACCGTTGAGAATCAAGCAAGTCACTACGCAAACCGACGGCATACTGATTACCGGCGACATCAAAAGGTTGGGCCTGTGGATTCCATTCACCATGGAAGGCACACCCACCGTGGCCAATGCAGGGGAAATTACCCTCACCCCGCGCACCCTGAAAGTGGCTGGTGTTCCCCTGTACAAAGCCTTGTTGGCCACTAATATTCAGCTGCAATCGCTGATCGACATGAAGTCCAAAGCTGTAGCTTTGCAAGGCCAAGCCATGGTGCTTCGGCTTGATCAAGTGGTGCCCGCCCCCAAACTTTCTTTTGAACTGAACGACGTGCAGTTGGGGCAAGGTGAAGTGATTGTTTTGTTGGGCAAGGCCAACCAAGCACCCCTCTTTTTTTGCAAAGCCGATTGCCCAGTCAATTTTGTGTACACCCACGGTGGTGAATTGCGTGCCGCAGGCATGGTGCTGGCGGGCCAACCCACTTTGGTCACCGGAATCAGCAATGGCAGTTTGCCCATTGCCCTGCACGATTTAAACAGCCTGATCAACACCAGCACCGTTCAGCTTCGCACCGACGGCGCCCTGTGGATCAGCGCTCAGGAAGGTTTGCTGAACCCAGCTGAAATGGCTTTGCTCAACACAGGCGAAGCTGCAATTGCCCAGCTTGAAGCAATGAACACCAGGCAAGAGGCCGTAACCCTGGCTGTACACCATGCCACGCTGTTGTCGAGGGAAGGGATCGAGCTGCGCGTTGAAAAGCTGTTGGCCAGCACCGATTCAACAGACCTTGGCCAACTACCCACAGCTGCACAAACCGTGCATGTGGGGGAAATTTCACTGGGCGAAACAGCATTGAACACGCTGATGAACAAAGCCTTGTTCAACTTCGAAGGCAGCCCGATTCGCAAAGTCAACACCACCATTGGCGAGCCTCACTTGCAGCTTTCCCTGCAGGTAAAGCCTGAAATTTTTGGCATTCCATTGTTCTGGTTGCCTGCCAAACTCAGCGGCCCACTGCTTATTTCCAACGACCAGCAGCACCTTGAATTCACGCCCGTAGAAGTGCGCATGTTTGGTGTATCGGTAATGCCGCTGATTGATTACGCAGGTTTGAAACTTGGCAGCTTTATAAAAATTGATGAAGCCGCTGTAAAGCTACAAGGGAACACCATACGGATTGCCCTGGGCAGCGCACTACCCCCACTGCAATTAAGCACCGAGTTGCGCGCCATTAAAACCGTACTGCGTTCGCCACTGGGGCCTTACGTACAAGTGCATGTGGGCACATTGCCTACCGATAAAATTGGCGAAATTTACAACACCATGGAAATGCTGCCACTGGGCCTGTGGATGAAAACACCAGAATTCACGGCCTTGGGCATGCGCACTGGGCCCACGCTGGGCCATGTTTACAATGACCCCCGCAAAGAAAGGCTGGTCATCGACCTGGCCCAATACCCCGACTTGCTGGCCAATGCCACCCTGCGACTGCCCAAAACTGAACGGGTGTGGGTTAGCATGCCCAGCCCGGGCAACGGGTCACAGTACCCAATACAAGGCCATCGGCACGAAGATCAGACTCATCAGGTTCCCCATCATCACCAGTGAAGCCACTCGCTGGGGCTGAAGGCCGTATTTTTCAGCAAACACAAAACTGAGCACCGCCGGCGGCAGGGCACCGAACACAATCAGCATCGCCGTGTGTTCGGGGCTTAGGGGCAGCAGCCACACGCACAGCGCCGCGAATATAAGGCCAGTCAAAGGGCACAGTACGCCACCAATCACACCCAGCTTCACATCCGAAAAGTCGGCTTGGGTTAAGCGAACCCCCAACGAAAACAACAGCAATGGAATGGACACATCGCCCACCATATCGATCGCAAAATACAGGGGCGCCCACACTTCAATTTTCAGTACGCTGACCAGCAAGCCTGCAATCGACGCAGCGATTACAGGCTCTTTCCACAACATTAAAATGCGGGCGTTGGGGCTCATCATCCAGGTGCCCAGCGAATAGTGCAGCGTATTGCCTACCAAAAACAGCATCACCGCAGCGGGCAAGGCTTCCTCGCCAAAAGCGAGAATGGCCAGCGGCAAACCCATGTTGCCGGAGTTGTTGAACATCATGGGGGGCACGAAAATTCGGCTTTCAATGCCCAACAAACGGCCAATAGGCCAGGCCAGCAAACCCGAGCCCAACACCACAATGGCGCCGCCCACGGCCAGCAGCCAATACGACTCAATTTCAAACGACTTACTGGCCAATGCCGAGAACACCAGCGCCGGCACAAAAATTTCCATGTTCAGCTGATTGGCAAACTTCATGTCGGGGTTTTTCACCCGCCCGTACCAATACCCAAGGGCCACTACCGCAAACACTGGAAAAATAACCGCAACAATGCGCAAGAACATAGAAAACCGTACGGGTAAGTGACAGGGAAGGTCGCAGTGTACTGCAAGCGATTAATCGAGGCGATTCGGGTTTGTATTGGTGCCTTGGCCAAACAGCAGCTTCAAGGCCGGGTGGCTCAAGTTGCGCGGGTGTGTAAATGCAAAAAAATCTTCAACCACGCCTTGTGCATCGCCCATGTGCACCACAGTGTGGTCGCGCACCACGTCTTCGATCAGCATGGCGGGCACTGCAAACAAACCCAAACCCGCCCGGCCAAAAGTTTCCAGCAAGGCCAGGTCGTCAAATTCACCCACCACCGTTACTTCAACACCCACGCTTTCAAGCCAGTGTTCCAGCTTCAGCCGCAACACGTTGTTGCGCGATGGCATCAGGAAAGGTGCGTGTTGCAGGCTGTGCGGAAAGTTCTTCTCGTACTTTTGTTTCAAGTTGGGGCTCGCAAAAATTCGCACCGGATAGGTTAGAAGTTTGGCCACCTGCAGGTGTGCCGTACCCTGGCCACCGGGGCGCTCGGCCAACACCACGTCGACGCTGTGTTGTACCAGCTCAGAACAAAGCGCCTCGAACCTGCCCTCGTGGCACACCAGCCGCACAGGCCGCTGCATGCCTAAAATTGGCTCAATCATGTGAAACGACACTGTTTTGGGCAGCGCATCGGCAATGCCCACCGACAAGCGCAAGGTGTAATCCAGTTGTTCATCGCCCAGGCTTTCGGCCATTTGCTCGCCGAGCTGAAAAATTTGGTCGGCATAGCGAAGGGCAATTCGCCCGGCCTCGGTCAACCCCAAACCCCGCCCCACCGGCTGAAACAAAGCCCGCCCCAAGGTTTGTTCCAACTGGGTAATTTGGCTGGAAAGCGTTTGCGCGCGCAGCCCAAGCCGTTCGGCAGCCGCGGTCAGGCTGCCCGTGTTGGCCACCATCCAGAAATAGCGCAGGTGGTGAAAGTTCAAGTCGGTAAGTTTCATTAACCCTTCGATTTATTCGAATATTTACTAAGCAATTGTTCCATTTATTCTTACATTGAACCGGCGTACACTTCAACTGTCTATTTCCCCGAAAGGAGGACGCACCCATGAAAACTGAAATTGTGGCTCGGCATCCCGAGATCGATGAAACCCTGCGCAGGTACGTACTACGCCGTGTGCGCTCGGCCATCAATCGACTTTCGACCCAGATTAAAAACATCACCGTGAAGCTGGACCGGCATTCTGCACAGCAGGCCGACCAGCGCAACTGTGTGATTGAAATTCGTATCGATGGGCAAGAAGCCCCATTGATCGTAGACAGCGCCGGGCCGCATTGGCTTAGCGCAATTGACAAAGCGGTTGAATCAGCAGCACGTGCTGTTCGCCGCTAACTGAAACACACCCTTCACCGGGTGGCCCCCTTGCAATTGTTGAAAGGACAACACGCATCATGAAACGCATTGTTTTATTTTTAGCCACCAACGTCGCCATCATGGTGGTACTGGGCATAACCGTGCATGTGCTGGGCTTGAACCAGTTCATGGCAGGGGGTCAGCTTAACCTGACCATGCTGCTGGCATTCAGTGCTGTACTGGGCTTTGGTGGTTCATTCATCAGCCTGTTGATCAGCAAAAAAGTAGCCAAGTGGAGCACCGGCGCACAGGTTATTGAAACACCGCGCAACCCCACCGAGCAGTGGTTGGTTAGCACCGTGCAGCGCTTTGCCGACAAAGCCGGTATTGCCATGCCGGAAGTGGCCATTTACGAAGGTGCGCCCAACGCATTTGCCACCGGCCCCAGCAAAAGCAATTCACTGGTGGCGGTTAGCACCGGCTTGCTGCAAAGCATGAGCCGCGAAGAAGCCGAAGCCGTATTGGCGCACGAGGTGGCGCACATTGCCAACGGCGACATGGTTACGCTGACTCTGATTCAAGGCGTGGTGAACACCTTCGTGTTTTTCCTGGCCCGCGTGGTGGGCTTTATGGTGGATCAGTTTTTGCGCAAAGACGATTCCGAATCGAGCGGCACGGGCATGGGTTACTTCATCACCGTGATCGTGATGGAAATTACACTGGGTATTTTGGCTTCCATCATCGTGATGTACTTCTCGCGTCAGCGTGAATTCCGTGCCGACTCGGGTGCCGCATGGTTGATGGGCAACAAGCAACCCATGATTTCCGCCCTGAAGCGTTTGGGTGGCATGCAGGCTGGTGAACTGCCTTCGAACATGGCTGCATCCGGTATTTCAGGCAAGGGCGGCGTGATGGCTTTGTTCAGCAGCCACCCGCCCATTGAGCAGCGCATTGAAGCACTGGCACAGCAACGATAAACCGGCGTTGTATTTGGTAGTAAAAAAACCCGCCGAAGTTTGGCGGGTTTTTTTTGAATAAGACACGAATGACTAAAATTTAAAAAGCTTTGGTGAGCGTCATTCAAATAGGATGGCCTCGATTCTGGCCAAGGCCTCGTCTACGATGTACTGCGGAACCGTTTCTTTAAGACGCACATTCCGCGATCGCCAGTCTAGTGATTTCAATTGATGGCAATGCACTGCGCCCTGAGTGTCGATGCCAGCACCCATCAAAGTGACGACCGTCCCGTAAGTCCGAGCGGCAGCAGCAGCCCCTTGAGAAATTGGGCAAATCATCGCCAAACCCTGCTGATTAAATACTTTTCCGCTTAGAACAAGGCCAAAATGTGGGCCTTTCATCTCTCGACCGGATGACGGATCGAAATCAAGGTGCACGATATCGCCGCGGTTTGGCATATACGCCATTAGCCGTTCTCCAACCCAATCGAGGGCATTTCATCCCAGCCTTCGGCAAGCGGCAACCCTTCCGGCATTTCAGCCATGAGATCAGCCAGTTTGTAACGTGGACGGGTCGGTGCTTCAACTGTCATTGTCTTGCCCAGAAGATGCAATTCCACCTGAGAACCCTCGCCCAAACCATTCTGCTCAATAAACGCCTTGGGCACGGTCATCACGAGCGAGCCCCCGGCTCTGCGAAGAGTTTGAAGCATAGTTACCTCCATCACTTAAGAATCCTATTTTAGTATAACAATATGTTTTATTCAAGTAGGATAATATTCGATCGCTGTTGGTGGTCTTTGACCTGTTCTGTGACAAACAGTATGTACGGTTTACATCAGGCCTTTTGCGTGCAAATAATGAACTTGCTGAGTAATTCACATCACCCTGCGCACCTTCCAGAAAGTTTTGCGCCAATACAAATCATCTAGCCTGCTGATGGTGACACCTACCTTGGTTGATGCGTGTAGAAACTTGCCATCGCCCAAGTAAAAGCCAACATGCTTGGTGGTGTAGCCCGTTCGGAAAAATACAAGGTCGCCCACCTGCATCGAATCGCGGTCGACTTCTGCACCCATATTGACTTGTTGGGTAGTGCTGCGCGGCGCAGTAATATCGAAATGAGTCGACAAGGTTTGTTGCACAAAGGCTGAGCAATCGATGCCCGCTTTTGAATTGCCCCCCAATTTATAAGGTGTGCCGCGCCACTCGCGAAACTGGGCCAACAAAGCTTTTTGCACAGCGGGTTTTTCTGTTTCAAAGCCGGTAAAAACGGTGCCGTCTTCAAGCACCACAGCGTCAGCATCACCCTCTTGCAAACCCGCACAGGCCTGCAACAACACCAGCAAGCAAACGCCAGCAAGCCGGCCCAACACAACCCCAGCTTGATTAAACAACCGCTTTCCTTTCGCTAAAACGGAGCAAACCCTTCACGAAGCGGTAAAGCAACCACACACTTAAAATGCCGTAAACAATAAAGCCCACGCCAAACACCATGGTGACCATGGCCACCACGAACCAGAACATGCCGATCCAGAAGGTTGAAATAAGCCAGTCGTAATGGCTGTAATAAATGGTGCCGGTTGCTTCACCCCGCTTCACGTAACAAATAATGAGAGCGATCAGGATAGGAATAAAGGCCGTGAATATACCCACAGCGCCCAACACGTACGCCACCAAAACGATGGTGCGGTTGGACTCTTCCTGATTGGGAACCGGATTAGGTTGATAGCTCATAGCGCTCCAGAATCGGTAATTACCGTTCCATTTTAGACGAGCGTACGGACATAAAAAAACCCCGAGGCCAATGCCCGGGGTTTTCTGAAGTGCTTGGATGGCAACTATTACAGCTTCAGTGCTGCAATACCGGCGCGAGCCACTTGCGCATCTTGATCTGATTTAACGCCAGAAACACCCACTGCGCCCACCACCTGGCCATCGACCACAATGGTTACGCCGCCTTCCAGCAGGCCGTCTACGTAAGGAGCGGTTACAAAGGCAGTGCGGCCGTTGTTGATTACGTCTTCAAGAATTTTGGTGTCTTTGCGGGCCATGGCAGCAGACTTGGCCTTGGAAGGGCCAATGTGTGCGCTCATGGGTGGTGCGCCGTCCAGGCGGATCAGGCCCAGCAAGTGCCCGCCGTCGTCTGCCACGGCAATGGTTACAGCCCAGCTGTTGGCTTCGGCTTCCGCGCGGGCAGCTGTCAAAATTGCTTGAACGTCGTCGGCAGACAACATCGGTTTGGTTTTCATGAAC
The DNA here is from genome assembly GCF_000170915.1 of Limnobacter sp. MED105. Lineage (GTDB taxonomy): Bacteria > Pseudomonadota > Gammaproteobacteria > Burkholderiales > Burkholderiaceae_B > Limnobacter. Next base: position 108,845 of record NZ_ABCT01000002.1, read on the forward strand.
TTGCTCCAATTCGGTTAAAAATGTCAAACCGAAGTATGCGGCAGACTCCCTGTGGTGGCTACACAGGAAGTCCCTAATGCAACATTATCAGGGTGCGCAGCTTAGGCCTGAGACTTCCGTATTGCAGGTAACCGGTTTCGCAGCACCGCCCTCGCCCTCGGTTGCGGGCCGGCCTGGGCCTACTTCCACCACCACGCCGTTAATAATTTTTCCAGCCACATTTTCAGTGCGAACCACTGAACGAGTTTGCTCTTGGCGGGCCAGCACAACAGCACCTTGAGCGGTGGTCAAGGCTGCTGATTCCTGAGGCGACAAAAGTAGGGTGCCATTGTAAACCACGGGAATGCGATCCAGACTGCGGGCCCCGTCGTAGAAAAACGCCTGAGTGCCCTTGCGCTCCGGACCCGCCAGATAAACCACTTGCCCAGGCAACAGATTACTGCCCTCAAAGGGAAGCACTGTGAGGAAACCACCCAAGCCCGGACGATTGATGCCACCAACTTCAACCCGAATGGCACCGGCACCTGCCGACTGTCCTGAACCAGACGATTCGCCAAATGTGGCCAAACCACCCGGTTGCCCATTCACTCCCCCCAAGGGTATTGAAAGTGTCAGGCCTGCGTAAGAGCGCGCTGTACCCACAGCAAGGTCGTTGTAAGGCATGCGTGCACGAATCACCGCGTCACTGCCCTGTGTGGTCAAGCCACGCGCTCGAACGGCAATCAAATCTGCCTCGGCACCCTGCCCTCCAATATTCAACCGCACATCGTTGTTAACTGCAAACAGACTCGCGCCACGATCTGCCACATAAGAGAAAGATTGATTGTGACTTTGCCCGGCCAGTACGCCCACCTGACCATTGATCTGGTTATTCTGCGTCAGGACAATTGAACCGTTTTCAGGTGAATTGAACTGGGTTGTGGCACCAGCAGTGGTGAGCAATTGCCCTGAACGTTGATGAATCATCGGGCTGGCCACAGCAATTCGACCAAGTCCAGTGAATGGATTCACCGCTTCTTTGCTGGAGAACACATCCAGAGAAGGTGGCAACACCAGAGCAATGTCGGCAGAAGACAATGGTCGCGACACGCCTTTCGCAGCGAAGGTTAAAGCACCACCCGTTTGCACAATGGTGCCCAGCAGAAGCATGCGGCCATCGGCTGTCAACTGCCCGCCCCGACTGTTCAGGTTCAACAACTGCATGTCGCCCACGGTCGACAAACGGGTTTGCTCCGCGCTGGCACTGACCGTGCCACGAAAGCGGTTGGCTGCATGCTGCAAATCAATTTCGCCGCCGATTGATTCAAACCGGGCATCGCCCCCAACCTGCAACCGCCCCACTTGGGAAATTTGATTGGCAGACACTGTCAGTTCACCATCGAATTGCGAATCCGCAAACTGCACCTGCATGCCGCTGACTTCCGCATTACCCCCTACATTCAGGGCCAAAGTACCAGTCGATGAGGTGGTACTGATATTCAAGTTGCCGCTGGTCCCCAGCGCAACCGAACCCCCTGACTGTACTTGCGTGTTGCCATTGAACCGGTTGCCGGAATTGGTCAAACTGATTCGGGCTGCAATCAAGCTTGCATCATTCAACATGACCGACCTGCTTTGGGTCAATGCACCAGTCAATTCGATCTGGCTTGCACCATCCACTTGCGTGCTACCAAGCTCCACATTGTTGGCTTGCAATTCAAAGTTGCCCAACACGCGTGCGGTCAGGGCGAGGTTTTCACCCTGCATGGACAAATCATTTTTGTCTGTAATTGACACGCTTGCGATGGCGGAATCCAGATTTTGAACCGTGATCTTCCCGACAAAATCGTTGTCTGGATTGTTCAGATTTATCAGGCTACTGCGCAGGTTTGTATCACCCTTCACATTCAAAGCGGTTGTTTGGCGAACTTCAGCAGCCGCTACATTTAGCTGCTGCAACTCACCAAGCTCACCCAAACTGGCCTCTTGTGCTTGCAGATTCAAAGTACCTAAATTTGCACCTTGTAACCGCAAGGTACCGGCACTGCTCAAAGTTGCCTCGCTCGCACCTTCCACACGAACTAATTTGTTGAAAGTGTTACCTTGATTACCCAAATCGACATGATCAGCTTGCAGCAAAACACTGGAATTTGTGGTCAGCGTACCGTTTTGTTCAATCGACTGGGCACGCAACTCCGCTGCGCCGTTCAATTGACCCGACACATTCAGCACATTCGCATCAGCAACGACCGTTGTACCCGAGACATTCAATGTCACATTGCCTTGGAAGTCATTGGCTTGATGATTCAGGTTAACAGCAGCGGCGTCAATGGTCGCGTTGTCTCGAACAGTCAGTGACTCAGCCTGAGTCAGCTGTGATGCCCTAGCATTTAAGGTACCTACATCACCTTGAACCGTCAGGTTATTGATATCGCGCAAATGTACCGAGTCGCTGACCTGCAGATCAACAACACCCCCGAAGTTGTTGGCAGAATTCTGAAGATCAATATTTGCTGCGCGCAAGTCGGCCCTGCCCTGAATACTCAGGGCATCTGACTCGCTTTGCTGCTGGGTGATTCGCTGGGCATTGACAAGCAATGCATTCACACGGCCACTCAAGGCAAGATCATTGGTGTCGCTAATGGTTGCAGTGTCAACATTTTGCAGAATAATTTGACCATTGAAGTCGTTGCCAGCCTGGGCAAGATCAACCTCGTTTGCGCGAAGTGTCAAGCTTCCTCCAGTTTGGCTGGCCTGCGTTTGGGTAACCTTGCCAGCTTGCAGTTCTGCACTGTTCGCCACTTCAAGTTGGTTCACATTGATCTCACCTGCAATCAAAGTTCCACTGGCAATGCTGAGTTCTCCGGCGGTCAAGGTACCAACAACTGATGTATTCAAAATTTGCGATTGACCTTGAAGCAGCAAATCATTGTTGTCTGAGATATCCGTCTGCACCGCCACATCAAGTATTACTGGGCCGCTGAAATTGTTGTGTTCATTCCTTAAATCGACTGTCTGTGCAGTCAATTCAGTAGCACCAGTCACCAACAACTCACCCGTCTGTGTAATGTGCTGTGCGGTCGCATTCAAGCTACCCAACACTGAATTGCTCAAGTCCAGTTCATTCTGTGCGGTTACGGTCAATGCTGCTGCATTGCCCCCCAGCAAAAGGTCTCCAATGGCATTCACTGTTGCCTGCTGTGTGGCATTAACAGTAACGCCGCCGCCAAAACTGTTCGCTGTATTAATCAGGTTGATTGTAGGTGCAGCCAGGTTGCTGTTGCCATTCACATTCAATGCACCCGACTGATTAATTTCTGTGCCTGCCTGCACGTTCAAGCTGCCTGCTGAACCTCGCAACTCAATTACTTGCTGGTCGCGCAGGTTCACACTGCCAGCAGAACTCAGGACCACATTGCCAACAAAATTGTTGGCTTCATCCTGCAAAGTCACATTGCTAGCCCCCAGGGTGGTTGTACCCCCCACCTGCAAAGCACCTTGCTGAATTACATTGCCACCATTCAAGGTCAAATTACCCGTGGCGCTAAAGTTGTTCAATTCAAGTTGGTCCGCCTGAAGCACGATATTTTCTGAAGCAAGTCTGGACACAGAAAGCGAATTCGCACTTGCATTCACTGAAGTGGCAGTGCCTGATACGTTCAGCCCACCGCTGGCGGTGATGGATGCTGCACCAGTCAAATTCAAATGCACCACATCACTGAAGCTGTTCGCTAGGTTGTCCAGCGCGATCGAGTCTCCATTAAAAGTACTGGCGCCTGCCACCGAAAGTACACTACTTTGCCCGGTGGATGCGGCATTGAAAGTTACGTTGCCCTGAGCAGCCAAACCATCCACAATCAAGGTACTTGCATTCATGGTTGCTGTGTTGACATTACCCGCCACACGCAGGCTATTGGTATCAGCCACTTGAGCATCGCCTGCAACATTCAGACTCAAGCGTCCCTGAAAATCATTGGCTTGATGATTCAAATCAACCGCGGCTGCTTCCATGGTCGCATTGTTTCGAACAGTCAGTGAACCGGCCTGAGCCAGCTGTGATGCCCTGACATTCAAAGTACCCACGTCACCTTGGACGGTCAGCATATTTCGGTCAGCCAGTTCAACATTGACTTGATTGTTTAAAGTAACCAGGCCAACAAAATCGTTGTTAGCGTTAATCAACCGTACCAAGGTATTGCTGCTGTTGTTGCGGTGCTCAATGCGCGTATCACCTCCAACAATCAAGGCCGCCGCACCGGAGGCAGCCTGTGTCACAACATTTGAAGTCAAGGTCAGGCTTTCATTCACTGTCAGCGCGTTACTGATTTCAACAGTGTTTGCATTCAACACAAGTTCCTGTGTATTGCCTGCCACGTTCAATGTGTTTTCGTCGCGCAAACTGACACGTGCATTGCCAAGCAAGTTAACCTGCCCCTGAAAATCATTGGCAGGGTTATTCAGGCTGACTGCAGCGGCATTCAAGGCAGCGGTGGTCCCCACTACAAGTGAGTCACTTTGTGCGATGGATAGCGCTGTCAGGTCAAGCGAACCGGTCTGCCCCTCGATCGTCAAGGTATTGCTGTCACGCAAACGCACAGAACCTTGGGTATTCAAAACCACATTGCCATTGAAATCGTTCATTGCATTGTTCAACGCAACGGCACCCGAATTGTTGATCCGGGTTTCACCTTGCACCTGCAGGGCACGATCAACATCCATGCTTTGCATGATGTTGTCTGCGCTCATTGCAAGGCCGTTGCTTGCAGTCAAACTGTTGAACACCAGGGAATCAGCTTCAACACTACCGCTGACAACATTGCCTGCCACAGTCAATGTACCGTTGGCTTTTATTGCTGCGCTTTCACTGGAAGCAAGTGTGACCGTAGAGCCGAATTGATTATTGCCTGACTCAGTCAAATCAATATGTTGTGCACCCAGTGCGCTGGTGCCTGTCACATTCAAAAAATCGGTTTGATCAATTCGTGTTGCTGTTGCACGCAGGCTGTTTGCATTCAAGCCGTTTACAACGATCTGTCCATTGGTACCGGTTGTCAAAGCAACATCATCGGCAGAACCCTGAACAGTCAGAATATCGTTGCCATTCAAATTTACTGCGCCTGCATTGTGCAGAACCACACTTGAACCGAAACGGTTTGCCGCGTTGTCCAGCTGAACAGAATTGCTGTTGTTTATGTGCATTTGCCCAAGCACATTCAGCGCATCGGCTTCAGTAGTACCTTGACGAATCGAATCTACGTTGAAAACTGCGCTTGCAGTCCGACCTGAGACCGCAATACCCTCGGCGCTGCTCAATTGAACCTGACCATCCAGATTGAGAACAACTTGGCCGCCAAATATATTGCCAAGCTGAGTTAAGTCAACATTCTCGCCATTGAAAGTTACTGTGTTGTTAACTGTCAAAGGCCCCGTTTGTCCCGACTGCGTAATATTGCGGGCGGTTGTAATCAGGTTATCGGCCTGCCCTGACAAAGACAACTCGCCCTCGTCAGCTAGCTCGGCGCCTACCACATTGCTGAGCTCGACATTGCCGCCGAAATCATTGGATGCGTCCGCCAACTGAACTGCGCTTGCATTCAAACGTGTACCTTGCTGCACACTCAGTGTTCCGTTCTGTGCAATGTTGGCCGCAGTAACATTCAAACTTTCAACTGTCAGTTCGTTTAACTGCACTTGATTGACAGCTGACAAAGTGACTACACCAGCAGACCCCGACACAGCCAAACTATTCACATCAATTAAAGTGGCTGCACCAGTCACCGCAAGTTCGACATTGCCTGCGAAATCATTGTCGGACTCTACTAGATTGACCTGATTGGCATTCAGGGTGGATAAACCAGCAACTAACAGTGCAGCACTCTGTGTAATTTCGGCCGCTGTCAAGTTCAGTTGCGCGGCAGAACCTGAAATGTTCAACTCACCATTGGTGTGTAAAGTAGTACCCGCAGTGCTGTTAATCAATACGTTGCCATCAAACTGGTTTGCCTGATTCCCTAGGTTGATTTCATTCGCATTCAATACGGTGCTTCCATTCACCTGCACCGGGCCAGTCTGCTCGATCCTGCTACTGGCATTGACCGTGAGGCCATCAGAAGCAAGGCTTCTGATGGCAAGGTTCTGAGCAATGAGTGTGGCTTCACCGCCTGAATCGACCGAAACTTGCAGATTGTTGGAATCATGAACTGCAACTGACCCAGTCGCTGTCAAATCGACCGAGCCAGTGAAGTCATTGCCAGCGTTGTTTAAACTCAAATCACCTCTTGAATTGATACTCAAGCCACCGTCAGACAGCAAAGCAGCACTTTGGCCATTGCGCATTTGGCCAACTTCACCCGCAACAACGTCTACGGTACCCTGTGGATTACCCACGTTGAGGCTACCTGTTAATTGAATCAAATCACCTTCAATTGAAATTCGTGAAGCCTGGTTTACACCAGCCGTGTTGATTACACTGGGATCGCCGTTGTTCGAGGCACTGGCCAACAAAATAATCCGTCCGCCCTCGGCCAGCACCTGGCCAAGCTGTTGAATCAAGGCGTTGTTGTGACCTTCAACTGCCTGAACAACCAGGTCACTGCCCGAGGTATTTACGGTGACCTCCTTGGCTGCAATAAGATTCACCGACACGCCAGACCCAGCCTGATGTTGTGGTTGCAATCCTGCTGTCAGATTTCCCGAGTTTGTAATGGAAGGCGCCAGGAATACGATGTCTTTTGCAGTGATGCTGCCAGCATTGAGAATACCTCCGGCATTTGCACCTGTTTCAAACTCAATTGTTTGACCGGGCATTTGGCCATTGCCGTTACCATTGCCCTTGAGATTCAATGTAGACGCTACAAGACTACCCACATTCACCTGAGAACCCGCACCAAACACAATACCACTTGGGTTGATCAGGAAAATTCGACCATTGGCCACCAGGCTGCCGAAAATTTCAGATGAATTACCCCCGACAACCCGATTCAAAATGACAGAATCGGCACCGGGCTGAACAAATCGAACTGTTTCTCCGCTGCCGATGGAAAACTCCTGCCACCTGATCACATCACGTTGATTGACTGTCTGAGTGATCACAGTGGTGCCGGGCAATGACACGTCCAGATCAAGGTTATTGCCCAAGACGCCATCAAGAATCGGCGCAGTCTGCACATTGGCACTGAACACCAGCAACACGGCAGCTGCCAGTGGCTTGAGTGGGAAGGACGAATTCGGCTTGCAAGTTGCGGAAGTCATAAAAATTCTCTTAGAAATAGTAGATGTAAGATGCAAAGATTCTTGGGCTTTGGCGTTTCGGATCAGACTGCCGAACACCCGCCAGCTCCCAGGCCAAACTCAAGTTGAATGTGAAAATGTCTTGCCTGTCCCAAGCTAAACCAAGGCCGTAACCAGCCAGTTCGGCATGGTTGTTGAATCCTGCGGGCTGATTGCTGGTGTCTTCGCGAAAACGAACACGGCCTTGATCAAAAAACACATTGAAAGACAATTCACGCGCCGCACTGCCAAACCAGTTGGCAGAGGGCAAATAGCGCGCTTCCAGCGTGAACAAATCGCAGCTGTCGCCAGAAGTTTCACCTTGTGCAAATGCGCGTACAGCCGTAGCACCACCCAGCGAACATTGTTCACTGCTGTCAAGATTGTCGAGTGCATATTGACCACGCAAGAAGCTCCACAGCATCAACTTGCCGGGCACAACAGATTGCAACCTACCAAACGAGTAGTTCACACGCATGGTGTTAAGTTCATCGTCCAGACCAAACGGCACACCACCCGGATAATTCGTTTTGCTTTCCTCTACGTTGAAGTTGAAGAAGTTAAGACCGCCGCCCACCAGGCTATCACGGGAGTCGCCACTGAGACCCAGGCGAAATGAATCCACTTCCTTCACGGTTTCCAAACCAGACAGGCTCTGCCTGTCAGTGAACTCCTTTTTGTCATACCCAGTCAGTGCAAACACATTCAGGTTGCGTGAACGCACCAGGGGATACAGCGCGAATACACCCAGCGATTCTGCATCGCCATTCAAACCCAAGGGAAAATCGTTTTCCTCAAGTGAATAATTCACGGTAGACACGTTCACACCCAACTTCAATCCATCCGCACCAACCGGCAGGGTGTAACCCAGCAGCGTGAAGTCCAAACCACCTGTTTCAGATTGAAGATGACTGACCGAAAACGAGTCACCCAAGCCAAACGGACTTTCCCAGGAAAAGGTGCCAATGCCACGGTACGTGCCTGCGTACCGCGAGCCGTTTGCATCCAGGCCAACACTGCCGGTCAGTGCCTTGTCATTGCTGGGTGTTGCAACCAGAATTGCTTTGCCTGCTTGTGTGCCAGGCTTGATGGCAAATGACATTCGAATGCCACGCAAGTCATTGAGCAGAAACACCACCCGCTCTACCTCTTCCACACGAATGACCGTACCGGGCTTTAAACGCTTCAAGTGCGCTTCAACAATATCCCGATTCACGCGCAGTTCTTCTGCAGGCCAAACCACTTCGACTGACTCCAGCACACCGGGCAACACGGCAATGGTCACCACACCGTTTTTAATGTCTTGCGCGGGCAAATAGGCATACGCAAGGTAATAGCCCAATTCACGTTGCAAGAATGCAGTCACCACCTGTGCTGCACTGCTGAGGTCTTCAAACGAACGCTTTTCGCCCACGTACGGCATCAGCAATCCCTGAATATCGTTCAGATGCGTGGCTTCGACACCTTCAATTCGATAAGCGCTGACATTCAGAGATACATCGTTCAACGGCTTGCCCAACTCAGGGGCCGCCTTTCTTTCAGCCTGATTGTCGATGACAGGCTCTGCTTCTTTTTCCACAGCAGGCGTAGCAGACTCGGGATTGATAAAGGGGGCGGGCGTAGACACTTGGGCCTGCACCGGCCAGGCAAGTGTGAGCAGTAACAGGGCAATTGTGTATCGGTTGGTCAACATGGAATAGGCACTTGGAATGAGAGCGAACCGGAGTGAAACATCAAAACCGGAAACCAGGAAATTGGGTCATTGGTATGGTGTCAACCGAATTGAGCACCCCCCTCACCCACAAAGATCAAAATGCTACTGAGGTTGTCTGCCCGCCCCAAGGCGCGATTAAATGCCAGTTGATGAATGTGGGCATTGCAATCCTCTGCGCACCACAGGCTGGTGCCCAGCAATGCGAGCTCGTCGTCATTGAGGTGTTCCCACAAACCATCGCTGCACATCAAGAACCAGTCCCCAGCCAACAAGCAGCAAGGCTCGGTCACATCCATGTGAAGATGTTCGTTTTGCTCACCCAATGCGGTATACAACGCGTTTCGACTGGCTTGACCATCGGATTGTTGATGGTCAATCATCCACTGCAACACACTGTGGTCCCTGGTTTTTGAGCACAGCACAGCTTGCTGAAAGTGATACACACGCGAATCGCCGACATGCAGCCAAACTGCTTGTGCAGATCGTTGATTGATCACCAAAAGACAAACGGTGGTGTGCATGTCTGAGCAATCGAGGTGTGTGGTCTGTTGATGCAAAATATTTTGATTCACCTGTTGCATCAGTTCCAGCAAGCGTGATCTTTCCAGCGTGGGTGATTGTTCAAATGCACTCAAAGACATTTCAACAGCCAAGGCAGCAGCAAGCTGCCCGCCGCGATGACCACCAGCACCGTCTGCCAGCGCGCACACCAGCCAGTCTCCAAATAATTTATGCCCAACAGCGTCCTGATTTTCCGGGCGGTTACCAATGTCGGTACGCTGTGTAACCTGTACTTGCAACAATCGCCCTTCGTGTGCGCCACCCAGTTGAATGGTCAACTCCATGTGCCCGCCAGATGCCGGTAGCGATCGCAATAAAGGTCCCACATGCGTGCTTTTCTGGCGAGTTCGAGACTCAAACTCAATCCACCTTGCCGATTGATCTCTTGTGCGATCACAGCTGGATCCAGACCACCCTGAACCTGCTCAATCAATACTTGAATTCGCGCAACACTCAGTTGCATGTGCGCCTGAATATCCTGAAACGCCTGCTCAAAGGCCTGCTCTGCATCCAGATAAGCCAGTGAATTATCGCCAAGCAGTTTGCCCATGGCTTCAGTCGGTGATGCAGAAAACTTCAGTGGATTATTGCCCTTCGCGGAAATACTGGTCAGCTTGCTGCCCGTTTCTTCCTGGAAAATTCGGCGCGCTGAAAGCAATTGCATGCAACCTTGAACGCAGATACCCAACAAGTGGTGCAACTTCTCCACATCCTGAATTGTGGGGGGTGTTGTCGGCTGTTCAGCCACCACACCTCGAACAGCTGAATCAGCTTGTTGGGAACCCACATACATGCGCTGGGCCAACGGCGAAATGTTCTCTTCGATTTCGCTTTCGACAGGCGGCAAGGGCATACCGAAAGCTGCCAACAGATCGTCGATCTCGACGTTAGAAGCTGGTTGTGGCAACCAGGATTCCAGAGGATCAATTTCGGGCCTCGGCATCAAGTCCTCGAATCCGTTCCAATTCGCGGCAACCTTCGCAAGAATGATTGAGTAATCACCAATTCGCAGCACATCGCCGGGACTCAAGGGCACGGATTGATTCTGGGGCATGGGTTTGCCGTTAACCAAGGTGCTGTTGGTGCCAAGGTCTGTCCAGTGGCATTGGGAATTCTCAACAAGTACCTGTGCGTGTAAACGCGACACCACCCGTTGGGGATCTTTCAACACCCAGGTGCAATCGGGCGAGCGGCCAATCGACCCCCCCTGCAAGGGCACAGGCCACTGTTCGATTGCCTTGTCCGCCTGACCATCGCGGGTAATCTGGAATTCAAAGTTGGAATACATTCAACCCACCCTCAGCGCAATACAAATACTTCACTACCCAACACACCCACATGCATGGGCAGTTGAAGGGTGGCTCCGCTCAGCTTGCATTTCCATTGCAGCAGCGGCGCGTGATTGATATCCAGCAATGCGTGAACTGGAGATTGGCGAACGCATTTAAACTGCCAGTGTTGGGGATCCAGCGCGGATTCAAGCAACTCGGATTGTGTGCAAAGATGTGTCAGATGTGCTGCGAAATCGCTGACTACATTTTGTGGGTCGAGACCATAAGCCGCAGCCAATTCGCGATTGCGAACGGTAAAAAACGGCAGCAAGGCAGATGCCTTGCCTGACTTGAATTGGGCAAACATATTCAGCAGAAAATCTTCAATCAGTGCCGAATCATTTGCACCGTGTGTGGAAGGCAATACATCGAGATAGCGCCAACGGGGAAAGGAAACCGGCAAGTCAACTGTCGAATCCAGCAAACGGTTTTTTCTCAAACGCTGCCCACGTTGAAAAGCAGTTTTCAATTCAAATAACACCCGTGGCTGCACCAGCACATCAGGCCCACGGTCTTTTTGAAGTTCAACCCACACGGCTGTGCTGCAGTTTTGCGTCAGCAGGGCATGGTCAGAATTCGATGACGTGCCTTGCATTGAAGCACCCGGTAACAGAATCACCTGAATTCTGTTTTCGCCCGACTGAACATACTCATGGATGGGCAACACCAGTTCTCGCCCATTTTGTAACTTGCCAAGCACCATGCCGTTCAGAGTCAGCAAAGCATTCTGACCCTGCACACTGGCGCGCAACAACAGGGTTTTATCCATGCTGAAGGCCCTGTTGCATGATTCGCGCAGACGCTGCCAAGTGCCAGCGGCCCAAGGCCCAGCCCTTGACTGGATCGACACTTTGCCAGTCGCAAACCAATTCGGAATGATCAACAGTCAGTACCACCTCCAGTGCCCGATTTTCAGGATTAACCACCGCTGACACACTGAAAACAAGTTCACCCGCCAAAGGGCTGGCAGCGCGAATGAGCGGTTTACCCACACCAACAACGCTGCACACCTGAACATGCAAAGGCAACCTGTATTGCGCCAGCCACAATGGCTCGCCCAGCGGCAACAATCCTGGCAATTGTTTCTCGCTGTGTTGCCAGTGAACGTGGATATCGCGTTCGGTTTGTATGCTCAAATTCACCGACACATGTTTGTGAATCAGTTGGGCCTGCCATTTGAAATCATCTGCGGCTGCACGAAGCTGCATGTCCGCTGTGGTAACAAATTCAATCAAGCCTTCATGAATCATCCATTGGGCACGAAAGTTCAAATCCGTGCTGAGCCAGGAATTGGACTGTTGCACCACCGGCTCAATCAGTACTCCTGAATCAGACCATCTTGATTGCAAGCCCTGTTTTTCTTCAGGCGAGCAGGACAAACTGCGCTGTTTAAAATCCAGCTGAACAAGCCGCTTGTCAATCAGCTCCATACGCTGAAGTGCAAGGAATCCAGACCTGTTTTGCCAACCAATTTCACAACGCTCAAATACGGGGTCTACATGAATGACCAAATCATTTGCTGGTAATGAATTTTTACAGACCTGTGCAATCAGATAATCGGGAGTGAATTGTCCGAAGACCTGATGTACAAAACCAGAGTCTGTTCTGAACCAGTTCACCAGCTCACCAGCGATGGTGCTTACGTCAGTGGCCAAATTACCTGTTTGATTGCACGGAATTTTCGTTGGCTGACTGCCTATTTGAACGGCGGCCAGCAGGTCGATCAAATTGATCTGCAATTGCCCGCTTGGCCACGGCTGATCAAATCGCCCGAGACCGGCCAATGATTCATACAGACAATGAAAGGCGCTTGGGGACACTCCGGCGCTCAAAGCCTGTTGCATGCTACGCAAAACATTGGTTTGAGGGTCGGTTTCACTCGATATACCCTGAATGCTCACCTGACCTGCAAACAAGCTGAGCAAGACACAGGCTTGCGAATACGCCTGGGTTACATCATGGGCTTCCAGCAAATCAATTGCGGCTGAAAGTGACTCGGTGAAATCTGGTTTTAAGCTGTAGCTTTGATCCAGATCGAGCGAGCTCAACAGCACATGCATGCGCCGCAAGTGATCAGCGCGTGCCTGCTCATTGAAACTGGCTTGAAGATCAATCGTGATCAACGGCGCACCTGTGTAACATGAACAAGCCCAGACCTCAGTTGAAACACCTCCACACCGGATTCATCGGCAAAACCAAACGACTCCACTGGACCAAACAGTTTGACCAACTCTTGTCCTGCCAGGGTGTTCAAGGCAAGCTTCAGGTAACGCGGATCAAACCAGGGCCAAATTCGATTACAGCCAGAGGAATCTTGAAGATGACGAACCTCTCGCAGGTGATTCTTAAGCAAACTGGACTGCACATTTCTGCTGGAAATTACGTAGCCTCGCTCTATGGGCTTCCAGGGCCAGAACGCAGTGGAGCCCAAGGCAGAGTCTGCAAGTTTCAGCACACTGACTTGGCAATCCACTGGAATAACTCCGCCCACAGCCCGCCCCGACAAGGGAGGAAACTGCACTAGCGTCGATCCGCCAGACACAATTTCAGAAGGGGCCACACCGTAAACGGTCAACATCTGGGCAAAATTCCTCAGGGAATTGGATCGATGGGTGGCTCTACCAAATCGGGCGCCAGTGCGGCTTCGGGCGGACTTGGGGAAGCTGCTGAGGCGTCACCACCCATGGCACTTCCGTTGACTGAAACTGCAGGGCCACTGAATTTGATGCCCGATGCGGAAATAACAATCGAAGAGCCACCCACATTCAACGACAGGCTAGAACCCGCGGTCAACTTCAGGCTTGAGCCCGCTTTCAAGTTGCCTTGGGCCGAGGTACTCAGGTTCAAATTGCCTGCTGCATCCAGGTCAGTGCTGCCCTGGGATTTCAATGAGCACTGGCCAGTGGTACTAATTGCAATTTGCCCGTTGTTGGTCAACCCGAGTAAACCTTGAACTTTGGCCAACACATCATCGTTCACCGTCAAATGCAAGGCTTTGTCGATCTGCTGACTGAGTTGACCAAGCACTGTGCGCGACACATCGGCCTTGATTTCTTCAATCAGGTTGCCGTGAATCATGCAGTGGGAATGTCCGCGAATTTCTGTGTTGCTGTTGTTCTTGATCAGGCTTAAATAATCTTTCTCGGCCTGAAACCACACATACTCACTGCCAATTTTGTCGTCGAAACGAAGTTCATTGAAGTTGGAGGGTGAGCCTTTCTCGCTGGATTGGGAACGCCAGCCAGACACTGTTTTGTGTTCAGGCAATGGATAGGGAACTGTTTGCTCAGCATTGTAGGCAACCCCGGTAACCAAGGGCCGGTCGGGGTCGCCATCTTCGAATGACACCACCACTTCCTGGCCAATGCGCGGAATGGCCACAAAACCCCAGCCCTTGCCAGCAACAGGAGAGGCTACACGCACCCAGCAAGAGCTGTCCTGATTGTGTTTGCCGTATCGATCCCAGTAAAACTGAATCTTGATTCGACCAAATTCATCGGTGTGTATCTCTCGCCCCTCCGGGCCAACAACCAAGGCGGGCAAGGGTCCTTTGACTTGGGGTTTTCTGGATTTCCGTTCGGGTCTGAAAGGCTGGCTGGACTCAATAGCTTCAAACTGACAATCAAAATCGGATTGTGCACCGCCACTGGCTTCTGGCTCTGACTCGTGAACGGTGATCAGGGTACCAATTACGAGCAAAGTTTTGGACAACGCGGGGTTGTCCTTGCAAACCGTGTTCAACAAATGGCCTGTTGCAACTCCCCTTGCCGAAGTGCTTGCATTGAACGTTTGCTGGCGCGCCTGAGACTCTTCGTGACGCAGTTTGCTGTAGTGAGTACCCTCACCTTCATTTTCAAACTCACCAGGATACTCGAACACCTCGTAGGCCGAGTTGTAACTTTCTGCCTTGCCCTGTGAGTTCACCAGCAAGGAGTTCGATGGTGTTTTGAAGTTGTAATCCGTGTGTGCATGCCTTGGCGGTTCAATGGACTTCCTCAATGACATGCTGGTGATCGTTTCTTCCGGGGTCATCCTGCCACTCTGCGAAGCTGGGTCATAAGCCAGGTTGGCATAACCGGGAAAAACTTGATGTGTACTGCTGGAGTCTGCGAGTACCAGCGTGTGCTGGCCCTCACCATGTTCAAAGTAAAAATAAACGCCTTCCTGTTCAAGTATACGGCGAATAAAATTCAGATCACTTTCACCGTACTGAACCACATACTCCCAAACACGCTTGGCGCCCATTGTGCGATCGGAGAACCGCGCTGAGGAATGTCCGTGGCGACCAATTACTTCTGAAACAATGCCCGGTACGGTCTTGTTCTGGTAAACGCGAAACTCCTGGTTCTTGCCCAGCAACCACGTCCATGATTTCAATTCCAGGCGATAGGCACAGCGCCCTGCGCTGGACATGGAAATCTGCTCCATTTCCACAATCACACCGTCAAAATAACGCGTGGTTTTCTCACGGGTTTCATAGGCCAGACAACAATTCTTTCCCAGAAAATCGTCTGCATTCAACCGCGCAGAATCGGATTCCAGAACCACAGAGCCTGTACTGTTCTCGGAAAGTGATTCCTGCAAGCGCGCAGATCTGAAATGAACCTCGTCCAGAGGAGCTGAACCGCTCAGGCTGATCAATCTGTTCATTGGCGGCTGATTTCAACTCGGCGATTGGCGGGAGCAAAAGGATTATTCACGTCAACCAGCTTCTCAGCACCCTTGCCCTCCACACGCAACAAGCGTGGCGATACACCCTTCTGAGTCAGGTAAGTTTTAACAGCTTTGGCGCGCTCTGAAGAAAGCACCTGGTTCAAGGAAGCGTCACCGCTGGCATCGGCATGACCCGTAACCACAATTGGCGGGGAATCGGATGGACGATTACTCAGCACCTGTGCGAAAACATCCAACTGCTTTTTCAGTTCAGCGGGAAGCTCGGCAGATCCCAACTGGAAATGCGCATTCGGAATTGAAAAACGCACTGCGGGCTTGAACCCCATGCATTTGAAACCGTTTTTACGAAGCTCTTCACATGCCTCTTCGGGGAACAAACCCTCTTTAACCTGCTCGACTGCTGGAACTGTGTCGGCCAAATCAACCACCAACGATTCTGCATGGGACGGTGCGTGCAAGCCGATGAGCACGGGCGCCAACAAAGCTAACTTCAGAATATGTTTTTCAAACATAGCTACTCCGGAATAGGTAGGGCATCGGTAAAAAAATCACCTTAAAAAATCTCGTGATAGGATTTTTCGCGACTTGGGCCACGAGTCTATTCCTTTTGAAAAAATTCGCCCAACGAGTGATACATCACAGCCAACAGAGAGTGAAACTCATCCCCCTAAATGACTAAAAATAGCCGTGTAATCTGGAGTGAAGGTCTCTTTCTCCAACCCCAACATTTTCAGCAGCAAGAACGCTATTTCGACCATGAAATTCATATTCGAACAGCGCACTTTCACGGGCATTGCCACGGCTTTCATCAGCTACAGCTGGACCCTGATCTGTTGCAGGCCGGCAAGGTGGGTATTCTCAAGGCATCAGGGTATTTTCCGGACGGGACACACTTCTCGATTCCTGACAAGGACCCGGCACCTCCCTGTCTTGATTTCGCCAATGCCGTGAAAAGCGGAAAGGTCTACCTTTCGCTGGCCAAACCCCACTGGGCGGGGAGGCATTTAGGCTGGACACCGGAAGAGACACCAACAAACAACCGTTCGCCGCTAAAGTACCTGGCCGAAACCACTGAAATTTCCAGTGTTTACGACCCTGAGCTTGAACCCTCTGCGGTTGACCTGGCGCGCTTGAATCTTTTTTTGAGTGCGGAACACCTTCATCAGGAAGGGCATGTTCAACTGGCGATCTGCGAATTTCGTGAATCAAGAAATTCAGAAATCCAGCTTGTTGATGCTTTCATTGAACCTTGCTTGTGCAGCCTTCAAAACGCCAACATTCGCCGAATACTGGAAGCTGTACTGGCGTTGCTGGAAAGTAAAATCAACCAGCTTCGGCAACGACGCGTGCGCAAGGGAAGCCACAACAGTTCGGAAATAGGGGACTTCTTGTTATTGCAAGCTTGCGTACAACAGCGATTGATTGTTGCACACCTGCTTCGCAGCAAACAGGTACATCCTGAGGCTGCCTACCTGCGACTTCTGGCTTGTTTGGGTGCAGTCACATTGCATGGTGACGACACCGCAGCCGACTTCTTGCCTAACTACGACCATGACAATTTGCGTTTGGCTTTTGATGCAGTTTTTACAGCCCTTCGCAATGCACTTGCAGGCCTTCACGACCAGCACGCCGTACAAATTCCTTTGATACAAAAACAGGCGGGTGTTCATCTGGGTCAAATTACCGACAGAACCCTGCTGGTCAACGCTCACTTTTACCTGACTGTGCATGCTGCGGCACCCGAGGAGTTGGTACAAAGACAATTTCCAAGCACTGTCAAAATTGGTCCGGTTGAGAAATTGCGCGACCTCGTCAATCTGAACCTCCCGGGTGTTCGACTAAAGCATGTTCAGCAGGCGCACGCCGCTTTGCCCTATTACGCAGACCATTTGTATTTTCAGCTGGAAACGCGCACAGATCCTTTGTGGAAAATGCTGGATCAAACCGGGCACATTGCGATTCATTACGCCGGCGACTTGCCTGAACTACGCCTGGAGTTGTGGGCTGTTCGCCGTGAACAGGAGCGTTTGCTATGAATCCCAATGATCCGTTTTTCGCACTGGGTGGTGAACGCACCATTATCAAGCCACGCTTGGGTAAACCTGCATCGCCAGCCATTCAGTCGCTCGACAATATTTTGGGGCCATCGACCACCTCAGGTTCCGGCACGGGGATGCCCGACGCGCAAGCGCAAGCCGGTTTTGATCAAATGCTGCATCAACTTCAGGCAAACCCGACAGCAAGCCAGAACAAACTGCTGGCCCATGCCAGCCCGTTGCTGCGCTTGATCTGTACCTTGGGAGCGCTCAGCGATATTCCATCGCACAAGGCTTTGTCGGCCACCCTGTCAAAAGGCTTGACTGAACTTGATCAGAAACTGGAACAAATTGGGCGCGTACAGGCTGAACGTTTGTCCATTCGTTATGCGCTGTGTACCTTCATGGATGAACGTGCCGCCGGTACCCCATGGGGTGGCTCGGGCCAATGGGCCAATCACAGTTTGCTGTTGCAGTTTTTCAGTGAAACCTGGGGTGGGGAAAAGATTTTCGCGCTGATTCAGAAGTTGATGCAAAACCCTTCCGACAATCGGGATTTGCTAGAAGTGATGGCTGTGATTCTCAGCTTTGGATTCAAAGGCAAATACAAGGTTGAACAGTGTGGCGACCTTGCTCTGAGTCAATTGAAAACCCGTCTTTTTCAATTGGTTCAACCCAATTCAACCAACACGCCAACCAGTCTTCACCCCGACTTCTGGCAATCGAAAGCACCCGGCAACAACAGGCGAATGCGCCAAATTCCCTTGTGGTTACCAATCAGCGCCCTGAGTACTTTGGGCGCCTTGTTTTTCATCGGATTGTATTTCAACTTGAATACCCAATCGGATCACGCATTTGCAGAAATTGTATCCATTCAATTTCCATCACCCCAATTCGCGCAGACTCAGAGTGAGCCCGTTCCAGTAACACAGGGACCTGAATTGCCCATTCAACTTCGGGAAGAAATTGTTGCGGGATTGCTCACCCTGAAACAAATCGGCAATAAATCAACTGTGATTCTGACTGGCGACGGTTTGTTCAATTCCGGCAGTGCTGAATTGAATGACAGTGCAATACCGCTGGTGGAGAAAGTGGCCAGAAAACTTGCGCTACACCCGGGACAGATTACGGTGACGGGCTACACCGACAACCAACCTATTCGAT
This sequence comes from Limnobacter sp. MED105, assembly GCF_000170915.1. Lineage (GTDB taxonomy): Bacteria > Pseudomonadota > Gammaproteobacteria > Burkholderiales > Burkholderiaceae_B > Limnobacter. The sequence goes on from NZ_ABCT01000002.1 coordinate 127,573, forward strand.
CCATTCGCTTTCCATCGAACTGGCAGCTGTCCGCGGAACGCGCGGAACATGTGGGCCAACGCATCGCCACATTTCTTCCGAACACTGCAATTGCCACTGAAGGCGCGGGGGCTGCCAACCCGATCGCACCCAATGACAGCGCGCAAGGCCGGGCAAGAAATCGTCGTGTCGAGATCATGCTGACTCACAACCAATGAAGGCAGAGCTGAATCTCGAACTCCACATCACCAGGTATTCAACATGCTTTTGAAATTTGTACTCAGCCTATTGGCATTCATTGGTTTTCTGGCCTTGATTTGGCTTGTGGGTCCAATTGTTTCTATTGGGGATTCGCAGCCTTTTGCCGGCATCTGGATTCGAAGCACACTAAGCGTGCTGATTTTCGCACTGGTATTTGGCCCCTTGGCCTGGCGATGGTGGAAAGTTCACAAAGCTGAACATGCATTGAAAGCAGGGCTGACTCGTCAGGATGAGCAATCTCAGATGCAAACCGCCAAGCTGCATGACATATTCAAGCAGGCCGTGGAAACGCTGAGGCAGCATCAATCCCGCAAGGCTTGGTACCTTAGCAAACCCGGCTTGTACGAGTTGCCATGGTATGTGATTGTGGGCCCACCCGGCAGTGGAAAAACCACGGCACTGAAAAACGCCGGGCTTCGTTTTCCATTGCAAGACCCCTTGGGCAAGGAATCCGTCAAGGGCGTGGGCGGCACGCGAAACTGCGACTGGTGGTTTACAGACAAAGCGGTGTTGATAGACACAGCAGGCCGTTTCACTACGCAAGATTCCGATCAGAACACCGATGCTGCGGGCTGGAATTCTTTTTTGGGTCTGCTGAAAAAACACAGACCGAAGCAGCCAGTCAATGGTGTGCTTCTGACATTGAGTATTCAAGAGTTGCTGGACGTTGAAGCAAAACGAAAGGAAACCGCTGCAAAAATTGCCTTGCGTTTGCAGGAGATGATTCGCACCCTGGGCATGTGCCCCCCAGTTTACGTGCTGGTAACCAAGCTGGATTTGCTCAGTGGTTTCAAGGAAACCTTTGGTCGCCTGAGTGAAACGGAACGCGCAAAAGCATGGGGCGTGAACTTCGAGCACCCCAACAATTTGAGCATCACGCTAAGCAAGGATTTGCCACAGGCTCTGGGCCAAATGATGGAGAAACTGAGCGTTCAGTTAGACGCTCGACTGGAACGGGAAGAACAAGCCTACAAATGTACAAAGCTGTTTGAGTTTCCATTGGCTGTGGCCCAATTGAAGCCCGCCATCGAAGGCCTGCTGAGCATGGCCTTTCAGTCGGACAGTCCTTTTGAAAAACAGGTGACACTACGCGGTGTTTATTTAACCAGCGGCACACAAGACGGCAATGTGTTCGATCGAATTGCATCGGCGATGGCCAACAATCCAGCTGAAGGTACAACGGCCAAAGGCCCCGGGAAAAGTTTTTTCATTCGTGATGTGTTGTCGCAGGTGGTGTTTGCAGAACAGCACCTGGCTGCCTATGTGAAAAAGAAAGCCCTTCTTGAGCAGTTGGTTTATTTCAGCACAATCGCAGTGGCAGTGATTGGGGTTTCATTGTTGTCTTTGGGGTGGTGGGTTAGCCACGGCAACAACAGTGAAGCCATAGCACAGACTCTAGAACGGAGCACTGCACTGGCCACGCAAACCGCCAACTTGCCAACAGAAGCACTGGCACCGCTGCAGGAATTGTTCAAGGCGCTGAATGATTTACGCGCGGTAGCCCAAGCCAGCCCCGACGCAGTGAACCACACCTTGGGCCTGAATCAGGATGAAAAACTTCAACAGGCCGAACAAATTGCCTATCGGAATTCCCTTGCGAATGCGCTAATACCCCGGGTGGCCAAGCGCCTTGAAGACCGGTTGCGGAATGCCTTGAATCAGGACATGGAACTGGCATATGAATCTCTGAAAGCCTATGTGATGATTCACACACCCAAACACTATGATGCAGAAGCCTTGTCGACTTGGGTGGTGTATGACTGGCAGCAAAATGTTTTTGTGGCTTATGAGCCCGAACTGCGGGATTCGGCTGGTTTACACCTGGAGGCAGCAATTCACCTGGGAGCACCCAATAGCCTTCCACCCAAAGATCAAGAGCTGATCGATACCGCTCGCCAAATCATCGGTGCCCAGGCGCTGGATGAACGCTTGTACAAACGCATGCAGCGGTTCTTCAAGCCGCAACCGGGTACGGATTTCAATTTGATCAAAACTGTTGGTATCAGTGCAGCTGGAATTTTCAATCGACCCAGTGGGCAATCACTGAACCAGGGGGTGGACGCCCTGTATACGCGCCAAGGCTATGTCAGCTATTTTCTGGCGAAATTGCCAGTTGAAGCGGACCGCCTGCGTCAGGAATCAAGCTGGGTGATGGGGGGCACTTCCACAGGCAACCGGGCCAGTGAGCTGAATTCCAAAGCTTTGCTTCAACAGGCCCGTCAGCTTTATGTTCGGGACTATATTCGCACCTGGGACACCTACCTGAAAGATGTACAAATTCTAAAACCTGCACAATTTGACCAGGCCGTCGATTTGGCCCGCGTACTGGCCTCACCGCAATCACCCCTGAAAAAGTTTCTCGAGGGTGTTTCAACGCATACTCGACTGGCTTCTGCCATGAGCAAGGCTGGCGAAAAAACCGAAGCACTTGCCAACCAAAAAGCCAATCAGGCGCTGTCACCCAATCTGGCTCTACTGGCTGGGTCAGACTTCAAACCTGTCGACTTCGAGATTCCGCTCGAACAGCAAGTGGACGACCACTTCAGTGACATCAATAATCTGTTTGAGGGCAACCCGCCTGCCTACGCCCAGGTGGCAACCTTGTTGAACGATTTGTATGCACAACTGGCGGCTGTTTCCAGCGCAAAGAAAAGCAAGGTCCCACCCCCACCTGCGTCTGCGATGGACTCGCTGCTGGTGGGTGCTGGCGTACTGCCTGAGCCCGTACGTGCGATTGTTGGTCAATTGGCGGGACAAGGCAGCGCTCAAGGGCGTGCCGCAGAACGGGCGAATTTGACAGCAGACCTGCGCCCACTGCAAGAGGTGTGCAGACGCACTGTGACAAACCGTTATCCAATTCACCCTGGCTCAGGTCTGGATGTGTTGACAGAGGACTTCGCCCGGTTCTTTGGGCCCGGTGGCCTGATGGATCAGTTCTTTTCGAGCCGCTTGGCGAGCGTGGTCGACACAGGTGGCGCGAACTGGACGCTGAAACCCTTGAGTGACGGTTCTGCACCACAGGCCAATCCTTCTCTGGTGCAGTTTCAGCGCGCAGCGCGTATTCGCGATGTATTTTTTCAAGGCAGCAAACCGACTGCAAGCTTCGATGTGGAAATGCGTTTGATCAACGCCAGTAACCCCAGTGATGTGTTTTACATTGAAACAAATGGCGACTTGAAAATGTTCTCGAAACAGTTTCAGCCCACCCACCGAATTCAATGGGGCGGGCAATTGCCTTCAACCACATTGCGTGTTCGGGCCTCAGAGGGAAACTACAAAACATACAACGGACCTTGGGCACTGTTCCGCCTTTTCGATGCAGCTCAAATTCAGAACACAGAGCGACCAGAAAAATTCCGGGCGACTTTCAATCTGGATAGCAAACAATTTGAGTTTGAAGTACTGGCCAATTCTGCCTTCAACCCGCTGCGGCTCACCGAGCTAAAACAATTCCGCTGCCCGGGCAATTTATGAACACCCATGCCGAAAAACTTCGCTGGTTTGGCAAACTACCCTGTGTGGGCGATTTTTGCCGCCACAACATGCCTGCCAGGCTACTAGAAACACTGGATCTTTGGCTTAGCAGCACCATGCAAGAAGGCCAAGCTGCGTACGGTAGTGCGTGGACAAACGCGTATTTCAAAATGCCCATGCACGGATTTTTGTGGGGCTCGCGAGTGACACCCGAGTTTCACAACAATGCGGCGATCGGCGTCTTGATGCCCTCGGTCGACAAAGCCGGGCGGGCATTTCCATTTGTTTTGCTTCAAGAACTGCCTTCATGCAGCCTGGATAAACTTGCTTTTGAATCACTCGCACTGTGGTTTCAACAAGCCCACGCTTTGTGCGCGGATGCCTTGAACGAGGACTGGTGCCTGAACAAGTTTGAATTGAAGTCAGAATCTCTTGCGCTATGTATGGATGAGTCGGGAAGTAAGGATTCCATTCAGGTCGGAGACGCACAAAGCCATTGGTTCGAAATTGACTACGGCGGTGCAATCAAGGCAGTACTTCAATGCGCGGGCTTGCCTGCAAGCCACGATTTCAATACCTTGCTTGGACTTGGCACCGCACCATGATGAACGAGAACACCGTTATTCAGGCTGCGCCTGTGATACCCAATGATTCAGGCCAGCAACCGCTGCCTGTTGGCACACGGATTGAAGGATTTGAGATTCAGGATGTGATTGGCGTGGGTGGATTCGGGATTGTGTACAAAGCACTTGATCCAATGCTTGAACGGCAAGTGGCCTTGAAAGAGTATTTGCCGGCTTCATTGGCCCAACGCATTCCGGGTGGCGCTGTGAAAGTGCGTGAGGCACGCCATAAAAGCACCTTTGATGCTGGCATGCGAAGTTTTATCAATGAAGCTCGCCTGCTGGCACAATTTGACCATGCTGCGCTGGTAAAGGTGTACCGGTTTTGGGAAATGGCCGGAACGGCTTACATGGTGATGCCACTGTACCAAGGCATGAACCTGAAACAGTATGCCGAAAACCACGCTGCCCCGCTGGCGCAGGAACAACTGGTGAATTGGCTGCTTGTATTGACCGAAGCACTGGAGGTAATGCATTCGCAGCAGTGCTATCACCGGGATATTTCGCCAGAGAACATCATTATTCAAGACAACACTGACCTGCCCATCTTGCTGGACTTCGGTGCAGCGCGCCGAGCCATTGGCAGTGTGTCGCAACCATTCACCGTGATTCTCAAAGCGAGTTACGCACCGATTGAGCAGTATGCCGAAGTGCCTTCCATGACCCAAGGTGCCTGGACAGATGTGTACGCACTGGCAGCGGTTGCTCACTTCTTGATGACCGGAAAAACACCGCCTTCTTCAGTTGGGCGACTGGTGAACGACAGCTACCTGCCCTTGCATGAACGACTGGAATTGCCCTACAGCCCGCATGTAAAAAAGGCCATTGACCATGCACTGGCAGTGCAGCCACAAGACCGCACCGCCAGCATGTCGCTGTTTCGGCAGGCTTTGCAAACCGAAACACAAGACATTCTGAGCCTGTATGATCAGGCAGCCCACCCTCAACCGGAAACACGTCCAAAACGATCTCACTTAATAAGGCCAATGAAGCTTTGGGGCCCAGTGATTGTTGCTACGATTGCAGTTACGGCTCTGGTTGCGACATTCAACTTTGACCCAAATGTTCAACTCATGGAGGAAAAAGCTGACACCACGAAAACAACTGTTGTTCAAACAGATGGGGCCTCGGCTGAACCAATACCAATCAGTCCAGAGCTGACCAACAACTTGGATGCGTCGTTTCAAGCTGTAATCGACAGAGCCGACAGCGCACTGAATATCGAAATTGAACAAACCGTGCTTAAAATTGGTGTGGACTTGTTGCGTTTTCAAATTCAGTCCCAAGAGTCAGGTTTCGTGGCAGTGTATGTTCGTGGTAGCGACAAGTCGCTGATTCAATTACTTCCAAATGCACGTGTACCGGTATTGTCGATAGGAGCCAATAAGCCCCTGCAATTACCTCCGAATAATGAACCCATTCAAGCTGCAGGCCCTGCCGGTGAAAATCAGTTTCTAGTGGTGGTAACAGAGCAGCCGCGTAACTACGAGCACTTGAACTTTCAGGACCACTACGGATTCGGCTTAATTCAGGCTGATCAAGGAAAAGCTGGATCGCCAATTCATGCACTCGAAGGAATTAGCCCGTGCGCCAATGGTAGTTGCATTGATCGACTGGCTGCAGCTTGGTTCTCATTAGATGCGGTGGATTAATTCTTCTGTAGAATGAAATTTCCCCAAGGGCTGAAACATTACAAAAAAAGCCCAAAATTACCGGAGACGACATGAACACCATCAAAGCTGCAGCACTCGTATTGCTGGGCGCAAGCCTGGTCGCACCCCTTCAAGCCAATGCAGCAAGCACCAAGATGTGTATTTTCGACATCGCCGGGCGCAGCGGCCCTGCCTTTGCGCAGGCGAAAGACTACGCAGTGGCCGCCAAGGCCTGGGGTGCCAACATTGAGCTGGAAGCGTATGTAGATGAACGCCTTGCAGCCGAAGATTTCAAAACCGGCAAATGCGATGCGGCGGCCATTTCTACTTTGCGTGGCAGGCAGTTCAACAAGTTTGTGGGCAGTATCGATTCCATTGGCGCGGTGCCCACTTACAAGCACCTGCGCACGGTGATCGACCTCATGAGCAGCCCAAAGCTGAATGACAAAATGACTTCGGGCCTGTTTGAAGTGGCCGGCATTTTGCCGATTGGCGCTGCGTATGTGATGGTGAACGACAGGGCCATTAATTCAGTTGAAAAAGCAGCAGGTAAAAAAATTGCGGTGCTGGACTACGACAAGTCGCAAGCGAAAATGGTGCAGCAACTGGGTGCGCAGCCGGTATCAAGTGAAGTGATCAACTTCGGTACGAAGTTCAACAATGGGCAGGTGGACATTATTGCCGCACCTGCAATCGCTTACCAACCGCTGGAACTGTACAAAGGCATTGGAACCAAAGGTGGCATTTATCGCTTTCCACTGGTGCAGCTGACCGCGAATATTTTGATTCGCAAAGACAAGTTTCCCGAAGGTTACGGGCAAAAGTCGCGCGAGTGGATTCAAAAGCAGTTTGACCGCGCCATTGCCTTGGTGGACACCTCTGAAAAAGGTGTACCTGCAGCAGCCTGGCTGGACATTCCCGAGGGCGACCGCGCCAAGTACGACGTGCTGATGCGGGAATCAAGAATCCAGATGACTGCTGAGGGATTCTACGACCCTGAAATGATGAAAATTTTGAAGCGTATTCGCTGTCGGCTTGACGGTAGCCTGGGTGAGTGTGCCGACAAGCGGGAACTGTAAGCCAGAATTATTCAACAACGCGTGAAACGTTTTGAGCCCAGGGAGCGAACTGAGAAGTTCACACCCTGATGGCTCGAAACACCATGAAAAAAATTCTCCTCTTGATTACCCACGCTGGCGCGCTGATTGTTGGTGTTGCGCTGGGCATTTATTTACTCCCCATTCTTGTAGAGCCTGAAAGCCCGGGCGCTGAAGCCATTACGGCATCGCAAAGCGGGGCGCTGTTCTCTACCGAATTCAAACGCGACCTAAAGGGCAGCGACTTTTTACATTGGGGAGAAGGCCGCTTAACCTTGTCTGCAAGCCAGGCCGTGTTCGAAGGTGAGCTTTCACCGGGGCCCGATTATTACTTGTACCTGGTACCAAAATTTGTGGAAGACGAAGCGGGTTTTTTGGAGATCAAAAGCCAATCCCTGCAAGTGGGTTCTGTAAAAACCTTCGGCGGATTCATTCTCGACCTTCCGCCAAATACTGATTTGCAAAATTACAGCGCGGCTGTTGTGTGGTGTGAACGCTTCGGAGAATTTATCAGCGCCGGGCAGTTTCGCAATTAACTGAACAAAAAACAGGTGAATAGGTACACCGTTTACGTGACAAATATGCTCAGATAATCACGTTCTTGGTGCTTTTACTGATGCATCGCAGCAAACCCTCTATGGACTGAAATTGCAAGACGCCTGACAATGCTAGTCCGCGCAACGAGGCGCGGAGATTGGCAATATTCAGGTGGTGGGGTGTACGGTGAGTGAGGCCGAAATTGACAAACTGGAAGCTCAGTTGCTGGCCAAGCGACAAGCCAAACAGATCAGTGTATCGATCACTTTGGGTTTGATGACCATTGTTTTTCTGGACTCAATTTACATTTTGAGTACCGTGCTGCACGCCATAGAGGGCACAGAAATTTTTCTGTACCTGCTGATATTCACCGCGTACGCGGTGGGCGGCGCTTTTGCTTTGGGCACCCTGGCTCGTTATGCGTTCATTCGGCACCTGAAACGGGTGCAGGCCGACATTCACCGAATTGAATTGAAGCGAATTTTAAAACGCAGGCACGGCGAGCGGTGTGTTAGACCAAACCATGCGCTTGTTCATCTGCATGGTATGAGCTGCGAACCATTGCCCCAACGGCTGCGTGCGTAAAGCCCATTTCGTAGGCTTTCTCTTCAAACATTTTGAACACATCGGGGTGCACATAGCGGCGCACCGGCAGGTGGTGTCCAGAAGGTGCCAGGTATTGACCAATCGTGATCATGTCCACTTGGTGCTCGCGCATGTCGCGCATCACTTGCAAAATTTCTTCATCTGTTTCGCCAAGCCCCACCATGATGCCGCTTTTGGTGGGCGTGTTGGGGTGGGCTTTCTTGAATTCTTGCAGCAGTTTCAGCGAGTGTTTGTAGTCTGAGCCGGGTCGGGCTTCTTTGTACAGGCGCTCGGTGGTTTCCAGGTTGTGGTTCATCACGTCGGGCGGGGCTGCATTCAAAATACCCAAGGCACGGTCCAGGCGGCCACGGAAGTCGGGCACCAAAATTTCAATTTTGGTGTTAGGCGACAATTCACGGGTTTTTTCAATACAGGCCACAAAGTGACCAGCGCCACCATCGCGCAGGTCGTCACGGTCTACGCTGGTAATTACCACGTAGTTCAAACGCAGGGCAGCAATGGTTTTTGCCAAATTCAGGGGTTCGTTTTCATCCAAAGGATCGGGGCGGCCATGGCCCACATCGCAGAAGGGGCAACGGCGTGTGCACTTGTCGCCCATGATCATGAAGGTGGCGGTGCCTTTGCCAAAGCACTCACCAATGTTGGGGCAAGAGGCTTCCTCGCACACGGTGTGCAGTTTGTGCTCGCGCAGAATTTCCTTGATTTCGTAGAAACGGGTAGACGGTGAACCGGCTTTCACCCGGATCCAGCTGGGTTTCTTCAACTGCTCAACAGGCACAATCTTGATGGGAATTCGGGCGGTTTTTGCAGCCGCTTTTTGCTTGACGGTCGGATCGCTGACTGCGCTCAGTTCTTTGGCCACAGCGGACTTTTCATTGATCTCGGACACGTTTTTTGCTCCCTGGCCGTTGGGTGATGTGGGCCATGTGTTTACTTTGCCACCGCGGATCGCGCAGCTTCAAGGTGTTGAATCAGGTATTTCATCAGATGCATTTGCATCTCAGCTTGTGAAATTTTAACACCAATCGCGGCCAAGTCCACTGTTTCCAAACCCGCGTAACCACAAGGGTTAATGTGCAGAAAGGGCTTTAAATCCATGGCTACATTCAGCGACAGACCGTGATAACTACACCCCTTGCGGATCTTGATGCCCAAGGCGGCAATTTTAGCCAGGCTGCCATGGTGCATGGTGTACACGCCAGGGGCGTTTGGCTTGCGTTGGGCATCCGCCACACCCACCTGTACCAGGGCGTCGATAATGCTTTGTTCAAGCAGTTGAACGTACTCCCGCACCTTCAAACCAAAGCGGCGAAGATCCAGAAGTGGATAAATCACGATTTGGCCCGGGCCATGGTAGGTGATTTGCCCCCCTCGGTCGGTGTTCACCAAGGGTATGTTGCTGCGCTGCAACATGTGTGCCGGGTCGCCTGCCAGGCCCAAAGTGAACACTGGGGGGTGTTCACAAATCCAGATCTCGTCGCTATCCTGCTCTGAGCGGGCGTCTGTGAAATTTCGCATGGCTTCCCAGGTGGGCAAATAATCCACCAAACCCAATTCCCGAATTTGAAGTGGTACTCCAACTTGCGGGGTGTTGGGTTGCGGCTTGCTTTCTTGTTGGTGGATCATGTAGGCATATTTCCGATTTTTCACAATTTTGCAGTCGAGTTCATCATGTCGTCAGAGCCCATTGAATGGTTTGATATTCCCAGCGTCTTGGGGCGCCGGGCCGCGTCCATTCTGGGCCTGTCCAAAGTTCCTATTGTGGAGCTGGATGATTCACACCGCCCTTTAATTCTTGCACACTTGCTGGCCCTGGATGAGACCGACCGCCGTTTGCGGTTTAGTTATGCACTGGGCGACGCCGCAATTGCAAAGTACACCGCCAGCATCGACTTTGAGCGCGATTCGGTGTTCGGTATTTTCGGGCGTGACGATGTGCTGCTTGGCGTGGTGCATTTGGCCGAACTGAACCAGCCCAAAGACAGCACTGCCCCCAAGGGTGCGGAATTGGGGCTGTCGCTGGACGCCAATATGCGCGGGCATGGCCTGGGCACACTCCTGTTTCAAAGGGCTTTGCGCAGAGCGCGCAACGAAGGCATTGAAATGCTGTTTATTTATACCTTGATGGACAACGAGGCCATGCTGCGCATTGCCCACAAGTTGAACATGCGGGTGAGCAATGCCGACGGCCAATGCGAGGCCCACCTGCGGGTGGAACCAGCAAGCACCAGTTCAATGGTGCGGGAATTTGTTGATGAGCACTTGGCCGACATTGACCATTTGTTCAAGGGGTCACTCAACCAGTTCAGGAAATGGGCTGAAGAGTTTTAAACCAGATGTGCCATAAAAAAAGCCGGGTCTGTGATTCAACAGCCCGGCTTTTTCATTACCCTGCTTTTACTGCGGCAGGGGGTCTACCCGGCCGTTGGTCAGAATGACGATTCGTTCATCCACTGTGATGTCTGCACCTGAATCTGCCTGAGAGAACGGCATGTCGCGTGTTGTAGTCGCTTCCAGGAAGTCGGCCAGGGCTTGCTGTTCAAAGCCTTCTGCTGCGAAGCCCGCGTCACCCGGATTATTCAAATCAACCCTGTCTGTGTTCGTCATCGGGAAGGGATAATTGTCACCACCACCCACCAGGAAACCCAGTGTGACCATGCGAAACACTTGGTTAACCGATCCGATAAACTGACCACCCGAGTACACGGTTTGCGGGCCGGTGAGTGGTCCCAAACCATCCGGGTCATTCACAACAATGGTTCGCACGCGCGAGCCAGGTGCCGCAGTGGGGTCGAAACTGAATCGCATACCGCCGATTTGCGGGAATTTGCCTTCGCCTTGTGGCGCCGCCAAATCATAGTCAGACACACCGTGCTCCAACAAATCTTTGAGTTGTTGAGCCGTCACATTGACCAGCGTGAGCCCATTGTTAAAAGCCAGCGCGCGTTCAATGTCGCCACGAGAAATATCACCCTCTTGCTTGCCCACCGACTCATCGGCCTGTGGCGGCAACTTTTGAGCGGCACCTGTGCCACCTGGTGGAACCAGAATCGTGCCGATTGAGCCACGAATACCACCGGCATTCTTCAATGAAACAGCTGTGAGTTCGTCCCTGGCTTGACCTGCAGCCAGGTTGGCATCAGCCGTTAAATTGCCCAAGTTACTCTCCTGCTTACGCGTAAATGCACGGTCGCCTTCAAGGTACACGCTGGTTGAACCCAGAATAACGCCTTCCAGAGCTTGATTAACTGCCAAAATATCTTGCGCTACCGCAGCAACCTCAGGCTTAACATCGTTCGCATCCAGTCCAAGGGCTGCCAATCCGGCGGCGTCGGTGGAGTAAGCGCCGTTCACAGCGGGATCGAGCCTTTCAACAATGACTTCGCCGTCTTCATTGAAGGGCAACACGATTCGACCCAGGTATTTGTAGTCGGCATCCACATTGACCAGCAAAACAGGTTCACCACTGGCCGAGGTAAACTGCTTGGGGTACTCGCCCTGATTGGTGTCGCCAGCGCGGATCAAGTCGTTTGAATCGAACAAGCGGGTGTTTGACCCGCCCGCAATAATCAGATCCACACCAGTCAGGCGTGTGGCCAATTGTTCTTCCACGGTAATTTGCTGCATGTGGCCCAGCAAAATGATTTTGTCGATGCCACGGTTCAGCAATTCATTGACCGAGGGTTGAATTTCAGCGGCCAGATCATCTATCGAAAAATTGCCGCTGCCATCCAGGGCAGGGCTGACCGTTGCACCATTCAAGGTGGTAATGGTTGGCAGGGTAGGCGTTGCAGCCGACACCACTCCAATCTCTTCGCCATTTACGGTGATCACGGCAAACTTCGCAATTTTACCTGCAAGGCTGCTGGCTTCCTGACCGTCGTTAGCGGGGTCAGCCAGGCTTGCCAAATTTGCATCGCCAGAAAAATCGATGTTCGCTGAAAGATAGGGGAACTGCGCGCCGCGCCATGTGTTTGCGCCCACGGTTTGCGGGGCAATCAAATTCAGTACCTTGGCAGTGCCTTGGTCGAAGTCATGATTGCCGAATGCCGAGGCATCCAGACCAAGCTGGTTAAGAATTTCAATATCGCCACGGCCGGCGCTGGGCACACCCAATTCTTCCTGCAAGGTGGGGTCTGCAGATGCATTGAAGAAGGAGCCTGGAATGTAGTTGTCACCGGAACTCAAGAACACGGTGTTGTCAGGTTTCTCAGCCCTAAACTTGGCCAAAATCGCGGAAATGTTCTGCGAGTTTTCAACCAGGTTGCCACCACTGTCCATGTCTGCGATATGAAGCACTTGAAGTTCAAATGCTGCAGTGGGCGCGGAATCAGAGGGGTTGACTGCCGAGCCGCCATTGCCACCACCCAAACACCCTGCCAGCACGGCAACCACGCCCAGACCAACTAAACCTTTTTTTGCTGCTTGATACACAACTACCTCGATGCTTTTGCTACTAAAGAACATCAAAGTAATACGGGTATATGACCTGAATTTGTCAGTTTTAAAACAGTTTAAAGTGCTGTCTTTTTACAATGGGCTGCATTCTGGCAACGGCTCGCTTCCCTTGAATATCCAGATCGGTGCGCTCACCGCCACAATTCGATCGCCTCGCTTCACGCGCAGGAAGTACCAGTTCTTTCCGTCGACCGGGCTTACAGTGAAACGTCCGTTTTTCCCGGTCGCGGTTTGCAGGGGCAAGTAACGCTGTTCATCGTTGCTGCCTGGGCCGGATTGTGAGCTGAACAACTCGAATGACATGTCCTGCAAAGGATCCATAGGATCGACACTACTGACATTAAATTCAAACTGAACTGTTTCGGCCTGGGTACCTATGCGCGAACCCATGGGCAGGCGTTGCTTGCCTTGCGTAGAGGCCTGAACAGCTTCAAAGTTGATGCGCAATGCATTTTCATTTTGAGCCACTGTGTAAAAGCGGCGTGCTAAAAAAGCTTCGCGAATATCGGCTTGATTGTTGGCACGCGATATAACCACTGTTTTGGGCAAATTGCCACCGCCCCAGTTGGTTTCATGGTGGTCTTCCGAACCGGCTGGCCCCACGTACCAACCCTTGTCCAAGGCGTGGCCGTACCAAGAGCCAAACTTGCCATCGGTGTCGTATTCATCGCCTTTGCCAAACACCTCAATGCCCACCACGCGGTAGTCGGCAGGTGCCACATATTTGAAGTCGTTGAAGGCATAGGCTGGGTCGCCTTGCTGAAACACATTCAAGGCATTCAGCGCACCAGCCATGCGTGTGGCTTGCCCCACGCCCTCGCCAATTTGCAGTAGGGCGCTGTGCAGGGCGTCTTCACGGCCCGGGTGGTTGAATACCAAAATGCCGTCACCACCACCGCCCAATTGGGGCGACAGTACAAACCACTGCCAGAACAGGTCCATGGACACCAGATAACCCGGCCCCAGCTTGGCGTTGATGTTGTTTCTGCTCAGGTACACATTGGCATGCCCGAAGCGATCAGAAGTCCATTCAAACCCCCGCATGGCGGTAAACAGACCAGGCGACTCGCCGGTTACCTGATTGGCCTGATTCAAGGTACTGCGCCACTTGGTCAAGCTGTTGGGCAAGTTATCGGGATCAGAAATGAGACAAGACAAAGGGTTGTCGGTGCAATTGTCGGTGTCGGGCAAGGCCAGAGGAATGGCCAGGTTGTCGGAGTGATCCGAGGACATCACGAAGTCCATGCCGCGTTCACGGGTTTGCTGGTACACCTGAAGCGGATCGGTGTTGGCTTGCCCGTCAGAATAGGCGGTGTGCTCGTGCATGGCACCCAACAGGTGGGTGTAGCCTTGCCCATTCAAACCGCCGCCATAGAAGGGTGTGCATTGGCCCGCTGAAAACTGCGCACTGTTGGGTTGTTGGGTACCAACTGGTGGAGCAGACAACAAGCCAGCCAAGGGACAACCAACGCGTGTGGGGTCTTGCAGGCATTCCAGAAGACCGGCGTTGCTGCTGGTGTTGCTGCGTACGCTGGCATCCACGCTGCGCTGGTCCACTGAGGTTTGGAAATTGGCCCGGTCCGACACTTCGATGCGGAAGCTCAGGGTTTGATTGGCCAGGTCGATTGGAATTTGTACCTGAGCCATTGCCTTGTCGGCGTTGTTGATCGCCAGCATGGTACCTGCTGTTTGTGTCCAGCGATAAAACAGAGTGTCGCCGTCGGCATCATTTGCGTTCACTTGCAGGTTCAACATTTCACCGGGACGTACCGGTTCAGGCAATGCGCTGGCGCTTTGAATCACTGGTGCAGTATTGGCAGGGCGGTTGGGCGTAGTGACATTGAACAGCTTGAAGCCCAGGCCAGCTTCGTTGTCGATTGCAATGGCCCGCAAGGTGTAGGTTTGTGATTCAGGCGAACCGGGAAGCTGCGCACTCAAATTGCAGCTTGTTTCTTCGTATTGAATGTTCAGTGTTTCATTGCGCCACTGGTAAGTTTGAATGGTACCGTCGGAATCGGTGGAATCACACGCGCTGGCCATCAACCTGTTGTCAGTCTGGATTGGCACCACCGTGGTATTGACCACGGGCAAAGCGTTGTCGAAAGTGTTCTGGATGGTGATTTGAACCTGGTCTTCCAGCACGGTGCCATTGGAAAGCTGGGCTTGCACCACAAACTCGACAGGGGTGTCGTTGTTGACTTGGGGTAACTGCAAATTCAGGACTGATTCGTCGGAGCGACCCGCATCGCCAAAGAACACTGTTTCTTCACTGACAGGAAACCAGGCATAAGCCACCACAGAATTTTGATCTGTGTTTTGCACCGCTGCGCGCAACTCGATGGTGCTGCGCTCTGCGGCTTCCTGATCGCTTCCCGCGCTTAGGGCAGGAGGGTTTTCCTGCCCTTCTGTTCTCGTGGGGGTATTGCTGTTGTTGTCGCTACCACCACATGCGGCCAGGAGTGAAACAAGAAGCGCAGGAAAGAAAATTCGGGGGGTATACGACATGGCAACAGTCCAATTGGGTTTGGTACTGTTACCAAGTTGCGCGTGCTTGGGATGAGGTGAAACCTTCTAAGAGACAAGTCACCAAACTGACACAATTAGTGCCACTTTGCTATGCGTCGATCAAATGACCTGTGCGGACAAGAATGGTACAACCCGGTTTGCTGAACGGTGTGTGTGCACTGGCATGCGGGCTGCGTATCCAGGTGCCAGCGGG
The DNA here is from genome assembly GCF_000170915.1 of Limnobacter sp. MED105. Taxonomy (GTDB): domain Bacteria; phylum Pseudomonadota; class Gammaproteobacteria; order Burkholderiales; family Burkholderiaceae_B; genus Limnobacter. The sequence goes on from NZ_ABCT01000002.1 coordinate 142,979, forward strand.
GTAGTCGCCATGTTCATCCGAAAACACACCTTCCAGCACGAAAATTTCCTCGCCGCCCATGTGGCGATGCATGTTGAAATAGGTTTCCGGCGCCCACTTCACCAGCGCAGTGTGGCGGGTCTCGAAGCTGTCCAGCGGCATGACCTTCAAGCCTGGTACAAGACCCTGTCGCCATTCTGCTGTATTGGTATTGATGACCACAGGGGTTTGATCTTCAGGCCGCATGTGGCGCAGTTTCACGAGTATGGTGCAACCCTGGGTCGACTTAGGTGAATGCTTGGTGCCCACCGGGTTTTTAACAAAGGTACCTGCTGGGTAGGCACCGAATTCATCTTCGAACGTGCCTTCAAGCACGAAAAATTCCTCGCCACCGCCGTGTTCATGTTCCGGAAATGCACAGCCCGGGTCGTAACGCACAATCGAGGTTAAACGCGCCACTTCATCGCCATCTCGCTCCAGGGGTTTGCGCCATACACCAGCGGCTGGTGAGGCAACCCACTCGACGTTGTTGCTGTTGACGACTGCGCGTTGGGAAAGATCGGCGTTGAGTTTCATGGTGCTGCTTGGTGAGTACTTACTGCGATGGATTTATTTTACCGCAAAGCTCGACGGTGAGTTTGTTTAGCCCAATCAGCTTGGGTTCTTGCATGCTCGAGTGCCGTTTTGTCTAGCCCAATCAGCTTGGGTTTCAATCTCTCGCCAGAAAACCTGATTTTCCCTTTTTGAATGTCAACCTGACTCACCTCGCTCGGCAAAAGAGCGGGCCGAGTCTCGGTGCCGGCCCACGGCCGACCGTGGCGGGTGAATTCAAACGGGCAGGTTTTCTTGAAGGCGAGGCGATCGAAACACCGCCGCCGATTGGGCGCCGAACACATCCGTGAGTCGCTCAGTGTTAGAAAGGCGTAGGCCGGGTGACTTGGGAGATGAACTTGCAATGGGTCGCACGATGACCAGTCAGAAAACTTGCCGGCTTGGCGCGCAGAGGCAAACGATCGCGCCCTGGCGCGAAAGCCAAGACCCGACCGTTACTTTTGGAGGGCTTGGCTTAGTGCAGGCTCAAGCAAACAAGCCGAAATGCCAAGTTTTCGGGCAGCGGTGACCATTCAAGTTTAGCTCCCAAGTCACCGGCCCTGTGCGGAATCAGGCAACCCCGACGAGTTGGCGACAATGTGGCGAACCCGACGAGGTGGCAGAAACTCACATCGACCTGCGATACTTCCCACCCACTTCAAACAGCGCCTGCGTAATCTGCCCCAGCGAGCACACTCGCACTGCGTCCACCAACACCTCGAACACATTGCCACCGTCCATCGCGGTTTGCTTCAAACGCTCCAGCATGGGGCCAGCCTCCGCCTCATGCCGCTTCTGAAATTCCGCAAGGCGATCCAATTGGCTCAACTTTTCTTCCTCAGTGGCACGCGCCAGTTCAAGCGAGTTCAATGAGTCGGAATTGTCGTTGGGGTTGGTGAAAGTATTCACACCCACAATTGGCAACGTGCCGTCGTGCTTCTGAATTTCATAATGCATCGACTCTTCCTGGATTTTGCTACGCTGGTAGCCTGTTTCCATGGCTCCCAACACACCGCCGCGTTCGCTGATGCGGTCCAGTTCATCCAGCACAGCGTTTTCAACCAATTCCGTCAGCTCTTCAATAATGAATGCGCCCTGGCTTGGATTTTCGTTTTTCGCCAGGCCCCATTCCTTGTTGATGATCAACTGAATGGCCATAGCCCTGCGCACGCTTTCTTCGGTCGGTGTGGTCACCGCTTCGTCATAGGCGTTGGTGTGCAAACTGTTGCAATGGTCGTACACAGCAATCAAGGCTTGCAAGGTGGTGCGTATGTCGTTGAATGCAATTTCCTGAGCGTGCAGGCTGCGGCCACTGGTTTGAATGTGGTACTTCAGCTTTTGGCTGCGGTCGCTGGCACCGTATTTGTCGCGCATGGCAATGGCCCAAATGCGGCGGGCAACGCGGCCCAACACGGTGTATTCCGGATCCATGCCATTGGAAAAGAAGAAGCTCAAATTCGGCGCAAAGTCATCAATCTTCATGCCGCGCGCCAAATACGCTTCCACGAAGGTAAAGCCATTCGACAGCGTAAAGGCCAGTTGTGAAATCGGGTTCGCACCCGCTTCAGCAATGTGATAACCGCTGATCGACACGCTGTAGAAGTTGCGAACTTCGTGATCGATGAAGTACTGCTGAATGTCGCCCATTACGCGCAGGCTGAATTCAGTCGAGAAAATACAAGTGTTCTGGCCTTGGTCTTCTTTCAGAATATCCGCTTGCACCGTGCCGCGCACTGCCTTCAGGGTTGCCGCCTTGATGGCTGCGTATTCATCAGCGTTCGGGGCATGCTTGTTTTTGGCGGTGAATAGGTCCACCTGCTGATCAATGGCCGTGTTCAAGAACATGGCCAGAATGCTGGGTGCCGGGCCGTTGATGGTCATGGACACACTGGTGCTGGGCGCGCACAAATCGAAGCCGCTGTACAACACTTTCATGTCGTCTAGCGTGGCCACGCTTACGCCACTGGTGCCCACCTTGCCGTAAATGTCGGGGCGCAGGTCAGGGTCGAAACCGTACAGGGTGACCGAATCAAACGCGGTCGACAATCGCTTGGCATCGCTTGCGCTGCTGAGCATTTTGAAACGGCGGTTGGTGCGTGCGGGGTCGCCCTCACCAGCAAACATGCGGGTGGGGTCTTCGCCCTCGCGCTTCACCGGGAACACACCTGCAGTGAAGGGGAAGTAACCTGGCAGATTTTCCAGCATCACGAATTTCAGCAGGTCAGCTCGGCTGGTGAACTTCGGCAGGCTGACGCGATTGATTTTCAAACCACACAGCGAGGTCACCGTGAGTGGTGCCTGCAAAGCCTTGCCCCGCACCTCGTAGGTCAGTGTGTCGCCCTGGTAACCCTCGGCCAACTTGGAATAATCTTTCATGGCCTTTTGTGCAGCCATGCTGATTCGGGTGTTGGTTAATTCAACGATGTCGTCCAGCGCTTCAACGGCTTTGGTCTTGTCAGGCTTGTGTTCAAGCAACAAGGCCTGGGCGCGTTGCATGCACTCCAGGTCGTACACGGCAGCCACGTCTTTCTGAACTTGCGCTTTGTAGCTGCGCACAGCCTGCGCAATCTCGGCCAGGTAGCGCACACGCTCGGAAGGTACCACCGCTTTCATGGTTGTGGAATGTTTGGTGTCGATGGAATCGAACAGCCCTTTGGAAGACTTGGCAATCGGCAAGGCCGCACGCAAGGCTTTGTACAGGGCACTGACACCATCGTCGTTAAAACGGCTGGCCAGTGTGCCGTACACAGGCATGGTGTCGGGCATGCTGGTAAATGCCATGCGGTTGCGCTGCACCTGTTTGCACACATCGCGTAGCGCATCCAGTGCGCCTTTGCGGTCGAATTTGTTCACCGCTACAAAATCAGCGAAATCCAGCATGTCGATTTTTTCAAGCTGGCTGGCTGCACCGTATTCCGGTGTCATTACATACAGGCTGAAATCCACATGCGGCACAATTGCAGCGTCACCCTGGCCAATGCCCGGGGTTTCAATCAGCACCACATCAAAACCGGTAGCCCGGCAAAGCGCAATGATGTCGGGCAGCGTGGCAGGCACTTCTTGTGCAGAATCGCGTGTGGCCAGCGAGCGCATGAACACCTTGGGGCCATTGCCAGCCCAAGGGCCAATGGCATTCATTCGAATGCGGTCGCCCAGCAAGGCACCACCCGTTTTGCGGCGGGAGGGGTCCACACACACCACGCCAATGGTCAGGTCGTCGCCATGATCCATGCGCAGGCGGCGAATCAATTCATCAGTCAGGCTGGATTTACCCGCACCACCCGTACCGGTAATGCCCAGCACCGGGGTTTTGCTGGCTTTGGCCTGTTCTCGAATGGCCTCCAGGTCGGCAGCGGGCACTTCATCGCGCTCAAGGCGGGTAATCAGTTGGGTTAGCAGCGGCCAGTTGTTGGCCAAGGCCTTGATGCCTTCTGGCGTGAAAGCTGTGTCAATTTTTTTGCGGGCGTCGCGTACTTGGGCTGCACGGGCAATCATGTCGCCGATCATGCCTTCAAGGCCCATCTTCTGGCCGTCTTGCGGGCTGTAAATCCGGTTCACGCCATAGGCCTGAAGAGCTTCAATTTCGGAGGGCAGAATAACGCCACCGCCGCCGCCAAACACCTGAATGTGGCCGGCGTTATTGGCCTTCAGCTCATCGACCATGTACTTGAAAAATTCATTGTGCCCGCCCTGGTAGGAACTCACGGCCAGGCCATCGGCATCTTCCTGAATGGCGGCATCCACCAGTTCCTGAACAGAACGGTTGTGCCCCAGGTGAATGACTTCAGCACCTTGGCTTTGCAACAAACGGCGAATCATGTTGATTGCGGCGTCGTGCCCGTCGAATAGGGACGAACCCGTTACAAAACGCAGAGGCGTGCCTTTGGTGTCAGTGAGGGGTTTTCCCACCTCGCCGGTGCTGCTTTTCATTCGTGTCTCCTGGAAGGTCGCGGTTGTTTTCCACCGCTCGTTTGAATTTCAATTCTAACCTATCCATGCGCCATGCGTAGCACGCAACCAATCCTAAAAAACTCAAAAGCAGCACGCTTGAGATGACCCAATAGGTCAAGGGAACCCCGTAAACCGTGATGCCGAGCTGGGGAATAAACAAGACTACGCTCAGAATCAGTGCAATCCACACCCACAACAGGCGCCAGGTAATTCGCTTAACCTGCCGCCAATACTCGTTTTCAAGTGGGGTGGGTTGCGGGCTTTTCATGGTGTTGGCCTAGTTTGCAAACTGGGGCTTGAAGCGATACACGGCCAAAGTGCTGCGCAAATTGCCCAGCAATTCCACGGGTTCACCGTTTAAAAAAAGTTGTTTGCCCAGTACTTTATGTCCGATTTGAGCAACCAGCGCCTCGAAATCTTTGGGGGTACACAGGTGAATATTTGGGGTGTTGTACCACTGATAAGGCATTTGTTTGGACACCGGCATGCGGCCCAAAGCAATCGACCACACATGGTACCAATGGCCAAAATTGGGGAAGCTGACGATGCCTTCCTTGCCCACTCGGGCGATCTCTTTCAGGATTCGCTCGGTGTTGTGCATGGCTTGCAGGGTTTGCGACAAAATCACCACGTCGAAGGCATGATCTTCGAACATGGCCAGGCCTTTTTCAAGGTCTTGCTGAATCACATTGATGCCATTGGCTACACTGCGCTGCACATTGGTGTCGTCAATTTCAACGCCATAGCCGGTGGCCTTGCGGGTTTTCATGAGGCGCGCTAGAAACGAGCCGTCGCCACAACCCAAATCCAGAACGCGTGCACCCATGGGCACCCAGCTTTCGATCAAATCGAGATCGGCCCGAGGCACCACAATGGGCAAGGGTTGTACATCTTGTCGAACAGCGTGCAGGGTTTTCATGCAAGCTCCTTGGCAATGCGCTCAAAGTAACCACGTACTACGTTGTGATAGCGTTCGTCGGTCAACAGGAAAGCATCGTGACCGTGCGGTGCGTCAATTTCAGCGTACGTGACATCGCGCTGGTTGGCCATCAAGGCCTCGACAATTTCGCGGGTTCGCTCGGGTGCAAATCGCCAGTCGGTGGTGAAACTGACCAGCAGAAATTTGGCTTTGGCCGCTGCAAGCGCCTTGGCCAAATCGCCACCCGTGTGGCGTGCAGGGTCGAAGTAATCGAGCGCTTTGGTAATCAACAGGTAGGTGTTGGCATCGAAGTAATCTGCAAACTTGTCGCCTTGGTAACGCAGGTAACTTTCCACCTGAAAGTCTACTTCGAGCCCGTAGTTGTAATCGCCGTTGCGCAGGGTACGGCCAAACTTCTCGGCCATGTCGTCGCCGCTCAAGTAGGTAATGTGGCCGATCATTCGGGCCAGGCGCAAACCGCGCTTGGGCACCACGCCATGCTCGTAATAATTGCCACCATGAAAATCGGGATCGGTCACAATGGCCTGGCGCGCCACTTCATTGAAAGCAATGTTTTGCGCACTCAGCTTCGGGGTTGAAGCAACCACCATGCAATGGCCCACGCGGTCGGGGTAACTGAGGCTCCATTGCAGGGCTTGCATGCCGCCCAGGCTGCCACCCATGACTGCTGCAAATTTTTCAATGCCGAAATAATCAGCCAAACGCACCTGCGCATTCACCCAGTCTTGCACGGTCACAAACGGAAAATCGGCACCGTAGGGTTTGCCAGTTTGTGGGTTAATGCTGCTTGGGCCAGTGGACCCAAAACACGAACCCAGGTTGTTCACACCAATGACGAAAAACCGGTTGGTGTCCAGGGGTTTGCCGGGACCTACCATGTTGTCCCACCAGCCCTCGCTTTTCTCTTGGCCTTCATACAGGCCCGCCACGTGATGGGATGCATTCAATGCATGGCACACCAACACGGCATTGCTTTTCTCGGCATTCAGCGTGCCATAGGTTTCCACCATCAGCGAATAGCTGGGCAGGGACTTTCCGCACTCCAGCAAAAGCGGTGCGGTGAATTCAATAAGCTCGGGCTTTACGAAGCCCACGGACTGGTTGGCAGACACAATACGGTGTTTCTTAGGTTGGATTGTTGGTTTTCGCAAGCCTTTGAGTATAAATCGCAAACTGGCTTTGAAGGCGGTCCGGTTGCGGGATCAGTCTTCGTGCAGTTGACGCATCAGGGCGTCAATTTTATCGATGTCAAATGTTCGAGTCACTTTTTTGACCAGTTTTTGCGTGGCCTCAAAGTCGGTTTTCAGCAGCAACTCTTTCACATCCAGCAACTGCGAAGGATGCATTGAATACTGGGTAAGGCCCATGCCCAGCAACAAACGGGTCAAGCGGATATCGCCTGCCATTTCGCCACACACACTCACAGGCACACCTGCTTTTTCAGCACTGGAAATAACTTCGTAGACCAGCCTCAACACCGCTGGATGAAGGGGGTCGTACAGGTGGGCCACTTGGTGATCCACCCGGTCCACCGCCAGGGTGTATTGAATCAGATCGTTCGTGCCGATCGACACATAATCCAGGTACTTCAAGAAATGCGGCAGGCTAAGCGCAGTCGCGGGCACTTCGATCATGCCACCTACCGGCACGGCCTGCGTCACCTGAAAGCGCCGCTCCAGCAATTGTTCACGCGCCATGTCGATGTAAGCCAAAGCCTGTTTGGTTTCCCGAATGTTGGTGAGCATGGGCAACAAAATTTTCACAGGGCCATGCTTTGCAGCTCGCAACAAAGCTCGAATTTGGGTCAGGAAAATGGCAGGTTCAGCCAAACTGAAACGGATGGAACGCAAACCCAGCGCCGAGGTGCTGGACACCGGCGGTGCGCTGCTGTTGGCACCGTCAAACTGCAAGGTTTTATCGGCACCCAGGTCAAGAGTACGCACAGTGACGGGCTTGCCTTTCATGGCCTTGATCACCTTGCGGTAAGCCTCATACTGCTCATCTTCTGAAGGCCATTCCTTGCGGTTCATGAACAGAAATTCGGAACGGAAAAGGCCCACACCATCAGCCCCCGCATCGACCACACCTTTCACGTCTTCGGGCAATTCAATGTTGGCCAGCAGTTCAACACGGCGACCACACTGGGTGCGTGCCTCGGTGGTGATCAGTCGTTTCAGGCGCTGGCGCGACAAGGCCAGAATGGCCTGCTTGCGCTGATATTCTTCGACCACCATGGTGGCTGGGTCAAGGAATACGGCGCCCACCTTGCCGTCAACCACCACCAGGTCGCCGTTGTGCACAAACTCAAGTGCACGCGGCACACCCACTACGGCAGGTATGCCAAGGCTACGCGCCACAATCGCAGTGTGGGATGTTGCGCCGCCCATTTCGGTTACGAACGCGCCCACACGACGGCCTTTCAGCTGCACCATGTCGGCCGGTGAAATGTCGTGTGCAACAATCAGCCAGGGGTCTTCATTCTCGCCTTCCGGCGGCAGGGGCAAAGCCGTGGCATGGCCGCGCAGCGATTTCAATACGCGCTCAACCACCTGGCGCACATCGCTGTTGCGTTCTCGGAAGTAGTCGTCTTCAATCGCGGAGAACTGCTCCAGCAGCACTTCCATTTGCTCAATCAAGGCCCACTCGGCATTGATCAGCTTGCTTTGAATCAGATTTTTGGGTTCTTCCGACAAAATGGGGTCGGCAAGAATCAGGCTGTGCAGGTTCAGGAAAGCGTCGAATTCAGCTGGAGAATCGGCGGCAATTTGACTGCGAATTTCAATCAGTTCATCGGCCACGCGTTTGATGGCGTTGTCGAATCTTTTTTTCTCGAAACGAACCGATTTTTTATCAATGCGATTGCGGGGAATATCCCGCATGGCCGTGTCCCACACCAGGGCGCGGCTGACCGCAATACCTCGGGAAACTGCAATGCCATGCAAGGCCAGAGTCATGGTTTACTCGCCTTCGCCAAATTTGTCATCGATCAAGGCAACCAGTGCTGCAATGGCCTCGGCTTCGTCACTGCCCTCGGCTTCAAGAACAACGTTGTGCCCTTTGCCTGCGGCCAGCATCATGACACCCATGATACTTTTTGCGTTGACGCGGCGACCTGCCTTGGCAATCCACACTTCGGATTGAAAACGGCTGGCGGTTTGAGTCAATTTGACTGACGCACGCGCATGCAAACCCAATTTATTGCTGATGGTGATTTCTTGCTGAATCATCGTTTTTCGCCGGGTTAAAAGTTTGACGTTGTGGCGCCGTAGCACCAGTGCTTACGATACCGTTTCGACCACCCATGACCAAACGTTCGGCCACTTCATTAATGGGCAAATCCCGAAAACCAAGTGCACGCAACACCATGGGCAAATTGCAACCTGAAACCAAAACTGTGGGCAGGCTCAAGGATTCCACACCGGCACGTACAGCGGCGTTGGAGGGAGTAGCACCGAACAGATCGGTTAAAAACACCACACCCTCACCTGCGTGTACCTGCCGCGCGGCAGCCTGAATGCGCTGTACCGACTGTTCAATGTCTTCGTCGCCGGGCACATCCACCACCGCCAAGCCCTCGGGTAAAGAACCCATCACGTGTTTAACGCATTGGGCGATTGCATCGCCCAATGGGGCGTGGGTCACTAGCACCAACCCCAGCATCAGTTACCCTCCTGCAAGGCGTTTTCAACGGCTTGCACAAAGGTATCTGCCACCGGGAAACCGGTTTGATCCATGATTTCGCGGAAGCACGTAGGGCTTGTTACGTTCACTTCAGTCAGGTTTTGTCCAATGATGTCCAGCCCAACGAGTAATAAGCCGCGTTTTTTCAATTCCGGAGCCAGTGTGCGCGCAATATGCCAGTCACTCTCGCTCAAAGGCTGAGCACGCCCGGTTCCGCCAGCAGCCAGGTTGCCACGGTGCTCACCTTCTTTGGGCAAGCGTGCCAGGCAATACGGCACCGGCTCGCCATTGATGAGTAGCACACGTTTGTCGCCATCCACAATTTCTGGAATGTAGCGCTGAATCATGGCGGTTTTTTTGCCATAGTCGGTCAGCGTTTCAAGTATTACACCCACGTTTTGATCGCCTTTTTTCAAGCGAAAAATTGAGGTGCCACCCATGCCATCCAATGGCTTGGCGATGGCATCTGGGTGTTGTTCCAGAAAACCGCGAAGCTGGGCGGCGTTGCGCGACACCAGGGTAGGCACCACGAACTGTTCAAACTGGGCGATGGTAAATTTTTCGTTGTGATCACGAATGGCCCGCGGACTATTGAACACGCGCGCACCCTCACGCTCGCCCTGCTCGAGTAACCAGGTAGCGGTCACAAACTCGGCATCAAAAGGCGGGTCTTTGCGCATGATGACGGCATCCAGGTCTTTCAGGGCCACCTCTTCACGGCCCACCTCGGAGTACCAAGGCTTGCTGGCGCGGTCAATCGCGATCCACACCACTTGGGCGCGAACACCTGCACCAGTGGCCCAGTGCAGGCCACCATCCTCAATCACCCCCACCTTCCAGCCGCGCGATTGCGCCGATTCCATCATGGCGATTGAGGAATCCTTTTTCGGATTCAGGCTGGTGAGTGGGTCGATGACACACACAAAGCTGCGACTGCTCATGCGGCCAACTCCACGCTGGCTGTGGCCTCCAGTTCCTGCGATGCAGCGAGTGCGGCCAGACGACCAATCACGCCGTAGGCATAGAAACGATTCATGGCCGCATCGGGGCGGTCACTGCAATCGGGTGTGTTACACGGTGTTTCAAACGCCAAAGGCACAAAGTGCATGCCGGGTGCATTCAGGTTTTCATCACGCCCACGGCCGGTGTGTACACGGTAGAAGCCGCCCACAACATAGCGGTCGATCATGTAAACCACTGGCTCGGCCACGGCGTCTTCAATGTTCTCGAAGGTATGCACGCCTTCTTGAATGATCACGTCAGACACCTGCAAGCCTTCTTTCACAACCGACATTTTGTTGCGTTGCTTGCGATTCAAGCCCACCACTTCCGAGGCGTCTTTTACAGTCATGATGCCCATGCCGTAAGTACCGGCATCGGCTTTAACGACCACATAAGGTTGTTCGTCAATACCGTACTCGGCGTACTTCAAGCGAGTTTTGGCCAATACTTCATCGACCGCTTGCGCCAAGGCTTCTTCGCCCACGCGCTCTTGGAAATTTAATTGATTGCGGTGGGTGAAATAGGGATTGATCAACCAAGGGTCGATTTCCAGCATTTCAGAGAATGCCTCCACCACAGAATCGTAAGCCTTGAAGTGGGTGCTTTTTCGACGAGTGGCCCAGCCAGCATGCAAAGGCGGCAGCAAAATTTGATCTTTAATGCCCTGAAGAATGGGAGGTACGCCTGCGGACAAATCGTTGTTCAACAACACCGCACAGGGCTCCAGCCCCTCAACACCCACACGGTTGCCATAGCGCTTCAGCGGCTCCAGCACAATGTGCTGACCGTCTGGCAAATCAAAGCGCGTGGGTTCGGTAATTTCAGGCGACACCGAGCCCAGGCGAATATCCAGACCGGTTTGCTTCAGAATGGCAGCCAAGCGGGCCACATTCGTGAGGTAAAAAGTATTGCGTGTGTGATTCTCGGGCACCAGCACCATGCTGCGCGCTTCCGGACAGATCTTCTCGATGGCGCTCATGGCGGCCTGAATGGCCAGCGGCATCATGTCTGGGGCCAGGTTGTTGAACCCGCCGGGGAACAAGTTGGTGTCCACAGGGGCCAGCTTGAAACCAGCGTTGCGCACATCGACTGAACTGTAGAACGGGGGGGTATTCTCGTTCCAGGCCATGCGAAACCACCGCTCGATTTCGGTGGTTTTGTCGAGCATTCGTTTTTCAAGATCCAGCAGCGGACCGGTTAAAGCAGTAACTAGATGAGGAACCATCAACACTCTCTGGGTAAGACACTTCGCCAAGTGTAATCCAAAACGCTGCACTGCCACATTGGGGAAGGGAAATCGGGGGTGAAGCAAAAAAGGCACCCGAAGGTGCCTTTGAATCAGCCCTTTACCCCGGGCTGAAGGATTCCACCTAAGTGGAGAGTGTGACTTACTTGCTGTAGGCTGTTTCACCGTGTGAGGTGATGTCCAGACCTTCGCGCTCTGCATCTTCAGAAACACGCAAACCGACGATCAGATCAACCAGTTTGAACGCGATTGCAGCCACGATACCAGACCAAACGATGGTGATTACCACGCCCTTGGCTTGTACTGCCAACTGAGAAGCGATCACGAAGTCGTCACCCATGGTGCCGCCCAGGCTAGGTGCTGACAACACACCCACCATCAAGGCACCCAAGATACCGCCCACGCCGTGTACACCGAATACGTCCAGTGCGTCGTCTGCACCCAACATCTTCTTCAGGCCAGTTACGCCCCACAGGCAGATTGGACCAGCCATCAAGCCGAGGATTAGTGCGCCCATTGGGCCGATCGTACCGCAAGCTGGAGTAATCGCAACCAAACCACCCACTGCACCGGAAGCAGCACCCAGCATGGAGGCCTTGCCTTTAAGCAGTGCTTCAGCAGCGGCCCAGCTCAGTGTTGCAGCAGCCGTGGCCAGCAATGTGTTGATGAAGGCCAGTGTTGTACCACCGTTGGCTTCCAGGTTTGAACCGGCGTTGAAACCGAACCAACCCACCCACAACATGGAGGCACCAACCATGGTCAATGTCAGGCTGTGTGGAGTCATTGCTTCTTTGCCGTAACCAACACGCTTGCCGATCATGTAGGCACCCACCAAACCTGCAACCGCAGCGTTGATGTGAACTACTGTGCCGCCAGCGAAGTCGATTGCGCCGTCTGCGAAGATGAAACCTGCAGCGTCCCACACCATGTGTGCGATTGGGATGTAGCTGAATGTGAACCAGATTGCACAGAACAACAGTACAGCAGAGAACTTGATGCGCTCAGCGAATGCACCCACAATCAGCCCACAAGTAATGGCCGCGAAAGTGGACTGGAATGCGATGAAAATGAATTCGGGGATCATCACGCCTTCGGTGAAGGTGGCCGACAATGAATCGGGTGTTACACCACTCAGGAAAAGCTTGCTGAAGTTACCCACGAACGGATTGTCACCACCGCCGAAAGTCAGGCTGTAGCCATAAATGGCCCACAACACAACAATCAAACAGAACACGGACATGACTTGCATGAGCACGGACAGCATGTTCTTCGAGCGGACCAGGCCACCGTAGAACAGTGCCAGACCAGGAATGGTCATGAAAATTACCAAAATTGTGGCAATCATCATCCAGGTAATGTCGCCCTTGTCCACTGTTTGCTCAACAGCAGGTGCGGCTTCTTCTGCGGGGGCAGCTTCAGCAGCCATGGGTGCTTCGGCAGCAGGTTCTACTGCCGCGGGCGCTGCTTCAACTGCAGCGGGCATTGTTTCAGTGGCTTCGGTGGCAGGCGCCATCGGTGTTTCTTGTGCAAACACACCGGGGCTTGCAACACTGAAACCCAGTGCAGCGGCCGCCAGCCAGACAGTCAGAAGTTTTTTCATGATTTCCTCACTTCTCTCTGGTTAAAGGGCGTCTTTACCGGTTTCGCCTGTGCGAATACGGGTAACACTCAACAAATCAAACACAAAAATTTTGCCGTCGCCGATCTTGCCAGTTTTGGCTGCGGCTTCAATGGCTTCACAGGCCTGATCTACAAGGCTGTCGTCCACTGCGGCTTCGATTTTCACTTTGGGCAAAAAGTCGACTACATATTCGGCGCCACGGTACAACTCTGTGTGACCCTTTTGGCGACCAAAACCTTTCACTTCGGTAACCGTAATGCCTTGCACGCCGATGGCAGACAGCGCTTCACGGACTTCATCGAGTTTGAAAGGCTTAATGACTGCTGAAATTAGCTTCATTACGCACTCCTGAATTAAGTTTGAAGAGGGTGAAAACAGCGCCCTCTTCAGAGCGCTGTCTTAATACAATTTAGAACGATGTGCTGATAGACAGAATCAGGTCCGCTTCGCCTTGGTCTTTACCCAAAACCAACTCGCCGTCGTCATCCGTACCAACAAAAGCAGCACCATAAGTAAACTTACCAGCGGTGTAGGTCAGGCCAACTGAGTAATCCTGATATGAATCAAGGGCACTACCATCGATTGCAACGATGTCATCGGCGTAATTGGTGATGCCATATGAAACGCCAAAGGCCAGAGCTTCAGAAATTGGATACTCGTACGCCAATTTGAAGTAAGTTGAACCGCCCAGATCAGAGTTTGCGCCCTGCTGTACGCCATTGGTGATGGTCTGCAAAGCGAAGTAGTCGTCTGTCAATGACACGTTCAAAGACGCTGTCAGGCCCTTGTATCCCAGTGAGCCGTAGGCTTCCAGGGTGTCGGCATCTGTCAAGCCGGTGTTATTGGGTGTGTTTGGGTAGTAGTAGTACAACAAGCCAGCGTCATAAGCGATGCCGTTTGCAAACTCACCAGCATAGCCGCCGTAAAAGTCCATTTCCAGGCTGTTGGCGCCGAAAGAAACGTTGGAGTTCCAGTTGCCTACGTAGAAACCATTGCCGAAATCAACATCAAAACCGCCTTGCAGCGCGAAGTCATTGTTAGTCTGGCTTACACCGCGGAAGCGGTAGTCAGTGTAAACACCAACGTTAGCAGATGTAGTTACTTCAGCTTGTGCAGTTGAAACAGCACCGAAAGTAGTTGCGGCGATTGCAGCGACCAGTACTAATTTTTTCATCTCACTCTCCTAAAAATAGATGAATGCCGTAAAGTTTTTTTGGCAAGGGTCTATTAGCGAGAAGTGTGCCAGCCGTGAACTCGTCGGTAATTTCGCGATAAATCCCCCTTTTTCGGGCACAATAGCGATTCAATTTTTTGAATTTTCAGTCGCAGCACCAAATTGGTGCACTCTTTTGGTGCGATGCGAGACAACTCTTTTGGGGTAAACATTGGCGAATAATCCTTTCGACACCGTCGCGGCCAAAGTGGGTGAATTGCTCAATGCAAAGGGCCTTCAAAACATGGAAAACCCAGTCACACAGCTGATTCGACAGGGTTTGCAAGACATGGAATTTGTCAGCCTTGAGGATTTTGAAATTCAAAAGGAAGTGCTGAACAGGCTGCGCGAAAAGGTGCATGCACTGGAAATGCGCGTGGCTGAACTCGAAAAGCGGGCTTGATTGATTGTCTGGCCTGGCATTCTCTGCCGGGTGATGTAAACCGAAGCACCCGTTTGCCAAAACACACCGTGTGGGGATAATCGTCGGGGTTTGACTGCCTGCCCCACCATGCCTTTAGCCACTCTTCACAGTCTTACTTTTGTGGGCGTTCGCCCAGTCGCGGTTCAAATTGAGGTTCATCTGTCGGCTGGTTTGCCTTCCTTTGCGCTGGTTGGTCTTCCCGACACCGAAATTCGCGAATCAAAAGAACGGGTTCGCTCTGCGCTGCTTAATAGCGGATTCGAGTTCCCTTCCCAACGAATTACAGTCAACCTTGCACCAGCCGACCTTCCCAAGGGCAGCGCTGCATTCGATCTTGCGGTGGCACTGGGCATTGCCAGTGCATCGGGCCAACTGGCCAAAGCCGACCTTTCTGACTGGTTGTTTGCCGGCGAACTTTCGCTTTCCGGTGCGCTGACTGCTGTGCGCAGTCCTTTTGCGCTCGCTGTTGCTGCCCGCAAAGAGGCCACTGCGCGCCAGCGCCCCATGAAACTGATGATGCCCAAAGCACAAGCCAGCCTTGCCGCCACGGTGCCCGGCATTGCGATATTCGGTGCCAGCAATTTGTTTGAAGCGGCTGCGCATTTGGTGGGGCACGGCGCACCTCTTGAACAACACGCCCACCACACGCAAAACCATACAGGCCTGGTAAACCTGCTCGACATGGCCGAGGTTATTGGCCACCAAACCGCAAAACATGCCTTGCTGACTGCCACCGCAGGCCAACACCACATTCGCTTGGTGGGGCCGCCCGGCAGTGGAAAGTCGATGCTGGCACAGCGTGTGGGCAGCCTGATGCCACCTTTGCCCTTTGAAGACTCGCTGGAAATCTCGGCCATTCGAAGCTTGAAAGGCGAAAGTGATGTGCTCAGCCCGCAACGTCCTTTCAGGAACCCTCACCCCAGCAGCAGCATGGCTGCATTGATAGGTGGCGGAAACCCACCCTCACCAGGTGAAATTACACTGGCCCATCAAGGCATTTTGTTCACCGATGAAGTGTTGGAATTCGATCGACGTTGCCTGGAGTCGTTGCGTGAACCGCTTGAAACCGGGCGTGTGAATATTTCCAGATCGGGCCATCAAGCCAGTTTTCCCGCTAGGTTTTTGTGGGTATGTGCCCACAACCCATGCCCCTGCGGCTGGTTGGGCCACCCTGCAAAAGAATGTCGATGTACGCCAGACCAAGTGAGAAAATATCAAAACAAACTGTCTGGTCCGTTGGCCGACCGGCTGGACATTTCAGTTGAAGTGCAAGCCATTGACCACGGCACCTTGCTAACGGGGGAAACGCAACACTCTGAATTCGGCAGCAGCGCTGGGCTGCGCAGGCAAGTTGAACAGGCCCGAACCATTCAACTTGAACGCCAGGGCTGCCTGAATGGTGAAATGAGCGCGGGCCAAATCAACAAATATTGCAAACCTGCCAGCGGCGCTGAAAAACTGTTGTTGGCCTATGCACAAAAAAACCATCTTTCAGCGCGTGCACTGCACCGAATTTGCAGGGTTGCACGCACCTTGGCTGATCTCGACACTGCAGACCACATTGACAAGAAGCACATTGCCACAGCGATTCAATACAGAAAGGCGCTAAGTGGCGAGGCGGGCAACCACTCGCCTGTGCTTACCAGCTGAATCACAACCCGTAAGCCATTCGCAGCAAGCTCAGTGGATGCACCAGTTCCGGTTTTTTATCGGGGGTTTGTGAAAGGCCAAGGCTTTCAATACCCCAGGCAATTTGCCTCCCCGTCAATTGACAGTCTGTCGACAAATAATCGGGGGCCTGGTCGGCCATTTGCCGCACTACCTGCCGCCCTATTTTCATGGCCATAGGAAAGTGCTCACGCCGACTACCCCAGTCACCACCAAAGCCAGGGCTGCCCTTGACAACGTTTACCTCAGTGTCAGGTATTAAGGCCAACAAAGCCTCGGTGTGCCTGGCAATACCCAAATGAGCACCGCCCAAGAAAGGTTCGTGATAGTTCACTTTGCCCAAAGAATGGACGAAATCAGTTTTCAAGGCATCTTCGCCGTGCAGGGCAATCAGGTATTCCGTAGGCGCCCAAAACGCTTCCTTCACTTGCTGAATTTCGGCATTGGCCGGGAAAAGAGCAGGCAAGTTGTGAGTAAATATTCGCGCACAGCGTGGGCTTGGGGACACCAGTGCATACCCCTGCTGGGCCAAGGCCAACAAGCGAGGAATGTTGATTCGCGCCAATTCAGCAAAACCGGAAAGATCGCCCATGTTCAGTTTGGCTTGACCGCAACAGCCCTCAAGATCGGCCACCACGCACTCAATGTCATTGTGTTGCAGCACCTGAATCAAATCCTGACCAATTTCAGGTTCGTGCAAATTCACGTAGCAGCTGGCCAATAGGGCCACCTGTCGGGGCACTCTGACATGGTCTGCCACCACAGGGGGCTGCGCTGGGCTGGCCAACATCAAACTGCTTTCCCTAGCAAGAAAGGTTCGAGTCGCCAGTTTGGGTAACCAGGCTTGTGCATCAACACCCGTGCCGCGTTCAATCCACTTGCGCACGGCACTGCTGCCCGCGGCGATGTTGACCAGCGCGGCAACCACCGGAATACCTGCCAAATGGGAGAACGGATTGTGCCGCTCAAACGCAGCACCGAAATGAGTACCGCCCTTGGCAAATTTCACGGCTTTGGCCCGCAACATGATGGCTGGAAAGTTGATTTGCTGTGGATGGGGTTCGCTATATGGGCAGTGGCCCACATGGCATTGGTCGCACAGGTGACAGTGATTGGCCAAATCAAGATAGTGCGATTTTGGTACGCTGCCAAGCTCTGAGTCTTCAGACTCATCAATCAGGTCGAACAAAGCGGGAAATGTGCTGCACTGGGACAAACAACGCCGGCAGGTGGCGCACACGTCGAACACTCGCTCCATGCTGGCCAGGCATTGCTGCTCATCGAGGTAATCAGGGCTGGTCCAAGCGGCTCCAAGCTCCTGTGCTTCGTGACTACTGCCATCCTCAAGAGCCTGAGCCATGCTCACCCCCGATGTTGTTGTTCTGCCCCAAACGGAATTAGGTGACTTACTTTGCGTCCAGGTCGAGCATACCAAATCCAACTGAACAATTGCAGAGTCCACAAAATGGCCAGCGAAAGCCGCATGGCGTCGGTACTCTCCAACCCCAATGCCACAAAGGTATCAATGCCTATGCCAATGCCCCATTGAATACTGAAGGCACCAATAAAAATCAGAAGGTTCAAGGCCGTACTGGACCGACCCGTGAGTTTTTTGGGAAAAGGCTTGTTGCAGGTGGCGTAGGTCATGATGCCGGAGGAAATCAGGAAAGCATGGATCAACCAACCCCACAGGCTTGATTGCGCGCCCTGCACAATTTGAACGGCAAACACCAACAAAGACAGGCCCATGCCGATCATCATGATTTGATCTTCATCGCCCCCCGCCTTGGACACCCTGCGAGTCAGGAAACCGAGGGCCAGATAGCCCAACATCAGCACTGCAGAAATCCAGAACATGTTTTGCGCCGCCTGGGCATTGCTGACCCCAATCACATTGGTGAACCAAGGGCCTACCCACAAACCATGGAATGCCATGAACCCCCCTTGCGTGATCATCGCCAAGGGGGCAACACGCCAAAAATGAGGGTGCGCATAAATGGCCCGGTAACCTTGGGCCATGTCCGCCACTGACTGGGTTTTTTGGGGTTTGAACAACGCAGGCAAAGCAAACCACAAAGCAAAACCGGCCAGTACACACAGCACCGCGGCCACACCAAACACACCTCGCCACCCCAGGGCAGGCAGCGCCGCCTCCACGGGCGTGGTCACGGTGAGTGCTCCCAACGACCCGGCCACCAGCATCCACGACGACAAGCTAGCCTGCATGTGCGGCCTGAAATACAGCGAGTAGGCTTTTACAGCCGCCATCAAGCATGCCGACACACCCACACCAATCAGGGCGCGGCCCAGCCACAACACCAAATAAGAATCAGCAACGGCAAACAACAAGGCACCCAGCGCTGCAAAACCGATCAATACCGCCTCAACACGCCTGGGGCCGTAACGATCCAGCATGACGCCAACAGGTAATTGCATGATGGCAAAGGACAGAAAATAGGCCGAGGCCAAAAAGCCCAGCTGCCCGGCAGTCAGTCCGAGTTCTTGAACCAAAGGCTGGGCAATGACTGCATTGATGGCCCTGAATGCATAGGACATGATGTACGCAGCCGCAAAGATCACAAACATGCGCATGGCGAGGCTGCCATTCACATACATGTGCTCTACGCCGTCTGGCCCAATTTCACGCGATACATTTTGGGGCTTGTATTGCATTACTGCCCCAGCAGGGAAAAGCCACCAAACCAGGAAGTGGCTGAATCGGGATTGGCTGCTTCACCAGGGCCCATCATCAACACTTCATAAAGTACGCCTTGGTGCTCGAAAAAACGGGCCTGCGCAAAAGCGGCTTCACCGGAAGACAACTTGCCTGTGATCGACATTTCATGCACGGTTTTACCCAACCATTGAATGGGCTTTACTTCTGCTTGACCAGCGGCAATATTGTTGGCAATCGCCTGGGCCAAAGCATCCCGCAAGGCGGGGCCCTGTAAAGCAAGGTCGCCCTGCAAAGGCACGGTGCCCACTGCAAAATATAAACCTTCAATTTGAGCCGCCTGCAAAGTCAGCGGCACTTGAAGCCCGATCAAATCCATGGTTCGGGTGGCCTGCGCCGGCTTGTCAGGAAATGTAGCCATGTAGCCAATGTCGGTGTTGGGTACCACCCGCCAGTTGAACTGGGGCGAACACGCGACCAAGGCGCATAATGCGAGCAGGGAAACGAAAATTGCACGGCTTTGAGCAAAGGCTGTTTTCATGAGGCGCTTTGAGGCGAAAATTAGGCAGGTGCTCCATTGTAGGGGCTCTTGATACAGATCAATAGCAGTGATAACCAGAGTGTGAACAGAATGGGTATTGTGAAATTCAAATCAAAAGCAGCCGGCGACATTGTGATGTTCAAGTCCAATGCAGACCAACTGTTTCGAATCATGGGCATTGAACCCAGCGAGCGGGGTGTGATTGAGCCTCGCGACTTGGCCCATGCGCATGCACAACTGGTGGCCGCGGTAAATGCCGAACGCATGGCTCGCGCCGAGAACCCGATTGATGAAGATGAGCTAAGCGCAGAAGAAAAAATTGCCCTGAAAAACCATGTGGGACTTGAACAAAGGGCTTACCCTTTGTTGAAGATGCTGGAAGAAGCGGCGAAAAAAGAAGTGGATGTGCATTGGGGGTTCTGATGAACCCCCTTCACTGGCTGGCGTGTAATTAGGCGTTTGCTGTTTCGCGGCGGCGCACTGGGCCTGCAATTGCTTCAACTTGTGCTTGGGTTTTCTTGCCCAGGCCAATTAAAAAGCCCAGTTCAGCCACCACAAACAGTGGGCCGATCGCCAAGCCAATCAGGTCATCAACAAAAGCAGGCTTGCGGCCTTCGTAGTAATGGCCCACAAACTGGATAATCCAGCCCACCACAAAAATACCCACGCCAGCACCCAGCCAGGCTGCTGTGCTCAAGGTTGCAAAATGCCCGGCAGTCAGCAGTAGCGCGCCGTGAATGACAAACATGGCCAGGCCATAGGTGGGGCTCAGCTTGAGATAAAACAGGCTGGACAGCAAAAAAACCAACAAGGCGGGTGTAACCGCGATACCGGCCACATCCACCGACACGCGCGACAACAGGATTAACACCGACAACACAATAATGGGAACGCCCACAAAGTGGGTGGCAATGTTGCGTGGGTCACGGTGATACGTGGCATAGGTTGCCAGTTGGTCGACCAACGTTCTCATGGCTTGTTCTCCTTGAAGCGGCAAATGTTCTAAACGTTTGATTTTGAGCTTGTATGGTTACAAATCAAGGCTGAAAGGTCTGTCAATTGCCTGACATTTGATGCTAATTTAGTAGAACAGGTGGAGACATAACAAAAAAACAATGCAGACACACAACATTCAACAAATATTGAACCGCGGAAAATGGTTTGCCAGTTTGCCCGGCAACCTGCAACAGGCTTTGTTAAAGCATGGCGTTTTGCGTCAGTTCCAGAACGGGCAGCGCCTGTTCTCGAGGGGCGATTGTGCCGACGGTTTGTATGCTGTACTCAGCGGGTCGGTACAAATTGTGGGGGCCAGCAAACATGGCGCAGAGGACAAGCATGTAATCCTGACCCTGATTGACCCACCGGACTGGTTTGGAGAAATTTGCCTGTTTGACCGTCAACCCAGAACCCACGACGCGCTGGCGGATGGACCTGCCACTGTATTTCATGTGCGGCAGGCTCTGCTGGATCAACTAATTTCAGAAAACCCCAACTACTGGCGTGAATTTGGCCTGCTGTTAACCCAGAAGGTTCGCCTTATTTTTGGAGCCATTGAAGACGCGGCCCTGTTACCCACCCCCACCCGCCTTGCCCGCCGTTTGCTGCAAATGGCTGAGGGCTACGGCATACGATCGGACAGCAGCACCGTAAGCGCGCGCACCCTGCATGTGTCGCAAGAAAAGCTCTCAGCCATGCTGTCAATTTCGCGGCAAACAGTGAACCAGATGCTGAAGGAGCTGGAGCATGAAGGTCTGTTGTTGTTGGGACGCGGAAATATTGAAATTCTGGATCTTGATGGCTTGAAGAAAAAAGGCCAAATCAACTAGCTGCATCCAAAACACGCCACGCTGTGTTCCCTCTGTGTCGACTTGTGGTTTGACACCTGTTTTAGGCATTAACGACAGAGGGATTCAAATGAAATTCAAGAAAAAATTTGTGGCACTGGCTTTGTCCAGTTTGGTGTTGGGTGGTTGTTTTTCAGACGATGACACCCCAGCGATGAGCGCAGGTGATGTGTTCCTGCTGACCGATGCAAACCAGTTGGCTTCTCTAAACCGGGATAATCCAACACAGTTAAGAACCAGCACCCAATTGAACGGTTTCATGACCAACGGCGAAGTCGCAATTGGCATGGATTTCCGCCCTTTTAATGGCAACCTGTATGTAGTGACCAAAGATGCAAGTGATGTAGGGCGTGTTTACACTGCCAACACCACCACTGGCGCGCTCACTCTTATTGCCACCTTGGTGGCCGACCCCGCAGATGACTCACCCGGAAACGCCGCTTATGCCACTTTGCTAGGCGACAATTTTGGCGTGGATTTTAACCCAGCAGCTGACGCGCTGCGTGTAGTTAGCGATGCAGGCCAGAACCTGCGTATCTTCCTCGACAACGATCGCCGTGCTACCAAAACAGCAGGACAAACAATCACCGACCTGGAAATCAACGGTGGCCCAGCCAACGCAGAGACAACAGGCGCGGCTTACACCAACTCGTTTGATGGCACCAGCGGCACCCGACTTTTTGACATCGACACTGTCAACAATCGCTTGGTACTACAAAGCGCAAACCCGGGCACGTTGACAGATATTGCTCCATTGGGAGTAACAGCAACAGCTGTCAATGGTTTTGACATCGACCCTGAAACCAATGTGGGCTATGCGCTACTCACAGTGGGGGGCAGCAAAGGCTTGTACACAGTGCGTATTCCTGACCCAGCCGAAACATTTCCTCTCACAACCAATGCAGCAGCATTGCTGGGCAACGTCAACATCAGCGGTAACGTGATTGGTCTTGCTGTTGAATTGAACGAAAACCCAACGGTTGTTGGCTTGAACGGCACACTGACTGCGCCAACCCTGTTCAGCTTCTCGTTGCGCACTCCGAACACGATTAGCAGCCCAGTCGCAGTGACAGGGTTGGCCATGGGCGATCAGCTGTTGGGCATTGATGTACGCCCAGCAACTGGAGAACTATACGGCTTCGTGCGCAATGGCACGAACGGCAAGCTGTATACCATTAACCCCGATACTGGCGCAGCCACGCTGGAATCCAGCTTGAGCAATGCCAATACGGCCGGTGGCGCTTTGGTATTTGACGCAGGCAAAAATTACAGCATCGACTTCAACCCAGCAGCAGACCGCCTGCGAGTTGTTAGCTCAGGCATTGGTGACGGCGAAAACTACCGTATCAACGTAGACACGGGTGCCACTATTGTGGAACGTGACCGGTTGGCTGCACCCGGCGGCGATGCGGCTGGTGGTGACTTGCAAGCTGATGCCGCTGCACCAACGCCAGCTGCTGCAGACTTCAGCGTGACTCAAATTGCCTACACCCGCAATTTCTCATCGACCATCCGTCCGAGTCCAGCCACAAAAATGTTCGACATTGATTCCACCAATTCGACTTTGCTGCAACAACTGCCCCCCAACACGGGCTTGTTGAGGCAAATCGGTGCGATCGGTGGCACCTTGGACAACTTCGCCGGCTTTGATGTAGTGGGCGGTGACGATGGCGCGCGAGTGATTGCTGGGCGCGTTGGTTTGACCGGCCCATACAGCCTGTTTGACATTAACCTGGGAACTGGTGCAGCGACCGCTGCTGGGGCACTGATCGGCACGGGCGCTACCAACCAAATTGGTGGCGCCACCGGCCCAGCCGACCTTCGCGATTTGGCGATTATCTACAACCAACAGTAATCAAGTTGTAGAAGCAAAAAGCCCCGGTCTGTTAGACCGGGGCTTTTTTATTCACACCATCGAATTCACTTCAACGCCACCGCGGTACCAATGAACATGATTTCACCGGAAGGGCGGTTGCCCAAAGGCGATCCGCCTGCTGGTTCGAGCGTGACTTCGAACAACTGCTGCTCAACCAGTTTGGGGAGCATGTCGGCGGGCAGTTCCAGCGGCTTGCCCAATTCCATCAAACCCAATGAGGTTGGGCCAGCATCGGTGGGTGCTTTGGTCCATAGCTGCAAGCTTTTGCCCATGTTGGCGGGGTTGCCTTCAATGGGCAAACCACCAATTTGATACACGCGAATGGTGTCGTTCGGGCGCGCTTCCACCAGCCATTCGGTGGTTTTATCGGGGCTTTTCATCACTGCCACGTAGCGGGGCCCATCATTGAGTTGTTGACTGGCACCAAACAACTGCACGCCCAGCACTACCACTGCAGCGCTGGCTGCTACAGCCCACCCTTTCCACAACCAAGCAAAAAGCGCGGCCACTGCTGAAGCAGTTTTTTCGCCAGCCATGGCAATAGAACGGTCCACTTTGGCCCACACCTTGGCACTCACAGGTTCTTGCTCAAACTTCCTGGACATGGCGGCGAAGTGTTCAGTCCAGCTGCTCACTTCTTTGGCCAACTCGGGATCCTGGTTCAAGCGTCGCTCGAAATCCTGTCGCTCAGCGTCTGTCATTACGCCGAGCACGTACTCGCCAGCCTCAACAATCTTGGCTTCTGTCTGCGTCGTCTCTGTCATGACAAACACTCCTTCAATTTCAACAATCCCCGGCGTATCCAGCTTTTGACACTGCCGAGGGGCGAATTCAATCGTTCTGCAATTTGCTCATGGGTGTACCCATCTACGAAGGCCAATACAATGGCGTTGCGTTTGGTTTCGTCCAGTTTTCCCAAACATGCACTGAGCTTTTCGGCTTCTTGGGCCAACTCTTGATTGTCGTTGGTCGACAATTCCGGCACGTCGTGCTCTTCGGAAGACACTTCCATCAAGCGCTTGCGCACAGTATTTAACGCTTGGTTGCGCACCACCGTGTACACCCAACCGCGCGCAGATCCCAAGGCGGGAGAGTATAACCGAGATCGATTCCAAACCTTGACCATGGCATCGTGCAAAACCTCTTCGGCCAGTTCACGCCGTTTCACGATTCGATAGGCCACCGAAAATAACCAGCGGCTGTCACGCGCATAAATGGCCTGCAATGCAAACTTTTCACCACGCGCACAGGCCAAAAGTGCCGCCTCGTAGTCAAAGTCGCTTGGGTCAGTAGAATATTTGTCGGTCACGTTAACACTACTCGCTGCAAGGTGAAACAGATGCAAAAGGGAGGGCAAAAACAAGGTGGCCCCCCGCTTGGGTTAAAACAAACAAGCTGAATTAATCCTCCAGCAAGGCACGCAACATCCAGGCAGTTTTCTCGTGAATGTCCATGCGCTGTGTCAGCAAATCAGCAGAGGGCTGGTCATCGCCGTCTTCAATGATAGGAAAAATTTCGCGAGCGGTGCGTGCAATCGCCTCGTGACCTTTGGCAAGAATTTCCACCATTTCCATGGCCTTGGGTGGCTTGGCAGGCGCATCTTTCAAAGTGCTTAACTTCGAGAATTCGGCATAGGAGCCTGGTGCATGAAAACCAAGCGCCCGGATACGTTCGGCAATCGGGTCCACTGCATTCCACATTTCGGTGTACTGCCCCATGAACATGGTGTGCAGGGTATTGAACATTTTACCGGTCACATTCCAGTGGAAGTTGTGCGTGGTCAGGTACAAGGTGTAGGTTTCGGCCAGCAGGCGGCTTAGGGCCTGGGCAATCGCGGCACGCTTGGCATCGGGGATACCGATGTTAATGGAGGGCATGTCAGGTTTCTTTGCTGCTTTGGCCATTTTCTCTCTCCTGTTCTATTCGATGGGTGACTGACCCAGTGGATTGGAAATAGTTGCAACCCCGTTGATGTGCACAGACCCAAAGTACAGTTTGCCATCAAAGGGCGTCACCTGCGTCACGTAATAATAGTAAGCACCAGCCTTCTCAGCTTGCAGGTTGGCAATCACGGTGCCTTGCGGGTTAATTGCCAGCGCCATGGCCTTGGGTTTGATCGGGAATTGAACGTAGTTCAATAATTTTGCCATCGCTTTGCGAACAGCAGGTTTGTCGGCGAGCGAATCCAGCAGCGGGTCACGTAAACTGGGTACAGCAACCCAATAGTTTCCATCGGCGTCCGTGCGAATATTGTCCGGGAAACCGGGCAGGCCATCGATCAATACATCGCTGGTTCCAGCCTTTTCGCCTTGTAACCAATAGCGCAGAATGCGGTATTCGCCGGTTTCGTTGACCAGCACATAATCGCCTGCTTTTGAAATTGTGACGCCGTTGGCAAACTGCAAGCCACTCAGTAACGTTTTGGTTTCACCTGTTTGAAAATCATATTGAAGCAATCGTCCGTTGGGGCCATGTTCAAGAACATCGAGCACGTAGCTGTTCAAGTCAAACTTGCTGGAAGCGTCCGAGAAATAGGCAAAACGACCATCTGCACTCACAGCCACATCGTCTACAAACTTGAATGGCACGCCTTCGGACCCAGTCGACAGTACCGTGACTTCGCCTTGCATGGTGACTTTCAACAAACCTTTGATTGCATCGGCAACCACCAAATAACCTTCGGGATGAAACACCAAACCCAGGGGGCGGCCTTTGGTGTTGCCAATCAGATCAAAAGGGGTTGTTTGGGGGCTTTCAGGCACCTGCAGTTTTGCCGGGTCGAAACGAACAATTTCACCGGTGTTCATACCTGTGTATAGCAATCCGTCTGGACCAGGTGCAATGGACTCTGGCTGCAGCAGGTTGTAGGTACCAAACACTTGTGCATCTTGCAGCAAACTGTTGCTGGCATAGGGGCCTGAACTCAGGCTGGGCATGGGCGCTGGCTTCCAGGCCACAGGCTCCACAGGCGTAGAACCAAACACCACGACACCACCAATAACGACCACCGGCAGCAATACCACTGTAATCAAAACTTTGCCCAAAGCACGCATGTTGTTGACACCTTGAAATTTCCGTTAGCATGGATGATATCGGAGGAAACAAGCCGAACACCAAGAAACACCAGGAGACACGTTGTGAATTTTGAGCCCAGCGCCAAGGCGCAAGACTTTGTAAAGCGCGTCCGCGCCTTCATGAAAAACGAAATTGCCCCGCTAGAGGCCGCTTACTGGGACAAAATTGAGGCCCAGTGCAATGGTCGCGAGTGGGTCAACTGGCGCATACCCCCGGAAATGGAGGCCCTGAAAAGCAAGGCGCGCGAGGCGGGCCTGTGGAATATGTTTTTGCCCGACGACAAACTGGGTGCGGGCCTGAGCACCATGGAATATGCGCTGGTGGCCGAAGAAACAGGCCGCAGCCTGATGGCACCTGAAGTGTTCAACTGCAATGCGCCCGACACCGGCAACATGGAAGTGCTGTGGAAATACGGCAATGCCGAGCAGAAAAAAGAATGGTTGGAGCCCCTGCTTGCTGGTGAAATCCGGTCTGTGTTTTGCATGACTGAACCCGATGTGGCCAGCAGCGACGCCACCAATATGCAAGCCACCGCCACCCTGGAAGGCGACGAAGTGGTGATCAACGGCACCAAGTGGTGGAGCAGTGGTATTGGCGACCCGCGTGCAAAAATAGCCATTGTGATGGCGCGCACAGAAAATCCTGACCTGGACCGCCATCACCAACACACCATGGTGCTGGTGCCTTTGAATACGCCGGGCGTTTCCATCAAACGCATGTTGCCGGTGTTCGGGACTTACGATGAACCCCACGGCCACGGCGAGGTGGAATTCAACAATGTGCGCGTGCCCCAAGGCAACGTGATTGCCGGCTTGGGCAAAGGTTTCGAAATTGCACAAGGCAGACTGGGCCCTGGTCGCATTCACCATTGCATGCGTTGCATTGGCGCCGCCGAGGAATCGCTGGACCTGATGATCAAGCGTGGTATCTCACGCGTGGCCTTTGGCAAACCATTGATTAATTTGGGCGGCAACCGCGAACGTGTGGCCGAGGCTCGCCTGGCAATCGACCAGGCACGCCTGTTGACCCTGTACGCAGCCTGGAAACTGGACCAGGTCGGTGCGCTACAGGCCATGACCGAGATTGCAGCCATTAAAGTGGTGGCGCCCAATGTGCTGGAACAGGTGGTGGACATGGCCATTCAAATGCACGGCGGCGCGGGCGTTAGCCGCGACACTCCGCTTTCCGGCTTTTACATTCAAGCACGTAGCCTGCGCCTGGCCGATGGCCCCGATGAAGTTCACAAAGGCGTGATTGCCCGCATTGAAATGATGAAGCGGGGTTTCAAATAATGACTGGTTCAGCGAAATCGGTATTGGATGTAGGCACTGCAGTTCGACCAGGCGAAGAATTAAACACCGACGTGGTGACCGGCTGGCTGCGTACGCAGGGTTTGACGCTAAGCGACAAACCGGAGTTGACTCAGTATTCGGGTGGGGCCTCGAACTGGACCTATCGGCTGAAGTACCCGGAGGCTGATTTGATACTGCGCCGCCCACCCAAAGGCACCAAGGCCAAAGGTGCGCACGACATGGGCCGCGAGTTTCGCATTCAAAGCCTGCTAAAGCCGGTGTACCCCTATGTGCCAAACATGGTGGGGCACTGCGCAGATGAGTCGCTGATTGGCAGCGAGTTTTATGTGATGCACCGAATCGAAGGCATTATTCCGCGCAAGCACATGCCCCGCGGTGCACAGCTAGACCGGGAACAGGCCCGGCAACTAAGCATCAACTTTCTGGATCGATTAATTGAGCTACACCAGATCGATATTCACGACAGCGGCTTGAATGCCCTGAGCAAAGGCAGCGGCTACACCCGCCGCCAGCTGGATGGCTGGAATCAACGCTACGAAAAAGCACGCACCTGGAACGTGAGTTCATTCAACAAGGTACGCCGCTGGCTTGATTTGAACTGCCCCGAAGATGTGAAACTGTGCATGATTCACAATGACTGGCGGCTTGACAATGTGGTGCTGAACCCGGAAAAGCCCACCGAAATTATCGGCACGCTGGACTGGGAATTGGCCACCGTGGGCGACCCACTGATGGACCTGGGCAGTGTGATTACTTATTGGGTACAAGGCGACGACAACTTCTTGATGAAGATGCTGCAACGGCAACCTTCCAACCTTCCCGGCATGATGACGCGCCAGGAAATGGTGGACTACTACATGCAGAAAACCGGCATACACACCAACAACTGGACCTTCTACGAGGTATTTGGCTTGTTCCGGATCGCCGTGATCGCCCAACAAATTTATTACCGCTACCACCACAAGCAAACCCGCAACCCGGCATTCAAAAACTTCTGGATCATGGTGAATTATTTTGATTGGCGTTGCAAATCGCTGATCAGAAAACTGGGCTGAACACGCATGGGAACCATCTATTTAATCCGCCACGGGCAAGCCAGCTTTGACAGTGCTGATTACGACAATTTGTCGGATCTTGGACAACTACAAGCAGCACAGCTAGGCGCCTGGTTCAAGGCCCGGAAAATTCGATTGCATGGCTTTTTTAGTGGCAGCATGAACAGGCATTTGCAAACCGCCCAGGCTTTTGCAAGCACCTACGGTGTGTTTCAAGAACCGGTGCAGCATGCGGGTTTGAATGAGTACGACCACGAGGCCATATTGCAGGCGTTGATTGGTCAGTACGACGACCCCGATGCCTTCGAGCAACAAGTAATGCAGAACGCAGACCCCCGCAAAGCATTTCAACAGATTTTTGAAAAAGCGATTGCGCGCTGGGTGAGCGGTGAACACGATTCTGATTACCCCGAAAGTTGGCGAACTTTCAAAACCCGGGTGATGAGTGGATTGGGTGCAGTAACAGCGCAAGCCATGCAACTGAAACAAGGCACGGGCTCAGCCAATGTGGCGGTATTCACTTCCGGCGGGCCGATTACTGCGGTTACGCAAAACCTGTTGCAATTGCCCGATGCGAATGCATTTAACCTGAACTGGATGATCACCAATTGCAGTGTCAGCAAACTGTTGTTTGGTCAACGGGGAATCAGCCTGGCCAGCTTCAATGAGCAGGCCCATTTCGAAGGTGAAATTGCAGGCGTGTTGGCAGATCAAGCCAATGGGCTGGAGGCATTTGCCGCCAAACCCAATGGCCTGATTTCCTATCGGTAAACCTTGGTCGGTTACTGCGCTTTCTTGATCTCGGTTACGGTGTAGTTCGAACCTTCCTGCTTCACGTTGAACTTCACCTTGTCACCTTCTTTCAAGCCTTCCAGCATGGCTTTGTCAGCCACACCAAACACCATGGTCATGGGTGGCATTTCAACGCTTTTGATTTCACCGTGCTTGACCGTGATCTTGCCGGTGTTCTTGTTGATTTTGCGAATTTCGCCATCGGCCATTTCAGATTGAGCTGCGGCTTTCGCCTTGGCTTTGGCCTCGGCTTCCATGCGTTGTTGATTTTCAATCACATGCACTGTGTGGTCGGCTGCGTAGGCTGCACCTGCGCTCAAAATAGCCACAGCAATTGCACTCAGTTTCAATGTATTTTTCATGGTTTTACTCCTTTAAAAAACAATCAATGGCCAGCGTGGCCTGTGGGTTTACGCACCTGCAATTCAATGTGCGGCTGATTCTTCTGTGCCAACTTCATGCTGGGCTGCCCGGCACTGCTGCTGCGTTTGGGCTTGGCCAATTCACCCGTAAACTCATACGCAATCGTGCCTTCGGGGTGCTTGTACCAACCAGGGTCGGAATAATCACCGGGTTTCTGATCCTTGCGCACCTTCAGCATGCTGAACATGCCACCCATTTCGACCGAACCAAATGGTCCGTCACCCGTCATCATTGGAATGGTGTTGTCGGGCAGCGGCATTTGCATTTCAGCCATGTCGGCCATGCCGCGCTCACCCATGGCCATGTAATCAGGAATCAGATTCGTGATTTTTTTGGTCATGCCCCGGTGGTCCACGCCGATCATGGTGGGCACATCGTGGCCCATGGCATTCATGGTGTGGTGGCTTTTGTGGCAATGGAATGCCCAGTCGCCTTCCTCGCTGGCAATGAATTCCATTTGCCGCATTTGGCCCACCGCAATGTCCACGGTTACTTCAGGCCAGCGTGAGTTTTTCGGTGTGGGCCCACCATCGGTACCAGTCACTTCAAATTCATGGCCATGAATGTGAATGGGGTGATTAGTCATTGTCAGGTTGCCAACACGCAAACGCACTCGGTCATTTTTGCGTGCCACCAAAGGTGAAATACCCGGAAACAGGCGACTGTTCCAGGTCCACAGGTTGAAGTCGAGCATGGTCATGATTTTCGGTGTGTAAGCACCGGGATCAATGTCATAGGCGTTCAGCAAGAAGCAGTAATCGCGGTCCACTTCGCTGATCAACGGATTCTTGTTCTTGGGGTGTGTGACCCAGAAGCCCATCATCCCCATGGCCATTTGCACCATTTCATCTGCATGCGGGTGGTACATAAAGGTTCCGGGCCTGCGTGCTTCAAATTCATACACAAAGGTTTTACCGGCTGGAATACCTGGCTGGTTCAAACCGGTCACACCATCCATGCCGTTGGGCAATCGCTGGCCGTGCCAGTGAATACTGGTGTGTTCGGGCAGTTTGTTGGTTACGAATATCCGCACGCGGTCGCCCTCCACCACCTCAATGGTGGGGCCTGGGCTTTGCCCGTTGTAGCCCCACAGGTGGGCCGTCATGCCCGGGGCCATTTCCCGCAGCACGGGTTCAGCCACCAAATGGAATTCCTTCACGCCGTTGTTCATGCGCCAGGGCAATGTCCAGCCATTCAAGGTGACCACCGGGTTGTAGGGCCGCCCGCTGTTGGGCACCAAAGGGGGCATGGTGTCGGGCGAGGTTTGCAAAATGGGTTCAGGCAAAGCGCTCATAGCCACTTTGCTGACGCTGGCCGCAGCCACCGCGCCGCCTGTCAGTGCAGCGGCCTTAAAAAACTCTCGCCTTGAAAATTCACGTCTGGAAGTCATGTTTAGAATCCTTTGATTTAATGGCCACCGCCAGCGTCGCCGCCAGCACTTGCCGCCGCGCCACTGACCGACACCATCATGGGTTTGCCCACCACGGTGGCTTGCAAAGCGGCATCGGCCCGCCAGAAATCGGCCTGGGCATTGATGGCTTGCACCACAACGTTCACTTGGTCGCGGCTGTCTGCCAACAGCTCGAACACCCCGATGAACATGCCGTTGTAACGCAGCACGTTTTCATCGGCGATGGTTTGCCGCAGTGGGATAATTTCGTCGCGATAGTGGCGTGCAATGTCATAGGTGGTGCGGTAAGCGGAATAGCTTTCCCGCAACGTGGATTGCGCACTGCGCAAGGTGGCTTCAAGCCGATTGGCGGCAGCCAGTGTGTTGGCGTTCATGGCATCACGCTTCATGCCACCCCAATCAAAAATTGGCAGGGCCAATTCAAGCTCATACCCTTTTTTGTTGTTGCGCTCGCCAGTGTCGTTTTCAAAAACAGTGTCGTAGCGAATGCCGGCCTCAATGTCCAGAAAACTGGCGACATTGCCCAAGCCTTGCGCTTTTGCACTGGCATCAAAGCCCTGTTTGGCCATGCGCACATCCAATCGGTTTTCACCTTGTTTGGCCACCTCCGAAGGGGCTTTCGGGGCCTGGGGCAAATCGGGCAAACGATCGGGCAACTTCAGTTGCGCAGCCTGATCGGTAGTCAAACCCAACATGCGCACCAG
The DNA here is from genome assembly GCF_000170915.1 of Limnobacter sp. MED105. GTDB lineage: Bacteria > Pseudomonadota > Gammaproteobacteria > Burkholderiales > Burkholderiaceae_B > Limnobacter. The sequence goes on from NZ_ABCT01000002.1 coordinate 175,003, forward strand.
TGCCTCACGCATAGCCGTGGCTTTGTGCCGGGTGGCCGCAAGGTTTAGCGCTGCATCGGCATAAAAGCTTTGCTGGCGCGCGCGCTGCAAACGGGTGAAGTTACCCACTTCCTGCATGCGGCGGGCCAATTCAGCGCTGGTCTGTGCGCTTTCAAACACTTGTTGGGCATAGGTGTAAGCCTGTTGTGCCGCAACCGCATCCACCCAGGCTTGACGAACCTGGGTCACTTGGTCCACTACACTGCTGGTCAACTGTAGCTGCGCCCGGTCAAGTTGCGTGCGGGCAATGCCTTGCCGGGCTGGCAAGCTGAGTAAATCGAGCAGGCCAAAACTCAGCAAACGCCCCAATTCCAGCTCATCTTTGATCCGCAAACGCTCAAACGCAAACACCGGATTGTGAATTCGGCCACTTTGCGCGGCTTGCGCAGCCTGGGCCCAATTCTCGGCCAACACGGTTTGAAACTGCGGGCTGTGGGTCAGCATCAACTCCACCGCCGCAGGCTGGCTCAAAGGCTCTTTCAATATTTCGCTGGCCTTAGAAGCCATGGCCTGGCGTTGTTCATCGGTCTGAACAAGGCTCAAATTACCGTTGGTGAAACCATTCAATTCCTGATTGGTTTGGTCCACCGATTCATTAATATTCACCGACGCACAACCCGCCAACACCAGCACGGCCAATGAAATAGCTGTTTTTTTCAATAAATGGGGCGTGTTCATTGGGCACCCCCGTGTTTGTGAACATGGGGTTGGGTAGCCTGTTTGGATTCTGCCGGTTCATCCTTGGTCTTGTCCTCGTAAGGCTCGCGTGCGTACACGCGCCAACCACCGATTTCATCAACCAGTTGATTCGCCTTGGGCCAGTTTTGTATTTCAGAATCAGAATAGGCTTGATAGCCTTCAAATGCCGATTGGTATTCAAGTTCTTGCACAGCCTGTTCGGCATTCGCGGGCAAAGCGAATGCCAGCAACAAGGGTGCGAATAAGAAATAGGACTTCATAGATCCTCGCAATCATTCAATACACATGGCATGCAGGCGCGTTCAGCCTGACATGCCCACGAATTAAATGGCGAGGGTTTTGGGCGGTCGGTCTATTCGCCGAGTATCGGCGGAGTAAGGCAGTTGTGGCTCAGAAACAGGGTGCGTTGCATCCTGCTGAATGGCATTGAAGCTGGCCTGTGCCACGGGCAACAGCACCACTGCACAGGTGGGTGCGCAGTTACAGCAACCGTGCAGCGACTTCATCAGTTTTTTGGAAGAATCAGGATCGGCTTGCCCATCCATTTTATGCATGCTGTGATCCATGCTGTCGTGGCTCATCGCGCCATGGTCCATGGAGCTGTGGTCGATCGCTTGACCAGCACTGGTCGAATTACCATTCAAATGACAGGCAAACATGCTGGCCTGCGCCATGCCTTGGACAGGCAACGCAAGCAACATCAGCCACATAAGAAGGGTTCGAACCATTTTTGTCATAACCGGCAACATACCACTCTGGTTGAGACAGGGCAAGCTAGGGAAAGTTGTAACCCTGGCGAGGATTTACCCCAAGACTTTCAATCGCTTCAATTGTTCGACCAACAACATGCGCACCACTTTGTCTTGTAATTTTTGCGGATGGGTCAACTTCATTCTTTCAAGGTAAGGCAGGGCCGACTCGGGCGATGGATCAGCCAGGCAGGTTTTCAAAAGCAACTTCCATTTGGATGTTGTTGCGGCTTGGGCTTTTACCCCTTTCAGCGCTTGGGCCAACACCCATTCCTGTTCGGTAAAATCGCAACCCAATGGAAAAGGAGGTAGTACATTCTCTTTAACCAATGCCCCCAAGCGGCGAGCCAGGTTCTCGGGCGTATTACCCAGAAAATCTTCGGGAATTTGATAGTTTTCCTCAATTTTTTTGGCAGCCTTGGCCTGCTTGAGCAAGTCGCCTTGAAACCGCGAATCGGCAATATTGATCAAGGCTTTGGCCACCTCAGAATCGGATTTTGCACGCAAATCGGCAATGCCATATTCAGTGACCACAATGTCGCGAAGATGCCGGGGTATCGTGCAATGCCCGTAGCTGAACACAATATTGCTGCTGGCCTCGCCGTTCTGTTCATTCTCACGCACAGCCCGAATCATCAAAACACTTCGCCCAGTGGGCAATTTGTGCGCCATGGACACAAAGTTATATTGCCCACCTACGCCGGAAATAACCCGCCCATCCGCCAAACCATCCGACACCACCGCACCGCTGAGGGTGGCCATAATGCCGGTGTTTACAAACCGCGCGTGTTCACGCTGGGCACTGTACAAAGGGCGGTTCAAATCCAGCTGATTGACGTGCTCTACACCCAACATATGGATTGAATTGCGTTCGGCAAGCGGCATGTTTTTAAGGGTGTTGTACATTGCCGATGGCCCCAGAAAAAAGCCTGCGTGCAGCACGGTACCATTCACAAGTGAAGCACCCAGACCACTGCTCGCCAAGGCTGTGCGTGTGGCCTTGTCGGCCAGGTTGGCCAACACACGCTGCCCATTGGGCAACACGAGGTGAATACCATCGAGCAAAACGCGCTCGACCAACAGGCCATGCCGCTTGAGCACCTCAAAATCGCGGGGCGTAATTTCACGCACACCCAATTCAAACAAATCGTCCAGAATCGATGCGCTGAGCTGATCGGGATTGCACTTGCCCAAATTGATCAAGCGCTGCAACGCCCAGTGCTCATACACCTTGCGCTTTAACACACCCTTTTGCATCAAATGCAAAAAGCCGTCCACAAACATTTCCGTGGCGCCATACAAGCCGGTTTTAAAGGGTTGTTTGCCACCAATCCGCTCTACAAGCGCACCACTTTCCTCCGGCCAATTCATCGCCCCCAATACCCGGCAGTAATTCGCGTTGTCGGTGTGCCGCAGGCCAAGCGCATGCACCACGGCATCACCCAATGCACCAATACCCACCTGCAATGTGCCGCCATCTTTAATCAGCGCGCTGGCATAAAAGCCCAAAGCGTAATCGGCAATGTCCACGGGCAACTTGGGCGTCGAGAACAGCGTGGTCGTGTAACGCGGGTGGTCAACCACCAGGTCAAATTCTTCGCTCGGCACCACAGCACTGTGCGCCATGTAGGGCAAGTTCTGGTTCACCAAACCCACCAACAGGTGCGGCCTTTCTCCTTCTCGCAACAAACGCACCAGTTCAAGCGATGTGTCCGGGTTGCAACTCAGGGAATATTCAAGAGCCTCACCGTCGTCAGGTTTGCATACGGCTTGCATGGCCAGGTTACAACCTTGTTCATAGATATCTCGAGCCGCGGTGGTGTAGTTGGTGCTGACATAATTTTGCTGGGCATTCGCGTTGTCCATGCGGCTGCCTGGTTTGAAGAAAAACTCGTGCAGTTTGACATTGACAGGCAATTTGCCCTGCGTGGCATCGACCGCATAGAGCAGGTCGGGGCAGTCGCCCCACACGCGCTCTACAAAAGGTTTCAGAAAAGCGGCCTCAATTTCCGAGCTTGCCACTGGTCTTTCCAGAGACAGCGCAGTGAGTATTGTCAAATGAATGGATGAATCCGCTTTAGCGCGCAGGTACAGGGCGTTGATCAGCTCGGGGGGTTTGCCCAAGCCCAGTGGCAAGCCCACCTTGATGTGATTGCCCAGGCGCTCAAGAATTTGGTCCACACACTGCTCAACATTGTCCAGAATCAGGGGTTTTGTTGTGCGGTGTGTGGGCATGAATTCTCGCAAAAGTTAAGCAGGCACCTTCATATTCGCTGCAATCGCGCCGGCGGCCATGGCAGCCGGGGACTGACTCAAATAGGCCTGTGCCAATTCCGTCGAACCTTCTTTGGAAGGATCGTACCATGGGCTGAAATAAGGCAACTGCTGCATCACCAGCCAAAGCGGGTTGGGCAATAACTGCTTGCGCGAGGCCTTGAACCATTCAACCCACATCCACGGCTTGTAAACCGCGGGTTTTTTCTTGGCAAAACGAGGATCTTGCCCGGCAATATTGGCCGCACCGTCCACCCACAAGCCAATAATCATGGGCACTACAACGGCCGCCAGGTAATAGCGCGACAAATAATCGCCACCCAAATGCTTGTACAAATCAAATGCCACACTGCGGTGCTCCACTTCTTCAGCACCGTGCCAGCGAATCAGGTCCAGCAACACCTGGTCCGAATTCAGCTCGTCCCATTTTTTATTTTCAAGCACATACATGCCCAATACGCAGGTCATGTGTTCAATGGTGGCCACCAAGCCCAGGCGCGCCAACAACCAACGGCGCTCCAACCACGCAGGTACTTTTTTACCGAAAGGTGTGTCGTCAAGCACCACATCAAACAACCATTTCATCAACTGCTGATTGCGCTCGGTCTTGATGCCGCGCGCTGCCAGGTATTCCTCGGTGGCCGAGCTGTGCCCACGCGCATGCATGGCCTCCTGCTTGATAAAACCACGCACATCTTCTTTCAGCTTTTCATCGGTGATCCAGGGCAAGGCCTTGTTATAAAGACGGCAAAACCAGAATTCGCCAGCAGGCAAAATCAGGTTGATCTCGTTGATGAAATAACTGGCGTAGGGCTCATTCGGAATCCAGTCAATCGGCGTTTCCGACCAATCAAATTTCACATTGCGTTGTTTCAAAGGCACGTCAGTATTTGACGCAGGACGGGCGGCTTTTCTTCGCGCAGCTGTAGTGGCGGTCATGGTGGGTCTCCGACGGCTTTGTTTAGGATGACATTCTTTGATGTCATGATTTGATCATAACCGGGAAGTTACAGAACCGATAGTGGATTTGCTCTAGGGAAATGAAAGATGTACTGTGGTGGCAAAAATGCTACCATTAATCATGATTGTTGTAATTGATACCAACGTGTTTATTTCAGCCTGCCTTGGCAACGGCGACAGCACTCGCGTAATCGAGGCGGTGCTTCTTGAAAAGATTCATCCATTAATCGGCACCGCCTTGATCAATAAGTATGAAGCTGTGCTGTCCAGACCGGTTCTATTCAAATCAAGCCGCCTGAATGACACCGAAAGAAGCAAGCTTCTGGATTTGTTTTTCTCAAAATGTAATCTTCAAAAAATTTATTTCAATTGGCGCCCCAATCTTCGCGATGAGGCAGACAATCATCTAATTGAACTGGCGATTGCCGGCAATGCAGAGGTGATCGTGACCCAAAATATCAAAGACTTCAAAGGCACTGAGTTATTCTTTGATGGCTTAAGAATTCTGACCCCAAACCAGCTTTTAAAGGAGGTTTGAATGGCGGCTCTAACTGTGCGTCTGTCCGATGAAAAACACGCTCGCCTAAAAGCACTGGCCAAGGCGCGTGGCATTCCGCTCAATGCGCTAATTGATGAAATGACCACTCAAATGCTGGCTGAATTTGACGCTGAAACCCGTTTTCAAGTCAGGGCCATGCGTGGCATGCAAACCCCGGTGGAAGAGGGCCTCCATTTACTGGCGAAGGCGCGTGGCGATAAAACTCTCCACGACTCAACGGTGGAATACAAACTCAACCAAAAAAAATAAGCAGTGCAACAAACCATGCGGCTAAAACGCCGCATGATTTGTAATTGCGCAAGTAAATCTTAAGCGGTCGAATCTTTCACAGTGGTCGACTTGCCATTGGTTTTCACCGACTCGATTCCGTTGTCACATGCAGCCTCGCTGGCGTACATCTGGCTAGAACCAATAATTTGGTGATTGGCAGCTTTCAGGTTGAAATGGTGCTTGCCATTGGCAGCCACTTTTTTCTCGTAGCGTGCAGCGTCACCGCAATTTTTCTGAACTGACTCAATTCCGTTTTCAGCGGCTGCTTTTGTTTTGTAAAGCTCGCTGGTCAAAATGGTTTCATGATTGCCTGCTTTCAGCACAAATCGAAACTGACCATCGCTGCTTTTGCTTAATTCAAAATAACCTGCCATCTCCAACTCCTTTGCTTTAGTGTTTGGTAAATGCTTTGGGTTAACCCATTTTGGTTATATCACAGGCCGGTGAAAGTTCAATGCATCAAGCAAAAACGGCGACCAGTTGCCCGGTCGCCGTTTCAAGTGCTGAAGTGCAAATCGCTTACTCTTTCAAGGCCACCTGCTCAGCATTAAAGCCACCGCCCAAGGCACGAATCATGGCCAGGGTTGCACCCTGTTGACTTTGCCAGGCTGCAGCCCAACTCAGTTGTGCATTCAGCAAATTGCGTTGTGCATCCAGCAGTTCAAGCTGATTGGCCACGCCATTGTCCACGCGCAATTGGGCAAGGCGAACCACCTGAGTCAGGGTTTGAACCTGCTCCTGACGAGCCTGCAAACGCTCACGTGCTTCACGCTGCGCAACAATTGCATCGTAAATTTCCTGGAATGCCGTGCGAACACTCGCCTCGTACTGCAGCACCGCTTGATTGCGGCGGGCAATGGCTGCATCTCGTTCATTCGTCAAACGACCTGCCTGAAAAATCGGCTGTGTAATCTGAGACTGAAAGCTCCAGATTTTCGCGGGCCCAGTGAACAAATCACTCAAGTCAGCACTTTCACGACCACCAAAAGCACTCAGGCCAATGGTTGGGAAAAAGGCTTTGCGGGCCGCTTCCAGATTGGCTTCACCTGCCAGCAATTGCTGTTCTGCCGCTGCCAGATCGGGGCGGCGCAGCAGCAATTCAGAAGGTGTGTTCTCAGGCAAGATGAATATGCTGGTCAAGTTCAAGTTGTCCACACCCAAGGGTGGCAATGCCGGGGTGTTGCCACCCACAATCACGGCCAAAGCATTCTCAGCCCTGGACAATTGCTCACGCGTGTCGGGCAGTTGTGCACGCACGGCCAGCAGCTCGGCTTCGGTTTGGCGCAACTGCAGTTCATTGCTCAAACCCACGTCGTAACGCTGCTTGGCCAACTTGTAAGCTGCATCGCGACTTTCCAGTGTTTGCTCCAGCACTTTCACCTGCAGGCGCAATACACGCACCTGAGTGTGCAAAGAAGCGGCTGTTGCAGCCACGCTCAAACGCGCGCCACGCACGTTGTAGCCCTGCTGCATGAAACTTGCACGCGCTGCGTCTTCCAGCGCACCAATTCGGCCCCACAGGTCCAGCTCCCAACTGGCGCCCAAGCCGATCTGATTGCTTTCATACACATTCTGACCACCAAACACAGGCACGTTACCCGCCTGTGAGGGGCGATTGCGCCCGCTGGTGAACTGACCAAAAATGGAAGGCCATTGCTGCGACTTCGCAATACCCAGCACAGCACCCGCTTCATTCAGGCGCTCATTGGCCAGGCGAACATCCGTGTTGTTCTTCAAGGCCTGTTCAACCACGGCGACCAGACTGGAATCGCCCAACAGCGACCACCACGCCTCGTTTTGAATGTCCTTCATGCCCACGCCTTTGACGTTTTCAGGCACGGCAACTTCAACGGGTTGCTCTGGCTTGACGGTGAACCTGTCCAGCAAGGGGATGCTGGATGCACAGCCCGTCAACGCCAAGGTTAAACCCAAGGCGATTGCAGTTTTTGGAAGGGCTTTAAACATGCTCGCCCCCTTTGTTTGTTTTAGTTTGATTGGATGAATCATTTGCTTCCTCTTCATCACCATGTTGTCGTCCACCTTTTTCACCGCGATCAATCAAACGGTAAAACAGGGGCACAAAGAAAATGGCCAGCAATGTGGCGGCTGTCATGCCACCCATTACCCCGGTACCCACAGCGGCGCGTGCACCTGCACCAGCACCGCTTGAGAATGCCAATGGAACAACGCCCAGAATAAACGCAAACGAAGTCATCAAAATGGGGCGGAACCGCAAACGGGCTGCTTCCAGTGATGCCTCCAGGGCGCTCATGCCTTCTTCACGCTTCAACACCGCAAATTCCACGATCAAAATCGCATTTTTCGCAGCCAGACCAAGCAGCGTGACCAAGCCGATCTGGAAATACACGTCATTGGTCATGTCGCGCATCCACACCGCCAGCAATGCACCGAACAAGCCGAACGGCATGGCCAGCAGCACCGAGAACGGCAGAGTCCACTTTTCATACTGTGCAGCCAGAATCAGGAACACCATCAAGGCACCCAAGACCAGCGCAAAGCTGGATGATCCTTCAGAACGCTTTTCCTGAAACGATGCGCCGGAAAAGTCGTAGCTGAAATCGTCGGGCAACACTTCAGCGGCAATGTCCTCAATTGCTTGAATGGCCTCGCCTGAACTAATGCCGGGTGCACCACTGCCCAGCAACTTGACTGCTGGTAGATTGTTAAAACGCTCCAAAGTTTCCGGCCCCTGGGAAAACTCTACCTTGGCAAAGGCTGAAATTGGAATCATCTCGCCTTTGTTGGAACGCACGTACATGTTGCCGATGTCAGTCGGGCTTTTGCGATATTGCGCATCCGCCGACATCAACACCTGCCAGGTGCGACCAAACTTGTTGAAGTCGTTCACGTAGTAAGTGCCCATGCTGGCGGCCAACGTGTCAAATACCTCGTTCACATTCACGCCCATTGCGCGCGCACGTTCGCGGTCTACGTCGACATACAACTGCGGGGTTCCCGGGCGCCACAGGGTTTGAACACCTGCCAGTCGCGGATCGGCATTGGCTTTGGCCATGAAGGCGTTCATCACTTTGGCCAATTCGGCTGGCCCACCCTCGCCACGGTTTTGAATGTAAAACTCAAAGCCACCAGCATTGCCCAAACCGAAAATTGGGGGCGGTGCAAAGGCCAATACCAAACCTTCCTGAATACCCGCCGTGCGGCCGAACAACTCACCGACCAAGTCTGTGGTCACGGCCTCGCGGTCGTCCCAATGGCGTTGGGTGACAAACATGGTCGCAGCATTGTTCTTGAAGCTGCCACCCAAAAAGTCGAAGCCTGTAAATGCCACTGAATACTCGTTGGCCGGGTTGGCTGCCACCGCATCCACCACTTCAGCAACCACCTTGTCCGTGCGCTGCAATGTGGCGCCATCCGGCAAAAACACCGCAGCAATAAAGTAGCCTTGGTCCTCATCTGGCACCAATGAGCCTGGAGTGGCCCTGAACAAACCAGCGGTCACAACCAGCATCACCAAAAACAGGCCGATACCGATGGCCGGGCGCATGCTGATGAATTTCACACCACCCACATACTTGCTGGTTACACGCGCAAACCAGTTGTTGAATGCGGTGAAAAACTTGCCCGGTTTTTTGTGTTCATGCTTAAGCAGCAATACGCACAGTGCTGGCGTCAGGGTCAAGGCAACAATGCCTGACACAATCACGGCGATCGCGATGGTGATCGCAAACTGCCGGTACAACTCACCAGTCAAACCACCCAGGAAACCAATCGGAATAAACACGGCCGACAACACCAGCACAATCGCAATCACCGGGCCGGTCACTTCCTGCATGGCCTTGATCGCAGCCTTGCGGGCGCTCAAGCCTTCCTCGTGCATGATTCGTTCAACGTTTTCCAGCACCACAATCGCGTCGTCCACCACAATACCAATGGCCAGCACCATGCCGAACAAAGTCAAGGTGTTGATGGAATAACCCAGCAGGTACAAGCCAGCGAAAGCGCCCAACAGGGACACCGGCACAGCCACGATTGGAATCAGCGTGGCACGCCAGTTCTGCAAAAACACGTACACAACAATGAACACAAGGATCATCGCTTCGATCAGCGTTTTTACCACTTCGCGAATCGACACTTCCACGAAACGTGTGGTGTCGTACGGCACTGCATAGTCAAGCCCTTCCGGAAAGTCTGCAGCAATTTCATCCACTGTGTTCTTCACAGTTTGAGCCACATCCAGTGCGTTCGCACCGGGCTGCAGAAACACGCCCACCAGGGTGGCTGGTTTGCCATTGATTCGACCTGTGAAGTCGTAATCCTTGGAACCCAGTTCCACTCGGGCCACGTCTTTCAAGCGAAGTGAAGATCCGTCCGGATTCACACGAATCAAAATGTTTTCAAATTCCTCTGGCTCACTCAAACGCCCTTGAGCTGTGACGGTGTAGACCAGCTCCTGTCCGTTGTTGTTGGGCGCCTGGCCCACCTTGCCTGCCGCAAACTGCGCGTTTTGCTCGTTCAGTGCAGCGGCAATGTCACCCGCGGTCAACTTCAACTGGGCCATGCGATCGGGTTTAATCCAGATTCGCATGGCATAGTCTTTTGCACCAAAAATCTGGACGTTGGTTGTACCCGGAATACGCTTGATGCGGTCCAGCACGTTCAAGGTCACGTAGTTCGAGGTGTAGAAGTCGTCAAACCGGCCATCTTCAGAGTAAAACGCCAACACCTGCAAGAATGACGATGAACCCTTGTTCACAGTCACACCTTGCCTGCGCACTTCCTGCGGCAAGATGTTTTCCACCTGCTTCACGCGGTTGTTCACGTTCAGGGCGGCCTGGTCAGGGTCGGTGCCAATCTCGAACGTCACCATGATTTCAACCACGCCACTGCTGGCCGAAGTCGAACTCATGTACATCATGTCTTCCACACCATTGATAGCGTTTTCAATGGGTGCGGCCACGGTGCTGGCAATCACTTCCGCCGAAGCACCGGGGTACACTGCGCGAACCTGAACGACAGGCGGTGCAATTTCAGGGTACTGGGCAATTGGCAAACCACGCATGGCGGCCAAACCCGCCAGCATGATGAAAATCGACAATACGGCCGCAAACACAGGCCGGTCGATAAAAAATTTCGAAAACATGTGTTACCCCTTATTGCTTCTGCTCAGTGGCTGCAGGTGCTGCGGCCTCGGCTGCTGCAGGCTGCGCATCGGCACCTGCAATCACGGGTTGTACGGGTGTTCCGGGCGGGGCTTTCATGAAACCATCGGTCATCACTTTGTCACCAGCAACCAGTCCATCGGTTACGACCCACTGATCACCTTTCCACTGGGCAACCTGAACGGGGCGCGGCGCCACGGTATTCTCCGGGCTGACTGTCATTACGACCTTGCCGCCTTCCGGGTTCTCAAGCACGGCACGTTGTGGCAACAACACGGCATTTTTTTGCACCGCACCGCTAACACGCACACGCACAAATTGCCCTGGGCTTAACACTTCCTTGTCGTTGGCCAACACAGCACGCGCATCCACCGTGCCGGTGGCCGGGTTCACACGTACGTCCTGGAATCCCAACTTGGCTTTCAAACCCATGGGCTTGCCATCGGCACCCAGCACCTCAACCACCAAATCACCATTGCTCAAGGAAACCGCACCACTTGCAATGCCTTTGCGCAATTGCTCATGGTCTTTTTCAGGAATGCCAAAGTTCACATACACCTGGTCGATCTGGGTGACCGTGGTCAACAATTCAGAAGGACCGGATACAAAACTGCCCTCAGAGTAAAGCGAGCGGCTTGCAAAGCCATTGACTGGCGATTCCACCCGTGCATACTCCAGATTCAGGCGAGCTGTGCGAACCGCAGCGCTGGCTACCTGCAGGTCAGCTTTGGCCACCTCAAATGCCGATTGCGCGTTGTCCAATTCAGACTGTGACACCGCTTTACTATCAGCCAATGGCATTACCCGTTTGTAATCACGTTCAGCTTGAGCGGCGCGAACCCTGGCAGCATTTTCATCAGCCAAGGCACGGGCCAAAGCGGTTTGGTAGGGTGCGTTGTCCAAGCTGTACAAAGATTGGCCTTTCTTCACTCGGCCGCCTTCTTCAAACTGGCGGCGCTCGATAATACCGGCCACACGGGCTCGAATTTCAACCTCTCGCAGGCCGGCGATTTGAGCTGGATATTCGTAGGTCAGTTCCAGCGGTTCGGTTTTCACCTCAACCACCGGAACAGGTGCAGCCTGGCCGGCACCGGGACCACCGGGGGCCTGAGCATCGGCGCCCTGGCCACAGCCCAGCAACAAGGCGCTGGACAAAACAGTCACCAGCAGCGCGGGCAGAAGGGTGGCTCCTGCAAATGCGCGGCTGTAGGGGGAAGCTTGGGTTTGCTTTGATTTCAATGAGTTGCTGTGCATGATATGTGCCCTGTTATATCCTTGTGGGAATTTTTCGGGTTGATTTAATGACCGAGAAGTCAGATAATACATACATACATGAGTGTATGTAAATAATTTTTTCAATTTGGCGTAGACGATTGTGGTAAGAAAAACGAAGGAAGAAGCGCAGGAAACCCGCAACCTGATTCTCGATACGGCCGAAGCCGTGTTCTCGGAAAAAGGGGTATCGAGGACCACGCTGAACGACATTGCCAAAGCCGCAGATTTAACGCGGGGGGCCATTTATTGGCATTTCAAGAACAAAGCCGACCTGTTTGACGCCATGTTACAACGCGTAATATTACCGATGGATGAATTCATCGCCACGCCCGACCTGCACCCAGAACAACAACCGCTGGCCTACCTGCGTACCCGCTCAATGCATGTGGTGCGCACTTTGGCAGAAGACCCCCGCACACAGCGGGTTTTTGACATCGTGATGCACAAAGCGGAAATGGTCGACGACATGTTGCCTATTCGCGACCGCCATTTGGAAGCGATTCAAGGCTGCATTCAAACCATTGAAACAGACTTTCAGGCCGCTATCGACAAAGGCGAATTGCCAGCAAATACCAACGCCCGCCAGGCAGCGATTGGTTTGCATGCCTTGATTGACGGGCTTTTCGCCAACTTTGTACTTAGCCCGAATCTGTTTGATTTGATGGAACAGGCTGAATTCACGATCGACAATTACCTCAATGGCATGGCCAGTAGGAAGTAACAGATCTTGTTTACACCCTGCCTGTGACCGGAATGCCGGCTCCATTGATATCTCGGGCGGCATCTGAGAGCAAAAATGCAATAACCCCTGCCAAAGAGTCAGGGCTGACCCAATCAGCAGGATCAGCGTCGGGCATGGCTTCGCGATTGGCGGGCGTGTCCAGAATACTGGGCAACACTGCATTGGCGCGAATGCCCAAATGTTTGTTCTCCGCAGCAAGCGCCTCTGTCAAACGCAGCACTGCCGATTTGGCTGCTGCGTAAGCACCCATGCCGTCAGCCGCTTTGCCTGCAGCAGCCGCACCAATGTTAACGATCACACCACCTTGCTGATCTTGAAACTGGGGCAGTATGGCCTGGCACATGTTCACCGAGGTCTGCACATTCATGGCGTACTGCGTATTCCAGGTATCAAGACTGCTTTCGGCCTGACGTTCCCACACAAAACCGCCTGCAATATTCACGACCGCATCAATTTGGCCGAAATATTCCCAGGCCTGATTAACCACCTCCTGAGCATGCTCAGGCAAGGTCAGGTCGACATTGCCAATCGACACCGCATCGCTTTCACCTTCCCAATCGGGCTGATGCAAGTCAATCAACAAAAGCCGGTAACCCAAACTGCCCAAATGGATGGCCACGGCTTGCCCCAAATTGCCTGCTGCACCCGTAATAATCGCGACTGGATTGCTGTTGCTCATGAAAATCGACTCCCGCGTTGAATGATTGATTGCCTGCATTTTGACACGGACGCTGCCCTTTCACGCCCCCACCCCCTTTGAATACCCCCTTTAAGGGCAACGCATTGGTGCAATGCTGAACCCACCCAAACCTGCCGTTCACAAGACATCACCGGAATTCTTGGAGCATGTCATGTGGAACGGTCTATTTTTTGGTTTGGTCAGTCTGTTTACACCGCAGGCCAGCCTGCCCGACACTGCCGCCATGAAGGTGGAAATCGAGCAATTTGCCCAGGTCTACACCATCGACACGCAGCGTATTCATGTACGCGAGAGCACCATGAACAATCCCTCGCCGTTTTTGACAAACAGCGGCATCAAAGCCTGCGTGCTGCACGTTAACCAACATGCCGATGCCAAGCGAGTGTGGTCCCACTTCCTCGACTCAGGCCATGAAGGTGCCGAACCCGCATTTCTTGCCTTTACCTCGGCCCATGAATTGACGCACTGCCTGATGTCCGAAAAGGGAAAACGAGTGACTGCCAAGCAGGCCTTGCAAGAACACCTGGGAATTCAATTCAAAAACAACGTGCACTTCGAAGAAACACTGGCCGACCTGGTTGGCTTGGCCTATGTGCAAAAAGTGATGCCTGAGTACTTTGAGGTGGTCTACCGTCGCGTGAAATCCATTCGAACCGACTTCTCAAACCGCGATCCAGAGCACGACAGCTCACGCGCCCTGAACACACACACCATTGCCTTCGCAGATCAAATGTTCAGCAAAACCGATACGATCCGCTTGGCTGATGCCGGGACCCGGTAAAAAAACACCCGTGAATTGGATCCTGTGAAAGCACGATCTCAAAAAGCATGGTTAAATTCAAACGATCGTTTGAATAATCAAATTGCACAATTCACAGGTGACCCTTTTGAACAGCTTCCAATCCGTGTTTCGCCCCAATCTTTTTGCAGGTCAAACCGTACTGGTCACCGGTGGTGGTTCAGGCATTGGCCGCTGTACCGCGCATGAACTGGCCAGCCTGGGCGCTGATCTGGCTTTGGTCGGTCGAAAAATGGAAAAGCTTGAAGCTGTAAAAGCGGAAATCGAGCAAACCTGCACGGTCAAAATTTCTTTGCACAGCTGCGACATTCGTGAAGAAGAGCGCGTGAAGGAAACTGTGGCCGATGTGTTGGCAATACACGGCAAAATCAATCACCTGATCAACAATGCAGGCGGGCAATTCCCCTCACCTTTGAACATGATCAGTGGCAAAGGCTTCGAGACCGTGGTGCGCAACAACCTCACCGGCGGCTTCCTCATGGCCCGTGAAGTATTCAACCAGTACATGATGTTGCACTTGGGTGAATCTGACATGTCCATCACCAACATCATCGCAGACATGTGGAACGGCATGCCTGGCATGGGCCACTCGGGTGCCGCGCGGGCCGGCATGTTGAACTTCTCGGAAACAGCATCCAATGAATGGGCGCCCGTGCGCGTGAATGCAGTTGCCCCCGGCTTCATTGCATCAAGCGGTATGGACACCTACCCCGAACCCATGAAGCAAACCATCATGCAGCTGGACAAAACCATCCCACTGCAACGGCTGGGGCTGGAAGCCGAAGTGTCAGGCGCATTGGTATTCTTGTGCAGCCCTGCAGCCTCATTCATCTCGGGTTCGTGTGTTCGGATCGACGGTGCAGCACCCAATGCACGGCGTATTTGGCAAGTGGGCACCGGCAAAGCCAACCCGGCTTTCAACAGCTTTCACTTGGGTGGCGTGCCCGAAGTGATCCAGCGCCGCGACGCCGCGCGCGCAGCGGCCAGCAAGAAATAATCAAATATTTAAGGCTTGACACACCCAAGCCTCACCCTCAAAATCAAACAAACGTTTGATTTTTTACCAACCCATTTGCTTCCTGGTAAAGCCACGCACCAATGCCTATTTTAGAGAGTCTCGTTTCCGCAAATTCCGCTGAGTTTGAACTCAACAAAGCCAATATGGAAGCGGCCTTGCATGAATTGCGATCGCTGGAGCAGCGCACCCGTGATGCCTCGGCCAAGGCCGCGCCATCGTTTGCAAAGCGCGGTCAGTTATTGCCTCGCGACCGGGTCGCACTGCTGCTTGACTCTGGCTCCCCGTTTCTGGAACTCAGCACACTGGCCGGTTACATGCAAGACGGCCAAAAAGCCGACAAAAGCATTCCCGGCGGCGGCATTATTGCCGGGCTGGGTTATGTGGCAAACACCTTGTGCATGGTAGTCGCCAGCGATTCAGGCATTGAGGCCGGCGCGCTTCAGGCCATGGGCATTGAGAAAATGCAACGTGCGCAAGACATTGCCTTGGAAAACAAACTTCCCTTCATCAACCTGGGTGAATCAGCAGGCGCAAACCTGCTGAAGTACAAAGTCGAACACTTCATTCTGGGCGGCGGTAACTTTTATCGTTTGGCCAAACTCAGCGCAGCTGGCCTGCCTGTGGTCAATGTACTGCACGGCTCATCCACAGCCGGTGGCGCCTACATTCCGGGCTTAAGCGATGTGGTCATTATGGTGCGCGAACGCGCGCGCGCATTTCTGGCAGGCCCCCCTCTGCTGAAAGCCGCCACGGGCGAAATTGCCACCGACGAAGAACTGGGTGGTGCGGACATGCATTGCTCAGTCTCAGGCTTGGGCGACTACATCGCCGACGACGACCGACACGCCATCGCACTGGCCCGCGAAGTGATGGCAAAAATCGACTGGAACAACAGCAATCGGAATGTGATACCTACGCTGAATGCCCAAGCGCCAGCGCCGCGCTACCCAGCCGAAGAACTACTGGGTATTATGCCCGCCGATATCAAAACGCCAGTGGACATGCGTGAAGTAATCGCCCGCATCGTTGACAATTCCGACTTCCTCGAATTCAAAGCCAACTACGGCCCAGCCACGCTGTGCGGATATGCCAAGCTGATGGGTGTTTCAATCGGCATCATCAGCAATTTGGGGCCTATCGACACCGCAGGTGCCACCAAAGCCACACACTTTATTCAAAGTTGCTGCCAAACCAAAACGCCGATCATTTACCTGCAGAACACCACAGGTTACATGGTGGGCAAGGAAGCCGAGCAGGGCGGCATCATCAAGCACGGCTCGAAAATGATTCAGGCCGTGAGCAACGCCACCGTGCCACAAATCACCCTGCTATGCGGCGCAAGTTTTGGCGCTGGCAACTATGGCATGTGCGGCCGGGCATTTGGCCCCCGCTTTGTATTTGCCTGGCCCAACAGCAAAACTGCCGTGATGGGCGCAGAACAGGCTGCCGGCACCATGGCCACAGTGATGCAGGCCAGCGCAGCCCGCAAAGGCATGGAAGTGCCCGAGTTCATGCTGGAAAACATGAAAAAACAAATCATCGACACGTTTGAGTCCCAAACCAGCGCATTCCACACCAGTGGTTTGTTGCTCGACGACGGCGTGATCGACCCAAGAGACACCCGGCAGGTATTGGCGCTAGCGCTAATTGCCTGCCTGCAACAAGAGCGCAGTGTGCAACCCATGCAATTTGGCGTGGCTCGCCCCTAACGCGTGACGAGTGAATAACGAGGAGGAAGTGCAGTGAGACTAAGCCAGGAACACAAAGAACTACAACGCACCATCGAACGCTTTGTGGAGAATGAAATTAATCCACATGTGGCCACCTGGGAAAAGGAACAGATGTTTCCCGCCCATGAGTTGTTCAAAAAGATGGGTAATCTTGGCTTGCTAGGCCTGACCAAACCAGAAGAGTTTGGCGGCATGGGTTTGGACTACAGCTATTCCGTCGTAGCGGCGCAGGCTTTGGGAAAAATCCATTGTGGAGGCGTGCCCATGGCAATCGGCGTTCAGACCGACATGGCCACACCCGCTTTGGCGCGGTTCGGCAGCGACGAACTGCGCCGTGAATTTTTGGCACCCGCCATTGCTGGCGACATGGTGGCTTGTATTGGTGTTTCAGAGCCCGGCGCAGGGTCGGATGTCGCAGGTGTCAAAACCACTGCAAAAAAAGATGGCAGCGACTACATCATCAACGGCAGCAAAATGTGGATTACCAACAGTTTGCAAGCCGACTGGATCTGCCTGTTGGCCAACACCAGCGAAGGCAAACCCCACCAGAACAAATCACTGATCATCGTGCCCATGAAAACTCCGGGCATTACGATTGAGAAGAAGATTCACAAAATTGGCATGTGGGCATCCGACACGGGTCTTATTCACTTTGACAATGTGCGTGTGCCACAGCGCAACTTGATTGGTATGGAAGGCGCAGGCTTCATGTACCAAATGATCCAGTTTCAGGAAGAGCGCCTGTGGGGTGCCGCCAACAGCATCGAAGGCATGATGCATGTGCTGAACGAAACCATTAACTACACCCGCCAACGCAACTTGTTCGGCAGCACCGTGCTCGATCAACAGGTGGTGCATTTCACATTGGCTGAATTGAAAACTGAAATTGAGGCCTTGCGTGCATTGGTGTGGCAGGCCACCGAAGAATACGTAGCGGGTGGTGAAGTCACCGAGCTGGCCAGCATGTGCAAACTGAAAAGTGGTCGCTTGGTGCGCGAAGTCGCTGACAAGTGTTTGCAATTCTGGGGCGGCATGGGTTTTACCTGGGAAAACCCGGCTTCGCAGCTGTATCGCGATGGCCGACTGATTTCGATTGGTGGCGGTGCAGACGAAGTCATGCTGGGCATCATCTGCAAATTCATGGGTATTTTGCCGGGCAAGAAAAAGAATGCCTAGGATCAAAAAACTGCTCATTGCCAATCGCAATGAAATCGCACGCAGAATATTGCGTGCAGCCAAACCCATGGGCATCGCCACAGTCGCTGTCTATTCCGAGGCCGACGAAAAAGCCATGCACGTGCAAGAAGCTGACGAGGCCTATTGCATTGGCCCGGCGCCCTCGCTTGAATCGTATTTGCGCATCGACAAACTGATAGAGACAGCGCTGAAAGCCGGGGCAGATGCCATTCACCCTGGCTACGGTTTTGTATCGGAAAGCCCGGCTTTTGCGCAGGCCTGTGCGCAAGCAGGAATCACACTGGTGGGCCCCACACCGCAAGCCATTGCCGACATGGCCGACAAAGCCTGTGCAAAGGAAATTGCCCAGCAGGCTGGCTTGCCGTGTATTCCAGGCTTCAGCGAGCCCAACGCAAGCGTAAGCGACCTGATGGCTGCAGCGCAGCGCATTGGCTACCCGGTCATGATCAAGGCACTGGCAGGTGGCGGTGGTCGCGGCATGCGTTTGGTGATGAATGAATCCGAATTCGCATCGCAACTGCACTCCGCACAGCTGGAGGCGAAAAATGCCTTCAACGACGATCGGGTCATGCTTGAGAAAGCAATCATCAATCCGCGTCACATTGAAATTCAGGTGCTGGCAGATACCCACGGCCACGCCGTTCACTTGGGTGAGCGTGATTGCTCCGTGCAACGCCGGCATCAGAAAATTGTTGAAGAAGCGCCCAGCCCTGCAGTGAGTGCAGAACTGCGCGCACGCATGGGTGAAGCCGCATTAAAACTGGTGCGTGCCACCAGTTATGTCGGCGCCGGTACAGTCGAGTTTTTGCTCGACGCAAACGGCGATTTTTATTTCATTGAAATGAACACGCGCCTGCAGGTAGAGCATGGTGTGACCGAAGCCATTACTGGAATTGATCTGGTGCAATGGCAACTGCGCATTGCATCGGGCGAACACCTGACACTTCAACAAGACAACATCACATTCTTTGGCCACGCGATTCAAGGCCGCCTGTGTGCTGAAGACCCAGCCCGCGATTTCATGCCGCAAACAGGGCCAGTGCTCGCCTGGAGGCCCGACGAAAACAGCCGCTGCGACCATGCCCTGCAAGAGGGCGGCGAAGTCAGCCCCTGGTACGACAGCTTGCTGGCCAAGGTCATTGTGCATGGTGAGAACCGCCTGGCTGCCTGCGAAAAGCTGGCCGACTCGCTGAAACGAACCGTACTCATCGGCTTTGAACACAACGCACTTTATTTGCAACGCATCGCCAGCCACCCTGTTTTTCAGGGCGGCGATTTTGGCACCGGTTTTTTGGCCCAACACGCCGATGAATTACTCAAACCCCAACACTTCATGGCCGAATGTGCAGTGGCGGCAGTATTCCTGGCGTATGCCCAGCAGCAAAACCACGCCGCCTGGCCAACACCTTTGACAGGTTTTTCAAGCACTCGCGCCTTGCCACGGCCCTTGAAACTCAAGGTGCAGGGCAAGTCCCTGAATTTGAAAGTCAGCAGCAACAACAATAGTTATGAGGTCGATGGGCTTGGTGATGAAGCAGTAGTGCTCGAACACTGGCAGTGCATGACGACGCAGCAAGGCAGTGTCACCATTCAATCCATGGTGAACGACCAGTCCGCGCAATACACAGTCACTCAATCCAACAGCGGTGTGTGGGTTCAACAGGGGCTCAACCCGCAAGCTCTGCATGTGGATGATGAAACCCTGCTAAGCGCCTCAGCCTTGGCAGAAGGTGTGTTTCAAGCTGTGGTCAGCAGCCCCATGAACGGCAAAGTAACCCAAGTACTGGTTCAGCCCGGCCAACAGGTTGAGGCAGGCACTGTGTTGGTGTGCCTGGAGGCCATGAAAATGGAACACCGCATCAGCGCCAAAACAGCAGCGATTGTGGAACAGGTGCACATCAAGGTGGGTGACCAGATGAAGCAGAAGCAAGCCATGGTTCAGCTAAGCCCGATTCAATAATCACAAACAAACGCGGTTGGAGGAGACACCATCCATGGAAGATTTTTTCCGCTCGGTGGAGCGATTTGTCAACGAACAGATCAAACCCCACATCAACGACTGGGACGAAGCCGGGGAATTTCCGCGTGAACTCTACAAGCAGGCCGGCGATATGGGCCTGCTGGGCTTGGGATATCCTGAAGAAGTCGGCGGCTTTGAATGCACGCTGGCCGAGCGACTGCGCCTGTCCAATCTC
This sequence comes from Limnobacter sp. MED105, assembly GCF_000170915.1. Taxonomy (GTDB): domain Bacteria; phylum Pseudomonadota; class Gammaproteobacteria; order Burkholderiales; family Burkholderiaceae_B; genus Limnobacter. The sequence continues at coordinate 195,350 of NZ_ABCT01000002.1, forward strand.
GTGTGCTCCGCAGGCAGCGGCGGATTACTCGCGGGTTTGTTCAGCCACAACATCGGTCTGCCACCCTTGCTCAATCACGGCGGTGAAGAACTGGTGCAAATGATCGCACCCGCAGTGTTGAAGGGTGAGGCCATCAGTGCGCTGGCGATCACTGAACCTTCTGGCGGATCCGACGTTGCCAACCTGAAAACCAAAGCCGACCTGTTTCAAAAAGACGGCGTACCCCACTACCGCATCAACGGTGAAAAGGTATTCATCACCAGCGGTGTTCGTGCCGATTGGCTGACCGTGGCAGTGCGCACCGGCGAACCTGGTGCCCGCGGCATCTCGGTGCTTATGGTGCCAGGCAATGCCAAAGGCCTGACACGCAGCCCGCTTAAAAAAACCGGTTGGTGGATGAGCGACACCGCCAGCATTTATTTCGACAATGTGGAAGTCCCGGCAAGTTACCTGGTCGGCAAGGAAGGCAAAGGTTTTCGCATCATCATGGAAAACTTCAACACCGAACGCCTCATGCTGGCAGGCGCCTGCGTCGGCTTTTCACGCGTGTGCCTGAACGAAGCACTGGACTGGGCCCAAAACCGCCAAACCTTCGGCAAGCGCCTGATCGAGCACCAGGTGATCGCCCACAAACTGGCCGACATCCGCATGAAGATTCGGGCCACGGAGGCCTGGTTCGACGAAACCATTGCACGTATCGACCAAGGCGACATCAATGAAGAACTGGTGGCCGACATTTGCCTGCTGAAAAACCAGTCCACCCAAACATTGCAACACTGTGCCAATGAAGCGGTTCAAATTCTGGGGGGCATGGGTTTTATGCGGGGAAGCTCAACCGAACGCATCTACCGCGAGGTCAAAGTAATGTGCATTGGTGGCGGAGCAGAAGAAATCATGAAAGAACTGGCCATACGGCAACTGGCATGGTGATGCAAATTACCCCCCGAAAGAGTTACACTAATTGGCTGAATTAGAAAAATTAGATTCGATCGGCGTTCCCCCGAGAGGGCTTTACATGCGACAAGTCAGGATTTGTAAGTACAACACCTACAAATAATGTTAAACATTGTTAATTATTAGGAAATATTCACATCCATTTCCTGATTGCGGCCAGTAAAACTCTCACAAGGCGAAATTTTTGCCGAACTTTTAAATAAACACACCATTGTCGGAGAATGCACTGTGGCTAATATCACTGGAATTATCAAAAGCGTGTTGGGAGAGGTTTCTGTAACCCGTCCCGACGGTGAACAAGTCCTTCTGAAAGAAGGCGACATTATTTCTGCGGGTGACACCGTCACCACCAGTGCCGAAGGCTCTGCCTACATCGAATTCCCCGGCGCGGATGGTCAACAGGCCACCGAAGGTATTCTGCAATCCAATGCTGTAGCCACATTGAAAGAAGGCGAGAACGGCGCTGAATTTGAAGTGGCCGAAGGCGAATTCGAATTGCTGACCGAAGGCGAAACCGTTGCAGTGACGGGTGCAGGCGGCATGTTTGGTTTGTTCGGTGCAGGCTTGGCCGCTGGTGGCTTGGCCGGTCCATTGGCCGCGGCCGCTGGTGCAGCATTTGTACTGGGCAGCGATGACAGCGACGGCGGATCAGGCGGTGGTTCTTCAGGTGGCGGTTCCGGCGAAGCAGCCGCAGGTGCACTTGAGCCAGTCACCGATGCAGCCGGCCCAGCCTCCCCTGCACTTGAAGAAACCCTGGATGCCCTGTCACCTGTAACCACGGTGGTTGATGCCCCCGTGGGTGCCCTTGCACCTGTGACTGAAGCACTTGACCCAGTTCTGGAAGAAACAGCGCCAATCACGGATGCATTGGAACCAGCACTGACACCAGTCAACGACACCTTGAGCGATGCACTGACAGGTTTGGCACCAGTAACCGACTCTCTGGATCAAAACGTAACTCCAATTACAGAAGCCGTTGAAGAAGCTCTGTCACCGGTGGTTGACGTATTGGCTGGCAATGAAGACGGTTTGGTAACAGCAGCGGCCGACACATTGCCAGTTAACCTGCGCGTGGTTGCCGAGCAACTGGGTGGTGGTCTGAGCATGGTTTCCCCACAGTTGGCCGATGGCCTGGCTCAAGTGGTTGGTCAACTCGACCCCGTGCTGGCTCCCCTGAACGACGGTTTGACTCAAGGTTTTGATGCAGCAGCCCCATTGTTTGATGGCCTGGCCACGGCAACCGACGCACTACCGATGGTTTCTCAGCCCCTGGCTGATGGCCTGAACCAGGCTTTCGACGCACTCACCCCAGTTACCGATCCTTTGATCGCAGCTTTGTCAGGTGGCTTGCCACTGCCAGGCGGTGACGGTGGCGGTGCAGCCGGCCCCACAGGCACACCTTTGGATGCGGTATTGGGCCCTGTGACTGACGCCCTGGGTGGTGCTGGTGGCGGCGGTTTGCCAAGCTTCCCAGAAACAGGCACACCACTCGACCAAGTTACAGCCCTGCTCGACCCAGCCATTCTGACCGACGCCTTGGCAGGTGCGGGTGGTGGTGGCGGCTTGCCTGGTTTGCCCAGCACCGGCACACCGCTGGACATGGTCACTGAATTGCTCGACCCAGCCATTCTGACCGACGCCTTGGCAGGTGCGGGTGGTGGTGGCGGCTTGCCCGGCATCCCAGAAACTGGCACACCGCTGGACATGGTTACTTCCCTACTGGACCCAAGTGTTCTGACCGACCTGGCAGCAGGCGGTGGTGCAGGTGGTGGCTTGCCAAGCTTCCCATCCACAGGCACGCCTCTGGATTCATTGACAAGCTTGCTGGACCCCTCCAGCCTGCCAATCTCCTCTGGCGCAAGCCCTCTGGATGCATTGACCAGCGCGCTGCCTACAGACAGCCTGCCCATCTAAGCTTTGTAGTATTGCCTGGGGCTCCGACCCCCAGGCAAAGTGAAAAGGCACCCTTCGGGGTGCCTTTTTGCATTTTTACACCACTTAGATAAGTTGAACTTTCCTTGGGGATTAACCACGCAAAAAGACAATCAGGACATTCATCATGCCAGCTTCAATAGGCTCAAATCAGCTTCAATCAAGCAGCCAACGACCAAGTACCCAGCCAATAGAAAACACGACGGACTCCAAAACACAGGCGCCCGGTCGAAAATCGGCCATGGTCATGGCCACCACGGGGCTTGCCATTGCCGCCTTGGGAGCAGGGATATGTTTTACACCTGCTGCACCCACAGGCCCATTAATAATCGCGCTTGGCCTCGCATTAATGATCGCCGGAAGCATAGTGTACAAATCGCCTGCCTCTGCCGTTGCCAACACCAACCCATTCAATGGGTTAAACAACAATACATTCGTTCCGCCTTCCCACTACTACGACAACTGCGAACACTCATCCCCTGACAACAACCACAATAACTGCTAGCTCCGCAACAAATGGAACTTTGCCCCTTGGGCGGAAACCTAGATGGGCAGGTATCTTTTTTCTGTTTTGACGCGTACCACCCGGCTACACCTTCCGCTGCAGGAGCATAAGAATTGGAAAACTCAAACTTCAATGTATTACAACTCGTGCCCCCTGTCGTCGTCATGGTCTTACTGGTATCTGCGTGTTACTTTTTCTACACGCGCTACGTCAAAGTATCCAAAGCACTTTGCCTGACACTGCAAAAAATCAGCACCACGATTCGCTCGATGAGCGACGGCGACGAAATGATCAGAAAAACCGGCGTGGGTCGAGTTTTCCAAAACACTCAACTCGAACCCATTTGGCGAGACTTCTCTAAAACACTGCACACACAAACTGGTCTCATCAACGGAATTACAAAAAACAAAAAATCACGCCTGACAGTCCCCGTTTCTTACTACTTCTCAGTCTCATCGGTTATCGATCGTCCGCTTGCAGTTGATTACTTCAAACACCTGCCGGGCATTCTGACAGGCATTGGAATTATCGGAACATTTTCAGGTTTGCTATTCGGACTATCCAATTTTGACGCGTCCAATCCCGAACTGATGGCACAAAGCGTCTCTCTTTTACTGGGCGGCGTACGCGACGCATTCTATGCATCAGCAGCAGCCATCACAATCGCAATGATCATCACCCACTGGGAAAAGATGCTTTACCGCCGATGCCTGAGCTCGCTCGATGATCTCGTCGATGCAATCAGCAGCCTCTTTGAAGCCGGCGTTGGAGAAGAATATTTGGCCACTCTTGTCCATCACTCAGCAAACTCAAGTGATCAAGCGAAAAGCCTGAAAGACGAACTGATTCAAGCCATGGTTCCTGTGATCAAGCAATTGGAGTCTATTCAGTCACAACAAGTCGCCAGCATGGGCGGTGCGCTTGAACAAGCGCTAACTGAGTCTAATCGACGACTGGCCAGTCAAATAGAAACCGCACTGATCCGTCAAGTCAAAAGTCCAATTGAAGACATGGGCAAGAAAATGGACAACCGACTAAGCCACATCAAAAGCAATCCCCAGGATCTTGCAAGAAAAGTCATTCGGGCGAGACAGCAAGACGGTCAAATAGAAAACAGCCCGGAGGCCGCATGAGCTTCGGGCAATATCAACAGCCATCAAGAAACGCTGAAGAAGCAGAAAAACCTTTCTGGATTTCTTACGCGGATTTAATGACCGCCCTAATGATTCTCTTTCTGGTGATCATGGTGACTGCACTAGCCTCGATCACAAAAAAAGCAGAGCAAACAGTCAAAGAAACGCCAGAGATCAAAGAGCAAGTGGACATGACTAAAGTTAGACTTCAAGAAATTTCAAATATCTGTCAACACTTATCCGAGGAAGTCGCAAAAACAAACACCTCGGTTGAAGTCGATTGCAAACTGAATCGAATCAATTTCGGAGAAGTCGGTCGATTTCAGTCAGACCAATTCAGATTAGGCGCAGAAGGTGAACAGGCACTCAATCAAGTGGTACCTGCAATTCTGAGCACAGCGAACACACCAACAGGACAGAAATGGTTGAAACAGGTGCTCATCGAAGGCTTTACCGACACCGATGGCTCTTACCTCTACAACCTGAACCTAAGCCTGAAACGTTCAGAATGGGTGATGTGCACACTGCTGCGAAACGACCAAAGCACAGCAGTGCATTTAAACAATGATCAAAGGCAGCAAGTCAAAAAACTCTTTCTCGCTGGCGGTGTTGCATTCAACCATGTGCGCGACTCAAAAGATGCAAGTCGACGCGTAGAACTTCGGCTCCAATTCTACGGAGTCGACAAAGCCGAAAAAAATCGATCCCAATACGATGCGAAGTTTGAAGACGACGCAAAAGAACGTTGTTGGTTGTGACCATGCACGCGAACTTTTAGCCCAATCCGTCAACTCAGACAACACGAGTTCATCAGGAGCACCTTCAGTGATTAATTCCGCCGCAGCAACATCAGCCATCACACTTGGCCAAGCAGCTCAAATTCAGGCACCCCAGGACAACATCAATCAGTTTCAAACACTCCTGAAAAGCATCAATGGTGCATTAAGCAGCGGAACTCAAAGTCTCTCCAAACGATCCGTAGAAGATGCCAAGCGCAACCAGGGCACGCTAATCGAAGAGACTGCTGCAAGCGTCAACGAAGCTGAAATCGCCATCAAGCAACTTGAAAAAGAGGTCAATCAAAGCACTTTTGACCTGAAGGGTTCGCTCGCATTGAACTCCGAATTTACGCAATCCGTTGTCTACCAGAAATTTACTGCCACAGCCTATTTTGTAAGCATGAGCAGAATCAGCAACCGGGGCGAAAACATTTCCGAAGAAATGAATTCCATTACCAAAAGGCGCTAAATTTTGAAAACCGCGCTCAAACTCATCATTCGCTCAATCGGCTACCTCTTTCTCATCGGTGCCTTGCAAGCCTGTTCCGGCAACAGTCAGCTTTTCAGTGGATTGTCGCAAGAAGAAGGCAATGAAATTTACTCCAGTCTTCTAGAGGCTGGCATTCCCGTAGAAAAGTCATCGGGCAAAGAGGGAGTCATCATCTCGGTACCCAAGCAAATGTCCTCAGACGCACTCAGAATTCTTCAGTCGCAAGGACTACCCCGAGCGAAGAAAACATCAATGGGTGAGGTCTTCAAAAAAGAAAGCATGATTAGCTCACCACTGGAGGAGCGTGCCAGATACCTGTATGCACTGTCCCAGGAACTCGAAGAAACATTGATGAGCATGGACGGCGTTTTATCTGCCCGAGTACACATTGTTCTGCCGGAACGTGCCAACCCAGGTGAAGTACTCTCCCCCTCGTCGGCTGCTGTGTTCGTTAAATACGAGAACGGGTCGTCCTTTCCAGCTTACGTTCCACGCGTCAGGGAACTGATATTCAAAAGCATTCCCGGAATAACAGGCGAAGTCAATACAAGTATCTCTGTGGCCGCCATTCCTTCAGAACCACGTGGCGATGCCTGCTTACCGCTTCTTTGGTATGGCCCACTGGCGCTAAGTGAAGAAGATCGAATTTACTTTCTCAGCATCGTTTATCTGATCGTAGCGCTCTGGGTACTCTCACTGGGGATAGTGTGGCTCCAGGCCAAAGACGAAAATGAGTGGCCCGAAGTATTGCGCAAACTAAAACTCAGGATCTTCAAATGACTGGTGAACTCATATTTTCGAGTCGCTGGTGGGCATGGTGGTCGAACCCGCTCATCGCAATTCACGAAGAACATTGCGTCTCACTGCCCCTGACAAAAGAGCAGCTCGACAACATCGATTATTTCAACTTGCTTCAATTGCGAAGTACATTGAACATGCCAGAACTACCCGATGATCGCCTGATCCTGCGTCCAGAGTTACGCAGCATTGCCATCGCGACAAACAGCGTACTTGAAGAACATCTTCAACGATTCGCCTTATTCAGTCTGGATGCAAGTATTCTGCATGCACGCCCACAAGACTGGGAAAGTAGTTTTGGCGTGAACTCGCCCGAAGTGATCCGCGAAATCATTGTATTGAAAAACGATCTGCCTGAGGCCTTGATCCAGTGGCAGGAATCGGTGGCGCGCCACATGGCCAACACCCTGAAGAAACAACTGTTTCTTCACGACAGAATACGACTGGGATTTGCGGTTTACCTCCGAAGCTACTTTCCGAAAATTTATCAGCGCTGGCAGCTTACACAAACCAAAGAGATCATCGACTGGAGCAATGATCTTGAGCCCATTCCACAAGAGCTGTGGGACGTGATTGACCACTGGAGTGAAGCCGCCTTCTGCGCCTTGCACAGCGAAGTCTATTCGCACCACGAAGTATTGGAACTTGACTTCGACCCAGACGGCACATCCGATAATTCAATTGAGGAAATCGATTTTCTACACAAGGAAGATCATGCTTAACCTCATCAAGCGCGTTCATTTTCCTGAAGGACTACAGATATCAGGCGGTGTCGTTAAAGCGGCCCTGTTAAATCACGTAAGCACCTATCACGATTTACTGAATCAGGCACACCGACAAGCCCAAATCATTTTGCGTGATGCAAATGACGAAGCTGAACGAATCAAGGAACAATCCCGACAGCTTGCCGCGAACTCAGTGCGCGAAGACTTGGTGTCCCTCAAAAAGATCACAGCCTGGAAAGAAAATAATCTGCTCGATAATTCCTCGTCAATCTGCACAGAAGTTTGCGTGGTTGTTCTTGAGAAATTCATTTCAACTGCATCCGATTTTCTCAAAATCAAAACACTTGCCGAAGCGCTGGTCATACGTTCTCACAACGCACGGGAACTGAATCTTCAGGCCAATCCTGCCCAGGTAGATTTGGTTAAAAAGGTACTTGCCGAAGTCCTCGCTGAACAAATGAACCTTAGAAAGTGCAATGTAAAAGCCGATGAAGAGCTACAACCATTTGAACTGAAAATAAGTACTGCAAACGGAGCTGAAATCAATGTGTCTTTGAATAATCTGATCGCGATGTACAAAGAAGAGATTGAACGTCTCGAACCTGCATTGGTACCTGTGATAAAAAATCTTGAGGTCAACAGTGAAAGTATTTCTTAAATTACTCATTCTCGCTTTAGTCCTCGCCCCCCTTGTATCACGCGCAGCCACAACAGACAAAGTCGAAACAAAAGTCTATCTTGCGCAAGACGAGAGTGCCAAACGGGTTATTGAAAAAATGTTGTCGATGTTTGGGAAGCGTTTGGTTGCAGACAGTATTCCAAGCTCACCAGTCAGCGGTCGATTTGAAGTTAAAACAGTTGATGACGTGATGGCCTATTTTGAAAGTGCCTATCAAATCAATTGGTTTCAGAACGGCCTGAATGTATATACCTACAGATCAGGAAACTGGCGAACAAAGCGCATTTATGTAGGTGGTGATCGCTCTAACGACGACTGGAAAGAACTGCTTACTTCAGCAGGCCTTTACTACAAAGAGTTCCCGTTTGTATTTCATATGGACAGCAAAGAACTCATTGTTTCCGGCCCCGCCAGCTACCTCTCATTAATAGAAGACTCCTTTCAGCAGGACCGGCCCGATCCATCCGAGATCGCAAAGCACGGAACCCAACTGATGGTTTTTCCACTCAAGCACGCCTCAGTCGAAGACAGGCAAACCAACTTGCGAGGAACCATGGTTACCACGCCGGGCGCGCTCTCCGTGCTGCTGAACTTGCTTGGGCTTCCAAATCAGCAAATGGCAAATTCTCCGGAAGCAAAAAAACCTGGCATGAATGTTGAGCGATCCCCCTACAGCCTTAGTCCTGGCGAAGGTTTGATGATGGGGGAAAGAATTGGTGCTTTGCCTGTCTCGCCCAGTAGCGGGGTGAAAAAGAAGGCCGACGACGACCCTGAAAAAGCAGAGTTTGTCAGTGTCACAGCAGACCCACGCACCAACTCAATCTTGATTCGTGATGCAAAGAGTAAGTACGACTACTACAAGAATCTGATTGATCAACTGGACCGTCAGGTGGCGATGATCGAGGTTGAGGCAATGATGGTCGAAGTCGATCAAAAAGGACTCAATGAGTTGGGTTTGGAATTTGGCTTGCTGTCAGATCGGTTTGCCTACGACTTTCCCGGTAGCGGCGTTGGCCGACCAAGCTTGATCGCAGCCGGCGCCACTTCGATTGTTGATCCAATGCGTTTTATGGCCAGGTTAAAAGCACTCTCTGCCGATGAAAACGCAAAAGTACTTGCGCGCCCAACAATTGTGACCCAAGACAATGTGTCCGCATACATCGACCTTAGTCAAACACTTTACATCCAGGTTTCAGGCGAACGCGTTGCCGACGTTATTCCAATTACAGCAGGTAGTCTGTTGCAGGTCACTCCCCGAGTAGTCATCGATGAACAGGAAGAGCGGATTTTCCTGCGCATCGAAATTCAGGACGGCAGCCTTACCGAGAATACGCAAGGAATCAACATGCCCAGGGTGCAGAACACATCACTAAGCACCCAAGCTGTAATTCAACGGGAAAAGGCCATCCTAATTGGCGGATACAACAGAGAATCCACTGAAGTTAATGACTACAAAGTCCCCTTGCTCGGAGACATACCGTATATCGGAAAAGCGTTCACTTCCACTGAAAAGCGCACACAAACTGTTGCAAGGCTTTTCCTGATTACGCCACGACTGATTGACCGGCCAATTCACGATTCGGAATCCACACGCAAAGCGGTGAAAGAACTCCAGATGTCATTCAAATTGAAAGGAGACAACCTTGAAGGAACTCCCTCTTTGAAACTCGATAGCACTATTCCGAGGTAATCATGGCAATTACGATTCCACCAATTGTTCAAGAGGTCACCACAGCTGAAGCGCTTCAAAGTGGCGCTTTGGCAAAAAAGCAACTAAGTGCAGTTGAGCAGAAAAAACTCAATAACTTTATTCGCGCACATGCACAGCACAACAGTTCAGGCGAGCCACCTGTTGAGGTAACCCCAAACAACAGGCTGGAAGGCAAGCCACAAGTCACGGCCGAAGAGCAGGCGCTTGCAGTAGCCGCCCGCAGCCGGGAAGACGCACACACAAAGCGCACGTCTGAAAAATACAAAGAAGCGTATCGGCTTATGTTCACTTCGGACATGACATTTCTGAGTAAAGACCTGATTTCGCTAAACACCGCAGTCAAGACAAAAAGTAAAAGTTTGGTCGACCTGGCGGGAAACTTGCGGCCGGAAGAAAAAGCATTGCGCAAGTTCTTGCTTGTCAGCCTGTTGCTCGAAGAGCCAGGCTTGAGCAAAACAGAAATCAAAGATTTAAACAATTATAAAAAATCACTTTACTCGGAACACGGTGACTTCATCTCAGGCTCTATTTCAGCGTTTGAAGTAGGCAAACAAAGTCGACTTTCACAAGCGACCCTCCGTGAATTCATCAAGGCGTACCAAACAATTGAAATACAACCTCACGTTGATGCACCGGACATATTGTCACTGTTCAAGGCCATCCGAAACAATGTAACAAAGGAAGATTTCAGCGCTGACATGAATAAAATGCGCGATGGATTCATCAATATCCTGTCGAGAGAGAAAACACAAAACCCCAAAAAAATTACCGCACCTCGGCACTACATGATCCTTAGCCGAATCAATCAAATCAATCTGTTAATCAAGGCTCAGGGAATCCATAAAAAATTTCTGAACTGCTGCACCGCGGCAAAATTGAGTGGTCTGCCATCGCTAAGTAACTTGCTGGAAAGTTGCTTGCAAACTGTTGCATCGGCGGAAGTTGTCACAGGGCTGAATTCGCTGGTAAGAATTGCCTCGGCCGTAAGTGCAAACAACCGACCCGGTAAAAACATATTCATCACGAACTACAACCGCTTGGTACTTAAAAGTGACCTGCTTGAAGATCTTTACAAAAATGGATCTCACAGAAAACAAGTAACCGACGGAATTGACAAAAATCTGAAGGCTGCAGGAGTTCTATCCGTAGGAGCTTCGCATGGACAGTCATGAGATCGAACCAGCCGAACTGTCAGTTTCCAATAGCGACTGGGTCATGGTGAAAAGCGAGAACAGGACAAATCACTTCTCAGCTCAACATCAAGAATACTTTATGGTCTGGGTTTCCGAAACTCCACCATCGACTGGCATCACAGAGGCGTCCAAAGCCCTGGTAGAAATGAAAAATCCCCTCCCCGGAATTCATATTAATTGCCAACTCGAACCCGAACTGGGATTCATTCTTCGCACCACAAAAAACTGGCATCTGGAAACCCTTCGGGACATGCAACTCACTTTCGACAAGATCACTTGGGAAATTGATCGTTTGAGCCAAAGGTAAACAATGAAGTCTGACAACAAATATGATCCGCTGTGTTTATCCGCCAACGTGCAAGAACGCATCGACAAGAAAGCAAGTGGTTGCACTGTCAATATCAGCAAGGCCTCAAAGCCTCTCGCCTTGTCAAACCCTTCCATGTCAAGGCCACAACAAAATTCACTCAAAGATGATTTTCTGGAAATGCTGTTTCCGGTATCGCCCGAAAGTCACACACCCTCGAACTCAGAGAAAACACCTAAAAACACAGGAAATTTTCAAACAAACGGAACAAAAGAACTTTTTTCTCCACTTAAAAAAGGAGAAGTAAAAGAAAAGGGTTTGTCAGAAATACAAAACTCATTTTCCTTCCAAATTGATAACTCTGCACTTGGTGCACTGGAAGTGAAAGGAAGTTACCACCAGGGAAACCTGCTTCTCAATATCGAACTGCCACCAGCGATGGGGCTGAACGAACAGAAAGTACTGATTAAAATTTTAGAGGCCAAATTGTCTAAGCAGCTTGGCGTCGCTCTGGAGGTCAAAATTGGTCGCAGCAATTAACAACATCGCAATGCTTGCCTCGCCACCGGGCGCACAAACACCCCAACCACCGTTACACGATATTGCTGACTTCAAAGCAATGATCAACGATGCTGGCCCCATCAACAACACAGTAAAAAGTTTTGTTGAAAATGCCCAAACAAAGCTGAATCAAAGTGACATGAACATGGGTCAAAAACTCAAAGATTTTGATGCCAATGACAACGTACTCAGTCTGATTGAATCAATTCACGAAAGCTCCATGAAGTCTGTGTCAATTCAACTGACAGGAAAAATTGGCAGCAAAGTATCGGAAAGTTTTGAGCAATTGGTTAAACAACAGTAGGAGGTATTGTGGAAGTTATTCAAGCAGGCGATCGCGTATTTAACTTTGCAGATCGACACGGCAAGAATGTCAACAACATGCTTGCCCGTTCAGATTTTGGTGATTCTCCAGTCGACTCTGTGATGTTGAATTACGAGATTCAAATGATGGGTTCATTGTGGCAATTGGCTGCTGGTTTGGTCAAAGACCTTACCGAGCCATTAAAAAGTATCGTCAACAAATAAGGAGTCAATTATGGCGGTTGAAGGAACAGCGTCGGTGCCCGCAGGGGCCTACTCACCAGAGCTTCTAGATGCTCTGGAAGAAATCACAGTGGGCTTCATTCTGGACGACTTTCTCAGCGAGGCCACCGACCCTGTCGGTGGTAGCGATGACGACTGATCAAACAGATCAGCCGTATTTGGTGTGCATGGTGTTTACATATTAATCAGGAGAATCAAAATGGCAGCAATCGAAGGTCCAATCGGCGTAATGACAACCACAGGTCAGGATTTCCAGGACAACGCGCTTCAGCAATTTCAAGACGTACTGAATGACCCGGATGTAGAGCCTGGTGACATTGTGGAAGCCGCGGCAAAACTGAAAATTGACCTCGCTTCGGCCCAGGCAATTTTCGATGCTGCGGGCAAGTCTGGCGACTTCTACCGCGACGTTGTTTCCCGGGCACTTAACTAATAAATCCAAAGGGAAAATCATGACTGCTACCACCCCAATTACGAATCCCGAACCATTGACCGAACCCTACGAGATCGATGAAAGCAAAGTCGATCAAATGTTTGAAGCAGCGGCAAGGGGAGACACTCAAACAGTGCTACTACTGGCTACAGGTCTGCAATTGGGGGGGTACACCTATGACATAGAACGTCTCACCGAGCTGGCAGCATGGTACGGCCCACTCGAGACAAACGGCGATGCCTTGATATCTCTCCTTCAGACACATGAAGAAGGCGCAGTAGAAGCCAACGAAGACATGAAACGCTATTTGAATGAAGCCCGTGCGCAGATGAGTGCTTCTGGAAAACCGATTCCGAACGATGTTCTTGAAGTGTTCAACAAAGTCATGAATGGCGAGAAGGTCAATGAAGAAGAAGCAAAGAAACTTTACTCATGGTGCCTTGAAGCGAAAGAACTGGTCATTCCTTCGGACTACCGTTCCGCAATTATTGGAGAGCAGTTACAACGCCTGCGCGATCAATATGACCAAAAAGTAGACTCGGGCACAAAACGACTGTCCAGTTTCTCGGTTCGATAAACACACAACAACACACATTGAGGTATTTATCATGGCAGGCGTAGATCCAAACCAATCAGTACAGTGGCAACCAACAACGATTACTGGTGAAGTCGATACAGCCGAGGAGGCTGTTCAGGCATGGCTTAATCAGAACCCGGGCGTAAACCTGGCCGACATGTCCAAATCAGAGTTGACGAGACTCATCAACTTTTTACAAAGCCAATCAAGTCAACCATGGGCTCAGGGAAGTGATCTCAATGCCCTGATTACCGATCTGAAACAAATTCGCAACAGCTGGGACTCATCCACCGGCACAGACCCATTGAATCAATTGGACAGCGAGCTGAAAAGTGAGCTGGCACTGTTGAGAGTGCTTGCGGAGCACACGCAAGGCACTGATGCCTTGGATACAGCTATTGCTGAACTGCAACCGCAGGCCGATGCCGTGGCTGAAGTAATGTCGGCAATTTCAACCTCGACAAGTTCGTGGAGTGCCGAGAACAACATCAAAACTGTAGACCAGGTCAATGAACTGCTGGCAAAACTGGACACACTGGAAGCCAGTGGCGTAAACCTAAATTCGGTGGGCCTGGGCACTTTGAAAACAGAACTGATTACCGCGAAAGCTGCATACGAATCATCAATTGCAGCAGACCCAAGCGCAGAAAACCAACAATTGGCCTTGTCCCAGTTCCGCGAGTCGGTCGCAAAAGCCAAGATGAATTATTTGCTGTCCACGGGACTCAGCGCGTCAGACCCGAAAGTTCAAGCTGAGCAAAAGGTGATGCGCAGCGAAGATCTTTGGCAATACAACCTTGAAACAGATTGGGATGTGAGTGAAATTCCTGGTCCGGAAGGATACAGCGAGGAAGAATTACAAAACTATCTTGATGAACTAAAGCTTCAATACAGCTTTGCTGTCGATCGGGGCGACACAAATGCGCAACGTTACATTTCTACCAAGATGAGCCAGATTGAGGGTGCATTGAATAGCCTGGTCGAAGGGAATGACGGATTCGGTGTCAGCATTAATTTGTTTTTGGACCTGAAAGGAACTGACATCGCTGAAAAAACCCGCCTGCGAGACGAGGCTTTCAAAAATGGCGATCAAGCACTTGTAGACCAGTTGGATCAGGAAATTGAATCCATCAGCAAGCTGGTTGAGGCGGTCATGAGTGAGTTTTCTGCAATTATGAGCAAACTCGCCGAGGTTGCATCACAAGCCTATCAATCCGCATTCTGAGGTACGCCAGATGCTTGATCAAGTAAGAGACACCGGCTATGCAAGCCTGATTGACAACGGCGCAAGTAAGCCACTGACAGAAACCTTGGCCGAATACATGATCGCGGCGCTTGAGCAAACCCGAGATGTCATCGGCAGTTACCTGGTCGGCCTCGAGGGCGCGGAACGCGCCAAGGTTGAAAAGGTCAAGCAACAAATTGAAGACTATCTCGAGCAATTGCGAAAAGCCAAAGCGATGAGTGGATTGGCCAAGTTTTTCAAAGCACTCGGTGCATTGGGTGTGGCATTGGCAATGATCACAGCAATCTTGATTCCAACGCCAATGACCATCGCGATTCTTGTGGTGACCTTGGTCATGTTTCTAGAGCCCTTGATCAGCGAAGCAGCTGGCTCGGAATCCTTCATTGAAAAAGGGATGGGTGCAATGTTCGAAGCGTTAAGCGACGCTTTGGGACCGATCGGCGCCATTGTGGTCGGCACCTTGTTGATGATCGCGATTGTTGTAGTTTGCACAGCCTTGATGGCGGGTGGCCTGTCAGCCATGTCGTCAAGCGCTTCAGCGGGCGTACAAGCAGCCAGGGAGTTTGCATCGTCCCTTCCAGCCTACATCGCAAAAATGTTGACTGGCTCACTCACCGAGGCCCAAACAATAGCGCTAACCCGCTTTCTTGAATATGCGCAGTCCGCAATCCTGATGGCACAAGCTGGTCTTCAAGCAGAAATGGGGCAGCTGCAGTACGAGGGCGCAAAACTACTGAAGGAAGCAGAAGTAGCCCAGGCAATTATTGATGGCTGGAGCCAGATTATTGAAATGTTGAGCCAGGAAAATTCCAATTACCAGGATTTGCTGCAACGTTTTCAAATGTTGATTGCGCAACTATTTGGTGTTTGAAACACATCTATTCAGGAGAACAAACAATGGTAGACGCTGCAACAAGAACAGACTCCCTAAGCACAAACAATGTCGATAAGCCCAACGAACTAACCCAGACCGAAAAAGAAAAATTTCTGGCGTACATGATGGATAAATTCGGCTTGACTGAAGAGCAAGCCAACCGAATGCTCGCCAACCTGTCGCCGGAAGAAGTGCAAACGTATCTTGGTTTGGCCAGTGGCAAAGACACCATTACGCGCGATGAGGCCAAAAAACTTTGGGGTCTTACCGACGACGAGGCGGACATTCTTTTCGGCGGTTCCGAAAGGATCGGGATTCACACCAATCCTTTCGGCGACGCATTTCTTGAATTTTTGATGCTCAGCTACGCCATGCAAGTTGATGTCAAACAACTGATGTCTCAGGTACTTGAAACGCAGGTGGAACTGGGAATAAGTGCCGCAGAAGAGCGCTTGAAAGGTGCCACCGTACAGTTTGCATGCGCCATGTTGTCTGCAGTGATTACAGCTGGCTTAGGCGCGGCTAACGCCGCCATTGCCAAAAACAGCAAAACTGGCCATGGCAATCAATGGGTAGGTCCAATCGGCGCCAGCCTGATCACGGCACCAATCAATGCAAGTGGCGAGTATGGCAACGCCAACTATCAATATGAAGGTGCAAAAGACGACATCAAGGCACAAGAAGCAAATGCGTTGTATCAGCAACTTGTCAGTTTGTACCAAACCACCACAGAAACAGAAAAAGAACAAACGCGTGGCACGTAAAAACTATTCTTATCATCGAGAATTTTACATCTGGAATGAAAACATATGACAACCATTAGCCCAGGTTACCATGGTGAAGACGTCGCAGTAACGGATGCCCCGGGCATCAACGAGCAGCCCGATGGTCAGTTCACCTACCGCGTCGGAGACATCATCATTTCCGCTTCCTCCGAAGAAGAACTGCAAGAAATCCTGAACTTTCTGGCTTTGAAAAATAACAAGCCTGTCGAAGAACTCAAGGTTCGCGACATCACCCTAACCTTGGACTACGATCAATTCAACTACAAAAGAAATCTTGGCGAGGATGGAATCACCCACACATTCACACTAACAGCAGAAGGACAAGGTCTCGTTCAGAATTACAACGACACCGCCTTTTTCGGCGATGAAATTCCTTTCTTTCCAAGTGGCAGTGCAACTTACCTAAACTCCGGATTTAATACCGAGGCCACCGGCTCGGCCATGAGCGCACAACTGGGTGGCCTGATGGGTGCGGCGCAATACATTTACAACGCCAATTACCCTGCAGAGTCTGATCAGCTTGGTCCGATACAAGACAGCGACCTTGATCCGAACACCCTGACTCTGCTCGAGAGCATGTTTGGATCCAACACGGAATTCAATCAGGGGCACTTGAACACACTGAAAATGATGGGACTGCTTCAGGGAGATGCCAGCCAGGCGCCTGGCACCTGGACGCCCAACGAGAATGGCAGCACGGTGGTGGAGGCATTTGCCAACAATACTTTGCCGTTGATACCCAGCATGGGGCTGTTAACCATGACACAAACCCTGATGAACACCGCCAGTGAAGTGTCGGGCTATTTCACTGCCACCGGGTACGCACCGAATTACGGTTCAGAGCAAGTAGAAAAAGATGCCAAGGCGATTCTTGAAGGCATGGCAGAAGTGCCTGATGAAACGTTGCCACCGGGACTGGTGCCAGACGAAGAAACGCGCAAAATGCTGAATTTTTTGTTTGGCCTGCCAGCAGACAACACCCACTTCACCACCAACCAGCTCAACACTGCAATTTCAATGGGACTTGTTTCTTACAACCCCGCCGAGAACACAATTGCCATGACGGCAAATGGCGGCATTTACCTTGCAGACAAAAATGAGGCTGCCGCTGCCGCAGAAGCGGAAGCAGCGGAGGCCGCGGAAGTTGCCAAGCGCGATGCATTCAAGGCAAATATTGTCACGTTGTCTGACCCAAAAGCGGTTGATATGATGGATTACCTTGAATGGCGTTACGAGAACAGTGCTGCAGTCAAAGACAACGATCGGTACGGCACACAAGGCATGTGGCTTCTGTCGGAGCTCAGCGAAACCGATCCCCTCTGGGACCAAATGGGTATACCACCTGAAAATCGAGCGGCCATTATTGAGGCAGCCAAAGCGGCACTATCCAGTGAAAATCGTTCAATGCTTCTCGAAATTTGTGGCGACGATCAAATCTTTGAAAAGAACGACATGGCGACTTGGCTAAACAGCAATTAATTTCCAAGCTGGAGGAATGAAAAACATGACAACCATTAGCCCCGGTTACCATGGTGAAGACGTCGCAGTAGCGGATGCGCCGGGTATCAATTCGTGGAAATGCAAACAGAACAGACAGCAAGTTCAGCCGAGGTGATTTCGATCAGTTTCGGGCAGGTTTGAATGACATTCAAACAAATCTGTTGACCACAAGCGAAGCTACTGGCCAAGAATGGAGATCGAGACAATAAACTCTCCAGGGATGACCTAGAAGCAATCAGGAACTCCCCGAGTAGCACGCCAGCGATGAAAGATGCAGCTGAAGTCTTGCTCCTAGAATTGGATTCTGGCGGTAATGAATGGCTAAAAAGTCTAAGCGCAAGGAGTAGGTAAACAATCAATGACTAACTCCCTTGTCCTGATCAGATGCCATTTCCATGACAGCCCGGAATACCTGGGCTGCTAGCTCCAGGTGTTCTCTCTGAATGTATTCATCCTCCTCGCAGTCCTGATATAGCATTCTGGCCAGCTTTACATTCACGATAATTGGAATTCCGTTTTTCTTGGCAAATTCACGAATTCTTAACGCTTCGTCGTCTGTTCCCATGGCGAGAATGTAAGGTAAGTCATGTTTGCCCGGCTCATAATCCAAAGCCACTGAAATATGTGTGGGATTGGCCACGATCGCCTTTGCGCCAGCAACCCGGGTAAGTGATGAATTGAGAATACTTCGGTGCTCTCTTTTCATTCGCTGCTTGAGTTGTGGATTTCCCATGGACTGCTTTCGTTCATCGGCGATGTCTTGGTGGCTCATCCGTAGATTTTTGATGTGATGCATGTACTCCACAGACCAGTCGATCACAGCGATGACCATAAAAATGATCAGCGATACAAAAATGATTGCCTTCAACACATGAACCAATACGTCAAAAAACTGAGTCAACCCAGCGCGATAGCTGTAGATCATGTCTCCCATATTGTCTTTGAATACAAGATACCCAACCACAGACAAAATCAGTACTTTGACGATGGACAACAGCAACTGCACCAAAGATTTTTTCGAGAACATGTTCTTGATATTGGATACGGCATCGAACTTCTTGAATGAAGGCGTTAACGCTTCTGGCGAAACGAGAAATCCAATTTGTGCCCAGGTAATCAGAGTGGCGGCTATCGCACAAACAGCGACCAAAGGCACAGTGATTGCCACGAAAAGATCAAAGAACATGGAGAAGATGCTTTCTGAGAAAGTCCACGGCTGCTTGAGCCCGGCAGTCACGATCAAGTCAAGTAATTCAGAGAAACGCGCCGCATAGTCTTGCGAAAGCCAAAAGAAAAACATGTAAAACATCAGGAGTTTAAACAGTATCTGAGCGTCTTTGCTGACACTTACCTGACCCTTCTTTCGGGCATCGTCTAATTTTTTCTGGGTGGGTTTTTCAGTTTTTTCGCCGCTCACTGAACATCTCCGAGAAGCAAATTCAAGCTTTCACTGTATTGCCAGAACATGGTCAGTATTTCCTGCTCGGCAAAGAACATGAGTGTGATGAGTGCGGCAATTCCAAACACACTTCGGAGCCCGAACTCAAGGCTGTAAACTTGAAGTTGCTGGGTAAACGCCGATATGATTTCGACCACGAGTTCTACAGCCAGGATTGCAATTAATACCGGCCCACTCAGCAGGACTGAGAAGGTGATGTGGTCAGCGGCCATGCGCAGCATGGTGGTCAGCCAACTGTCCAGGCTGAGCAAGGTCAAGGTACCTGGTGGCATAACCAAATAACTGTTGAGTAAATGCACAGAGACAGCATGCAAACCCGGCCCGGCAAAAATCAGCGCCGCAAAAAGCAGACCAAACAATTGCTCAATGGGTAGCTCTTCCCCGCTGTCACTACCTGTGGCCTGCGCGGCGAACGTTGCGCCTCTGTAAACATCGACTAAGGCGCCGAATGCTTTGAACGCGTAGTAGGGAAATGCAATGGTCAGCCCCAGTAGTGCACCCAAAACCACTTCACTGAGAAAGGTAATCAAGGTGAAAGCCGGTGGGTTCATTGACGAAAAATAAAGGGTAGTTGAAGCAAATGCCGGGTAGAGAACCAAAACAGAACCGACCGACATCTTGATCAGACTGCTGGAAAGACCTTTCGAGAGCAAAGGGAAAAACACCATAAAACTGACAGTTCTGGGTAAATAATACGAGAGCACCGCAAGAAACTGCCGCAGTTGCTCGCCAGTGTCGGTCAGTGGCTCTACCATTTAGAACGATGCGGAACCGAGATTAAATCAAACATGGTTTGCGTAAACTGAACCAACATTTGAGATTGCCAGGAACCCAACGCAAACAGGATAAGCACAACCCCCATCAACTTGATGCCAAAAGGCAAGGCTTGATCCTGCAACTGAAAAATAGCCTGCAGGAAACCAAGCAATAACCCCAAAACCATTGTGACAACCACCACAGGGGCGGCAACAAGCAATGAAATCCACAATGCCTGATTGACGTAATAAATCAGCATGATTTACACCAAGTAAGAATTGACCAACCCCTGAAGTACCTTTGCCCATCCCTCGACTGCGACGAACAAAACAATTTTTGCAGGTACGGTAAGTGACATGGGTGACACCATCATCATGCCTAAGGCCATCAGGGCGCTTGACACGGCCAGATCAATGATCACGAAAGGCAGGTAAAGATACAATCCGATTCTGAAAGCCTCAGCAAGTTCGGAGGCGACAAAAGCTGGAAGCACAACAAACAGATCTGTTTTCTCGACTTCAGGTGCATCGTATTTTTTCTGGAATTTTTGCGCCGTTTCATGAAAGCTGTTGAGATAACCCGGATTGACATTGGCCAACATGAACTTTTTAAAGGGTGGCACACTGGCATTGATCGACTCGAGTACTTCGGTTCCGCTGACTGGCATTTTGCCGTCCGGTGCGAAACGTTGGCCGGCCTCAGTCAATATTGAGCCCATCACCAACAGGGTCATCACCATGGAGATTCCGTAGAGCACCATGTTTGATGGCACTTGCTGCACACCAATTGCGTTGCGCAATATTAGCAACACCGCCGATATCTTCAGGAATGAAGTGGCCGTTACCGCCACCAATGGCAACACCGATAGCGAGGCTATCGTGACAATCAGACCAATTGGATTGATGCTTTGATCCATGTTGAGATTCTCTTAGTCGAGTCTTTTTGTGACTTGAACCATCAGTTGATCCTGAAAGTGCACTAGCTCGCCCTCAAGTATTGGTGAACCCATTACACACAAGGTCACCATTGGCAAGGCATGCTCTCTTAATTCAATCAAGGTACCCTCTTGGACGCTGCACAACTCGTTAAAAAGAATCTTGGTTTTACCCGCATGAATCTCCAGTTCGATTTGCTCGTGTGGTGGAAGATTCTCTTCCTCAAGACCCGATGTGTCAGAAAGATCGTCGCTACCAAAGTGGAGTCGTGTGTCGTCTTCGTTCATTTGAATGAATACCTCATAGTTTCTTTTTGAAAATTTGTCGCCTTTAAATCGCAGTGAACCGCGTATTGATCGAGACGATGCATTGATCCTATAATTTTGCAGTGCAACCAAATCACCCTGTTCAAGTTCTGCGAGTTCGGTACTCAACCACTTTCTTTTTGTTGGATACAAGTAAACACTCAACTCGAAAAATACTTTTCTCCCCATGGATTCGTAGTCATTCCAGTAGCGCAGGCAATAGTTCCGTGCCTTTGCTTCAAGCAGCTTCAGTGTTTGCTTGTCTGACAAAAGAATGAGTTTGTTTTGGCGCTTGTAGTCCACGGCCAGGTAGTCGATGGGGTTTGAGGTGGGCATGAGATGTGCTGGCAAAAAGTCCTCGACATGAAGCCCAAGAATTGACTCGAGTTCGTTCAGAACGGCACTGACGATATCAATTAGCGGAACGATACCCTCACCACCCCAATCAACGATTTGGGGTGTAATCAAACTACCGGTTTGCTCAAAAATATAAGCTGAATCCAGACCAATCTGAATCTCGTTTCCCTCAGGAAAATTGGCACTGACCCAAATCAGGTCGCTGATCGTACTTTTGTGGGGTAATCCAGTGGTGCGCCGAATCGCCAGATCAGAATGCCTGTCAGTATCAAAGTAATAGATGCGCTGAGACATTGATCTTGATCGGGCAAAAATTGTGGAACCGGTCGCGTCGTAACGCACTCTTCGAAGTCGATCCAGTGCCCAAACTTGCGCCACTTCTTGCTCATTGATGTGTTCAGCTATTTCCATAATTTCTGTAGAAGTACTTCCTCTATTCCCAATAATTTTTTCTCAGCCTGATTAACTTTCAAGCAACTTTCCTGGTACGCAAGCTGTGCTGACTCGTACTGTTGATGAGATTGATCGATGGACTGCTGGATATTTTTTATTTTTTTGATGCCCTGTTGCTGAAGCTTTGTGAAGCTGACCAGCTGATCCACTTTGACAAAGTTGCCATTGGTCAAACGTTGCAGGGTTTCTAGTTCTATTTGAATGAGTCTTTGCTCCGTTTGCTCAAAATGCGCCTGGGCACTTTCAATGGTTCGCGCGGCCTGATCTTGCTCAAGCGCTTTAAGTTTCTGTTTACGGCGCGATGAATCCACCCGCAGCTTTCGGATCGCCATAATCTGCTGAATATCTTTGATGAAGGTATTCACGCCTTCGCCTCTTGAAGCAGTCGCTCAAACCCGACCATCAACGTACCGAGACGCGACAATGCCACGGTAGGTGACTCGGGTTCGGATCGCGATTGTTTGCACCATTCATCGAGACTCGCCTTGATGTTGACTACTTCATCAACCAATGGATCGGTACCTGGCTGGTACTCGTTAAGCCGAATCAATAGCTCAACCTCCTGATAAAGCGAATACGCGCGCCTGACCAGCGACGCCAGTTCCTGGGTTTTGACGCTGGTGACTGAGCCCATGACACGAGACAGACTTTTTAAGGGATCAATTGCGGGGAAATGACTTCGTTCGACCAGTTTGGTGCTGAGTACAATGTGCCCATCGAGAAGGCTTTTGGCTTCGCTGGCAATTGGATCGTCTTCAATTCGCTCGCCTTCCATGAGAACTGTGAAAACCG
Organism: Limnobacter sp. MED105; assembly: GCF_000170915.1. Lineage (GTDB taxonomy): Bacteria > Pseudomonadota > Gammaproteobacteria > Burkholderiales > Burkholderiaceae_B > Limnobacter. Next base: position 218,135 of record NZ_ABCT01000002.1, read on the forward strand.
CCGTAATATCCCCTTGTTCCGTTCGACCTGAACGTTCAATCAATTCAGGCAAAATTGAATACACGGAAGGCGTAAATCCCGCCTGTGTGGCAGGCTCCCCGGCCATCAATCCCAGTTCACGCTGCGCGCGGGCAAGACGCGTTAACGAATCCACAACCAACAAAACAGACTTTCCCTGGTCCCTTAGATATTCGGCAATCGATGTGGCGGTAAACGCAGCGCGAACACGCTCGATTGCAGACCGGTCAGAGGTAGCGCACACAAAAAAACTTTTTTTGCGAATTTCATCCGTGATTTCTTTTTCGATGAACTCCCTCAACTCACGACCGCGTTCGCCCACAAGACCAAACACCACAGCATCTACATTCGCACCGCGAACAATTTGGGCCATCAAGGTACTTTTGCCACAACCGGGGGGTGCAAAAATACCCACCCTTTGGCCAATACCAAGGGTGAGCAGCCCATCAATGACCCGCACTTTCGTGACGAGTGATTCGCTAACTGGTGGTCTTTTACTCGCTGGTGGTGCCACCTGAATGACGGGTCGAGCATCGGAATCGACCGACAAGACGCCGGATCGACGATCATTCGGATGATCCAGATTGCGGCCCATGCCATCGAGGAGCGATGAAAGCAAGTGATCTGACGCCTTAATGCTGTGCGCTCGGCCCAAGGGCAACACTCGGGAACCCAAGGCGACTCCGGCGACAGATTCAAGACACGAGATGGTGACGATGTTTTCAGAGAACGCAACAACCTCGCCAAGGATTTTATGCCCGCCAGACGTTTCAATTTCACACAACTCACCTTGCACCACATCAGGCAAAATCGCCCTGACTGTAGAAACAATAATTTCACTGACATACCCAACACGTTTTACCGGGTTGATCTGACCAATCCTGGCTTGAAGCTGATTGACGATCGCCGGTGCCAACAGAGCCATGGCGCTGCGCATCAGAGGACGACCTCATAAACGGTTTCACCCTGAAAAACCACTTTTCGGGAATCGACGCTGAGCAAATTAACACCTTGATACTGCCCGCCGACGTACAGCCTTGCCCCGTCTCGCAGGATAACGACTGGGCGACTACCAAGAACAACCTGCTCAATGGCGATTTCATCAATACGGCGTTGCTCTTCAGTCAACGCCAGACGGGCACGGATATCCACTTTCTCACCGTAATCGATGACCAGACGATCCAGGAGTTTTTCAAACCCGATGGACTGCGCCCTCGACAACTCAGCATCGATATCCACACGGTCATCATCCACCGTTACCGAGAGCTGGTTTGTGGAGGCTCTGATTGCAAAATCATTGATCTCGTTTGCCACGTTCTCTGCCATGCGACTCTCAAGAGTAGAAAGCGGTTTCAATTTGTAGGTGTTGTTCAAGTCTGGTTTCTTGATAACGCTGGCCTCTGACTTGACAACACCCGCTGTGCCGAAGAACAAAACAACTGTGGTCAACAACAAGCCGATGATGAATAGTAAGGCGACGATTGCCCTGGCTCCTATGCCCCGTAAGAGTTGCACCAACTGATGGAGTGTTCTGGCGACACCGTCATTCAATGACGACATCAGCCCACTGGTGCCGTTGACGATCTGCAACTCGATTTGTATGTGCTTGAAATCAAGCGTGAGCAGCTGCGAGGGGAAAAGGGTGTTGTCTACTTTTTTTTGATCAGGTGCGGTTAACCTGGCCTCTGAATGCAGGGTCTCGATGTTGAACCGACGCCCGCTTTTTCTAAGTGTGATCAAGGTATCCGGAATTTCAGGATCGCACAGGAATACATCTGACTGGGAGTTTGCGCCCAGGCTGACCAGCGAGTTGTCCAGTCGCCAAACCGCACCGGCATGCAATCCTGACTTGGCCTTAACCTGAATGTGAATCATGATGTGACTCCGTCAGCAAATGGATTGTTTCTCGCTTGAAGATTTAGATTGATGTTGCCTAACACTTGAATTTCCATATTTGAAGAAATTTCTTGATGAGAAAGAACCGGAATGATGAACAATGAGTCTTGAATAATTTGGCGGAAAAACACCCGGCAATCCATTGAACACACAATGGCGGGTACATAGTTTCCAACCAGATGCGGCCTGCACTGCTCCTCGACAATTTCGATTAGTTCATTGAGAGAACTGGAATCAATGTCAACAAATGATCCATTGCCGTCACTTCGACTCGACTCTCGTATCAACTGCTCAAATTCCACGCCCAACATAAATACTTTGAGTTTTCGCTCGTGGGTATGTTGATGGCATATTTGCTCGAACAAACCACGGCGTACCTGCTCTGCAATAACCATGGGGTCTCGCTCGCGTTGCCCCCATTCAATTAATGAATTCAAAATTGAACGCATGTTTTTGATTGAAACTGATTCGCCAAGCAAGCGTTGCAACACCTCCACCACTTTGGTAACGGGCAGCACGCGCTCAAGCTCCTTGAGTTGCTCCGTGTACTTGTCACCCAGAGTGGTCATATGTCGTTGATACTCATTCAAGGTGAATAGCTGGTCGACCTTCTGGACCAACAACGCTTCAATTTGTGACACCAATCTTGTTTCGAATGTCAGGTATTCCAGCTTGTGCTGATCGAGAAGTGTTTTCTGAAGGGGGTCGCACAGCATGTCGTATTTGCCGGTAACAACATCTTTCTCAATCACGAATTCAATACCGGGCACAGCCTGCACCAGTGACTGATCGCTGCGAATGCTGAGCCGCTTTTCGGAGATATGAATGGACATGGCCGGTACGCCATACACATAGAACTCGACAAAACTCTCGGTGTGATTGATGAACTCGAACAATGGAAACAGAATGCCCAATTGTTCTACTCGCCGGTTTCTCGCGATTCTGCAAATATTCTGAATTTGATTGGCCGCGGTGGGCTCGATGTCTACAGGCAACCGCACCTCCAGCGGTGCGAAAGTATTGGTGTGCAAGATGTCGTCCATCTTGATGCTTTTGCCGCTGGCAGACAGCATGTCGCTGAACTGCGTGGACACATCGACCTCTTCGGCTTTGTCAGTTTTTCTCGAAATGAAGTACCAACCGCACAGCAGCGTTGCCGAAGTGGCGAGGAATACGTAACTGGGCATGCCAGGAACGAATGCGAACAGAAAACAGAAAATGCCGCTGATTTGAAGTGCATTTGAATTTCGGCTGAGGTCTTTCAACATGTCTTGCGCAGTGTTGGATCCGTCAGCTTCGCCTTTGGTAACGCGCGTTACAATCAAACCGGCCGCGATGGAAACCATCAACGATGGAATGATCGCGACTAGTCCGTCGCCTACTGATAAAATGGTGTATACCGACCCCGCCTCAGAAAAGGACATTCCCTTCTGCATCATGCCGACCGTTAAACCACCAAGCAAGTTAACCACCGTGATAACAAGCCCGGCAATTGCATCATTTTTTACAAACTTGATCGCACCGTCCATTGCACCAAATAATTGCGACTCTTTTTCAAGGTCGGAACGGCGTTGTTTCGCAACGGCTTGAGTAATTAACCCGGCACGGAGATCGCTGTCGATGGACATTTGCTTTCCAGGCATGCCGTCGAGTGAGAAACGCGCGGCCACTTCAGCTACACGCTCGGAACCCTTGGTAATCACCAGAAAATTAACAACCGAAATAATGAGGAAAATCGTTAAACCAACGGCCACATTGCCGCCCACGACGAACTCACCGAAGGTTTGAACAATATGTCCGGCATCACCCTCTAGTAAAATTTGTCGTGTCGTGGATATGGTGAGAGACAACCGAAATAAGGTTGTCATCAAAAGAAGCGCAGGAAATGAAGAAAATGCCAGCGGTGTTTCAATGAGTACGGCGCTGATTACAAGCACGACCGACACAGAAATATTGATGGCCAGGAGTACATCGAGAATGCCCGGACCCATGGGAATCACCATCATGACGATCATGAGGATGATAAGAGATGCACCAACCACCTCGGACCGTGCAGAAGCCAGCCTTGCAAACCTGTTTAACACTTCGATCATCGCGAGTCCTCAGCCAACAAACCTTGAATTCGGTTTTCTAGTGCTTACTAGGTGGCGTTGAAACTCAACAAAGTTCGTCTTTCCTGGACAAAAATTGCGATGAATCGATTTCGACTACACAGCGCCGGGTGGGGCGACGCTGTGGATGCGCGACATGTCAGGTCAGGTTGGTGCTCAGTGCCCTTCTCAAATCCTCTTCACTGCGACCCGAATAGTCGAGCAAGGCCTTGAACTGGTCTTGCCCAACTGGGCCAACATTGAAGTAATCACTTTCAGGGTTGGCAAAGTAGAAACCTGACACACTGGCAGCCGGGTTCATCGCCAGGCTCTCGGTCAGTGTCATGCCAATTTCTTCGCATTGCATCACTTCGAACATGTTGCGCTTGATGGTGTGTTCCGGGCAGGCTGGATAACCTGGCGCGGGGCGAATACCCTGGTACTTCTCGGCAATCAGTTCTTCATTGCTCAGAGTTTCATCGGCCACATAGCCCCACAGGTCTTTGCGAACCCGCTGGTGCAAGCATTCAGCAAAAGCCTCAGCCATACGATCGGCAATCGCCTTGAACATGATGCTGCTGTAGTCGTCGTGTGCGGCCTGGAATTCCTTCTCTTTCTTTTCTACACCCAAACCTGCGGTGACCGCGAACATGCCGATGTAGTCCGCACCCGCGCCTTTGGGTGCAATGAAGTCGGCCAGTGATTTGTTGGCGATGCCTTCACGTTTTTCACCCTGTTGGCGCAAAGGGCTGTAGGTGAACAGCACTTGGCTGCGGCTTTCGTCGGCATACACTTCGATGTGATCGTCACTCACCGTGTTGGCGGGGTAGAAGGCCACCGCCGCATTGGCTTGCAGCCAACGGCCTTCAATGCACTTTTTCAGCATGGCTTGACCGTCTTCGAATACTTTGCGGGCGGCTTCACCCACAAGCTCGTCTTCCAGCACGCGAGGGTAACCGCCGTGCAAATCCCAGGTTTGGAAAAACGGAGTCCAATCGATGTACTGGGCGATGTCAGCCAAATCGTAATTCTTGAAGTAGCGCTTGCCAATGAACTTTGGCTTGGGCGGCGTGTAATTTGCCCAGTCAATTTTCTGTTTGTTGGCGCGCGCAGCTTCAATGCTGATCAGCGGCTGTGCTTTCTTGTTGGCGTGTTGTTCGCGCACGCGTTCGTATTCGGTTTTCAGATCAGCCTTGAAAGTGTCGGCTGATTCATCCGACAACAAGTTTGAGGCTACACCGACAGAACGGCTTGCATCTGAAACATACACAGTGGGGCCTTCGTAATGTGGTGCAATTTTCACAGCGGTGTGCACGCGGCTGGTGGTGGCACCACCAATCAGCAGCGGAATACCACGGTCGCGGAAATAGGGATCGCGTTGCATCTCGCTGGCGACATAAGCCATTTCTTCAAGTGAAGGCGTAATGAGGCCTGACAAGCCGATGATGTCGGCATTGATTTCTTTGGCTTTGGCGAGAATTTGCTCTGCGGGCACCATCACACCCATGTTTTCCACTTCAAAGTTGTTGCACTGAAGAACAACCGTGACAATGTTTTTGCCAATGTCGTGCACATCGCCTTTCACAGTGGCAATCAGAATTTTGCCTTTGGCTTTGGCATCGCCACCGGCGGCCACCAGTTGCTTTTTCTCTTCTTCAATGTAAGGAATCAGGTGGGCCACCGCCTGCTTCATGACGCGGGCGCTTTTCACCACTTGCGGCAGGAACATTTTGCCAGCACCAAACAGGTCGCCAACCACATTCATGCCGTCCATTAGCGGACCTTCAATTACGTTGATGGGGCGGCCACCGTTGGCTGCAATTTCAGCGCGGCATTCTTCGGTGTCTTCAACAATGAAGTTGGTGATGCCGTGTACCAGCGCATGGGCCAGGCGCTTTTGCACCGGTTGGTTGCGCCACTCCAGGTTTTCTTCCAGCTTCTTGCCACCCGCTTTCAGGGTGCCTGCGAATTCAATCATTCGCTCGGTGGCTGATTTGCCAAAGTCGGGATCGTTGGCTGGCAAATTGGGCTGACGATTCAGCACAATGTCTTCCACGCGGGCCTTCAGTTCAGGTTCCAGTTCATCGTAAACACCCATCATGCCGGCGTTGACAATGCCCATGGTCATGCCGTTTTTAATGGCGTGGTACAGGAACACGGTGTGAATGGCCTCGCGGGCAGGTTCATTGCCGCGGAAACTGAAAGACACGTTGGACACACCACCTGAAATTTTGGCATGCGGCAGGTTTTTCTTGATCCAGCCTGTGGCCTCGATAAAGTCGTTACCGTAGTTGTCGTGCTCTTCAATGCCTGTTGCAATGGCGAAGATGTTCGGGTCGAAGATGATGTCTTCGGCCGGGAAGCCCACTTCATTCACCAGAATGTTGTAAGCACGCTCGCAAATTTCGATTTTGCGGGCGTAGGTGTCGGCCTGACCCTTTTCATCAAAGGCCATGACGATGACCGCAGCACCATAGCGCTTGCACAACTTGGCCTGGCGTTTGAATTCCTCAACGCCTTCTTTCATGGAAATGGAGTTGACCACGGCCTTGCCCTGCACGCACTTCAAGCCAGCTTCGATGACATCCCATTTGGAGGAGTCGATCATCACCGGCACGCGTGAAATATCGGGTTCGGACGCCATGAGGTTCAGGAACTTCACCATGGCGGCTTTGGAGTCGAGCATGGCTTCGTCCATGTTCACGTCCACAATTTGCGCGCCGTTTTCGACCTGTTGACGGGCCACGCTCAGCGCCTCGTCGTACTGCTCATTCAAAATCATACGGGCGAATGCTTTTGAACCAGTCACGTTGGTGCGCTCGCCCACGTTGATGAACAAGCTGTTGTCATCGATGTTCAGCGGTTCCAGACCCGACAAGCGGCACTTGGGTTCCACGGTGGGAATGGTGCGGGGCTTCTGGTTTTCCAGCGCCTTGGCAATGGCCGCAATGTGATCGGGCGTGGTGCCGCAGCAACCACCGGCCACATTCAAGAAACCCGCTGCTGCGAATTCCTTCACCAGGCTAGAGGTGATTTCCGGTGTTTCGTCGAAACCCGTATCGCTCATCGGGTTGGGCAAACCAGCGTTGGGGTACACGCAAATGGGCACGTCGCAGATTTTGCTGAGTTCAGCCACGTAGGGGCGCATCAGCGAAGCACCAAGCGCGCAGTTCAAGCCAATGGTGATGGGTTTGGCATGGCGAACAGAGTTCCAGAAGGCCTCAACGGTTTGGCCAGACAGCACGCGGCCGGAGGCATCGGTCACTGTGCCGGAAATCATGATGGGCAATTTATTGCCGGAATCTTCGAAATACTGATCGATCGCGAACAGCGCGGCTTTGGCGTTCAGCGTGTCGAAAATGGTTTCAACCAGCAGCAGGTCAACGCCGCCTTCCACCAAACCCTTGGTTTGCTGGTAATAGGTGGCGACCAGTTCATCAAAGGTAATGTTGCGTGCACCGGGGTCGTTCACGTCGGGGCTGATGGACGCGGTTTTGGGCGTGGGGCCCAAAGCGCCTGCAGCAAACCGGGGTTTGTCGGGCGTGGAGTACTTGATGCACGCTTCCTTGCACAGGCGGGCCGCTTCACGGTTCATCTCGTCGACGAGGTGTTCCATGTCGTAATCGGCCTGCGCCACGGTGGTGGCACCGAAGGTATTGGTTTCAAGAATGTCAGCGCCAGCGGCCAGGTACTGCTCATGAATTTCGGTCATGATGGCTGGCTGGGTCAGCACCAACAATTCGTTGTTGCCCTTGATGTCGCGGTGAAAATCAGCGAAACGCTCGCCCCGGTACTGGGCTTCCGTGAGTTTGTATTGCTGAATCATGGTGCCGGTTGCACCGTCCAGAATCAGGATGCGTTTTTGAAGGAGTTCACGGAGTTGGGCTTCGACTGCGGCGCCGTTGACAACAAGGCTGTTGTGCTCGGCAGGCGAAGAAGCGGGGCGCGTGTTCATCGCGGGGCCTCTATATGATGCAAGGGTTTGAAAACAGGCTGCATTTTAGCAGGGAAATGGCGTAAAGCGTTGCGAATTGGATACTTGGCTGTTGCTCAAGGCACCACAGTAGCCCCGCGCAAACGATACAAACCATACAGGTTGGCCACGGTGATCACGATCATGGTCAGGCACAGCTCCCAGGAATCGAAAAGGTAGCCATGCACGGCCCACAGGGCATTGGTGGCCAAGGTGGCTTTGCGCATGCCCACATTGCCCATCATGAACAAGGCCCAGGTACCCAGCAAGGTGGCAAACAAGGGCAAGGAACTGGCCAGCCAACCTTGCCAGGTGAACACGGCAATGGCGATGGCCAGACCACTGAACCCCAGCACCAGTACCAGGCGCAAACGCTGCCCCATGACATTGGAATAAATGGTGACTGCCTGCCGTACCCCGGTTAGCAGCATAATCAAAAAGCCGGTGTGTACGCCCAACAAGTAGTACTGAAGGCCCCAAGCCATGGACGACAGCGCAAACAAGAGCTTGGTTCCGCGTTCTGAAATGACACAGAACCCCGCAATGCTCAAACCAAAAGCCACAATACCCACTGCCCGGGTTAACAAATCCGTTGAGTCCAATTCCGATGATTCCAGTCACGATGAAACATTGAGGGCAATACTACCTTTGAATTGTTAATTACCGAGTCATCAGCACAATCCAGCTGAAATTGATTCAATCCCTTGATAAACCAGACTAATCGGGCTCGTTTAACGATTGAGCCGTGTCGCTGCCTGAGTTACAGTGAGCCATCCACCATTTCCACACATTCCCCTTCATGCTTAATTTCAATATTCGCTCAAGCTTTACCACCCGCTTGATTGTGGGTAGTTTGATTGCGCTGTTTTTGCTCTCCATTCCGGTGGCCATTACCGCGCACTGGATATTGCGCAACAACACCATCAATCAGGCCGGGGTGGATTCCTTGGCACAAACCGAGCAAATTGCACAATCGGTGGACCGCCATTTGAAAGAGCACCTGCGAGACCTGGTCTACACCAGCCGTATTGAGCAGTCATTTGGAAATTACACGGCTGAAGAGCAAACCAAGCTATTGCAGATTATGCGAGAGCATACGCCAGGCTATTTGTGGATTGGTGTGGCGGCCCCGGACGGCACTGTGCTGGCAGCACTGGATGATTTGCTGGTCGGAAAAAGCGTGGCTGCGCGCCCGTGGTTCAAGCAGGGGCTAATTGCACCCGCAATTATGGATGTGCACGAGGCCGCGTTGCTGGCTGCCTTACTACCAGCCCGCGCTGAGGAAAAATACCAGTTCATTGACTTCACCACCCCGCTGAAAAACCAGCAGGATGAAATTATTGGTGTGATCGGCATTCATCTGGATTGGAAGTATTTCATTGCTGAAATCGAAAAAGATGTGTTTAACACCATCAACCCATCAGCCCCCACGGTGATTTTGGCGAAGGACGGCAGCCTGAGAATGGGCAACCGGCTGGATTTGGCCGACTTTCAGGACAGCACTGCCTGGAGAGCCATGGCGGGTTTTCAGAAAGCAGTCACGGGCGAAAGTAACTGGTCGATTGAAACTTTGAGTGATGGCGAAAGCTACCTGGTGGCCTTTGCCCCCAACAACAGCGCTGAGACCGATAGTTTGGGCTGGATTTCAGCCACCGTCACACCGCTGGATACTGTGGCCTCACCGATTTCGAAAGCATTGATCGGTGCCATTGTGGCCTTGATCATCGGCACCGTGGCCACCCTTTTGCTGGTGCTGGCACTGGGCAGAAGCCTGTCTGCCAAGGCCAGCGCCTACCTGGAACTGGTGCGCAAAAACGATCCCAAAGCGCTCGAAGCGTCCATGAAAGAGCTCCCCACGGAATTACAGCCGATCTCCAGGGATATTCTGGATTTGACTCGTGGACTGACGGAAAAAAGCCAATCGCTTGAACATGCGCTGAAGTCAGCCAAAGAAAGCTATTGGGTGGTTGAAGCGCTGATTGTGCAGGCCCCTATTCCAATTGCGATGTTTGACACCGAAATGAACTATGTGGCGGCCTCTTCGCGCTGGGTGCAAACTTTTGCAAACGGTCACAAGGGCAGTCTGGTGGGCAAAAACCACTACGATGTGGTGCCCAACCTGCATGAACGCTGGCGCCAGGCACACAGGGCTGGTTTGGCGGGTGAGAGTATCTCCGCCACATCTGATCCGTGGACCAGCCAGGACGGACACACCATTTGGCTGGACTGGGCGATCGAGCCTTGGCTGAAGCCTGACGGGCACCGGGGCGGCATTATTTTAATGTGCAAGGATGTGACCGAGGAACGGCTAATCCGGGACAGCCTGGCCGAGAGTGAAGAACGATTCAAGCTGGCCATGGAAGGCTCACACGATGGGCTGTGGGACTGGGAAATTACCACCCAGAAGGTGTATTTTTCACCGAGCTGGAAACGCCTGTTGGGCTATGAAGACCATGAACTGAGCAATGACTTTGGCACCTGGGAGCGACTGACCGCGCCCGATGATCTTGAATTGGCCAAAAAGGCGCTTTCCGATGCCCTGGACAATCCGGAAAAGGACTCCTACGAAGCAGAATTCTGCATGGCTCACAAGAACGGCCATTGGGTGCAAATTTTGGCCAAAGCGCTGATTGTGCGGGATGAACACGGCAAGCCGACCCGAGTGGTGGGTACTCACCTGGACCGCACCGTGCAGCTTGAACTTGAAAGCAGACTGCGTGAGACAGCCATTGCAGCCAAGGCCGAGAAAGACTCCAATGCAGAAAAAAGCCGTTTTTTGGCCACTATGAGCCATGAAATCCGCACGCCTTTGAACGGCATCATGGGTTTCGCGCGTTTGCTTGAAATGGACTTGCCAGCCGGCGAACTGAAGGAGCAGGCCGGTTATCTGGTGCAGTCCTCCGAAACCCTCTCGGCGATTCTGAATGACATTCTTGACTTCTCGAAACTGGAGTCGGGCATGGTCAAGCTTGTAGATTCGCCATTCTTGATGGAGCAATTGCTCAAGGGCAGCACAGAATTGCCCCGCCTGACCTGCGAATCCAAAGGTGTGAAGTTTGAGCTGAACAACAAACTGGGCGAGCATCAAATTTTCTCAGGCGACATGGGCCGCTTGCGTCAAATACTTCAAAATTTGCTATCAAACGCGATCAAGTTCACTTCTCACGGCAAAGTGAGCCTAACTGTTAGCAACACTCAAATTAGCCCGAACGAAGATCTGATTACTTTTGAGGTCAGCGACACGGGTCTTGGCATTCCAAAAGAGAAGCAATCACTGCTGTTCAAGCCGTTCTCGCAAGTACACACTGACCGGGAAAACAGGTTTGGCGGTACGGGGCTGGGCTTGTCGATCGTGAAAAGCCTGATCAATGCCATGGGCGGGGAAATTCAGCTGGAGTCGGAGCCAGGCCAGGGCACGCAGGTGATGTTCTCGGTGACCTTGAAGCGGGAGCATCAGCTGGACAGTCATGGCCAGGAGCGTATTTTGCCCGTTCGGCCCTTGCGCGTGCTGGTTGCCGACGACACGCCACTGAATATCAAGCTGATCCAGACCTTCTTGCAAAAAGACGCGCATGTGGTTGAGGTGGCCAGGGACGGAAAAGAAGCCTTGAACAAGGCGATGATTGAACCTTATGACTTTATTTTGCTGGACATCGACATGCCCAAGCTATCGGGCTATGAAGTGGCTGAAAAAATTCGCGCCACAACTGGCCCCAATCAGCAATGCGAAATTGCCGCATTGACAGGCTATGCTTTCGACAGTGATATTGAACGGGCCGTAGCCGCGGGCTTTAACTATCATTTTGCCAAACCGATCCAGTTCAATTTGTTGTTAAATCGCTTGGCAATAAGCAGTCAGAATACGAAATGATCACCCACCATGCGAAATGTGGTGCAAAATAGCGGGCTGTTGAATTTGACTAAAAAACGGGGTGTTTTATGGAATTACTAATGGATCCAAACGTTTGGATCGCTTTTGCGATTTTGACGGCTTTGGAAATCGTGCTGGGTATCGACAACATTGTGTTCATTACCGTGTTGGTGTCGAAATTGCCCGCAGACATTCGCGACCGCGTGCGTCAGTTCGGTTTGATGTTCGCAATGGCGACTCGTGTGGGTCTGCTGTTCTCCCTGTCCTGGATCATTGGTTTGACCGAACCCTTGTTTACCGTCATGGAAAAAGCAATCACCGGGCGAGACTTGGTACTCTTCTTTGGGGGCCTGTTCCTGTTATGGAAGGCCTCGAAAGAAATTTACCTGGAAGTGGAAGCGCCACACCAGGTTGAAGAAGAGCTGGAGGCCGGTGCGGCCATTCAGAAAACCGGTGCCAAACTGTTTTGGTACTCCATCATCCAGATCGGTATTCTGGACATTGTGTTCAGCTTGGACTCCGTGATTACTGCGGTGGGTATGGCCGACGATATCGAGGTGATGATTGCTGCAGTGATGGTGGCCGTGGGCGTGATGATGCTGTTTGCCAAATCAATTGGCGAATTCGTTGAAGCACACACCTCTGTGAAAGTATTGGCACTGGCCTTCCTGATGATGGTGGGTATGCTGCTGATCGCCGAGAGCTTCGGCCAACACGTGCCCAAGGCTTACCTGTACAGCGCAATGGGCTTCTCGCTGCTGGTTGAGTTGTTGAACCTGCGTTCGCGTGCCAAGCGTGAAAAACTGAAAGCGATGGCGCAGGCTGAAGCATAAGTAGCCTTACAAGCAGTCAATTCGGGCTACCCAGTGAATGGATAACCCAAACAAAAAAGCCAGTGTAAACTGGCTTTTTTGTTTTAAGGACTGAACAACCAGTCCACTTGGGTCAATCCCGGAAGGTGAATTCATGCAGCATCGAATTGCTCAATTTCTTGTTTTAATCCCACTCGTTCTGTTCTCAACCTCGGGGCATAGCCAAGCCGAGGTTTGGGACCTTTGGAAACAGCCTGGGGTTCATGCGATTATGCGCCACGCCAGTGCACCCGGTTTTGGTGACCCTGAAGGTTTTACCCTGGGCAACTGCAAAACCCAACGCAATTTAAGTACGGCAGGGCGGGAAGAAGCCAGGGCATTGGGTAAAGCCATTCGAAGCCAGGGAGTCCAGTTGACCGCGATTTTCTCCAGCCAATGGTGCAGGTGCCTGGACACCGCGCAAGAGTTGAATCTGGGCAAGGTACAAGCACTTCCTGCCTTGAATTCGTTTTTCCAGGGGCGGGGCAGCAGCGCGGATCAAACCACCGCGTTGAAAGAACACCTTGCCACACTGAAACCTGGCGACAAAGTGCTGTATGTTACTCACCAAGTGAATACCACTGCCCTGACCGGTGTTTATCCTGACTCCGGTGAAGTGGTGCTGTTCCGGTCCAGCCCCACAGGCGAAATAACGGTGATTGGCCGGCTACCAAGCCCTTGACTACGTCTTGCAAACCTTAACAAAACTTAACCCGTGGAGGCTGAACTTCGCGGGCACAACTGCCTCGAACAGTTAACGATTTCGGTTCAACAGCCGGGACGTTTGGAAAATCTTGTAGCTTGAAATTCCAACTGGAGGTAGTAAACATGTTGAAATCAAAACTCACGACAGCAAGCCTGATTGGTTCTATTGCAGTTTCAGCAGCCGCTTTTAGCCTGCCTGCCCACGCCGAAATCATGGTGGGTGGTGCACCCATGCTGCCCAGCAAAGACATTGTCGACAACGCTGTCAATTCAAAAGACCACACCACGCTGGTGACTGCCGTGCAAGCAGCCGGTTTGGTCGATACCTTGAAAGGCAAAGGCCCATTCACTGTATTTGCCCCCACCAATGACGCGTTTGCCGAATTGCCTAGCGGTACCGTGGATACTCTTCTGAAACCAGAAAACAAGTCGGCCCTGCAGGGTGTGCTGACTTACCACGTGGTGCCCGGCAAAATCACAGCGGCCGATTTGAGCAACAAGATTGTTCAGGCTGGCGGCATGGCCACCTTGAAAACAGCATCGGGCGCCTCGCTGGGCGCAAAACTGCAGGGCGACAAGGTGGTGCTGGTTGATGAAAAAGGCGGTACAGCCGAGGTAACCATTGCGAACGTTACCCAGTCCAACGGCGTGATTCACGTGGTGGACAGCGTGTTGCTGCCCAACTCCTGATTCCAGTTTTCCCCTGACGGGCGCTCAGCAAGCCTGTCGTCATCTCCGACCTTAAAATTGCTGTTTTGGCGAGCCCATGCGGTTCGCCTTTTTTTGTGGTTTTTTAGCGGGCCCGGGTCACCAACACAATCCCCAAAACCACGGGAACAATGCCGATGAAATCAATCCAGTTCAAAGGCTCATCCAGCAGCCATGCGCCTGCCAGCAAACCCAACGGGGGGGTTAAGAAAAACCACACGCTGGCGGCACTGGCACTGCCGCGTTCCAGCAAGTTGAACCACAGCTGATAACCGGTAATGGACACCACCAACACGAGCCAGACAAACGCACCTGCGAATGATGGAGTCCAGGCGATTGCAGACCAGTCCTCCATGAACAGCGCCACAGGCAACAGCAACAGACCACTGAGAATGATCTGAAAACCGGTTCCAGTGACGATGTCGGTGCGCACAGGCCATTTTTTGTAAAGCACGGTACCGAAAGCCAGGGTTAACAAAGCCGCCAATACCAGCAAGAAACCCTCAAGGGTGTCTGTAGTAGAGCCGATTCGGTTGCGAACAATAAAGGCCACACCCAGAAAACCCAAAGCCAGACCCAGCACCTTTTGGCGTGTGAGGGGTTCGCGCAACAAAAACGAAGACAACACGGCAACCACAATAGGGTTTGCACTAATAAGAATGGTGGACAAACCCGAGGACAGGCTGCCCATGCCGGTCCAACTCAGACCCAGATAAAGCGCATGATTCAACAAACCCAAGGCACTCAACACGCCCAACTCTTGCAGGGTTAACTTGCGAAGTGTTCCCCGCCAGTGTGCCCAGGCCAGCATCAAAGCCCCGGCCACCAAAAAACGCAACGTTAAAAAGAGCAGTGGCGGGCTGTCGATCAAACCAATTTTTGCAGCGGGAAAGGCGCTGGTCCAGATCAGGACGAATGGAAACGCCAATGAAGCGTTTCTCAAAAGAGGGTATTGATTCATTCAAGGAAATCCAGTAATTGTGAGACATTGTAATCAGCGAATCTGCTAAACCTAGCCGACGACCGGAGTTTTAGATGCTCGAGCAGTTCCGAATAATCGTCGTGGATGATGAAAAACCCCAACTTGAAGCGCTGTGCTCACTGCTGCAGGACGCGGGATTTGAAGTCAAAGGGTTTTCTGAACCAGCCCCCGCCCTGAAGCACCTGAAAAGCCAAAGCTTTGACGTGCTGCTCACCGATCTGCGCCTTCCCGGCATGGACGGCATTGAGCTGGTGCAACGTGCGCGCCAAATCGATCCTGATTTGAGTGCGGTGCTGATGACTGGCCACGGCAGCATTAAAACGGCGGTAGACGCCATGAAACTTGGGGTGCTGGATTACATCCTGAAACCCTTCAAAGTCAGCGAGTTGATGCCGGTGGTGAACCGTGCCATTGAGGTGCGCAAACTAAAACTTCAGAACACGCAGTTGATTCGCGATCTTTCCAGCAGCAATTCACGCTTGCTGGAGATGAACCATGAACTGGACCACTTTGCCGGGCGTGTTGCTCACGACCTGAATTCGCTTTGTCACATTATTCAGGGATTTGCGGGCAGCCTGACGCGTCGGGCTCAAAGCAAGCTTGACGAACAGGAGCAACGCTACCTGCTGCGTATCAACGAGGCCAGCGCACGCGGTGGTCAACTGGTGTCTGATCTTCTGGCTTTTGCGCGACTAGGCTCGGGCGAGTTGAAGTTCAACCAAGTGGTGTTGAACGAGGTAGTGGAAAAAGCACGGGCGTTGGTTGAATCGACCGAAGGTTTGCGACAGGCCGACTGGAGTATTGCCAAACTGCCCGACATTGAAGGCGATGAATCGCTGCTGGAGCAGGTGTTTGTCAACCTGTTTTCAAATGCCCTGAAATTCAGCCAGATCCGCGAACTTCCAGCCATTGTGGTTGAAGCCAATATTCTGAATGACGCTGTTGAAATCAAGGTGATTGACAACGGCGCAGGTTTTGACCCTGACCGGGCCGACGGTCTTTTCAAGCCCTTTCACCGCCTGCACAATGCCCATGATTTTGAAGGGCACGGCATGGGTCTGGCCAATGTCAAACGAATCATTGAACGGCATGGCGGCCACATCAGTGCCGTGTCCGCACCCGACAAGGGCGCCGTGTTTACACTGACCCTGCCAATACTCCGCAGCAACACCAACCCGCACGTGGCCATTGCTGTGGCGGAAACACCAAGCCTGGAGTTGGCCAGCACAATTGACGAGAAAATTGACCCGCAACGCTCGGAATTGTTGGGGGCCTGCATAGAAAGGCTCAATGACATCGTGATGATTACCGAGGCCACGCCAATTGATGCACCAGGCCCTCGCATTGTGTATGTGAACTCTGCCTTTGAAAAAGTAACGGGCTACCACCGCGATGAAGTGGTTGGCAAAAGCCCGCGCTTGTTACAAGGCCCCGAGACCGACAAAGCCGTGCTTGAAAAAGTTCGAGCGGCCCTGCTCAAGAAAGAATCGGTGCATGTTGAACTGATCAATTATGGCAAAAGTGGCAAGCCCCACTGGCTTGAAATGGACATTGTGCCGGTGGTGAGCTCGAACGGCGAGGTGCCCTACTTTGCATCGATTCAACGCGATGTGACCGAGCGTCGCCGAGCGGAAGACAAACTGAAACGCAACGAAGCGCTGCAGCGCATTGGCGGTCGCCTTGCCAAACTGGGTGCGTGGGCCATTGAATTGGGGCCGGTGCCCCGGCTTTACTGGTCAGAAGAAGTATTCGATATTCTTGAAATTGCCAAAGGCCAACTGCCCACCAGCTATGACGATGCCCTGCGCCATTACCACGGCAAGTGGAAGAAAATTGTAGAGGCTGCGCTGGCCCGCTGCTCAACAGAAGGACTTCCATTTGCGCTGGAGCCTGAAATGCGCTCGGCCAGTGGTCGACGAATTTGGGCGCGTGTGGTGGGCGAGGCTGTGCGCAACGAGAAAGGTGAGATTGTTCGGGTACAGGGTGCCTTTCAGGACATCACCGATTCCAAGCTCGCAGTACTGACCTTGATGCACATGAACCGCTTGCTGGAAGCCCAGCACCGCGTGAACGAAATTACGACCACCCTGGACAAGCCCGAGAAATTGCTTCAAGAAGTGTGCAGCGTGTTTTGCTCGCTCGGTGGACTGCCCTTGGCTTGGGTGTGCGAATTTGGCAAGGATTTAAGCGATCTGAAAGTGACTGCCGCCGACGGCTCGCAGCAAGAGTTTGTTTCGCAAATCATGAAGACCACCACCTTGCCCCGCGATCATGAATTGGTGGATCGCCTGCGTGCCGGAAAAATGCACATTTGCCAAAATGTGGCGGAGGAACCGCAAGCGAAAATGTGGCACAAACAGGCCATTGAAGAAGGACTTGAGTCATTTGCCATACTGCCCATTCATGCGCAGGGCAGACTGCGGGCGAGCTTGGTGTTGTTCGGGGCTGGCGTTCATTTTTTCACCAACGAAGTGCGCCAGTTGCTGAAAACTGTGGCCAAGAATTTGTCTTTCGCCTTCGAGAATCTGTTGTTTGCCGAGGAACGAGGCCGCAATGCCGAGCGACTGAAGTTGCTTGAAACCTGTGTGGAACGCCTCAACGACATTGTGCTGATTACGGAGGCCGAGCCTGTGGATGGCGACGGTCCTAAAATTCTCTATTTGAATGATGCTTTCGTCAGACGCACTGGATACTCAAGAGAAGAAGCAATCGGGAAAACACCCCGAATTTTGCAAGGAGAACTCACGCAGCGCGATGCATTGAACCGCATACACAGTGCCTTAAAGGACTGGAAACCAGTTCGTGAAGAACTGATTAACTACACCAAGAGTGGCGAAATGTTTTGGCTGGAATTGGAGATTGTTCCGGTTGCAGACGAAACTGGCTGGTACACCCACTGGGTTGCAATTGAACGTGACATCACGGAAAGAAAACAAGCTGAAGCAGCACTGAAAGAAGGATCTGAACGGTTCCGGTTGTTGGCCAGTGCATCCAGAGATTGTATCTGGGACTGGAATCTGGTCACGGACGAGATTTGGTGGAATGAAGGGTTTGAAAACCTGTTTGGCTTTGACCGAAGCAAAGTTGAACCCAGCAATGACTCGTGGATTAACCGCATCCACCCGGAGGATAGGGAACGCGCTGTTAAAAGTATTTTTGCTGCAATTAATTCAAGTGTCGAGAGCTGGCAAGATGAATATCGTTTCGCACATGCGAATGGGCATTGGCTGGACGTCATGGATCGAGGTTATGTGATCAGGGACGAACAGGGCAAAGGCATACGCATGATTGGCGGAATGACCGATATGACCCATATTCGACAAGCTGAGCGACGAAGCAATGCCCAGCTGACTCGAATGAGTTTGCTCAATGAAATTACGCGAGCCATAGGCAACCGCCACGATCTGGACAGTATTTACCAGGTGGTCACCAACAGCATTGAAAAAGAATTGCCCGCCGATTTTTGTCTGACTGCATCGTACTCCCGACAGGACGGCACCATCGCATTCCGCTCACTGGGAAATGTCACTGAGGTTTCTGCAAATCGAATCGGGTTTTTCCTGCACGAGTCGATTCCCGCCAGAGGAGTTCATCTGGAACGAGCATTGTTGGGCGAGTTTGTGTACCAACCCAACTTGGGCGGCAGCATGTTCCTGACCGGCGAAGGCATGCATGAGCTTGCAGGGCTGGACAGCATGGTGATTGCACCGCTGATGCATGAAAACAAGGTGCTGGGCATTATTACCACAGCGCGTAAAGGGCTGGACGCATTCTCGCCCGACGAACTTGAATTTCTGCGTCAACTTGCCGAACACGTGGCTTTGGCATTGGCACAAACCGCCTTGCTTCAGGAGTTGCAGGAAGCCTACTTGAACTTGCAGCGCACGCAGCAACTGGTGCTGCAACAAGAACGACTGCGTGCATTGGCGGAGATGGCGGGTGGCATTGCACACGACATCAACAATGCAATCTCGCCCGTGGCTTTGTACACGGATGCCTTGTTGGGTTCAGAAGTCAATTTAAGCGAACGGGGTCGCAAGCAATTGCAAACCATTCAGCTGGCCATTGATGACGTGGCCCGAACTGTAGACCGTATGGGGCAATTTTCCCGACGGCAAGAGGAAGGCGTAGAACTGACACGCGTGGACCCGACCCAGGTGTGTGAACAGGCCATGGAACTGACCAAGGCGCGATGGCATGACATCCCCTTGCGCAACGGTATTTCAATTGATTTTAAGCTGGAGTTCGGCGAGAACGTACCGGACATTGATGCCTCGGAACCCGAGTTGCGAGAAGCGCTCACCAATCTGATTTTCAATGCTGTGGATGCCATGCCCAAAGGGGGTGCCATTACTCTATCGACCCGACTGGATAAAAACAGCGATCATGACCAGGTGGTGATTGAAATACGCGACACCGGTGTGGGCATGAATGAAGAAACATTAAAGCGATGCCTGGAGCCCTTCTACACCACCAAAGGCGAACGCGGTACAGGCCTTGGGCTGGCCATGGTGTACGGTATTGTGAAAAGGATGCGCGGGCAAATAGAAATTGACAGCGAAGAAAATCGCGGTAGCACAGTTCGAATTTTATTACCCACCGGTTGTCGACAACACAAAGTGCAGCCGCCTGAAGGTCAAGAAAAAGAGTTTCGCAATTCGTTTCATGTTTTACTGATTGATGATGACACCAAAGTGCTGGGTGCACTGCGCGACGGTTTAAGTGCCAGTGGCCACCGCGTTCAAATTGCCAGTTCAGGGCCACACGGTATTGAGCTGTTTACCAAAGCGATTGCAGAGGGTAATCCGTTTGATGCCGTGATTACTGATTTGGGCATGCCAGGCATGGATGGTCGCCAGGTGGCCGAGGCCTTGAAAAATATCAACAAGCAATGCCCTGTCACCTTGCTGACCGGTTGGGGAAAGCAACTAGATGCGCAAACGGCAGTGATACCCCATATTGATGCAGTGTTGGCCAAGCCACCCAAAATTTCTGAAATCCAGGCTTTGCTGCGCAGTCAAATTAAACCAAACAACTAGGCGCTGAATTTTCAGCTTCAATTCATCTCGCTTTTCTACACTGGGAACACATTGAACCCACACTGGAGAAACAAGATGATTCGACGCCCTACCCCCACACTGTCCGCCCTGGCTGTTGCCTTGCTGATTGCAACATTCATCGCTTTGCCCAAAGCCTCCCATGCTGGCGATGATCACCAGGACATGACTCGGGACACTGAAATTGTGAAAGCCTTTGGTTTGATCAATGCAGAGCAGGCCCGCGAAATTGCACTGAAAGAAGCCCCTGGCGTTGTGACTGAACTTGAACTGGACGACCGCGACTATGCCAAAGGCTGGAAGTGGGAAGTGGAAGTTGTGAATGCCGATGGCCGCGAGGTTGAAGTGGACCTGGATGCGAAAACCGGCAAGGTGTTGAAGGTTGACAAAGACTGGTTTTAAATCAAAGTGCCCGGCTTGAAGGTGATACGCACCACAAGCCCGGGCGAGTTGTTGGCAAATTCGAGCGCTGCGCCATAGGTACCTGCAATGTCTTGTGCAATCGCCAAACCCAAACCACTGCCCGGTGTGTTTTCATCTGCACGAAAACCGCGCTGCGTGATTTCGGCCAACATGCCGGGGGGGCAACCCGGGCCGTCGTCGCTGATTTCGACGGTGGTGCCCTGAAGTGAAATAAACACCTGCGTATTGGCCCACTTCGATGCATTGTCAATTAAATTACCGAACAGTTCGAACAGGTCTTCGCGATCACCAAGCAGGGTGGCGCCATGGGGTACTTGAACGACAAAGTTTAGTGCCTTGTCACGATAAAGCGCTTTGCAACTGCCCACCAAAGCATTCAGTATTTCAAGTAAGTCAACTCGCTGGCCTGGTCGCAAATCACCCACCACCCGCACGCGGGCAGTTTCGCGATCAATCAGACGAGCCACTTCAACAGTCAGGGTTTGAACTTCTTGAACAAAGTGCTTGCGGTCTGATTCATCGCTGAGTTGCGACAGGCGGGCGAGCCGGGTTTTCAAGGCGTGGGCCAAATTGCCCATGCCCTCGCGGGAACGTTTCAAACGTTGATCGATCGCGGTGAGCAAACGGTTCAGTTCATCAACCAAGGGTTTGATTTCATCCGGCCCCTGAAATTCGAGCTGCGTGATTTCACCTTGTTGCAAACGGGCCAATGCAGCTTGCACCCCACTGAGCGGTTTTAAAGTGTTGATCACAATCCAGCGTTGAATTAATACCAACGCCAATAAAAAGAGGGCCGAGAAACCAGCGTTGGCCAGTTGGTATTGCGCAAGGTTGTTGCGCAACGGTGTAATGTCGCGCGCCATGGCAATCGTGAATTGTTGATTGTCTTTTTCATAGTTGCGGGCATGAACCAAGAGGTATTGGCCATCAGGCCCTGGCTGGCGGGTGGTGAATACTTCTGAACCACTGGGTGTTGGCACACTGAAGTCAGCATCCCAAAGCGAACGTGAATAGCGAACATCCGCCTGGTGTTGCAGGGCAAAGTAAGTACCTGAATAAGGCTGTTGATAAGCGGGTACCAAACCGCTGGTGCTCAACGCCAGGGCACCAGTGGCATCAAACTCAACACCGGCCAACAAGGCTTCGCTGTCTTGCTGCAACTGGTCGAGCAATTGTTTTTCCAGCAGGTTTTCAATGGCCCTTGATGAAAGCCACCACTGCGCCAGCAACAACACCATGAGGCTGACGATCAAACCAAACGACAAACGGTTGCGCAGTGAATTCATGGTGCGGGCTCGCCAAACACATAGCCTTGCCCTTTGCGGGTTTGTATCCACTGCGCGCCGATTTTCTTGCGCAGGCGATTCACATACACCTCCATCACATTGCTGTCTTTGTCGGCGTCGTATTCATACACATGCTCGGTCAACCTTGTTTTGCTCAAGGGCTGCCCGGGGTGCAACATGAAATAGCGCAGCAGGCGGAATTCTGTGCCGGTGAGTTGTTGGGGTTCTTCATTGTCGACCTTCACGGTTTGCAGTGTTTCGTCGAGCAGCAGTCCTTTGGCCTTGAGTGACTCGGGTGCAGTGCCCACGGCGCGTTTCAGAACGGCACCAATGCGGGCCAGCAGTTCTTCGGTTTGAAAGGGCTTGGGTACATAGTCGTCGGCGCCGGCATTAAAACCTTCCACTTTTTCCTGCCAAGTGCCCCGTGCGGTCAGCACGATGACTGGCAACTTCAGGCCTTGTGCACGCCAGCCTTTCAACACATCCAAACCTGATTTTCCTGGCAGGCCCAGGTCGAGCACCACCAAATCATAAGGTTCGATGCAACCTTGCGCTTCGGCCTCGTTGCCATTTTGCACCCAATCAGCGGCGTACCCTGCCTTGCCCAGTTGTTTGTGCAACTGTGCGCCCAATACCGGGTCATCTTCTACCAACAGCAATCGCATGGCGCTTAATCGTCCTGTTCCAGTTGCAGAAGTTCACCCGTGCGGGCATCGAACTCCATTTCCCACACCTTGCCACTGCTTTCGAGCAATTCTATTTCATAGAGGTAACGCCCGTTGTCTTTGTCGAGATCGACATCGACGATGCGCCCTGGCTTGACCTTGCGTGCCCGATCAAAAATTTGCTCAAGCGAGAGAATTTCGCCACTGCGCTGCAGTTGGCGAATACGTTTGTCGTCGTCTGCATGCGCAAAGGGCGATAGCGCCGAGGCAAAGCAGAGCAGAACAAGCAGAAAAGTGAGGGCACGGGCTTTCATGATGAAAGTAATGTACCCGATTCACCTGAATTGAAGCTTAAAAAATGCCTAGAAGCGCAACACCACCAAACCACCGACAATAGTTGCTGCGGCGGCCAAACGCATTTTCCAGTGTGCGTTTTCCTTGAAGAGGAAGATGGACGCCAAAGTGGCCAGCACGATGCCTGCATTGGTGAAGGCCACCACCACAGCAGCAGGCATGCTGCGCATGGCCGCGATGACCAGCACATAAGCCAGACCCACACACAGGCCACCCACTGCAATCATCCACAGTGGAGGACGCTCGGAAGGAATCCAGCGACCTGTGCTGTGTTTCAGTTCAAGGGTAAGCACCAACCATGCAGCAAAGTAGCCAAACGACACAAAGCCCAAAAGGCCCGCAAAGCTGTCGATGTGTGCCGTGGCGAACTTGTCGCTGAGCGAATACACGCTGGTGCAGAGCATGGCGAGAAAGGCCCAAAGCAATGCAGATTTGTTGGCACTGCCGCGCCCGGTGTCGGCGAGCAAGGCCAAACCCAACACACTGATGGCGATGCCCACCCAGGCGGCCATGCTGAGTTGCTGATCAAACAGCCACAAGCCCCACAAGGCAATCAGCAAGGGCGAGCTGCGCACCAAGGGATACACCAAAGCGACAGGCGCATGGTCATAGGCCTTTTTCAAACCCAGAAAGTACAAGGCGTTGGCTGTGGCTGAGATGGCGGCGAGGGCAAGAAATTCAGGCGTGAAACGGGTGTGTTGAAACAACGTGTAAAGCCCCCATGGAGCAAGAAGCACCAAGTGACCGATTAACACCCACCACAGCACATAACGCGCTTTGGGCTGCTGGCGGGCCATGAGGTTCCACACCACATGCATGCACACCGAAAGGCCAATGAACAGGGCGGCCTGGGTCATTGAAGTTCGATGATGGCATTGTCGCAGGCCACCTGCACCCCTTGCGGCAACACCGGGTTATTCAACATTTGCCAGGTGTCGCTGCGGTGATTCAGGTGGGTTAGCCATGCACGCACTGGTTTGATTTGTTCAATCAAGGCCAGCGCCTGATTCCAGTCGTTGTGATTGCCACCAGGCGCACCGACGTTGTTGCTGGGCGGGTCGGTGGCATCAATCGCCAAACCTTGCGGATTGCTCTGTTGAAGCAATTCCAGTGTTTTGGGTGGCAGGCCCACTGTATCGGTAAGGTATGCAAAGCGAACACCCTGGCGATTTTCAATCAAGTAACCGAAAGTGACTTTGGAATGAATCAAGGGCAAAGGTGTGAAAGTCAAAGACCCGATTTGAAAAGGCTCGAACTTGGTTTGAGGTTTGAACTCGAGAATACCCGGATGCTTGAACAGATCGGCACATCCTTCAGAGTCGGGTGGACAGTACACAGGCACCTGACCTGACACACCCCAACGCAAGTGAAACAAACCCTGCACATGATCGGGATGAAAGTGGGTGAGTACGATGGCGCTGTAGCTGCCCAGAGGAAAACGATCGTGCAGATTCATTAAACCGGCATCGAGTACCACGCGTGTGTCTTCATCTTCGATCAGGGCAGAACAGGGCCTGCGCACAAACACACGGTTGTTTTGGGCTCGCTCGCAGGCCGCGCAGTTGCAACCGTAACGCGGCACACCACCGGCTGCGCCGGTTCCCAGATAAGTTATTCGCACAAGGTCACCTTGCTGTGTTGTTCGATCAAATTGACCAATGCTGCGCCCGCGTCTTCAAGTGATCCATTGTTGGACACAGTGATGCCCGCCGGGTGGCTAAGCTGCAGAATCATGTTGCGGCTGATTCGCGCATCAATCTCGGCTTCAGATTCGCGAGCGCGTTGCATCAAACGCGCTTTCAAAACATCATGCGCCACCTCGATGGTGACCGGCAACAGTTCGGGGTAGTTCTGCATGGCCTGGGGCAGGTATTCACGTGAACCATTCACCACCACGGTGATGCCCTTGCTCAGCCATTGATTGATTTCAGCGCCAATGCCGTAGCTGTTGCCATGGCTGTGCCAATACATGGCAAACAAGCCCGCCTGAATGCGGGCATTGAATTCAGCCTGCGACAGGGCAATGTGATTTTCACCCCCTGAATTGGCTGGCCGCGTGATGTAGCGGTGCGCAAACTGCACCATGGGCTGCCCGGCAAGCTGCGCACGGGCATGGGCCATGATGGAATCTTTCCCGCTGCCGCTGGGCCCCACCACATAAAGCAGGCGGTTAGACAAGCGAATGCTCCGCACTGGGTACTGGGTTGACTACGGGGTGCAGGTTGGCGAACTGTGCGCTGAATACGGGTTTGCCGGCCACCCACACGCGTTCCACTTGCGGCAAGTTGTCGGGGTGGGCCACTGCAATCAAATCGGCCCGCTTGCCCACAGCAATTTGCCCACGGTCATTCAGGCCTGCCGCGCGTGCGGGGTTCAATGTGACCAATGCCACGGCTTCGCTGATTGAAATACCCGCCAGTGCAGGCAAGGCCAAAGCCGCTGGCAGCAAGGCTGCAGGTGAGTAATCGCCACACAAACAATCGGCCACCTTGTTGATGACTGCATCGAGTGCGCGCATGGAACCCGATTGCGATTTGCCGCGCAGAATATTGGGCGCACCAAACAGGGTGGCCAAGCCTTTGGCTTTGGCTGCCTGCGCAGTTTCCAGATTGATTGGAAATTCGGAAATAACCGCACCCAGGCTGTGAACAATGCTGACCTTCTCAGGGCTGTCGTCGTCGTGGCTGGCAATGGAAACACCGTGGGCTTTTGCCACACTGGCCAATGCTTCCATGCGGGCCGTTGCACCCTGCGCTGCTTTCAATTTTTGTTGCAGTATGGCGTCGAATTCTTCATCGCTTTTTTTGTAGGTTTTGCCCAGGTAATTGCGGTAGGCCTCCACGCTTTTGAACTGGCCCTGACCAGGTGTATGGTCCATGAAAGAAATCAAATGTGCATCGCCATGCACCAGCAAATCGGTGAGCACTGGCACCGCAGTTTCGTCGGTGACTTCATAACGGGCGTGCACACGGTTATCGACCAAGGCATACTTTTGCCAGGCATGCACGGCGCGAGCCAGTTCGGCTGCGAAGGTGTTGTTGCGCACCCCCAGCTCGTGATTGGCAAATGACAGGGAATGGTAAATGGTGGTGACACCCGCTGCAGCATTGCGCTTGTCGGCCTGTGCACAGGCAAAATTCACTGGAAAGTGCACACCCGGTCGTGGCTCCACTTCTTTTTCAAGTGCGTCGCAGTGCAAATCGACCAGACCAGGCATCAACATGGCGCCTTTCAGGTCAATGGTTTGTGCGCCGCTTGTTGAATCAGGATCCAGGGCAGTAATCACCCCGTTTTCGATCAACACGGCCATGTTGTTGAATACACCGTGTGGCAGCACCGCGCGGGCGTTGATTAAAAGTTGTTTGTTCATGCGTGTAACTCCAGTGTGTGTTTGGCCATGGCCAGTTCAACCACGTTGTCGGCCAGGCGTTCAACCAGTGCCGGGTGGTGAAAAATTGCCAACATGGCCACGCCTTGTTGTTTGATGCTGTTCAGTAAATCGACCACACGGTCGGTGGTGTCGGGGTCCAGGCTGGCCGTGGGCTCATCCAGCAACAACAAGCGTGGCTTGGCAATCAAACCACGGGCCAGGTTGACGCGCTGTTTTTCTCCACCCGAAAACGTGGCCGGTGGTACGTTCCACAGCCTTTCCGGCACATTCAGTGTGCTGAGTAATTCGCATGCCTTGTTGCGTGCACTGCTCGCGCTTTCGCCCTGCCGCACCAGTGGTGCTGCCACAATGTCAACAGCAGCCTTGCGCGGCAGGCAGTGCAGAAACTGGGTGACAAAACCAATGTCACGTTCGCGAAGCTGAAGCATTTCACTTTCGCTGGCACCGCTTAAATCAATGGTGCTTCCATCTTCTTGCGTAAAAAGCATGCTGCCGCTGCTGGGCAAATAGGTGCGGTAAACACACTTCAACACCGACGACTTGCCGGCGCCTGTGGGGCCCACCAAGGCGGTCAACTGCCCTGGCGTTGCGCTTAAATTCACCTGGCTGCACGAGGGTATTCGCGTACCCTGTTCATGCAAGGTGAAGTGCTTGCTGAGGTTTTGAATGTCAAGAATCGGATTCATGTGTATTGCCAACCTTTACAAGGCAGAAGCCACCAGGCGCTGCGTATACGCATGCTGGGGGTCTTCAAGAATTTGATCGGTCAGCCCGGTTTCAATCACGCGGCCGTACTTCATGACCATGGCCCGGCTGGTCAACAGGCGGATCACGCCCAAATCGTGAGTCACCACTACCATGGCGGTTTTCAGTTCTTGCTGAATTTCAAGAATCAAGTCGAGAATGCGGGCTTGAACAGAAAGATCCAGACCCGTGGTGACTTCGTCGAGAAACAGCAGGGGCGGTTGTGTGGCCAGGGCTTTGGCAATTTGCACACGCTGCTGCATGCCACCTGAAAACTTCTTTGGCGAATCGTCGATACGGTCGGCCAGTACTTCCGTACGGGCCAGCAAATCGAGCGCGCGTTCGCGAATGGCTTTGTAGTTCACCAAGTCGCTCATCAACAAACGCTCTGCGATATTGCCACCGGCTGACACGTTGAAATTCAAGCCCAGGTGTGGGTTTTGATACACCATGCCGAAGCGGTGGTTGCGCAGCCAGCGGCGTTGTGCGGCGTTCAGGTCGAACAGGTTCCATGCATGGTCGTGTTCAAAGAATTGAGCAGAACCCCGGGTGGGTTCTTCATCGAAGAACAGAGTTTTTACCACGGTGGATTTGCCACTGCCCGACTCGCCCATGATGCCCAGAATTTCACCGGGGTGAAGCTCGAAGCTGACATCGTACGCCGCCACCACCGAGCCACACCAACTGCAAATATTGGTCTCTTGCTCGGGGCCTGTGGTCTCGATGCACTTGGAGCAACCACGGCCGTGAACTTTGCTTAAGCCTTGAACACTGAGAATTGGCTTCATGCATTGACCCCTTCAGTTTGGTTCAGCTTGAGCAAGGCCTGTTGATCGTTGCAGTAATCGCTGTCAGAACACTGGTACTGGCGCTCGCCTTGCTCACTGATGACCTCATCCAGAAAACTGTGTGTACAGCCACAGCGCATGCAGGCGTGGCGATTGCCCTGCGCATCCAAAAAGTTTTCCGTGCGGAACGGCACGTCTTCGAATGCCAAAGGCACTGCGCTTGTGTAAGGCGGTACTGCGTATATTTTCTTTTCGCGGCCAGCGGCCAGCAAAACCAGATTGGGGCAATGGTGCAAACGCGGCACGTCGTATCGCGGAATCGGGCTGGGATCGATGACGTAATGGCCATTGATTTTGGTGGGGTAGCGGTGCGAAATCGTGATCTCGTTGAACTGCACAATGTCTTCGTACAGCTTGGTCAACAGGCGCGAGTAATCACCCTCGCCGTGCATGGTTTTGCGTTTTTCTTCAGAAGGCTCAACCACCACCAGTGGGTCGGGGTACGGTACTTGCAACACCAGCACCTGGTCTTCGCGCAACATCACTTCGGGTATGCGGTGGCGCGATTGAATAATGGTGGCTTCCACAGTGCGCTCGGTGGTCGAAACACCAGGACAGGTCAGTTCAACAAAATGCCGCAGGTTGACGGCATTCACGGAATCATCTGCACCTTGATCAATCACTTTCAAATTGTCATTTTGACCGATCAGCGACAAGGTAAGCTGCAAGCCGCCGGTACCAAACCCACGCCCCATCGGCATTTCACGACTGGCGTAAGGTGTCTGGTAACCGGGAATGGCAATGGCCTTCAAAATGGTGCGGCGTACTTCACGCTTGGCATACTCATCCAGAAAACCAAAGTTGTAGGCAGTGCCCTCATGCAGGTCGCTGTCTGCCTCTTGTTCGTCAATTGCGGGCAGTTCATAGTGGCGCATCGTGCAGGTCTCCTCTTGCTTTCATCTGTGTGGCGCGCAGGCGGTCCATGTCACTTTGGAAGGTGACGTAGTGCGGCATTTTGTAGTGGTTGGCAAAACCCATGGAGTCCACACCATCGATGTGAAGCAGCACAAACTCTGGGTCTTCCGACGGGTTGGATGGGCCATCGCGCATGCCTTTTTGCAAGGCACGGTCCAGAATAGCCATGGAAATGGCCTTGGTTTCGTTGTGACCCAGGCAAGCGCCGTAACCCAGTGTAAAAGTGGGCAGTTCGCCCGGCTCGGCACCTTCGTACATGGCCACCACTTCGCATTCGGTGATCAGCACTTCGCCCGCCTCGGTGGGCTCTCCAGTGACCGGGTGGGGCAGCAACACGGGCAGATAGCCCACGCGCAGCTCGGCAATGGTGGGGTGAATGTCGCCATATCCCCGCATATTGGAATAAGCCATGGCCAGCAGTGAACCTGTTTCTGCACGCGCCATGGTCGCCAACGCAGCAGAGCGATTAACCGGAAACACCAAAGGTTCGCGCGTAATGTCGAACGCCTGTTCAGGCCTGTTTTTTGAAGCAGCACTGATTCCTGGAATTAGACCTTCGGCGCGCAATGAATCGAGCACTTTGGGAAACGTGTCGGGCAAGCTTGCATGGGCTGCATGGTTTTTCAAGAACCGGCGTGCCATGTTCTGAAACACCTCGGCACTTTCATCCACCAGATCAAGGCGCATCAGGCGCAAAGCATAATCGGTTGTGGGGCCCAACATTTGGCCACCTGGAATGTCTTTGAACGCGCTGGAGATTCGGCGAATCAATCGCATATTGCCCGTGCTTTGAACCGGTGTTTCAAGCACGCGCGGTTTCGTCGAACGGTAGGCGCGCAACGCAAATGCGGCCTCCAGCGTATCGCCCTGCATTTGCTTGATGGCCAATGCAGCCAGACGCGGGTGGTACAAGCCACCTTCAGACACAATGCGACTGGTCAACAGGCGCAGCTGGTTTTCAATGGCATTCAGGCTGATTGGTGTGCCTTGTTCGCCTTCGGCGGTGCGCAGTGCCTCAAAAGCAAGTTCTGCACCTTCAATGGCTTTTGCGCCACCTTTAATGGCCACATAACCCATCAGAATTCTCCTTGAACTTGTGTGGTGCGTGGCAAGGCCACCACCTGGTTTTCACCCACCAGAATGAAATCCACACCGGTGGGAAATGCAGCATTCCAGAATGCCCTTCGCTGCAGCCAGGCCTCATTCAAGCCAGTCACGTGCAGTGTGTTTTCCTGCTCAATGCCGGGGCCTTTCAACACCATGGGGAGGGCCGCATCCGAGTTGTCAAAACCGTGCACCTGCAAAACTAGGGTGGCACCGTATTCGGGTTCTTCCAGCGTGCCCAGCATGGGCTGAAATGCCGGCGACTTACCGCCGTTGCAAACCACAAAATTTGCGTGGTCTGCCACAACCATTCTGGCCTCCAGCCGCATGCGAACATCCCCATTCAGCAAGGCATCGGGATCGGCCAAACCAACTTCGCCATCAATCAAGGTGGCCAGCACCTGTTCCAGCGCTGGGCCTTGGCCATGCAGGTTTTGAATGCGGCCCGGATAGGCAAAGGCATTCATCAAGGCTTTGAAATTGAGCTGCTGCAATTGAGGTGTGTAGGTTTTCAAAGCATCCGGATTTTCAAACATGCTCGTCCTCGTCCAGGGTGCTTAACAATGAAAAGTCCACCTTGGTGGCACTCAAATTGGCACGGCGAAGTGCCGCATCGGCCTGTACCTGGGTTGCGCCTGCGTGCAGGCTGTGTTCAACCAGTTCCCAGCCGGGTAGTTGTGCCGCCAATACACCATCGAGAATTGCCATGGCGCGGGTCAGGCCCACACGGTCGTCCATGCAAATGGCCGCACCTTCTGCCACTTTGCCGTTCGGGCTGTGAATGCGGACATGCGCTTTGGTCACCGGAATTTCGCCCAGAAAATAAGCATCGCCCATGGCGCTGTCGCGCAGCTGTAGCAAGCCCAAACCTGCTTTCGGAATGTGAAGGTCGGTGATGGTGCAAGCGGCACTCACTTCTTTGGCCAAAGCCTTGATGCGCGCAGGCTCGCTGGCCTGCCACATGCGCAACCACTGGCTGCGGGGAATGTTGTTCGTCATGTCGCTTCCCTTAAATCAACTTGGCGCGAATGCGTGCCGACAATTGATCGAGCACAAACACGAAGATGAAAATTGCAATCAAAATGGTCATAACATGGCCATACTGGAACAGATCAAATCGGCCTTTCAGTTCCTGACCAATACCGCCGGCACCCACCAAGCCAATTACAGTGGCCATGCGCAAATTGCGATCCAGAATGTAGGCGGTGTAGGCGATGTACTGTGGAAACACCTGCGGAATCACGCCGTACCACAAGGTTTTCAACTTGCCGGAACCAATCGCCTCGAGCGCTTCCTGAGGTTTACGGTCTGCATTTTCAATGTCTTCGGCATAAAATTTGCCCAAAAAACCCGCTGCATGAAAACCCAGGGCCAGTACCCCGGCGATAGGACCGAACCCGTAAGCCAGCACCAAAAAAAGCGCCACAATGAGTTCGGGCATTGATCGCAACAAACTGATCAGGCCACGTGTTGCCGTGTATGTGAATTTGTTGGGGCTGTAATTCACCGCCGCGAAATAAGCCAGTGGGATGGACAGCACCACTGAAATAATCGTGCCCCAAAACGCAATTTCCAGTGTTTGAATCATTTTCACAAACACGTCCCACACATAACCCAATGGGCGCACCAGCACCTCTCGGGTTTCTGTCACGCTTTCCATTTCCAGCGTGTCGGTGTTCATGCGTTGCGTGGTAATTTCCTGCGTTTCAATGTACGCAAAGCCGGGTAAGTTCTCGCGATCCAGATCGGGCAGGCGGTTGGTTTCTTCCTGCGTGGCCACAACGGGTGGCCACATCACTTCGCCCACGCGGGAGAAGCCGCGCACCACTTGGGAATCGTCGTTGAATCCCATCAAATTGCCAAAAGCCTGGCTGGTCATGCTGACCATTTTGTCCATCTCGGTGCGGTGGCCGGTCACCAACAACAAAGCGAACACACAAATCAAAATTAGCAGGTGTTTGGCGCTGTAGGGGGCTTCAAGCCGCCAACGCAGCTCCGTACCCGGGGGCGGCATGGGAATGGGTTTGCTACTCATGGTTGTTTTTCCGTATGGGGTATTCAAGCAGTGGCCAGGCGCAAACCCGGGACTTGCAGTTCAATTTCTTCATCATCGGCAGGGGTGTCTTCCCAACGCGCGCCGTGGTACAGGTCGTTCACTTTGGCATCGGTGAATTCAGCCGGGGTGCCATCAAACACCACCTTGCCGTTGCGCATGCCCACAATTCGATCGCCAAACTCACGTGCCAAATCCACTTGGTGCAAGCTGCACAACACCGTGGCACCGCGCTCGCGTGCAGCGTCCCGAATCAGGCCAAGAATGTCGGCAGAAATTTTCGGATCCAGACTGGCCACGGGCTCATCGGCCAACACCACTTCGGGATCCAGCATGAAGGCGCGGGCAATGCCCACGCGCTGCTGCTGCCCGCCCGACAAATCGCCTGCACGGCGGGTCAGGTGTTCAGGCCTTAAGCCGACTTGCTCAACCA
Source organism: Limnobacter sp. MED105 (assembly GCF_000170915.1). Classification (GTDB taxonomy): domain Bacteria; phylum Pseudomonadota; class Gammaproteobacteria; order Burkholderiales; family Burkholderiaceae_B; genus Limnobacter. Next base: position 250,502 of record NZ_ABCT01000002.1, read on the forward strand.
GTGCGCACGCCTTGTCGCGTTGTTCAGGTTCAAACCAACCCGACAACGCACGCGCCATGCTGACCTTGGGCAACATACCTGCCAACACATTGGAGGCCACGCTTAAACGGGGCGACAAATTGAAGTGCTGGTGAATCATGGCCACACGTTGGCGCAACATTTTTTCCGTACTTGAGTTCAACACCTCGCCATCAATTTTCACAAAACCCTCTGTGGGCTTGACCAAGCCGTTGACTGCACGCAGCAAAGTGGATTTGCCCGCGCCGGAAGGGCCGAGAATGACGCAAAACTGACCTTTTGGAATCTGCAAGGAAATATTGCTCAGTGCATGCGTGCCATCGACCCACTGCTTGGAAATGGTGTTGAACTCAATCATGGTGTACTCCTTTATCGCTTGCTGGCCTTGGCCATCAGGTCTTGCTTCACGTTCTCGGTAACCAGGTCGAACAACTTGCCGGCATTGGCCATGTCTTCTTCGCTCACCTTCGAGGTGTAGGCATCCACACGCGTGCCGCCGTAACCGCGGATTTGGTCTTTGGTAATGCCGGGCATGGTATGCACGGTGTCAAATGCGGTGCGAAGCTTGGTCTTCACATCGGCATTCACCTTCGGGTGAATGGCCAGTGGTGGGTAAGGAATGGGCGCGCTTTTGGCGACCACCTTGAATTTGTTGGGGTCGATGGCTTTGGCGTTCACCGCTTTTTCGAATGAATCAAAAGAAGCACCACCCACATCGGAAAGACCTTCATTCAAGGCATTCAACACATTGGCGTGGCTGCCCGCCATGTTCACGGTTTTCGCATCCAACCAAGGCTTCACGCCACCTTGCATCATCATGGCCACTGGCACGTTAAAGCTTGAAGTACTGTTCACATCACCCAGCGCAATGCGTTTTCCTTTGATGTCGGTGATGCTGTTCACATTGGCGTCTTTGCGCGCGAAAATGCCGCTGTAGTACACCGATCCACCGCCACGTACAGCGAGTGCCAACAACTCGGCGCAACCGCGTGCCTTGGCTTGCAGGTAAGTGGCTGGGCCATAAAAGGCAATGTCGGCCGCGCCACTGCACATGGCCTCTACAGCAGCGGAATAGCTTTGCCCCACCTTGATGTCAAAGTTAATGCCAGTGGCCTGCGTAATTGCGCTGAACACGGGTTGGAAGTCTTTCTTGGTGCCGTCTTCGGTACCGCCATCGGCGGGAATCAAAACCACGCGCAGGGGTTTGTTGGCGCTGCCGTCGTTTTGAACCTGGGCCATGGCCAAGCCAGGTGCAAAGGTTGCTGCAACAGCCAGCGCGGTGAGTGTTTTCAGGGTGTTGCGTTTTGAAATCATGAAAGTTCTCCGGGTTCGATAAGGAGTGATTAAGGATTAATGCGCAGTTGAATTCGATCCGCACGGAATCGCGTGATGGCGTACTCCACGGGTTCACCGGTTTTGCTACACAGGTTCAGGCTTTTCACGCGAAGCACTGGGCGGTTTTGCGGCATGCTCAGCAAGCGCGCGTCATCGCCTTGGGGCAACACGGAAGTCACCAAACTTTCCGTGCGGCGTGGCGTGCAGCCGTACTCTTTTTTCAGCAGGGCGTGCAGCGACCCGCCCTCGTACAGGTTTTCAAGATTTGGAAATTTTGCAGCGGGCAAAAAATGTGAAATCACACACAGCGGGCGCCCTTCGCCAGTGCGGACAGATTCAATCCACACCACTGGGTCGGCCACTGCAATCTTCAAACGCTCGGCGACTCGGTGAATGGCGGGAATCACTTGCCGTTTGTGAACAATGTCCTCGGCCTGCATGCCATGCGCCGCCAGGTTTTCGGTAAACCGGGTGCCCTGGCCAATTTGGTAATCCAGGTAGGTGTCGAGCACAAAAACGCCCTTGCCATGGCGGCGCTCCAGAAGACCCGAATCAACCAGTTCATCAATGGCACGGCGCAGGGTGTGGCGGTTTACACCATAATTCTTTGCCAGCTCGCCCTCGGCAGGCAAACCATCACCGGGTTGGTAGTTGCGCAGCACTTCCTGCTCCAGTTGGCGGGCAATCTGGAAGTAAAGGGCTTCACCGGTATCTCGGGCAAGGGCGTACAGGGTCATGGCAGTGATCTAGACATGTAGACAATGCACGCAGTGTACGAAGGGGCTGTGAAGTTTTTATGACGCTGGCTGTAACAAGCCGAAGGAAGGGCGTAGAACTACGCCGAAAGGCCCACGAAACGGACCTTCCGGAGATTTTTTAAATTATTGTGAATCAGAATTTAGTTCAGGATTTATTGGACGTACTGCTGCTTTCAACCAAACGCGGTTGTTCATCCCGAGGCCATTCAAAACTGTAAAAACCCTGTTTGCCGTTGATGGTGTAATCGAATTGACCACTGATGACACGGGGCTTCATTTCCAGATTGAACACGCACTGGTTGGGGGCTTCGCAACCGTACTGGTTCACCAGACTGCTGACTTCCGGGTCGATCAATGGCGCAGTGTGCAAGCCCTGAGGTGTCATAAAATACACCCCGGCATTGTTGCCGCAGTGATTTTCAATCAAGGTATGGCCGACTCCCTCAAACCGGAATTCGCAATTGTTTTTCGATGCATACGCCAACACCTGCTGAGCCGCGGCTTTTTCCTGGCAGGAAGACACACCAAACAAAGTGAGTGCGGTGGCGACCATGAGGCTGAACACTACAAAAAGAAATTTACTGGCTTTGCCCAGAAATGAGCCCTGCCGCCGATGTGAATCGAACGACAGGGAGCGCGACCTGCTGCTTTTGTGGAACATGGCTGGTTGACCTTCTGTGAGTGAGGTTGGGATATTGGCAATCAAGCTGCACCTTTCTCAACGTCAAACTTCGGTCTGGGTTTACACAGCACACACCCAATTCACGCAGGTTTGCGGGTTTGCCCACGCCGAATCAGCAAAAACACCGCTGGAATGACAAACATGGACAACAATGGTGCACTCACCATACCACCTACCATGGGTGCGGCAATGCGTTGCATGACCTCACTTCCTGTACCGGTACCCCACATAATCGGTATTAACCCAGCAAGAATAGTAAGAACTGTCATGGCTTTGGGACGTACCCGAAGCACAGCGCCTTCGCGAATCGCATCCAGCAAATCTTCTTCGTTGATATTTCCGCGCTTCACCCGGTTGGCCCAGCTTTGGTTCAGGTACAGCAACATGATGACGCCAAATTCTGCCGCTACACCAGCCAGTGCAATAAAACCCACGGCGCCCGCCACTGACAAATTGAACTCAAGCATCCACAACAACCACGCACCACCAATCAGTGCAAAAGGCAATGTGGCCATGATCAGCAGGGCTTCATCCACCTGTTTAAAGGTCATGTACAACAGCACGAAAATGATCAGAACAGTAAACGGCACCACCAGTTTCAATTTCTCGGTCGCGCGTTCCAGATACTCAAACTGGCCCGACCACGACATGGAATAGCCCGCAGGCAAATTAACTTGCTCGGCCACCGCACTTTGCATGTCGAGTACCGCAGAACGCAGGTCGCGCCCCCGAATATCGATGTACACATAGCCCGCCAATCGTGAATTTTCACTGCGCAACATGGGTGGGCCATCTGTGATTTGAATGGTGGCCACATCGGCCAGCACAATGCGCTGCCCGGAATCGGTGTACACAGGTAGAGCACGCAGACGGGTCAAGGAATCACGCAATTCACGCGGGTAACGCACATTGATTGGAAAACGCTGCAAACCCTCCACAGTTTCGCCAATGTTCATGCCGCCCACTGCGCTTGAAATAATCGACTGAACGTCAGAAATATTCATGCCATAACGCGCAGCCTTGTCGCGGTCGATGTCGACATCGATATAACGCCCACCGGTCAACCGCTCTGCAAAGGCACTACTCACACCCTCAATATTTTTGACCGCCTTTTCAACCTGCACTGACAGTTCATTGATAGTGGCGAGATCAGGGCCCGTGACTTTCACGCCCACTGGGCTTTTAATACCCGTGGCCAGCATGTCAATCCGGTTGCGAATGGGTGGCACCCAAATATTCGTTAAGCCGGGTACCCGAACAATTTTGTCGAGTTCATCAACCAGCATGTCTGCCGTCATACCGTCTCGCCATTCATCTTTGGGCTTGAACTGAATGGTGGTTTCAAACATTTCAAGCGGAGCCGGGTCAGTGGCGGTTTCTGCACGGCCCGCCTTGCCATAAACACTTTCAACTTCAGGCAAAGTTTTAATCAAGCGGTCAGTTTGTTGCAGTAACTCGGCCGCCTTGCCCACCGACAAACCAGGCAGTGCAGTAGGCATATAAAGCAAATCGCCCTCGTCTAGCGGCGGCATGAACTCAGTGCCCAACTGGCTAAGTGGATAAATACTGATGCCCAACAACACCATGGCCACAGCCACGGTAGTTTTGGGAAACTTCAACACCGCGTCCAGTGCAGGTCGATAGGCGGCGATCAAACCTCGATTGATGGGATTGGCTGTCTCACTTGGAATTTTGCCGCGGATCAAATACCCCATTAGCACCGGTATCAAGGTGACTGCCAAGCCGGCAGAAGCTGCCATGGCATAGGTTTTTGTGTAGGCCAAAGGCGCAAACAGGCGGCCTTCCTGCGCTTCCAGTGTGAACACCGGAATGAAACTGAGCGTAATCACCAGCAAAGAAGAAAACAGCGCAGGGCCGACTTCAACGGCAGCGTCGCCGATCACCTGCCAGCGTGCCGCCCCCTCAAGTTTTTGGCCAGGATTGTCGTGAGCCCATTGCTCCAGATGTTTGTGTGCGTTTTCAATCATGACCAGTGCCGCATCCACCATGGCACCAATCGCAATCGCGATGCCACCCAAGGACATCACATTCGCGTTCACCCCTTGCTGCTGCATCACGATGAACGAGATCAACACACCCAATGGCAAGGAAACAATCGCCACGAAAGCCGAGCGGAAGTGCAGCAGAAACACAAAACACACCAGCGCCACCACAATGAATTCTTCCAGCAATTTAAAGCTGAGGTTGTCGATGGCATTGTTGATCAGCGTTGAACGGTCATACACCTCAACAATTTCCACGCCCTGAGGTAGCCCCAGTTTCAGGCTTTCCAGCTTCGCCTTCACCGCGTCAATTGTTTGCAATGCGTTTTTCCCCGAACGCATCACCACGATGCCGCCCACCGATTCACCATTGCCATTCAGTTCGCCAATGCCCCGGCGTATTTCAGGCCCGGTTTGAATGCGGGCCACTTCATCCAGTTGCACGGGAATCCCGGTTGCGCTGGTTTTCAAAGGCACTGCACGAAAGTCTTCAAGGGTTTCAAGATAGCCCGTGGCGCGCACCATGTATTCGGCCTCACCCAACTCGATGACCGACCCACCTGCCTCTTGATTGGCGTTGTTGATCGCCTCAATGACCTGGTTCAAAGTGATGCCATACCCTGCCAATTTCTGCGGATCAATCTCGACCTGGTACTGCTTCACAAAACCACCCACAGAAGCCACTTCAGCCACGTCTTCCACGGTTTTCAATTCATAGCGTAGAAACCAGTCTTGCAGTGCCCGCAGTTGTGACACATCCAGATTGCCTGTGGTATCCCGTAGCGCGTATTGGTAAATCCAGCCCACGCCCGTAGCATCGGGCCCCAACACACTTTTTGCCGACGCAGGCAATTGGCTTTGTGCCTGGTTCAAATACTCCAGCACTCGGGAACGAGCCCAATACAAGTCCACGCCATCTTCAAAAATAATGTAGACAAAACTGTCACCGAAAAACGAGAAGCCACGCACGTCCTTCGCCCCAGGCACAGAGAGCATGGTGGTAGTTAGCGGGTAGGTCACCTGATTCTCGACAATCTGTGGCGCCTGCCCCGGGTAACTGGTGCGCACAATTACTTGTACATCCGATAAATCGGGCAGGGCATCCAGGGGCGTTTTGTACACCGACACCACGCCCCAGGCGCTCACCATCACGGTGGCAATCAGCACCAACAGCCTGTTGGCAATCGACCAGCGAATCAGCGCAGCTATCATGGTCGTGCTCCTGCGGGACTTACGCCCAACATCAAGGGAATGTCTTCGTTTTGCAATTGAAATTCCATTTCAATCTTTTCGCCCACTTTCAGTTGCTCACGCTGCAGTTGATCGGGCGCAGGCAGCATGAAGTCCATGGTCATCTCAGGCCACCCCAAGCCTGGAATGGGCGCATGCGTTACGGTAACTGAGTCCTCATGTATGGCTTCAACCACTGCTGATGTGATGTACTTGGTGGGCTTCTTCGCGGCCTGTTCAGCTTGCGCAGCGGCAGAACCCTCAGGCTCATTCAATCGTGCTTCCAGCCCGCGTAAACTGGCTTCGGAATCAATCAGGAACTGACCTGAAAGCACCACTTCTTGCCCCGCCTGCAAACCTGCAAGCACTTCGGTTTGCCCGTCAAACTCAATGCCGGTCTTGATTTCAACTGGCGAGAAGCGACCATCCTCACCAGCCAGCATCACCACTGCACGGCGACCAGTCTGTATCACGGCCTCAGACGGAATAATCATTGTTTCGGGTCGGCGGGTGTCCATGAAGCGGGTTTGCACAAACATGCCTGGCAGCAATTTGTTGCCCGGGTTGTTCAACACCAAACGCGCCAGTACAGTGCGCGAATTGGCGTTGACCTGTGGCAACACCGTTTGCACCTGTCCCTCAAACACCTGTCCCGGCATGGCCTGCGCTGTGGCACGCACAGAAACACCGGGCTGAACATAGGCTGCCTGGCTTTCGGGCACTTCGGCCTGCACCCACACGGTGGAAAGCCCATTGATTTCCATCAGGGTACTGCCAGGCTGCACAGTCATGCCTTCGCGCACCATCAGGTCGGTGACTACGCCGCTTCGGGGCGCGGCAATGGCCACGCGGGGCTGCACTTGTCCACTTTGTTCCACTTGTCGAATTTGCGCGCTGCTCATGCCCACTTGCAACATGCGCTGGCGTGCGGCGTCCACCAAAGGTTGCAGGTTTTCACCTCGCATTTTTCGCAGCGACAAAAACTCTTCTTGCGCTGCAATCCAGTCGGGCACATACACCGTTAACAAGGTTTGGCCCTGTTTCACAGGGTCAAGCGTGGCGGTGACATTCAACTTTTCCACATACCCCATGGCGCGCGACTGCACCACCACCCGGTCACGTTCATTCCACTGCACGGCACCACTTGCAGTCACTTCGGGCGCCAACATGCCCATGGCAACTTTGGCTGTGCGTATGCCCAGGTTCTGCTGAATTCGGGGGCTCACCTTCACACTGCTGGTGTCGGCAGAATCAGCGCCCGAGTAGGCGGGCACCAGCATCATGTCCATGAAGGGGCTTTTGCCCGGTGAATCAAACTTGCGGCCTGGCACCATGGGGTCGTGGTAATACTGCACAGTCAAGCCGGTTTCCGGGTCGACATCGCCCGCCTTGATCCCACTTTCCATGTGCCTGCGTGTGGCCGCTTCTCCTTGAGGAATATTCCAGGTTGAAGGGTCTTGGCCACCTGCTGCACTGGTTTCTCCGTCAGCAGCACCCTCAGTGGCTGCACCGATGGGTGCCGACATCATGTCCATGCCCTGGCTCATGCCCAGTGCCCAAAGGCCATAGCCCCCACCTGCCAGCGCGGCCAATGCGAGCACGCCAACTGCAATATGCGTCTTTTTCATTGTTGGTCCTCTTGTGGAATCAGGTATTCCAGTTGTGCCCAAAGGCGGGCCGTGTCCATTTGAATGCGCAGTTTTTCCATGCGCATGTCCAGTTCCATGCGGCGGGCTGCCAACACCTCACTCAGGGTGCCGGTGTTGCCACGGTAGGCGTCCAGCGCAGCTTGCGTGCGTTGTTGGGTCAGCGGAATCAGGCTTTGGTCGAAATCCCCCACACGCTTCACATTGCTTTTCCAGGTTTGTTGCCAGCGCTGTGTTTGCGCCAAATACTCGCGGTACAACTCAATTCGCTCTGAACGGGCTTTGGCAGCCATGGAATTGGCTGCGGCAACAGCCTGGTCTTGCCTGGAAGACTGATCTACAAACAAGGGGCGAGAAGCGCCCAGCGTCAGCATTTCAGAAAACTCGGGGCCTCGGCCTGCGTACATCACCGACAAGGTCCAGTCGGCCGACTTTTCCTGCAGCTTCACCTCGGCATTGGCCAAGGCTGCATCTTCTGCCTTTTGAAGCGCAATGATTTCCGGGTGCCTGTTCAGGCTTTCGCTCAAATCAGCTGTACCCAAGCGCGACTGGGCCAGGTTGGTGTTGTCGAGCAATTCACCACTGGCACCGCCACCCACCCAACGCTGCAAATCCGCGCGGGCATTGGCCAGCATGGCCTGCGTGTCCTGTATTCGCAAATCGAGTAAACCCAGTTCCGTGCGCGCTGCAAACACCTCGGTTTGCGCGGCCTTGCCAGCCCGAAACAAGGCGTCTGCTGCGTCAATTTGCAATTGCAACTCGGTGCGCTGGCTTTGCAGCAGTTCAAGCATTTGCTGCAAATACACACTGTCCAGATAAGCCTGCGCCGTGCCGGTTCGCAATCGACTTAAAGCCAGCAACTCGCTGGCTTGCGCCACTTCCGCATTTTTGGAAAACACATTGGCCTGTGCTTTGCGTTTGTCTTGTCGCGTGAAGGTTTGCGAAATGCCCACCCCCCGCATGGTCATGAAATCAGCAGCAAGGCTGAATTGATCGGGTCCGTTGGCTGGAATGTTGCTCACCTCCAGCATCAACATGGGATCGGGCAACTCGCCTGCGGCCACTGCTTCGCTTTGGGCAGCCTGTGCTGCGGCCTTTTGGGCTTGCAACGCCTCGGAACGCTGTTCAGCGAGTTCAATGGCCCGGTTCAGGCTAAGTGGCGCAGCAGAAACGGAAGTTTCTGGCGCGGCCAAGGCTTGCTCCAATGTGTATTGCTGTGCGGCAAGTACGCCGCCAAAATTCAACAACACAAACAACGCAAGCACGGCCAGTGCAATTTTCATTAAAAAATGTTTACCCGGCATGGGGTTCTCCTGCATGGCGTTCAAGCCATGAGAAACAATCACGCAGTTGGGGTGGCAACAAGCCATCCCAACCCTCAATACAATTCAGGCGTGATCAAGCCCGGGGTGGGCGCTCAGGAGAAGTTTGCTGAAAGGAAATTCGAAGTACCTGCTCGACCGCTACATACACCGGTGAGGGGTTTTGAGAAGCAACAACAGCTGCAGAAAACGGCAAGGATGGCACGGCGCAACACAAGGGAGAACCCGCGAAGCAACCCTCATCCAGTTGCATCGCTTCAATGGTGTGCTGAGCGTGGGGCTGCGTGCTTTGCATCTCGGCGCAGCATGGCATTGCGTGGGCCATGCTTTGAAACATGAGCGCACACAGCAATAAAACATGAACACCAATTCGACGCATCATTGGGTGAGAGAAGCAAACTGCAGTAACTTAAGTTTAGCACAGACCATTCATGCCTCGGCAAGCACGGGTTTGGCTCCCTGCTTTAGTGAAAACCCAATACGCACCCAATCCCCATCGCACTGGGCAAAGGGTTCACCCCCGTGCAAGCGTGCGATGGCCGCCACGATCGCCAAGCCCAAGCCATGGTTGTGGCCGCTTTCATTTCGCGATTGATCAACCCGGTAAAAAGGCTCAAACAAATGCGGCACGCTGCGCTCGGGAATACACACGCCCTTGTTGCTCACCGTCACGCCAACCCGACCACTCGCGTCTGCTGGTTCAATGTGAATGTGAATGGTGCTGCTTTCTTCAGCATAGCGAATGGCATTCGACACAAGGTTGGACAAAGCCCGCTTGATCAATTCGGAATCAATGCGTGCGGAGGCATCGCCATGCATTTCAAAATGCAAATGCTTTTCCTCCAGCATCGCCTCCATGTAGTCCATCACGGTCATCACCGGTTCACTCAACTTTTCAACCCAGCGAAAATCGTTGTACTGCCCCTGGCTGGCATGCGACAAAAACAGCATGCTTTGAATAATGCGGTTCATGCGCTGCAGTTCTTCAAGGTGGCTGTGCAGGGCCTCTTTCAAATGTTCGGGATCCGGGTTTTTTTCACGCAGCAACAACTCGTGGCTTACTGTGAGGCTGGACAACGGTGTATTCAGCTCATGCGCAACATTGGAGTTAAATGACCGCAATTGCTCTTGGTACTGGCCCACCTTGCCCATCAGCTTGTTGAACTGTTCAACCACAGGGTAAAGCTCTTCGGGTTCATGGTCACTCTTGATTCTTGCGTTCACATCGGAGGGGTCAAAGTCTGCAATTTTCCGACCAAACTTGTTCAGGGGTTTCAATTCAAACCGCGCCAGGGTGCCGCTCAGCAACATGATGAAGAAACCCCAAACCACCGTCACCGCCGTAAACAACAGGGCAATGAACTTCAAAAACCGTTTGTCTTCCGACACATCCATGGCCAGCTCAAGGTCGTTCATGGGCATGCTACCACCCAGCCCACTCAAGGGGTGCATGTAAGTAACCTTGTGTTTTACCTGACTCAGCAACACCTGCGGACCATACAGCACCTGCCCGTTTTCGCCGTGCACTTTGGCACGTACGTTGCCAAGGCTGAGCAGCAGTTCATCCACCCGACCCCACATTTCAGTGGGCAGAAGTTCGCTGTTGCGGGACAGCACCTGTTCCACACTGGAAGCCGCTCGGCTTAGCGTGTCCTGGTGGCGC
>NZ_ABCT01000001.1 GCF_000170915.1 Limnobacter sp. MED105
GAACGTCTCACGATGAATAGTCCCCTGCGGTCTGCTCATTGGTCTGCTCAACGGCGCGTTGCTCCAGCACATAGCCCATGCCACGCACCGTGTGCAACAAAGGCTGGTCAAAAGGTTCGTCCATCTTGCTGCGCAAGCGGCGTACCGCCACATCCACCACATTGGTTTCGCTGTCAAAGTGCATGTCCCACACCAATTCAGCCAATTCAGTGCGGGAAAGCACCTCGCCTTTGCGGCGCAGCAGCAACCACAACAGGCTGAACTCTTTCGCGGTCAGGCGCAGGTCTTGCCCGGCACGCTTGGCCTGACGTTTTACAGCATCCAGTTCAAGGTCTGCCAGGCTTAAGTGGCTGCTGTCAGCGGTGGCGCTCGGTTGACCTTGCGCACGGCGCGCCAGTGCATGCACACGGGCCACCAACTCGGAGAATGCAAAAGGCTTGGTGAGGTAATCGTCGGCACCCGCCTGCAAGCCCTTGACGCGGTCTTCAACCATGGAGCGTGCCGTCAGCATCAGTACAGGGATGTTCATGGTTTGGCGCAAGGCAGCCAGCACGCCCAAGCCATCCAGATCGGGCAGCATGCCATCCAGAATAATGAGTTCGTAATGGCCCTCGGTGGCCAGGTGCAAACCATCAATGCCATTGTGGGCAACATCCACCACAAAGCCTTCCGAGCTCAGCCCTTTCTGAAGGTAGCTGGCCAGTTTTTTTTCGTCTTCAATCACCAGAATTTTCATCGAAACTGCACCGCTGTAGCCGAGTCAACACAACCCGCAGTATAGAAGCAGGGCCCATATTTTTAAATTACAAATTTGTAATGTGCCTGTGGGCGCTTGGTAATTCGACCCTGCGTAAAGTACGACTCATGCCAACGCAATACTGCAACGGCAAAATTTGATGAAGTACCTCACAAGGAGATTTACCATGAACGCACGTCAATTGATCGCTACTTCCGTATTGGCCATTTCAGCATCTGTACCAGCCGTGGTCATGGCCAACCCCTCAACACAGCAAGGCGACGGTACCAGCCACGTGGTTGCAGTTGAAAGCCAGCGTAACCAGGCTTCTCGCCAGGCCGTGTTGAATGAATACCAGAAAGCAGTGCAAACCGGCGAATTCAGCCCAGTTGCAGGCGACCCAAGCGAAACAGCGCAAGCCGCAACTTCTACAGCAACACGCGCTGAAGTGCTGAGCAAGATCAACGGTGTAGACCTCACCGAAGGTGATGCCAGCTAATTGTTAAAAACCGGGTAGTTTTCCGGTTTTCAAAGGGCGCCTGTGATTCCCCGCACAGGCGCCTTTTGTTTTAAGATGAAGTTCATCTTTGCTTCAAAGCAGTGCCTCCCATGTCGTCCAGCCAGAAACCTCCCAAGAACAACAACGAATCTGCAGTGCCTTCGGGGCGCTTTGCGCGACTAAGCCGTTTCGGCGCGCTGGCCACCACAGTGGCAGGTTCGGTCGTGAAGAATGGCACCAAACAATTGGCACAGGGCAAACGACCCAAACTAAGCAGCTTGTTGCTAACCCCAAAAAACGCCCTGCGTGTGGCCGATCAACTGGCCCAGCTGCGCGGTGCTGCGATGAAACTGGGTCAATTGGTGTCGATGGACGCAGGCGACATGTTGCCACCGCAACTGGCCGAAATTATGGCCAAGCTGCGCCAAGACGCCAAACACATGCCGCGTAAACAACTGCTGGCTGTGCTTGAGAAAGAGTGGGGCGAGAATTGGGATGAACGCGTGCGTGAATTCAACCTGACCCCAATTGCCGCCGCATCAATTGGGCAAGTGCATGAGGCCATTTCACTCGATGGTGAAAAACTCGCCATCAAAATTCAATACCCCGGTGTTCGCGACAGCATCGACAGCGACATTGACAATGTGGCCACTATTTTGCGCTTCACAGGCTTGGTGCCCAAAACTTTTGATTTGGCTGCATTGCTGGCAGAAGCCAAAAAGCAACTGCATGAGGAGGCGGACTACCTGCGAGAAGCTGAGTACATCGCGAAGTACACCGAAGCATTGGGCGAAGACGAACGGTTCGAAATTCCCACGGTAAATACCGACCTGACCACACACGGTATTTTGGCCATGCGCTATGTGGAAGGCGTGCCGATTGAACAAATGGTCCACGCCACCCAACCAGTTCGGGACAAAATTGCCACCACCATGTTCCAGTTGTTGTTCAAGGAATTGCTGGGCATGCGCCTGATGCAAACCGACCCCAACTTTGCGAACTACCGCTACAACCCCAAAACAGGCCGAGTGGTGTTGCTTGATTTTGGCGCCACCCGTAGTTTTGATGAAGAATTGGTGAACGGATACATCGATGTCATGAAGGCGGCGCAAGCGGGAAGCCGCGAGTTAATGCAAAAAGCGGGCATGCGCATTGGTTACTTCGATTCCACCACAAAACCTTACCACCGCGACCTGGTACTGGACCTCATGGAACTGGCCTGCGAGCCCTATTGCACCGAGGGTTGTTTCGATTTTGGCAACACCGACCTGGCTGCGCGAATTCGCGACAAAGGCTTTGAGCTGGGCGAAGACCGAAAATTCTGGCATGCCCCGCCCATTGACTGCCTGTTCATACACCGCAAACTGGGTGGTCTGTTCTTGCTGGTCACCCGCTTGAAGGCGCGGGTGGATGTTTCAAAAACCGCTGAGTTTTAGACTCTGGGCTGAAGCATGATCCAAACTCAGTTTGTTTTAAATCGGACTGTGGCTTTTTTCTTGTTGGCGAATTCCACTGTAGCTACTGCGGTGTAGCCAGATCCCTTCAAATCCACACCCTCACCCGACAAAAGCGCCCCCTGGCCCGCCAGTGTTCTTTCCATTTTTTGGCCCGCCACTAAAAATACCAATTTGCCTTTGGCCTGAGTCAAATCAACCGGCTTGCCGTGATCACGCACATACAGTTCAGTGGCCTGCGGATTCAACACCAACTCAAACTCCATGTGGCTGCTTTCCACAACCACTCCACCGTGCCTGGGGTCAAGGTCATGCGGAACGCCTTCTTTTGCGTGTGCAACACCTGCGCCCAAAGCAAGGCTGAACATCACCGTCGACACCAACAATTTGGCTGATTTCATCATTGTTCTCCTTCAGTCAATTTCAAATACTAGAAAGCTTGTGCATCGGCCTGTTCCATCAATTTCTCGGCGTCTTTACGCCCAAAAACCCAAAACAATGCTGGGGTTAAAAAGGTGTCTAGCAAAGTGGAACTGATCAAGCCACTAAAAATAACCACCGCCACCGGGTGCAAAATTTCGGTGCCCGGGCGCTCTGCCTCAAACAGCAAAGGCGCCAGGGCAAAGGCAGTGACCAGTGCGGTCATCAACACAGGGCTGAGCCGTTCAAGCGAGCCGCGAAGAATCATGGACTGGGTGAACTGTTCGTGTTCAAACCGCATCAGGTTGATGTAGTGGCTCACCTTCAAAATGCCATTGCGAACTGAAATACCTGCAAGCGTAATGAAACCGATCAACGCCGCCACCGACAAAGGCTGTCCGGATAACCACAAACCAAGAACCGCGCCCACCATGGCCAAAGGAATATTGCCCATGATGATGGCCGACAGGCGAACCGATTGATAACGGCTGTAAAGCACCGCAAACATCAGCACCAGTGAAATGATCGATAGAAAACCCACCAAGCGTGTGGCTTCTTCTTGTGCCTCGAACTGGCCGCCCAAGGTAATGAAATAGCCGTCTGGCAAATTAAAGGCAGTGACTGTAGCCCGAATATCCTCAACCACCTCAGAAAGAGCCCTGCCTTGTGCATTGGCGGAAATCACGATCCGACGTTTCCCGTCGTCCCGGCTGATCTGGTTGGGACCGTCGCTGTCTTCAATCTCTGCCAACACGGACAAAGGTACAGCGCCTTGCGGGGTGGCAATCAGCAAGGTTTTCAATTGCTCAAGACTGCGGTCTTTCTCTGCCAGCTTCAGCACCAGGGCAAAGCGCCGGTTGCCCTCGACCACCTGGGTAATTTTTTCACCCTCCACCAAGGCCTGCAGAGTGTGCAAAATTTCAGAAGTGGACACGCCATATTGCGAGGCCACGTCATAATTCACACGTACTTTGATTTCTGGTGCAAGCACCTGTTTTTCTACCTCAAGGTCGACCAATCCATCAATTTTCGATAGTTGTGCACGCAGGGTTTCAGCAGTACCACGCAAAGTATCCAGGTCTTCGCCAAACACCTTGATTGCGATTTGCGAACGCACCCCAGACAACATGTGATCAATGCGATGTGAAATGGGCTGCCCCACCGCAATCGCGGCTGGCAAGTTCTTGAGTCGTTCGCGGATGTCCGCCTGCAACTCGCCCATGGGGCGAGTCATCTCGCTGGCGGGAATCAAACCAAGGTCAAGTTCTGACACATGCACACCCTCTGCATGCTCATCCAGTTCAGCACGTCCGCTTCGTCGGCCCACATGAGTAATCTCCGGAATATCCTGCAGAAGTAACTCGGCCTGCGTGGCCAACTTCGAGGTTTCTTCCAGGGTTACGCCAGGGTTCAGGCGCATGCCGATCAGCAAGGTGCCCTCGTTGAAGGGTGGAAGAAAAGTTTTTGCGAAAAAGGGTACAGATGCGCCTGCAAGCAACACCGCAATCAGCCCTGCAAACATCGCGGTTTTGGGTTTGTTCAGCACCGTGGCAAGGCTGACCTGGTAGCGCGCCTTTAGCCACTTCAGAATTCGGGTGTCGCCGTGGTCCAGATTCTTGATGCCTGGCAACAGGTAATACGACAGCACGGGCGTGACCGTAACAGACACCACCAAAGACGCCAGCGTGGACACAATAAACGCAATGCCCAAAGGCACAAACAACTTGCCTTCGATGCCGGGCAATGCAAACAATGGAATGAACACCAGCACAATAATGACCGTGGCGTACACAATGCCGGTTCGTACTTCCAGAGATGCTTTGCGTACAAGGCCCACCAGGTCGAAAGCAACACCAGGGTGTTTGGCCCTTTGCTCCTTCAAACGGCGAAGAATGTTTTCGACATCCACCACAGCGTCGTCGACCAAACCACCAATGGCAATGGCCAAACCGCCAAGCGTCATGGTGTTGATGGAAAGTCCAAAATATTCGAACACCAGTGCCGTGATAAAAATGGAAACCGGAATGGCCACCAGTGCGATTACCGTAGGTCGAACCGTGCCCAGAAAGAAGAATAGAACTGCGGCTACAAACACCGACGCACCAATCAATTTGCCTTGCAAGGTCGAAATGGACGACTCAATAAAACTGGCCTGACGAAAGGTAACACGTGGTTTTTCTATGCCCTGGGGCAAGCTGCCTGTCATTGCTTCCATGGCACTTTCAATGCGCTGGGTCAGTGCAATAGTGTCCGCACTGGGCTGCTTCTGAATTCCAAGAATGACAGCGGGTTTGCCTTCATAACCAGCATCGCCCCGCTTAACCGCTGCAGCAAAATTCACTTCAGCCACCTGCCGCAGCAGCACCGGGGTTTGCTTACTCGAGCCCACGACAATGTTGCGTAAATCGTCCAGTGAAGTGGTTCGCCCCAAATGACGAATCAAATACTCGCGACCATTGAGGGACAAAAATCCACCTGAAGTGTTGGATGCAAAACCACTCAAAGCCTGCTGAAGGTTTTCGATGGTAATACCCAGATCGACCATGCGCTGCAAGTTGGGCTGTACCTGAAACTGGCGCACTTCACCACCAATCGGAATGACTTGCGCCACACCCTGAATGGACAACAAGCGAGGGCGAAGCACCCAATCTGCATATTCGCGCACTTCCATCGGTGTGGTTTTACCCAGATCAATCGGAATGGCGATTTGCATGATTTCGCCCATGATTGAGCTGACTGGCCCCATGGTCGGTGCCACACCAGCGGGAATCGACTCCTCCATGCTCGAGAGCCGTTCCGACACCATTTGACGTGCCCGATAAATCTCAGTGTCCCAATTGAAAGTGACATAGATGAAAGACAGGCCCGCACTGGACACTGACCGTATTACCTCTACACCCGGCAAACCATTCAATGCAGTTTCCAGCGGAAAGGTAATCAGTTGCTCCACTTCTTCCGAGGCCATGCCACCCGCCTCGGTGATGACCGTGACCGTGGGCTTGTTCAAATCCGGAAAAACATCCACCGGGGTTTGGCTTAAGGTGAATGCACCGTACAGGGTCAGGATAAATGCACCCAGCAACACCAGCAGCCGGTTTTTCAGACTGCTGTCCAGCAACATTTGAAACATGTCGGCGCTCCCTTATCGAACCTGGTTGATCAAGGTTGAACCCTGAACCACCACACGTTCATCGCCGGTCAGGCCGCTTCGCACCAACACCTCAACGCCGTTCAGCGGCTCGGCCAACACCACCTTGGGCTCGAACAGTTCCGGTTCTTTCTTGACCCATACAATGGTTTGATTGGCCGCGTTTTTAACCACGGCTGCGCTCGGTATGGCAATGCCATTCACCTGGTCAGCCAACTCGCCGTACACTTTCAATAGCTGGCCGGTGGCAAAGCGAATGTTTTCAACATCGCGCGCCTCAAACACAAGGGACAGCGACTGATTTTTGACGCTGCTGGCTGCGCCCACATAATTCAGCTTCAAAGTTTGATTGCCTGCCTGAATTGTGGCGGAGGAAAACGCGGGCACTGCGCCGGGCTCAAACCAATTGGCCTGAACACGCACCACGTTTGGATTCACCACTTCAAACAGCACATCGCCTTCAGAAAAAACCTTGCCAGAAACCGCTGCCGTAGCGGCCAGAATACCTGTGGTGGGCGCACGCAGTTCTTCGCGTGAACTGATACCACTCGACAGGGCAGACACCTGCCCGGTCAAACTGTTGACCTGTGCTTCAGCGGCCTGAATTTCTTTCTTGGGGACAGTTTCAGCCAACTGATTGAGCCGCACCAAACGTTGCTCGGCCAAGGTCAATTCTGATTTCAGCTGTGCAATTTGCGCTTGCTGGCTGCTGCGTTCAAGCGGCGACTGATGCATGTGCACATAACCCAGAAGCTGGTTTTTTTTGACTGGCTCGCCAAGGCGTGGAACACCGGAACTGGCGGGTACAAAATGCCCGCCCAGTATGGTTTGCACCACACCGCCCGATTGCGGATCCATTGCAACCTGCCCGTTCAACTCAATTACTTTTGCCACAGGTTTTACTTGCACCACCTGGGTGCGCAGGCCAAGCTGGCGCTGTGCGGGTTTCGGAAGAAATACTTCACCTGTGGCTTGCCGCTTGGGCGCATCGCCCGGGCTTGCAATGGGTGCTTCATCACCATGGTCATGGCCTGGGCCTGCGACCAATGGCAACGGGCTCAACAAGCCAAGCGCCAATACCGAGAGTACCAACTGTTTGCTCAACATGTTATTTCTCTCCTTTGGACTTCAAACGCACCACGGCAAAACCAATCACGGCCAGGACCAGCAAAGCACCTGCGCCATACAGCAAAGTATCGAACTGATGGGAGTGATCATGCTCCTCGTGGCTGTGCTCGCCATGTTGGTCGAGTAACAGTTCACCCGCGAGAAGATCAATGTTCTCGCCTGCAGACACGGTCATGGCCACAGCCACTGCACCTTCTTCGACCCCCTCGGGCAACTGCGCATCAAATTCGCCTTCACTGTGCAATTCAACGGGCACTTGTTGGCCGTTCAGTTCCAGTTCCACCTTGGCGTTTTGCACGGGGGCATTGGTGGCTGCATGGTCAATGTAAATTTCAAGCATGCGGCCTTTCAAAATGCCGACCGCCTCGAACAGTTCCGATTCCATGACCACGCGGGGCGACGCTTCACCAACTGCAACCGGTGCTTCATCACCATGGTCATGACCCGGGCCTGCGTAAGCTGTCGTGAAGAGGAGCGAGCCGGCAAGCACTGCGGCTGACAATACATTGGTTAAAAATTTGCTCTGTTTCATGACGTTGATCTCAATGTTATTCATGGTAGAAGTCCCAAGGCCTGTTTGTAGGCTGAAACTTTTGCGGCATATTCAATGGCAGATTTCCGAGCCAGTTTCTCGGCCTCAAAGGCCTTTTGCTCGGCAATCAACAACGTGGGCAAATCGGTTTCACCCAGATCGAAGGAATTTTTGTACAACTCGAAGGTTTTTGTGGCCAGCCTGGCTTGCGCTTGAGCCGACGCTTTAATTTGCGCAAACAAGTCCAACTTACTTTCAGCCGCACGACCAAGAGCAACGATTTGCCGCTGGGTTTTTGTCAGTGCCGCTTCGGCAGCAATGCTTTCACTTTCTGCCTGCAATACCCGGCTTTGATATTCCGACGAGTTGCCCAAAGGAATTCGCGTGGACACCACCAAAGATTTCTCGCTGGCCGAGGTGAATGCACCACGGTCGCTGATGATGGCCAAACCCACCTCAGGATTCGCCCGCGCTTGGGTTTGCACCAAATCGATTTGTTGTTGCTGGGCCAACACCTGAAGCTGCGCCAGTTTGATCGCGGGGTGATCCAGCGGTTTCAGCCCATTGGGAATGTCGGTGCTCTCGGTTTGAATCTGTGAAAGCACTGAAACAGGCAAACCGATGGTGGCCGCATAATCTGCACTCACATCACTTAAAGCGCTTTGAGTTCGGGCAAATTCTGCTCGGGTCTGTTCATACAGTGCAGAGGCCTGATAAAAATCGGTTTGGGCCAAGTCGCCGGCCTTCACCCGCTTTTCAACATCAACCATCAACTCTTGCGCTGATTCAAGTCGTGCCTGTGCGATTTCTGCATCAAGGTTCGCCGCCAGGGTATTCCACAGCGTTTGACGAACAAGACCAGCGAGTTCGAGTTTTTTCTGTTCAAGTTGCAACTGCACCAACTCAATTTCGGTGTCTCGCAATGATTGGGTACGCGCCCGCTCATTCCAGTTCCAGATGGGTGCGGACACACCGAGCTCGATTTCTCGCAAGCCCTGGTTGTTGTAGTTCCGGTCCGATCGATACGACCCTTCCAGTGAAAGTGGTTGGGCAGTCAAGGCGCTGGCTGCACTCCTTCTCGCTTTGAATGCTTCAATGCGCTTCAGTGCCGACTGCACTTCTGGATCAATGCTCAAGGCCGATTCAAAGACATCTTGAACCGTCACAGTGGTTTCCGCAGGCATGGCTTGCTGAGTAAACGCAGCAGGAGAAGCGCTTAAAAACAATAAAGCCAGGCAAGTGGACACCACACGATGTGGTGAATTCATGGGGTATTTCTCCAAACAAAACAGCTGAACTGCCCTTTTCAGCCTGCACAAACAGGTCATCAGGGGTAGTTAATTCAAGTTTTGTTCAGACCCACTTCGGGCGTTCTATGCGGTTTGACGAGAAAGATTGAAAGCCGTTGAACTCTTCAGGTGCTTGGTCCAAGGCATTGGGAAGTGTGGCAAAAGTCAACAAACTAGGCAATACGCTCACACTGTATGCATGGCAATGGTGGTGATCACCATCGCAGTTTTGGTCTTGCTGCTTGTTGTTGTCTGGTTCGTGATGTGCGGCGTGGTGATCATGCCCATCGTGGGTATGAAGCACTGCCTCAATCGCAGATTCATGCTCTGCCCCGTGTCCATGATAGGTTTCTACCGCCGCAAGCGCTGCTTGAAGCGGTAATACCAACATGAGAAGGGCGAGAAAAAATCTTTGCATACGTATAAGAGTAGCACAGGCCCTTGAAGGTTCAATTCCATGGCTTCAGTTCAAATCCACAATCTCCCCATCTTGCGGAACTACCAGTCGCTTACTGAGCCCTGCATGCTGTGCAGCAATCAGCAATTGATCCCGAGTCACCGGGCAGTGGCTGATCGCCTCCAGGTGGTTGGCAATTACCGTGCCGCTGGCAGCCCGCGTGAACTCAAGCACATCACTGACACCCATAATAATTTCACCGCCCACATCAAATTGCGCCCCTCCGGCAGGCACCACACTAACTTCCGGCTTTCGGGTCCACAAGAACTCTTGAATGCGGGGTGTGAAAATGGTGTCCCCACTCAGGTAAAGCGAGGGCTCACCCGGAAGCTGAATGAAGTAACCCACCCCGTGTTCCATCAATGAACCCACAAAACCCCGCCCATGCACACACGGCACAGTGCTGATCAAACCGCCCAGAAAAGGGGCCTTCTTGCTGCCTGCATCGGGCGGCAAGGACTGTACATTCAAACCCTTGCCAACCAAATGTGGCGCATCGTGTGCGGTACAAATCACAGGTATTTGACGCTCTCTAAGCCAGGCTTTGCCAAAACGGTCCAGGTGATCAAAGTGGCCTTTCTGGCAATGGGTAATCAAGCAATGGGTCACTCCCAGAAGGGCCAAATCGGCTTGGGGTGGCAAATCCACCGTGGGGTTTCGCAACATGCCGCCAGAAAGTTTGAGCGGCGGCAGTGCGTTCTTCGGAGACAACATGGGATCAACCAACACCCGGTATTCTCCGAATTCCAGAATAATGGTGGCATTGCGCAGTTGCTGAATTTTCATGACTCTTCTCCGGTATGGGATGCTGAATCATGGCAAGAAAACACATTCTCCAGTTATGGCATAGAATGACAACTTTCAGTCATTTTCTGCCACACCCGGAAAACTTATGAAAATTGGACTTTTGCTGTACGACCAATGCATGCCTGCGGGCTTGATGGCATTCAATGACCTGCTACAAGCCAGCAACCGACTGTCGGGCAAACTGCTGTTTGAAACCTGCTTGGTGGGTACCGGCCTGAAACCTGTGCAATGCGCCAATCAAATGGTGTTGACTGCCAACTCACTGCTTCAAGACACGCCACTGGATGTGCTGCTGGTGCCCGGCATGTGGACTGAATCGCCCAGCCAGTTGCCGGAGCTGCTTGCCCAACACGCCAAGCTGATTGAGCAAATTCGACAACTGCCCGATCACACCAAAGTGTGGAGCTACTGCACAGGTGTGTGCTTCCTGGCCGAAAGCGGCCGGCTTCGCCGCCAACGCGCCACAGTCACTTGGTGGCTGGCCAATGCCATGCAAAAAAACTACCCCAACGTGAATTGGCTGATTGACAGCGATTGCGTGGTAACCCCAAAAACCGCCACGGCTGCAGGTGTTCACGGTTACCTGCTTCTTGCGCAGCAATTGATCGAAAAGTCGCTGAGTAAACCCGCGTTTCAGGAGTTCATCAAACTGATGGTGCTACCCAGGCCAGTGCAGCAGCACCCTGCTTTCAGATCGTTTGCCTTTATGGAGCAGGCTGACCCTTTGCTCAGAAAACTGGCAGCGATCGTGGCGCAAATGCCTGCAGAACAGATCACCGTGCAAACACTGGCGGGAAAACTAAATTTGAGCGAACGCACTTTGGCCCGAAAGGTGAGCGCTTTGACTGAAATACCCGTGGCCAGTTATGCCCGGCAGCTGAAACTTCACCAAGTGAGCGAACAACTGATTTGGTCAAGCCTTCCAGTCAACACCATTAGCGAAGAACTGGGCTACAGCGACGAATCGAATTTAAGGCGACAATTCAAACAAGCCACCGGGCTTTCACCGGTTCAATATCGCAAGAAGTACGCTCGAGCCTGACCTTGAATTGAATCAGTGAGAATGACCATGCGAATGTGCAGCACCCGCAGTGGCTTCACCCCGCAACTCAGCCCGCGCCTGTTTGATCACGCTGAACGAGGCCGTTAAACCGAGTGTGGCCATCAGCGTAGCCACCGCAAGATCGGGCCAGGCAGTTTGAGTAACACCCACCAACAATGCAGCGCCCAACACAGCCAGGTTACCGATTGCATCGTTGCGGCTGCACAACCAAACCGAACGCATATTGGAGTCGCCATTGCGGTAGCGGTACTGAATGGCAGCCACACCCACGTTTACACTCAAGGCCATCACACCCACCACACCCATGGTTGCGTAAGAGGGAACCTCGCCATGCAGGGCTGCATAGCCCGCGAAACCCAACACACCCACGCCATACAAACCCATGGACACACCCTTGAGCAAGGCTGCCTTGGCCCGGGTTTGAAGCGCCATGCCCAACACAAACAGGGACAAGGCATAGTTGGCCGCATCGCCACCAAAATCGAGTGAATCGGCAAGTAGCGACACCGAACCAGCCGACCAACTGGCGCCCACTTCAATAAAAAACATCGCGGCGTTCGCGATCAGTGCGATCCACAGCACCTTGCGAAAGCCAGGGTTGTTTGCTGCGGACTTGGCCGCTTGATCGGATGGGCAATGGTTGCAACCGGGCATGATGTGTCCTGGATTGAGTATTTCATAACTGTATTAGAAACCCTGACACAGTGGCAAGGTCAAGGCCCACAACCGGTCTTGCCCCCAAACCACCGTGTTGCCCACTTTGAATGAAGGCACGCCCCAAAGCCCGGCGGCAAACAACTCCTCCCGATTGGCTGTAGCCCGCTCGCGCCAGGCCTCGTGCTGCAAAGCCACCTGTGCGCCTTCCCAGCGCAAGCCAGCGCGTTCTACAATTTTTCTCAGGCCTTTGTCGCTGCCCGCATCAATGCCTTCAGCCCAAACACCTTGCATATAAGAAAGCACAAATTCCTGCCCTTTGCTGTGCTGTTCGGCGAACGGGATTAGGGCCAAACCCCGCTCGGTGGGTTTGCCCACGGGGTCATTCAAGCGACCAAAGGAAATGCCGCGCACATGCGCCTCTCGCGCTGTGTCGTACACAATGTATTCGCGTTTCACTTTGGGAACGGGTAGGCCGCGCATCACCATGGGCAACACAAAACGCAAATTGACTTTTGCGCCAGTCCGCCGACCCAACTCGAAAATGCGAGGGGCCACAATCGCGGAATAGGGGCTGCGAAACGAGAAGAAAAAATCAATGTCGGGCGGGTTGTTCAGCGGCTTGGCGTGCTCAAGGCCGTCGTCTGCGGGAAACAGCAGGGCAATGGCCCCATTGGTTTGCGCACCCAGTGCCTGCAAACGCTGCTCCAGGTGGTACAGGCGGTCAATACCCCAATACCATTCGCCCTCGTAATACAACATGCCGCCCAGGTAGTGCCCAAGCTTTTCTCGCAAAGCGTCGGCTTGTGCAATGTGGGTTTGTACGTCCATTTGCCCGGACGTAAGCTGGGGTTCATCGCTGCCCCACAACCATTGGCCCACCGAGGCGGCCTGCTCAACAAACTGACCGCTTTCAATGGCGGCCACCAAGCTTTGCGTGGCTTGAAGTACACGCGGTGCGGCAGGCTGCTGGCCACAATCCACAAAACTCAAACCATGACGCTGCGCCAGCAAAGCCGCATCCACGCGGCTGTAGGCCACCAGTTTTTCGCGTTCAGGCGCGGCTGAATCGGGCGGCGGGCTGACCACATAGGGCTTCAGTTCAACCTGGTAACGCGCCAGAAAACGTGGCAAAGCCTGGGCCAGCAAATGGCTGTAGGGGTCGTCAACCTGGTGAAAGTAGTAAACCTGGTGGGGGCGGCCCGAGGCCAACCGTGCCTTCTCGGCTTTGGCGCGTTGGGCCAGCAAGGTGCTGCGCGCAAAGCGGTGTTGGGTGATCATGGGCATCAACAGGGTTTTTAAACTCATGGTGCCACCTTTGAAGTTTACATACTGTCAATATTAAGCTGTTTTCACTGGTTTGCCATACAAGGCCTGCTCAATGAAGTTTTTTTGCACCGTGGCGCGGGGTACTTTTTGATCAAACCAGCTGCGCACGTTCTGGTCCAGTCCAATGCCGTGCATGTAGTTGTAAAGCGCGCGGTTCAGGCCTTCGCCCAGTGCGGCGTGATCAACCCCGGTGGGGTCGATAAAACCAATGTCGTTTTTCGCAAAAGTGCCCTGGGGCAGGGGCTTTAGCTGAATGCCGTATTCTTCCGGGTTTTTGCCCACAGGCGAATGCACCGTGCAGGCAAAGCGGTGAAAATACCCCGATTGAATGCAGCCTTCTGCAAACAGCTGGCGCACATATTCCAGCGCATCCACGGTGTCTTGCACGGTTTGGGTGGGGAAGCCATACATCAGGTAGGCATGCACCAACACACCGGCATCGGTAAAGCCTTTGGTTACGCGGGCAACCTGCTCCACCGAAACACCCTTCTTCATCAAGTTCAACAAGCGGTCAGATGCCACTTCAAGCCCACCACTGACTGCAATGCAACCGCTGTCGGCCAGCAACTGGCACAGCTCGGGTGTGAAGGATTTTTCAAACCGAATATTGCCCCACCAGGAAATGGACACATTGCGTGCAATCAATTCTTGCGCCAAGGCCTTCAAGGCTTTGGGGGGCGCGGCTTCATCCACAAAATGAAAACCGGTTTGCCCGGTTTCCGCCACAATTTGTTCAATTCGGTTTACCAGCTCGGTGGCCGTGGCGTTTTCATAGCGGGAAATGTAGTCGAGCGACACATCGCAAAAACTGCATTTTTTCCAATAACAACCATGGGCCACAGTCAGCTTGTTCCAGCGCCCGTCGCTCCACAGCCGGTGCATGGGGTTCAGCATGTCGAGCAGGCTTAGGTAACTGTTCAGGGGCAGGCCGTCCCAAGTGGGGGTGCCCACGTCGCCAAACGGCACATCGGGTTCGGCCCAACTGGTGTACTGCACTTTGCCCTCGGCATTGCGCGTGAAAGTACGCACCAGCCGCTGCGGGCCGCGCTTGCCTTGCAGGTGTTCAATCAAACACAGCAGGGGGCGCTCGCCAGAATCGAGCGTGACAAAATCAACAAAGTCGAACAATCGGGGCTCGGCGAGTTCGCGCAATTCAGTGTTCACATACCCACCGCCCAAACCAATTTTGATGGCCGGGTTTTCGGCCTTCATAGCCTGTGCCATGCGAAGCGCGGCATACACCGCGCCGGGGAAAGGCACGGATAACAACACCAACTGCGGCTGCTGGCGCTTGAATTCTTCCAGGGTCAATTCCACCAAAATTTCATCAATCAAGGTGAAGGGTTGCTGCAAGGCAGTGGCCAGCGGGTCGAAGCTGGGCTGGCTGCCGGCCAGCGATTCCGCGTAGCGCACAAACTCGAAGCGCTCGTCAATTGCGTCGGCAATGACATCGGCCAGGTCGTTCAGGTACAGCGTGGCCAGGTGGCGGGCTTTGTCTTGCGCGCCCAGGGCACCAAAAGCCCAAGCCAGCGGGTCGCCACCTTCCTCGTCCACATACACATCCAGCGATTCAAACCGCGGGCCTTCCGGCAAAAAAGCGCGGCTGTTGATGCGGTGCGCCAAGGTTGAATCACCCCCCTGCAAAAATCGAATGGTGGGGGCAATGGTGGCGCGGTAACGGCTGAACTGGTCCATGAACAGGGCCACACGCTCGGTGACTTCCTCGTACTGTTCAATTTCTGCTGCAATTCTGTCCAGCCCCTCGGGTGAAAACAGCTTCAGCACCAGGCCCAGTGCAATGTCTGCCTGCACAGCATCAATGCCCTGCTTGCGCAGAAAGCCGGTGATGTAGGCGGTTGAAGGATAGGGCGTGTTGAGCTGCGTCATCGGCGGGATGAAGGACAACACACGGAAAGGGGTAGACACGATAAAACCTCGGGCTGAACGTGCCTAGATTCTACACCTTGAAGAAGTAATCGATTCGAGGGTTTTATGCGGCAAAGACTTCGTAAAGCACCACGCTGGCCAACAAGGCCACAGACCACTGCTGAATTGCTTCCCAAAACTTTTTCATGATTCAGGCCCTCGGTTAAAAAATCCAGCAGCCAAGCAGGCTGCGATTACAATAGACACCGGTTTAAAACAAAGTTCAATACATGACCCGCAACCTGACCGTATTTGCCAAGTGCAACACGCCGCTTGAACACGACCGGCCACGCCCGGGCCGGCTGGAAAAGGGCAACCCCCTTCGCAGCACCTGGAACCACTATGAACACCATGGCGTAAGCGCAGGCGTGTGGGCCTGCGAAACCGGCGCTTGGCGAATCGCTTTTGCGCCGGGCAAAGACGAGTTTTTTCATGTGCTGGAAGGGCGCATTCAAATTACGAATGCCGAAGGGCAGGCCGAGCAGTTTGGCCCAGGTGATGCGGGGGTAATACCCGCCGAATTCACCGGTGTATTCGAAGTGCTGGAACCTGTGCGCAAACATTATGTAATCGTTGATCGCGCGGCAATGCAAGCGGTGGATCAATAAGATGGCGGCGCTCAACCCCGGCGAATTCAGCCAGAACATTCAACTGGGCATTGAAGTTGTGGCCACGCTGGCCTTTGCCCTTAGCGGCATACTGGAAGGGGCACGCAAGCGGCTGGATGCCGTGGGTGTGTGCGTGGTGGCATTTCTTGCTGCCTTTGGTGGCGGTACCCTGCGCGACCTGTTGCTCGATGTGCGGCCCTTCTTCTGGGTGAAATACATTGAACTGCTGTGGGCCGTGTTTGTGCTGTGCATTGTGGCCATGCTGTTTATGCGGCAGCGGCATTTCAGGTTCACTGAAAAAGCCATTCTGTGGCCCGATACTTTGGGGCTGGGCCTGTTCACCGCCGCAGGCGTTTTCGCGGCCATTCAGGCCGGCATGCCCAGCCTGGTTGCCGTGTTCATGGGTGTCATTACCGGCGTGTTCGGTGGCGTGCTTCGCGACATTGTGTGCAATGAAATTCCGCAAGCCTTCAAAGACCACCGCCCCTATGCCATTTGCGCTTTTTTCGGCGGCTGGGCCTACATTGGCCTGCGCGAACTGAGTAACCCGGCATATGTGAACATGCTGGGTTGCGTGCTGGTGACTGTGGGTTTGCGCGCATTTGCCGTGTGGAAAAATGTGCGGCTTCCGGAGTGGAGAAGTTAGCTTGGTGGCTTAAAACAAACCCATGGCCAGGCCACTTGCAAATGCAGCGCCCAACTCATGGCAACGCTGTAAATCGGCTCGGTTAATTGTTTTGCTTGCCAGTATTTGTTCGGGCGTTTGTGCGTGGGTGCATACAATGTGTGGCGGCGCCATTTCCGTTAAACGCCACCCCGTGGCAATGCGCTGAATTTGCTTCACAGCGCCCTGCCCGTCGCTGCCGGCGCACACCAACACGGTGTAGGGCCGCCCATTGATTTGATCCAGCGCTGCATAGTAGGTGCGGTCGAAAAAGTCTTTCATCAAACCCGCCATGCTGCCCAAGGTTTCAGGGGCAATGAACACATAGCCGTGCGCATTCAACACATGTTCAGCGGTTGTGTCACTGGCATTCAAAAGCAAGGTACTTGTGTTGGGTTCAGTGCCCGCACCTTCAGCCACCGCCTGGGCCATGGCTTTGGAACCGCCGGTGATGGAGTGATAGGTGATGAGGAGGGTTTTCATGGCTCAAGCACCCAATAGGCGACGAGCAAGATAATCATTCGATACGCTGATTAAGTTAATCAAAGTTCAAAATTCCCATATTTCGCAAAATGCGATCCGCGTTGTCATCGCAATCCATGTCTTCAGGTTTGCTCTCGATCAAATGAATCATGTTTTGCAACTGCGACTTGCCTTGGGCCAACTTCAATTCCATGGCCTCGATGTCGGCCACTTTCTTTTTCAGCATACCCACCAGCTCTTCATGCTTCCAGTGGCTTAAATTACCGGGCATCACCTGCCGTATCTCGTCCAAGGTAAAGCCTGTTTGTTGGGCGTTGGCAATGATGTTCAAGACAGCCACTGCTTCGAGTGGGTACTCACGGTAGCCATTCGACTTTCGGCTTACCGCGGTAATTAAACCCTTCGATTCGTAAAACCGGATGGTTGCCGCGGACAATCCGCTACGCCTGGCCAATTCGCCAATTTTCATGGGGATCGTGTCCTGTCAAAGATACTCGCTTCGTCAGTTTAAGGTTGTAGTGGACTTGAAGGTCAATGAACTCTGATCACCTGTCGTTTTTTTACTCCGGGGTATTGACCCTCAAGTTCACTTTAAGCTTATTGTTTGCTCCATTGCAACCCTGGAGAACAACATGAGCCTCTTCACCACCTTCACGCTACCGAACGGTTTACAGCTTCCCAACCGCTTGGCCAAAGCCGCTATGGAAGAAAATCTGGCCAACTCCGACCAAGCTCCTTCCGAACAATTGATTCGCCTTTACGGCGCGTGGGCTACGGGTGGCGTGGGCTTGATGATCACAGGCAATGTAATGGTTGATCGCCGAGCAATGACTGGCCCCGGCGGCGTGGTACTGGAAAACGACGCCCAAGCTGTGCAGTTTGAACGCTGGGCGAAGGCGGCGAAATCGAATGGTGGGCAAGTGTGGATGCAAATCAACCACCCGGGTCGCCAAATGCCGGCCAATTTGGGGCAGACCACAGTGGCCCCTTCAGAAGTTCCCATGGACTTAGGTAACTTCTCTAAGCAATTTACTCCCCCGCGAGAACTAACAGCCAATGAGATTGAAGACGTCAAAAACCGGTTCATCCATGCTGCGGCATTGGCTGAAAAGTTTGGTTTTGACGGGGTTCAGATTCACGCTGCCCATGGTTATTTGCTCAGCCAGTTCTTGTCACCTATTTCGAACAAGCGCAAAGACCAATGGGGTGGCTCAATCGAAAACCGGGCACGCTTGTTGGTTAATGTAGTGAAAGGTATTCGGGCCGCAGTGCGGCCCCAGTTTGCAGTGGCAGTAAAAATAAACTCGGCAGACTTTCAACGCGGCGGCTTTAGCGAAGACGATGCCAAGGCCGTTGTTAAAATGCTTAATCCGCTTGGGCTAGACTTGATTGAATTATCCGGCGGCAGCTACGAAGCACCCGCCATGCAGGGCAGCGCACGCGATGGTCGCACTCTGGCACGCGAGGCTTACTTTCTTGAATTTGCCAAAGATATTGCCACGGTGGCCACTGTGCCCATCATGGTGACAGGAGGTATACGCCGACAGGCGGTGGCTGAACAGGTGTTGGCCACTGAAGGCATCAGCCTGGTGGGTATCGCCACTGCATTGGCGCTGAACCCGAATTTGCCTGATGAGTGGAAACAGGGTCAAGCCAGCGTGCCCGAATTGCGCACCATTAAGTGGAACAACAAGGTGCTGGCCTCGCTGGCTTATATGGCCATGGTGAAATACCAATTGAACAGGGTCAGCCAGGGCCGTGATCCCAATGCACAGGTAAGCCCGGCATTTGCATTGCTACAACAGCAAGTTGGTACGTTCTTCAGGACCAGACAGTACAGAAAGTGGATGATGCAGGAGTAAATCCACAACCCAACAATCAATACAAATTGTGTTTGTAATCCAACTGCAGCCCCTTCTCCATAGCACCCGGCAGCGACACCGCTGCCCGCGCTATCTTGGCCTGCAAAGAACCTTCCTTGCTTTGCTTGATATGCGCTTTGAAAATTTCGGAAGGCACCAAATCCTCGGGCTTTTGTTGGGCGGGCCACAACGCAGAACTCACAATCGCCCCACTTGTAATCATCTGCATTGAAGTTGGCTTGATGCGTGTAACAAGCAGCGGCTTCTTGCCCTGCACCTCAAATTGCGCTAGCAGGGCCTCATCATCGCAAAGTTCAGCCGTGCCTTTCACCTCCAGCATGGCGGCGCAACCGGGTACCAATACCAGCAAGGAAACCTCAGGCTGCTCAAGAATATTGCGGAAGCTGTCGATTCGTCGATTGCCGGGGCGATCCGCAAAATAAACAAATCCATCGCCCTGTTGAATCAGGAAATTTTCTGGATCGCCTTTGGGGCTTACATCGGCCTGCCCATTTCGATTGATACTGCCCAGCACCAAAAAACTGGCCCGCTTGATGAACTGCGAAATTTCTCCCGGTGCTTCGCCGATGTACGTAGGCAGCCAAAAATCTGATCGCCTGAATGACTTGGCGCAGTGCAGGTAACACTCTTCCACCTGCAGGCTAAGCAGCCCACCTGCAACACCAGAAACCTTGCCATTCACGCGCAGTGTTTCTTCCATGCCGCTGACCATGAAGAGCGCGCCGAATGACACATCGGGTTTAACCAAATCACCGTTGTCCAGTGCTGCCACAGGCACTGACAATTGCCCAGATTCGATCACCGACACGAAGCCTTGTGCGCCACCAGCGGCCGTTACATGAATATCACCGGGCTGGCCAAAAGCCAGGAATCCAAAACTGGAATAAGACAACCACCGCAAGGCATGCTCGTCCACATAGTCGATCACTTTAAGGTCTCGAGGCGCGGGCAACTTGCCCACTCGCTTTTGAACCTGCTCGATGGTGGTCAGCTTCATACTCAAACCCCTTCATAAACATTTGACTTAAACGATCGTTTAACTTAATCTTTGGCCGATCATAGCAGCAAACTTCTGAATCATGCAACGAGTCGCCCTTCAAGACAAACGCGAAAATCTTCAACAGGCCTTGCTTCGTGTAATCGCCCGTGACGGCATAGAGCAAGCCACAGTTCGCAACATCGCCGCTGAAGCGAACATTAACCCGGCCGCGATCAGTTATGCGTTTGCCGGAAAAGACGAACTCATGATGTCCCTGCACCTGGCTTTGCAAGCCGACGTTCATGATGTGATTACTCAAGCAGTAAAAGCCTGCAGCACCATTGAAGAAGCCATTGCCAAAATGGCGAAAGCGTATTTTGAACACACGGTGCGCGACCCCGATCGCCAACGCGCCCACATGGAGCTGACCTTGTCTGCATTGGCCCGTGTTGAATCACGTGAGATCGCCAAAATGCAGTACGAGGGCTATATCAAACAACTGGTTGACGCAGTAAGCCAGCTCGACGACGGCTGTATTTCCAAGGCAGACATCACAGCAATTGCGCGCCTGGGCCTGGCCATCATGGACGGCGTCATTATTCAGTACCTGAGTACGCACAATCTGTCTGCCTGCAAAAAAACCCTGAATTTGGGAATCGCCCTGCTGGTCAACCATTGCAAACTGCTCAAGGAACAATAGTGGACGCAACGCTTGATGCGGTCGTGATCGGTGCTGGCTTCAGCGGTTTGAATGCAGCACGCATTCTTCGTGGCGAAGGCAAAAACATCGTGGTGCTGGAGGCGCGCGACCGGGTTGGCGGGCGCACAAAGCACGGCCAAATTGCCAGGCTTGACATTGACTTGGGCGGCATGTGGCTGGCGCCAAGCCAGGTTCGACTCGCCGAATTGGCAGACCGCATGAATGTGGGGCGCTACCCCACCTACCTTGCAGGCAAATCAGTGCTGACCATGGCAGGAAAAACAGGCTTGGTGAACGGGGAAGACTTCACCGAGTTTCTGACTATTCAGGAGAAAATTCAGGCCTACCTGCTGCTGCGAAAAATCAACCACCTGCTGTCTGCTCTGGATGAAGTCGACCCCTGGGGCAGCCCACAATCAAAGAAACTCGATTCGACTTCGGTCGAGATCTGGCTTTGTGAAGCCACACAATCCGAGCGACTTCGTTCGCTGATCCGCGTTATTTGTGCATCCCTTTTCTGCGCCGAAACCTCACAAATTTCACTGCTCTTCTTCCTGAACTACCTGAAAGGTGGTGGTGGGCTGGAATCCATGATTTCTGCGGACACCGGGGGAGGACAAAACCTGTTGTTTCACGGGGGCGTGCACCAAATAGCCAGAAACATGGCGCAGGAACTGGGTTCAGCCTTGCGCTTGAATGAACCTGTGCATTCGATTGATGTAAGCAATGGCATCGCGGTGGTGAACACACAGTCCGCTCAATTTTGGGCAAAGCGAGTGATTGTCGCAGTGCCCCCTACATTGACCAACAAAATCAATTTCAACCCACCCTTGCCCAGTGCACAAACTGCACTGCACACGCGACTCAGCATGGGCAGCGTCATCAAGTTCTGGATTGCTTACCCGACGCCGTTTTGGCGACAGCAAGGGTTCAACGGCAGCATTGTTCGCGACGACCGCCCAGCCTCCCCCTGTTTTGATGTTTCTCCTCCGAATAGTGAACTCGGCTTGATTGCAGGTTTTTTCGAGGCCGACCATGCCATACACGCAGGCGACTCAAACACATTGCATCGCCGCGAAACCGTCATCGCGATGTTGGCAGCGCATTTCGGTGAACAGGCACTCAAACCTTTGGACTACATCGATGTGGATTGGTCTCGAGAGGAATGGTCCAAAGGCTGTTATGGCGCATTTGCGCCGCCCGGGGTAATGTCGCATTACGGCAGTTCGATTCGAACACCACACCGTTCGATTCACTGGGCGGGCACAGAAACCGCCACCCAATGGGCAGGCTACATCGAAGGTGCACTTCAAGCAGGCGAACGGGCTGCGCAAGAAGTGTTGCGGGGGCTTTCTTGAAAACTTGCCATATTATTCTTCCAGCGCATCAGGATTCTCAATCGCATTCTTCTCAGCAGAGGTAAGGCGTCGTTCTACTTTCTTCACATCTTCGGCAGGCGGTAAGCTTTCAGGCCGAATACCCCGACTGAGAAGAGTTTTTCGGACTGCCTCGTTGTTGGTTACGTGTTCTTGCGAGATTTGTTGTTCATGCCCCATGGCCTGCTCACGGGCGTTATGAATGGTAATTTCGGTAGCGAAGTCTTTTGCCTTCAAAATAATGGTGGGTGCGAAATCAGCCAGTGGGCAATTATCAGGCACTTTCCATTGGGCTTTCATTGCTTTGGTATTTTTACCAAACAACGCGGTGTCTCCCTTGCTTCGTATCAGCGCAAAATTTTCGCTGCCGCCAGTTTGTTCATAAATAATGTCCGACAACTCTTTCTCTGTTGCAGATAATTTTTTGCGTGCGGTAACTCGTTCCACCTCCAACAGTCTTTGCTCTATCAACTCAGCCTTTCTGGTTTGAATTGCAAAGTAAGTTTGCGCAAACGCAATTTCCTGTTTTTGCGGATCGCCATTCTGAGCAATCAAGTAGCAGGCGTATCTTGTCAACATGATGTCACTGATCTCACGCTGGCTTCCTGAGCCAAGTTCAACCATTTTCCTGACATCGGCAAAATGGTTGATGACATCGTGACCGGACACGTCACAAGCAGTCTTAGCTTTTGAAATGACATTTAAAAAGTTATCCCACTTGCTATAACCCAATAAATGCTGAACATCTCGGGCTAACCAATACTCAACCCCATTCTCAGTTGACTGGGCATGACCTTCAAAGCTTTCTGTCAGGTTGTGAATCAAGTCGTTTTTCATTCTTTTCCCTATCTCTTTCACCGTTTACTTCCTGTGCATACATCACCCTCAACAACCGGTTCAAGCCATTGCTTCAATGTGGTGATTCGTTCCTGAGTTAAACCCAGCCGCGTGATGCATTGGCACATCGGCAAAACCGAACCATAGTCGATAAAACGCTGTGAGGGAAACTGCATGAGCGATTCGGCATCCACGTATTGCACCCACTGTTTTTGACTATTGTTCAGTGCTGTCAGAAATACCGAATCGTCGCGTTTCCTCTGCTTAATCTGAAGCAGCGTACCTTCCATCTCTGCATTTGCACTTTTGAGCTGTGTACAAAACTCCTCTTCAACGGTGCTGCTTGCGAAGGCCCAAGATGGCACCGAGAAAAATCCGAGAAAAACAAGCTTGAACATCAACTTATTCATTTACCTTTCCTTCAAACAAGTCAGCCTCTCTTAGTCTGCGTCTGGTAAGACCCGACAATATTTTCCCCCCAGCGCGGTCATATCGCTTCATACATGCAGGTAGCATGCCCAACATCGAGAAAAAATAATTCATCACCACTTGATTTGGATATTCCTTTCGCGAACTGCTTTTCGTTCTCTCTTCCATCACATAGACCGCGATGAACCAAGTGTCCCCAACCGACGGTGCAATGCCCAGCTCCATCAGTGTCATACAGTTTGGCTCGAAACTGCTCAAAATCCTGAATCAACTTTTTACCTTTATCGCCCAACTTCATAAATTCCCCCCTCAAAATTGCCAGTATCCAAATTCCTCTGTCAAAGGCAAAAATGAGGTCCCGCCTGCCATTCCGGGGGCTATCCCACACTTCCCAATCAGCGTAGACTGATTTACAAAATAATCAAAAAAGTTGTCAACACACCTCAGGAAGTAGAGCCCATGGACACAATGCCTCAAGAACCCACACCCAAAGACTTCTCGGACAAGTTCGCCAAGTCGCTGACCATGTTTTTTCGCTGGTTCGCCGACACTTTCTTTGCCAAACGCTACGGTCACCGGGCGGTCATTCTGGAAACAGTGGCGGGTGTACCGGGCATGGTGGCTGGCATGTGGATTCACCTGAAAAGCTTGCGGAAAATGAAAACCGGCTACGGCCCCACCATTCGAACCCTGCTTGAAGAGGCCGAGAACGAACGCATGCATTTGATGATTTTCATTGAAATTGCAAAGCCCAGCGTGGGCGAGCGGCTGTTGGTGTTGTTTGCCCAGCTGGTGTTTTGGCACTTCTATTTCATACTGTATGTGTTCTTCCCGAAAACTGCGCACCGCATGGTGGGCTACTTCGAGAACCAGGCAGTGGTCAGTTACACCGACTACCTGGCGGAAATTGATGCAGGGCGAATTGAAAACATTGCTGCACCAAAAATTGCAATCGACTATTACAAACTACCCGCTGACGCGAAGTTGCGCGATGTGGTCATTGCCGTGAGAAATGACGAACAAGGCCACGCCGACGTGAATCATGAAATGGCCGATCATCCGCTGCTGGTATAGCCTCAGCCAATCGCCTTCTCCTGATTCAAGCGAATCAGAAGGTACACAGCAAACCCGGTGGCAACACCGGGCACCACGCCCAGCAGCAAGGCAACCCAGCCATGGCGTATGCCTTTCACCTTCGCCTCGTACATCACCCACACGGCCAACACAGCCCAGGTGAAGAAAATGTCCATGGCATAACCTGACGCATAGGGGTTTACAAACCCACCGGCGAATGCGCCCACAATGTCGGGGTTCTCGATAAACGGCGGAATACATACCAAGGCAAAGGCCACTGCAAAAGCCACAGCCAGCACAATCAGGAATCTGCGATACGCCTGTGTTCCCATAAAATTCGAGCCCCTTTCTTAGTCATCACGATTTCACTACTATATCCCCACCGCATTCAACCACACGCCACATGCTTCGTTACCACACCATTCCCGTTACGCCATTTGCTCAAAATTGTTCAATCGTGTGGTGCAGTGAAACCAACAAGGCCGCAATTATCGACCCCGGCGGCGACCTGGACCAACTCACCAAAGCAATCGCGGACCGCAATCTTGAACTGCAGGCCATTTGGCTGACCCATGCGCACATCGACCATGCCGGTGGCGTGGCCGAGCTGGCGGCGAAATTGAACTTGCCCATCATCGGGCCGCACGAAGGCGACCAGTTCTGGATTGATCGCCTGGCCGACCAAAGTCGCATGTTCAACTTTCCATTGAGTAAACCTTTCACACCCAACCGCTGGCTGGCCGATGGCGACACAGTACAAATTGGCAATTGCACCCTGAATGTGCGCCACTGCCCTGGCCACACGCCGGGCCATGTGGTGTTTCACTCCGAGGAGGCCAAACGTGCATTTGTGGGCGATGTTTTATTCGTGGGCAGCATGGGCCGAACCGACTTTCCCGGTGGCGACCATGAAACCCTGATCGACAGCATCCGCAACCGCTTGTGGCCCATGGGCAACGACACCGTGTTTATTCCAGGCCACGGGCCAGAGGGAAGCTTTGGCCAGGAACGCCGAAGCAACCCGTATGTGCGCGACCTTCAGTTTTAAAGCATCGCCATGAGCCCGTTCAATGCGCTCTTGTTTTACCTTCCAAACCATGCCTTTGCCAGGCAAGCCAAACCTGCAGTGTCTGCCGAACTTTGGCAAACTGCGCAATGCATTCAACAAAGCATTCAACACACACGCCCACCACACACGCTGGGCTTGGGCCTGATCATTCGCTACATGGAATGGGATGTGGCCTTGTACCGCGCAGCGCTTGAACAAGGCATGCCCCCCGCCAAAGCAGGCCTGCTGATTGAAACCATCAACTGGCAAGTGTTTGGTCCACCCATTGAATTGGGGTTCAAATTGTCGCGCTTGCGCAGTGCAAAGGTCCTGGTTCGCGCACGCTGGCTCACCGACCTGATGTTCGCAGTGATGTTCACCAAACCGTTTGCACGAACTGTGCGACGCGACAGTAATGCAGTGGTCTTCGATGTCACCCTTTGCCCGCTGGCCAACTACTTCAAAAGCCAGGGTGTACCGGAACTAACCCGCCATGCAGCATGCAGCCTGGACCACCAAATGGCTGCCCAATGGGGCTTGCAGCTGCAGCGCACGCAAACCATTGCGCAAGAACACCCGCTGTGCGACTTCAGGTTTGTGCCACCCAAAACGCCCCGATAATCGTTTTCACATCACTCACTTCACCTGCCTTGATTTGCCGCATCAACTCGGCAGGTTCAACCAGCACCACGTCCAGAAATTCATTGTGGTCCAGCTGTCTTTCTTTCAGGGTCAAGCCACGCGCCACATACAGTTCAATTTTCTCGGTGGAATAAGAAATGACCGGGTGAATGGTGGTGATGTATTCAAGCGTTTGTGCCACATAACCGGTTTCTTCCAACAATTCTCTATGCGCTGTGGCAGCAGGGTCTTCACCGGGATCAATTTTGCCGGCCGGGAACTCCAGAAACACACGGTGTAAGGGGTAGCGAAATTGCCGCTCCATCACAAAGCGGCCATCGTCCAGAATCGGGATAATGGCCACAGCACCGGGGTGTACCGTGTACTCGCGCACCGACTGTTCGCCATTGGGCAGGCTCACGATGTCTTGGTGCACCTTCATCAAATGCCCGTCAAACACACGTGTGCTGGTGATACAGGTTTCTTCCAGATGCTTTTCAGAATTGGACATACACGCCACTTCAAGTAATTCAAACACCACATTTGAACACATTGAGTTCTCAGCGTTAACCCTAGGCCTGCCGGTGGTAAACTCAATCGCCTTCCTTTTGTAAATTTCCCCATGTCCCTGCTGTCCAGCTTGCTATTGCTCATTGTGGTTGCCCGCTTGTTCGGCCGCCTGTTTGCACGCTACAACCAGCCCGAGCTGATCGGTGAAATTCTGGCCGGGGTATTGCTGGGCCCTGCCATTCTCGGCTTGATTGAACCCAACAAAGCCTTGGCAGGCGTCACTGAATTGGCCGTGTTCCTGATTATTCTGAATGCGGGCCTTGAAATGCGTTTTTCCGACATTGTGGGCGCCATGAAAGGGCGCGGACTCATGCTGGCTGCCATCAGTTTTTTCATTCCGTTCGGTGGCGGTGTGTTGGTGGCGGCAGCTTTCGAGCAAGACATCATGCGCATGATCTTTTTGGGCCTGTGTATTTCAATTACAGCGCTGCCTGTGGCCGTGAAGTTAATGGACAGTCTTGGAATTTTACACACACCCATTGCCAGGTTTTCGCTGGCCACCGCGGTGGTAAACGACGTAGCTGCCCTGTTTATTTTGGGCATTGTGTTGAACTTGCCTGAAACATTGACTCTAGGTGATGCCAGCGCGGCTGTTGGCATTGCCACCCTGAAACTGATTGCCATGGGTATGGTGGTAGTGGGGCTGAACCAATTACTGAACTGGCTTGAAAAACGGAACATCAACGTGCAGGCCTTGCCTGAATCGATGATCAAGGTATTTGGTCCGGAAGCCCTGTTTGGCATCGTCATTGTGTTTGTGCTGGTGTTTGGCACCATCAGCGAGGCCCTTGGCTTTCACTTTGTGATTGGCGCTTTTTTTGGCGCGCTGTTTCTCGACAAAAAACACTTCATCGCCTCGCGCTACAAAGACCTGCAAGGTACGCTGGGGTCGATTACCAACGGGTTTCTGGGCCCAATCTTTTTCGCGTATCTGGGGCTGGAACTACAACTGGTCAGCTTAAGTGAATGGAACTTCCCGCTGGTGGTTATTGTGGTGTCAATTGTCACCAAACTGTTTGCAGGCTGGTTGGGTGGTTTAATGGTGGGCATGGACCACCGGGAATCACTGGGCCTGGGGGCTGTGCTTAACGGCCGTGGCGTGATGGAACTGGTTGTGGCTGGCATTGCCTACCAAAACGGCTTTATCGGCCCCACCATGTTCTCAACCCTGGTATTGATGGGCATAGTCACTACCTTCCTGACACCTATTTTCTTCAAGCAGGTGTACCGGGGCAACAAGCTCGAAGAATATCGCCAGGAAAGCCGTAGCTGATTTCACTCCGCTTTTTTTACCGCCATGGCGTGCCCAGGCCAGGTTATTTCAAGTTCATAGGCAAT
Organism: Limnobacter sp. MED105; assembly: GCF_000170915.1. Classification (GTDB taxonomy): domain Bacteria; phylum Pseudomonadota; class Gammaproteobacteria; order Burkholderiales; family Burkholderiaceae_B; genus Limnobacter. The sequence goes on from NZ_ABCT01000001.1 coordinate 28,053, forward strand.
TGACCGCGACAGTCCGTCCAGGTCTGGGAACAGCGTGGCGTGGGTGATGTTCATTCGGTAAAGCGCCAACATGGCTTCCTTGCGAAGGCTGGCGGGCAGAACAAATTTGCGAATCATCGCAGGGCCCGTCTCATAGTGCTGAATGATTTCGTCGATCGGCTTGTCCAGCACACCGGGCACCACGAAAGTACCCGACTGCGCCACCAATCGCCCGTCCATTCGATCGGGCTCACCCACCCACATGATGTCGTTGGTGTTCGATGCAAAATAACGCTCAAAATTACCCTGAATTCGCGGATCAATCATGTCACGGTGCAGGGTGGCATTGTTGCTGGGTGTGGCCATCCACAAACGGGGCGTGTCCAGCGCAAATACCGCCGAATTTTTAACCGCCCTTTCCAGCGCAAAAAATGCAGCGACGAAAGGCGATTTGGTGAAATCGAGCATGCGCGTAGGCGCACCGTGATGCTGCATCAGTGCAAGGCATCGAACATCGTCATCCAGCACGCTGGCATCGGGCAAATAATTGTGCGCTTTGCGACGGAAAATCCGGAAGGCGCGCTCTTCCCGTGAACGCCAGGTGGCTTTGTCGGGCACATAGTTGTGCAAGTAGCGGGACAAAGAACTTAGCAAAGACCAGTCCGCATCCTGCAAACCCCGAAAAGCCCAACCATCGCACTCAGAAGTCAAGGCAACGAATTCGTTCCAGTTGGTAATTTGTAGGGTGTCCAAAATCAACTCCTCAACTGTATCTGCCGACTCAACCGCTGTTTCTCAAGCCGGTGGCAATGCCGTTGATCGACAAATGCACGCCACGGGCCACGCGTTCATCCAGTTCGCCCTGGCGGTGCCTGCGCAGCAACTCCACCTGCACATGGTTCAGCGGGTCAACATACGGGAAACGCGCTTCAATGGAACGTTTCAGCAAGGGGTTATCGGAAAGCAGTTCTTCCTGCCCGGTCAGCCACAACAATCCCTCCACGGCGCGGGCGTGTTCTGCGGCAATGCGGCCAAATACTTTCTCGCGCAATTCAGCATCTTCCACCATGGCTGCGTAACGCGATGCAATGGCCATGTCGGCCTTGGCCAGCACCATGTTCAATGTAGACAGCATGGTGTTGAAGAATGGCCATTGTTTGGCCATGGCTTGCAGGTCAAGCAATTCCGCTTCAGTCAAACTGCTGCGCAACGTAGCCACCGCTATGCCAAAACCATACCAGCCTGGCAGCATGACACGGCTTTGCGCCCAACTGAACACCCATGGAATGGCACGTAAATCTTCAATGGTCCAATTGGCTTTGCGTGAAGCAGGGCGGCTGCCAATGTTCAAACTGGCAATCTCGGATATCACCGTAGACTGTTTGAAGTACTCCAGAAAACCATCGGTGTTGTACACCAAATCACGATAGGCATTGAAGGCATGGTTCGACAACTTCGCCATCAGTTCCAGGTACTTGCTTGGCACTTCACGGGTCAGTTCGGTGTGCTCGGAAACCATCAGGTTTGCAGACACCAACACCTCCAGGTTGCGCCTGCCCAGCGATTCAATGCCGTACTTGGCGGCGATCACTTCGCCTTGTTCGGTCAGGCGAATTCGGCCGTCGACCGCACCCGGTGGCTGACCCAAAATGGCGTGGTAACTGGAACCGCCACCACGACCCACAGAACCACCCCGGCCGTGGAACAGGCGAATTTTAATACCGTGTTTTGCAAACACATCCACCAAACCAATTTCGGCCTGGTACAGGCTCCAACCGGAAGTGACAAAACCACCGTCCTTGTTGCTGTCTGAGTAGCCCAGCATCACCTCCTGCACATGCCCGCGAGAGGCCACCAAAGCTCGGTACTCGGCAATGTCAAACAGTGTCGCCATGATTGCAGGGGCAGCCTGCAGGTCTTCAATGGTTTCAAACAGCGGCACAATGTTCACCGCCAATTCACCTGTGGCCACATTGAGTAAATGGGCTTCTTTCAACAACACCGCCAGCTCAAGCAAATCACTTACCGACGCTGTTTTGGAAATAATGCAGTTTTGAATGGCCGACACACCCAGCACCTGATGCGCCAATTTGGCTTTTCTGAAAATTGCCATTTCAGAATGCGTGCGTTCGCTGTACTGCAAAGAATCGCTGAACAACAAACGGGGGGTGCGCAACTCGGCACACAACAAAGCCACGCGCTCAGCCTCGCTGCTGGCCAAATAATCGGTTTTCCCCAAGGTGGATTGCTTAAGCAGGTCGGCCACCACCGCTTCGAACACATCGCTGTTCTGACGCAAATCGAGCGCCATCAGCGAGAAACCAAATACCTTCACTTTGCGGGCCAACAGAGCCAGTCGCCCTTCGGCAATCCGCTGCATGCCGTTCTCGCTCAGTGCGCTGAACAGGGTATTCAAATCGGACAGCAAACCGGCAGGGCTTGAATAGGCCTGGGCCGTGCACTCACCTTGGACTGCTTGTTGCAAAGTGGCTTGAAGCCGGTTGCGGATCGCCACGCAGGCACGGCGCAAGGTTTCGTCCATGCGGTGGGCTGAGTCTTCGCCCGATGTATTGGCCAAATCCGTTAATGGCGGGTTGGGCTTCAAGAAATAATCTGTAACGCTAAATTCGCGTATCAGGCAATTCACCTCGGCCAGGTAATGCTCCAGCACTTTACTGCTTTGAATTTTCAAAGTCGTGTCCAGCACCTGCGCAGTCACAAACGGGTTGCCATCGCGGTCGCCACCAATCCACGAGCCCACGGTCAGCACCTTGCCCAGCGGGTCTTCGTTCACCGGCAAAAAGTTATCGGTACTGGGCAAGCTCAACAGGCTTTGCAACTTGCGGTACACCTGCGGCACCTGGGCAAAAAAAGTGGAATCGAAATAGGCCAGTGCGTTATTCACCTCGTCTATGACACTCAACTTGTTTCGGCGCAGCAGGCGGGTTTGAAACAGGCGCTGTACAGCTGCTTTCAGCTCATCACGCCAGGCATTGGCCTCCTCAAGCGTCAATTGAATTTCATCGCGGTGGCGAATCAACGCAATGATGCTTTGCTGTGCATCCAGCACACTCTTGCGCTGTACCTCGGTGGGGTGCGCAGTCAACACCGGCACCGATTCGGTTTTCTTCAAACGCGCAAGCACAGCGTCGCGATTCACGCCGACACGGCTCAACTCGGCAATCGTGTAATCCAGGCTGGCCTCACGCGCGGGCATTCCGGCCAACTCATGCTGGCGGTTGCGGCGAATCAAATGGCAGTCCTCGGCAATGTTGCTCAACATTGAGAAAATCGAGAATGAGCGAATCAGCGAAATGGTTTCATCTTGAGTCAAGGCCTCAAGTCGCGCTTCCAGTTTGGTGCGCGCTGCATTGTCATCAAACCGGCGGTACTGCACCGACAACTGGCGCACTTCTTCAATGGCCGCAAACACGGGCAAGCCCTGTTGCTCGGCAATTATTTCGCCCAACAAGGCGCCCAGCAGGCGAATGTCGTCGCGCAGTTGAGAGTCTTTTTCTTCATCGTTTAATTGCTTGTTCACAATCCATCCTCTGACCAAATTGCACCGGCCCGCATCGCCATGGCAGTGGCCGCTGAGGGGCCATACGTGCCGCTGGTGTAAGGCACAGGTTCCATGCTGTGGCTTTTCAAGTCATTCAAAATGCGGTCGACAAATTGCCACTGTGTTTGTACCTCATCCCGGCGCAAAAACAAGCCCAAGCGACCACGCAAAATATCGGTGATCAAACGCTCGTAAGCATCGCGCACAGGAATGCGCCAGGTGTTGAAAAAATCAAGGTCCAGTGACACCGGCTTCAAGCGTTCACGTTCACCCGGCGTTTTTGCGAGCAACTTCAGTTCAAGTTTGTCCTCGGGTTGCAGGTGAATCACCAACTGGTTACCCACCCACTGGCCACCCACGGGTTCGAACAAAGGCTTGGGCACATCGCGAAACTGAATCACGATTTCCGCGAAGCGGCGCGGCATCCGTTTGCCGGTTCGCACTAAAAACGGCACGCCTGCCCAGCGCCAGGTTTGCACTTCGGTGCGAAACGACACATAGGTTTCGGTGGTGGAATTTGCAGCCACTCCTTTCTCGTCGCGGTACTTGGGCACAGGCTGGCCTTTCACATAGCCCTCGCCATACTGGCCCACCACAATTTCCGGAATTCCGGTGACCTGCGGCACTTTCAGTGATCGCAACACCTTCAGCTTTTCATCGCGCAGGGAATTTGCTTCCAGGCTGACTGGTGGTTCCATGGCCACCGTGGCCAGCAACTGCAGCATGTGGCTTTGAACCATGTCGCGCAGCGCACCGGCATGTTCGTAAAAACCGGCGCGGTCTTCCACACCCAGGTCTTCAGCCACGGTAATTTGTACATGGGCCACATGTTCGCGGGTCAACAATGGTTCGAAAATCCGATTGCCCAAACGCAGTGCCAACAAATTCTGTACCGCCTGTTTGCCCAGGTAATGATCGATTCGATAAACCTGTGATTCATCCAGTTTGGCGGCCACGGCTTCTTCAATCAGTGCTGATTCTTTGGCATTGAAACCCAAGGGTTTTTCTAGAACCAAGCGAAGCCTGGACGGATCCCGCACGGTAGGAATGCAATTGATCAAATCAATGAATCGCGAAGAAGGCAGGGCAGCGTAATGCACCACAGGTTCGGGGCTGCCGGTCACTGCATTGGCCATGGCTCTGCACGATTCGGGCGTGCCCAGCACCACTTGCAAGGTGTGCAGATACGGCAGCAAAGCCGGAATCGATTCCCGTGCTGCTTCATCGCCCGCAGCTTTCAGAAACGAATCGACTTGAGCCAAAGCCTCTTCAGGGCTCAGGGCTTCGCGTTGTGCAAAAATGATTCTGGATTCCGCAGAAAAGTATCCCGATTTTGCCAAGTGTCCCAGTGCGGGAATAATTTTACGCTTGGCCAAATCGCCGCCTGCCCCATGCAACACAAAGGTGAAAGCGCCAACGGGCAAGGGGGAATTGTCGGTCATTTTAGGTTCCAGATCAGTTGATCAAGTTAGTTACATTAATTGCTAGTTTTTTGTAATTATGTTACAAACACTGCACATTCACAAGTTATCTTCTCGAGGTTTGCGCCATGGCAACTACTTTGAACCCCACATTGCAGGCGCTTCGCGAACGCATTGAACAACGTTCCAAAGCCACGCGCGCAGCCTACTTGAATAGCCTGCCACATGGCCCACAAAACCGCACTGCTGTGGGTTGTGCCAACCTGGCCCACACCACCGCAATTTACCCAAGCAGTACCAAGCGTGTTATCTCATTACACAAGTCACCGCACTTGGGCATTGTGACTGCATACAATGACATGTTGTCGGCCCATCAGCCATTTGCGGTTTACCCTGAATTAATTTCACAACACGCGCGCGCACTGGGTGCCACCACCCAAGTGGCAGGCGGTACACCGGCCATGTGCGATGGTGTAACCCAAGGTCGGGAAGGCATGGAACTGTCGCTTTTTTCACGCGATGTCATTGCACTTTCCGCCTGTGTCGGTCTTTCACACGATGTATTCGACGGCGCTATTTTGCTGGGCGTTTGCGACAAAATTGCACCTGGTTTGTTGATTGGCGCGTTGGGCTTTGGCCACCTGCCCTTTGTATTTATCCCCGCCGGGCCCATGGAAACAGGTCTGTCCAATTCCGAGAAAGCCAAAACCCGACAATTGGCCGCGCAAGGCAAGGCCACGCGCGAAGACCTGCTGCAGTCCGAGGAAAAGGCTTACCACAGCCCGGGTACCTGCACGTTTTACGGCACGGCCAATTCCAATCAGCTGATGCTCGATTTCATGGGCTTGCAGTTTCCGGGCGGCGCGTTCGAACTACCCAGCAGCCCACAGCGCAAGGCGCTGATCGGTGAAAGCGTGCGCGCGCTTGAAAGCGCCACGCGCAACCCTGCCTTGAAGTTGGGCACACTGGTTGATTCCCGCTGCCTGATGAACGCACTGGTCGGCCTGATGGCCTCGGGTGGTTCAACCAACCACACCATTCACTGGGTGAGCGTGGCCCGCGCGGCAGGCTATTTGATCGACTGGACCGACCTTGAAACCATTTCCAGCGTCACCCCCCTGCTTACCCGCGTGTACCCCAACGGCACCGAAGATGTCAATGCATTTCAGGCTGCAGGCGGCACTGCCGGCTTGCTGGCCACACTGATTGACGGCGGCTTTGTAGACGGTGAAGCCCCCACCGTGTGGGGCACCACCATGGCCAACACGCTCGCTGAAGTGCTGCCCACGGCAGAAACCTTTTCAACACGCACACCCGGCGCATCGCGCAACCTTGATGTGCTGCGCCCCTACACCAACCCCTTCCAGCCCGACGGCGGCATTCGCCTGATGAAAGGTAACCTGGGTCGCGGTGTATGCAAGGTATCGGCTGTGAAACAGGAACACCGATTTGTAGAGGCGCCTTGCCGCGTGTTCACCGACCAACACCAAGTGATTGATGCGTTCAACAACGGCGAACTGACCGAGGCCGTGGTGGTTGTACTGGCCCACCAAGGCCCGCGTGCCAACGGCATGCCCGAGCTGCACAAGCTCACGCCCATTCTTGGTATTCTGCAAGACCAAGGCCTGCCCGTTGCCTTGGTGACCGATGGCCGAATGAGCGGCGCTTCTGGCAAGGTGTTGTCGGCCATTCATGTGTGCCCGGAAGCCAAAGCCGACGGCCCTATTTCACGACTTCGCGATGGCGATGTGGTACGGGTGGATGCGAATGAAGGCGTGCTGCACACCACGGCCGATTTGAGCCTGCGCGAACCCATGCCCACACCCGCGCAAGCAGTCAGCCACGGCCGCGGATATTTCCAGGTGTGGAGAAACACAGTGAGCAGTGCCGAGGAAGGCGCAAGCAACCTGTTCCCCCAATGAAACAAGGACAAGCCATGAACACGCAACCCTCCCCCGACACTCGAGCCGAACGCACCCGCAACTGGTTACAACAAGGTGTTTTGCCGGTGGTGGTGATTCCCAATGTAAAACAGGGTTTGGAAATCGCCGAAGGCTTGTGTGCGGGCGGTATTACACAAATTGAAATTACGCTGCGCACCCCCGAGGCGCTGCAAGCCTTGGGTGAAATAGCCAAACGCTTTCCCGACATGAATGTGTCTGCCGGCACGGTGCTGACACCAGCGCAGTTTGATCGAGCCGCTGACCTGGGGGCAACGCTGTTCATTTCGCCTGGCCTAACGGAAGTGCTGGCCGAGCATGCCTTGAACAAGGGATATGCCTGGGTGCCGGGTGTGGCCACTGCATCGGAAATGATGCGTGGGCTTGAACTGGGGTTTGAATTGCTGAAATTTTTCCCGGCCATGGCGGCTGGTGGCCCCAAAGCCCTTGCTGGCATTACAGCGCCATTGGCCGCGGCACGCGTTGTGCCCACAGGTGGCGTAACACTTGAAAACCTGCCGCAGTGGCGTGAAATCAAGGCCGTGCAAGCGGTGGGCGGCACATGGCTGACTGCGGGGCTGGACGGGGTGGCCAATGTAGCCAAGGTGGTTGAGCAGCGCGCGGCGCTGGCCATGGCGGCGTGGAACAACACGGTGCTGGTTTAATCGGCTTGGGTTCAGCTCTCTCGCAGCTTTCTTAATCGCCCAATTGGCTTGGGTTCCGATCTCTCGCCAGAAAACCTGATTGTCCCTTTTTGAGATTCACCCTGACTCACCTCGCTCGGCAAAAGAGCGGGCCGAGTCTCGGTGCCGGCCTGCGGCCGACCGTGGCGGATGAATTCAAACGGGCAGGTTTTCTTGAAGGCGAGGCGATCGAAACACCGCCGCCGATTGGGCGATGAAATCAGCCGTGAGTCGCGTTGTAGTGGAGAAACGCTGCTCGGGAGACCTAGGAACCGAACTAGCAGATGTGCGCACTCTGCGGGTTTGAGCCAACTCGGCAGTGGGATTGCTTGTTCAGCACTTAAAGAAAACCGCCCCGTTTGAACCAAGGCTTCAATGCTCGCCAAATGGCGACACCCAAGACCCGACCATCTGTTTTGTCGGGCTTGGGTGAATTGAATGCCTTGCTTCAAAAAGGGACTAAGCGGTTTTCTGTGCGGAATCGAGCAACCCCGACGAGGTGGTGACAACTTGGCAACCACGACGAGTTGAGCAAAGAACCCCTCGGGTTACACCCAAGTGGCACAAGCGCGCCCACATGCGACACTGCTTGAAGTCACCACAAGAACAAAACCATGTCACCCAATCACCTTTCCCCGCCGCCCCTGCGGATGTCGTTCATTATCTGGGGCCTGGCTGCTGCTTTTTACCTGTTCGGTTTTTTCCAGCGCGTTACACCCGGCGTACTTACCGAAGAACTTAGCACCACATTTGACCTCAGCCGCGCAGCGCTGGGGAACCTGTCTGCGTTTTACTTCTACTTTTACGCCGCCATGCAAATACCCGTCGGCCTGCTGGTCGATCGAATCGGTCCCCGCAAAATTTTGACTGCGGGCTGCATACTCGGCGGTGTTGGCGCGCTGATGTTCGGCTTTGCGCCCACTCTGGGTTGGGCCGCAGTGGGTCGTGGCCTGGTCGGTGGTTCAGTTGCAGTGGCTTGGGTTTCCATGCTGATGTTGGTGGCCCAGTGGTTTTCGCCAGCGCGTTTTGCCAGCATGTCGGGCGTTAGCCTGGCCGTGGGCACCATGGGTGCGGTACTGGCCGGCGTGCCCTTGCGTGCGCTTTCTGATTTGTTTGGCTGGCGCATGGTGATGGGTGCCAGCGGAATTATTGCGGTGGTTCTGGGCTTACTCATCTGGATTTACGTACGCGACATGCCCTCACAACGCGGCTACAAAAACCACGTCGCCAAACGCCCCGCGCATGAAGTCACCTTGCCTTTGCTCACCGCCTTGGGCCACACACTTCGCTTTCCCGCCGTGTGGTTGATTTTCTGGATTCCCAGTGGCGTGTGCGGCGCCATTCTTACGTTCACCGGCCTGTGGGGCGTGCCCTACCTGACCACCTGGCATGGGCTCAGCGTGAAAGAGGCCTCACTGATCATCACCGGCATGCTGATCGCGTTTGCCGCCGGTAGCCTGTTTTTTGGAGCACTTTCCGACAAACTCAAACAACGCAAGTTGCCCTATTTTTTGGGTGCAATTTTTTCCATCAGCGGCTTCATTGTTCTGGGTATTCAACCTGAACTTCCGATTGCACTTGTTTCCGTTTTACTTTGGGCCACGGCCTTTGGTGGTGGCTCCATGGTGCTGAGCTTCGGTTACGTCAAAGAGTCCGTACCGCACCATTTGGGCGCAACCGCAGTGGGTATTGTGAACCTGGGTGTGATGGTCGGCCCACTGGTGCAGCAACCCGTGCTGGGTGCAATTCTTGACCACTATGCGGCTGCAGAAAACATCACCGGCGCCTACTCAAAAGCCGGCATGACCGTGTGCATGCTGGTGCTGGCGGTGTGGGTAGGCACATCAATTGTCAGTTTGATGTTGAGCCGCGAAACTCACGCAAAGCCCAGATTCGCGTGATCATCCCAGCCACCTCGACAGCGGATTTGCCTGTTTCGCACATTCAAGAGAACCGCCCCGTGTGAATTGATTCGCAGCGTTCGGCTGCAAGCCGACACCGAGACTCGGCCATGTCTTTTGCCGAGCTCGGTGAGCAAGAATTAATTCAAAAAGGGAAACAGCGGTTTTCTGTGCGGAATCAGGCAATCCCGTCGAGGTGGTGTTGCTTCGGCAATCCCGTTGAGGTGGTGTTGCTTCGGCAATCCCGTTGAGGGGGCGTAGCTTCGGCAATCCCGTTGAGGGGGCGTAGCTTCGGCAATCCCATCGAGGTGGCGATACTTCAGAAACAAGGGGGCTTTGAAAACCAAGCCGAGCGCAAATGTCTCGGCCATGGATTTTTCAACTCAAGATTTAATGCAACGTAACCGGGTGTTGCATCCAGGGTTTGTAGCTTTCGATAAAAGCTTCAATGTCGTCGATATCGGGTTCTTGGGCGGCAAGGTATTTCACCTCTTCGCGGAATTTTTCAGCCGCATCGCCCTGCAAAAACAGCTCGCGCTGATTGTTCTTGTCCACGATTTCAATGCCAAGGCTGGGTTGCCCCTCGCTCATGACCAAATCCACCACGCAGTAAAAGGGGCTATCAATCATCATTAACATCGCAAACCTCCGAATAATACTTTCAGGTTGAATATGGTGATCTATCTAGCAATTTCAAGGCCACGCCTTGGGCGTCTAACCCCTTACGCAACTTCCTCCACAAGAGTTATATCGGCAAACCAGTCATTCCATTGAGGCTCTTTCAATAACTTTAACACTTGTTCAGGATGACTTTGGCTTTCCAGTTCGACTAACAATACATTGGGTTGGTTCAATCTTAAGGTACGAGCAAGGTGTGTAGACAGCACCAGTTTGGAGGAACAACACAAACACCCCGGGCTGAGTCGAAGCACATGGATACCGCGTGCTTTGCGCGCAGCATCGGTTTCAAACATGTTTGCTTGCGCCTCGACAGAGGCCACTGAGAAATATTCCGTGCTACCCATCAGGGTGAGCTTTCCGGCACCAGCATGATCGTTCAACAGCTGCTCGATGCGCTGCGCCCGCAATTCGGGGTTGCGGCCAGACACCAGGAAAACCTGCGTTTTCATTTGCGCCAGAAGGCTGGGGTGAACAGCACCAGAATGGTGAACATTTCCAGGCGACCCAGCAGCATGGCAAACGAGTACACCCAGGTCTGGAAATCACCAAGACCGGCAAAATTGGAAGCAGGGCCCAATTCACCCAAGGCAGGGCCCAAACAATTGATCATGGCGATCGTGCCGGTCAGGGCAGCGATCGGCTCCAGGCCGGTGAACATCTGAATCATCGTGATCAGAATAATGCTCATGCCGTACATCAACATGAATGCAAGTACCCCGGAGATCACCTGTGAATTAACCGCGCTGCCGCGAATGCGAACCGGATTCACGGCGCGCGGATGCAAAATTCTGGAAAGCTCGCCCACCGCATGCTGAAACAAAATAACGGCACGCAGCATTTTGATACCACCGCCTGTAGAGCCCGCTGCTGTGGCAAAAATACTCAGGAAAATCATCAACAGCGGCGCAAACAAAGGCCATTGGCCGTAATCGGTGTTTGCAAAACCAGTGGTGGTGGCCACCGACACCACATTGAACAAACTGAATCGGAACGCTTCGCTGAAAGTGGTGTACTGCTGATGGGCCAGCAAATAAACGGTAATGAACAACACCGACGCCAGCATCAGCAACAAGAACCATTTGGCCTCAGGGCAGGTTGAGTAGGGTCGAAAAGACTTCCCGCGCCACGCCAAAAAGTGAATCGAAAAATTGATGCCCGCAATCAACATGAAAGTGACCGCGACCATTTCAACCGCAGCAGAATCAAAATAGGCGTAGCTTGCGTCGTGCGAAGAAAATCCGGACAGCGACATCGTTGTACCCGCGTGCATGAAGGCATCCAGCCAGGTCATGCCCGCCAACTTGTAACTGATGGCGCAAGCCAGTGACAACACAAAGTAAACCAGATACAACGACTTCGCAGTTTCTGTAATACGGGGGGTCAGTTTGCTGTCTTTCATCGGCCCAGGCGTTTCGGCCTTGAACACCTGCGAGCCACCCACACCCAGCAAAGGCAAAATAGCGACCGCCAGCACCAGAATGCCCATGCCGCCCATCCAGGCCAACAAGGATCTCCAGATATTGATGCTGGCGGGCATGGTGTCCAGTCCCGTCAGTACGGTGGCACCCGTGGTGGTAAGCGCCGACACCATTTCAAAGTAAGCATCGGTCAAACTCAGATCGGGGAAAAAAATCATCAACGGAATGGTCGAGAACGCAGGCAGACCAGCCCACACCATGGACACCAACAGAAAGCCATCACGCGGCTGCAGTTCCCGTTTGAACTTGCGGGTCAACAAATGTGAGCCTACGCCCACGGAGAAAGTCAGAAGAAAACCAGTCGCAAATGCGTGGACAGTAGGTTCGTCGGTGATAAAAGCGTAGGCGAGTGGCACCAGAAATGCCACCGAAAACAGAGCAACCGCAAACCCCAGAACCGTGACAACTGGAAAAAATGAATTCCTCATGCTGCACGCGCCACGTTAGATGAACCCCACGCCGACCTGGAACAGTTTCTCGACCTGCGGCACCAGTTTGCGGTTTTCTACGAAAGTAATGATGTGGTCTTCGGCCTCAATCACCGTGTCGTGGTGCGCCATGATCACTTTGTCACCACGCACAATTGCGCCAATCACGGCACCCTTGGGCATGTCGATTTTTTCAATGGCCCGGCCCACCACTTTCGACGATTTCGAATCGCCATGCGCAATGGTTTCAATCGCTTCGGCCACGCCACGGCGCAGGCGGTGCACAGCCACCACATCACCCCGGCGAATGTGTTTGAGCAATTCACTGAGTGTGGCATTTGAAGGCGCCAGTGCAATGTCGATTTGTCCGCCTTGCACCAGTTCGGCGTACACCTTGCGCTGAATCAGCGCGATCACCCGGCGTGCGCCCATGCGTTTGGCCAACAGGGACGACATGATGTTGTTTTCATCGTCATTGGTCAGCGCGATGAAGGTGTCCACATCCTGCACATTTTCTTCGGCCAGCAAATCTTCATCGGTGGCATCGCCATACAACACCAAGGTGCGCGAGCCCAGCTGATTCGCCAGGTCTTCGCAACGCTTGCGATCGGCATCAATCACCTTGACCTGGTAATTTTCTTCAAGACTTTTCGCCAGGCGCAAACCAATGTTGCCACCACCGGCAATCATCACTTTGGTAACTGGTTTCGACATGCGGCGAAGTTCCGACATCACCGTGCGTACATGCTCAGTGGCCGACAGGCAAAACACCTCGTCGCCCGGCTGAATCATGGTGTAACCCTCTACGGCCACAGGCTGGTTTTCGCGAAACAAAGCCACAATTCGTACATCTACTTTGGGCAGGTGCTTTCGAATGTCTTCGATGGGGTGGGAAACCAAGGGCCCACCCGCGTAAGCACGCACGGAAACCAAAGTGACTTTGCCATCGGCGAAATCGAGAACCTGCAGAGCATCGGGAAATTCAATCAGGCGCTCAATGTGGTTGGTCACGCTTTGCTCGGGGCAAATCACGTGGTCCACATTGAAACCCTCGTCACCGTGCAACTGGGCCTGTTCCATCATTTCAGGCGAGCGCACACGGGCAATTCGGCGGGGCACATTGAACATCAGTGCAGCCATTCGGCAGGCCACCAAATTGGTTTCGTCGCTACGGGTTACCGCCACCAACATGTCGGCGTCTTCGGCACCGGCCTGTTTCAGCACGCGCGGCAAAGCACCATTGCCGGCAATGGTGCGCAAATCGTAGCGGTCTTGAAGATCCGCCAGTACTTTGGGGTCCGGGTCGATCAGGGTGATGTCGTTGTGTTCGGACACCAGGCTTTCAGCGAGGCTGGCCCCCACACGCCCGGCGCCGACGATGATGATTTTCATGCGATATTCTTGCGCGCAGTGCGGCCCACTTCCACACCCAGCTGCTTGAGTTTGCGATACAAATGCGTGCGCTCAATGCCAGTGCGTTCGGCCAGGCGCGTCATGCTGCCGTTTTCCAGGCGCAAGTGGTATTCAAAATAAATTCGTTCGAATGAATCACGGGCATCGCGCAGCTGTGCATCCAGATCGAGTGTGGACAATTCCGCCAAGGCTTGGCCCAAGGGGCTGGAATCAGGCGCGGCAGCCACACCACTGTTTGTTGAAATCGAGGAACCACTGCTTGAGTTGGCAACGCCACCCACGCCATTTGATTTGGGCTGAGACTGCATCAAAGCACGTGCTGACTGCACCATTTTGCCGCGGGCAAGGCCCTTTTCTACGGCACCCAACAACTTTTGCAATGAAATGGGTTTTTCCAGAAAATCGAGCGCACCAATGCGTGTGGCTTCAACTGCGGTGTCGATTGTGGCGTGACCACTCATCATGATGACAGGCATGGTCAACAGGCCTTTCACAGACCATTCTTTCAGCAAGGTGACACCATCGGTGTCGGGCATCCAGATGTCGAGCAGCACCAAGTCGGGCTGCTCTTGGTCACGTAGTGCGCGTGCCTGACCTGCATTTTCTGCAAGCAGCACAGCATGCCCTTCGTCGCCGAGAATCTCGGACAAAAGTTCTCGAATTCCAATTTCGTCATCAACAACGAGAATGGTCGCCATGGTTAGAGAGTTCCTTCTTTATGCGGCCTGACTATGTTCGGCATTGTTCAAGGTGTCTTGCAATACGGGGAAAGTGAGTTCCACCGCCGCACCGACAACCCGCCCTTGTGCATCTACCCTGTTTCGAATGGCTATTCGCGCCTTGTGTTCATCTGCAATTTTTCTAACGATTGCCAGACCCAAACCGGTGCCTTTGGTTTTCGTGGTGATGTAAGGCTCGAAGGCCTTGGCCAGCAGGTCGGGATTGAACCCCGGCCCGTTGTCCGCCACCACAAGCTTCACGCCCACCAACTGTTCCTGTTCGCCTTCCGGCGCTTTCAAACCTTCGGTACGCACTTCCACTTTGGGTTGATCGCAATCGACACATGCGTCTAATGCATTTTGCAACAAATTATGAATCACTTGGCGCAACTGAGACGAATCTCCGGCCACCAGCGGTAATTTTTCAGTCAATTTTGGAATGAAGCGGTTTTCCGCCTGTTCCTCGATGCCCACATGCACATCGTACAGTGCCAACACATCGACCACCAAGTCATTCAAATCCAGTGGCTTCAAATCAGCTGGTGGCAAACGCGCATAGTCTCGAAAATCGTTAACCAACCGTTTCAACGATTCCACCTGGTTGACGATGGTACGCGTGGCTCGCTGCAAAATTCCCGATTCGGGTTCTTGCAGCTTGTCAGCCAGCTTCATTTGCAAGCGTTCTGCAGAAAGCTGAATCGGCGTCAGCGGATTTTTAATTTCATGCGCAAGGCGGCGAGCCACCTCGCCCCAGGCTGCCGTGCGCTGTGCAGAAATCAAAGCAGTAATATCGTCGCATACCAGCACGTAACCCGCCTTTTCACCGGGCAAGCGCGAGCCTCGCACCAGAATCGATTTTGAGCTTTGTGAATCAAAGGCACGCGGAATTTCCAGCTGCTTTTGCCAAATACCGCTTTCTTCGCCCTCATTGCCCTGGTTGTCGGCCACGCTGGCGCGCACGGCCATGGCAAAGCCCTCCAGGCCAGGCATGTCATCCAGAGGGTGGCCTTGGTTTTCTGCCAGTGAACGATCAAAAATTCGCAATGCGCCGTCGTTGTACATTTTCAGGCGCAGCTTGTGGTCCAGCACCAGCACACCGGCCGACAAACTGGTCAGCAAACTTTGCAGGAAATCGTTGTTGGCCGCGAGCTGATTTTGGTTGGCCTGCAATCGGCGCTGCGCTTCCGACAGTTGCCGGGTCATGGTGTTGAATGAATCGACCAACTCCCGCAATTCATCATCCGCATTCACAGGCTGCATGGTTTTGAAGTTGCCACTGGCCAGGGCCTTGGTACCCTCGGCAAGCCACAACAAAGGAGAGGACAATCTTGATGAAAGCCAGAATGCCGCTGCAACCGACACAAACACCGTGAGCAACAAGGCCAAGGTCAGCGTGATGCCATAAATTTTTCGCAAGCCCGAGCGCGACAACTGCAATTCCTGATAATCGCGGTACACGCTTTGCACCGCATTGGCCCGCTGCGAAAGTGTTGTGGGCACGGGGTGCATAATTTGTACATAGCGCTGACCCAAATCAAAACTGGTCAAAGGCGGCGCAATGGGCACCACCACACGCATGTACAAGCGCCCATCGGGGTCATCGGGATCGGGTTCGATTTGCTGGAAAGGGCGTGTCATCAGCGCTTGGCGCAACATCACCTGCGTGGGCAGGCTGGGCAACAGGCTGTCTAGCTGACCACCGGAACTGCCCAAAATCTGCCCGGTTTCTGTCAGCAAAGTGAGTTCTTGTACATTGGCCGCATCGCGAAGCCGGGGCAGTTCCAGCAGTTGTTCGCTGGGTGTCGCACGCGAAAGCTCGATGGAAATGGACTGCCCTTTCAAAGCCAGTTCATTGATCAAACTGTCCAGCGCGGTTTGGCCCAGATTCAAACCCGATTCCAGTGCACCATCTACACGCACGTCAAACCAGCTGTCGATACTTTTTGCGAGAAATTGCACCGAGACCAGGTACAGCACAAAGCCGGGGATGAGACCCATCAACGCAAACGACAGCGACATGCGCAACATGAGCCGCGAGCCAAAAACACCCGCACGGTACCGGCGCACCATCCGCACAATCAGCAAAGCCAGAATACTGAACAAGCCTGCAGCAATAATGCCGTTCAAGGTGATCAGCAAAGGGTAATTGCTTTCAAAAAAATCGGTGTTCGAGGAGGCCGAAGCCAAAAGAAACAGCAACACCCCACCCAGGCTGCCCAGAATCAGCAGCGTGTAACGCAGCCACCGGGTATTCTCCAGCCAGGGATTCATTTCCAGGCCTCGCGTTTGGGCGTGAACTCGAAAGTGAGCCACTCAGAGGACAAATCCCATTCGCTGTTGACCAAAGCACTGATTTGGAATGGCTTGGGCAATTCAGTCAACAGCAGGCGAAAACGCACTTGCGCCGTGTAGGGCTGGCCAATTTCAATTCGATCACGTGGAATGACTGCCCAGTCGCGCACCTTGGTCATGTGCTGCATGGCGTCTTCGAGCGTGGGGGTGTTGTAGGTGTTGTTGGGGGTTACTACGCGGTAAGTGCGGGTCAGGGCGTTGTAAGACAAATTAAGCGGGTAAGTGGTACTGACCACTTCTTCGTCTACCCAGTACCAACGCGAGCGCATCAGTTGAAAATCGACCGTGAATTGCAAAGGCAGGCCGCGGTCAACGGCTTCGCGTAATTTGTAGCCCAACTCAATTTCAAATTCTGCGGCCAGGTTCCATGCGGCGGCCGCGGGAGGTTTGCTGGGTTCCAGCTTGACAGCGGTTACACGCGTTGACGAATCAAGCTGGGCCAACCCCAAGGTCAGAACGCACATCAGCACGAGGCCCAACAGGCCATGCAAAGCACGTGTCCATGACGAGGGATGGGCCTGGCTAAATTTCAAGGCACATCCTCAAGAGGTTAGGGATTTTTCAAACTTGGCGTAAAAGAACCCGTCGGGAGATGCATCAAAGCCTTGATCGGGGTTAGCCGGTGCAACTGGTAACACCCAACCAGGCGCATTTTGCGCCAGGGCATCGGAATGATTGTCGAGAAATGCTTTTGCCAACAGGGGCCCCTCTTCAGGAAAGATGGAACAGGTCACCAGCAAAAGTGTACCGCCCGGCTTTAGGGTAGACCACAGGGCATTCAGTATTTTGTGTTGAATCTGCGACAACTTGGCAATATCGTCCGGTCTGCGCAACCACGGAATATCGGGATGGCGGCGAACCACGCCAGAACCCGTGCAAGGCACGTCGGCCAAAATACCATCGAAAGGCACACCGTCCCACCAAGTATCGAGCAGCTCGGCTTGCGCCACTTTCAGGCGCAAATCCCATTGCCCATTCAGGGTGGGGGCAATGCGGCGAATGTTGTCTTCGACACGGCCCAAGCGCTGCGGGCTGGAATCAAGGGCCACCAGTTCAATGTCGGCCAACTCGAGCAAGTGCCCGGTTTTTCCACCCGGTGCAGCACAGGCGTCCAGAATACGCTGACCATTTTGTGGATTCAGCAACTGCGAGGCCAACTGGGCTGCGCTGTCTTGTACCGACACCTGGCCCAAATCAAAACCGGGCAAAGCAGATACTGGCACCGGCTTGGCCAGCAACACCGCCTGCTCACCAATCACACTGGCTTGCATGCCTGCTGCATTCAGTTGCTCGGCATAAGCCGACGCTGAACTACTGCGCGTGTTAACGCGCACCACCAAAGGCGGGTGACTTTGCGCCTGCGCCAACATTGTTTCCCAGTGTTGCGGATGGCTGGCTTTCAGTTTTTCAATCCACCAAGCAGGCAAGTTGTGCTGCGCCAGCGGATCTTCCATGGCCTTGTTTCGCCAAGTGTTTGAGTCGCGCAAAAAATTGCGCAAGCAGGCATTGGCCAAGCCCTTGGCACGTGCAAACTGCTCGCTGCCGGTGCAGGCGTACACCATCTGGTCTACCACGGTGTGCGCGGGATACTTGGGGTTTTTATCGTCCCAAAGCAAACCAAAACCCAGTGCCATCAATTCATTCAGGGGCTCGGGGTTCAGCAACGTTTTGCCGCTGATCAAGCGGGTTAGCACTTGCCCACGGCCCAGGTTGCGCATGCCGAAGTAAGCCAGGTCTTGAATGGCACCCAAGGCTTGCGGGGTTTTGACACCCTTGGTTTCAGCGGCCAGGGCTTGGTCCAGTGAGCGACCCTCTCGCAAAACCCGGGTCATGACTGCCGCAGCCTTGAGCAGGGCAAATGCCAAACTGGCTTCGGTCAGTTTGGGCGGCGTGCTGTGAACCGGCTTCAACGTGGACCGCCAGTGCGGGCCATTTCCATGAGGCGGGCAATTCGTTCTTCAGTGGGGGGGTGAGTCGAAAACAGGCCGGCTATGCCTTGGCCTGACAGCGGATTCATGATCATCATTTGAGCGGTTTCCGGGTGCGCTTCAGTGGTACGGAACGGAATGCCCTTGGCATACCGTTGAATTTTATCCAGCGCGCTGGCCAAAGCTGCCGGGTCGCCACAAATTTCTGCGCCGCCACGGTCTGCCTCGTATTCACGAGCGCGGGAAATTGACATTTGGATTAACGATGCCGCCAAAGGCGCCAGAATGGCCAAGGCAATGCTGGCAATCGGGTTCATCGGCTGGCCGTTTTCATCACGGCCCCCAAAAAACAGGGCAAAGTTGGCCAGGGCCGAGATTGCACCGGCCATAGTGGCCGAGATGGTTGAAATCAGAATGTCGCGGTGCTTCACGTGGGCCAACTCATGCGCCATGACACCCCGCAGTTCGCGCGCAGAAAGCACCTGTAAAATTCCGGTGGTTGCGGCCACCGCAGCATTGTCGGGGTTACGCCCGGTTGCAAAGGCATTGGGGGCGCTGTCGTTGATCAGGTACACGCGCGGCATGGGCATGTCCGCACGCTGCGCGAGCTCAGCCACCATGTTATAAAACTCGGGGGCATTGCTGGCATCTACCTCTTTGGCCTTGTACATGCGCAAAACCATTTTGTCGGAAAACCAGTACGCACCAAAATTCATGACCAGTGCAAAGCCCAAGGCCAGCAACATGCCACCACGGCCACCCAACATGCCGCCCAGCACCACGAACAGGGCGGTGATGGCCGCCATCAGCATGAAGGTTTTCATCCAGTTAAACATGATCTTGTTCATCCCGGCCGATTCGCGGCCTGTTGATTCGACAACTTGAAAATAAGGCTTTTTCGTGCAATTTCAAGATTAACGCGTGCCAACCTAGCCTAGTTGGAGGCCGATTCGCCCAATTGGTTTCCGGCCTGCAAGCCCAATGCCTGTGCCACTTGCTGGGCGGGTTGGCGCTTACTGCCGGCTTTTTGAAGGGTTCGAATGCGCAACACCCCCTGTCCGCATTGCACTTCAATTCCTGAGCTATCCACCGACAACACCTCGCCCGGTTGACCCATCAAGCCGGCCAAGACAACAGTTTCAGGGTCAAAGCACTTCAAGGGCTCACTGCCCCACACTGTGTTTGCACCAGGAAAAGGATCGAAGGCACGCAGTGTACGCTGAAGTTCAACTGCACTGCGATGCCAGTTGATCACGCCTTCCGCTTTTGTGATTTTCTCGGCATAGGTCACCCCTACTTCAGGTTGTGGAACCAAGGGCAGTGTTCCTGACGCAAGCGAATCCAGCGCCTCGACCAACAAATCACCGCCCAGGTCGGCCAATTTGTCGTGCAGGGTGGTGGTGGTGTCGGTGTGTTCTATCGGCAATGAACGCCACAGGCGCACAGGGCCCGTGTCGAGCCCGGCTTCCATTTGCATGATGCACACGCCGGTTTCAGCATCGCCCGCCTCGATACAACGCTGAATGGGCGCAGCGCCACGCCAGCGCGGCAGCAAGCTGCCATGTATGTTCAGGCAACCCAAGCGCGGGGCATCCAGCACGGTTTGCGGCAAAATAAGCCCGTAAGCCGCCACGATTAACACGTCCAGTGTTTGACCATGCGCTGCTGTTTTCAAAGCATTCAGCGCGTGCTCGGCCTCCTCGCCTTTTTTCAAGCTGGCGGGTTGTAATACAGGCAAGCCGTGTTCAAGTGCCAGTTGTTTCACTGGGGAAGCCTGCAACTTCATGCCTCGGCCGGCAGGGCGGTCGGGTTGCGTTAGCACCAGGTGCACAGGGTAACCGGCAGCAATCAGCTTCGCCAGCGCAACCCGAGCAAACTCGGGCGTGCCGGCGAAACCCACATTCAGGGTTCGATTCATGGGGGATTGGGCGATCAAGCGGTTTGAAGCTTGTCTTGCTTCTTCATCTTGGTTTTGATGCGGGTTTGCTTCAACTGCGAGAGGTATTCAACAAAGACCTTGCCATTGAGGTGGTCAATTTCATGCTGAATACACACAGCCAGCAATTCATCGCAATCAATTTCAAACCACTCACCCTTCACGTTTTGGGCGCGCACCTTCACCGTGTCAGGGCGCTCAACCTTCTCGTAAATACCGGGCACCGACAAACAACCTTCCTCGTACACCTTGCATTCTTTGCTGGCGTCGATGATCTCGGGATTGATGAATACGGTGAGGCCCGATTTGTCATCGGTGACATCGATCACGATGATTCGTTTGTGCACGTTCACCTGCGTGGCAGCGAGGCCAACGCCTGGCGCGTCGTACATGGTTTCTGCCATGTCCTGAGTGAGCTTGACAAGCGCGTCATCAAACTGGGTGACAGGGGTGGCAACCGTTTTCAAGCGCGGATCCGGATAACGCAAAATTGGGAGTAAAGCCATGCTTTCAAAAAACCTTCACAGTCAACACTAAAAGGATATACCTTCTGTGGCAAAAATAGTTCGCAAATTCCATCACTTGTCGATTGGCCCCTTGCATGAGTGAGCTGCTCAACGCCATGAACCTGGCGTACAACACCACGATCAAGGCACGAGCCCGCTACGAACTGGCGCAAAAAGGCCCTGGCTGCAGTTTACCCGCCCCATGCGAAGCTGTTCGACTTTGGCATGCACTGGCCAGCACTTGGTTGTTGCAAAGCAACAAAAGGTTCTGGGTGAGCATTCTTGGTCCCGGCTATCCGCAAAGCCTGCTTGCATTGAAAGACCCACCCCTGATTCTGTTCGGCGAAGGCCGTCAGGATTTGCTGAAAACCCGGGGTATCGCGATTGTAGGCAGCAGAAATGCCACACGCACCGGATTGAGCAACGCACAAGGTTTTGGCAAGGCTTTTGCACAAGCCCAATGGGTTGTTGTCAGTGGCCTGGCAGAGGGTATCGACGGTGCGGCACACGCCGGGGCACTTCAAGCCTTGGGGGCCACCATTGCCGTGCTGGGTTGCGGACCCGACGAAATTTACCCACCGCATCATGCTGGTCTTAAAGCGCAAATTGTGGGGCAGGGCGGGTTGGTGTTGTCGGAGTATCCACCGGGTACCGCGCCGCAAGCTGGTTTTTTTCCACGTCGAAACCGCATTATTGCAGGCCTGGCCGATGCGCTGCTGGTGGTTGAGGCGGCCATGCGATCAGGTTCTCTAATTACTGCCCGGGTTGCCAGTGAACTGGGGCGCCCGGTAGGGGCCATTCCCGGCTCTATCCACAGCAGCCAGAGCAAAGGCTGTCACGACATGATCAAAAAAGGAGCCTTGCTGGTAGAAACAGCCCAAGAATTGATGGAAGAGGCCAAGGCCAGCTTGCCGGCGTACAAACTTGCCAGCGTGTTGCAAGAAGATGACAGCGATTGCCACACTGAAATGACCTGCACCATAGACACTGACGCTGAACCCGACGAAGAGCTGGGCCGGGTATTGCAATACCTGGGGCACGACCCTGTGCACACGGACACACTGGCCCGACAATTGGGTTTGGGCACGGAAGACACCTTGGCTGCGCTGACCGAACTGGAGCTGCTGGGGCTGGTACTCAGTGAAAGCGGTAACCGCTGGGTGCGTTCAAATGGTGTATTTTAAAAAAAGGCTGTTGGAACAACAGAATTGAAGATTCTAGAGAAAGCCTTGATTTGTTGAAGGACTGACACTTACACTTCGGCGCACAAGGCCTTGAAATTACATACACCGACGAGTTGGACTAATTGAGTAGCGAAAACCCCAAAAAACTGATCATCGCGGAAAAACCCTCCGTGGCCGCCGACATTGCGCGCTCCATCGGTGGTTTCACCAAACACGACGATTACTTTGAAAGCGACGAGTACGTGCTGTCGTCGGCCGTTGGCCATTTGGTGGAAATCAAGGCGCCCGACGAGTTTGAAGTGAAGCGCGGCAAATGGAGTTTTGCCAACCTGCCCGTGCTGCCAACCCACTTTGACCTGAACCCGATTGCGAAAACCGAGTCGCGCCTGAAGGTGCTGAACAAACTGATCAAGCGCAAAGATGTGGTTGGCCTGATCAACGCTTGTGATGCGGGCCGCGAGGGTGAACTGATTTTCCGCCTGATTGCGCAATACGCAAAAAGCAGCAAACCGGTTGAACGCCTTTGGCTTCAATCAATGACACCCGCAGCCATCCGCCAGGCCTTTGAAAACCTGCGCAGCGACGCCGACATGATGCCACTGGCCGATGCTGCCCGCTGCCGCTCGGAAGCTGACTGGCTGGTGGGTATCAACGGCACACGCGCCATGACTGCTTTTAATAGCAAGGAAGGCGGCTTTTACCTGACCACGGTGGGTCGGGTTCAAACCCCCACCCTGGCCATTGTTGTAGAGCGTGAAGAAAAAATCCGCAAGTTTGTGCCACGCACTTACTTCGAGATTCGCGCCAGTTTTGGCGCACAGGCCGGTGCTTACGAAGGCAAGTGGTTTGACCGCGACTTTAAAAAAGCAGAAGACCCTGAGCAGCGCGCAGACCGCCTGTGGGACGAAGCCAAAGCCAAAGCCATTGTGGCTGCCTGTGATGGCAAGCCCGGCACGGTGGAAGAAGAAAGCAAACCCACCACCCAAATTGCACCCCAGTTGTTCGACTTGACCAGCCTGCAACGCGAGGCCAACAGCCGTTTCGGTTTTTCAGCCAAAAACACCTTGGGCCTGGCCCAGGCGCTGTATGAAAAACACAAGGTGCTGACTTACCCACGTACTGATTCAAAAGCATTGCCCGAAGATTACATGGGCACCGTCAATCAAACCCTGAAAAGCTTTGTGGGTTTGGATCACGGCCACATTGCTGGCGCTTACGGCCAGTTTTGTGAACAGATTCTGAAAAACAACTGGGTTAAACCCAACAAACGGGTGTTCGACAACAGCAAGATTTCGGATCACTTTGCGATTATTCCAACCCTGCAAGTGCCCAAAAACTTGAGCGAACCCGAGGCCAAGTTGTATGACCTGGTAGTCAAGCGTTTCCTGGCCGTGTTTTTCCCGCCTGCGGAATTCAATGTCACCACGCGCATTACCACCGTCGAGGGTCATCCATTTAAAACCGAGGGCAAGGTGCTGGTGAAGCCGGGCTGGCTGGCCATTTACGGCCGTGCTGCAGCTGCCGCTGGCGATGACAGCCTGGTGGCAGTTGACGCAGGAGAAAAGGTCAGCACCGACGAAATCGATGTACACACGCTGAGTACCAAACCACCTGCACGCTACAGTGAAGCCACGTTGCTCTCCGCCATGGAAGGCGCAGGCAAGCTGGTGGAAGAAGAAGAACTGCGCGATGCCATGGGCACAAAGGGCTTGGGCACGCCAGCCACACGCGCGGCAACCATTGAAGGTTTGATCAATGAAAAGTATCTGGTGCGTGAAGAACGCGCTTTGGTGCCAACCGCCAAGGCATTCCAGCTGCTGACCCTGCTGCGAGGCCTGGACGTTGAAGAATTGACCATGCCTGAGTTGACTGGCGAGTGGGAGTACAAACTTTCCCTGATGGAGAAGGGCGAACTCTCTCGCGAACAGTTCATGCAGGAAATCGCCAAGATTACGCAAAACATTGTTGATCGCGCGAAAAACTACACGGAAGAAACCATTCCCGGCGACTACGCCACCTTGATTACGCCTTGCCCGAACTGTGGCAGCGTGGTGAAAGAAAATTACCGCCGCTTTGCCTGCACGAAGTGCGAGTTCTCGATTTCGAAAGTACCGGGCGGCCGCCAGTTCGAAGTGGCCGAGGTGGAAAAGCTGTTGCAAGACCGAGAATTGCCGATGCTCGATGGTTTCCGCAGCAAAATGGGGCGTCCATTTGCCGCTGTATTGAAGTTGAATGACGAACACAAGCTGGAGTTTGACTTTGGTCAAGCCAAAGACGATGACAACGGCGAGCCAGTCGACTTCTCGGGTGAAACCCGCTTGGGTCCTTGCCCCAAGTGCGCATCCAATGTGTATGAGCAGGCCACCAGCTATGTGTGCGAAAAATCGGTGGGGCCGAGCAAAAGCTGTGACTTCCGTTCAGGCAAAGTGATTTTGCAGCAACCGATTGACCGCGAACAAATGGAAAAGCTGTTGCTCGACGGTAAAACCGATTTGCTGACTCGCTTTGTGTCCTCGAAAACCCGCCGTGCATTCAAGGCGTTTTTGGTCAAGAAACCCGATGGTGCAATCGGCTTTGAATTCGAAGCGAAAGCCGAGAAAAAGCCTGGTGCAAGCAAAGGCAAAACTGCTGCCAAGCCAGCAGCAAAAGCCAAAGCCAAGGCCACCAAAGAAGCATCTTGAGCCGCTATGGAATTACGCCTTCGCAGCGCGGGGCGTAATTTTTCCCAACAGTTTCGATTCGATTGGCCTGCCCATGCAGTGACCAGCCACAATTGCCCCACCCAAAGCAGCCCACAACAAACCACGAGACCCAAAGCCTGTGCTCATGAACACGCCCGGCATGTGCGGTACGGGCCCAATGGCAGGCAGGCGATCGTGCCACACCGATCGCACTGCGCAGCGGTGATCAAGCAAATCTCCAAGTGGTAACTCAGGAAATGCCGCCTTGAACCGGGCGATATTCAACTCATCGGCCTCGGCGGTGGGGTTCAAGTGCAACACTGGCCGCTCGTAAGTTGCCCCCAGCACCAACCAGTCTTCGGCCGCAGGGGCAATGGCGTAACTTTCACCCGACAACACCACACCGGGTTTCACTGTGCACCTCAGTTTGCTGATTTGCCCTTTGACGGTGTTTGCGCGGGCCCCATGGATCGGTGCCAATTCAAGTGCATGTTCAGCCGCGCACACCACCACTGCCGAATGTTGTTGCCGCAAGGGGTTTATATCGGCAATGGCGCAGTTGTAATGGGGGTGAAGCAACTCTCCACAGGCCTGCAAATTGGCCTGTACCCAACGGGCGGGTTTCACCCAGCCACCTTGCGGGAAAAACAGACCGCTCAAGGGAGTGGGCAAGAACGCATTGGGCTGCGCCCAACGCACCAGTGTTTGCGGAAAATTCAATAACGCCAGTGTCTCGCGCGCGCGGTCTGCCTCTTCAGGCGGCACAGTTTGCAAATGGCCAGGGGTGTCCCAATCCACACCTTTTTCAAGCAAACCCTGCGCAGTCAAATCCGCGAGCGCCCGCAAGGTGTGCTCAAAACCCAAACGTGTCAATTGCGACAAAGGCGAATCGCCACGGGTAATGTGGGGGTGAAACGCGCCCACCCAGTTACCGGAAGCACCCGCCGCGGGGCCGCTGGCTGAATCATAGAGGTGCACCGGCACACCCAGCTTACAAAGCGCCAGTGCCACGCTGCTGCCCGCAATACCCGCACCGATCACTGCAACTGTAGGTGAGAGTGAAGTTTGGATGGGTGCGGCCTGGGACGCTTTATCCGAAGAAGACATGGGTTGTGTGGGCAACAAGACAGACGCCGCATTGTAACTCACACCCGGTCTGGTGATTATTTTTTGCGCATGCTAATATGAGCGAGTAATCATATTCAATTGGATGCACCATGTTCACTGTCAATTGGGAAGCTTTTACGCCCTACCCGGCTTTGTTCGGCGGGCTGTTGATTGGTCTGTCTGCGGTCATGCTGATTCTGTTGACTGGCCGTGTGGCAGGTATCAGCGGCATCGTGGGGGGGTTGTTAAAACCACAGCATGGTGAAACATTGTGGCGACTGACTTTTGTGCTGGGCATGGCCGCAGCACCCTGGCTGTACCAGGCCATGGTGGGAAGTTTTGAATTTGAAAGCCCGCGTGGCACTGTCGCCCTGATTGTTGCAGGGTTGTTGGTGGGGTATGGCACACGGCTTGGATCGGGCTGTACCAGCGGACACGGCGTATGCGGGCTTTCACGGCTGTCACTGCGCTCGCTGGTAGCAACTGGCGTTTTCATGGTCACCGGTTTCGTGGTGGCCTCTCTGCTTATGCATGCAATTTAAGGGGCGCACATCGTGAAAAACAGCAACACGGGTTTTGCCGTGGTCAGCGGTATTGCAGGCCTGGTTTTTGGCTGGGGCTTGATCATCTCGGGCATGGCCAATCCAGCCAAGGTGATCGGTTTTCTGGACCTTTCCATGCCCTGGGACCCCTCACTCATGTTTGTGATGGGCGGCGCAATTGCCTTGGGCTTGCCAGGATTTTTATTGGCCAAGCGGCTGAAGAACAGCCTGATGGGCATGCCCATGAATTTGCCCACCCACACCCAAATCGACAAAAAACTACTCTTGGGCGCGGTGCTGTTTGGTGCAGGTTGGGGTATTGGCGGTTTTTGCCCTGGCCCGGCAGTAGTGGCCGCAGCAAGCCTGGCCACCGATGGACTTATTTTTATTGCTGCAATGCTGGTGGGCATGTTTGCGTTTTCAGTGCGCACCCAATAACTGCCGAGCCAGTACTTGCCGCAGCTTTGGCACATCCACAGGTTTGCTTAAAAACTCGTTCATACCTGCATCCATGCAGGCCTTTTCATCTTCCTGAAGCGCACCTGCAGTCAAAGCCACAATGGGCAAACGACTGACAGGACCAGGCAGTTGGCGAATAGCAATGGCGGCATCAATACCGTTCATCACAGGCATGTGAATATCCATCAACACCAGGTCAATCGATGAATCTGCACGCACCGCCTCAACGGCCATTTGGCCGTTGTCGACCAACAACACATCTGCTTGCATTTTTGAGAGCAAAGCCTTGATCACGTGTTGATTCAACTTGTTGTCTTCAACCACCAGTATCTTCTTGCCCAGAAGCGACAAGGTCCCTGGGGGTAAAACAGCCGCAGTCGAGTCAACTTGGGCAAATACGGTTTTAACCTGCAAAGTGAAGCCAAACACGCTGCCGGCCTGCGGCACAGAGGCCACAAACAGTTCGCCGCCCATTAACTCGGTCAATCGCTTGCAAATCGCCAAACCCAAGCCACTTCCACCAAAGCGACGGGTCGCCGTGTTGTCGGCCTGCTCAAAGGGACGGGTTAAACGTTCAAACTCACTGACATCGAAGCCGATGCCCTGGTCGTGCACCTCGGTTCGAATCACAGCGCCCTGAGTGTCCAGCCGATCTGCCTGTACTTTCACGCGCACCACGCCGCTGTCCGAAAACTTGATCGCATTGTTCAATAAATTCGACAACACTTGGCCATAACGCGCCGGGTCGCCATTGACCAGCAGGGGGGTCATGGCATCAATTTCAAGTTCAAGATCCAAGCCTTTGTGCTGCGCCTTTGCAGTAAACAGGCGTAAGGTTCTGCGCACTCGTTCATGCAAATCAAATTCAACGCTCTCGATCTTGATTGAGCCTGCCTCAATCTGCGAGAAGCTCAGCACGTCTTCAACCATACCGAGCAGTTGTTCCGAAGCCTCTCTGACCTGTTTCACATATTCTTTGGACTGAGGGTCTCTAACCTGATCGCCCAGTAGCGAGTTGAAACCCAGAATCGCATTCAGCGGCGTTCGAATTTCATGGCTCATATTGGCCAGAAACTGGCTTTTTTCCTTGCTGGCACTCTCACGTTTTCGCTGTTGTACAAACGCGTAAATTGTCAGAAAGAGCAGTACGTTGATCACGCCACCAGCCAACAAAATCAGATTGGGCAAGGCATTGTGAACATTCTGGTCAAAGTCCGGGGTACTTTCAAACCGGGCGGTCCAGGTTCGTCCCGACAACTCGATGGGGACGATCACAGCATGGGTGTGATCAAATGGTTGAGCTTGCGGCGGCGTATTTTCAACACTCAAGCCAGAGTCATAAATCAAAGATTCCGGCACCTGGTTTTCAGTGTCATATAACTGAAAGTTCAAGGGTATCTTTTCATTGCCCAACACGTTCCGCATTAAATCAGAAGCAATGAAGGGGCTGTACACAAAGCCTCGAATGGCCTGCCGGCGTGAATTAACGGAACTTAGATCCACACCTTTGGTGTACACAGGCAAATAAATCAGAAAGCCTTGCGCCGGGTGGCTTTCGTCTCCCTGCTTTAGCTGCACCAAACCCGATACAGTGGGCTGTCCGGTGTCCATGGCACGGCGCATCGCTTCGCGCCGCGTGGGCTCGGAAAACATGTCATACCCAAACGCACGCTGGTTACGTTCGTCAAAAGGTTCTATCAAGGTGATCGGGAAATACACCTCGCGCTCACCAGCGGGCGTCACCGAGTAGTCGGGGAATCCCTCAGCGCGAACACGGTTTTCATAGTGCTGTAACGCTTCTGGCTCTACACGTTCTGCGAAAGCAAAACCCTGCACCCCGGGCAACTCGCGCTGCAGGTCAAGCGAGGCGACGTAAACGCGCCAATGTTCCCGATTCACAGTAGTGTGAGCGTCAAAAAAAGCCACGCCGCCGCGCAACATTTGTTCGTATTGGTGTATCCGGCTCTGAATGCGCTCTTGGGCGTCGCGAACCTCAAATGAAAATCTGTCGTTGGCCCGTTTTTCAATGGCCTGGCTGGACAATACCCAACCAAGGGCGGTGATGACGATAGAAAGCACCAACACCAACCATGCTGTGACCTCGTTGTGAAACAGATCCGCAAAGTTTTTCTTGTTGACTTCCGTGTGCAGACTACTGGGGTTTGGCATAAATTGCTTACAGTTCAGCGAATGGCGCTGGAAATACATGCCACGCTGCATGCGGTTTTAGTATGCACGTAAACGCCCAAAACTGTGATCAAAAATTGACCATTTGCCACGCATCCAACACATGAAGGGTTACCCGATCGCGTTCTGAAAACATGTTTAACAATTCAAGGGACCTTGGAAGGTCATCCAGCAACTTGGGCATGGGTTTTAAGGCAACCGGGTCACCCTCTTTAATGAGGGGCTGTGTGAAGTCATCCCAGTGAATCAGGTACACATGCTTTGCTTGTGTACGCACGACCATTTCCTGCCAGTAGTTCTCAATGTAGGCGTCGCTTAACTTACCCAAACCACCCATGCCCAAAAACACATGCTTCACAGAAACACCTTTGTTTTGACCTTCGACATAACCGGCACTGGGCTGAATCAGGGCGAATGGCCCAGACCCCAAGCTGGGATGGGACACCACAAAGGAATAGCTGATTCCTTCCTTAAACTGCAAGGCATGGGCAGGAAGATAAACGGGTTTGCTGTTGAACCCACCCGTGAAACCTGTAGGCGCATGGGCAGACTGAATTAACTGAATGTCGAACTCGCCCAGTTTCACGCGGCCGCCACCCGGCACCACTTCCATTTGCGTGTTGGGCAAGTCTTGCCCTTTGGCAATTTGCAGGGTCGATTCTGAACCCACCACCCGCGCGCCGTATTGTTTGGCCAGAAACGGTGCATCCATGGAATGGTCGTAATGCGAATGCGCCACCAGGATGCCACTCAGCACACTGGGCATGTTCAGGCGCTTGAACATTTCCGTGGCCACCGCACCCACCTGAGTTTCATTCACTTTCAAACGGGTGAAAGCAACCTCGGACAAAGGTTGACGCGAGAAAAACCCGTCCACCAGCCAGGTGCTTTGTCCATCGGTCCATGCCATGGACGATGTTCCCAAAAACAGGGTTCGAACACCGGTGGCAGGGTTTTGTTTCAATGGGTCTGGAAATTGAACCGCGGGGTATGAGTTCACCAAGAAAACCAGTGCACCAAGCCCCAACAGGACAAATGCGAACAAGGCAAACAAAGTGAAACGCACAATGCGCATGGCATACCCCAACAAAAAAGCCACCCGGCCTTGGGTGGCTTTTTATTGTATTGAAAAACCCAGAGGTTTACTTGCTTACCAAGGCGGCCAAGTGGGCTTCTTCAACAGACATTGCTACTTTGCCTGCATGACCGTCCAGAATCTGGGCGCTCTTGCGCGTGTCAAAGTACTTGTCGTAATGGAAAATGTAGTCTTTGTCGGCCAATGGCAGGTGGCAACCACGGCAGGTGGCGTAATCCACTTTGGCTGGTTGGCCATTTGCCTCAAACGCGGCATACACCCAATCGCCAGTCTTCATGCCCTCTGGTGCAGTACTGCCCCAGTTGTTACCCTTGTACATGACGAACACTTTTTCCAGACCAGTCTTGGTCATTTTGTCGCCGGTTTTGCTGGCTTTGTAAATTTCCATCACGCTAACAGTGCCATTGGCAAAGGCTTCGCCTTTCTTGGCTGCGGCACCGGTGGGGTTGATGTAAATGTCACGAATGTGACCGGTGGGCTTTTCGATTCCGGCCAGGAATACAGGCCATGATTTGTAATCGGTGGGCTGGGCCAGTTCACCGTCTTTCGGGGCCGGGCCAAACATACCACCAGCAGCACAACCTGCCAATACAACAGCTGCGGAAGCAGCAAGCATCAATTTCTTCATTTTTTCCCCTTTTTTATTTGCGCAACAGTCGTTACCAGTCTAAACATAGCGCCAACCCTTGTTCTACGCAACTGTTGTGTCTAGCCATGAATAGATGCAAGGGTTTACCCTTATTACCCCCCTCCATTTTGACCAACGAATTTTAGTAAGGCCTATTCCCACTGCTTATTAACAAATTGCATTGAGAATCAAATCCTTAACCTAGATACATCCCCCTTGTGGTGGAAAAAATTTAACAATCAACCGATTGAGACCCATGCTCAATCCAATGGAGCACAGCACATGAACCGATTCCAGTCTTTCGCAAAGGCCAGCTTGGCCACTTTCATTCTGACCACAGGCAGCGCCGTGTTTGCAGGCACCGCCAATGATGTATTGCCTGAAATCAAAGCGATTGCCGCCAAACCTGAGGTGATTGCCGCTGTGAAGGCCCAAAACGGAAAAGGGCTGACGCTGGACGCCATCAAGACAATGGACGGCAAATGGATTGCCGCATCGGGCGGTTTGCCAGAGGGCAAAGCCATGATGGAAAGCCCGGTATCAAAAGTGCTGCTGGCGGCTGAAAAAGCCAAGCCCTATTTCACTGAGACCATTTTGACCGACAACCAGGGTGCCAACGTGGCCATCAGCGCCATGACTTCAGACTACTGGCAAGGCGATGAGCCCAAGTTCGTGAAGGCGTGGGCCGACGGCAAAGGCGATGACTACATTGCCCGTGCAAAGAAGGATGAAAGCTCTGGCGCAGTGGTTTCGCAAGTGTCCGTACCTGTAATGGATGGCGGCAAAGCGATTGGTACGTTAACTATCGGCGTGAATGTTCAAGCCCTTCCATGAGCAAGTAACTATGTCTTCCACCTTTATGAACAAAATCATCAATACCAGCCTGAATGTTCGGCTGGGTATTGTCATGGGCATACCCATAGCGGCCTTGCTCGCATTGAGTGTGTTTGCTGTTTATCAAATTCATGCATTGAACCAGTTCAATCAGGAAAACACGGAAAAGCAGGTTTCTCTGTTGACCCAGGTGTCTAACCTGGGCAGTAAATCCGCGCTGCTGGCGCGCGAAGCCCGCAACGTGATTCTTGCCGATGAGCAAGAGCGGTTTGATTTGGCCAAATCACGCATGTTGGCGCTGGATGCTGAAATCGATTTGCTGGGCCAAAGCATGCTGGCCAGCGCGCCCGCGGGCGAAACACGTGGGCTGATCGAAACCATCAACACCGACAACTCAGCTTTGCACAAGGTATACCAGAAGGTCATAGAACAATCCGAGTTAGGCGAAGTACAGGCAGCAACCCTGGTCTTACTGGGCGAAGGCGATCCGCTGGAGCAGCAAATTGACAACGCCATGAATGCGTTGAACTCGAGTGTGAAAAGCACCATGGAAGCCGCGGTAGCCCAAGGCGATTCTGTGTTCCAGAACGCGCTGGTGACCATTGGCATTGTGTGTGTGGCCATTGTGCTGTTGTGCGGCATTACAGTGGGTATGGTGGCGGCCTCGCTGCGCAAGCAAATTGGTGGTGAACCCGCCAAGGCGCTGAATGTGGTGGTGACCATGGCGCAAGGCAATTTGACTCAATCCGTTCCGAAATGCGAAAGCGGCTCGCTGATGGACGGCATGCAGCAACTGCAGGTGCGTTTGCGGGAAATCATCAACCAAGTATCACAAGCCTGCGGTACTTTTAAAACCGCCTCCAGTGAATTGGTGAATGTGGCATCGGGTTTGTCGGGTTCTGCAGAAAAACAGGCCGACAGCTCCAATGCCACAGCGGTCAGCGTAGAGCAGATGAGCGCCAGCGCCAAGTCCATTTCGGACTACGCGCACAAAACCGAAGTGCAGGCCAAGTTATCGGCCGATACGGCGAAAAGTGGCATGGCCTTGATGCAAACCCTGCAAGGCAAAATGAACGATATGGCGGGTCAAATGCAAACCACCACCCAGGAAATTGCGGGGCTTGTGGAACGTTCTGACCGAATCAACGGCATTGTGTCCGTCATTCAGGGCATTGCCCAGCAGACCAACCTTCTCGCCTTGAATGCCGCAATCGAAGCGGCCCGCGCTGGTGAGCAAGGCCGTGGCTTTGCAGTGGTGGCCGATGAAGTGCGCACCCTTGCGCAAAATACTGCTACTGCCACGGATGAAATTCGCACCTTGATCGGTGAAATTTGCACCTACTCCGAGCGCTCCAATAAATCGGTGGAGCAGGTGGGCGAGCACATGAGCGAGAACATGCAATATGCCGACAAGCTCATGGGTGGTCTACAGGAAATTGTTCAACACTTCGAGCAGTCCGTTGAATATGCGCTGGCTGTGGCCAACTCGACCAAGGAACAGGAAGCTGCAAGCATGGACATTTCCGAGCGGGTCAGCGATATTTCTGCCTTGTCCGAACAATTGAAAATGGCGAGCATGCAGCTTGAGGGCCAGTCCCGTCAGGTGGAAAGCATGTCAGAGGACCTGCAGCGGGCGGTGTCTTACTTCAAAACCTGAAGTGCTGCACCTCAGTGTGACAACTTGGTGAATCGTCACACTGAAGACCGCTTCGGAAACCAAAATTCAGTTTGGCGGGTATTACAGGTTGATGTTGTTCAATCTGGATGCCCGCCATGTCGTTTTCACCCGCTTTGCTCCCCAGCGTTCGCCGACGCAATCTGCTTAAAACATTCCTTTACGGTGCCAGTGCCAGCGCGCTGCCGTGGATGGCGGGCTGCGGCAGTTCAGACAACCCTTTGGGCTCAACCGGGGGGCGCGTGGGCGCCTCTGAAACAAACAGGTTTGGTGGAACGGCACTGAGCAACAACCAGTTTCGCTTCCGTAATATCGGCCCACTGGGCGAACCCGATGCCAACGGCGTGCGCACCGCGGCTGGCTTTTCAACTCGCGTAGTCGCCATCAATAGTCTGCCGCCCGCACCGGGCGCGACCCCCTGGCATATCTTCAATGATGGCGGCGGCGTGGTGCCGCGCGAAGATGGCGGCTGGATTTACTGCTCCAACAGTGAAGTACCCGGCGTTGGCACCCTTGGTTTTCAGGTTCCTCAATTGGCTCCCCTCACCAATCCGCTAGAGGCACTGGTGCCCGGCCTGGGTGGTGCAAGCGCGTTGGTGTTTGGCCCGGACGGTACGATTGAAGACAGCTACCGCATATTACGCAACACTACATTTAACTGCGCAGGCGTAATAACACCCTGGAAAACCTGGCTCAGCTGTGAGGAAATTCCGACGGGCCTGGTGTGGGAATGCGATCCATTCGGTATCCAAGCTGCGCGCCCACTCCCAGCATTGGGCATGTTCAGCCATGAAGCCGTGGCCATCGACAGCGAACGCCGCGTGTTTTACATGACCGAAGACATGCCCGATGGCCGGTTCTACCGCTGGGTACCTACCGCAGGTGATTGGCCAGCGGGTGCGGAACGCGCCAACATGAATCAGGGTTTGCTACAGGTGTTAAAAGTGGAAGGGGATGTAGCCGACGCGTTGAACGGCCCCGTGCGCTACAGCTGGGTGAATGCAGCCAACCCCAACGCACCCCAAATGGACAACCGATTGCCTGAAACTGCTGCGTTTGACGGTGGTGAAGGTGTTTGGTACCAAAACGACCGCGTATTTTTCGCCACGAAAGGCGATGATCGGCTTTGGATGTTGAATACCACTGCCCAAACCATCGAAGTGGTCTACGACATGGCCACCGCCACAGCCCCCAACAATATTTTGTCCGGCGTGGACAATATCACCATGACGCCATTTGGCGAAGTACTGGTGGCCGAAGACGGCGGTGACATGCAAGTAGTTGTGGTGTACCCCGACGGCGTGCTGGTACCCCTGTTGCAAATTGTGGGGCAAGACCAATCCGAAATCGCAGGCATTGCCTTCAGCCCTGATGGCAAGCGCATGTACTTCACCAGCGACCGGGGAGGCCCCAACCTGCAAGGCGGTTATGGCCTTGGTTTGGGCATGCTCTACGAACTGATGATTCCCGACACCCTGCCCAACGCATAACAAACACACTCAAAACACTTTCAGGAATACCGCCATGTCAGGTCCACGCCGCAAACGCAGTCGAATTCAAAAACGCCCTGGCATTACACGCCGCTTCTTTTTGAAAGGTTTGGGACTGGGCACAGCCGGAGTGGGTGGGCTAAGCCTGCTGCAAGGTTGTGGCAGTGACAACAACAACGGCCTGACCGATGGCCGCACCACACCGAATGAAGAAACCTCCACGCAGAATGTGCAGTTCTTGCACAGTGTGGCCAGTGGCGACCCTGCATTCGACAGCGTGGTGCTGTGGACTCGCATTACGCCTGAAAATACAAACCGCACCATTGCTGGCCGCGTGGATGTGTTCAAAGACGAAGCATTGACCATGTTTGTGAAGTCCATGGACTTTCAAACCTCCTCGGCACAAGACTTCACCGTGAAACTGATTTGCGACGGTCTTGAACAGGACACGGTGTATTTCTACCAATTCCGCAGCAACGGCAAAACCAGCCCGGTTGGCCGCACCCGCACCACGCCCGCAGCAGGCAACAAACGACCCTTGAATTTTGGTGTGGTTAGTTGCTCCAGCCTGGCGCATGGCTTTTTCAATGCCTATGCCAAACTGGCCGAGCGCGACGACATCGACGCCATCATTCACCTGGGCGACTATATTTACGAATACGGCACAGGCCAGTACGGCAACGTGCGCGAGTACGAACCGGCGACAGAAATAATCTCGCTGTCCGACTACCGCACCCGCCACGCGCAATACAAGCGCGACGAAGACCTGCAGAAGCTGCACCAGCGCTTCCCGTTCATCACAATTTGGGACGACCATGAATCCACCAACAACTCTTACCGCGACGGTGCAGAAAATCACACCGAGGGTGCGGAAGGTGTGTGGGAAGAACGCAAGGGATTTGCCCAGCGCGCCTACGACGAGTGGATGCCGATTCGCCTGCCGGAGCCCGGCAACCGCGCGAAAATTTTCCGCCGCGTGCAGTTTGGCGACATGGTGAACCTGTTCTTGCTCGACACCCGCCTGTTTGACCGCGACATTGAGGCTGCAACACCCGTAAACCCCACCGACGGCGTGGCCAGCCAACCCGACCGCACCATGATTGGTGAAGAGCAGTACAACTTTTTGATTAACGGCATGCGTGCATCGCAAGCCCAGTGGAAGCTGATTGGCAACCAGGTGGTGTTTCACCAGTGGATCATCAAGCCCGGTTTGAATAATCCCGCACCGGCGCAATTGGGCGAGCTGCTTGCGCCATCGGGTCTGAATGGCGACGCTTGGGACGGCTACAGCGCCGAGCGCCAGCGCATCATCAATGCCCTGCGGGGTGACGATGGTGGCGAAGCCATCAACAACGTGGTGATTCTGACCGGCGACGTGCACACCAGCTGGGTAGCTGACATCACCGACAACCCCAACCAGCCTGTCGATGTGGTGGGCGGCTACAACCCAATCACCGGGCAAGGCAGCGTGGCCACCGAGTTTGTGGTGACTTCGGTGACCTCACCCGGCCTGGATCTGCCCAACCAGATCATTCAGGCCATTCGCCTGACCAGCCCGCACATCAAGCACGTGAACGTGACGGAACGCGGTTACAGCGTACTGCGTGTAGCCGAGGACAAAACCACTTGTGAATACTGGGCAGTCAGCACCATTCTTGAGCGCGGCGGCTCCGAAACTTTGTCCGCCGCTTTTGAGGTGGCCGATGGTGCCAACCGAATCACCCCACAAGGAATTTACCCCGTGGACGTGGTCACCGGCCTGTTGGGTGTTTAAGGGTTTCTGGGGTAAGATCCGGGCTGTTTGATTGAACAGCCCCCAAAGCTACAACGCCCCGGATCCCCAAAGTGCCATTGTCCAAAATTCTTCCCGCTCCCATCATCGGTGTACTCACCGTCACCTTGATGAGCCTGTGCATCACCTTCTGGTTCATCGTGATGTTTCCCTTCATCATGCTGCGCCTTGTGCCGGTGTACCGTGTGCAACGCGTGGCATCCAATTGCTGCGTGCAAATTGCCACTTGGTGGGTGGGCTCGGACAAGCAACTGTACAAACTGCTGCATGGCCAGCAGGGGCAGGTTGAAATTCATGGCAAGTTCAAACCGCACAGCAGTTATTTGGTTGTCAGCAACCACACGGCTTGGGCCGACATTGTGGTGTTGTTCGATGTGCTTCACGGCCACGCACCTTTTGGCCGGTTTTTCCTGAAAAAAGAACTGATTTGGGTTCCCATTGTGGGCGTGGTGTGTTGGGCCATGGACTTTCCCTTCATGAAACGCCACAGTCGCGCCGCCATTGCGCGCAACCCGGTGCTGGCCAGCCAGGACCTGGAAACCACCCGCAAAGCCTGCGAAGTGTACAAGGAAAGCCCGGTCACCGTGATCAACTTTCTGGAAGGTACCCGCTTTACGTCCGCCAAAAAGGCCAAAACCAAATCACCCTACACCAACCTGCTGGGCCCGAAGTACGGCGGCCTGTCTGCTTCGCTCAACGCCATGGGCGAACAATTTGAAGGCATGGTCAATGTCACCATTGCATATGGACCAAGCCAAGGCAACATCACCTGGAGTTGGCTGTGTGGCAAGCAACCCAATATGCAGGTGCACATTGAAATTTTGCCCATTCCTGCCGACATGATTGCGGGCGACTTCCGCAACGACCTTGAATTCAAAAATCAATTCAAGACCTGGATTGGTGACATTTGGACCCTGAAAGACAAACGCCTGGCGGAAATGCGGCGCAAAGCCGGGCACCCATCACCGTGAACCACACCAGC
Source organism: Limnobacter sp. MED105 (assembly GCF_000170915.1). Taxonomy (GTDB): domain Bacteria; phylum Pseudomonadota; class Gammaproteobacteria; order Burkholderiales; family Burkholderiaceae_B; genus Limnobacter. The sequence goes on from NZ_ABCT01000001.1 coordinate 65,637, forward strand.
CCCGCTTGACAGGTTTGCTAAACTACACAAATCGCAGTTACTCGAAGTGATTTCCCCAATGCCCACCCGCTGGTTCCAACACATGCTGATCGCGCTGGCCGTTTTGGCCACGCAATGGGCAGGTCTTGCCCACAGCATTGAGCACCGGGACACGCTGCAAGCCGAATCGCACGGCCACGCACACAGTCACAACAGCAAACACGCTGCCGCCAGCGATTTACTGCATTCCTGCCTGCTGTTCGATGGGCTTGCCACCGCACAGGCTGCGGTTTCCAATCCACCCACCGGCTGTGCATTGCCCCTGCTGGCCCAACTGGGCATTCAAAGCAATGCGGTCGCAGCGCCCAGAAATACCCTGTTCGCGCAACGCGTTCGAGTGCGCGACCCACCCCATTTTTCCTGAAGCAAACAACCCCATTTAATTTTTGTGTCGCAGCGCCTGTCCTTGTGTATTCAACACAAGGCAGGGCAGCGGCGTGCTGTACTTCAGGAAATGAACATGAACCAATCTCAATTTCAGCGCCGTGCAGTTGCACTGGCCAGCTTGCTTTTTATTGCCCAAACCCACGCCATGGCCCAGGAAGCCCTGCTCGAGTCCGTGGTGGTCACAGGCACGGCCGAGCAGCCCGAGTCCATCACCAAACCCTTTTCAATCATCACAGCCGATGAGCTGAATGCCAATGGTGCCAGCACTGTGGGCGAGGCACTGCGCTATCAACCCGGTGTGTCGGCCACTGGTTTTGGTCCCAACTCAAGCCGCCCGATTGTGCGCGGCCAAGACGCGGATCGGATCAAGATTCTGCGAAATTCAGCCGCCACGGTGGATGTATCTGCACTGAGCTTCGACCACGCCTTGCCAGTCGATCCTTTTGCATTGCACCAGGTTGAAATTCTTCGGGGTCCCGCGGCGCTGGCTTACGGTGGCAATGCGGTAGGCGGTGTCGTCAACCTGATCGACCAGCGAATTGCGCGCAAACCTGTGCAAGGCCTTCAGGGCGAAGTCAATTTGCTGGGTGGAGGCGCAGCCGACCAAACAGCAGGCGGCTTCAAACTCGATGCCGGCTTGGGGCAGGGCGTCAGCATTCACCTCGATGGCTTCAAACGGACCACGCGCGACCTTGAAACCCCCACCTTCACCGACCCTGAAGGCGTCACCGGAAGCCGGGTACAAAACTCGTCCTCAAAATCCGATGGCGCTTCAATCGGCGCGTCGTTTCAAACCGGCAATGGTTACATTGGCGTGTCCGCAGAACGTTACAACAACGAATACGGTGTGCCGAAATCGCTGGATGTACGCATTGGCATGGAAAGTGAACGCTACGCACTGGAAGGCGAACAAAATTTCAACGGTGCAGCGTTCAAGCAAGTGAAATACCGCTTGGCCAAAACCGATTACCAACACCAGGAATTTGAAGACGGCGCACCGGCTACACTGTTTGTAAATGATGGTGTCGACGGCCGCGTGGAAGTTGCTTTGCAGCCATTTTCAATGGCCGGCATGAACATCAATACCAGCACCGGCCTGCAGTTTGAGCGAACCGACTTCTCGGCGATCGGCGATGAAGCCTTTGTGCCCAGCACCAGCACCGATCAAACCGGCGTATTCACAATTTTCCGCGCCAGCCGCGGACAAGAAAACAGTGGCGTGTTCGAGTTTGGCTTGCGTGGTGACCAGGTCGACGTGAATGCCGCCACCAGTGGTTTGTCGGCCTTGAACGGCCCTGTCGCAGGTGCCGGTGTCGACGCTGGCCCCGCCATCAACCGTTCTTTCACACCCAGTTCAGTGTCGCTGGGCTACACCGCACCCATCGGCAATGGCTGGTCACTGGGTGGTTCGTTGTCTCGCGTTGAGCGCGCACCCTCCAGCTTCGAGTTGTACGCCGACGGCGTGCACGTGGCCACCGATGCCTATGAAAAAGGCAATCCGAATTTGCAGGAAGAACGTGGCCGCCACGTTGAAGTGACCAGCACTTGGGCGCAAGGAGAATCCAAATTCAATGCCACTGCGTTTGCAAGCCGGTACAGCAATTACATCGCCTTGATTGGCCGCACAGGGGCCGATGCCGAATTTATCGAAGCGCCGGGCGAGCCACCCATTCAAGTGTTCGACTTCACCGCTGTGCCCGCGGAATTTCAGGGCATCGAGCTGGGCTATCAAACCGCCTACGCCATGGGTGCAGGCCAATTGCAACCCAGCATTCAATACGACCTTGTTCGCGGCAAACGCACCGATGGCGGCGGCAACCTGCCTCGCATCAGCCCGCAACGTGTGGTGGCCAGCGCGGCATACACACAAAGTGGCTGGACTGTTACACCAGAGCTGATTTGGGTCAGTGACAGCAAGGCCGGTGCGGGCGATATTGAAGTAGAGGGTTATGAGCTGGTGAACTTGCGCATCGGCAAGGCATTCACTTGGGGCAATACTGGTGGCGAAGTATTCGCCAACCTGCAAAACCTGACGGATGAGTTGGCATTTTCAGCCACCACGCTGAACACCGTGCGCGGTTACACGCCACTGGGTGGGCGTTCCGCGCTGGTGGGTGTGAAACTGGCTTTCTAAAGCGAGTTTAATTATTCAATGTTTGTGATCACCACCGCCATGGCTGTGGTGGTCACCTGCGGCATTCTGGCCTGCCACCGCCTTCACCGGCATTTCAATTTTGCTGCCATCGGCTTTTTCAAATTGCAGGCTCAATTCAATTTCCTGACCTGCCTCTACCGGTGCAGTCAAGGCCATCAACATCACATGGTAGCCACCCGGCTTTAATTCCAACGGTTCACCTGCCTTCATTTCAATGCGCTCGGCCATGCGCATGCGCATGATGTCGCCATCCATTTTCATTTCATGCACTTCAGCAATTTCAGCCGCAGGCGTGGCCACGCCCACCAAAGCCAAGGGCTCCTCGCTGGTAATGGTCAAGTAGGCACCGGTGGCATCTTGTTCACCCACGGTGGGGCGCACCCAGGCGTTCTGAACCGAAATACCGTTCTGAACCTGTGCGGGAGTTGAGGCTTGCTCCACCGCAACAGGCGCATCGTGAGAGTGGCCCGACTCTGCACCATGGTCATGATGTTCAGAACAGGCTGCCAAAGCCACTGCGGCAGACAAGGCCGCCAGTTGAATCATTTTCTTCACTTCAAACTCCCAAACACTTTTTTAAGCACGGCGCTACCTGCCGCAACCGGATTGGCCCGAATCGCTTTCTCTTCCTCGGCCACCATCAAAAACAACGCATCAAGCGCTTTGTTGGTGACATAACCTTCCAAATTGGCGTCTTCCGCCTTCACCAAGCCAAAGCGACTGCCCTTCTCGGCCAATGCATTGTATTGTTGAGCCAAGCCCACCTGCGCGGTTTTGCCCTTCACAATCGGCAAAAGCTGGGCGTACAAATCAGCCTGGGATTTGCTTCTGAAAAAGTCGGTTACTGCCGTGTCACCGCCACTCAACACCTGTTTGGCGTCTTCAACTGTCATGTTCTGGATTGTTTTTTTCAACACGGCTTTGGCTTGCGGTACCGCTGCTTCCGCCGCGCGGTTCATGCTGATTTCCATTTGGTCGAGCTGGTCACCCATGCCCACCATTTTCAGCAACCCCTTGCTGTTTTCCAGGTACTCCGGCAACTTGATTCTCACCGCGGGGTTGCCCAGAAAACCATCAGCCTTACCCAAACTGCCCACCGCAGCATCAGCTCCCTTGCTAAGCGTAGTGCGCAAGGCCGTTACCGCCTCTTTGCTGGTGATGCCGCTTAAATCTGCGGCCACCACCGTACCCGTAAAAACCACGGGGAACAAAGTCACAAACAAAGCAAATATGGAACGCATCGAACGGATCATCTAGGCCTCCCAGCCAAGGGTGTTCAAGAATCGAGCAAACGTGCCTTACGCTCGGCGCGAATAAAAATATCAACTGCCTGACCTTTGTTTTTAGCGCCCAGCCGCAAGAATATTTCCTTGATGTGCCCCCGCACCGTGTCCGGACTGATGTCCATTTCACGCGCCACTTCCTTGGCCGACAAGCCTTCAGCAGTTTTGCGCATAATTTCCACCTGCTTCCAGGTCAAGGGTTTGTCCGATCCCGGGGCATAAATGTTGGAATGGTATTCATTGGCCGCCTTCTCCACGCCTTTGGGCACCTCGTCCAGCACACCTGCCTCTATCAGCAGGTTTTGAAGGGCACGAAGCAGTTCGGGGTAAGTACTGGCTTTGTTCACATAAAAATAGCCCGCGCGCTCGGCCTCACGCGCCAGGTTTTTGTCCAGCACACCCGAACAAATCAATTTTGGGCATTGGGGAAACAGCACCGCGAAGGTGTTGATGGTGTTCACACCTTTGGAGTCGGGAAGATCCAGATCGGCGATGACCAGGTCTGGTTGAACCTGAATCGCTCTGGCTTTTTCCATGCTTTCCACCACGATGATTTCGCTGTGGTTGACCAGCTGGTCAATCATGTCAGCCAACATAATGGAAATCATCGGGTGATCTTCAGCGATCAAAATCGTGGGTTTGTCCGTCAGCGAACCCATGTCTGCATGCCCTGTTTTTTCTTTTGTCATCAGGGCATTGTACTGCGAAAATTTAGAGCCGTGCCTGCGGGTTTGCCTGTGCCATCAGCCGTTCACGGCTTCCCTGTATGGCGGCCTGAATTTTTGGCACCAGTTTCTGAGCCACCTTTTCGCCCTCCAGCAAAAACTCGTGTCGCTGGTCGAGGTTCAATGCGTCGGCATGCTGAACGCTGGGTTGTATCACCACATCGGCGCGGGCCAGCTCGGCACGAATGGCTTGCTGGCTCAGAATATTAATACTTTGATCCAGCAGCCCCCACCATCCCATCGCACCAGCTCCAGTGCGTGGTTTGGCAGAAATATCCACAGCAATCACCACATCGGCACCCATTTCCCGGGCAGTCAAAACCGGTACCGGACTTACCAAACCGCCATCCACAAACTGGCGTTTTCCAATTCGAGTGGGCAAAAACACATTCGGAATGCTGCACGAGGCACGCACCGCCTGCCCCGCGTTTCCATAGTTGAACGCCACTTTCTCACCACTTTCAAGGTCGGTGGCCACCGCTGCAAAACGTATTGGAAACTGGTGAATGGCTTTGTTCTTCACCTGTGTATTCACATACTGCTGCAGTTTGTCGCCAATCAAAAAACCCTGGCTGCTCAAAGTCAGGTCGCGAATGTCGGCCTCCTGCATGCCCAAAGCCACGCTTTGCAATGTGTAGGCATTCATGCCGCTGGCATACAAAGCGCCCACAAAGCTGCCCGCACTGGTGCCCACCACAATGCTGGGCTTAATACCATGGTTTTCCAGCACCTTGATCACACCCACATGGGCAAAGCCTTTCACGCCACCACCACCCAATACCAAGGCAATCACTGGCTCGCGGGTTTTCGGGGCAACCGGGTCTTGAGCCTGGGCGGCCGGTACTGGTTCAGGCGACGGCGCCACGGGCGGTGCAACCGTTGCACAAGCTGACAGCATCAAGGCCAACATAGACGCCAATAAAATGCCAAAAGGCTTGTTTTTCATACACATTTTTCAAAAACATATTAAGAACAGGATGCTACCGCAGTGCAGCATACTTGGGTTGACAGAATGCACTAACGGCGAATCGACCCGCAGGTTTACGATGAACTTCACCGCAACCCCCTGGTCCTAGAAAGGGCCGTGTAAGTTCAATAACGGCCTAATAGGGCAAACAACAGAAGGTGGAGACAAGATGAACCGGGCAATCATACCGATTGCAACTGCTGTTGACTTTGCGCAACAACAACGCGGAAAACCCAAAGGTCGGCAAGCTGCTGCACTCGACATGTCAGAAGTGCTGGCCATTCTGGGCCCCGGTGCACACCGCCGAGACCTGCTCATTGAATACCTCCATCAGTTACAAGACCACTTGGGCTGTCTGCCCAAAACCCACCTGTCCGCACTCGCTGAGTGCCTGAAACTGTCTCAAACCGAAGTATTCGAAGTTGCCACTTTTTATCACCACTTCGATGTGGTCGAGTCAAAGAACGCGGTGAACCACACTTTAACCGTGCGCGTTTGTAATGGCCCTTCTTGCTGCATGGCTGGTGCGGAAGAACTGATCGAAAAATTGCCAACACTCCTGGGCAGCACCGTGCGGGTTCAAGCTGTGCCCTGCATTGGTCGTTGCGAACAAGCCCCGGCTGTGGCTGTGGGTCAGCATGAAATGGGCTGGGCCAATCACCACCAAATCATGGAAGCGGCGTTTGGGCAACATACCAAGGCCTTGCCACCGCACTGCGCCAGCGAACCCCAATACAAAGCCACTGGGGGTTATCAGCTTTTGCAAGCGTGTGTATCGGGGCAACGCACAGTTGAGTCGGTCATAGACACGCTGTCCAGTTCCGGTCTCCGGGGTTTGGGTGGCGCAGGTTTTCCGGCGGGGAAAAAGTGGGCCATTGTGCGCGAGCAAACTGCGCCCCGTTTAATGGCGGTGAACATCGACGAAGGCGAACCTGGCACCTTCAAAGACCGCAGCTACCTTGAACGCAACCCACATCAATTTTTGGAGGGTATGCTGATTGCCGCTTGGGCCGTAAACGCCAGCGCAATCTACATTTATCTGCGCGACGAGTACCACGCCTGCCGGTCCATGCTGCAAAACGAACTGGCCCTGCTCAAAGCCAAACCGCCAATGCCCAATATGCCCGTGATCGAACTTCGTCGTGGTGCAGGGGCCTACATTTGCGGTGAAGAATCGGCCATGCTGGAATCGATTGAAGGCAAACGGGGTTTGCCCCGGCTGCGCCCACCGTATGTGGCCCAAGTGGGTTTGTTCAACAAACCCACCCTGGTTCACAACTTTGAAACCCTGTACTGGGTTCCAGTCATTCTTGAAAAGGGCGCACAGTGGTTCGCTTCGCAAGGTCGACACGGGCGTGGCGGATTCAGGTCTTTTTCTGTGTCAGGCCGGGTTAACAAACCCGGTATTCACCTGGCGCCTGCGGGCATTACCCTGAATGAACTGATTTCAGAGTACTGCGGCGGCATGCAGACTGGCCACACGCTTTATGGTTATTTGCCGGGCGGTGCATCGGGCGGAATATTGCCCGCAGTGCTGGCCGATGTACCACTCGATTTCGACACGCTGCAGCCCCACGGCTGCTTCATTGGTTCTGCCGCCATTGTGGTCTTCTCACAAGCCGACAGCGCCGTGAATATGGCCCGCAATCTGATGCGTTTTTTCGTACATGAAAGTTGCGGCCAATGCACCCCCTGCCGCACTGGCACGGCCAAAGCCCTGGCCTTGATTAATCAGCCCCAATGGAATGTGCCACTGCTACAAGAACTGTCCGCAGTGATGCGCGATGCCTCCATTTGTGGCTTGGGCCAGGCCGCCCCCAACCCGATCGACTGCGTCATTCGCTATTTCCCGCAAGAACTGGAATCCCGGCCAAAAGGCAAACAACCATGAACGCCTCGCAAATGATCCGCCTTCAGTTAAATGGCCAAACCGTTGAAGCGTTGCCCGGTGAAACACTGCTGCAAGTGGCGCAGCGCGAAAACATCGATGTGCCCCACCTTTGCAACAAAACCGGCCTTGAACCCGCCGGCAACTGCCGCGCCTGTGTGGTCGAAGTGGAGGGCGAACGCACTTTGGCTGCATCGTGTTGCAGGCAGGCCGCACATGGCATGGTGGTCCACACCGATTCAGGCAAGGCCATCGCCGCGCAGAAAATGGTGCTGGAACTGTTGCTGGCCGACATGCCCGATCACGCAAACCCCACGCCCTTAAAAACCGACAACGAGTTGACCCGTTGGTGTCAGCAAATGGGCATTGAAGGCACCCGATTCGAAGCGCGGGCAGCCGTGCCTGCTGACCTGTCCCACCCAGCCATTGCGGTGAACATGGACCATTGCATTCAGTGCACCCGCTGCGTGCGTGCCTGTCGGGAGGTGCAGGTTAACGATGTCATTGGACTGGCTTTTCGCGGTGAACACGCTGCAATTGTGTTTGATCAAGGTGACGCTTTGGCCCAATCCACCTGCGTGGCCTGTGGCGAATGCGTGCAAGCCTGCCCCACAGGTGCGTTGAGCCCGGCCAAACCTGCGGCACACCAGCCCGCGGATAAAACAGTGGATTCCATTTGCCCTTATTGTGGGGTGGGCTGTCAGCTCACTTATCACGTGAAGGACAACACCATTTTGCGTGTTGAAGGTCGACTAGGACCAGCCAACCACGGGCGCCTGTGTGTGAAAGGGCGTTATGGCTTTGACTACGTTCACCATGAACAACGCTTGACTCAACCACTGATTCGCCGTGACGGTGTTGCCAAGAACCCAGTCAATCTGCTGAATCCTGAAGAGGTGAACCACGCGTTTCGCACCGCCACGTGGGACGAGGCCTTGGCGTTGGTTGCGAAGAAACTAAACCACATCAAACATGCTCACGGTTCAAACGCGCTGGCGGGTTTTGGTTCTGCCAAGTGCAGCAATGAAGAAGCCTATCTGTTTCAAAAGCTGGTGCGTACAGGCTTCGGTACCAACAATGTCGATCACTGCACACGCCTTTGCCATGCCTCGTCGGTGGCCGCCTTGCTGGAGGGTATTGGGTCCGGCGCAGTGTCCAATCCGGTGATGGATGTCCAGCAGGCCGAGGTGATCTTCGTAATTGGCGCCAACCCCACCGTCAATCACCCCGTGGGCGCCACCTGGATTAAAAATGCTGTGAAAAACGGCGCCAAACTGATTGTGGCTGACCCCAGGCGTTCAGACCTGGCCCGGCATGCCACCCATTTTCTGCAATTCAAAGCCGACAGCGACGTGGCACTGCTCAATGCCTTGCTGCACGTCATCATCAAAGAAAACCTGATTAATCAGGAATTCATCGATCAACGCACAGAAGGCTTTGACGAGCTGAAGGCGAATGTAGCGGCCTACACGCCCGAAGCCATGTCACCTATCTGCGGCATTTCACCCACCGAATTGCGCGCAGTGGCCCGCCTGTATGCCGGCGCCAGCGCATCGATCATTTTGTGGGGTATGGGTATTTCCCAGCACACCCACGGCACCGACAATGCACGTTGCCTTATTTCACTGGCGCTGATTACCGGGCAAATTGGTCGACCTGGCACGGGCTTGCACCCCCTGCGCGGTCAAAACAATGTGCAAGGTGCCTCGGACGCCGGGCTAATCCCGATGATGTTTCCAGACTACCAAAAGGTGTGCAATCCCGAGGCGCAACAACGGTTCGAATCCCTTTGGAACTCCTCACTTTCCAACACACCCGGGCTGACCGTGGTCGAAACCATGCAAGCCATTACCGCTGGCACGGTGAAAGGCATGTACATTCTGGGCGAAAACCCCGCCATGTCCGACCCCGATTTAAACCATGCCCGCAAAGCCTTGGCTGCGCTCGATTTTCTGGTGGTGCAAGACATCTTCCTCACAGAAACAGCAAGCCTTGCCGATGTTGTTTTGCCCGCCAGCGCCTTTCCCGAAAAAACCGGCACCTTCACCAACACCGATCGCCTGGTGCAGCTTGGGCAACAAGCCATTGACCCGCCAGGGCAAGCACGTCAAGACCTGTGGATTATTCAAAGCATTGCACAGGGACTTGGGCTGGACTGGCACTACCGCAGTGTAGAAGAAGTGTTTGATGAAATGCGCCACGCCATGCACAGCATTGAGGGCATCACTTGGCAACGCCTGGAACGCGAACATGCGGTGGTGTACCCCTGCGCCCATGAAGGGGACCCTGGCCAGCCTGTGGTATTTACCGAGCACTTCCCGACACCCAGCGGCAAAGCCCGACTGGTGCCCGCGCAATTCCGCCAAGCCGCCGAAACACCCGACACCGAATTTCCATTCGTATTGATCACCGGGCGACAGCTGGAACATTGGCACACCGGCAGCATGACGCGCCGTGCCAGCGTACTGGATGCCATTGAAGTTGAACCCACTGCATCGCTTCACCCCAACGATCTAAAGGCCTTGAACATTGAGGCGGGCGGCACCATTCGACTCCAATCCCGTCGCGGTGAAGTGCAACTATTTGCGCGAGCCGATGCGGGTACACCAGTGGGACACGTGTTTGTACCTTTTTGTTATGCCGAGGCCGCGATCAACAAACTGACGCACGCAGCGCTCGACCCCGACGGCAAAATTCCAGAGTTCAAATACTGCGCTATTGCGGTGCACAAAAAATAGGGAAAACCCTGGCTTTGTCAAACTTTAATGAATAAAGTGACACAGAACAGGTGATACCTCTTTGCCCGCTTTTGGACAAATTCACAGTTTGTGACATGTTTAAGGTCAAAGAAAAATCGAAATGCACCCGAACCGTGCGTTCTGGAGACCTGTCGTGGCCTTGCAAATTACTGCCTCACCCAACTTGATAACGCCTGCGCTTGACCGCGGGATCAAGAACAACATTGCCCGCAAATCGGGCAATAAACACGTGCATGGTGACACTTACAAACAGCGCACCACCTGGAAAAAAGTATGTGACTTTGTGGGCTCAACGCGCGCCGTTAACGTTGTCGGCAAAGCGCATTTTGAATCCAAACAATACTCCGAAGCCGCCATTTTGCGCAAAGACTACCAAGCCACGCAAAAATCGGAGGTGCTGGGCCGCGATCTGACCGACAAGGAATACGACGACGCGGTGTGGAATTCCACCGGCGTTCAAAGCCGCTTGATGCGTGAAGACTATATTCGCTACAGCCCGAACTACTACAGCAAGGAAAACGGCACCACCTCACGCAATCTGTGGGCTCGCCGATTCTCCAAACTAAGCCATTGTTTGCATGGTTTGTGTGAAATGAATGCAGCACCCACGGGTATGACCTATAACGTGATGCGTAATGCCGGTACAAGTGGTGTTGATGAGAAAAGTACCAAAAACAAAATTCTCATGTTCGGTTTGCTGGGTTTTATTGGTGTAGCCACTACTGAATTGTTGACCGCAATACGTGGCCTTTCCAGCAACAGTGCCACTTTCCTGGGTCAAGGTATTCTGGGTTTGCTGGTCGCATTCCCGGTGGCTTCCTCTGCCTTGGGGTTCTTGGGGTTTTGTGCAGGGCTGGCCAGCCAAATTGCGGTTCAAAAACACAAAGTAAATCCGAAACAAAAAGAAGATTTGTCAAAAGACGTCAGCGAGAATCTCCAAAAAATACTGTCGCAACTCAAATCCATCAAAGACAAACCCGAGCTGATTCAAGTCATGGCCAAAGCCATGCAGGGCAAGCACCATGTGCTGAAGAAAATCGGGCCAGGCAGTGTGGATGCTCAAGGTATTCCCACTATTCTAAATTCCTCTCTCGCAGCAATCGACCCTGTTAAAAGCGACCTGGAAAACATGCAGGCGCTCAGAAATGCTTTGGGGCAATACATGCAGGTGGAAAAGCCAAGCGCTGAATCTGCAACCCTGTGGGCGCGCTACCGTTATGCCAAAGCAATAACCACCAAAGAAAGCCATTACGTCGCGCTGGCCAGCACCGTTGACCACATGGAAATTGCAAACCCCCACGCAAAAGCGATGAAGGACGCGCGCCGACAAACCGAAGAAATTGCAGCACCTGCCTTACACAATTTCGTGCTGAGAACACTGGCTTATCCAGCAACTTTGCTTGATCGCGTGGCCAACACCCAAATAGCGCCCACCTTGCGAAAATGGGCCAGCGAAAGCTACCAAAAAGAACAGATCAAGAAAATGAGTGATCCCGACCGAGCCTCAAAGAACTGTTTCAAAGGCGAGTACATGGCCAAAAATATTCACCAATATGGTCCCGTAACCCGTGCATGCATCAAAATTGCTGAAGGCATGCGTTTGTTCAACATGAATGTGGTCTTGGCTTCGAACGCCAACCTGTCACGAATATTCAACAACATTGCGCTTCTGGCCCACAACGCAGTCGGCACCAGCCCAGCCTCACGTTCCATGTGCAACAGTCTTGGGCGTTTCTTTGGGGGCGCTGTACTGGCGATCATCTTCGGCACTTTCATTCCGATAGCGGCCGACGCAACAGGAGGCCCGTCAACCGTCAGCACCAATGGGAATTTTCCGGTGAATTTTTCCATGACCAACATTGGTATATTGATGTTCTTGTTGTCTGCACCCACGTTGCTGGTTCAAGGGCTTGCGCACGTCGCAGCGCGTGTAGAAGGCTGGAATGGCAACATCGCCAAAACCGTTCCAAACGGAGTTCCTGCATTTCAATTTTCGCGCTGAAATTTCACGCCAACAACGGGTTTGGCAAGCACCATTCAAGTCTGCAATAATCAGTTTGTCGTCATAGCCACTTCACAGGTCCTATGAAAACAAACACCCACGATTTAGTCGATGCCCAAAGGGTGCCCAAGCCCATTGCCAGTCTTTTACACAGCGCTGGCATACACATCAATGGCGCCGAACCCCACGACATTCAAATACTCGATGAACGCTTGTTCAACGCAGTACTCAGCCATGGCTCTCTAGGCCTGGGCGAGGCCTACATGAACGGATGGTGGACAGTCGAGCGGCTCGATGAAATGATGTTTCGCCTGATGCGCAACAACGCGGATGAACACACCAAAGCCTGGACCAAAATGCAATGGTTGATGTTGGCTTTGCGTGAGAAGGTCATCAATCTGCAAGCACCTACTCGCGCCTTTCAAGTGGGCGAACACCATTACGACACAGGCAACGATTTGTTCGAAGCCATGCTTGATCCGCTGATGATTTATTCCTGCGGATACTGGGAAAGTGCCAATAATCTGGAACAGGCCCAGCTCCACAAACTCGACATGATTTGCCAAAAGTTGCAGTTGCAGCCTGGCGAAAAACTGTTGGACATCGGTTGCGGCTGGGGTGGGCTGGCCTGGTATGCGGCAAGCCATTTTGATGTGCAAGTGCTGGGCATCACCGTGTCGGCCCAGCAGCAACAATACGCCCGTGCGCGTTGTGCCGGTTTGCCTGTAGAAATTGAATTGATTGATTACCGCAACCTGCAAGGGCAGTTCGACAAAGTGGTGTCTGTGGGTATGTTTGAACATGTGGGTTTGAAAAACTACCCGGCCTATTTTGATGCGGTACATCGGCTGTTAAAACCCGATGGGCTGTTTTTATTGCACACCATTGGTGGTTTTAACAAAACCGAGGCTACCGATCCCTGGATCGACAGATACATTTTCCCGAACGGAAAAATTCCTTCACCCAGCGAAATAACTGAGCACATTGACGGCAAACTGGTGCTTGAAGACTGGCACAACTTTGGCTCCGATTACGATAAAACTTTGATGGCCTGGCATGCCAATGTTGAAAAAGCCTGGCCTGCACTCAAAGCAAATTACGACGAACGCTTTCACCGCATGTGGACGTATTACCTGATGACCTGCGCGGCCTACTTCCGTGCCCGAAAGGGCATGCTGTGGCAACTGGTTCTCAGTCACCGCGAGCACCCACAGGTTTACCGAAGCAAACGACCCCGGTTCTGAATTCATTCGATTTATTACACACACGTAATAATTGACTCCTCTCTTTCATTCCCATATATTACGCATACGTAATAGTTGGAATCCACATGGATCGTCGTCTTTTCTTCATGCTCAACCGGGCACGCGCAGTGCTTTATCGCCACGCGGACAGTGGTGTTGAACAGGCCATTGGGGTGCCCGCCGCGCAAGTTAGTTTGCTGTTTGCACTGGATAAATTTCCACAAGCTTCCATGCAAGAACTTGGTGAAGTACTTGGCTTAAATAGCTCTGCCATGACAGGTCTGGTACAGCGCATGAAAGTTGCCAAGCTGATTGAACGGGTGGTTTCACACGAAGACGCCCGCGTGGCTCATCTGCGAATGACCAACAAAGGCAGGGACAAGATGATTGCAGCCAAACCCCTGTTGGCCAAGCTGAACAAACAATTGGTCGAAGGTTTTAGCGTAGACGAAATCAACACCGTGCTTAAATTTTTGAACACTGTACACACACGTTTCTCGCAACCCAAAGGAGACACTGAATGAACGCCATGCGCCTGGCCCAAACACTGGCCAGCAATCCTTTTTTCCAGTTTGCAAAACTGGGCACTGTGAACAAAAACTCCGAGGAACATCTTCGACTGGGTTTCGATTCTTTCTTGAAAAATCACATTGGTACATTGCATGCTGGTGCCTTGTTCACAGTGGCACAAGCCGATGCACACTCAAACCTGGTGCATGCCCTTGAGCAACACAACCCCGGTTGGAAAGTTGCTACCTACACCAGCCAGATTTTTTATGAACGACCCGCCAAAGGACCTGTGTGGGTCAACACTACTGCACCCACCCTGGATTGGGAAAAAAGAGTTGCGCACACGGTCAGCACTTTGAACAGTGAGACAGATGAACCAGTGGCCGAACTTCATATTGAGTTCAGGCTGACCCAAGGAGAACTGTAATGCTGGACGCACTACTCACCTTGATCATGCGGCCTTTGGTCAAAATGCAAATGGGTGGAAAAGTACCTTTTGCCAAAGCCTGCGGCGTGCTTTTAAACAGCATGGGCAACGGCGTTGCTCATTGTGAAATGCCGCAAAAACCCGAGTTGCTCGACAGCACAGGCCATGTTGCCGACGGCGCACTATTCACCCTGGCAGAGACATGCTCCGGCGCAGCCATGGCTGGTGGTTTTGCCTCTGTCATTCTGAGTGTTCGACCTGTCGCCGCCCAAGTGGAATTTGAAGTGCTTCGGCCAGCATCTGGTCTTGTGCATGCCCAAGCCAAAGTTGCTCAAGCCATTTCACCGTTGAAGCAAACACTTCGAACAGCCGGAAAAATCAATTTTCCGGTTGAGGTCGAGGTCAGTGATGCAAGCGGGCAAACCGTAGCCCAAATGCGTGTTATCTGGAATTTGAAGAAAAATTAAACCAGCCGTATTAACCGTGTGCGTTCAGATGTTTGAGGCTTTTGTAGGCTAAAACGCTTGCCAGCAACATCAGCAAGGCGCCCGCTATCGAAGTCAGCTGCATGCCTTCCATGAAGGCATGCCTGGAAGCCTGCAACAGTCCAGTTTGCTCCACCAGTGGCAATTGCGCGGCCGATGCTACAGCACCACCCAGTGTGTCTTGCGCAGCGCGCTGCACCTCACTTGGCCAGGTCGGGTTCAGCAAAGTGTCCATTCGGGCGCGATAAATGGCCACACCAATACTGCCAAAAACCGCAATGCCCACGGCGCCCCCAAATTCAGCACCTGTTTCAGCCAAGGCAGAAGCAGCGCCAGCCTTTTCGGGTGGTGCACTGTTGATGATCAATTCAGTGCCCAAGGTAAACATCGGCGACAAGCCCAAAGCCAGCACCACAGTGGCAATGACCAGCAAAATCATGTCCGCTTGTACCGTCAACAACGCCAGGCCTGCAAAACCAATGCCCGTACCCACCAAACCACACACCACCAAACGGGCTTGGCCCAATTGTTTCGCCAACCAGGGCGTTATGTTGGTGCCCACCACAAAGGCCAGTGCCCAAGGTACTGTCCAGGCACCCGCCACCAATGGTGTTAAACCCAAAACCAATTGCAGGTATTGAGCGATGTATACATACACACCAAACATGGTCAGGCAACTTAACAGGTAAGTACCCAACACAGCCTTGAAACCAGGTGCTTTGAACAGGTTTAAATCAATTAACGGATCTTTCAAGCCGGCTTGCCTGCGCACAAACCACACACCCAGCCCTAGGCCCATGGATAAACACATAGCACCCGTCATATTGACACCCATTTCCGCAGTGTGTTTCAAGGCATAAATAACCAAAAGCACTGCACTCAGCGAGAGTGCCGCGCTGGGAATATCCATTCGGCCGGCTGATTCATCCTTGTATTCAGGCAATAGACGTGGCGCAAGCACCAGAAGCAGAATCATCACGGGTACATTGATCAGAAAAACCGAACCCCACCAGAAGTACTCGAGCAGTACACCGCCAACCAATGGCCCCATGACCGCACCGATTGAGAAACTGCTGATCCAGATGCCAATCGCCTTCATACGCTCGGCGGGATCATCAAACATGTTTCGAATCAAAGAAAGTGTGGAAGGGGCAATCGTTGCGCCCGCCAAACCGTGTAAAGCGCGCGTCACGATCAACATTTCTGCGCTGTTTGAAAAGGCCGCCAACACTGAGGCCACACCAAAAGCAGCTGCACCAATCATCAACAGCCGCCTGCGACCAATTCGGTCACCCAGTGTGCCCATGGTGATCAAAGCACCAGCCACCATGAATCCGTAAATATCTACAATCCACAGCAGTTGTGCGCTGCTGGGCTGAAGATCTGCACTGATGGCGGGAATTGCCAGGTTCAATACCGTCAAGTCCATGGAATACAACACACAGGCCAATGCGATCACTGACAGGCCCATCCACCTCGCTTTGCTGGATTCCATCAAACTTGCGTCCCGAATAAAAAAACCCCACAACGGAATGTGTGGGGTTTGAGCTTAATCGAAGATTGTGATTATCTGATCAAGGGCGTTGTGCTTACACGTCAATATTGCCCGCTTTCAAGGCGTTGCTTTCAATGAACGCACGCCTGGGTTCAACTTCATCGCCCATCAGGGTCGTGAAAATTTGATCTGCCGCAATGGCGTCTTCAATTTGAACACGCAGCAAACGGCGCACGGTGGGGTCCATGGTGGTCTCCCACAACTGCTGTGGGTTCATTTCACCCAGACCTTTGTATCGCTGTTTGGTAATCGCTTTTTCAGCCTGTTCACGCAACCAGTGCATCGCTTCACGGAAGCTTTGCACCGCTTGTACTTTTTGTTTCTCGCCTTCGCCACGCTGAATTTCAGCGCCTTCCATGATCAGGCCTTTGAAAGTTTTCGCAGCGTGGGCCAGCAATGGATAGTCAGCACCGTGAACAAAATCTGGGTCGATTGTGGTCACACGCACATTGCCATGGTGGCGGCGGTGAATCAACACACGGTGCTTGTCGCTTTGTTCGTCAAACTGCGAGAACACTGTCATGATGGTTGGGTCAAGCACTGCTTGCAAACGGGCTGCACTGGCCTTGGACGCTTCTTCAGAATCAAGATCCAGCTCAACGCCCTCCACAATGGCGTTCAATACATCGGGATCAATCATTCGGCTTAAACGACGCACCACGGCTTCAACAGTCACAAACTGGC
Organism: Limnobacter sp. MED105; assembly: GCF_000170915.1. Classification (GTDB taxonomy): domain Bacteria; phylum Pseudomonadota; class Gammaproteobacteria; order Burkholderiales; family Burkholderiaceae_B; genus Limnobacter. The sequence goes on from NZ_ABCT01000001.1 coordinate 82,747, forward strand.
GAGCAAGTTCCTCCAGAGCTTCGCCCTTGATCGGCTCTTTGCCTTCACCAGGAATCAACCCGGCTTTTTCCAAAGCAATGCCCAGCATGTACTGTGCTTCTTCCTGGTCGTCTTTCAGGTAACGCTCGTCTTTGCCGTGTTTGACTTTGTACAGTGGTGGCTGTGCAATGTACACATGCCCATGTTCAACCAGTTCCGGCATTTGACGGTACAACAGGGTCAACAACAATGTTCGAATGTGTGCACCGTCCACGTCCGCGTCGGTCATGATGATGATGCGGTGGTAACGCAGTTTGGCGAGGTTGAAATCGTCCTTGCCAATGCTGGTACCCAAGGCTGTAATCAGCGTAGTAATTTGCTCCGAAGTCAGCAGCTTGTCGAATCGTGCTTTCTCTACGTTCAGTACCTTCCCGCGCAACGGCAAAATTGCCTGAAACTTGCGATCGCGGCCTTGCTTGGCCGAGCCACCCGCAGAATCACCCTCGACGATGTAAATTTCACATTTGGCAGGGTCACGCTCCTGGCAGTCAGCCAACTTGCCAGGCAAACCAACGCCGTCCAGTACGCCTTTGCGGCGTGTCATATCGCGCGCTTTGCGCGCAGCTTCACGGGCACGTGCCGCTTCAACAATCTTCAAACAAATCAGTTTGGCATCGTTGGGCCGTTCTTCCAAAAACTCACCGAGCACCTTGGCCACAATGTCTTCCACAGGTGCACGCACCTCGCTGGACACCAGTTTGTCTTTGGTTTGGCTTGAAAACTTGGGTTCAGGTACCTTCACCGACAACACGCAACACAGGCCTTCTCGCATGTCGTCGCCTGTCACTTCAACCTTTTGCTTCTTGGCAATTTCATTGACTTCAATGTATTTACCAATCACGCGCGTCATGGCCGCACGCAAGCCGGTCAGGTGGGTACCACCATCGCGTTGCGGAATATTGTTGGTAAAACAAAGGACCGATTCATTGAAACCATCATTCCATTGCATCGACACTTCAACACCAATGCTTGTGCCTGGAATGCCACCGTAAGTTTCAGCCGGACGTTCGCCCGCTGCATAAAACGTATTCGGGTGCAGAATTTTTTTGTTCGCGTTGATGAATTCAACAAAACCCATCACACCACCGCTACCCGCGAAATCGTCTTCCTTGCCGGTTCGCTCGTCTTTCAGGCGAATGCGCACACCATTGTTCAGAAAGCTGAGTTCACGCAGGCGCTTGGCCAAAATTTCATAGTGAAAATCATTGTTCTGCTGAAAAATCTGCGTGTCTGGCAAAAAGTGAACTTCAGTGCCTCGTTTGTCAGTGGTGCCCACAATTTTCATGGGCGACACATCGACACCGTCGACTTGCTCAATGATCCTGTTTTGAACAAAACCACGTGCAAATTCAAGCTGGTGAACTTTGCCTTCGCGGCGAACAATCAAACGCAACCAGCTTGACAAGGCATTCACACAACTTACACCCACACCGTGCAAACCACCGGAAACCTTATAACTGTTCTGGTTGAATTTACCGCCAGCGTGCAATTCGGTCAGCGCAATTTCAGACGCAGAGCGTTTGGGCTCATGCTTGTCATCCATTTTTACGCCGGTCGGAATGCCCCGCCCGTTGTCGGTCACACTGATTGAATTGTCTGCATGTATGGTGACCACGATGTCATCACAGTGACCAGCCAAGGCCTCATCAATCGAGTTGTCAACAACTTCAAACACCAGGTGGTGCAAGCCAGTACCATCGGAAGTATCACCGATGTACATGCCCGGCCGCTTTCGAACCGCTTCCAGGCCTTCGAGAATTTGAATTGAGCCTTCGCCGTAATCTGCGTTGTTGCCTTGCACTGGCAAGTCACCGCCGTTCTGTGTTTCTGAAGTCATAAGGGTGTTGTTGTTTTCGTTTTATTGTCGTTTTAAATACGCATGGGCATAACGACATACTTGAAATCGTCTTTGCCTGGGGTGGTCACCAATGCACTGCTGTTTCCGTCTTGCAACGTAAACTGCACGGTTTCCGACTTGAGGTTGTTCAACACATCCAACAAGTAGTTTACGTTAAAACCAACATCAATCTCCGGACCTTGGTACTCGACTTCCATTTCATCCCGCGCTTCTTCCTGGTCCGAGTTGTTGGCCACAATGGTTAAGCCATTGGCACCCAGTACCCAGCGAATGCCACGAAATTTGTCACTGGTCAATATTGAAGCGCGTTGCAATGAATGCAACAAGGCATCACGAGCAATCACCACATGGTGCTGGTGCGTTTTTGGAATAACCCGTTGGTAGTCGGGAAACTTGCCCTCAACCAGCTTGGTAATCAGAGTGATGTCCGAAAAAGTGAATTTCGCTTGGTTGCTCGCCAAATCAATGGTGACAGTGTCATCGGTATCATTCAGCAAACGCGACAACTCAAGCACTGTTTTACGCGGAATGATCACTTCATGCTTGGCAGTGCCACCTTGACCGGGTGCATCTGCATAGGCCAGGCGGTGTCCATCGGTGGCCACAGCACGTACACAGGCACTTTCAATCACCAACAAAACACCGTTCAGGTAATAACGCAGGTCTTGTTGAGCCATGGAGAAGTGAACCATGCCCAACAGGTTCTTCAACATTTTCTGCGGCAAACTAATTTGTGTGACCCATTCCTTGGGTTCCTGCACCAGCGGGAAATCTTCTGCAGGCAGGGTTTGCAGTGCAAAGCGGCTTTTTTTGGCTTGCACCGACATCTTCTTGCCGTCCAGTTTCACCATCACATCTGAATCTTCAGGCAGCGATCTCAAAATATCCAGGAATTTTCTAGCAGCCACAGTGGTTGCGGTGTCTTCACCACCTGCACCCACTTCAGCACTGGTTTCAATCTGCATTTCAATGTCTGAAGACAGCAGTGTCAGCAGGCCGCCCTGTTTCTTCAACAGAATGTTGGCCAACACCGGCAAGGTGTTTCGACGTTCGACGATGTTGCTGACGATTTGCAGTTTTCGAACCAATGCATCGCGTGAGCTATGAATTAATTCCATTTAATATTTCCTTATAGGATTAGTTAATAGAGTTGATTCAATTCTGTGGACAACTCTATTTTTCCCTTTGAATTGAGCTTCTTAGGTTCTTTCAAAATTGGTGTAGAACTTCTGGGACTCGATCTGCATACTGTGGATAACTTTTTTCGAATTTCCTGGGTTCTTTTTTTTCTGTGGATAACTCGTGTTGTTGTGCACGGTTGTTACACAGTTATCCACAATTCTAAATCAACCCTTCAAGGTTTGGTCCAGCACATGCAGCGCATGGTTCAACTCTGAGGATTGATTTCGCAATTCCGATATCTTGTTTACTGCATGCAGCACGGTGGTGTGGTCTCTTCCGCCAAACAACTCACCAATTTCTACATAACTTTTCTCGGTCAACTCTTTGGCCAAGTACATGGCCACTTGGCGCGGCAGCACAATTTGCGCCTGCCTGCGCTTGGAAAACATGTCTGCAACCTTGATTTTGTAGTAATCAGCCACTGTTTTCTGGATGCTTTCCACGGACACCTGCCCATGGTGCACTGAAATCATGTCGCGCAAGGCTTCACGCACCAGGTCCATGGTCACGGGCTTGTTGTGAAAACTGGCAAATGCCATGATTCGTCGCAGGGCGCCTTCCAGCTCGCGGATATTGCTGCGCATGTGCTTGGCCACAAAAAAGGCCACGTCTTCCGAAAACATTATTTTTTGCTGTTCAGCTTTTTTCAGCAGAATAGCCACTCGCATCTCGAGTTCGGGCGGTTCAATGGCCACGGTCAAACCACTGTTGAAACGGGAAATCAGCCGGTCGTCCATGCCCTGAATGTCTTTTGGGTAGGTGTCGCTGGTGATGATAATTTGCTTCTTGGCTGCAATTAATTGTTCAAAAGCATAGAAAAATTCTTCTTGCGTTCGGCTTTTGCCCCCGAAAAACTGAATATCGTCGATCAAAAGCAGATCAAGCGAGTAATAAGAGCGCTTGAATTCTTCAAATGCCTTCTTTTGATAGGCCTTCACCACATCGCTGACGTATTGTTCTGCGTGAATGTACCGAATCTGGGTATTGGGGTTTTGTTCCAAGAGGCGGTTGCCGATGGAGTGAATCAAGTGGGTTTTGCCCAGGCCCACTCCGCCATACAAGAAAAGCGGGTTGTAACTAACGCCGGGGTTGGACGCCACTTGTTCAGCGGCAGCCCTGGCCAGTTGGTTGGCACGGCCCGAGACAAAATTGGAAAAACAAAGGTCGCGATTCAAACGGCTGCGTTCGTAAACGGTGGCAGCAATTTCGTCGCGCTTGACGGCAGCAACCTTGGGCGCTCCTTGCGTTACTGCTTCACTGTTGTTTTTGGCTGCGGCCGGGGGAGGGGCCACCAAAGGGCTGGCCTGTTTGGCAGCCACTTGCCATTGAATGGCCATGTCGCAACCAAAAAACTCGGTGGCCAATTCATTAAAACGGCCGCCATAGTTATTCAGTACCCAGTCCAGCTTAAAGCGGTTAGGAGCAGCCATGCTCAGGCTAGCGGTGTCTTCATCAAATTCAACCACAGTCAGTGGTTCGATCCACAGCTTGATCTGTTGGGCTGGAATTTCCTTCCGAAGCGCTTCAACACAGTGGTTCCAGAATTGATCAATCACGTTATGAACAGCCTTATTATTCGGATGAACTGCTTTGCAGGAATTAAAACTCAGCGCTCCATTGTATCCAAACCCCCACGGATTGAGTGAGTGATTGGCCGCCTTCAAGCGAACTTGCAGATTTTTCTAGGTTTTTCCCGAATTTGCCTCTATAATTTCGGGTTCCCTTGGTGTGAGCTTCGATCCTTATTGTTTTCGTCTAATATGCCAACTCAAGGGCCAAACCAGTTTTAAACTATTTTTCGCCAAATTTTAAGCCCATGTGGGCCAGAGGCTTGCCATGAAACGCACTTATCAACCTTCTAAAGTTCGCCGTCAAAGAACACACGGCTTTTTGGTACGTTCACGCACCCGTGGTGGTCGTGCCGTGCTGCGCGCACGTCGCTCCAAAGGTCGTGCACGTTTGTCCGTTTAAACCTGGCGCTTTGAACATTCTGAATTGCACAGGGTGGGTTCCGGGTCGCATGCGACAAAAATCACTCGATCTGAAACATTTGGTGGTCTGTTAAAAACCAGGCCAGTGGCCAAAACAGATCGATTGATGCTTCACGCGTTGTTCGAAGACAGCCCACCGCAGTTCGGAATACTGATTCCCAAGCGCTTGGCCAAACGTGCCGTGGATCGAAACACGCTTAAACGCTTAATCCGCCATGCCTGCCAAGATGCACTGGGTAACTACCAAGGCAAATTTCTGGTTCGCTTAAGCAAGCCAGTGTGTGCAGTAGGTCATTCAGATCGAGCGGCGTGGTGGACAGAACTCCAACAACTTTTCAACGATCTCTCACGGCGCGTGCCATCACAGCACTGATCCGTGGTTATCAGCTCGCTGTGAGCCCCCTTTTCCCGCCTTCTTGCCGTTTTTACCCCAGTTGCTCGGAATATGCCCTTGAAGCAGTTAAAATTCATGGCGCATGGAAAGGCGCGGCTTTGTCTTTTGGCCGCATTTGTCGATGCAACCCCTGGAATGCCGGCGGTCTGGACCCTGTTCCTGAAGCGCACCGCACCAGTCACGACTCTTAGTCATTAAGCTTAGTAATTAAGGATTTAAATGGAAACGCGCAGGCTAGTCCTCTTGATGATATTCAGCTTGTCTCTCATCATGCTTTGGGACAACTATCAGGCTTCTATCGGTAAACCCACCTTGTTTGGGTTGAGCACAGGCGCTCAAACCAGCGACAAAAGCGATGCTGCCAAGGCTGGTAATTTGCCAGCTGGCGGTTCCAGTGCAGCCAATGACCTGCCTCAGGCAGTGGCTCCCACTGCTGGTGACGTTCCTGCCGATCCAAATGCAATTGCCCCCAGCATTGCTGAAGCGGCACCTGCTGCACAAACCATCACTGTTAAAACCGATGTACTTGAATTGCAGTTTTCAAGCCAGGGTGCGCAGCTGATTACTTCAAAATTACTGAATCACCCGGCTGCCGAGAATCCAGACTTGCCAGTACAACTTTTTGAACAAACAAGCAATCGAACCTATGTGGGTCAAGCTGGTTTGGTGGGTGTACCCGATGCGCCCAATCACCGTACCTTGTTTGAGTTGGTGTCTGGTTCTACTGAATTTGCACCAGGTCAGGATCAATTGAAGCTGGTGTTCAAAGCTACAAGCGGTGGTATTGAAAACACAACCACCTACACCATTTTCAAGAATCGCTATGACATCGATCTGGTAATCAACGCACGCAACACAGGTGTTGAGCCCGTGTCACCCAGTGCCTATGTGCAGATTACCCGCGACGGTAACCCGCTTGAAAGCGATTCTTCACTGTACGCAACCTTCACTGGTCCGGCTGTTTATACACCCGAGAAGAAATACCAGAAAATCGATTTTGAAGACATCGCTGATCGCAGTGCGGACTATGTAAAAACTGCCGATTCTGGCTGGCTCGCCATGATTCAGCATTACTTCGTGTCGGCAATTGTCGGTCAGGATGGTCCCCGTGAGAATTACACGCGCCAGGTAGACTCCAACTTGTATTCCATCGGCCTGGTCAGCAGCCTGGGCACTTTGGCGCCCGAGCAAACTGCGACTTACACAGCCAAGTTGTACACGGGTCCGCAAGATCAAAGCGTGTTGGAAGCCTTGTCACCTGGCTTGGATTTGGTGGTGGATTACGGTTGGCTTACCGTGATTGCTCAGCCCATTTACTGGTTGCTCGAAAAAATTCACAGTTACATTGGTAATTGGGGTTGGGCCATTGTGGTGCTGACCATTTTGATCAAGCTGGTGTTTTTCCCCTTATCGGCAGCCAGTTATAAATCAATGGCAAAAATGCGCAAAGTAGGCCCGCGCATGCAGAAGCTGAAAGAGCAATATGGCGACGATAAAATGGGCTTTCAGCGCGCCATGATGGAAATGTACAAGCGCGAAAAAATCAACCCCTTGGGTGGTTGTATGCCGATTCTGATTCAGATCCCGGTGTTCATCGCTTTGTACTGGGTGTTGCTGGCCAGTGTGGAAATGCGCAATGCTCCCTGGTTGGGTTGGGTGACCGACTTAGCTGCGCCGGACCCCTTCTACATCTTGCCGGTGATCATGGCAGTAACCATGTTTATCCAGACCAGGTTGAATCCAACGCCGCCCGATCCCGTTCAAGCCAAGATTATGATGATCATGCCTTTGGTATTCTCAGTCATGTTTATTTTCTTCCCAGCTGGCCTGGTGTTGTACTGGGTGGTCAACAACATTTTGTCCATTGCCCAACAATGGGTAATTACGCGTCAAATTGAGTCTGCACCAGCCACAGCACGGTGACCCCATCGTTGCCATTGCCACCGCGCCCGGCAAGGGCGGGGTGGGGGTGGTGCGGTTTTCTTTTCCTTCCTCCTCCAGTTTCCAGGCCTTTTGTGCGGCTTTTTGCGGCAAGTTGCCCAAGCCCCGAATGGCAACGCTTTTAACGCTTCGAGATGTTGATCAACATGCCATCGATGAAGGCATTGCCTTGTTGTTCAATGCGCCGGCGTCATTCACGGGCGAGCATGTTCTGGAGTTTCAAGGCCACGGGGGTCAAGCGGTGTTACAAGGCGTTGTGGCGCATGCCTTGGCCGTTGCCCGGCAGCTCAACATTCCGCTGCGGCATGCCATGGCAGGTGAATTCACACAGCGTGCGTTTTTAAACGACAAACTGGATTTGGCTCAGGCTGAAGCGGTGGCTGATTTGATTGATGCCGGTTCCATGGCCACTGCCAAAGCCGCTGCGGCTTCGCTGAGCGGCGTGTTTTCAAGGCAGGTCAATGAGCTGGCCGACCGAATTGTGCATTTGCGTTTGTTGCTTGAGGCCACGCTCGATTTTCCCGAAGAGGAAATCGAGTTTTTGGAGAAGGCCGATGCGAAGGGGCAGCTTGCCGGAATTTTGAATGCGCATGGTCAGCTGCTGAATGCCGCGCAGGAAGGCGTGAAATTTCGCGATGGCTTGCAAATTGTGTTGGTGGGCGAGCCCAATGTGGGCAAATCGAGTTTGCTGAACGCCTTGGCTGGCGAAGAAATTGCGATTGTGTCGGCCATTGCGGGCACCACGCGGGATCGAATTAAACAAGAACTGAATATTCGAGGCATACCGTTGGTGCTGGTTGATACCGCAGGTTTGCGTGAAACCGTGGATGAGGTAGAACGAATCGGCATTGAGCGAACGCGAAAGTCAGTTCAGGAAGCCGATTTGTTGCTGATCCTGAAAGATGCAACACAGGGCCCCCACGATGCCTTGCATCAGCACCTTGAATTGCCAGTGCATTTGCCGACCCTTACGGTTTTAAACAAGGTTGATTTGCTGCCCGAGGCGCCACAATTGCTGCAAGATGTTTTGCCGGTGTCTGCAAAGAATGGGCAGGGGCTAGAGCAGCTGAAGGACGCAATACTGGCCAAAGTGGGCATTGCTCACACGCCCGATCATGGTTTCATGGCGCGGCAGCGTCATGTAGATGCATTGTTGGTCTGTGGTCAGCATTTGGTTGCTGCGCATGAGTTTGCGCAACAGGACGATCGGATTCTGGACTTGTTTGCCGAGGAGTTGCGCTTGGCGCATGATGCTTTGGGCGAAATCACCGGGCGTATGTTGCCCGATGATTTACTGGGCTTGATTTTTAGCCGGTTTTGTATCGGCAAGTAAGTGTTAGTCGCACAACACCAATTGTGAATCGGCGAAAGCCATTTGATCGATCAATTCAGATTCCTGTTCAAACACGGCACTTAAAAACACCAACTGTTCGCACAGTGATTCAATGGAATCATGGTGGCTTTCCGGATCGAGGTGCACGACCTGTTGGGTGCGTTCGACTTCGTCAAGGTATTGGGCCAGCAGGGTTTGCAGGGTTGGTTTATTCAGTGTCCAGGTTTTAAGCTGAACCACCAATGCAAAGCATGCTTGCGCCGAGCTGGTTTTGCGCAATTGTTGAGCAAAATGTTTCAGGCCATGGGCAACGTTGTCCAGTTCCATGGTGACTCTGGCTTCGGACTGGCGAAAATAAAGTGGCTCACAATCGTGTTGGTGATGTTGGACCAGTGCAATTGTCATGATGGCTTGCTCCGCAAAGGATTCGGTATAAGTCCATCTTACTGACTTGAATTTTCCTGCCCATTCCGTGAAATGAGGATGCTTGTTTCTGATGCCCCCCCGAAATGCGGAACCCTTTGTAAAAAAAGGCAAAATGCGGACTTAATTGTTGCTCTGAATTCATGTACTCTTTGGGTGGAAGAAGAGACCCAAAGGTCCTGTGTGCCTGACTTAGCCTGCGAACAATGAAAAATCAAAAAATATTGGTGCTCGAAGATCACCCGCTGATTTCGATGGTAATCGAGGACGTCTGCAAAGACATGGCCCCCCACGCCCAAATCCATGTGGCGACAAGCCTGGTTCAAGCCCGAGAACATCTGTTTGAAAAACCTGATCTGATTATTTTCGACTTGACCTTGGTAGACTCCAAGGGCCAAGAAACCATTGACTGGCTTGATTCCATGTTTCCCAAAGTGTGCGGCTTGATTTATACCGGCTTTGTAAGCGAGGCCATTGAAGCACGTGCCGCGCAGTCAGGTTACTCGGTGGTGGAAAAGACCTGTAGCCAGTCGGCCTTGGCTCATGAAATCGAGTCTGTACTTTTTAAGTCCGGTATTTTGAATGGCAGCTCTGCAGACAGTGTGCCGGCCAATGAACATCAATCCAATATTGTGGCGTATCCCGGCGCTAAACCTTTGACCTGGCGCCAAGTCGAAATCATGCGAATGACAGCCGAAGGTTTGTCGGCAAAAATGGTGGCTCAGCGCATTGGTCTCAGTCCTGAAACTGTGCGTGGCCACATTCGGGAAATTTTCAAACGCTTGGAAGTATCGAACAAGGCCCAAGCGGTGAATGTGTTTCTGAAGGCCGAGCGCAGCGTGAAAATGAAGCTGAACGATTAATTTGCTTTAGTGGTTGGGGTGGGGCACTCGCTTAAGGTCCACGCCCACTGTCAATGTGCCTATCATGTAATCTCCGTCATACACCGGTACGCTCACCTGGGCAATCATGGCTTTGGTGCTGTCGTCCCAGCGGGCTCGGGAAATGTGTGAGTCGGGTTTTCTCGAGGGCAAGTTGGTGTCGAAAATGGCTGTGAATTTTTCTTCGTCGCCTTGCCAGTAATCGGTGGTCACAATGTTCATGGCAACCGTTTCACCCTGGTTGCCAGTCAAAATAGCTTCCTTGAAATAACTTTGCATTTTCATTTCTGTGGCCAACACAGCGGAAGCTTTCGAATTCTTGATTTGATCGGCTTCAGGAAGTCGGCCTTTTAGTTTGATCCACTTCTCGTCCAGTTCCAGGACTTGTTCTTTGGAAAGCTGGCGTGCGTTGGACGCTTTGACAGCCTCGATTATTTCGGGTTTGGCAGCGATCGATTTGATCTCTTTGATTAAGGTGCCTGCGCAAAAGGCATAGGCGTTGGCGCTTGCGAGAAACAAGGCCACGAATAAAAGGCCCAGGCGCGCAAAAGGCCCTTTGCATTCAAACTTTAGGCTGGGCTTTTCCATGATTTGTTTTCTGGACCGTTTATTCGGCCAGTACCTTGATGAATTTTAATTTAGACCTTGCTGCACTGCCTTGCAACTCTTTTCGGGTGAGGTAGCCCAGAGCGTTTGGATTGTTGGCCAGAAGGTCGACCATGTGCTGGCTGTCGCGCGCCACGGTGGGTGCTTTGCTGATACCAATGCATTCCAGAAGTCGCTGAACGGTGCGAAATTCTTCAGTGGTGAAACCCAGGGTGCCTGAAATAAACCGACTGCGTTCGCCAAATGCGTCATCCCGATCAATCACCAACACGGCGGTATCGCCCACCGCCTGGCTTTGGCCTGTGTACAGATCGCGCAGTTTTGTTTTCGAAATTTCATTGAAGTGAATGCTGCTGGAGCCCACCAATACCACTTCGGCTTGAACCACGCCGGGGGCTCCGACCATCGTCAACAACGCGAGGCTGGTAATCATTGAATGCAAAAAATGTTTCACGTCAAACCCTTGAAAATACTTTGACTACTTTGGGTAAGTTCTTGACACTACAAATACTAGGAACTTTTTATTTTGTTAAATCTTGTGAACTCAGTGTAAAACATGCCGTGTACGAAAACAATTAGTTGCGCACGGCTTCGCTCAATGTTTTCCGAAACGATTAATCAACACCAGAATTTTCTCGGCCTCATCCACGATGGTGGGCCACACATCCTTGATTTCAGTCATCACCGTGGTTTGTGCTGTCGGGTCTTCCAGTGATTTGTCCATTCTTGAGAACTGTTGTTTCACACTCTCTGTGCCCAACATGCCCAGTACACCGGCCAAAGAATGAATTTCTCGCTTGAAGGTCTGGATGTCATTGGCTTTTGCGCAATCCTCCAGGCGTTCAATCAGGTTTTCACTGGTTTGTAAAAACTTGCCCAAGTACTTGGCCATTCGTTCGGGTTCGAAGCTGTCGACCTTGAAAATCGCAGAGTGGCGCGGGCTTGTTGCAGGTTCTGTGGCCGTGGCGGCGTGCTCTGACAAAGGCAAGCGAGGCGCTTCAAGTCGGGTTTCAAACCCGGTCAACACACCTTCCTTGTTGCGCAGGCAGCGCTTGATGGCATCGAACAGGTTTTTCTCGTGAAATGGTTTGGTGAGCACATCATTAATGCCATGTTCTTCGCAGCGCACACGGGTTTGTTCAAAGGCATGCGCTGTCAAGGCCATGATCGGTGTGACGCAATGCACCGCATTTTCGCGAACCCAGGTGGCCAACTGGTAGCCATCTACGAACGGCATCTCCAGATCCGAGATCATCAGGTCAAAAGGCTCCGGTGTGTTCTTCAGTATTTGAATTGCTTCGCGACCGTCTTTGGCACAGCGAATCTGGTAATTTTTCGGGCTCAGAAAATCAAGCAGTAATTCCATGTTCAAAGGGTGATCTTCCACGATCAACAGTTTGGCTGAACGCGCCTGCGTTGCATCACTTACCGGTGTTTCGCTGGATTGGACCGCCTTGTTCGGAGCGGTCGTTTTCGTGATTGAGGCAGGTGTGGACTGCTGTACTTGACGCTCGGCCAGTTTCATCAGGTGAACCGGCAATATGGGTGTGGTCAACACGCGGTTGTTGGGATCTGCCCCATGAATGCGTTGCAGTTCGGTAGCGTTGCGGTTGGATAGCCAAACCAGATTGTTGTTTTGGTTCAGATGATTTGCTTTGAGCAAAGACAACAGTTCGGGCGACGTCGCGGCAATGTCACTGTCGATGAACACAATGTCTTTGGCTTCAAACGGACGTTGGTCTGTGACAAGTTCTTCTGCCGACAACGCGGCCAGAGGTACATAGAACTGGTCAAGAATGCTGGAGATTGAACGATGCAGCTTTTGGTCCAGCGAGCAAATATAGGCGCGTTTAATGTCCGGGCCATGCAGCAAATTCGGATTGCGCGCGGGCGCTTCCGCTTCCTGGGTTTTCAGGTTCAGGGTGAAGTAAAACACCGATCCGCGCCCGGGTGTGGAGTGGGCATGGATATCACCTTCCATCAGATGCACTAGCTCCTTGGCAATACTGAGGCCCAGGCCGCTGCCTCCAAACATGCGCGTGGTGCTTGAGTCAGCCTGGGTGAACTTGTCGAACACCCGTTGCAGCTGGTCTTTGCTCATGCCAATGCCAGTGTCACTGACACTGAATTGCAAGGTCACTTGATCATCGAGTTGCTTGAGCACCTTGACGGTGAGGTTGATATGCCCTTCGCTGGTGAACTTGATTGCATTGCCGATCAGGTTTTTTAGAATTTGTCCCACGCGCAAAGAGTCGCCGACCAGCCGGTTCAGGGTGGACTGCAAACCTTTGCCTTGCAGGGTGTACAGCAGGCGAATGTTTTTATCCAGCGCAGAATTACCCAAGGTGCCAAATACTTCTTCCAGCACATCATCAAGGCGGAAGGGACGCTGTTCAAGCTTGAACATGTCCGATTCAATTTTCGACAAGTCCAGAATGCTGTTGAGCAAGTGAAGCAAGTTGTCGCCCGACAATTGGATTTTCGTCAGGTAGTCTTTTTGCTTCTCGTTCAAATCAGTCTTCAGTGTCAGCGCAGTCATGCCGAGAATGGCATTCATGGGCGTGCGAATTTCGTGGCTCATATTGGCCAGGAATGAGCTCTTGATTCTTGATTCATTCTTGGCCCGTTCTTTTTCGACGTTGGCCAGGCTGACTTCTTCAAGCGCTTGTTTTACGCGTTCGCTTTTTTCCAAATCCCGCTGGAATGAGCGAATCATTCGGTTGAATGCGCGAATCAGCAAGTTGATTTCGTGCGAACCAGTGCGGTTATTGACACGTACGGTGTAATCGCCCTTCATGATTTCTTCACTGGCGTTGTACAGCGAATTGATCGGATCGATTACTTTTTTCTTGATGGATACCAAGCCTACGAACAAGCCCAGGAGGAACAGCAAGGTGAACACCACGTCCAGATAAACGCTGTAAGTCAGTTCTTTGCGGGAGGCATCAATTAAACCCAGGTAGCGGCTTTTCTCACGTGCAATGAAGGAGGACAGTTCCGCGGACAAGGCGTTGGTCAGCTCAATGTGTTCGCGATCAAACAACACACCGAATGTTTCTTTGACTTCGGGTGGTGACAGGTATTGGCCTTCCTGTTTGTCAACGAAACGGGTAATGCCACTGGCAAAGGCGCTCAGTTCATTTTTCTCAAGTTGATGTCGCAGGTCGAGTATTCGCTCAATGGCAGGCTCGTTCTCCGCGATAAATCGCAGTGAATAAAGCCTCTCACTGAGGTTTTGCCCAATGCCCCACGACACGGCAGAATCTTTATTCTGTCCAGTGATGACATCGACCCAGTAGTCTGCTTCCACTTCGGTGGTGTAAATGCGGCTGCCGTTGTGCAGACCCACAATGTCAAGGTAATGGTTGATGTACTCGGGGTTGCGACTGGCTGCGTACAGCAACACCAGTTTTCGCATGGCTTCGAACTCGGCAAGTGTGCGAGTCAAAATGGCTTCGTCGGAAGCCCAGGCCTGATAATAATCTTCCTGAACTGTTTGCTGGTGAATCGAAATACTCTTCACACCGATGCCGAATACCGAGAACACCAGAATGAGTAAACCAAATATTCGAATCAGCAGGGTCAGTTTCATGGGCCAGCCTTGTTATTGGAATTGTTCGGCCCTGGCTCAGTGACTCTGCGCTTCTTCAAGTAACCGCGATTGTCGTTCTGCCTTGGTGAAAATAGACACTGCATGGGCTCGGTTTTGAGCGCCTAGTCTAACAAGTACTTCACGCATGTGGGCTCGAACAGTCTCTGGACTCAAGTTCATGTCACGGGCTGCTTCCTTCGCGGTCATGCCCACAGCAATGCGACGCATGATTTCGACCTGCCGCCATGTGAGTGGTTTTTTCGAGCCCGGTGCGATGATGTTGGACTGAAACTCGTTCTTTGACTTCATCTTGTCCGCACTCATTCCTTCCTGGCAGCTTACGCCTGTGGCCATCAGCCCCTTCATGACCGCATCCAGCAGTTCATGGTAGTCAGCGGATTTGCGCACACAAGGAATTTCCATCTCGGCCAGTTCCAGAAGGATGTCGTCGTGCGTGGTTCCAGTAAATGCCAGCAGTTGTGAGAACGGAAACAGGTCGCGTACACGCTGGGCAGAATTCACCCCTTCGCAGTCGGGCAAGTTCAGATCAAAGATGACAAGGCGCGGATTCTCATGAATATGTTGCTCGCTGGCCTGAATGGTGGGCACTTTGAGCACACTCAGGTCTGGGGCATGCTCGGTCAGCATGTCGGCCAGCATCATGGACACCAGTGGATGATCTTCAATTAAAAGTACAGCGTTGGGGTTCATTCGGCAACCTCCCAATTTGTTTGCCAAAAATAAAAACCGGTATTACCGATAATGTTCAAATCATGTTACGTGTGAACCCTCGAAGCGATGCCCCTTCATTTGGAGGATGGCTTCATTTGAAGCGTGCGAGTACGAATTGATTTCTCCCTCAAATAGGGGGGGGTCTCTTTGTGTTGATAGCGGCATCCCGGCTATCCACTAACCTAACGTTATTGAGTCTAAATGCCGTTTGGCCAGGTGAATGTAGTGAGTGAGTCAGAATCAAAACCATTGGAAGTCTGGGTCGCTGAAGATTCACCGTTCTACCGGCTTGTGGTGGAAGAGGCCATTGAAGAAATTGCCAAGGTGACTTACCTGTCCATTTCGCTGACTGTGTTCGAGCGCTTTGGTGACATCCGTGCCGCCTTGGATCAAGCGGAACGCGGCTTGCGGCCTTTGCCGGCAGCCGTGCTGTCCGATCTTCACTTTCCTGACAATGCACACGACGACTTGCAAGACATTTTGGTGTTTTACAGCAGGTATGTGCATGCAGTGCCAGTGTCTTACATGTCTTGTAATCTTGAAAGTCTGGAGCTTGCTGAAAGCCTTGCCGAGCAGCGATCGGACGCCATGCAGCAGGCCCGGTTTTTGCGCAAAGACACCGCAGAAACCATGACCAACCTGGTCAAGACCATTCATGCCATGGTGTTTGCACCACGCACTCAACACTCAAGTCTTGGGGCCACGCTGGCCTGAGTTTGAGTTCAGATCAGCTTTCAAATACCCGGAATACAATCAGAAAACACGGCGCGTTGCGTGCAGTGTCCAAAAACGGTGAGATCAAAATGTCGCAAGGCACTTTGTTCTCCGGGTTAATCTCGTATTCGGTTTTCACCAGAATTTTCTGGTGGCTTAGAAAACCGACGAGTAACTGGCGATAGTGTCTGGTCGGAATGCGGCCATGGATCAGGTGGTATGGGTTGCGCCCAAGCCATTTGTCTCGACCCTGGCCGACAAATGTTTCGAAAGCAGAGTTCACATACAACAAGCCAAAAGGATCTTTGGTGTTGCGAATGTCGTTGGTCACCATGATGACTTCCCGGATTTGTTCAATCGCCGAGTTCAACATGTACAAATCGCTGCTTTGATTTTTACGTTTGGTGATGTCTTTGATCAGGATGGTATAGCCAGTACCCGATTTGAACACACGCAGTGAAATCCAGCGTTTGATGAATCCTACAAACTGTTCTACCGATTTTGAGAAACCCACCTGATTTACGGTTTCCAGCAAAGCGGCAAATTGGGTTTTGTCGAGGTCAGGAATCAGTTCATTCAAGGGCATTGCGTGGACAAACAGCTCTTTGTCTTTTTGCAGCAAGGTTTTTGCATTCCGGTTTACAAAGCTCACATTCAGGCTGGAATCAATTTCGACCAGGCCATCGGTGAGGTTGTCGACAATCAGGTTGTAGGTCAGCAGGTTCTTTTCCAGTGCCTGCTCGACACGGCGTGTTTCGGAAATATCAACAATCGAGCCATAAAGGCCCATGGGTACGCCCTCATCACTGATGGAGGGGCGAATCATCATGCGAAACCATTTCTTTTTTTCATGTTGCCCAAGTGCCTCAAATTCAAGACTGGCCGGCTTGCGGTTGTTGATGCACTCAATAAAAAGTACCGCGATATTGCGACCAGACAATCTGGAGAGAATCGAGCTGAGATGGAAAATTGAATTGAGGGAGTCTTTGCTGGAGCCCAGTACTTCGCGGAGTATTTCAGTGGTTTTTAGCGATCCACTTTCAAGGTGATAATACCAGCCACCCACTTTGGCCAGGGTTCCGGTCAAATTCAAAAGACTTTCATCAAATATTGATTTTTGAACGGAAGATGACTTGTTGATCATTGCCGTGAAATTGGCGATCACCGATGGTTTCTTGAATGCAGTGAATCCTTTTTTTGGGCAAAGCTCCATGCGCAGCCAGGTACTGTTCTCATCTTGAAAGTTCAGGCGTGCCCACACCTCAGAAGGTGAGTTGTTTTTCAGGCATTGATTCAGGATTTTCGAGAATGTTTCCTGATCTTCACCGTAAAGCAAATCAATAAAACTTTCTTTGTGTTTGATCTTTGTGAATTCTTCGTCACCCGCGTTGGCCAGGCCGGTGATCAATCCTTGATGATCCAGGGCAAGCCTGCCTTTTACTGTCTCCCTCAAGAAAGACTTGGGAAACTTTTTCAGGTCCTGAGCGGGTTCCATGCGTGGCAAGCCGTCGGGGTCGCTTGGGGCCTCTTTGTGAAGATTTTCCAAAGCAGGTTCGCTGATTTTTTTTACCAAACCAAACAAGCGGGTATCACCTGCGTTGCCGCTGTCATAGACCTGTTCTTCAAAACGCACAATGTCGCCACTGGGCAAACGGACGCGGTACACAAAGGCATTTCCATCGCGTTCAAGTCGTGCCTTTTCGACCATTTCACGATCTTCATCGATCGGTAAACTGTTGAACCAGTTGGCCTGTACCACACGGGTTTGTGAGAGATTCAACCATTTCTCCATGGAGGGCGACAATTCAATCAGTCCGCCATGATCGGTGTTCTTCCAGCTACCCAAACCTTGATTGTTGTAGTTGTGTTGTTGTTTGGAATTCAATTCGTTTGATTCTTTGGCTTTCAACGCACGTTCAACAAGACTGTGTTCAACCAGTTTGGCCAAGGCCATTGCAACGGTCACTTCAGATTTGGTCCAGGTTCGCGCAGTGTTGTCGAGCAGGCAGAATGTGCCAATGTTGTTGCCGTTCACAGAGCGAATGGGGATACCCAAGTAGGCGCGAATCCAGGGGCTACCGAGCACCAGGGGGTTGGTCTTGAACACAGGGTGTTCAAGGCAGTCGTTGATCACATGCGGTTGATCGTGTTGAATGGTGTGAGAACAAATGGAAAGATCGCGCGGGACTTCCCGTACCTCGAATCCACGTTTGGCTTTGAACCAAAGTCGATCAGAATCAACAAACGCAATGAAGCAGAATGCGCAATTGAACGCGGATAAGCCCAGGTCCACTAACGCTTCAAAGTACTCTTCTTTTTCCGTGTCCAGAATATCGAGTTGGTACAGCTCAGTGAGCCTGACCGCCTCGTTGATTTCCTTTGGACTGCTCATTGTGGAAGTGTCTCCGTCCCTTTTTCCTCTCGGTACTCACTTTACACTTTGTCACCCGTACGAGGGACCACACTTTTGAACTACCCAATAAAAAATAGGAAAGTTTCGTGAGTAATTACCCTAGTTTGTGCTTAAAAGCACCCGCATTTGCTCTACACGTTTGCGGTTCGCGTCCAGGTCGCTGTATCCAACTCGCGAGGCAGAGCGAACATGAAGCAGGCCGCTGCCTTGATCAACGCGAAACTCCACATCATCGACAAAGCCAAAAAGGTCGCTCGTGAAAGTACTGGCCATGTATTGATCGTTGGAAAAATTGACATCGCCACCCAAGAGTTCGATGACTTCTTTCACTTTCAACAGGGGTTCCTCCCCCATGCCTGGCGTGATCTGCAAAGCGGCGATGGCGTGGTCGTCAGAAGGAGAGCTCTCGCTGCTTACACAGTTGGGTTTATTGGGGCAGGGGGCCAACTGGCCATTGGCCAGTCCGGGGGGCGCACCGGTTTCTGAGTACAGGCCCAAGCCGAAGAAGACAACGATCACCAATGTGATCAACACGATCAAGCTGAGCAGTGCTCTTTTCACTTAGTAGCCCCTTCTGTCATATACTGATTGTTAAATTTTCTCCAGTTTAGCGGTCAGTGAGATCAGATGTCCAAGCCTTTGCAGTTTAAGTTGTCCGAAGAAGATATTTCCCGCATCGTAGAAATGGCCTGGGAAGATCGAACGCCATTTGAAGCCATCGAACTTCAGTTTGGTTTGAATGAATCTCAAACCATTGAGCTGATGCGCGCCAGCATGAAAGCCAGTAGTTTCAAAATGTGGCGTGAACGTGTCACTGGCCGAAAAACCAAACACCTGAAGTTGCGTGGCTTTGTTCGCACCAAAGCCTATGCGCCAGGGCATTACAAAGTTCGCTGACTGAGTTTGTTCACCGAGTGACTCGACACCAGTTTCAATCGGGAGGTCTGAAATGCTAAAAGAACAGCACAACTCCCCACTGGCCGCGCGTAGTGGGCGGGACTGGATGCTGTGGTTCGGGCGTGCCTCGCAGCATTTGCCCGACCTTCACCGTGCGTTCCAGTTTTTGGAAAGTAGTTGTGAGCTTCTTGACGCCACTGATGAGGCCGAGTCAAAGTCCAGACTGCGCAAACTCAAACAACTGATTAATCGCTATGTTGGGCAGGCCCGTTGCCCTTCAGCCCAATCGTGCGAGCGAATCGCGATACGCACACAAGTACTTGATGGATGGTTGCAATCGGAACTGCAGCGCCAGCAAGACCCCAATTTGTTGGTGGAGTTGGGCGCGCACGGACTACAAAAATTGCTGGCCATTTGTGAAGGTGCTGACGACAAGCATGGCTTGTTGCTCAAAGCTGTGCGCGAATTCACGCGCGATTGGCTGAGCATTGTTTCGGCGCGGATTGAAAACCCAATTGAGCGCGCTTACTTGGTGTATCCGGTGGCCATGCTGGATCAGGCTGGCTTGGTCGATCCGTCCTGGTGGTGGAAGCAGATTGCCTTGTGTGATCGTCACACCGTTCTGGGTTTGCTTGAGCTTGAAATCAATGAAATGAACGAAATGCAGCCCACCAGCAATGTGAGTTGGCGTTCTTTCGACAAACGGTGGAGAAGGTTGCGTGTTCGCGCACTTCTTGAATATCTTGGTGAAAAGCGCCTGTTGGCTGAGTTGCTGCGAAAGTCGGCTGTTGATGATTTTGAGGCTGTAGTGGCAGTTCGTATGTTGCGTGAAACGGGCCGTTCACGCGATGCGATTGTGCAGGCCGAGCAATGGCTGCGCGCCCTTCCAAGAAGCCCGGTACTGGCTGAAGCTTTGTTCGATTTGTACTGCGATGACGGCTGGGATGAAGAGGCACTGGCGCTGGCTGTGACCCACTATGGTTACGACCCTAACCCAGTGTGGATTGATCGATTGGGGCGTTTGGTGTCGCCTTCAGCCAAGGCACAAATCAGGGTTTGGAAAAAGCAGCCAATCGCCTAGGCGCCACTAAAGCAGGTCCATTTGTCCTTTGCGGGTTTTAAAACGAAAGGACTCAAGCACAGTTTTGCCCTGCGGGTTGGCAAAGTGTTTTAACTCCACGCCTGCATGCAACTGCCCTGCTTGCACAACGCGCAAATACCAGCCGCAGTTGCCCTGCTGAATCATTTGTTTTGGGGCTGCGCTGTAACCCATGCGAATGGCAAATTTGTGGCATGGTTCGCGCGGATCAGTTACCCGAAGCCGTACTGCGCCCAACTCAAACTCATCACCTATCCGTACTTGGGTTTCATCCAGACCTTCTACCACCAGGTTTTCACCCAAGAATCCCCACGGTAGATCGGTGTCCAGGTTCTTTTCCTGGCGGCGCGCTTTCCAGAATTCATAGTGCTCAGCCGGCATCATGTACACGGCCTTGTCCAATCCACCATGCACCGACAAATTGCATTGCTCATCGCCTTCCAGACCCAGCTTTTTCAGTTCGATGGGGATCGGGTTTTGTTCAGTGCTTACAGCCTGTTTTTTGATCCCGCTTGCCTCGGTTTTGATGTCACCGGATGCTGTTCGATAGACCAATGGGGCGACCAGTCCCGTGCAAATTGCAATCAGCTTCATGAGGCTCCCGTATTCGTTCAGTTTCGCCACTTTACATGGCCTGTGTCGGAAAGCAAACACCGTATGCGATTAGGTGATAATGCCTATAGGAAAAACTTATTTCCGTTTGCTTACAACATGTTAAACTCGAGGGCTAAGTTTGCGGATAAGCGACATACTGATCGCCCGTGTGCTTGGTGTCATGTTCCGGTCACACTGTAGAGCAGCGCCAAAGCCCCCGCACAAAAGAATTACATTTGTCTATCTGGAGGTTTTAGCATGAGTGCAGTGCTGTCTATGGTCAGCCAGACCGTGCCGTCATACGTCAAGCACAAGAAGCTTGTGGCTTGGGTGCAAGAAATTGCAGCCCTTACCGAGCCCAAGAACATTGTGTGGTGTGACGGTTCACAAGAAGAGTACGAACGCCTTTGCGCAGAAATGGTTGAAGCAGGAACACTGCGCAAACTCAACCCTGAAAAGCGCCCCAATTCTTACCTGGCTTGGTCTGATCCCTCAGACGTGGCCCGCGTGGAAGACCGCACTTACATCTGCTCTGAAAAGAAAGAAGATGCGGGCCCCACCAACAACTGGGAAGACCCCGCCAAAATGCGCGCCACCCTGAACGGTTTGTTCAAAGGTTCCATGCGCGGTCGCACCCTTTATGTGGTGCCATTTTCAATGGGTCCTTTGGGTAGCCCAATTGCACACATTGGTGTTGAGTTGTCCGACTCAGCCTATGTGGTTGTCAACATGCGCATGATGACGCGCATGGGCAAAGCCGTTTACGACGTGCTGGGCGAGAGCGGCGAGTTCGTGCCTTGCGTACACACCGTGGGCGCACCCTTGGAAGCTGGCCAGAAAGACGTTGCATGGCCTTGCAACCCAAGCACCAAGTACATTGTTCACTATCCAGAAACCCGCGAAATCTGGTCTTATGGCTCCGGCTACGGCGGCAATGCATTGTTGGGCAAAAAGTGCCTGGCCTTGCGCATTGCGTCGACCATGGGTCGCGATCAAGGCTGGTTGGCCGAGCACATGCTGATTTTGGGTGTTACCAACCCCGAAGGCAAGAAGTACCATGTGGCTGCGGCTTTCCCGTCTGCCTGCGGTAAAACCAATTTTGCCATGTTGATTCCACCCGCATCCATGCAGGGCTGGAAGGTCACAACAATTGGTGACGACATTGCCTGGATCAAGCCGGACGCCAACGGCAAGTTGCGCGCGATTAACCCTGAAGCGGGTTACTTCGGCGTAGCCCCAGGTACCAACACCAAGACCAACTCAAACTGTATGGCTTCTTTGAACGCCAACGTAATTTTCACCAACGTAGCCCTGACAGATGATGGTGATGTGTGGTGGGAAGGTTTGACCAAGGAAGCGCCTGCGCACCTGGTTGACTGGACCGGCCAGGACTGGACACCTGATTGTGGTCGCAAGGCCTCGCACCCGAATGCCCGTTTCACCGTGGCTGCTGAGCAGAACCCTGTGATCGATAACAACTGGGACAATCCAGCTGGTGTTGAAATCGACGCATTCATTTTTGGTGGTCGCCGTTCAACTACAGTGCCTTTGGTTACTGAAGCTCGCAACTGGGTTGAAGGCGTTTACATGGCGGCAACCATGGGTTCAGAAACCACAGCTGCAGCTTTTGGTCAGCAAGGCGTGGTTCGTCGCGACCCGTTTGCCATGTTGCCATTCTGTGGTTACAACATGTCTGACTACTTCCAGCACTGGCTCGATTTGGGCAAGAAGCTTGAGTCGTCTGGTGCCAAGTTGCCCAGTATTTTCTGCGTAAACTGGTTCCGCACTGATGCAGAAGGCAAGTTTATCTGGCCAGGTTTCGGCGAAAACATGCGTGTTCTGGCGTGGGCCTTGGAACGCGTGGAAGGCAAGGGCAAAGGCGTGGATCACGTATTTGGCACTTCACCCAGCTACGACGATATTTCTTGGGATGGTTTGGAGTTCAGCAAAGAGCAGTTTGATTCCATCACGGCAATCGACAAGGCAGCATGGCTTGAAGAACTCGACCTGCATGCCGAGTTGTTTGAGAAATTGAAGCACAATTTGCCAGCACAGCTCGAAGAGACCAAAGCGCAAATCGCCAGTCGCTTGGCGGCCTGATCTGGCTTGAATGTTTTGACTTTATTCTGATACTCCGGAATTAGTCCTATGGCGGGCGCCCACAAGGCGCCCGTTTTCTTTTCTGCGGATATTCTTCATGTTTGAAAACATTGAGCTGTGGGTACTGGTGGCCTTGTGTGTGGCAGCATTTGGTGCAGGTTTGATCGACGCGATGGTTGGCGGAGGTGGGTTAATTCAAATCCCCGCCTTGTTTGGTTTGATGCCAGGTCAGGGGCATGCCACCTTGCTGGGTACCAATAAGATTTCTAGTGTGGTGGGCACTACATTTGCCGCTTACAAGTATGCCAAGGCCATTCAAGTGCCCTGGAATGCAGTGTTGCCTGCCACGGTCATGGCTTTGATTGGCGCCTATTGCGGTGCCTACATCGTCACCCAAATTTCCACTGAAGTATTGCGTTTGATGCTGCCGTTGCTCCTGATTGCAGTGGCTATTTATACGTTTCTACGTAAAGACCTTGGCAGTGTGCACGCGCCCAAGTTGGATAAGAATCGCGAACGATTCTTTGGTGCCTGTGTGGGTTTGGCGATTGGTTTTTATGATGGATTCTTCGGGCCCGGTACTGGTTCGTTTCTGATGGTGGCTTTTGTTGTTTTCTTTGGTTTTGATTTTCTGGCGGCTACCGCGGGCGCAAAGATGGTGAACATTGCCTGTAATCTGGCTTCGCTGGCGTGGTTTGCACCTGCAGGGCACGTCATTGTGTCGCTTGGTTTGCTCATGGCGGTGTTTAATCTGGCCGGCGCAAGAGTTGGAGCAAGTTTGGCCATTCGTAAGGGTGCAGGTTTTGTGCGTAAAATTCTTTTGGCGGTCGTGTTTTTGCTGATACTGCGTACCAGTTACGACAGTTACTGGCCGTATGTGAAAGCATGGATGGCGTGATTGTTCCACGTGGAACATGACAGGCTTGGTCGGCTTTTTGGCGTTGGCGTTGGCGTTGGCGTTGGCGTTGGCGTTGGCGAGGCTAGGGCGCTGGCCGCCTTGCCTAAGCAAGTCTTCTGATCCGGCTTGATGCTTCTGGCTTGGGGCATGCGAAACGCTTAAGCGTCTTCGCATCGGTTCCCCAAGGAACCGCCCCGCGCTTCGAAGCCGCCGGGAAGCCTTGCAAAGCCGGCAAGGCGACACAGCACCCAAGCCTCACCCGTGCTAACGCCAACGCGGTTGCCGCAGTTATAGTCGCTACTGCATGCATCGATGCCAGCGCGCTTAGGGCGGTTAATCAACAACAAGGGGGTTGTCAGGTTTTCTGGCGAAAGAGGGTATGCGCCTGAGCATACTGGGCAACGGGATGCGTCGCCTCTTGGTTGTCTGTTTTCTGTTCCACGTGAAACATGTTCGCTTGGGCAAAATCATGCCGAGGCATATAATTGCGCCATTGTCGCCGAATCGAACGCGTTTGCTTTCGGCATTTGAATTTTGAATCCCACGCTGGATTCCGGCACCAAGTGCCAGGAGTGAAGAATGTTTTATCCCGAAGAGTTTGATGTGATTGTTGTGGGTGGTGGCCATGCAGGTACCGAAGCTGCGCTTGCTGCTGCGCGCGCCGGAAGCAAAACCCTGCTGCTGACCCACAACATCGAAACACTTGGGCAAATGTCATGCAATCCGTCGATTGGTGGTATTGGTAAAGGTCACCTGGTTAAAGAAGTGGATGCATTGGGTGGTGCAATGGCCATTGCCACTGATGAGGCCGGCATTCAGTTCCGTATTTTAAATGGCTCCAAAGGTCCAGCTGTTCGGGCAACTCGCGCGCAAGCAGACCGTGTGTTGTATCGCCAAGCCATTCGCACACGTCTGGAAAATCAGCACAACTTGAGCATTTTTCAACAGTCTGTAGAAGATCTGTTGTTAGATGGCGATCGTGTGTGTGGCGCCGTTACGCAAGTGGGTTTGAAGTTCAAGGCCAAAGCCGTGGTGTTAACCGCAGGCACTTTCTTGAATGGCAAAATCCATGTGGGTTTGCAAAACTACTCCGCGGGTCGGGCAGGGGATCCTCCTTCAATTGGTTTGGGCATGCGCCTGCAGGAAATGAAGTTGCCGCAGGGCCGGTTAAAAACAGGTACGCCGCCACGTATCGATGGCCGCAGCATCGACTTTTCAGTGATGCAGGAACAGCCCGGTGATCTGGATCCGGTACCCGTATTTTCTTATTTGGGCAACACAGCCATGCATCCGCGGCAGTTGCCTTGCTGGATCACGCACACCAACCAGAACACCCATGACATCATTCGCGGTGGCCTGGACCGCAGCCCGATGTACACAGGCGTGATCGAAGGTGTGGGGCCACGTTACTGCCCGTCGATTGAAGACAAAATCCATCGCTTTGCTGACAAGGAATCACACCAAATTTTCCTTGAGCCAGAAGGCTTGACGACCAATGAGTATTATCCAAACGGTGTGTCTACTTCCTTGCCATTCGACGTGCAGCTGAACTTACTGCACTCCATCAAGGGTTTGGAGAATGCATATATCATGCGGCCCGGTTACGCGATTGAGTACGATTACTTCGATCCGCGCGCGCTGAAAACCACGCTTGAAACCAAGGCCATTGAGGGTTTGTTCTTCGCGGGTCAAATCAATGGCACCACAGGTTACGAAGAGGCGGCTGCTCAAGGTTTGCTGGCGGGTGTCAATGCTGCGCTTCTGGTGCAAGGCAAAGACCAGTGGACTCCCCGTCGCGACGAGGCCTATCTGGGCGTGCTCGTAGACGATTTGACCAGCAAGGGTGTGGCAGAGCCTTACCGCATGTTCACCAGCCGTGCTGAGTACCGTTTAAGCCTGCGTGAAGACAACGCAGATCAACGTTTGACGCCGATTGGTCGAAAACTGGGCTTGGTCGACGATATTCGCTGGAAAGCCTTTTCTGAAAAGCGCGAAGCGGTGGAATTAGAGAAACAACGCTTACGTTCCACGTGGATCAATCCGAAAATTGTGGCCCAAGCCGAAGCCGAGCGGGTATTGCACAAAGGGATTGATCGGGAGTACAACCTGTACGATTTGCTCAAACGCCCGGATGTCAGCTATCAAGATCTAAGTACCCTCAGTAAAGAGAACGGCGACCTGGCTTTGTCTAATCCCCTGGAGCAAACGGATTTGATTTCCCAGTTGGAAATTGAAGTGAAGTATGCGGGATACGTACTTCGGCAGCAGGCCGAAGTAGAGCGAGGCGCGGGCAATGAATCAATCCGCCTGCCTGCTGATTTCGATTACTCCGGCGTCAATGGCCTGAGCAAAGAAGTGCAGCAAAAGTTGAACACCCACAAGCCGGAAACGATCGGCCAGGCTGGCCGTATTCAAGGTGTCACCCCAGCGGCGATCTCACTCTTGCTGGTGCATTTGAAGAAACGTGATTTGTTGAATCGAAGCGCCAGTGCAAACAAGTCGGCTGACGGAACCACGGAGCAGGTTGCTTGAATTCACTGCACCGAAAACCAAAGTCTGAAACCCTTGGGTCTTCAGACCAGGATCTGCTGGAAAAGGGAATCGCAAATCTGCGTTTGGGTTTGAATTCCGAACAGCATGCACAGCTTTTTAAATATGGCCAGCTGATTCAGAAATGGAACCGGGTGTACAACCTTACTGCCATTCGCAACAATCGCGAGCTGATCACACACCATTTGCTGGATTCCCTGGCGGTACTGCCCGAAATTGCATTTGCCTTGCAGGCCACTAGCAGCCCAAGAATTCTGGATGTGGGTGCAGGCGCAGGTTTACCCGGTTTGGTATTGGCGATTGCGCAGCCTAACTGGCAGATCACGCTGATCGACACGGTTCAGAAAAAAGCCGCTTTCATGCAGCAAGCCATTGCCACCCTGGGTTTGAAGAATGCGCAGGCAGTGCACGGGCGGGTCGAAGAGTTTCAGGCCGATGTCCCGTTTGATCTGATTTGCTCCCGTGCCTTTTCCAGCATCGAGAATTTCATTGCGCTGAGCCAGCATGTATTGGCTGAGCATGGCCAGTTCGCGGCTCTGAAGGGCAGGGTTGAGGTGGACAGCGAAGTTCCTGCCGGTTGGAGAATTGATGCGCTTCATCCAATTGAAGTGCCATTCTTGGACGAGGCAAGGCACTTGTTCATGATTAAACGCTAAAATCAAAGCATTCATTCACAGGACAAGAAGATGGCGAAAGTTTTCTGCATTGCCAACCAGAAAGGTGGCGTGGGAAAAACCACCACAGCGGTGAATCTGGCAGCAGGTTTAGCCATGGCCAAACAACGCGTGCTGCTGGTCGATCTGGATCCTCAGGGCAACGCCACCATGGGCTGTGGTATCGACAAGCGCAGCGTCAAACACACGGTGTACCAGGTTTTGGTCGGCATGGTGGGTGTGGCCGAGGCCACTGTTCGTGCAGAAGGCGAGTTTGATGTTCTGGCAGCCAACCGTGAACTTGCAGGCGCAGAAGTCGAAATGGTCGAGTTTGAAGACCGTGAAATCAAGCTGCGTGAAGCCATTTCCGAGGTAGACGATCAATACGATTTCATCTTGATCGACTGTCCGCCCGCGCTGTCTTTGCTGACCCTGAACGCCCTGTGTTGTGCCAATGGCGTGGTCATTCCCATGCAGTGCGAATACTACGCACTGGAAGGTTTGAGCGATCTGGTCAACACCATCAAGCAGGTCTGTAAAAACTTGAACCCCAACTTGACCATCATTGGCTTGTTGCGGGTGATGTACGACCCACGAATGACACTGGCTCAGCAGGTTTCCGCTCAGCTGGAAAAGCATTTCGGCAACAAGGTGTTCAAAACCATCATCCCCCGCAATGTTCGCCTGGCCGAAGCGCCCAGTTATGGGGTCCCCGGTGTGTTGTTCGACAAATCCAGCAAGGGTGCCAAGGCCTATTTGGACTTCGCCAATGAAATGGTCGACCGGCTGGGTCTTCCCATTGCTGCATAACTTAATCAACGACAAGAAGATATGAACGCAATCAAACGCACGAAAGGCCTGGGCCGTGGCCTGGAAGCGCTTTTAGGCCCTTCTGGTGACGATGTCAACAAAGACATGGGTGAGCAGGTCATGACGCTGCCCCTGGGCAAGCTGCAGGCCGGTAAATACCAGCCACGATCCCGCATGGATGAGTCGTCACTCATGGAGCTGGCTGAGTCCATCAAAAGTCAGGGCATCATGCAGCCCATTCTGGTTCGCCCGATCGGCTCTGGAAAATACGAAATTATTGCGGGCGAGCGTCGCTTCCGCGCTTCCAAACTGGCGGGTTTGGAAGAAGTACCTGTGTTGGTGCGTGCTGTGCCCGACGAATCAGCGCTGGCCATGGCGCTGATTGAAAACATTCAGCGTGAAGACCTGAACCCGCTTGAAGAAGCCCTGGGCGTTCAGCGCCTTATTCGTGAATTCAATTTGACCCATGAAGACGCCGCTCGTGCCATTGGTCGATCCCGCAGTGCAACAAGCAATATGCTGCGCTTGCTCAACCTGGCTGAGCCTGTTCAAACCATGTTGCTGGCTGGCGACATTGAAATGGGTCATGCCCGCGCGTTACTGGCCTTGACTGCAGCCGAGCAAATTGCCTGCGCCAACGAGGTGGTGAACAAGCGCCTTTCTGTGCGTGAAACTGAAAAGCTGGTCAATGACTGGTCCAGCGATGCAGATCGTCAATCAGCCAAGCCCAAACAAACGGCCGATGTACGCCGGCTTGAAGAAGGATTGGCAGACTGGCTGGCCAGCGCTGTTCAGTTAAAAGCCAATGCAAATGGCAAGGGCAGTGTTACTATTAAATTCAATAATTTGGACGAGCTGGACGGTGTGCTGGAGCGCATCGGCTTTCCCAAAGAAGAGCTTTGAGTTTTGCACCAAATCGGTGTGAAAAATAAGCCGTTTTCGTTTGACTAGGGGCCGTACAAACCCCTATAATCTGGCGGTTTGTCAAAAACACGTGAGCCTTGCGGAAAATACGTACCCGACATAGGTACTCAACCAAGGTTAAATGTGGCAGCGCAGCAAATATGTGGAAAATAGTTGGACTCCAATGGGTCGTCGGGGTGGCAGTTTGCCTCCTCATGTTGTTGGTGTCCCCAATTCACGCGCAGTCTGCCGCTTGGGGTTTCGTTGCTGTCGCGTTGCCGAGCACTTTGTTCGCCGCACGGTTGGCCTTGGGTAGTAAAACCCCCATGGGCGGAACCTTTGTGTTTTTGGCCGGAGAATTCCTGAAGGTTGGCGCAACAATCGCAATCATGTTTGTAGCGAGTCAAGTTGATCCGAACATTGTTTGGTGGTCCTTGATCCTCACAGCGGTCGTCACCCTCAAAAGCTATTTTTTGGCATTTTTCTTGAGATAAGTATGGCATCTTCACCGAATGGGCTAACCCCCTCAGAGTACATCGTCCATCACTTGCAGCATTTCGCTACCGATAAGCAAAAATTTATCGTCGATTTCTCAGTGATCAACCTGGACACGATGTTTTTCTCCATCCTGTCTGGTCTAATCGTAATCTTCATGTTGCGCAAAGCGGCTTCCAAAGCCACTTCTGGCGTGCCAGGCCGTTTTCAGGGCTTTGTAGAAATGATGGTGGAAATGGTCGAGAACCAATCCAAAGCCATCGTTCATGGCGATCGCAGTTTCATCGCTCCCCTGGCATTGACCGTGTTCCTCTGGATTGTGGTCATGAATGCCTTTGACTTGGTGCCTGTGGATCTCATCCCCATGGCGTGGGGCGAGTTGCTGTATGCGCTGGGTTTTGCTGCCAGCCCCGGCGACCCCTACATGCGCGTAGTGGCCACTGCTGACCTGAACGGTGCACTGGGCATGTCCTTGGGTGTGCTGGTACTCATGCTGTACTACTCTGTAAAAATCAAGGGTGCAGGTGGCTTCGTTCATGAACTGTTCTGTGCACCGTTCGGTTCCAACCCACTGCTTTGGATCCCCAACTTTGTATTGAACCTCATTGAATTTGCCGCGAAGACCGTGTCCCTGGGCATGCGACTGTTCGGCAACATGTACGCAGGCGAATTGGTGTTCATGCTGATCGCTTTGCTGGGTGGCGCTGCTGCGTTGTCCTTGGGTGGAGCATTTGCCTTCTTGGGCCATGTATTGGCCGGAACAATCTGGGCGATTTTCCACATTCTGATCGTGTTGCTTCAGGGCTTCATTTTCATGATGTTGACCTTGATCTACATTGGCCAGGCGCATCAGGGCCACTGATCGATTTTTAGTTTTTTTGGTTTTTTTAATTTTTCATTTTTTCAATTTAAGGAGTTGTCATGACTAACGTTGCTTTCGTAGCTCTTGCTTGCGGCATTATCATTGGTTTGGGTGCTATCGGTGCCTGTATCGGTATCGCGATCATGGGTGGTAAGTACCTGGAAGCTTCTGCTCGCCAGCCAGAACTGATGAACGAACTGCAAACAAAGATGTTCGTTTTGGCCGGTCTGATCGACGCTGCGTTCCTGATCGGTGTTGGTATCGCGATGATGTTCGCGTTTGCTAACCCATTTGTTGGTTAATTTACAGCCACTTCCTTCGAACAACACCGCACGAATGTTTTAAGTCCAATTCGTGCGTTTTAGAGGAAACATGCCGTGAACTTAAACGCAACGCTGTTTGCTCAGCTCGTCGTTTTCTTCATCTTGGCGGTCTTTACGATGAAATTCGTTTGGCCCCCGCTGATCAAGAGCATCGATGAGCGTGCAAAGAAAATCGCAGACGGCCTGGCCGCTGCAGAACGTGGTAAGCAGGCTTTGGCAGATGCTGGTCGTAAAGCTGAACAGGAATTGGCTGCAAGCCGTTCTGAAAATCAGCAGCGTCTGGCTGAAGCTGAAAAGCGTGCCCAGCAGATTATTGAAGAGGCAAAACAACAAGCCGAAGTTGAGCGCAAGCGAATTCTTGCGCAGGCTGAAGCGGAAGCTGCGAACGAAGCACAACGTGCCCGTGACCAGTTGCGCGATCAGTTGGCAACACTCGTGGTGAAAGGCGCAGAACAAATCCTGAAGAAGGAAGTGAACGCCCAGGCCCACGCAGATTTGCTCAATCAACTGAAAGCGGAACTGTAAGCCTAACGAGCTAAGGAAACACAACATGGTCGAACTATCCACCATCGCCCGTCCTTACGCTGAAGCAGCGTTTGATGTTGCCAAAACATCGAACCTGAATCAGTGGAGTGATTGGCTACAGTCGTGGTCGGCAGTCGCAAGCAACGAAGACATCAAATTGCTGGTCAGCAACCCAAAGTTGACTGACGAGCAGGTGTTGAAAGTGTTTGTTGAACTGACCAAGACACCGGCGGAAGCGCAAGCAATGAATTTCTTGGGTGCGCTTGTGGAAAATGGCCGTTTGCTGGCCTTGCCAGAAATCGCTCGACAGTTCGAAGAATTGAAGAACAGCCATGAAGGTTCTGCAGATGCGATCATCGCCTCTGCATTCCCCATGACTGATGCTGAAGTTCAAAACGTACGTGGTGCATTGGAAAAGAAATTTGGTTCCAAATTGAACGTCACTGTTCAAGTGGATGAATCGCTGATTGGTGGCGTTTGCGTCACTGTGGGCGATCAAATTTTGGATAGTTCGGTGCGCGGCAAACTCAACGCGATGAAGGCGGCTTTAACAGCCTAACTTGGCCCTCAAACGTAATTGGAGCAATCAATATGCAGATTAATCCCTCTGAGATCAGTGAACTGATCAAGAGCCGGATCGAAGGCCTCGGATCATCGGCCGACATCCGGACACAAGGTACTGTAGTGTCCGTGAGCGACGGTATTTGCCGCGTTCATGGTTTGTCAGATGTAATGCAAGGTGAAATGCTGGAATTCCCAGGCAACACCTTTGGCTTGGCGCTCAACCTGGAACGTGATTCCGTGGGTGTCGTTATTTTGGGTTCTTACGAGCACATTTCTGAAGGCGACATGGTCAAGTGTACCGGCCGTATTCTGGAAGTGCCAGTGGGTCCCGAGTTGCGTGGTCGCGTGGTAAACGCATTGGGTGTGCCTATCGACGGCAAGGGCCCAGTGAACGCCAAGATGACCGACGTGATCGAAAAAGTGGCACCTGGTGTGATTGAGCGTAAATCAGTAGACCAGCCACTGCAAACCGGTGTAAAGGCGATTGACGCCATGGTTCCTGTTGGCCGTGGCCAGCGTGAATTGATCATTGGTGACCGCCAGACTGGTAAAACAGCTGTTGCGATCGACGCGATCATTAACCAGAAAGGCACTGGCGTAACTTGCGTGTACGTGGCTGTGGGCCAAAAAGCCTCTTCCATCGTAAACGTGTTGCGCAAACTGGAAGAGCACGGCGCACTGGAATACACCATTGTTGTGGTGGCTTCCGCTTCAGAATCAGCAGCCATGCAATATTTGGCTCCTTACTCTGGTTGCACCATGGGCGAATATTTCCGCGATCGCGGTGAAGACGCCCTGATTGTGTACGACGATCTGTCCAAGCAAGCTGTAGCCTACCGTCAAATTTCCCTGTTGCTGCGTCGTCCACCCGGTCGCGAAGCTTACCCAGGTGACGTGTTCTATCTACACAGCCGTTTGCTGGAGCGCGCATCACGCGTGAACGCCGAATACGTTGAAAAATTCACCAAGGGTGAAGTGAAAGGCAAAACAGGTTCTTTGACCGCGCTGCCAATCATTGAAACCCAGGCGGGTGACGTAACAGCGTTCGTTCCAACCAACGTAATTTCGATTACTGACGGTCAAATCTTCTTGGAAACCGACTTGTTCAACGCCGGTATTCGTCCAGCGATTAACGCGGGTATTTCCGTGTCTCGCGTGGGTGGTGCAGCGCAAACGAAGGTGGTCAAGAAGCTGTCAGGCGGTATTCGTACCGACTTGGCGCAGTACCGTGAATTGGCTGCGTTTGCGCAGTTTGCTTCTGATCTGGATGAAGCAACCCGCCGCCAGCTGGAACGTGGTCGCCGTGTGGTTGAATTGCTGAAGCAGCCCCAGTACGCCCCATTGAAAACATGGGAAATGGCACTGGCCCTGTTTGCAATCAACAATGGTTATTTGGATGATGTCGAGGTATCGAACGTTCTTCCTTTTGAGGTTTCCCTGCGTCAATTCATGCAGACAAGCCACAAGGACCTGATCGATCGTATCGAGCAGACTTACGAATTGTCGAAAGACGATGAGCCTAAGCTGCACGAGGCCGTGAAATCATTCAAGAAAACTGGCGCGTATTAATCAGAGCGATCTGATTGTACCCACCGCATAACTCGGAAGGTCTTGCACCTTCCCAGTCATTGGAGGAAATACGATGTCAGGAATGAAGGAAATCCGGACCAAGATCAAGAGCGTGCAAAACACGCGAAAGATCACGAAGGCGATGGAAATGGTGGCTGCGTCCAAAATGCGCAAAGCCCAGGACCGTATGCGTTCGGCTCGTCCCTATGCGGACAAAGTTCGGAATATTTGCGCCAACCTGGCCAAGGCAAACCCTGAATACCGCCATGAATACATGGTGGCGCGCGACGAAATCAAAAACGTGGCTGCGATTGTTGTGACAACGGACAAAGGTCTGTGTGGTGGCTTGAACACCAACATTCTGCGTCTGGTCACCAGCAAGTTTCAGGAGTTTGGTGCCAAGGGCGCAAAGGTACGAGCAACCGCAATCGGTACAAAGGGCGCTGGCTTCTTTAACCGCATTGGTGTTGACGTGACTTCCAAAGTGACGGGTCTTGGCGACAAGCCCCACCTGGAAGCACTGATTGGCGCGATCAAGGTTCAACTTGATGCGTACGTTGCAGGCGAAGTGGATGCCGTTTATCTGGCCTACACCAAGTTTGTGAACACCATGAAGCAAGAAGCCGTGTTCGAGCAATTGCTGCCCCTGGGTGGCGAAAGGCTGCAAGCCGATGAGGGTTCCACGTCGTGGGACTACATCTATGAGCCGGATGCGAAGGCCGTGATTGACGATTTGTTACTGCGTTACATCGAAGCATTGGTGTACCAGGCAGTGGCAGAGAACATGGCTTCAGAACAATCAGCACGTATGGTTGCGATGAAGGCAGCGTCAGACAACGCCAAGAATGTGATCAGTGAACTGCAACTTACCTACAACAAAGCCCGTCAGGCTGCCATTACGAAAGAACTGGCAGAGATCGTCGGCGGCGCAGCGGCTGTGTAAGCGGATGTTCGGAACGATTTTGAATTAAGGAAATAACGATGAGTACTGCGACAAACGAAGGAAAAATCGTACAGTGTATCGGCGCGGTTATTGACGTTGAGTTTTCACGCAACAACATGCCGAAAGTGTACGACGCGCTAACCATGGAAGGTTCCGAACTGACACTGGAAGTTCAGCAGCAGCTGGGTGACGGTGTAGTTCGTACCATCTGTTTGGGTGCATCAGACGGCTTGCGCCGTGGCATGGCTGTGCACAACACAGGCAAGCCAATTTCAGTTCCCGTGGGCCAAGGCACACTGGGCCGCATCATGGATGTATTGGGTCGCCCAATCGATGAAGCAGGTCCCGTAACCACCGACGCAACACGTGCCATTCACCAGAACGCCCCTGCTTTCGACGAACTGTCACCCTCGACAGAACTGCTCGAAACAGGCATCAAGGTGATCGACTTGATCTGCCCGTTCGCCAAAGGCGGTAAGGTAGGCTTGTTCGGTGGTGCGGGTGTGGGCAAGACCGTGAACATGATGGAATTGATCAACAACATCGCCAAGCAACACGGTGGTTACTCCGTGTTTGCCGGTGTGGGTGAGCGTACTCGTGAGGGTAACGACTTCTACCACGAGATGAAAGATTCCAACGTGTTGGACAAAGTGGCACTGGTGTATGGCCAGATGAACGAGCCTCCCGGCAACCGTCTGCGCGTTGCGTTGACTGGCTTGACCATGGCTGAATACTTCCGTGACGAAGGCCGTGACGTTCTGCTGTTCGTAGACAATATTTACCGCTTTACATTGGCCGGTACTGAAGTGTCTGCGTTGCTGGGTCGTATGCCTTCTGCGGTGGGTTACCAGCCAACACTGGCCGAAGAAATGGGTCGCTTGCAAGAGCGTATTACTTCGACCAAGAAGGGCTCCATTACTTCCGTGCAAGCGGTTTACGTTCCTGCGGATGACTTGACCGACCCGTCACCTGCGACAACGTTTGCTCACTTGGATGCGACAGTTGTGTTGTCTCGTGACATCGCTTCCTTGGGTATTTACCCTGCGGTGGATCCACTGGATTCCACATCACGCCAGGTTGACCCCAACATCATCGGTGAAGAGCATTACAACGTGGCCCGTGGCGTGCAGCAAACACTGCAGCGTTACAAGGAACTGCGCGACATTATCGCGATTTTGGGTATGGACGAATTGTCTCCAGAAGACAAGTTGGCCGTGGCCCGTGCGCGTAAAATCCAGCGTTTCCTGTCACAGCCTTTCACAGTGGCTGAAGTGTTCACCGGTTCGCCCGGCAAATACGTGTCACTGAAGGAAACCATTCGCGGCTTCAAGATGATTGTGAACGGTGAGTGTGACCACTTGCCTGAGCAGGCTTTCTACATGGTAGGTACCATCGATGAAGCCTTCGAAAAAGCCAAGAAAATTCAGTAATCCGATTGGTGTGTCGTGTACCGGCAAAGGTGAAAACCCAAGCCGGTGCCCATCACAAAGGAAATGAGTATGTCGACAATCCGCGTGGACGTGGTGAGTGCAGAAGAATCAATCTTCGAAGGTGAAGCAGAGTTTGTTGCTTTGCCCGGAGAGCAGGGTGAGCTGGGTATTTACCCACGCCACACCCCGCTGATTACACGCATCAAGCCCGGTACAGTTCGCATCAAGATTGCAGGTCAGGCTGAAGAAGAAGTGGTGTTTGTAAACGGTGGCGTGTTGGAAGTACAACCCAACTCGGTGACCGTTCTTGCAGACACGGCCCTTCGTGGCAGCGACCTGGATGAAGCCAAAGCAACGGAAGCCAAGCGTTTGGCCGAAGAAGCATTGGCCAATCGCAGTGCGGACATTGACTATGCTCAAGCACAGGCTGAATTGGCTTCCGCGATTGCGCAGTTGCAAGCCATCAAGCGCTTGAGAAAAGTACGTTAAGTAATACAGGGTTGAAAAACCAGTGAGAAGCCACGGTGAAAACCGTGGCTTTTTTCTTGGGCAGACCCATTGTGAAAGTCTGTGGAACCTACCCGCATGGATTCGCAACATAAGTGGCAATCAAGGAGCCATTTATGTACCAACAATTCGATGCGCTGTTGAAAGACCTCCAACAGAATCGCCCCAGTAACATGACTCCCTCAGGGCGTGTGTTTTTCTTCAATGATCAGGCAGTACTGCTTCAGCCTGGGGAAATGGAAGGCATTACCTGGGTTGATATTCACATTGAATTAAAACGCTTTCGCCTCGATAACCTCGCTGCTGCCAAGAAAGTGCTGCAGGCCAATCGTGAAATGGGCGCTTCAACACCCATCCCCTCTTGGTTTGCAATCGATCCGAAAAATGATTGCCTGGTATTCGTCAATCGACTGGACTGGCGGCATATCAGCTGCAAAATTCTGGAAGATCATATTCTGCGGTGCATTGAACAAATGGGCAGTGCGCTGGCGACTGAGGGTGTGTAATCCGCTTTGACTCCTCTACAGGTTAGAATAAAGGCATGAAAATCGCCTTGTACTCTGATCTGCATCTTGAGACGATGCGCCGCTTCCCCGCTTTGGCGGCTGTTCCACAACCCGCTGAGGATGTGGACTTGATGATCCTTGCCGGAGACATTCACCAAGGGACGCAGGGTTTGCAGGCGCTCGCCGACCTGGGCGAGAAACACAATATTTATGTGGCGGGCAACCACGAGTACTACAACCACGACATTGAAATTCTGGACGACCATTTGTTTGAACTGGCCGCGAGGAAACAATTGAATTACCTGCAGCGAACCAGCGTGGTAATTCAGGGCGTGCGTTTTCTGGGTTGTACCTTGTGGACCGATTTTAATATACAGCCCGGTTGGCGGTTTGGTGCCGAGTTGGTGGCCAAGGCATTTTTGCCAGATTACAAATTAATCCGCATGCGTGGCAAACAGTTTTCCCCCAGCATGGGAATCGATTTGCACTATCAGAATATTGACTGGCTGGAGTCTGCACTGGCCGTACCGTTTGATGGAAAAACCGTGGTGATTACTCACCATGCGCCGCATCCGCAAAGCATTCACCCGCGTTTTAATCTCAGCCCGATCAACGCCGCATTTGTATCCGACCTCAGTCGCTTGATGGGCAAGGCCGATGTGTGGGTACATGGGCACATGCACGATTCATTTGATTACACAGTTCACAACAACGGTGGTCAAACCCGCGTGCTGGTGAATCCGCGAGGTTATGTTCGCAAAAAAGGCAAAGCCCGAAAAATGGAGCGCGGACAGGTACAAGTGACGCCACAGGCCTTCGAAAACCCGTTTTTCAATCCACACTTGGTGTTTGAAGTATGAAGCTGGCTGCCAACCTAAGCTGGCTGTACACCGAATTTGATTTCCCGGACAGATTGCATACTTGCGCTCAAGATGGCTTCAGACACGCTGAGTGTATGTTTCCCTATGATTATCCAGCTGAACTGTTGCGCGACAAGGCGCTTGAGGCCGGCGTGCAATGGGTGTTGATCAATGCACCGGCAGGCGATTGGACTAAGGGCGATCGGGGATTGGCCTGTTCGCCCGCACGGCGCGATGAATTCAGGCATTCAATTGAACGCGCTGTGAATTGCGCCACGGTGCTGGGTGTGCGCAAGGTGCATGTGCTGGCAGGCGTTTTGAATTCAAGCGAAGGACAAAGTGCGCAGGCTGCGTGGGATTGTTATGAAGAAAACCTGTTGTGGCTGGCCGGCACCATGAGCGCTGAGCCGATTGACTGGTTGATTGAACCCATCAACCATTTCGATGTGCCCGGTTACCTGTTAAGCAGGCAGGCTGACGCACACGAATTGCTGATCCGCTTGAACAAACCTAACCTGGGCGTGCAAATGGACCTTTACCATTGCCTACGCACCGAAGGGGAAGTCTTGAAAGCACTGAGCGATTACTTGCCCACCGGGCGGGTAAAACACATGCAACTGGCGGGTGTGCCCAATCGCGATGAACCAGGGGCCGAAGTGTACGCGCCGGTGTGTGCCCATTTGAAGATGTTGGGCTACAACGGCCACATGGGTTGCGAGTATCGGCCCAAGGCCGGCACCCGCGATGGCTTGGGCTGGATCCGAAGCACTGGTTTTTCAGGCACAATGGAGTCCTTCGAAACTTGAGCTTAGGCGGGCAACCGCTGGAAGAATGCGCATGCAAGACGCTGAACTGAAGCAACTGCTCGAAAACACCAAAACGATCGCTGTGGTGGGCTTCTCCTCGCAGGCTCACAAGCCCAGTTTTTTTGTGGCCAAGTACCTTCAATCGCAGGGTTATCGAATTTTGCCAATCAATCCGGCTTTGCAGGGGCGACCCAGCGGCTTGATGGGTGAAACCTGCTACCCCGATTTAAAAACAGCGATCGCAGAAACCGGTTTGAAGATTGATTTGGTGGATGTGTTTCGCCGTGCCGAACACACCCCCGATGTGTTGGCTCAGGCCATGAATGTGGGTGCCGGCGCTGTATGGTTGCAGCAGGGTATTCGCAATGATCTGGTGGAAGCCAAGGCCCGCGCAGCGGGTTTGCCCTTTGTGATGGACCGTTGTTTGAAAACCGAACACCAGCGTCTGTTTTTAGTTTGAATTTATACAAGAAGCACTTACGAACATGAGCAGTTTTCAGCCCGTCAAGAACGACACCTTCCTGCGCGCATTGCGTCGCGAAGCCACCGAGTACACCCCTGTCTGGCTGATGCGCCAGGCGGGCCGCTATTTGCCTGAATACCGGGCAACGCGCGCGAAGGCCGGTAACTTCATGGGTTTGTGCACCAACCCTGAGGCGGCCTGCGAGGTAACACTGCAGCCGCTGGAGCGTTACAAGTTAGATGCCGCCATTCTGTTCTCCGACATTCTGACCGTGCCCGACGCCATGGGCCTGGGCCTTTACTTCGCGGAAGGCGAAGGCCCGAAGTTTGAGCGCCCCCTGGTGACTGAGGCTGACGTGGCCAAGCTGGCCGTGCCTGACATTGGCACCAGCCTGCGTTATGTGACTGACGCAGTCAGCACCATCCGTGGTGCTCTGGGCGGGCGCGTACCGCTGATTGGTTTTTCAGGAAGCCCGTGGACATTGGCTTGTTACATGGTGGAAGGCGGGGGCAGCAGCGATTTCCGCAAGGTAAAAACCATGTTGTACAAACGGCCAGACCTGATGCACCGCATTCTGGAAGTGACCACCGAGGCGGTCAGCCAGTACCTGCGCGCGCAGATTGAAGCGGGCGCGCAAGCTGTGATGATTTTCGACAGTTGGGGTGGCGCCTTGGCCGACGGTGCATTCCAGAAGTTCAGTTTGAATTACGTCAAGAAAATTGTGGCCAGTTTGCCTTTGCAGGCCAACCGCGGCAGCTTTACTGAAGACATACCCTCGATTGTATTTACCAAGGGTGGTGGACTGTGGCTGGAAGATATTGCATCCAGCGGTGCCAGCGCCGTGGGTGTGGACTGGACTGTGAACCTGGGCCAGGCCCGGGCGCGCATTGGTGACCGTTGTGCCATTCAAGGTAACCTCGATCCCAATGTGTTGTTTGCCGAGCCGGCGCAAATTGAGGCTGAAGTGGCCAAGGCTCTGGAAAGTTTTGGTGTGCCACAGGCCGGTGCGGGCCATGTGTTCAATCTGGGGCATGGCATTTCCCAATTCACCAATCCGGACAGTGTGGAAGTGATGGTGAACGCGGTGCATGCCTATAGCCGCAAACAAAGGCAGTAAAAACTTGGACTTATGCACATTTTTGGCGCAAGGCAGAAGAAACATTTTTTTGCATTGCACGACGAATGGAAAAGCAGGCTGGTCAGTTAAGTCATTGTTTTAAATAAACAAAAAGGCATTTTACAAAATTTGTACTTTACATGTATGCCTACATCCTGTACTGCACCCGTGGATTATTTCCACGGATGTCCACAAAGTTATCCACATTGACTGTTAAAAATTTTGTATTCCGTTTAATTCAAGCCAGCTAGTCCATGAACTTAAAGTAAGCTGTGAAGACAGACCTAAACCAAAACACGTCATCTAACCCGATCAAGGGACACACTTTGCTGGTGAATGTGTTGGTTGCTGCACCGCTTCCTAAAGCTTTCACTTACCAATGGCACAGTGAACACACGCCCCGATTTGGGATGCGTGTGATTGTGCCTTGGGGACGTCAGCATCGAATCGGTCTGGTTCAGGGCGCCGCCCCCGATCAGCAAATGGCCGAAAACATCAAACCAGTGCACTCGGTATTGGATCATGGTGAATGCCTGAGCGCCCATTGGCAGGCCCTGATTGAATTTGCCGCCAAGTATTATCACCACCCATTGGGCATGATCGCGCTGGAGGCATTGCCCAAGGCCTTGCGTGTGTTGAATGCCCGTGGTGAAGAACCTGTGATGGTGGCCAAATCCCGGGAGCATGCGCAGAAGCTGCTGGCCGAACGGAATGACCCGCTTGCTGCAAGCAAAGGGGGTAAGGCCAAGATTGATCAACTTGAAAAGCCAGTGTTGAACGCTGAACAACTGGACGCTGTTGCACAACTGTCGAGTGCCGCTGGTTTTCAGCCTTTTTTGCTGTACGGCGTGACCGGCAGCGGCAAAACCGAGGTGTACCTGCACACGGTGGAGGAACGGCTAAAGCGCGGTGAGCAGGTGTTGGTGCTGTTGCCTGAAATTAACCTGACCCCGGCTGCACAAGCCTTGTACAAAGAGCGCTTGGCGCCCCACCGCGTGGTGGTGATGCACAGCAACCTGGCTGAATTGACCCGAACCAAGGCGTGGTTTGAAGCTGCAACGGGCGCCGCCGATGTGATCATCGCGACCCGGCTGGGCGTGCTGACCCCATTGCCGAGATTGGGCATGATTGTGGTGGATGAAGAACACGATCCTTCGTACAAACAGCAAGACGGCATGCGCTACCACGCCCGGGATTTGGCCCTGATGCTGGCCAAACAGCGCGAGGTGCCGATTGTTTTGGGTTCGGCCACCCCAGCCCTGGAAAGTTGGTTGAAGGCCGACCTGGGCGCTTACAAAAGGCTGAGCTTGAAAAACCGGGCCGTGCTGGGTGCCAGTCTGCCAAAGGTGGAATTGATCAACACCGCCAATTTTCCAGCCAAAGAGGGATTGAGCGAGCCGGCCATGCAGGCGCTGGTGCAAAACTTCGAGGCTGGCAAACAAAGCATTGTATTTTTGAACCGCCGGGGATACGCGCCACAGATGGTGTGCAATGCCTGTGGCTGGGTGGCCAATTGCGACCACTGCACAGCGCACATGGTGTGGCACAAAAATGAGCGCATGCTGCGCTGCCACCACTGTGGCGCTGGGCAGCGCGTGCCCACGCACTGCCCCACTTGCGGAAACCAGGACCTGACCGGCTTTGGCCGGGGCACGCAACGAATTGAAGAAACGCTGGCGGGTTTGTTACCCACGGCCAATATTTTGAGAATCGACGCCGACAGCACCCGCAACAAGGGGCAAATGGAAGCCTTGCTGCAACAGGCACACAGCGGGGAAGCTGATGTGTTGGTGGGCACGCAAATGATTGCCAAGGGGCACGACTTTGCAAATGTAACCCTGGTGTTGGCTTTGAATGTGGATGCCTCGCTGTATTCGCACGCCTACCGCGCGCCTGAACGACTGTTTGCGCAGTTGATGCAGGTGGCTGGCCGGGCAGGGCGCAGAGCAGGTGATGCGCGCATGGTGGTTCAAACCCGTTACCCACAGCACCCCCTGTTTGATGCCTTGAAAGCGCACGACTACGAAAGCTTTGCCAGCCATGAAATGCAGGCTCGCAAAGACGCACGCATGCCGCCGTTTTCTCATCAGGCCACCATTCGAGCCGACCATAAAAAGCTGGCCAACTGTTTGCAGTTCCTCAGCACAGCGAGGGAGCTGGGTGAACCCTTGGTGGACGCTGACAACCCTGTTTTTATGTGCGACCCGGTGCCGTTGACTGTGGTGCGGGTGGGTGGCATTGAGCGGGCGCAAATGCTGATTGAAAGCGAATCGAGGCCCGCACTTCACCGGTTTTTAACGCAGTGGCTGGCGCAATTGCACGAGCTGCCCGGCAGTGTGCGCTGGTTTTTGGAAGTGGACCCGGTCGATTTGTAAGTACCCTCTGGTACAGTAATGCCTTCCCCTGGAGTTTCCCCCCTGTATGTCTGTTGGCCTGAACAAAGCCCAAAGCGAAGCCGTGAATTATGTGGATGGTCCCTGCCTGGTACTGGCGGGTGCGGGTTCGGGTAAAACTCGGGTGATCACGCAAAAAATTGCACACCTGATCCAGAACAAGGGCGTGAGTGCCAAGAATATTGCAGCGGTTACCTTTACGAACAAGGCCGCCAAGGAAATGGAAGAGCGTGCGGCCAAGTTGTTGCATGGCAACGAGGGCAAGGGCTTGTTGGTGTGCACGTTTCACAGCTTGGGCATTCGAATTTTGCGGGAGGAACACAAACACGCAGGTTTGAAGGCGCGCTTCTCGATTCTGGATGCGACCGACACTTACGGTTTGGTACAGCAGTTGTACGGCACCACCGACAAGCAATTGATACGCAAGGCCCAAAGCGTAATTTCGCTGTGGAAAAACGGCCTAATTGACCCCGACACTGCCCTGGCACAAGCCACTACCGAGGATGAAGGGCAAATTGCACGCCTGTACAAAAGCTATGAGGCCACATTGGCTGCATACCAAGCGGTGGATTTTGATGACCTGATTTTGAAACCCACGCGTTTGTTGGCCAGCAACGATGAAGTGCGCAACCGCTGGCAAAACCGGCTGCGTTATTTGTTGGTAGACGAGGTGCAAGATACCAACGCCTGCCAGTACGATTTGCTGCGTTTGATTGCCGGGCCACGCGCCATGTTCACCGCTGTGGGCGATGATGACCAGGCCATTTATGCCTGGCGAGGCGCAACCATTGAAAACCTGCGCCAGTTGACTGAAGACTACCCGCAGTTGAAAGTGATCAAGCTGGAACAGAATTACCGGTCCACCTTGCGCATTCTTCAGGCGGCCAACCGCCTGATTGAAAACAACCCCAAGCTGTTTCCGAAAACACTGTGGAGCGACCACGGCCCGGGCGAACCGATTGTGATCAGCCCCATGGCCGATGATGAACACGAGGCCGAACAAGTGGCAATGATGCTCAGCGGTCATCGCTTCGAGCGCCGTGCCAAGTACGGTGACTATGCCATTTTGTACCGCAGTAACTTTCAGGCGCGTATTCTGGAGCAGGCTTTGCGCCGCCAGAAAATTCCGTACATTTTGAGTGGCGGGCAAAGCTTTTTCGAACGTGCTGAAATCAAGGATGTGATTGCTTATCTGCGCTTGCTGGTGAACCAGGACGACGACCCCGCATTTATTCGCGCGGTGACCACGCCCAAGCGCGGCATTGGTCAAAAAACACTCGAGGCCCTGGGCACTTATGCGGGCACACGTGGCGTTTCATTGTTTGAGGCGCTGTTTGAAACTGGCGCTGAGAGCCACCTGAATGCAGGCATGG
Organism: Limnobacter sp. MED105; assembly: GCF_000170915.1. Lineage (GTDB taxonomy): Bacteria > Pseudomonadota > Gammaproteobacteria > Burkholderiales > Burkholderiaceae_B > Limnobacter. The sequence continues at coordinate 126,086 of NZ_ABCT01000001.1, forward strand.
TCGATGCGCTGCGCACTTTTGGCACCTTCATCAACAAGCTTGAATACCGCGCGCAGCGCGAGCCAGCCCGTGATTTGCTCAATGAGTTGCTGAGCACCATCAAGTACGAGGAGTGGCTTTACGAGCAGCAAGACGAGCGCGGCGCACAAGCCAAGTGGCAAAACGTGCTCGACTTTGTGAAGTGGATGGGCGACAAGGGCGAGGAAGAAGGTTCAACCCTGCTGGACCTGACCCAGAAGGTGGCCTTGATGACCATGCTGGACCGGCAAGACGATGGCACCAGGCCCGATGCCGTGCAGCTCAGTACGCTGCATGCCGCCAAGGGGCTTGAATTTCCGCATGTGTTTTTGATTGGTTGCGAAGAGAGTATTTTGCCCAGTTTTGGCGACGGCGAAGGCCGTGAACTGACCGACGACAGGCTGGAAGAAGAACGCCGCCTGATGTATGTGGGCGTGACCCGCGCACAGCGCAGCCTGAACATTACCTGGTGCAGAAAGCGGAAAAAGGCACGCGAGCTGGTGAGTTGTTTTCCATCTCGGTTCATCAAAGAGCTTCAACTGGAAACCGACAAAGACCTGCCCGACGACACGCCGAAGATGAGCCCCAAAGACCGGCTGAGTGCGCTGAAAGGTTTGTTGACCAAGGTAGCGACTTAAAAGAAAACCTGGGTAAAAATTAAGCTGTACCCAGCGCCGAGTTTGCTTTTTGGATCAGCGCTTCGGGAGTAACGGGTTTGAGTAACCAGCCAGCAAGGCCAAGTGTTTTGGCCCGTTGAATCATTTCCTTGTCGGAGTACGAGGTGATCACCACGATCGGCACGGTGGCTCCGGTTTTTCGGATTCGGTTGCACAATTCCAGCCCGTCCATGCCCGGCATGTCAATGTCGGTGATGATCAAATCGGGCGCCCCACTTTCTACGATGTCCCTGATTCCTTCCTCTGCACTTGCTGCTGTACGCACCACGTGACCTGCTTGGGTCAGGATGTGGGCGCAAACTTTTCGAATGGTGTTCGCGTCGTCGATCAGCAGAATATTGGCCATGGGATGCTTGGGTGGAATTGTAAGTTGATGTGCACAATCATACCGCGTCAGATTGAAATACTTCCGACTCTAGAACCTTCACGCCGTGTTCGGCTTTCAATGCCTCGTGCAACATGACACGGGCCAGTTTTTCAACTTTTACGCTGCGCAAACGTTTGGGTAAAAGTGGGTTGAACACGCGACTGGCCACGAGACCAATTTCTTCGCCGAGTCGAAACTCTTCGCGCTGACCGTCAAGAAGACCAGGGCGCGCGATCACAACACTGGAAATACCCGCATTCTTGACCGCCTGTTCTGCTTCGCCCTTGGTGCGCAGGTAGAGGCCTTTCGCTTTGGGATTTGCCATCATGGCCGAATTCAACACGAAGCAAGGCACTGAATGTTGTGCAGCCAGTGCAGCGAATTGGGCCACAAGTGTGTAGTCTACAAAACGGAACTGCTCGGCGGTTTTGGCCACTTTGATGGTGGTGCCCAAAGTGCAAATGACCGCATCGGCTTGCCACCATGGTGCTACTTCAGGAATGGCGTTGAAGTCGATCAACTGGTTGAGTAACTTGGGGTGTGGTGTGAGGGGTTTGCGGGTTAGTGCAACAACCTTGCCCACCTGCGGGTGAGCCAAGGCTTGCGCCAACACATGGTGCCCCACCACACCGGTAGCACCGATCAGCAGCAGGGTTTTTTGAATGTTCGTTGAACTCAAATCAAGTCCCCAATAAAAAAAACGCGGCAGTCTTAAGACTAACCGCGTTTTGCAGTGAAAGTCCAAACGCGTTGTTATGCGCTCTGAGTTTGCTTTTCTGCTGCTTTGCGCTTTTTGCGGGCAATTTGCTTGTCGCGCATTTTTTTCATTTGGCCTACGATAATGGCCTGATAGGTTTCAGGCAGTGTGCGCACCATGGCATCCATGGCAACGGCATCCGGACCCACCAGCACGCGGCGCTTGTTGCCTTTCACGGCTTTCAGGATAATGTCAGCGGCTTTTTCAGCGCTGGTGATAAAGAACTTTTCAAAGAATTCTTTGCCCTGTTCAGAGTCGGCACCTGTGAACTCTTCAATTTCAGGGGATGCAATGCTTTTGCGGGCAATCGCTGTTTTAATACCGCCGGGGTGAACGCTGGTGGCGGATACGCAGCAGTTCATCATGTCGAGTTCTTGACGCAGGCTTTCTGTGAAACCGCGCACAGCGAACTTGGTTGAGTTGTAAGTGCTTTGTGTGGGTTGAGCACACAGGCCGAACAAGCTGCTGGTGTTGATGATGTGACCTTCACCAGATGCCTTCAGGTGTGGCAAGAATGCTTTGGTGCCGTAAACGACGCCCCAGAAGTTGATGCCCATGATCCACTCGAACTTGTCGTAGTCGATGTGTTCAACGGGGGTTGCGTAAGCCACGCCAGCGTTGTTGAAAATCAGGTTGACTTTGCCGTGGTCTTTCGCGGTTTGATCAGCCCAGGCGTACATGGCTTCGCGATTGGACACGTCCAGCTGCTGGCTGGTGACCTTGACATTGGGGGCCGCTGCTTTCACCAGTTTTACGGTTTCGGCCAGGCCTTTGGTGTCAACATCAGAGATGGACACATGGCAGCCGTCTTTGGCCAGTTGAAGGGCAAGAGTGCGGCCCATGCCAGATGCGGCGCCAGTGATTGCGGCAACTTTGCCGTTGAATGATTTCATGTGTCGGTCTCCAATGTGCTGTGTTGTAGCTGTAATTTGACAATCGTGGTTGTCAATTTAATGTTGGGCCTGCATACTGTCAATGCCTATTTTTTGAGTATATCTTCCAATTATGAATGCGAAAGCACCGGAGCAAATTGCCAAAGCCGCAGGGCGTCGTTACCGCGGGGTCTCCAATGAAACCCGCAAGGCGGAGCGTCGGCTCAAGTTGATTGAAGCGGGCATCAAGGTGTTCGGGTCGACTGGTTACCATGCGGCCACGGTGAAAGGCCTGTGCCAGGAGGCAGGGCTGACTGAGCGATACTTTTACGAAAGTTTCAGCAATGCCGAGGCTTTGTTTACGGCCTGCTACCTGCACATTACCGATACCCTGCGTGAGAAGCTGCAAAAGGTGTTGTTGGGTATGGAGGACGACAATCTGGAGCAGGCCACCCGTACGGGTTTGACCGTGTTTTTCAGCCAGTTCAAGGAAAGCCCGCAGGCGGCCCGTATTTTGTTGGTCGAGGTGCTGACAGTGAACCGGCACCTGGAAGAATTGAGTTTAAAAACGCTGTACAGCTTTGTGGAAATGCTGGAAACACTGGCCAAACCCTTGATTGAACAGCGAAAGGACGGTGCAGTGAAAGGCCTTGATTCAACTTTGCTGGCCTCGGGCCTGGTGGGGTCGGTGCTTTACATGGCTGCACGCTGGAGCATGGACGGTTGCAGGAAGCCGGTAGAGGATGTGGTGGAAAATGCCATGCTGATATTTCGTGGCGTGGGCATGCTGCTGACCGAATAAAAAAACCCGCCGGATGGCGGGTTTTTTACAGCGGACTTATTTGATTGGCCTTGCCAGTTAAATTGCCGGTTACTTCGCAGCTTCAGCGGTTGCGGGAGCGGCTGGTTCGGGTGCAACATAGTCAGCGCCCACTTCCTTGCCCATGTAGGCCACTGCTCGGGCCACTTCGATGTCGTCGAGGTCGGAATTGCCGCCCTTGGCAGGCATGGCACCAATGCCATTCACCGCGTTTTGCCAAAGGGTATCAAAGCCCTTGGTCAAGCGGCTGCTCCACTGGCCTTGATCGCCCAGTTTTGGGGAACCAGCAGCGCCAGAGTCATGGCAAGCTGCACATGCGGCGGCGTAAACCTGTTCACCTGTTTTCAGAACACGGGGAGCGCTGGCATCAACGAAGTCGATGGTGCCCACGGGCGCAAGGCGTGCGGCAATTGATTCTTCAGAAAATGCATTGCTGCCAGCGGCGGGTTTTTCGCTGCTGCTGACGTAGTAAGCCAGCAAAATAATGACGAAAATCGGAATGACAAACGCTGCAATGACGGCATAGATCAGTTGCTTGGGTGTCTTGATTAGAAGTTCGTGTTCGTTTGAATCGCTCATACGACGTCCTGATTGAAAGCGCTGGTTGAAACGTAATTATTAGGGCTGCACAATACTGGCTGATTAACGCCTATGAAACGCCTATGAAACGCCTATGGACGTGCCCGATAGATGTTTAGGCCTTGCGGCATGTACGCAGCTTCAAAACAACTGTAAATTGTATCTTGAAAAAGGCTTTAAACCCAACTATTTATTGCTGAAAATGCAAGCCTGTGCTGCAAAGGGATGAGATTTTGAAAAGTGCATTGAGCGAAAACCATCGATATGGTTTGCCCATGGTGTTGGTTCACTGGTTAATGGCGGTGGGCATTTTGACCGCATTTGGTGTGGGTTTGTACATGGTCGACATTCCCGGTATTACCCCGTTCAAGCTGAAACTGTTCAATTGGCACAAGTGGTTGGGCGTTACCCTGTTTGCCTTGGTGTTGTTGCGCATGGTGGTTCGAATGTTGTCGAAAACCCCCAAGTACCCGGCACATTGGGGACACAACACGGTGCTGCTGGCCAAAATGGGGCATTTGGCCCTGTACTTGTTCATGTTGGGTGTGCCCGTGTTTGGTTACCTGTACAGCCTGGCCTCGGGCTACCCAGTGGTTTGGTTCGGTGTGATTGAACTGCCGGTGGTGATCGAGAAAAACGCGGAATTAAAAGAGTTGTTTAAAACCTTGCATGAACTTTCAGGCAAAGGCTTGGTCTTGTTGGTGGTGGGCCATGTGTTGATGGCCTTGAAGCATCACGTTCTGGATCGCGACGGTATTTTGGGTCGCATGATTCCCGGGATGCGAGCCGATTAGTCTCCGATAGTTCTCAAGCTCTGCAGGATTCACTATGACATATCCGTTCGCCAAGGCGCTTTCAGGCCTGGTACTCTCAGTTTTAACCTTTCCTGCCGTGGCTGCACCCCTTGACGTGACGCAGAGCGAGGTCAAGGCCACGTTCAAACAGTTCAATGTGCCGGTGAGTGGCAATTTCAAGAAGTTTTCCGGCGATGTGCAGTATGACCCTGCCAAGCCCGCAAACACCAAAGCCACCCTGAGCGTAGACACAGCCAGTTACGACCTGGGCGATCCTGAGTACAACAAAGAGGTTGCAGGGAAAGACTGGTTTGATTCAAAGAATCATCCCAAGGCAACTTTTGTCATCACGGGTGTAACGGGCAGTGGTAACAATTTGCAGGCAACCGGCGATTTGACCATTCGTGGCATTAAAAAACCGTTGAAGTTTCCCGTAAAAATTCAAACAGCCGGCGGCAAGCACACTTTCACTGGCAAAACCCAGATCAAGCGCCTGGAATACAAGGTGGGTGCCGATGGTGAGTGGGGCGACACCAGCCTGGTGGCCGATGAAGTGGTGATCGATTTTAAATTGGTGGCGCCTGCGAAGTGAGCAGGCACACCGCGTAATACACAGCAACAACAGGGAGTTAGGGATGTTCAAACAAGTATCAAAAACAATGTTGGGCGGTGCGGTTGCACTGGGTATGTTCGGTGCGCTGGGCTCAGCAAATGCGGCGGTGGATACCTATGTCATTGATCCAAGCCACACCTTCCCATCGTTCGAGGCGGACCACATGGGCGGGCTTTCATTGTGGCGTGGCCAGTTTGAGAAAACCAAGGGCATGGTGACCCTGGACCGTGCCAACAAAACCGGCACCGTGGACATTGAAATTGATGCGGCCAGCCTTGATTTTGGCCATGGCAAGATGAACGAGCATGCCAAAGACGTGGACATGTTTGATGTGGAAGCGCACCCCACAATTACCTACAAAGCCAGCAAAATGCGCTTTGAAGGCGACAAGCCTGTGGAAGTGTTGGGCGATTTGACTTTGAAGGGCATTACCAAGCCAGTGCCTTTGAAGATCAACACCTTCAAGTGCATTATGCACCCCATGAAGAAAGCCGAGGTGTGTGGGGCCGATGCGGTGGCTGAATTCAAGCGCACGGATTTCGATCTGGGTTATGCAGTAGACAGGGGGTTTTTCCCGGAAGTGAAAGTGCTGATCACCATTGAGGCAGTGAAGCAACCCAAGTAAATCTGGATTGGAAATAGAAAAAGGCCGGTGACTTTAAAATCACCGGCCTTTTTGTTGTCAGCAAGGCTTACTTGTTTTCTGTGACGTGTTCCAGTTTTTCAGCTTTGTTGTCGCCGCGTGTTTTCCACAGAGAGAACACCACGCCACCGGCGATCAGACCCAAGGTCACGCTGAGCGAGAACGCAGGCGGGAACTTGCCAATGAAGTTCACCAGGAAAATTTTGCTGCCGATGAACACCAATACCATCGCCAAAGCGTACTTCAGGTAGTGGAAGCGGTGGATCATCGCGGCCAGTGCAAAGTACAGGGCACGCAAACCCAGAATTGCGAAAATATTGCTGGTGTACACAATGAACGGGTCGGTGGTGATTGCAAAAATTGCGGGTACGGAATCCACCGCGAAAATCAGGTCGACAAACTCGATCAATACCAAAGCCAACAACAGGGGGGTTGCAAAACGCACCACCTTGCCGGTTTTTGGGTCAGGCTCGTTGACCACAAACGCGTTGCCGCGCAGGCCTTCGGTAACACGCATGCGTTTGCGCAGGAACTTCAGGATAGCGTTGTTCTCAATGTCGGGTTCGCTATCGGCCATGAACCACATTTTGATACCGGTGATCACGAGGAACGCACCGAACAGGTAAAGCACCCAACTGAATTCTTTCACCAGTGCAGCACCCAGACCAATCATGATGGCGCGCAGCACAATGACACCCAAAATACCCCAGAACAACACGCGGTGCTGGTACTGGCGTGGAATGGCGAAGAACGAGAAGATCATGGCGATGACAAACACGTTGTCCATCGACAGTGATTTTTCAATGGCAAAGCCGGTGAAGTAGTTCATGCCGCTTTCGGAGCCCAGGTAATACCAAATCCAGGCACCGAACAAACACGCTGCGGTGATGTAGCCACCCGAGAGCAGCAGGCTTTCCTTGACCCCAATTTCGTGGTCATCCTTGTGCAGCACGCCGAGGTCGAAGGCGAGCAGCGCAACCACAATACCGACAAACAACAGCCAAATCCATGCGGCTGTGCCGAGAAAGTCGGTGTGCATGAATTCCATTAAAACGTCCACTTTGATACTCCATGAGGGTTGAATTGAACACGGCGCCATGGTGTACCAGTTGTGAGTTCGGAAAAATCAGTATTTAATGAACTGTTACTGCGGTTTTTACGAAGTTAATTGGTGGGGTTTTGAATGAACTTGAATTATCGTCATTTGCATTACTTCTGGATGGTGGCCAAAGAAGGTGGTTTTGCCCGTGCAGCTGAGCGCATGGACATGGCCATTCAAACGGTTAGTGCGCAGGTGCGCGAACTTGAGAAAGACCTTGGGCTCCAGTTGTTGAAACCGGATGGCCGAGGTGTGACTTTGACCGAGGCTGGACAGGTGGCTTTTGCCAAAGCGGAGGAAATTTTTCAACTGGGCCAAAGTTTGCCGGAGCTGGTGCGGGCGGTGGCCAGCAAACCGGTGAAGCGTTTCAGGGTGGGTTTGTGCGACGGAATTTCGAAACTGGCGGTGCACGCTTTGCTGAAGCCAGTGCTGGATACTGAAGACCTGCACTTGACCTGTCACGAGGGTGAGCCTGAGCAGTTGCTGGCTGAGTTGGCTTTGCTTCACCTTGACTTTGTGTTTGCTGGGCAACCCCCGCCAGCCAACCCCAACTTGCGCATGCAAAGCCGCGTGTTGAATACCACTACGGTGGATTGGTACGGAGCTTCGAGGTGGGTGAAAAAAAGCAGTGTGAGCCATTTTCCGCACTGCCTGGCAGAACTGCCCGTGTTGCTGCCCACGGGGCATTCCCGCTTGCGGGTGGACTTGAATTACTGGTTTGAGCAGCTGGGAATTGTGCCCCATGTGGTGGGCGAGTTCGAGGACAGCGCTTTGATGTCGGTGTTTGCCGCCCGTGGCCTGGGTGTATTTCCGGTGAGCCGCTTGGGTGTGTACGATGCGGGCACTTTAAGCGGTTTGCGCTTGTTGGGGCAGTGCCCGGATCTGCACGAGGAAATTCATGGTGTGTGGAATGTGAAGGGAATCGACCACCCCTTGGTGGTCGAATTGCTGAAAGTTTAAGCAGCGGCCACCGCGGCTTCAATTTCAGCGAAGGTGCTGGCTTTGACAGGGTCCATCACGGGAATGCCCATTTGCCGCGCAATTTGTGTAGAAGAGAACAAACCCACTACACGCATTTTGCCTGTGCGGTTGTCGACCACCAGTGCGTGTTGCCGGTTGTGTTCGCGCAGTGTGGCAATAATGTGACCCACTTCAGCGCGCGATACGGCACCGAACTCCAGAAACTCCAGGTCTGGCAGTTTCACCATCACGTCATTCACCGTGAGTTCAGGCACATTGCGATTGCTGGAAGAAGCTTCCTTGATTGCGCGCTCGCCGGCCAGGTCATTGGCGGTGAGCAGGCCTTGCAAATGACCATGGCTGTTTCTAACGAACAGCAGCTTGACGCCACACACGATCATGGTGGTGCGGGCTTGCTCCAGCGTTTCAGAGCCGGAGATGCTGACGGGGTGTACACGCCGAAGGTCTGTCATGGCGTCGAAGGCTGGCGAATCTGCTGTCAGCTTCAAAGGGCGGCTGGGGTCGCTGACCGTGATGGTGTCGGTGGCGCTGGCGCTGATGTGTTCGAGTGCTTGGTAGTGTTGTCTGATCATGTTGAAACCCTTTTTGACACACAGTCGTATTGCATCCGCAGGCTTGGGGCCGACGGGCGAGTTTGCAGGACGGACTGCATGCAAAAGAGGGTACAGGCACAAGGGTTTGTTGCCTTGTGTCGTGGCAGCGCAAGCACCGTCCACTAGAAATTTAGTCTACGCTGCTGGCGAAAAGTTTCAAGTCAGTAAAAGCCCGGAGGACACAGGTGAATACCCGCCTATTTCAGCGGTGTACCCAAGGCATAAGGCAGCAGGTTCATGACTTCCTTGCTGACACCCATGGCCAGGTGGGGCGTGTCGATCTCGATGTGTTCAACATTGGGGCTGAAGCGGTCGATGCAGGCCTGCCAGCTTACGATCGAGTCTTTCTTGCAATACAGCGCAACGATGGGGCACACAATGGGGTGCTCAAAGCGCTTCAGGGTGCTGTTTTCAATGGACTCGACATCGAGTCCGCGCATGTCATACAGCGTTTTCACGGCGGTGTATTTGGGCCCGCCAATCACTGGACTGCCAATAGTGACAATGCGGCTTACGTTTTGTTGTACTTCACGTGCTGCCTCGCGGGCCAGGTAACCACCCAGGCTCCAGCCCAGCAATTTGATGGGTGCCTGCGCCTGCTCGGAATGTTCCTTGATGTCGGCGATGACTTGCGGCAGCAGTTTGCCCACTTCGCCGTGGTTAAAACCGGCTGACCAGTGAACGGCTTTGTAACCCAGTGAGTTCAGATAGCGTTTGATGAAGGTCATGCTGCTGGAGCTGGCCCCGAAGCCTGGCAACAACAACACGGTTTGGCCTTGCCCCACGTTTTTGCGTGCCAGAAAACGCCATCCCACGGCTAGTTTGGCGGCCTCAAACGGGGTTTTGGCCTCGCCCAAAAGTAAGCTGAGCTTGGGTTTGCCAATGGAATTGCCGTAGCGTTTCTGGAATTCTGCTTTGTTCATGGGGTGTTACAAGGTTGTGCACATCCGAGAAAATACGGCAAGGCGGGGCTGTACACAAAGAGGAAACCCTCTATTAGAGCCTTCAGGCTACTGGGTTAGCGAAAGGCTTTGGTTGGCTAGCCGTATTCGCAGGGCCAGTTCACGGGCCAGGTTGTTTTGCAGAATCTGGCTTAACTCGGGTTGCTGCATCAGCAGTTGGTCAAATTGCGCAGTGGGCAAAAATAGCAGGGTACAGGCTGTGTCTGCGCGTACGGTGGCCGAGCGTGCCTTGCGGTCAATCAAGGCCATTTCGCCAACCATGCTGCCGGGGCAAAAGCGCATGAGTCTTTCATTGCTGTGCCCGGTGTGGTGCCATGCGCTTAATTGCCCTTGCAGCAACACATACAAGCCGCAAGGCTCAGCGCCTTCGGTGAACAGGGCTTGGCCTGCAGGCAGGGCGGTGGTTTGCCAGTGTGCACAAAAGGCTTGTGTTTGTACGGGGCTCATGTGGTCGCACAGGTGGCTGTTTTTCAGGGCGCTCTCGGGGCTGCAGGCGAGATTGTCATAGGCAGTTTGGTCCAGCAACTGGTTTTCAATGTGCCAAAAAGCGTCGTCAATGTGGCCTTGTGTAGCAATGCCCAAACGCGCAAGGCAGCCGCGCAGCAGGGGCATTCCGCCCGTGGCCTGTTCGTGTGTGGGTAGCACGGCCACGGTGTGGGCTCGAGGCAGGCCTTGTTTAAAAAGCCGTTCGAGACAGTCGCAAGCGGTGTCGTCAATGTAGCGAAGGTGGGTGAAATCGAGTAAAGCCGATTGCGCCGGTGCCAATTCATCTTGCAGGCGGATGGCAATGGCGGGTGCGTTGCCAAAAAACAGGTTGCCCTCAAAGCGCACCCAGGCCAGGTGTTCAAAGGCGCTGTCTAGTTGTTGGCGATGGGCGCGCGGGCGCATGCTGCGAGAACGTGCAGCGGGCTTGAATTCAATGCTGCGCAAGCCGCTGCCGGATTGTTGTTGAAGAAAGTAGGCCGCGACAAACAGAACGCCGGCCAGGGTGCCAATCAACAAATTACTGATGCCGGTGACAAATACCATGCTGAGCACCACCCACACGGTAAAGCGTTCGGTGGGTGCCATTTGGCGGCGTGTGCCGGGCATTGCAAAACGTTTCAGCAAGCCCAGTGTGCTGCCTTGAATGAGGAAAAGAGAACTGACCGCCACAGCAGTGGCAAGAATGTGCAGGGGCAATTGGGACAGAATTGGCCAGCTCAGCAGCAAAAGCAGGCCCAGTAAACCCACGTACCAGGCTTCGCTTTGGCGGCTTTTCGCGCCGACACCCAGCGCGGCATTGCTTCTGGAAAAGTAGTTGGAGCTGGGCAAGACCAGCGCAAGGCCGCACAGCACGTTGGCCAGTGCCAGTGTGTTCAATTCACGGCGGGTGTTGTGCCGAGTCCCCAGTGTTTGATCCACTTGCAACAGCGACTGCATGCTTTCCAGCACAACGAGCAGGGCCAGCACTGCCGCACCCACCAGGACCTGCAAAAGCAGGCCGGGTGTACTCAATAACAGGTCAAGCACTTGTTGCAGGCCATCAAGAATGGCTGGCGTGGGCTGGGTTTGAGCGGTTTGTAAAAGCGGGTGGCTGGGCATGGCTGCCACGGTTTGTATGGGCAGTGCGCCTGGCCATGCCCACAGCAACAGGGCGTGCAGTGTAAAGCCGCAGGCCAGGCCGTACACCAGCCCCAAGGGGTTGGGGCGTATGGCGCGGAAGTACAGCAGTACAACAACCGTGATTGCCGACACGCTGAGTGCCGTGGGAGAAAACAGGGCCGGGGTATTGGCGGCTTGCAGGGCCGTGGTGTACACCGCAAAGCCCAGCATGGCAGGCAATAGTTTGTAGGCCGAGAAAAGGCCCAGTGTGGTGTTCATGCCAATAAGCACCGGGGCAGGCAAAAACTGCATTAGCTTGCCCACACCCTGTTGTTGAGCCAGTGCAATCAACAGGCCTGCCAGCACAATTTCAAGCGCCAGCAACAGCATGAGTTCGGTGTGCTTGTCGGTAATTTGAAGAAAGCCCAGCAGTGAGCCGGCAACAATAAGGGCGGTGGAAGAGCGTGGCCCACCGAATTGAACAGGCGCTTTCCCGATCAGGGCACCCAACAAACCGCCCAGCAACGCGCTGGCCAAGCCCGCGTAGATGCCGTAGGCCAGCCCGGCTTGCCCCAGTGGGGCAAAGGCCAGCATGCCGTACACAATTGCTTGAGCGTATCCACCGAATGCGACCAGTGCGCCCGCTTTGAATTCGGTGTTCAAGGAAGAATTCGCGCAGCCGAAGTTGAGTTGAACCTAGTCTACGCGAATTGGTTTATTTCGAGGTGGGCATGACAAATTCCGCGCCCTTCTCGATGCTGTCTGGCCAGCGCTGCATGATTGATTTCTGGCGTGTGTAGAAACGAACACCTTCTTCACCGTATGCATGCATGTCGCCGAACAGGCTGGCTTTCCAGCCGCCGAAACCGTGCCAGGCCATGGGCACAGGAATGGGCACGTTGATGCCCACCATGCCCACCTGCACCTGGCGACCAAATTCGCGGGCCACGTTGCCGTCGCGGGTGTAACAGCTGACACCGTTGCCGTATTGGTGGCTGTTGATCAGGTTCAGGCCCTCAGTGAAGTTGGCCACGCGCACGCAGCTGAGCACAGGCCCGAAAATTTCTTCGAGGTAAATGCGCATATTGGGCTTTACGTTGTCGAATAAGGTGCCGCCGGTGTAAAAACCGTTTTCGAAACCAGCCGGTTTTTGGCCGCGGCCATCGACGACCAATGTCGCGCCTTCATCCACGCCAATCTGCACGTAATCTTCAATGCGCTGGAGTGCTTCGGCGGTGACAATCGGGCCCATTTCAGCGGACAAATCCATGCCGTCAGTCACCTTCAGGGTTTTCAGGCGGGCGGCCAGTTTGGGGATTAGTTTGTCGCCCACGTCGCCCACCATCACGGCCACGGAAATGGCCATGCAGCGTTCGCCAGCGCTGCCGTAAGCAGCGCCGATCAGTGCGTCGGTGACCTGGTCCAAATCGGCATCGGGCATCACCAGCAAGTGGTTTTTCGCACCGCCCAAGGCTTGCACGCGTTTGCCGTTGCGGGCGCCAGTTTCGTAGATGAACTTCGCAATGGGGGTGGAACCCACAAAGCTGAGTGCGGCCACATCGGGGTGATTCAGCAGGGTTTCAACGGCCAGTTTGTCGCCGTGTACCACGTTGAATACGCCATCGGGCAGGCCTGCCTCTTTCAGCAGCCGAGCCATGAAATTGCCGGCGCTGGGGTCGCGTTCGCTGGGCTTCAGAATGAAGGTGTTGCCGCAGGCAATCGCCACCGGGAACATCCAGCACGGCACCATGCAGGGAAAGTTGAACGGCGTAATGCCTGCCACCACGCCCACGGGCTGGCGCAGGGTCCAGTTGTCGATGTTGGTTGACACCTGTTCGGTGTAATCGCCTTTCAACAATTGCGGAATGCCGCAGGCAAATTCAATGATGTCGATGCCCCGGCTGACTTCGCCTTGGGCATCGGTAAAAACCTTGCCATGTTCAGCGGTGATGATGGCGGCCAGTTCGTCGCGATGTTGGTTCATCAAGGCCAGGAACTTGTTCATGACGCGCACGCGCTGCAGAGGTGGCTTGTTGGCCCAGGCCGGCAGCGCCGCTTTGGCGGCTTCCACGGCTTTGTTCACGGTGGCGATATCGGCCAGCTCGACCTGACGGGCTACGTTGCCCAGTGACGGGTTGAACACATTGGCTGTTTTGCTGCCAGCAATGCTCACGGTGTTGCCGTTGATGAAGTGGGCGACAGTTTGATCGTTCTTGTAGGGTTGCATGGCGGGTTGCATGTGTTTTGGCCTGCTTGGTTGCTTCTGAAGACCTCTATTGTCGCGCAAGCCGGGTGCGGGTTGAATCGGTGCTAACACCAAGCTTTCGGAAATTTTCGGTGAGCGCACCATGCACAGGCAATTTACTGAAGCCTGTCGGTAAAGCCCTGATTTTTAATCCAAATGTAATCAACGGAGGTACTACTAACACATGGCATGCCTCGATGCATGCCCAGAATTAAAGCAGAGGAGACAGCAGTGATTACAGGCTTGAAGAACAAGGCCGCGTTGCGGCGCGGGTTACGGGTAGGCGCGGTCAGCGTCGCCCTGTTGGTGTTGGCGGGTTGCCTGGGCAGCAGCAACAACGAGATTGCCGGCACGGACGGCCGCACCAATCCGAACGAGAACCCCAACCTGAAATACGACGTGAGCATTACCCGCACCACCTATGGCGTGCCGCACATTCGTGCCAAGGACTATGGCAGTTTGGGTTATGGGCAGGGCTATGCCTTTGCACAGGATAACCTGTGTGTGTTTCTTGAAGACCTGTTGACGATTCGCGGTGAGCGCTCCCGCTTTTTTGGACCCGACGGCACCTACACCATTGAGCCCAATGGTTCGACGGCCAACAACGTGGCCAGCGACTTCTTCTGGAAAAGCCTGTTTGCCTTTGAAGAAGAGGGCGCCGATGGGGTGACCCGCAATGCCTGGCAGCGCACGCGCGACAAAACCATTCCTGATTTTCAGAACGTGGTGACGGGTTATGCAGATGGTGTAAACCGCTACATTGCTGAACTGAAAGCAGGCGAGCATGAGTACGAGCAGGCCGACGGCAGCAAGGTGCCTGCGCATGCCGCTTGTGCCGATGCTGAATGGCTGGCCCCAATTACGACAGACGACATGTATCGCCGCTTTGTGCGCCTGGCTGTGTTGGCCAGCAGTTCGGTGTTTGTGACGGAAATTGGCAATGCCCAACCTCCGGGTGTGTTGCCCGGCTTGCCCGCGGGCGGTGGTGCCCCTGCCTTGCCTGTGGCCAGTGCGGGTAAAAAAGCCAAAAGCCCAGGTATTGCCGAGCAAGTGGCTTTGCTCAAGGCCAACCCGAACCCCTTCACTGCGATGCAGAACAAGGATCACTTTGGCAGCAATATGTACGCCTTTGGCAAAGACGCAACCGCCAATGGTCAATCACTGGTGTACGGTAATCCTCACTTTCCTTGGAAGGGCACCGAGCGCTTGTACCTGAGCCACAATATCCTGGAGTTGAACGGCGAGAAGGCCATGGACATCATGGGTGTGGGCCTTTATGGCGTGCCTGCCGTGTTGATTGGCTTTAATGAGCACGTGGCGTGGAGCCACACGGTTTCAACGGCTTTCCGCTTTACGCTTTACCAGTTGCAAATCAACCCGGCCAATCCGACCCAGTACATGTACGAAGGTGAAATGGTCGACATGATAGCCCTGCCCACCGAAATTGAAGTGAAGCAGCCCGATGGCAGCATTACGACCATGCAGCGCACCATGTACCGCAGCCACTACGGGCCCATGTTGGTATTGGAGGCCAGTGGAGTACCGGTGCTGGGCTGGAACCAGTTGATGGCTTTTACCCTGCGGGATGCAAACGTGGAGAATGATCGCCTGATCAACCAGTTTGCCAAGTGGAACATGGCGAAGTCGCTGGAAGAATTTATTGGTTTACATGGCAGTGAACTGGGTGTGCCTTGGGTCAATACCGTGGCCAGCGGCCCTGGCAAGCCTGCGTACTATGGTGATGTGACTGTGGTGCCGCATGTGACCGATGAAAAAATTGCCGATTGCGCAGCTGAGCCTTTCAACACTGTGGTGGGCCAACTTTCACCAGGCTTGCCCGTACTGAATGGATCTCGCGAGGCCTGCGAATGGGGCAGCGACCCCGATGCACCTGCGCCTGGCATTTTTGGCCCAGGTAATTTGCCCACGCTTCAGCGTGACGATTACGTAACCAACTGCAACGACAGCCATTGGTTAAGCAATCCACGTCAGCCACTGACTGGATTTGACCGGATTATTGGAGACGAAAACGCAGAGCGAACTTTGCGCACCCGCTTGTGTACCCTTCAAGCGGAACGCCGTTTGGGTGGTGCCGATGGTTTGCCAGGCAACCGGTTTACGCAAGATAACCTGAAAGAAGTTGCACTGAACAGTGAAATTTACTCGGCGACGCTGGCCAAGCAATCAGTGGTCGATGCGTTGTGCCAAGTGCCTGTGCTGCTCAGTACCAGTTTAATGCCTGTGCAAACAGCCGACGCCTGCGCTGCTTTGGGTGCGTGGGACGGCAAGGCCAACCTGGAGAGCAAAGGTGCGCACCTATGGCGCGAATTTTGGAGCCGAGCCATTGCCAACCCAGGTGGTTTGCCGGTGGGCGTGCCGCAATTGCATTTGCCGTTTGATGTGCCTGTGCCTTTGTCACTGCCGACCAATTTGTGGGCGAATGGCTTCAATGCGGTTGATCCGGTCAACACCCCCAACACGCTGAATATTGCCAATCCATTTACGGCTGCTGCCCTGGCCGATGCGATTTTGGCGGTGCAAACGGCTGGTTTTGCGCTGGATGAGCCTTTGGGCAATATTCAAAAATCTGGAGTACAGGCCAGTGCCACGCCAATTTTCGGGGGTACAAGCCCTGAAGGTGCGTTTACGATTGTGAGTACAGAACCAAGCCGTCTGAATTCTGAAGGCTACAAAGTTACGTACGGCAACAGCTACATTCAGGCTGTGACCTGGGATGCGAATGGCAAACCACAGGCCGACGCCATGTTGACCTATTCACTCTCGACTGACCCAGCCAACCCACACTTTGACGATTACACCAAGGCTTATTCTCAGAAAAACTGGGCTCGCTTGCCCTACACCGATGCTCAAATTCAGGCGGCCAAAGTGGGTCAAACCAAGGTGTTACGCCAGCAAAGGGCGTCAAACTGAGCATGTTACAAATGTTAAATTGACAATAAGTGTAAAGTAACAATAAAAGGGGGCGAAAGCCCCCTTTTTCTTCGATTGCTTCCTTGCAAAACGCGCACTGTGGGTGAGTTATCACTTTGATTTCAAGCCTCCATGTTCAGTCGCCTGCGTGTTGCGCGTTTTTCCACCGTCATGTTTTGTGCATTCATGGGCTTGTCTTCCTTGGGATGGGCCAGTGAGCCACGCATTGCAGTGTCCAAATCGCCGTTATCTTTGCCATTTTTTGTGGCCAAAGACAAAAACCTGTTTGCAAAGCACAAGGTTGAGCCGGTGTTGATTGAATGCCTGGGTGGCAACCGGTGTGTGAAAGAACTGACCGATGGACGAGTGGACATGGCCACGTCTTCGGAACTGCCATTCATGTTTGCGGTTTTTCAAGGTAAACCAATTGGCCTGGTGACCACTTTCAACACCAACAAAGACGACATGAAATTCGTGGTTCGGAAGGCGGCGGTGAAAGGTGGCACCAAGGGTTTGACTGGCAAGCGAATTGGTTATGTGGAAAAGGCCTCTTCCCATTACTACATGGATTTGTTTTTGTTGTACAACGGCATTGATCCTAAAACCACAGTACCGGTGCCCATGGGCGCAGAGGCCTTGGCGGCTGCCTTGGCCAAAGGCGAGGTGGATGCAATTTCGGTGTGGGAACCCTGGGGGCAAATTGCATTGAACCTTGGTGGTGACGAGGTGGCAGTAGTTGATGCTCCGAAGTTGTATAGCCAAACCTTCAACCTGTTGGCCAGCAATGAATATCGCCTGGCACAAACGCGCAAATCGATTGCTGTGTTGAGTGCGCTGGACGAAGCAATTCAGTTCATCAAGAAGAACCCTGACGAGGCCAAACGCATACTGGCACGTGATGTGGGTGTTGACCTTGACACAGTGAAGGCCGCATGGCCCACCTATCAGTTCGAGTTGACTTTGCAGCAGTCACTGTTGAGTACTGTGCAAGGCCAGGCAAGGTGGGCGAGGCGTGAAGGGCATGTTGCCCCAACCCTGGCTGAACCCGAATTTCTGAATTTTATTGACGCTAGCCTGCTGCGAAAAATTAAGCCCAATGCCGTTGATTTTGTGTATCCATGAAACCTTTGTTGCGACTTAAACAAGGCGTATTAATAGCCTTGGTTCTATTGATTGGCCTTGTGGTGGTGGCAACTGCTACGGTCGTTTCCATTAACCAGCAACGCAATGACGTGCTGGAACAAAGCGTTGCTGCGCGCAAAATTTCCCGGTTGTCCACGCGTATGCTGGTGTTGACGCACACTGCATCGACCTACATGACCGAGACCAATATTCGCCAGTGGTGGGTGGTGCATCAATCGATTTCCGATGAGCTTGATCACCTTCATTTTTCGGATGAGAGCGGAGAAATTTCCACCAGGCTGGAGGAGCGACTTAGCGACTTTGCGGCCCTGTTCAGTGGTTTTTCGCACATGCTGACTTCTCAGGAAATTGATTTGGACGAAAGGCGCAGCAGTGTGTTGACCGACCGTTTGATTTCCGAGGCTGAACAACTCGCAGAACTGAGTTACAAAGTCTCAGATGCTGCGTTTTCACTGCAGGAGGCCCTGACACAGAAGCGAAGAAATATCCTGTTCATTTTCGCTGTGTTGTTTACGGCGAATTCTTTCTTGTTGTTGCTTTTGATTCGTTACCGGGTGGTTAGGCCACTTGCGCAAATTGAAAACGTGGCCAATGCGATGCGTGCGGGCGATTTGAATGCACGTTGCAATTTGCCGGAAGGCGATGAACTTGGCGATGTGGCCGCAGCGCTCGATTCACTGGCCCTTGAACTCAACAACAGACTGGCCGATTTAACATCGACCACGCACTTGCTGGAGGTGGCTGGCCGAATGTGTGGTGTGGGTGCATGGACTCTGGATGTCAACACCCATGCGTTAAGTTGGTCAAAACAAATTTACGACATTGTTGAAGCAGACTTCACGCATCAGCCTACACTGGAAGAAGCGATTGCACTTTATCCCGAAGATTCCGCTGCGAAGCTGTCCAAAGCACTGGAGGATGCTACGCGCGCAGGCTGCGATGTCAACATTGAACTGCAATTGCGCACCTACAAAGGCAAGCTGATCTGGGTGCATGTGTTTGGCGAAGTCATTTGGCGGGGGGATGGTGCACAGCGCAAACCCTGGATGATTCGGGGCGCTTTTCAAAATATTACCGAACGTCGCCGCGTTGAAGAGGAAATTCGACAGGCCAAAGAATTGGCCGAATCGGCCAGCAAGGCCAAAGGCGAATTTTTGTCAAACATCAGCCATGAAATTCGCACCCCACTGAATGCAGTGGTGGGGCTGGCTTACATCTTGAAGCAAAGCAAGCTGGACTCATCTCAACTGGAGTTTGTTGAAAAACTTGAAAATGCAGGCCGAGGCCTGATTGATTTGGTCAGTGGCGTGCTGGATGTTTCCAAGATTGAAGCTGGTGCCATGGAGTTGGAAACCCGGCCATTCTCAGCCCGGCAATTAATGGATTCGCTGGCTGATTTAATGACGGGTTCCCTGGCGGACAAGCCCATCGAGTTTGTAGTTGCTGTAGCCCCCAATGTGCCCGACCAGTTGGTGGGTGATGAAACCAAACTAAGGCAGGTACTGGTGAATTTGGCGGGCAATGCCATCAAGTTCACCGAGAATGGCTATGTCAAGGTGGGCATAACTTTGGATCAGCTGGACACCCAACATTGCGTGTTGCGTTTCATTGTTCAAGACACAGGTTTGGGCATGGATGCTGGTGCCATGAAGCGTTTATTCCAGTCATTCTCCCAAGCAGATTCATCAATTTCTCGCCGTTTCGGCGGCACGGGCATTGGCTTGGCCTTGAGCCAAAAACTGGTGGAGTTGATGGGCGGCACTATATCGGCCGTGAGCGCACCGGGGCAGGGTAGCCTGTTTGCATTCTCGCTGATGTTGAACCTGGATTCGCAGGCCAGCGCAGCGCCTGTTGCCACCGGGTTTGCTTACGATGTGGTGGTCATTGACAGTTTCCAAACCCAACTTGAAAGTGTGGCCCAAATGGTGGAGTGGACCGGCGTGGTTCCCCAACGTTTTGTGAACCCGGAGCAGGCTTTGAGCTTGCCCCCTGGGCAGCGGCCACGATTGTTCGTGGTTAACAACCAGTTGAACCACACCAGCGGGCTGGAATTGGCTGACAAACTGAAAGCCGCGCATGCCCCGGCATCTGCCAAGGTTGCCCTGATGGTGCGGCCCAAAGATGTGAAGCAAGTACAAAACCCGCTTTCCACAGGCCAACTTGATGCGGTGTTGATGAAACCCGTTTCTTTCTCGGCTTTGAAAAATGTATTGCAAGAGGCCACGGGCAATTCGCAGGGCAAGACCAGCGCTGTGAACCGTTTGTTGAATCAAAACGAGTTGGTGTTTCTTGCTGGCTTAACCGTGTTGGCTGTGGACGATCACAAACTGAATTTAATGATTCTGAAAAAAATTCTGGAAACCCATGGAGCCAAAGTCATTTTGGCAGAATCGGGGCAAGCCGCGATTCAAGTGCTTGGTCAGCCCAACCACAGTGATGTGGATGTGTGTTTGATGGATGTGCAAATGCCAGACATGGATGGCATGGAAACCTGCCACTACCTGCGAGACCAGATGGGCTTGCGGCAGCTGCCCATACTGGCTTTAACTGCGGGCGTAATGGAGGCCGACCACCAGTTGGCCCTGGCTGCGGGCATGGATGAAGTGCTGGTGAAGCCCTTGCAAATTGACAAAGTGCTGGACGCTGTAAAGCGTTGGGGTGCGCAGATCAAGTTGAGAGCTCAAATACACTGAATGTTAAATTGTGAACTAGTGTAAAGTAACAAACTAAGGGGTTGAAATCACCCTTATTCACCCATGCGAGTTGTTCTCATCGATGCAACATGGAGTTGTTAAATCGTGAGGGCAGGCGCTATGAAACAATTTCAGTTGAGCACATGGATCTACTCCCTGCTGCTGGCTTTGCTTTTGGCTGCTCAAAGTGCAGACGCTGCCGATGTGGTGCGAATTGCAGTGCCGCCCACTGTCATGTCTTTGCCGGTGTACGTGGCCACGGAGCGAAAGTTCTTCGAGAAACACCAAGTGAATCCCGTGCTGATTGAGTGCAGCAGTGGACAGGACTGCATCAAAGCTCTGGGGCAGGGAAAGGCTGACCTTGCCAGTTCTTCGGAATTGCCGGTGATGTTTGCTGCATACGACAACAATCCGATTTCGGTGCTGGCTACCCTGGTGACCAACAAGGACGATCTGAAGTTTCTGGTGTCACGCAACTTGCTCCAGAACGGTCGCTTGAGTCTGGCTGGCAAGCGAATTGGCTATGTACCCAAATCTTCATCGCACTATTACATGGATACCTTTTTGTTGTTCAAGGGGGTTGATCCTCAGCAGGTAATTAAGGTGCCCATGGCCGCATCTGAACTTCCCCAAGCCTTGCAGCAAGGCCGGGTGGATGCAATTTCGATTTGGGAACCCATGGCTGAACAAGCCCTACAACTGGGTGGCCGTGACATTGTGCAAGTGGATGCGCCACGCCTTTATACCCAAACCTTCAATGTCAGTGTGCGAAACCAATTCAAAAACAAACACGCGGCGCAAGTGCGCGGTGTGATGAAAGCCTTGAGCGAGGCAGTCGATTACATTCGCGATTATCCCTCCAGGGCGCAGGCATTGCTGCTGAGAAAAAAAATGGTCAGCCAGGAACACATCGAGAAAAACTGGAATGACTACACCTTTCGAATGACTTTGCAACAGTCGCTGGTGAGCACCTTGCAAGGCCAAGCCAGGTGGGCCATGCGCGAGGGTCACGTTCAGAATAATTTGCCCAAAGAACCCGAATATTTGAACTATATTGATGCGAGCTTCCTGAGAGAACACAAATCGGGTCAAGTTGATTTTGTGTATCGCTAAACGATTTTTATCCAAGTGATTGGCCAATGAACAATGTGATCGAGTACCTGCCGCACGGCTTTTGTATTGCGTGGAATCCACAACTGCTGGCCATGCACGTCATTTCAGACCTCTTGATTGCCATCGCCTACTTCTCGATTCCAATCGGCATTGTGTACGTGGCCAAGAAGCGACCCGACGCCGAATTGCAGCCTATTTATTACCTGTTCGCGGCATTTATTCTGGCCTGTGGTGTGACGCATGTCATGGGCATTCTCACCTTGTGGGTGCCGCTGTATTACACACAGGGCATTACCAAAATTGTGACAGCTCTGGTCTCAGTGGCCACTGCAATTTATTTACTGCCCAAGTTAAAACACATCATGGCCTTACCTGACCTGGGCAAACTGACGCAAATTAATACCGCATTGGCACAGGAAATTGTGTCGAGACGCCAAAGCGAAGCGTCGCTAAGGCAGTCCCAAGAACTCGCCTTGCAGGCTCAAAAAACGCAGGCTGCTTTTTTGGCAAACATGAGCCACGAAATTCGCACCCCCATGAACGGCGTGCTGGGAACGCTTGATCTGTTGCTCGACACTGAATTGAAACCTGAACAACTTCAACTTGCTGCAGCTTCCAAACGCAGCGCAGCCTCCTTGCTTAGCTTGTTGAATGACATTCTCGATATTTCAAAAGTGGAAAGTGGGCAACTAACCCTGCGCCACAGCCCACTTGAACTTGCTGATGTGTTTGCCGATGTGGAAGCCGCACTGGCCTTTGATGCCAACAGCAAAGGCATTGAACTGCAATGCCCTGCAGAGCGTGTGCCCAATACAATTTACCTTGGTGATTCGGTGCGCATGCGTCAAATTTTATTGAACCTGGTGGGCAATGCAATCAAGTTCACTGATGTGGGCCACGTAAAAGTGGTTTGTCAGGAAGTGTCACGAACCGCGCAACAAGCCGTACTCGAATTTACTGTGAAAGACACAGGCATCGGCATTGCGCCCGAGCATCAAAAAAACCTGTTCAAACGATTCACGCAGGTGGACAACTCCAGCACACGACGCGCGCAAGGCAGCGGGCTTGGCCTTGCCATTGTTAAGGAGTTGGTCGAGCTGATGGGAGGAAAAGTTCGCTTGCACAGCGAGCCAGGGCGGGGCACTGAAATTGTGTTTTCCCTGAAATTGGGTTTGCCAGCGGATAGCGGTCAACTGAAAGGTGATGAAACAATTGAAACCACGCCAGGTACCGATACAGCAACTGCGCCAACGGTGCAGCAATTTAACGGAAAAGTGTTGGTGGTCGAAGACGCTGCCATGAACCAAATGGTGGTGTGCAAAGTGCTTGAACGCTTGGGTCTTGCCAGTAAGGTTGCCAACAATGGCCAGGAGGCGATTGATTTGCTTGCACAAGAGCAATTTGATTTGGTGTTAATGGATGGCCAAATGCCGGTGATGGATGGCTATGAAGCCACAGCGATGATTCGAAGTGGCAGCGTGCCGGGCATAAACCAGAATATACCTGTGGTGGCGCTGACCGCACATGCCATGGTGGGAGAAGACAAAAAATGCCTGGATGCAGGAATGAACGACTACCTCACCAAGCCCCTGGACCGCGCGAAGTTGATTGAAGTGTTGGGCAAGTACCTGCAAAAGGCTTGAGCGAATTTCAGACAGGGTTCACGCAGCTTGCATGCTTTTTCTCAGGGCCAGAATGTGGCGTGCAATTTCACGCAGGGAATCGAGTGCCTGAATGCAGCCCGACGCGTCGCCTTCTTTGGCTGCTTGCTCAAGGTGTTGAACTTTTGGCAAGAACCGCTCTAACCCGAGGTTCTGCGCGACACCTTTGAAGTAATGTGCTTTGCTGGCCAACCCTGTGTAATCTCCCGTATGAACCCGGCTCAACAAGTTGGCCTGTTCTTTCGCGAACTCATCGAGAAACAAATCGAGAATTTCAAGCAGCAAAGCCGAGTCTCCACACAGGCGGTCCAGCGTGGTTTCCAAATCAATCTCGGCCGATAAATGACTTAAGTTCATCTCTTCAGTCTACTTCAAATTGTTCATGCGCTCTTCATGTTCTTTGCGCAATATTTTGCGCAACTCGGCGTTGGCATGCCGCTTCTTTTCTTCGTCAGTGCTGGGTTCCAGAGGAGGCACTTTGCCAGGAGTTCCATCGGCGTTCATGGCCACCATGGTGAAAAAGCAACTGTTGGTGTGAGTGGCAATGCCTTTGTGAATGTCTTCAGACACCACCTTGATGCCCACCTCCATTGAGGTGTTGCCGGTGTAATTGACACTGGCCAGGAAGGTCACCAGTTCACCCACACGAATGGGCTGGCGAAACAACACCCGATCAACTGAAAGCGTGACCACGTACATGCCCGCATAACGGCTTGCACAGGCATAGGCCACCTGATCGAGCAATTTCAGAATATGCCCCCCATGCACCTTGCCGCTGAAGTTGGCCATGTCGGGGGTCATCAGCACGGTCATGCTGAGCTGGTGGTTGGGAAATGGCATGGTAATTGGCAGGCATGAGTGGTCGAAGAAAGCAGTGTAGCGCGCTTGTGTGCGGGGTAGCACGTCTACAATGACCCTTGATTCATTTGCGGAGAATACTGTGGCTGCCGAGCTGACCAAGTACGCCATCTGGCTGTTAAGCCCCCTGGGGTTGTGGATCGCCCTGACTGTGTTTGCGGGCTTGGGCCTGTTTGGCCGAGGGCAGTGGCGTGTGCATCTGTTGGTGTTGGCACAACTGCAATTGCTGGCGTTCAGCCTTCCATGGGTAGGCGACAGCTTGTTGGGCCGGCTTGAAGATGAGGCATTGGTGCTGGAAGCCAACCGACCCTTGCCCGCACAGGTCGATGCCATTGTGGTGCTGGGTGGTGGACTTGAGGGGCGGTTTGATGGTGTGCGCGCCTTACCCGATTTGAACGATGCCGGCGACCGTGTGTGGCAAGGCGCAAGGCTATACAAGCAAGGCGTAGCCACACGAATCGTGTTGAGTGGTGGGCAGTTTCAAACCGATCCCCGCAAGGAAGCCGAAGCCCCTGGTATGAAAATGTTCATGCTGGACATGGGGGTACCTGAAGACGCTTTGGTGATTGAGGACAACTCCCGAACTACTTTTGAGAATGCCGTACGCACCCGCGAATTGCTGGGCGAGCGTGCACGTTCTATTGCGCTGGTCACGTCTGCATTTCACATGGGGCGCTCGGTGTTGTGGTTCGAAAAAGCAGGGTTTACCGTGTACCCGGTGCGCACTGACATTCGCGTGCTGAATGAAAGCCGTGCCTTCTGGGAATGGTTGCCCAAGCCACAGGCACTGGATGAAAGCACCGTTGCGATTAAAGAATACCTGGGCCGGCTGCAGTTGAAAGTAAGCGGTGCTTATGAAACAGGGGGAAGTCAGTGAAGCTGCTCAAACTTCGGGCAACACGCTTGTTGGGCACCTTGTTTTGCCTGCTGGTGGCCAACACCGCGCAGGCAGGCCCGGTGCTGGATGCCATTTACAAACGCGATGCCGTGCGTTGCGGGGTGAGCAGTGGCGTGGCTGGTTTTTCGGCCCTGGGTAGTGACGGACAATGGCGTGGGCTGGACGTGGCCGTGTGCCGTGCTGTGGCCGCAGCTGTGTTGGGTGATGCACAAAAAGTACAGTTCACCCCATTAAGTTCACAGCAGCGCTTTGCTGCTTTGCAGGCTGGGCAAATCGACATTCTTTCCCGCAACACCACCTGGACCTTGGGTCGCGATGCAGGCCTGAACGCGCACTTCGCCGCCATTACTTATTACGATGGGCAGGGCATTTTGATGCACAAACGCTTCGGCGTAAAAAGCGCCAAAGAATTGAAAGGTGCCGAGATTTGCGTTCAATCGGGCACCACCAATGAGAAAAACCTAAGCACTTATTTGGGCTCGCAAGGCATTACAGCCAAAGCCATTGTGTATGACAATTTTGAGGCAGCCTACAAAGCCTTTTTCAGTGGCCGTTGCCAAGCATTTTCAACTGATGTGTCGGCACTGATTGGCTTGAAAAGCAGCCAAAGCGGTCGGCCTGATGATTATGTGGTGTTGCCTGAAGTTTTTTCCAAAGAACCTTTGGGCCCTGCGGTGCTGCGTGGCGATGACGAGTTTTTTGCCATCGTGAAATGGGTGGTGTTTGCCATGATTGAGGCTGAAGAACTGGGGGTTGGAAAAGGCAATATTGAACAAGCGTTGAACAGCAGCAATCCAGCTGTGCAACGCTTGTTGGGCGGCGCAGAAAACTTGGGGAAACCACTGGGCCTGCCGCGCGACTGGGTGGTAAAAATTTTGCAACAAGTGGGCAATTACGGCGAAGTGTTTGAGGAGAACCTGGGCAAGCAATCGCCCTTGAAACTTGAACGGGGCTTGAATGCGCTGTGGACCCAAGGCGGGCTGATGTACGCCCCACCTTTGCGCTGAAGGTGCTTGCCCGTGAACTTTGAATTTCTCAGTGACCCCGCCGGTTTTGGACTCAGTGAAGGCTGGCTGCAGGTGGCCTTCAGTTCGCCCTACTGGCAAATACTGTTGGCAGGTTTGTTGAACACCTTGAAAGTGGGCCTACCTGCCTTGCTGATCAGTACGCTTCTGGGCTTGTTGATTGGATTGGGGCAACTGGCACACCACCCCTTGTTGAAAGGGCTGTGCAAGGGCTATATCAACCTGTTTCGCAATGTGCCATTGTTGTTGCAACTGCTGGCCATTTACTTTGCCATCACCCAGTTTTTGCCCATCGCCAGCCAAGCCTGGTCGGTTGGCGACAGCGTGTTTTTAAGCAAAAGCGGTTTGGCTTTTCCCTCGTTTTCGGAAGCCCCGGTGCGCGGGCGTTTTTCAATTGAAGGGGGTTGGGTACTTAGCCCTGAATACCTGGCCGTGCTGCTGGCGCTGGTGGTTTACACTGCCGCCTTTGTTGCCGAAATAGTGCGCGCAGGCGTACAGGCCGTGAGGCCAGGCATGCGCCAGGGCGCGCTGGCCTTGGGCTTGAGCAACGCGCAAACCACCCGGTACGTGGTGCTGCCCTTGGCCTTGCGTGTGGTGGTGCCCTCGCTTTCCAACCAATATTTGAACTTGCTGAAAAATGCCTCGCTGGGTGTGGCTGTGGGTTACCCCGAACTGGTGTCGGTGGCCAACACCGCCATCAATCAAAGCGGCAAGGCGGTGGAATGCGTGCTGATCATCTTGGTCACTTACGCACTGCTCAGCGCCGTGGCTGCTGGCTTGATGAATGCGCTGAACACGCGTGTCAACAGGGGGGCTTTGTGAACACCAACCTGTTGCTTCATCGCTTTTTCAATGGTTTTCTGTGGCTTGCGCTGCCATTGCTTTTGGCACCAGTGGCTTGGGCACTGGCGGACTGGGCTGTGTTTAGCGCCGTATTTCGCCCCGATTTACAAGCGTGCCAACAGGCCGGCGGGCAGGGTGCCTGCTGGGGTGTTGTGGCTGAAAAGTGGCGGGTTATTTTGTTTGGCCGCTATCCTCTTGAAGAACAATGGCGCGCGGGTATCGTGTTGTTGTTGTGGTCGGTGTTGCTGTTTGCAACGGCAGCACGGTTGTTTAAAAGTAAAACCGCTTTTTCGCTTTGGGCGTTGTTGTTGCCTGCCAGTGCGGTGTTGCTGCACGGTGGTGTTGCCGCCCTGCCCACAGTACCCACTAACCTGTGGGGCGGCCTGCCACTCACCCTCATTCTAAGCACTGTGGGTTTTGCCTTGGCCCTGCCGCTGGCCGTGCTGCTGGCCTTGGGGCGACAATCTGCATTTGCACCACTGCGCCGATTTTGTATTACGTACATTGAATTGTTGCGAGCCTTGCCATTGGTCACAGTGCTGTTTCTGGCCGCTTTTGTGTTGCCCTTGTGGTTGCCAGGTGAGGGGCTGGACCTCTTCACCCGTGTGTTATTCACCATCGCATTGTTCAGCGCCGCCTATTTGGCCGAAGTGTTGCGCGGTGGCTTGCAGGCTGTGCCAGCCGGTCAGGGGCAGGCCGCCAAGGCACTGGGCCTGAATCGGGTTCAACGCAATGTGCATGTGGTGTTGCCCCAAGCCATTCGGGCCTGTTTGCCCAGCTTGATCAACAGTTTCGTGACCTTGTTCAAAGAATGCTCATTGGTCACCATTGTGGCCTTGTTTGAATTGACTGGTGCCCTAAGCCTGGCCCTGGCAGGGGACGTGCAATGGCGCAGCTTTTACCTGGAAGGCTATTTGTTCATTGGCCTGGTGTATTGGGCCTATTGCTTTGGTTTGTCGAAAACGGTCAAATAGAAATCAACAGGCGCTTCTTAGAGTTGAATTTCTAGCGCGGAAAAATAATTAAGTGTACATTTGTACACTAACAAGAAAATACACCGTCGAATTCCGATTCGGAGACACCGCATGAGCAAGAAAGAAGAACCCAGCACCAGCGAAAAACTGGAAGGCACCCTGATGTTTGTGGGCGACACCATTGCGCAAGCCACCACGCGGGTGCATGAATTTCATCGCGCTATCAGCGACATGCCATTCAAGGCGGTGGGTGCAGCCACGCTCAATGCCAGCAAGCCTGTTGAATCGGTTCACAACGAAATTACCGACCTGGTGTACGGCGCTGTTCGCGAAGCGGGCAAAGGCGTATTTTCTGGTGCGGCCTGGGTGGTTCGGCAGGCCAACCAAAGCCTGGCCTCGCCACAAGTGATAGACCAGGCCATGGGTGGGGAGTTGATGGACGATGTGGACCACTTGCCCGTACCGAACATGCCGAATGCAAAAACGGACAAGCGGGTGTCGGCCATTTCCAGCGCGATCAACGGTGTGTTTGGCGACCACTTGGCCGCCACACGCAACCCCATGCAAGTGCACATGAACCTGTATGCCAATGGCCAGCCTTTGCAGGCCGATCAGGCTGCGCTGATGGCGCAGTTTCCCGATGCACAAAACCACCTCATTATTTTTGTACACGGCCTGTGCTGCAATGAAGACAGCTGGCAGATGTACTACAACCCCAGCGAACCAGCCACTCGCCCGTATGGCGACAAGCTGCAAGACGACTTCCCCGTTACCGCGCTTTACCTGCGCTACAACACGGGCCGCAACATTGATTCCAATGCGCGCCAGTTCAAGCGCATGCTGAACAAGCTGGTTCGAAACTGGCCTGTGGCTGTTGAAGGCATTACCTTGGTGGGCCACAGCATGGGTGGTTTGGTCAGCCGTGCAGTGGTTGAAGCACTGACTGACGACGACATTATTTTGAAACGCGCCATTCGCGATGTGGTGTGTTTGGGTTCACCCCATGCGGGTGCACCGCTGGCCCGCCTGGCCGCCGCAGGCGAGCAGTTGTTCAGCAAGTTTGAATTGGCCAAGCCGATTGGCCGGGTGCTGGGCGT
Organism: Limnobacter sp. MED105; assembly: GCF_000170915.1. Lineage (GTDB taxonomy): Bacteria > Pseudomonadota > Gammaproteobacteria > Burkholderiales > Burkholderiaceae_B > Limnobacter. Next base: position 154,926 of record NZ_ABCT01000001.1, read on the forward strand.
GCGTTCACGCGGCATTCGCGATTTGGACCACGGCCTGGGTGCGCTGCAAACTCGCGACGGGCAAGAAGTGATGTTTCACCTGATCGGTTCGACGATTGGCGACCATACTTCATCCTGGCTGAACACCACTGTGGGTGATGGTTTGGTCACGCCTGATTCAGCACTGGCCGACGACACAGGCAAAGCGCAACGGGTGACCTTCGCGCAAAAGCATCACATGACCTTGCTGAATGATCCCGATGTGTTTCTAGAATTGAAAATGGTATTGCGCCAACACCTCAAGCCCAAACTGAATTAAAAGTTGTAGGTTGAGGTTTTGCTTTCCTGCAAGAACACGCGTTGCGTGGTCAGCAGGTAGTTCACCAACAGGTCAGCATAGGTGCGTTTGAATTTGGACTCACGCATGCCTGTTTCAACCAGGTTCAGGCCGTAGTACTTCAAGGCCAAGTGGGCCTGTTGGCATTCTTTGGTCCAACAGTCCAGCGGTTCCAGAATTTGATTCACAGCGTCTTGAAAACCGGTGGTGAAATTCAGGAAGTCTGCTTCATTCATGTCCTCAATCAACTCCAGCGCATTGTGCTCGGCATGCATGTGCTGTGCATGGGCGCCATTGCGTGGCCGGGTTTGAAACACATTCAGAAATTGAAACAGCAGTGGCTCGGGCAAATGCGAGCTGGGCACGCCGTACAGCAACTGCACACGGCTCAAATCGATTTGTAGCTGCATGGCGAACAGGCCACTGACGTTGCGAGAACTCAACGCCCAACAGGCACCCAGCGTTTCAAAAAACACCTCGCGCTCGAAGGAGTATTTTTTGTAAGGGCTGCTGTGCAGCACTTGGTAGGGTGCTCGAATGGTCATGCTGAATCCAATGCCTTGCCGTTCATCGTTTAAGTATTGTCGACTGCATTGCTTTGGCGTGGCATCGCATAGGTGAGGGTTCACCGTTTACGGGGAGGTTCACCATTTCAGGGGGTAGGTTTCCCCTAGGAGGGGGTGGCTTTCTCGGCCAGTTCGGAATACTTCTTCACCAAGGCAGGCCACACGGTGCGAATTTGATCCAACACCTCCTTAGCGTCAATGGTTTGGTTGTTCAAGCCCTGCTCAAAATCCCGAAACACAAGGTGCAAGGCCTTTTCACCCAACAAAGCCAGCAGGCTGACCATGGAATGTATTTCACGCACAAACGCCCCTTCATCCAGTTGATCCAAGTGGCCGCGCAGCTTGATCGGCAGGTCGGTACAGTGCTCCATGAACAAATTGGGCAGGGCTGGTGGCGAAGGCAAGGGCGAAGGTATTTCAGTGTGCAAGAGGTCGGCCAGGGTTGCGTATAGCACGCGGGCCTCCACGGGCTTTGCAATAAAGTCGTCCATGCCCAAATCCAGACAACGGTTGCGTATTTCTGAAAAAGCATGGCCGGTCAGGCCCACCAGGGGGGTGTCCATCCAGCGAGTCTGGTCGCGCAACCAAGCTGTAAATTCATAGCCGTCCATCACTGGCATTTCAAGGTCGGTGATGATGACATCAAAATGAGGCGCGTCATCGGGGTCCAGCAATTCAACGGCCTCTTGGCCGTGTTCACACAGGGTTACGTGCATGCCGGCCGCTTTCAGGTAGGAGCAAACCAATTCCTGGTTCACCGGGTGATCCTCCAGTATCAGGGCGCTTTTCCCCTGAAGGCTCTCGGGATATTCCCGAGGTGCATCGGACCGCGGCAAGATGGGCAAGTCGGGTCGCGGTGCTGCACAAATGTCTTGCATTAACACCGGGTGCGCCAGGTGTATCAGTTGTTTGGTGATGTCGGCGGGCAACATTTGCAGCAGGGCACTGTCGGCTGACAGTAGATCGCGGTCAATCGCCACCACGCGCAAGGCCGGGTTACTCAAGTGTTCCAGCAGTTCAGCGGGCAGTGGTTCGCTGGGGTCGAGTAAATCCGATTGAATAAATACCCAGTCGCAAATGTTTTCGTCCAAGTGCCTTATGCATTGCCCCAGCGTGCTCACCAAGGTCGCTTCCATGCCGGTGGCAGTCAGCACTGACATCACGCAGTCGGCCACAGGCCCAGGCTGGTGTAACAGCACACCACTCTGGTAATCCAGTGGCAGGGGTTCAATCAAAATATCGCTGTCGTAAACCACGGGCACCGAGAACCAAAAACAACTGCCCACACCGGGTGTGCTTTCCACTGAAATTTGGCCACCCATGCGGATCACCAACTCGCGGGCGATACTCAAACCAAGGCCCGTGCCACCATACACCCGGCTTACGCTTGAATCACCTTGTGCAAATTTCTCAAAAATTCGCTCCACTTGCGATTTGCTCAAGCCTGAACCGGTGTCGTGCACCTCAATCCGCAGGTCAAGCCCGGTGTCTGAACGGGTTTGGAGTTTTGAAAACACACGCACCGAACCGCTTTCCGTGAATTTCACCGCATTGCTCAGCAAATTGCTAAGCACCTGCCGCAGGCGTGAGGGGTCGCCCACCAAGCGTTGGCCCAACTGGTTGGAGTAACCAGGCGCAACCTCGTTCAGCAGCATCAGTTTGCGGCTGGCCGCCTGGCTTTGTACGGCAAGAAATGAATTGGCCAGCACTTCATCCAGAGTGAACGGAATGTGTTCAAACTCCACCATGCCAGCCTCGGCCTTGGAGTAATCCAGGATGTCATTGAGCAAACCCAGCAGCGACTTCGCAGCATCCTGCACTTTCAGCAAGTAGTTGCGTTCCTGCTCGGGCAAATCCGATTTCAGGGTTAGCGCGGTCATGCCCAAAATCGCATTCATGGGCGTTCGGATTTCATGGCTCATGTTGGCCAGTAACATGCCGCGTGCTTCTACCTGTGCCTCGGCTCGCTCACGGCCCATTTTTGCCTCGAAGGCGATCATCTCGGCTGATCGGGCTGCCTCGCCTTGTTCCAGCTCGCGCTTGAATGATCCAATCATCAAGGCAAAGCCTTTCACCAGGTTCGTCATCTCGGTCACGAAGCGGGGCTCGGGCAAGGTAACACTGTAATTGCCCTGTGCAATCTGTTTGCTCACCTTGTTCAGTTCGCGCAGCGGTGCCACCACAAAGCGCTGCAACACGGCCAGGCCTACCAGGGCCATCAAGGTAACAAGCAAGCCCAGGTACAGGTCGAAATTTGCGGTGGCCTTGATGTTGTTGGCCTGGGCAGCAATCACGGTTTGAAAGCCAAGTTCCACTGCGCGAATTCGACCCTGAATTTCAGCGCGAATGGCGTTGGTCATGCCCAGGTATTCTTCCGAGAACAGCATTTGAATGGCCAGGTCGTCGCGAACGGGCGCCTCCGACACATACTTGCCTGCATCGGGGTCGTACAGGCCCTGGGTGAGGGCAAACACAATTTGCTCGCGTTCGCGCAAACGCTTGCTCAAGTTCAAAATATTGTCGACCGAGGCTTTTATATCGCCACTCAGGTTGGGCGCCACGTTTTGTGGGGCGAACAGGCGGCTTTCAAGGGTTTCACCTTTGGCGGGCACCAAGGGCACGGCTTCGGTGTTGCCGGCGATCAGCTTGCTCCAATACACATTGTCGACAGGCTGGGCATATTTTCGTGCGCCTGCGTGGGCATCCAGCAGCTCGTAATAATTCACCAAGTGTTGGCTGTTTTTGCTGACCACAAAAGCGGCCACCAGTGTTTGCAGTGCATCGAATTCAGATTGCAGCAGGCGCAGTTCGTTGATGGCATTCAAACGCGCAGTGAGTAGGGCTGTTTGTGAAGTTTGCAACTGGTCCGCCCGCTCGCCCATCCACACATTGGAGGCCAAGCCAAGCAAAGTGGCAAATAACACAAAACGAAACAGGGCCGCCAGCTTCATCAAGCAAAAAAGGCAAGTGTGGACAAGCCCCTATTCTTACCGGAAAAGCTTAGTGCGTGTGTAGTGATTGCAAAATCAGCCAGAAAGCTGCAACGATCATGACTGCTGCAAAGCTTCTTCGAAGCGCCTTTTCAGGCAAGTAGTGCGCAATGGCCACACCGGCCGATACCGTAAACAGCCCGCCAAACGCCAGGGGTAAACCCAATTCCCAGTTCACGCGGTGGGCATTGGCATAAGTGGTCAGTGCCATCACAGAGCTGGGTGCCACCAAGGCCAGTGACAAAGCCTGCGCCGTGGTTTGAGTGTGTTTGAACACGGTGGTCAACATGGGTGTGGCCACCAAACCGCCCCCCATGCCCAGCAAGCCCATGCTGGTGCCGCCCAGCACACCCACAATTGGCATGGTTGCGGTGCGGGGTTGGTCGCTGTTGTCTGAATTCGCGCTGGGGTTTTTGCGCAGCAACAGCATGCGCAGGCCCACTGCCAAAATAAACAGGTTGAATATCCAGTGCAGCAGGTTTTGATCCAGGCGAACGGCCAGCTTGGCGGTTAACCAGGTGGTGATAGTGGCAGTAATACCAATGGCGGCCACGGCCAACCACGGCAATTTGTGGTGCTGGTTGTAACGCCACCAGCCAATCAACAAATTGGGCACCATCAACACCAGTGCGGTGCCTTGGGCCAGGGCCTGGTCCATGCCAAACCCGATAATAAAAAGCGGGACGGCAATAATACCGCCCCCGATACCAAACAGCCCACCGAAGAAACCCAAAGCCGCGCCCAACGACAAAACAAGGAGCAAATCAGGAAGAGCGAGCCAAGACATGGGTGGTGTGCCGTAGATGTGGAAGCGCCCAGTGTATTCGTTATAAAAATATCTACAATGATTCAATATTTAAAATATTATTAACAAATACGCACGAATCATTGTTGAGGTAGTTTTTGAAGCATTTGTCCGATCTTGCTTTTTTCAGTGAACTGGTGCGCCACGAAAGTCTGGCCAGTGCGGCCATGGCTTTTGATGTGACACCGCCTGCTGTCAGCCGCCGACTGGCTGCACTGGAAAAAAGGCTGGGTGTTCGCCTACTTCACCGCAGTACGCGGCGCATTGGTTTGAGTGCCGAGGGTGAACGTTACCTGGCCGAGGGGGCCAACATTCTTCGTCAAATTGATGTGCTGGAGGCCACCTTGCGTGCCGGGCAAGACACCCCGCGCGGCCTGCTTCGGGTCAACGCCAGTTTGGGTTTTGGTCGCAAACACGTGGCCAATGTGGTGTCGGCTTACCATGCCGAATTCCCGGCGGTGGAGGTGATTCTGGAACTGACGGATCACCCCATTGATTTAATCGAGGGCGGCTTTGATTTGTCGGTGCGCTTTGGTGAACCGCCCGACCAAAGGCTGATTGCCCAGAAGCTGGCCAGCAACCGGCGAATATTGTGTGCGGCGCCGTCGTATTTGGCTGCGACGGGTGAATTGAACACCCCTGGCGATTTAACCCGGCACGACTGCCTGGTGATTCGGCAAGAGAACCACACGTTTAACAATTGGCAATTGCGCAACGGCAAGCAGGAGACCACCGTCAAGGTGCATGGGCCAGTGAGTTCAAACGATGGGGATGTTTCCGTGCAATGGGCCTTGCAGGGCAAGGGTGTGTTGTTGCGCTCGGAATGGGACATTCAACAAGAACTGAAAACTGGCGTGCTGGTGCGTGTGCTGCCCGACTGGGCAGGGGCACCAGCCGATATTTTTGCCGTGTGCCCTTATGCCAATCCCATGCCCGCCAAAACCCGCGAATTTATTCGGGTAACCCGCGAGGTGTTGGCCAGCCAGGCGGGGTTTATTGTCTAGCTTTTGGTGGCTTACTTGTTCACAGCCACACCCAGTTCCATCGGCACGGTTTTGTCATCATTGGCTTTGGTTTCCTTGGGTGTATCGGTTTTCACGCGCTCGGCGGGCACACCCGCTGTGGTCAGGCCAGTGCTCACCAGTTGCTGGCGCTCTGTGGCCAAGGTTTGCAATTGTGCAGTGCTTACTTCTTCAGAATCTTGCAGCTTTTGCGCAAGCACGGCGTAGAAGTTTTTGCCTTTCAGTGCATTCACTTCAGCGTCGCTCAGCTCGCGTGTGTCTTTGAACAAATTGGTGATTTGTCCCAAGGCTTTGCCTGCCACACCCTGTTCCAGTTGGCCCGGGTTGGCTTTTCTGAAACCGGTTTTCAGCGAGGCCAGTTCGCCACCGCTGAAGCGTTTTTCAAACAGTGCTTCAATTGCTTTTTGAGTGGCTTCATTGTTCAAGGCCAGTGGGCCGGGGTTTTCACCCGGCTGCAGTTTTTCGCCTGCCTGTGTGGCTACAGCGCGGCGCATTTGCAGGTTTTGAATTGCGGTTTTGTCGGCTGGTGCCCAAGTGCCTTGCACGGTCAGCGCGAGGTTGGGGCGGGTGGTCAGTGCTTCGCCCAATTTTTTCAAGCCTTCCCGCTGAGAAGGGCTGAGCGTATTGGCCCCGGCGGTGAATTCAATCTTGCCCAGTTCATCTGAATCGCCACCACCGAACAGGGCACCCAGGGCCCGGAAGGGTGCCGTCACGATTTTGGTCAGCACATTGCCAATGGCTTTCCAGACAATGGCACCGTAGCTGAACTGGGGATCGTTCAAGTCGCCTGTGATGGGCAGGCCCAAATCGATTCGGCCATTGCTGTCTTCCAGAATGGCAATTGCCAACTCAAGGGGCAGGTCGCGGCCTTGCGGGCTTTGCACACGTTCGCCCAGTTTCAGTTTGTCGACAATCACTTGGTTGCTGCTGTTGAGTTGCTGGTTTTCAATGTTGTACACCAGGTTCAACGACAACTTGCCCGACTCGATTTTTCGGTTCGCAAAGGTGCCGGAATAGGGTGTCAGGTTGCGCATTTCGACATTGCTGAATTTCACGGCAATGTCCATGTAGGCGGTGGGGTCCAGCAGGTTAATGGTGCCTTGTGCATCGGCCTCACCAAACTCATCGACTGCGCCCTTCAAAGCCAGTTCACCACGGGTACCGGGCTTGTTCGACAAGCCATTCACCACGCCCTCCAGGCTGTGAATACGCGTACCAAACGGAATGAACAGCGACTCATCGGCAAAGTCCATTTCACTGTTGGCAATATTGAAGCGGTCAATATTGACTGCGAATGCAGAGGGAGTGTTGTCGGCCGGCTTTGCAGGTTCTTCCTTGTTGACCAAAATTCGGCTGATGTTGGTTGATTTGTCTTTCGCAATCAACAGTGCTGTGTCCAGGCCTTCAAGTGTTAAGCGCTGAATGTTCAAGCCTTGGGCATTCACGCGCAGGCCGGGGGTAAACAGCTTTCTGAATTCGAAAAACGAGTTGTTGGTGCCGGCTTCATTCAGGCGCAGGCTGCCAATGGTCAAGCTGCCGACATAGCCCTGTTCTTTGGCGTTGTAGGTGGCTTTGCCTTTGGTGTAAACCGCCCCACTGACCAGATTCAGTTTGGCAAACTGGCCGATGAAAGGCTGAGCTGGTTTCAAGGCCAGCGCATTCACTTCCACAGTCATTTGGGTGGCGGCGGTGCTGGGGTTGAAGTTGCCATTCACGGCGATGCTTCCGCCACTGGCCACATTCAGGCTTGCTTTCAGTGGCAGTGTTTTGGAAAGGTCTTGTGTCACACCGTTGGTTGACACCGCAATATTGTTCAAACCAATGTTCAACGCAGGGCTTACCGTTTGGTCTTGAATATTGGCATTGATGCCGGAAAGGTCGATGGTGTTGACTGCATAGGTCCAGGGCCGGGCTGGTGGATCATCGGCTGCTTTCGCAACGGGCTTGTTGGCTGGAATCCAGTCGTTAATCGTCGCCATCAAATCAAGCTCGCCCTTGGCGTTGCGCTTCACATTCACTGCACCACCTTTCACGGTGGCTGCGTTTACTTCTGCATGTTGCTCAGTCAAGTCCACTGCAATTGGACCCACTTCAATGGTGTCCAGTCCAATCGCCTTGGCTTTGTTGCTGTGGTTTAGTTGCAGGCCGGCCAGCACAACACCCGCAACGTCGGCTTTGTTGGCCTGTAAATCGAAGTTTGCATTGTTGAGGTTCAGTCTGGAAAATTTCGCAGCCGCTGATGCACCTTGGGGCTTGGCTGCAAGGCTGAATTCACGCACTTCCGCGTTGATGTTGTTGATCAGTACTTTGGGTTGTGCGGCTTCGGCGCCCGGTGTGGTCGCAGGTTCTTCTTTCAGGTTCACATCAAAGTTCAAGGCCAGGTCGGCACTGCCGGCAGGTGGGGCTGTGGGCAACAGCGGTGCCAGCAGGGGTTCAAGCTTGGCGATGTTCAAGCCGGTCAGCGAGAATTCACCTGTGGCCGACGGGTCAGCCAACTGAATTTGCGCGCGCAGTTTCAGCTCGGCGTCCAGCCCGGTCACAGCGTTCAACACAAAGTCGCCATCGGTTTCGGAACGGGTGGCCAGGTCGCGCAGCTCCAGGTTCAGTGGCGCAAAGCGGGTTTTCAGGCCATCGGGCTTGCGGCGGTCTTCGAAATCAACAGCCGCATCACTAATCAACAAATGGCTTAACAAAAATGCGGGTGGCTCGGTATTTTCTTCTTCGGGTTCATCGGTCTTGAATGTATCCAGCAGGGCGGTGAAGTTGTTCTTGCCTTCGGGCAGCAGCGCCACATTCAGGTTCAGGTTTTTCAGGTCAATTTGATCCAGCGCAACAAGGCCGGTGAACAGGTCGGCACCGGACAAATCGACGAACAGGTGGTCAAAGGCCACCAACTGCTCGCCCTCGGGTGTGGCCAGGCTCAGCTTGGGGATACGCACGGTCAGTTTGAAGGGGTTGACTTCGGGCAGTTCCATTTTCAGTACATGGCCCGAGCGTTCCAGCACCTGCTTTTCGGCTTGCCAGTGCACCAGGCGCGGCAAGCCAGCCCAGGCGAACAGGTAGAACAACACGACAATGGCGAGTGGAATCAACAGTGCTTTTGAGCGCAGAATAGTCGTTAATTTCATTTTTTAGGTGCAATACGGTGGATAGTTGCCGTCAGTATCCTAGATACCAGCGCTGGTGTACACTAACGCCTTCTCGCGCGGCTGTAGCTCAGTGGATAGAGTATTGGCCTCCGAAGCCAAGGGTCGTGGGTTCGATCCCCGCCAGCCGCGCCATTTTCGTTTTCCTCCGAAAGCCCGCCGTTTGGGTGTTTCCGTCAAAAACTAGTCTTCTCTATCCAAAATCTGCTTGTTTTTCTCAGCATGTTTGTGCCCATTCTGTGCCCAAAAATTTTGGGCACGATGGGCACAAGAGTATCGGTTTGAAATAGGGCACACTTGTGCCCAAATTATTCGCTTGTTTTGATTGAGTAACCGCAATTCGGCCGAAGAAGCCATTAGGACTGATGGCTGGGACGTCTGAGTTATTTGCAAAAGCAGACTTCGGAACCTTAGCAGTTGTCGATGATAGATCTGACCTTCGAAATCGAGTTCCAGGTTCAACATTTTGCGGCGAATAACCTAGGTTTATTTTTCATCCTGTTCATGCGATGCTTTGTAAATATTTGAAATAGTTAATTTAAAGAAATCTTTTGCTATGTGCGGATAAATGGATATCGCCTTTGTTATTCGATAAATCAAGTTAGGCGACCAATCCTAGCCCGCTCGCAGTTGATGGAATCATGAGAAATCGGAGGGCATAGTGCTAACACTCGTCAAGGCGCAGGTCTGGAAATACAAGTCCATTGAGGATTCAACGCCCGTGGCGCTTGCCGATGACGTGACGGTGCTGGTTGGCAAGAACGAGTCCGGCAAGACGGCCTTCCTCGAAGCGCTGTATAAAGCGCTGCCGCTCGGCGCCGCCGGATACGACTACGTCGCCGATTACCCGCGCAAGGACCTGGTGCGCTACCGACCTCAGCACGAGGCGAAAAACTATCAGAAGGTCGTGCAGTTGACTTTTCGCATCGAGAAGGAGCTGGCCGACACGATCAACAAGGAAGTCTTCGGGGGTGCGCAGATCGTCGCCGCCGGCAGTACCTTCATACGCGATACGACCATCGCCAACACGAATACCATCGGCTTCCATATCGACCAGAAAGCGGCCTTGGTCGCGCAGCAGAAGCCGCTAAGCGATCTGGAGCACCAGGACGAAGTCTTTGCCGGGGCCACGTCGCTCGCCGACGTGCTTGCCAAAATCGAAGGCCTGAACCTGCCAACGGACAACCGCCTGGCGAAGTTCGCTGCACAGTGGCGTGCACGGGCGATCAAGGCGAACGGCTGGGGACTGGTTGACGGCCATATCTGGCAGACCTACCTGTTGCCGGCACTGCCAAAGTTCCTCTACTTCGACGACTACAAGCTGCTCGAAGGCAAGATCAATCTGCCTGCGCTGCAGCAGCGCGAAGCCGCGAAGCAATTGACTGACGCCGACGAAACCGCGCAGGGGCTTCTGCAGCTCGCCGGAACGACTCTGCAGGAGTTGATGAGCGACGAGGGCTACGAAACCGCGAAAGCGAAGCTAGAAGCCATCGGCCTGAACATCACCCAGAAGGTCTTCGAGTTCTGGAAGCAGAACCAGGACTTGGACGTAGAGTTCGATCTCAAGACCGATAGCAAGGACGTTGCGCCCTACAACAGCGGTGTCAACCTCTATATCCGCATTAAGAACCGCCGCCACGGCGTCACGGTGCCGTTTGACCAGCGCAGCAAGGGCTTCATCTGGTTCTTCAGCTTCTTGGTCTGGTTCGACGCCGTGCAGTCGCGCGCCGCGACGCAGGACGCGCTCGTTCTTCTGCTCGACGAGCCGGGCCTGAACCTGCACGCGCTGGCGCAGGCCGACTTCCTGGCCTACATTCGCGAGCTGTCGACGCAGCATCAGATCATCTACACGACACACTCGCCTTTCATGGTGGACAGCGCGTGCCTGGACGAAGTGCGAGTCGTCGAAGACCGCGTCAAGGAAGGCACCAAGATCACCGGTGACTTGGCCGGCTCATCGGACGAAAGCGTGTTCCCGCTGCAGGCCGCGCTCGGCTACTCCATCGCGCAGAACCTCTTCATCGCCAAGAAAAACGTCCTGATCGAAGGGCCGGCGGACCTGATTCTGCTGCAGCATATGGGCGCGTTGCTGGAAGCCAGCGACAAGCAGGGGGTGGGGGACGCGATTCTGGTGCCGGTCGGCGGTCTGGACAAGTTGGCTACCTTCGTCGCGCTGCTCGGGTCGAACAAGCTGAAGCTCGTGGTGTTGCATGACCGCGCCGCCAGCCCTAACCAGAAGCTGGAAGACCTGGTGCGGCAGAAACTGATCGAGCGCAAGCGCGTCCTCGACTTCTCCATGTTCATCGACCCGGCTCCGGCCGAAGCCGACATCGAAGACCTGTTGCCCACCGACGCCTATATCGAAGCGTTCAACCAAGCCTACGGCAAGGAGTTGAACGGCGTGACGCTGACCGCGGCCGATCTTGGCGCGCAGCCGCGCATGATCGAGCGCATCAACCACTGGCTCAAGGCAAAGAACATCACGCTGCTGAAGGATGGCGGCTTCAACCACTACCGCGTCGCGCAGGCGGTACTGCCGGCGCTGACGGCTGCGACACTTAAGCCCGATGAACTGGCACGCTTCGAGCGCCTGTTCTCCAAAATCGGTGAGGTGCTGTGACAGTCTCCCCTTGGTCGCCTAACAACAGCATGCAGCGGACGGCGCTTCGCGCCGCCGCTGATGCTGGGCGTTAGACCTCGTTGGTGACGCCGTGGGTCCAATAGCGCTCTTCGACAAATCCTTCTTGCAGTCTCTCACGCTCGATGAGTCGGTGTGGTTTGATCATTTCTTTCTGCCTGTCATCTGCCCCTTGTTTTTTGTTGAAACCCTCGCCGATCTGAGCAAGCGAACCCGTGTAGGTACACGAACTCCTGAAGACCTTGTCCGCATCATTGCGGACAAAACGCCTGTCATGTCGGGAGCGCCTTGCGTACATCACTCACAGATCTGCATAGCGAACCTGATGGGTCATGAGGCGCCGCACTTTGGTCAAGTTCCCCTTGCAGGGGGCCGACCGGTCAGAGGCGTAGACGGCAAGGCGGGCGTCGTGTTCAAGAATTCTCCCGAAGCCGAAGCCTTCTCCCGATGGCAGCGCGGGCAATTTCAAGACATTGAACGGGAGTCGGCTTCTGCTTGGCGTGCAATGCTGTCGGATCTCAATCTGCCTGAAGTTGCGTCGAGGATGCGCGCACTTGGCATAACGCCTCAAAGCTGCAAGACGATTGAGCAAGCGTATGGCATCGCCGCCTCGCTTGTGAATACGAGATTTGCGCCGGAGCAGCAACTCGGTCTGCTCTTCTCCTTCGTTCATATCCCGCAGCATCTGTGGGGTCCCATTATTCAGCGTTGGTCGGACGCAGGCTTTCCGTCGCTGGCGGAGTTCGCAAGCTATGCGGCGCACGTGCTGAAAGTCGAGATCTTCTTCCAAATTGCGCTCGCGGCCAATCTGATCTCTTCCGATCGGCCCTCGAATCGTGCTGACATTGCCTATCTTTTCTACTTGCCTTTCTGCCACATCTTCGTGTCGGGGGACAAACTCCACCGTCGCTGCGCACCAGCATTTCTGAGTAAACGGCAAGACTTCGTCTGGGGTCCGGACCTGAAGGCCGATATCACGCGAATCAATCAGGAACTCTCCTCTATCCCAGAGGAGGAGCGTCAGATCGGCTTGCACAAGTTGGCTCCCCAGCCGCCGGGTGACCCCGGTGGCGTCGTCGCCTCGCTGTGGAGAAAGCATGCCCCGAATGCTCAATCCTCTCGTGAGGCTCCCATCCCCTTGTCTCCGGAGGTGGAGCGAAAACTTGTCGAACACCTCAAATCGTTCACGAAGGCTCCGACGGCGCCAGATGTCGCTCGGCTACCTCAAGATAATCTCGAAAACATCGCAATCGAACGGCTGGTCCCGGCGAAGAGAGGCGGATGGTGGATCATTCCGAAAGAAGTCGCAGATCGAGAACGGGGCGAAGAGGTATAACATAGCAATAGACACGGACGGCCTATCGGTATGCGTTCGCGTGCCTAATGTTCGCTGGTCATTTCTACGTTAAGCGTCAAGGAGAGGAATGTGTCGGATTGGATGTTCGGGCGAAATGGTCAAGCCACCGTCATTTTCGATAATGATTGTTTCCGCAATAATCGAGGCCAAGTTGTAGCGTGGATAAACGGAGAAAACGTCTATTCGCTCAGAGGTCAGCATATTGGTTGGTTCGAAGGCGGTGTTCTTTACGATAACCGCAATCAAGCTTTGGGATTTCTTCGAAATTCGACTGGTTACCTGCCAAGTCGGCCCGGGATCGGTGGTACACCGGGTGCGCTTGGTTTTGGCGGTAAGCCGGGGCGACCCGGATTAGCAGGAGCTCCCGGCAAACCAGGTCGAGGTAGCTGGTCACAGAATGACCTGGAGACGTACTTCAATGCTTGACAATTACGTCAACGGGATTAGTTTTCCGCTGGCGCTTCAAACCAACCCGTTAAGTTAGTGTTAGGTGGCTTTATGAGTAAGTCTAGGCTCCCAATCTCAATCCTGGAACACAACGTTGTTTATGAATTTGAACGACGTGCACAATCTAATGCACACGATCTCGAATTGGCTGTGGCGAGTAGAAAAGTGGTCCCGACCCTAGAGTTGATTCTCGACAAGGTCCCTCCGAAAGTGCCACATGCAAACGTGAAAACAAGAGAGATCACAATCTATGAATCACATCTTGCATATTTGTGGGCATTTGTTTACTCGAGCTTCGTACTTTACGAAGAAGGCATACAGAAGCCAATGCTCGCCGGCACTTTCAGCGGAAGTTTAGAGTTCAACAATTCGTTGCTTCAACGTGCGGCAGCGCTACAGAGCTGGGCTATCAAGTTTGTCCGTTGTTATTCCGACTGGAGCATAGATGAACTCCCAAATCCAGCCAAAGTGGAGAGCGAAGCTGAGCAGTTTTACGTACCAAAGGTGAATAGCCTTTTTTTGCAGGCCGTGAATTTTTTACTATTTCACGAGTACGGGCACCTAGTGTTGGGACATGTCGTAAATGAAGACAAAGACTGGACTCTTGACCAAGAAAAAGATGCGGATAATTATGCAACCACATTTTTCATTGAGGCGGGTACAAACGAAAGTGAGCGCCGATTTGTAGGGGTTTCAATCGTTTTGCTGCTCGTCTCTTGTGTCTTTATCCCTGAGAAGATTTCGGGTCTGTGGCAGGTAAAGCACCCTCACCTACATGACCGCATCCGAAACGGTATCAGTTCGCTCAATTTGGAGGAGGAGGAGTCGAAGTTCTACATTTACTATCTTGCAAGTATTGCCCTCCAAAAATACCTTCTTGAGAAGGGCGTAGATTGTGCACAGCTTGAAATAGAAACGGCTGAGGAGCTGTTTTTTGAGTACTTGGCGAGGATTGATGAGTTTCGAGAAAGCGGCATCTAACAAATCGATACAGTGGACATTTGACCCGTCACCCATTTTTGCTTCCGCAAAAACAGGCATCGCCTCAAATGCCGCCGAACTCAGGTGTTACACAAAGTCCGTTTAAGATTTCTCTGGAGACGTTCTAAGTCAAAAGTCACAGGTCCGCTCTGGCCGACAAGCGGAAGCAGTAATCAATGCATTAAACTCATTTATTACTTTAAAGGTCGTTCTTTCGCGGGCGTTATTCAGGTTGGTACGGGTCAATCAGGCCCTGGGAATCAATCCTATTCTTCCCAACCCCACTAACGCCAAATCCTACAGCATGAAAATTCAAGTCGTCGCTACTAGAAATAAGTTGCCTTAGTGCCTTCACATCTTGATTCTTTGGATCCAACCACACAGCCCAATCCTCTTTCGAGATCATCACTGGCATGCGGTCGTGAACTTGCTTCAGCTTCTCGCTAGGTTCGGTGGTAATGATGGCAGTGCTCATGACAAGCTCACCACTTGTTTTATCGATCCAGTGATCACAAACGCCAGCCATTGCGAAGTAGGGTGTTTCATTGGGGTAAATATAAAAAGGTTGCTTGCGGTTTTCACTGCCCTCTGACGGGGCTTGCCATTCGTAGTAGCCGCTTGCGGGAATTAAACAGCGAAACTTTTTGAAAGCTGTTCGAAAAGATGGCTTCTCATGGACAGTTTCTCCGCGAGCATTATTCAATTTCGCACTTCCAGATTTGTCTTTTGCCCAATGGGGAATCAGCCCCCAAACATGGTTGAGAATTACCCGTTTGCCTTCTCGATTTATTCGCACCACAGGTACCCATGTAGTGGGTGCAATGTTGTAGCTGTTCTTGAAGCGGCTCTCTTCTTCCGTATAACGTGCATCGAAATATGCTGTTAACCGGGAAACTGGTCCTTCGAGAACATACCGACCGCACATATCGCTAGTCCTGCTCGTCTACCAATTCAAACAAGTCGCCCACCTGGCAGTCGAACAGCTTGCACAGCGCCTCAATTGCTGCCAAATCAACCCTAGTGGCGGTCTCGTTGTAAAGCAAAGTAATCGTATTTCTATTCAGTCCAGTGGCTCTCGCCACGTCTATAACCTTCAATTTTTGCTCGCCCATGAGCCTTGATAAATGGCATTTAATCATTCTAAAAATCCAAATGTCATTCAGGATGACAAAAATAGTTGACATATGCATTTTAGCGTGGCAATATGTCATCCAGGATGAATAAAAATCATCTGGAGTGCAGAAAGTTTAACGTAATGGAGGCTATATGTCACAAACTTTTTTAACCACTGAAGAGCTATCGACACGAATCAAATATGACGTGCGCACCATCCGCGATCGTTTGAAAGATTCAGTGTTGCTGGAAGGTCGCCATTATTTTCGTCCTTTTGGTGGCCGCAAGATTTTGTATATCTGGGAAGCGATTGAAGCCGATATGCAGAAAGCAGCATCCACCAAATTGATGGCCTCTGGCATCTAAGGGGACATCATGGGAAGCGTACGCGCAAGAAAAGACAATGGTCAGCTTTTCCTTGATTTTAGATATCTTGGGGAGCGCTGTAGAGAACGATCCGTTTTGCCAGATTCGAAACAGAATCGATACAAGCTCGAACATCTGATGAACCAGATTGAGTCTGAGATCAAAGCAGGGCAGTTTCGCTACAGAAATTACTTTCCAGGTAGTAGTCTGCTCGAGAAAATCGAAGCCCTTGAAACTCAGCAATATCAACCCGCCTCGCCAATGGTTTCCATTCCAATGACCAACCAGTCGGTGCGGCAATCAGTGGAAAAAATTTCCACCGCAGGTCATCCCACCTTCACTGAATTCGCTCAGAAATTCATTGAAGAAAACGAGTCGCTGTGGAAGCGCTCGAACATTCGCACCAAGCGGGACATCTTGGAAAAGTGGTTGATCCCGCAGTTCGGAAACAGGGTGATCAGCAGTATCACCAAACAGGACCTTCTGGAATTTCGCTCAGTTCTCGCCAAAGCCCCGGGCAAAAAACCAGAAACAACAATGTCAGCTTCACGGATCAATCATGTGATGACGTCTGTGAAACAGGTCTTAGATGAAGCCGCTGATCGATTCAACTTTACCACTCCGTACCAGAATATCAAACGGATGCGGATCAAAAAGACAGATGTCACGCCCTTCACGATTGAAGAGGTGGAGATGATCATCAAGTACTGCCGCGAAGACTTTCGAAATTACTTCACGGTGAAGTTTTTCACGGGCATGCGCCCTGGAGAAATTCATGGGCTGAAGTGGAAATACATCGATTTCGAAAAGCGCCTGGTCACCATTCGCGAAACCATTGTGGATGACTACGAGGAAACGCCCAAAACAGCCGATTCCAACAGAGATATTCAAATGGCACCGCAGGTGTATGAGGCCCTTAAAACCCAGTGGGAAGTTACGGGCAAGAAATCGCCATTTGTGTTTGCCAATGGCAATGGCGGGCCGCTGACCAACCGCAACATGAGTAACCGGGTGTGGTACCCCATGCTGCGCTCACTGGGGTTAAAACTCCGTACGCCGTACCAAACCCGGCACACCTTTGCCACGCTGATGCTGGCCGCAGGTGAGTCTCCAGAATGGATAGCATTTCAGATGGGGCATTCCTCCACGGAAATGCTGTTCAAGGTGTACTCACGCTATGTACCCAATTTGACTCGTCGTGATGGCTCAGCGTTTGAGCGCATGTTGGCTGCCAACTTGGGTCCCGGTGTATCACCGCCGATTGCTCCGAGTTCTGTGGCGGTGGCGGAAAAGTCCTCTGTTTCGGAGGCCCTAGAGCAAGCCCAGCCACCACGAGTAGCCAAACCGGCACCCACATCCGCCGCACCTGTTACCGGCGTGAATCAAGCTTCCAAACCTGCCATTCAAAGCCCATGGCTGCAAATGTTTGAAAGCTACCAAAACAAGAACACTCAGGGAGAATAATCATGATCAATCCAAAACTTCAAACCGGTAATATCTCTCTTAGCGCTCAAGCCGATAAAAAAACAGTCCGTTCAAGCCAAGGTATTCACGCCAACAAAGTTTGTGTTCAGAAAATGGTTCGCATCAATCCAGATGCTAATCAGCTTTTCACTGGTGCTTTCTCTGGTCTGAATATGCCGCAGTTCGCAAAACTTGGTACTGGCATTTGCGTGGCCAAACATGGCTATGTTTCGCAAAGACAGCAGCGTGAGGGCGTAACTTACGTGAAGCTTGGTATACCGGTTTACGCTGCGGCTGATCGAATCTACCAAGGAATGCTGTTTGTAAACCTAGCCTGTAGTGGCGCAGATGGCCTGGGAGATCACTCGGTCGTGAAGGTTGTTCCCTCGTTGTGGGCCCGTGCTGTTGATGATGGTAAGAACTGCTGGGTGTCGGGATTGAGCCCAGCTGAGGGTGAGCCTGAATACAATCCTTTCGACTACGCAATAGCTCAATTGCCTTCCACGTTGAATCAAGCTGCAAGCACGGCAATCTGCGCTTCAAGTCTGTGCGAGTTCTTGAGTGAGGCGTTTCGATTGCTAACCCCCGAGGATCGTTCCCTTTATTTGGGAATCATGTTGCAGAGCAACCGCTTCTCCAGGTTCCTAAAGTACGCGGCTTCAACACGCAGTCATCACAATGGCGATCACGGACTTGTGTTGCACACAGCAGAAACTGTGGCCAATGTTTTGCTTGGCTTTTTAGCGGCGTCGCCGTGGCAACGCAGCATAGGTAAACCCGCTTTTGACTTAAGTCTGACACTTCTTGCAGCACTCTTACATGATGCCGCCAAGGTGGACGATTACTACCGTCTTGCGCCAGACGTCTATTCTACAAATCTAAATTGCAAACTACTTGGCCATGAGCAAACCATGCTCAAGTGGATCGCAGCGGCTTGCTCTAATTCAGGGAATTATCCACTTAAGCGTGAACTACAGCTTGAACATGCCATCTGCGCCGTGAAGCGACAGCATGATCAGTCGGGTGCTCGAAAGCGTAAAACTCCCGAGAGCTTTGTGTTGCACGAAGCTGATTGCGCAAGCGCGCGTGCATTCGATAAAGGTGAGAAAAGTGTCTTGCTGGCCCATCATTTTGTACGTGGAGAATCTGCATGAATAACCAGGGGCAGGGCAGCAAATATCCATTTGGTGAGACCGCTTTCCTACGGAGAGGGATTCCCCAACAGGAAAGTGTAGTTTGCAGTGAGTACTACTACAGCGACTTGTGTGAAATTCTCATTCCTAGAAATCGACAAGAAGAGCTGCAAAGCAGAATGCAATTGCTTTCCAAGGATAAATTTATCAGGCAACTTAACAGTCTAGATTTTCATGAAGAACTTCATGATTTTTTTGACTCTCAGCGATTCGAAGAATTAAAGAAGAAGTGGTCTGACAATCCGAACGAGCACCCCAGTTGGGTATTTCAAGATGGTGGGGAGAAGAAAAATCACTCTCAAAAGGCGTTGAAAAAAGCAGAGAATCTCAAAGTTCCAGACTCTACGAGCTTGTTTCTTAAGCACTTGAAGGAGTGCATGAGTGATAGCAAAGCATACCTAAGGGCATATAAGGGTATGGCGCGGATCTTTACAGCCAGAGCCACATCAGAATTTGTCGAACAAATTGGTGAGGACCGTGAACGTATTGGTCGCTCCTGGCGGCTGTTTGTTTCAATGTCTCAAAACAACGGCTTTAGAAGAATTATCAAGCCCAGCACGCCGATTGAAAAGCGGCTGCAAAACCTGCGATCTAACTTTCCAAATTTTGCACATGTCGTGGATCACGTGCTTAGGCAGATGCGAATCTGGTCTTTAAAAAGCTCTCATGAGCGAAGGCTCAAGCCAATTTTGCTGGATGGACCAAAGGGGACAGGTAAAAGCGCATTTGCTCGCGAATTGGCCGAGGCTCTGAACACCCGCTACGCGTATATAAACATCTCGGCCACATCAATGGGTGGGGTGCTGACAGGTACATCCAACAAATGGGGAAACGGTCAGACGGGTTTAATTTTCTCTGAATTGGCAAGAAGTGAAACAGCCTCGCCCCTTATTCTTCTCGATGAAATCGACAAGATGTCCTCATTTCAGCAGCACCCTGTTGAGGGGCCGTTGCTTGCAGCACTGGAGCCACAAACCGCCCGCGAATTGCGAGATGAATATGGGTCCATTGAGTTCGACGCTTCAAGGGTGATCTATGTCGCGACTTCGAATAATTTAAGTTCGGTTTCGGCCCCTCTTAGATCTCGGTTTGACGTATTTGATATTTCTTACCCTGATCGCAGCCAGAGATTGATCATTATTCGCAGCATGCTGGCGAAGGCCTATCGCAATGTCGATTTCGCACCGCAGGCTTTGAATTTTCTGGCAAGACAAGAAGGTGATCTTCGTTTGCTTCAGTCGATTTTGGATCGTGTGGTTGCCTGCCATGTTGATTTAACTCTTGCTCAGATGGGGTTGGGGCGAGGTGCAACGCTTCGTGGAAAACAGTTAATTCAGGAGCTCACGGTGAGGATCGCTTTGGAACAGATGGGGGCCAAGGTCAGGTTCTTTGATCACATTGAGGTGTGAAGGCCGAGTGATCTCAGCGATGATCCGCGTTCGATATATCAAAAAAACTGTCCTCCCCTGATGCTCTGAAAAACGGAAGTGCATGGGGGAGGACTCAGTTCAGTAAGGAAGATTACGGTGAACAAAAAAACCGGCTCATCTGATAAAGCTAGCAATGAAAGGTTTGCACAGGAAAACCAAAAGTCGTCTACGCAAATTAAACAGGCGTACCAGTGGGGGGTCATTAAATATATCGACAAAGAAGGAGTGGTTTATCGATTGGTTTCGGCGCCTCATGATGGTGAAGATGCTGTCTGGAGTCTGAACTCCGGCATTCTTAGCTTCGAAATTCAGGATGGCTTCGTGGACTTTCACGGGTTTTCAGGGTCGATTTATCGTTGCAAATTTCAGGATCAAGGCTTCAGTCAGCAGATGTTAATAACCATCTTGGGCTGGAGGGCGACGGAGCTCGAGCTAGGAAATGATCTTGATTTGATGCCTTTCGCGTTGTTCTTGAGAGAGTGGGAGGCAAAAACGCCAAGGGTCATGTGAAGTTAAAGAATTCAAAGTTGGTATCCACCGAGCACAAGAAGCCGAAGAAGCTGCACAGGAACCTGCGCAGCATGTCCGGGATTTGGTGGCCTTGGGCTTTACCGGGTCTATGACCGGGTCAGGCAGTGGAAAGATTTCGAGTAGTTCAAGGCAAAACATCGGGCAAGGGTTGTTTTGCGTATTTTGGTCGAAACTGGACACTGATTCCAGCATAAACTGGAAACCTAAAATCGCTCGCTGATAACCGTGGCGCCTTGCTTGGTTTTTTAACCAAACAACAGCGGCCACACCAATGCCTAACCGGAGGTTGTCCATGAGGAAGATTTTAGAAACACTGCGGCTGCGCGAACGGCTTGGGTTCACCAATCAGCAAATTGCTGAGGTCATCAAAGCCGGCCCCATCACCGCGTGAGACTATCTGTGACGGGCCGAGATGGCCGCTATCGATTATTCAATTGGCGTTAAAATAGATGAGCAGCGCTTGTTTCCTCCTGCTTTGCCATCAAGCGTGAAGCGCCCACAACCGAACTCGGCTTTCATTCACAGCGAATTGAAACGCAAACACGTCATACTCGATTTGCTGTGGCGCGAGTACAAGTAAAACAGGCAACGAAAGTTACCGCTTCAAACACAGTTCAACGCAAAACAGGAAGGAGGAAAAACAGATCTAAAAACTGAAAATCGAGACATAATTCTGACCCCAAGGGGGGGCAAAATTCAATGCAAACCCCAATTCAAATCCCAATTCAAATCTGGGTGTAAATCAACAGAATGCCGTTGGCACTGTTATTCAGGAGGCAAGTTCAGTGTTTTTTCGAATAGCAAGGGGAGAGCGCCCAAAGTGACGCCTGCAGAATCTGACTAAAGTGGCCTGTTCGGAAAACCCTAGGATAGAGGATAGGTGAGACATAGAAACTTCCGTCTCGGTGAGATATCGAATCGCTTCTTGACAAATGATTTGTGTCTTTATTTGATCAAAAGAAGTGCCTTCATCAGACAAATGCCGTTGCAAAGTTCTTGGGTGAATCGCCAACAGGTTAGCAACTGCAGATTTGTCGCACACTGTTCTTCCAAGTATTTTTTTGATTACTTGGGCAGTCCTCGCTGAATAAGTACCACGGAGGCTTCGGAAATTGGTTTGAATGTGTAGATCTACGATGTGACTAAGCTCAATATTGGGCTTATCGAGCCGAGTTGCCAGAGTCGAATTACTCAAGAGTAGTGCTGCTTTGTCACGATCAAACTCAACAGGAGCACCAAAGAATCGATCATAAACTTCATGGTGATTTTTCGAACCATGAGGCAAGATTACTTTAGTCAATTGATAATTATCGCCTGCCAGAATCTTTATAAAACGGTGAAGATTGCCCAAGCAAATATCCAAGGTTTGTGTGTGGACTATCGGCTTTCCCAAATTAATTGAAATACTTACCCAGCTATTGAACGAGGACCTTTGAGGCAGTGACGGTTCCGGAAAACTGTCAATCTCAATTGCTGGGCTCATGATGTCAATATGTTTGGCTGCGTATTCAACTGCCTCGCGCACTGTGGGCAAATTGCTGATTACCAGCGAAAGCGGGCCTAGGATGCTGATGTCGTGATACGGAGACATGCTTAAACCGAGACAGGGAAGATTCTTCGCTCTGGCGGCGTATTCGAGCATCTTGACAAAGTCATCTATCGGGACGAACTCGTTGTCTTGATTCGCAAGGTCTAGGTCCAGACCAAACCGCGAAGCAATTTCGCGAGCATCACTACCACTACTGCTCAATACCTCAAGAAATCCCAACATGACCGTCGATCTAAGTAAAAGACTCATTTGTCTCCAAAGGTCAAAAAATAGTCTTCAATGGTCAAGAGTATATGTTTTTACCAATGTAATAATCAAATGAAATATTAAAACCATATGGAGACAATAACGATGAAATTTACTACCCGCGTTGGCCGCAAAAAACTTTGGGCATTTCTGCTCGCAAGCTCATTCAGCTTATCCGCCCAAGCACAGCAGGGTAATCAAAAATTATGTGTATATGATCTTTTAGGTGCTGCGGGTGATATTTTTGCCATGGCTAAAGACTATGAAGTTGCCTCTAAAGCTTGGGGCGGCAACGTCAAAATTCATGCTTACACGGATGAGCGAATTGCCACTCAAGACTTTATCGCGGGTGAATGTGATGCAGTGTTTGCGACTGGTTTCCGTACCCGTCAATTCAACGCCATCACTACATCTATTGACTCACTGGGCGCATCCTCAATCGTCAAAGACGGCAAGGTGGACATGAACGCCAGTTACGAAGTAGTACGTCGCGCAATTCAGGTATTTTCCTCACCAAACTCCACAAAAACCGCAATCAATGGAAAATTTGAGATCGCCGGTATTATCCCTTTTGGGACGGCTTACCCAGTGCTGAACGATCGAAAAATCCAGACCGTTGAAGATCTTGCTGGCAAGAAAATTGCAGCTTTTGACTATGACAAGGCACAGGCCGTGATGATCCAGAAAATTGGTGCTCAACCAGTTTCTGCAGATATCACCAACTTCGCCAGCAAGTTCAACAATGGCATTGTTGACATGATTGCAGCACCAGCCGCCGCATATAAACCGCTAGAACTCTATCGAGGCATTGGCACCAAAGGTGCTATCAATCGTTTTCCGATTGTGATCTTGAGCTATCAGATGGTGATCAACACCAGCAAGTTTCCGGTCGGCTTTGGACTTGAGTCAAGAAAGTATTGGAGCGGTCAGTATGATCGTGCTTTGAAATTGATTCTTCGAGCAGAGCAAACAATTCCAGAGAAAACATGGAGTGACCTGACCCCTGAAAACATGATTAAGTACACCATCATGTTGAGGGAAAGCAGGGGGTCGATTGTCGAGCAAGGCATATACGACAAGCAGGGTTTGAGCATCATGAAGAAAATCCGGTGCAGTGTGAATCGGGCGGACTCAGAATGCACACCTGACAGCAAAACGTTCTGATAGTTGACCAGTCCGATATGTGACGAGAAAGGATCATATCGGCCTTTTTATCTCCTGGTCTCAACCACCCAAGCCACTCAAATCAGTCTCTGTAAGCATCTTGAGACTGCCGCTTGTTGGCGATATAGAAAAGCTGGTTTATGTCTTGCACTCAGTGAAATGCAATACGACCTCATTTCCCGACGGATATAACATGAACAAAAAAATACAGTACTGCCCAAACTTCAAGATGCTAATTGTAGGCGCATTGACAGCAACCCCAATTCTGTCTTTTTTGTCGAGCAAAGCATATGCGGGAGGAACCGCATTTGATGCAACCTCAATCAGTTCTATGGGAAGTGCCAATGCGGGGATGGCTGCCGAAGCAGGTGACGCATCTGTTCTATTTGCGAACCCTGCTGCATTGACCAGACTCAAAAGAGCGGAAGTTGTACTTGGCGCTGCATTTGTTGGTATCAACACCTCTTACACCTCCGGTCAAACACCGGATGGATCTCCAACGAACAGCGGCACTACAGGCAGCGCTGGGCAGGAAT
Source organism: Limnobacter sp. MED105 (assembly GCF_000170915.1). Lineage (GTDB taxonomy): Bacteria > Pseudomonadota > Gammaproteobacteria > Burkholderiales > Burkholderiaceae_B > Limnobacter. The sequence continues at coordinate 178,786 of NZ_ABCT01000001.1, forward strand.
TCAATCGAAAAAGTGGATACGATTCAACTGCCCTTGCGCCCAACCTGTTCGTAGCAATTCCAATTACTAAAAAACTCGTTGTTGGTTTCGGAGGGGCCGCCTCCCATGCACTGATTGTTCGCTACGATGAAAATTTTCCGGGACGCAACCAAGGCCGCGATATTGACTTTAAGGTCAGCCGGGCAAACCTTGGGTTTGGCTACAAACTTACTCCGACTTTGTCGATTGGCGCCAATGGATCTTATGAGCGATACTTTCAATCCCTTAAGCTGAAACTGAACTATCGGGATGCCGTTGATGGGCTGTTGAACAATGGGTCAACACTTCTTGATGGGTTGAATGCCGCTGGGCTGGCACCGCCTATTCCTGAAGAAGCTGATTTAAGTTTGCGAATGTTCGGTTGGGCATTCAATGCACAAGCCGGCGCGCTTTGGGAACCCACGATCAATACACGAATTGGTATTTCCTATCGACCGAAAACGGAATTCACCGGTATGCGTGGCAAACTGAAAATACAGGAAACAGCGGAGGGTGCTGAGTTCAGGGAGTTCCTTAATGGAGGACTGATCGGGGTATCAGGTCCTTTACTCGGTGTGAACGGACCGCAGGCTGCTGGCGACTTGCTTCCGGAGCAACGAATCAAGCAAGACATCACGTTGCCGGATGAGCTTCGCTTGAGTATTTTTCATCATGCTAGCCCCAAACTTGATCTAATGGCCAGCTACACGCGTCAGGACTTTTCGGTGACAAATCTTAAATTTGTTCGGGAATCGAATGGGCGGGTACTTCAAGAGATTCAACAAAATTATGTAGCAGCCAACAGCTATCGCGTTGGTCTTAATTATAAAGCATTCAAACGCCTCGTTTTAAAAGCTGGCTACGCAGTAGAGAACAGCGTAATTGATGATGACACACGAATTACACTGTTACCCGACTCAGACAGACAATACTTTGGCTTAGGAGCACAACTTGAGTTGCGACGGGATACCACACTGAATTTCTCATATATGAAATTTGACCTGGAGCCAGGCGCAACCGGTGCCAACGGGCAAGTCAGCCCTGCTGAAGTAAGGGGGGGCGATTTTCAGGGTACAACCAAACTTGACATCGACTTTTTTGGTGTAAGCATCACCGAGCGATTCTAAAGGGCAGGCATCGACATGATAGTGATACAAAAACTGACAAAAAAACTCTTGGTCTTTGGAACTGCAGCAATATTGACTGGTTGTTCCAGCATTCAGGGCGGCATCACAAACTTTGCTATTGGCATCGTGGAAGACCGAATTGTGCCACCTATTCTTGAACTGAACGATGTAGACATGGGTTGCCAGTTTGCCACCAGCGGCTTTCCTCTAATATCAGGTGCCACGCGAGCGTTCTATGGCGACCCAGCGTTATTGGAATCATTGTTGTACACCACATCCGCAGTGTGTTCTGAGAAGCGCTCTGTTGATGAGGAACTTCGTTATCTGCGAGCCACACGCGCGAATCAAATTTCAGATGCACAAGATGCCCGAATTGCACAAAAGCGCCTTCTTGAGATCACCGCAAGACGACAGTTCTCGGCATTCAAGGTTATGCGCAGTCATTTGGAGGAGAAGTATGATTTTGAATACGGCAAAACATGCCCAAATTTTGAGCGTGATTACGATGAACTTACCTTCATATTAGGGACAGTCGCAGGCCTGCAGGCAGTGATCAACGACATCGCATCTCAGCAAATGGTCGGCGTTCCAACTGATATAGCACCATTGTCTGAACGGGCCTTGAAATGCGTTTCCAACACCAAATGGTGGGGGGTCCCTCTCGCAGCAAGATCTGTCGTTTGGAACATCCTGCCTGGCGGGGCAGAAGGCAAAGACGTCTGGGGCAGTTTCAATCGCTCAATGTTGATTGGCGAGCGAAGCGGTGTGCGATTGGCACACGTGATGTACGCAATATCGGCGCAGGCGGCTGGGGACGAAAAGCGTTTCAGGGATGCTACTAAACGTTGGGCAGCGGCGCAGAATTTTAAGCCGAGCAAGCAGTATCGCTTGGTCGAGGACATATCCACACTCACGATGATTAATCTTTCAGATCGCTACTGGTCAGCAAATATCGGTACACGTACACCGATAGCGTCAATTGGAACTTACTGGGACGAATCAAATTCTGCCGCCCAAGATATTGATTTGGGAGACCTGCTTGAGTAACAAAAATGAAGTCTCCGCAACTTGTTGCTTAAAATGTTAGCTTTACAAATCAAAAAGAGTTCAGATAAGTTGACAGACTTCCTACAATTTGGACGGTGGAAAACCATACCAGCGGGTAAACGCCCTCCTAAAATTTGCGATATCGCCATAACCCAATAGATAGGCTGTTTCCTTTACACCCAAATGCATCATCTTCAGGTACTCATGAGCAAGGCGGCAACGTACCTTGTTTAACACATCTCGATACGAGGTTCCATTCTCCCGAAGCCTTCGGTGAAATGTACGAGGAGTCATATTCAGCGTCTGAGCGCATACATGTTGATTTGGAAATTCTCCTTGTTTACTTTTCAATAACAACCGTTCAAGACGGGCTGCAATTGAATGGTTCGATTCAAGGCGCTCCAGGTCTCGCTGACAAATTGATAGCGCTTCGGACATAACCAGCGCATCGCGATGACTCAGCGGGTTTAATACTTCCGAATAATTGAGGGAGATGCCTGTCCACGATTGCCCGTAAAGCACTTCGCAACCCAACAATTCCCGGGAAAGGGCTGCATGCGAAGGTTCAGACATCGAAAATAGAATACTTTGGCATGGACTATTGCTAGCCACTGTTGCATCTATTATGTTCTTGACTGTCCCCAACGCAATTTCAGCAACGACATTGCCAATTTCTCCAAGTCCTGGTATCGGTTCAAACACCACTCGAAATTCATCGTTGACTGTTTCAGATCGAATAGCCAGTAATGACGTCCGCAACGGTACGTACCTTTCCACGATTTGCATTGACTCCTGTATGGTATTTGCTGACAACGCGGCCAATCCAACATTTCCATGCGCGCTCGGTACGAGGTTACACCCCAATCTCAAGCCAAGCCCACTGTCGCCTGTCAACTCAATGGCCTGTTCCAGCAATGCACTATAGGCTGCAACAGGTACTTCATAACCGGGTTTAGTCAAACAGGTTACATCAAGCCCAACACCCGCAAGCCAACCAAACACGTCAAGTCCTTTGGTGTTCAGTTGTTCGGCGATCTGTGGAATGTAATGAATTACCGTGTTTCCCAAATTAGTCGGGATAGGGTAGGGGTTATCCTTTGAGCGCATTGATGAAAATTCCCGGTAATTTCCAAACCGAAGGAAGGTAATAAAAATAGGTTAATAACCGTCCAAGGATGTGTTGTTTACCGTTTGTTATAAACCATGGTGGTCGAGGTAATAGGCTAAAATTCAAAGACAATAAATTCCTCGGAAAAGGACGCCAAGGCGCTTGAACAACTGTTTTTTCAGTACGCTCTAGCATCCAGGTGTTGTGCACCGTACCTATGCCCGATCCTGGTTTTTTCAAACTGGCACCGGGAAAGGCACCCCAAGGGCAGGCGTTGAGAAGAAAGGCTAATCCAGTCCATGTATTAATCGCGATGGTGCCATAACGAAGTTGGCCTAGAAGCGATTCAAATTTTTCACGTCCAATTTTTTTAATGGTTGCAGGGTGGATCACGATGTTCGCCCCTAAAGTACCGTGTAATTTTTCATTCGCGAAATCAATGGCTGAGGCCAGGTAGTTTTTGGGGCATTCACCTGACAAAAATTTGATTGTGAAGGCAGGAGCAAACACTTCATTGTTGGCCAGCCATTCAGATTCGCCCTGATCAAAGTCGGCCACCAAAAAGGTCAGCCTTCCAAATTGATCAAAAGACTCTATGCCACCATGCGCTCGAAAATCAGCGCAGCGCTGTTGACTGCCAGGATAATATTGCTCACGTCCACCGTGGGATGTCATGATGGACTTTAACTCACGAAGTAGTACCTCTGTTCCTTCCCACCCCTCTGGCACTATGAGCGTTTGCATGGCCACGCAGTTGTAACCGGAATTTTGCATTTTTTGTGTCGCAATCTGCTCAGCCTGAAAGCGAATGTCCGCTTTTGTCCATGAACCAGGCACCACAATGGTCGGGCAAACTGCACCTAGCTCGGAAGTAATGCGCCGGGTATTACGCGGTTTGTCGTTTTTCCTGTTGTTGTCTGCCTCCTTCCCCTCACCCCATACGATCAGGTCATGCGTGGCGGCAGCGCCCGTAATGTGAATGCTCTCCACTAAGGGATGTTCTACCAAATACGCCCCCAGTTGGTTTCCGCCGCGCACAATCCGAAGAGCATTGCGGTCAATTAATGGTTTGAACGCAGCGTGCAAATAATCAAAAAGATAATCATTGATCGGGTTGAGTTTAAGCAACACGACCTCGTTTTCAACAAAGAGTTTGTGGAGTGCGTCCAATGGACTGATCGCTGCCACATTGCCTGCTCCTAACACCAAGGCCAGTTTTCCAGATCTTTCACCGGCTGGTAGATCATAGGCTGAGGCAGCTTCAATCGAAACTTCATTTACGCCGCGCTGCATCCAAACCTCTGCCTTCACACCTGATAAAAGAAGTTTGTCCCAAAGGGTATGCGGGAATACTTTCAAAGCAAGTTGACCTTTCGCGACTCGGCGATAGGGTAGTTGCGCTAGAAAGGCCTTGTTTTCCATTTTGGAGAGTGTTTCAATAAGGCCATTGCAAGTGGCCATTACTGGCAACGGACCTGCTAACCATTCTTCCCCTTTCAATGTAGAGCTTGCAGGTAAACGCTTGCGACGTGCTGCAATTTCAGCCCAGCCCTCAGATTGTTGAAGAAGCGCAGTCTTGATTTCTTGAAGAATGAAAATGCGAACGGTACAGTCGGTACGGGCCCATTCATGTTTGTTCCCATCGAGAACCAACAAAGCGTCGTCACAGCGTTGAGTCTCTTCGGAAGCAGTTTTCTCTCCAGGTATAAGGTTTTGAACGGACATCTGCTCTATCGATAAATTACCTAACGACTCAGACATAACTCATCTCCTTCTCATTAATCTGAGGGCTTGTACTTGTTTTGGTGATTCGATTCTTACCGAGGATCATATCAGCCGCTTTTTCGGCAATCATGATTGAGGGTGCATTTGTATTGCCAGAAACCAAGGTGGGCATCACGCTCGCGTCTACCACTCTTAGTCCCTGCAGCCCATGCACACGTAGTTGCGCATCCACAACCGACATTGTGTCGGTTCCCATTTTGCAAGTTCCTACAGGGTGATAGATGGTGTCGGCTCTAGCGCGTATTTTTGATTCCCACTGAGAATCGCTCATGCCTTCATGCACGTCGAAAAGTTCTTTATGTCGGTAGTTCTCTAATGGTTTTTGCATCAAAATTTCACGGGTGATTTTTGCTCCCTTGATCAAAGTTTCCAGATCCCTGTGATCCGATAGGAACTTTGGATCGATCCCTGGATCATCCAAAGGATCCGCAGATTGCAAGAAAACTTCTCCTCGAGAATAGGGACGAAGCGCGCACACATGGCAAGAAAAGCCGTAGCCTGAATGTAGTTTGCGCGCGTGGTCCTCCACTATAGAAATTACAAAGTGCAATTGTAAATCTGCACGATCAATTGACTTCGATGATTTCAGAAATGCAGCTCCTTCCGCAAAAGGCGAGGACAGCATACCGGTGCCATTTCGACGCCACGAAGTAAGGTGCTTGAATAATCCCAGCGCGCCTGCCAAACCCAATCCAAAGTTGTCAGTATCAAGGGATTTGAATGCCAGTGTGAAATCCAGATGATCCTGCATGTTCTGCCCGACACCTGCTAACTCGTGCACCATGCTAATGCCATAGGGGGTGATGTCTTGTGGTCTACCAACACCGGATAACTGTAAGAGTTGAGGGGAGCCAAAAGCACCAGCAGAGACGATCACCTCGCGACGGGCTTTAACTAGAAACTCCTTGCCGCTGTGGCGATAAAAAACACCCTTTGCACGCTGATTCTCCAAAAGAATGCGACAGGCATGAGCGTTTGTAAGCACCGTTAGGTTTGAACGCTCGGTCATTATGGGATGAAGGTAAGCGGCGGCCGCTGAGCAACGTTCACCGTGCTTATTCGGGTCATGAAATTGTGTTACCTGGTATAGCCCGGTACCCTCATTGTCACCGGTATTGAAGTCTTGCTGCTCTGGTAGTCCCCAGGCTTTTGCTGCTTCAACAAACGCGCGAGTCACCGGTCGTGGGCTGTTCTGATCCGACACATGAAGTGGTCCGCTGGCCCCGTGAAATGGATCAGCACCTCGCTCGTTGTTTTCGGCATCTTTAAAGTAAGGCAATACACTGTCCCAGTCCCAACCATCACAACCCAGGTTTGCCCAGCCATCGTAATCCTGTCTTTGTCCTCGGATGTATAACATGGCATTAATCGCTGAAGAACCCCCCAGCGCCTTGCCGCGAGGCTGATAGCCAATACGCCCGTTTAAACCGGGCTGAGGCACTGTATTAAAAGCCCAGTTGTTCAGTTTTCCGTGCCCGGGAACCATCGCAACCATTGCAGCAGGTGTTCGAATCAAGGAATTGTCTCCACGACCACCAGCTTCAAGAAGGCACACTGTTACTGACGAATCTTCGCTCAAGCGCGCTGCCAGAGTTGCTCCGGATGAGCCTCCACCCACGATTACAAAATCGAATTCCATAATAATCTCCAAACTAAGAATTAGTTGCTTCTCTCAAGTCGAATACTTGATCGAATCAAGAGACCATTGGCGGGGGTCATAGTCGACCAACTCTTTAATTCCACTTCGCTGATTGGCACGAAGAGCCAAGATTTGTTCCTCCGGGGAAGCAAAGTGTCGGTCCCACTCAACTAGTTTTGATGTCATGAGCTTGTGCCAAAGGGGCGGGCAAAGCGTCAAAAAAATTGTGGTTAGGTATCCGCCGATCATCACAGGCGCATCAGGCAGTGGCATCAAGTTCTGGTAGGGCACTTCGCCTTGTGCATGATGATGCGAATGACGACTCAGGTTGAACATGCCCCATGATGTCATTCGACGGTTCGTATTCCAGGAGTGACGTGGCTGAACAGGCTGTTCAGGTAAGCGCACCATGCCGTAATGCTCCATGTAGTTCACGATTTCAAGTAAGGATTTGCCAAATAAAGCGGCCAAGCTAAAACATAGTGCGCCTGTCCAGCCCGCAACCGAAAATGCAGCTACATTCAACACCACGCTCATGAGCAGGCCTCGAATGTACGCATTGTGATAAGACATTACTGGGAGTCCCTTTTTATTCAGGCGTTCAGCTTCAATTTTTGCAGCACTGATATTTCCCTTGATAGTTGAGAGCACTATGTGAAGATATACATTGCGTCCACGTGGTGCTGTCGCTGGATCATGCTCAGTTGACACATAACGATGATGACCGTACACATGCTCAATGGCAAAGCCCGCATCGTAACTAAACGCCAGAAGCCAACGCCCAACCCACAACGAAACGGGATCCCATGTCCGATGCGTTAATTCATGAGCAACCACAGTGCCCATGATTCCAATCAAATAGCCATAGTAAATAATCCCTGAAAAATAGCGATGTACAGACGAGGTTGCCTCCCGCGCCGCAAAGACGTCGTAACTGGTAAGACCCATGACAAATTCACCTAGACCAAGTGGATCTCCTGTCGACATCGTCCACATAAAGCAAAAACCAATCAACAAAAGGAGTGGCAAAGCTAACCACAATTGAACGGTCAAAATCCAGGGCTTGCGGTACTCGGGTGTCACTGTGTCGTCGCCCGTCAACATGTCTCCTAGAACATAAAAGCCCAACAAACTCGCAAAACCCGCAGTGATCCAAGCGCCACCCGCCAAATATGCAACGACTGCGATTACTCCCATCAAATGAAACATCATGAACTTCAGATAATCACCAATGGTCGCCGGAGTTCTCTCAATCAAGGGCAAACCAACCGCTCCATAAAAGCCAGTGTTCATAACCTCTCGAACTACGAAGCGATCTGCATAAATACCTTGTGCTGCAAGCTTGTTCTCCTTTAATTCCTTAATTGCAGCATCAATCATTTGAGGCGGACCACATAAGTAGGCTTGGGTGGCACCCGCAGCTTCCCTACGAATATGGTCCGTTACCAAGCCACGCAAGCCATTCCAGTTGTGATTGGAATTATCTTCACTAAGAATGGGAACAAACCGAAATCCAGGCCAATTCTTTGTGTAAGCGTCAAGGCGATGTAATTCGTATAGATCTTGTTCGGTGCGTGCACCGAACAACAGCGTAACGGGGCGCCGATCACCCTTGCGCTCCATCTCCTCAAGCATCCCAAGTATTGGAGCCAGGCCACTACCACCGGCGATAAATACAACCTTTTCTCCACCCTCACGTAGCCAAAAGTCTCCACCGGGACCTCGTACGGTTAGTATTTCCCCTTCGACCAGCTTATCGAATACATAAGTTGAAAACCGACCACTAGGCACTCTGCGAATGGTGAAGCTGGCCAGACCTTGGTTGTCTGGTGCATTTGAAAATGAATAACTACGAGGTGCGTTTTTGACAGAATCCAGCGTCAACTCGGCGAATTGGCCGGCCTTGTAATTGATTGGCTGATCAAGTTGCACGTCAATTCTCGCTATGTCGTGTGTCAAGAACTCGCGCTTCACAATGCGTCCCGCTACTGGCGAAGAAGTAATCGCGGCGCTCTCGTCCATTTCCACTTCAATGTCCGACTTCAAGCGACTTTGACAAGCCAAAATGTAGCCTTCAGCAATCTCTTCCTCAGAGAGCAGGTACGCGCTCTCAGTCAACTCCTGAACCCTGCCGTCCTTGAGCTTACACTTGCAGGAACCACATCCTCCAACTCTGCAAATATTGGGAATTTCGACGTTTTGACGCAAAGCAGCTAGAAGTAGCGTTTCGTCGGCTTCAACATGAATGAGTTTGCCGTTTATATTGGCTTTGTGGGTTGAGCCTTTGTTTAGAAATTGAAGCATGTCCGCCTCCAAGTGATTTTTATAATGTGAGAAATGGCGATAGACCAAATGAGAATTATTATGCGGAGGGGGTCATTTTCTGCAAAGAGGTGCGTCGGACAAAAAGGGGTCTTTTTCCGCCAATCTTATGCAGTAGTCGTTTGATTTACCTTTGAAGGAAGCTAACTCTTACATACTTCAGATTAAAGAAGTTAACGCGATGTTCAGATCTCTCAACTTCTCGGCACTGACGTCCTTACCCTCGTAAACGAGCCGCTTACCGACCATAAAAGCCAATGGCATGTTGACTGCGTCAACAGCAATTAGACGACCTTCCCTGATATAGAAAACCGCAAATGCATCACCCTCGATGTCGCGGCGAACGACGCGTTCATCATGGTTCTGTGACAATCCCACCATTTGCAGGCGAAGGTCATATTGATTCGACCAGAACCATGGGACGTGGTGGTACGGTTTGTCCTCTCCCATCAGGGTAGCCGCCGCTGTACGGGCTTGTTCGACAGCGTTGGCGACCGATTCGACCCGTTGCATTTGTTTGAAAAAAAGATTTCGGTGGCGGGTACAGTCGCCGATAGCCAGGATGGAGGGATCATTGCTGCGGGTATGTTCATCCACTAAAATACCGTCATCACAAGCCAGTCCAGCGGACTCTGCCAGTTTGGTTTCTGGTACTACTCCTACAGAGACGAGCACAATATCGGCTGGCAAGGTATTCCCGTTCGCCACTACTACGCCAGTCACATGACCGAGACCGTCAGTTGCGAATTCGGTAGCCGTGGTGGTCAACCGCACATCCACTCCCGCGCTGCGGTGCTTTGAATAAAAGAACTCTGAGATCTCTGGTCCTGTGACACGTTGCAATAGGCGTTCTGAGGATTCGAGCACAGTGACGACTAGGCCTGCCTTGATGGCGATTGCTGCCACTTCTAGGCCGATGTAGCCGCCACCAACGATCACCAGCCGTTTACCCGGATTTAGTTGATCACGCAGGACATCGGTGTCGGCGATATCGTGCAGATAATGAATTCCCTTCAAGTCCGCGCCGGGTACTTTCAGACGTCGCACCCGTGACCCAGTGGCCAGGACGAGTCGATCGTATGTCAGAGTGCTCTGATCAGACAAGAGAATGGTTTTATTGCTCCGATTTATCTGCTCAACGCGCACGCCAAGTTTAAGCTGGTGGCCCGCGTTCTCGTATACCGACGATGGTTTCAAGTACAGCGACTCTCGGTCAACACTACCCGCCAGGTAATTCTTCGACAGAGGTGGGCGCTGGTATGGGGGGTAGGGCTCATCTCCTACCAGTACTATATTATGCGGGTATTTTTTCTGGATTAATGTGGTCAGTAGCGCGCCTGCTGCATGCCCACCTCCAACGACAACTGTCGTCTCTTTTTCTTTCGTTGTCATGAGCGCCCTCTCCAACACGTTATTGAGACCGGATTATCCAGCTGGACAATATTATGATTGCGCCCCCCTAACAGCGGTCGGGCGTCTCTGTTTGCTTGTAAAGGAATTAACTTGTATTCTGCGTCAAAGAGATTATCGCAGTGGGGTCAATTTAACCATCATCTCCGAATAGCCACGCACGAAGTTCGACTGCACTCGTTCGGGCTCACCAACAACTTCTATGTTTTCAAAGCGCTTGAGTAATTCCTCCCACAGGATACGCAGTTGTAGTTCGGCCAGACGGTTGCCCATGCATCGGTGAACGCCATAGCCGAACGACAGGTGGTTACGTGCGCCAGAACGGTCGATGAGGAATTGATCCGGATCCGTAAACTTGCGCTCGTCCCGATTTCCCGATGCATACCACATCACTACTCGATCACCTTTTTTGATAGTCCGTCCCCCAAGCTCAACGTCTTGCTTGGCGATTCGGCGCATATAGGCCAAAGGTGTTTGCCAGCGGATGATTTCCGACACCATGTTTGGAATTAGCGCAGGGTTTGCTTTGAGCTTCTTGAACTCTTTCGGAAACTGGTTCATGGCTAGTAAGCCTCCACTCATGGAGTTGCGGGTAGTGTCATTACCACCGACGATGAGTAGTGCCAGATTGCCAATAAACTCCATCGGACGGTTAATCAAGTCACGAGTATCCTCACTGCTTTGCAACAAGCTGATCAAATCAAAGCCTGGCGCCTCACCTGCGGCGCGGCGTGCCTGCTTATCTCGCCAAAGTCGTGAAAAATCGCGGGCCATGTCGGCGGCAGCGTCGAACATGGCCTCCTCGTCGGTGAACTCGCCACCGGTGGCTGATGCGGCACCAGCTAAAAGGTCTGACCAGTAAATTAGTTTGTCACGTTCGTCGTAAGGGAAATCCAAAAGCGTGGCCAGCATGCGTCCGGTTAGCTCCTTTGATACCGTTGGTACCCAGTCAAAGGGTTGGCCCACGGGAAGACTGTCGAGCACATCCCCTGTGCGAGACCGGATTAGGCTCTCCATTTCTTTCAGGTTCTGAGGAGCCACTACGCCTTGCACGGAGCTCCGCTGTGCATCGTGTTTTGGTGGATCCATGGCGATGAACATTTCCACCGAGAGGCCTTCAGGGGGATCGCCAAGGATGATGACCGGCTCGGCGGAAAACAGGTCATGGTGTTTATCGACGAACAGGATGTCCTCATAGCGAGTCACCGACCAGAACGGACCGAATGGACTGTTTTTCTGGAAGTGCACCGGGGCTTCATCACGCAGTCTCTTGAAATAGGCCCGCCATTGCCCTTGCCTGTACAAAAACGGATTGCTCACGTCAATGTCATCAATTCGTAGTGTACCTACGTCTGGCAGCGGGTATTCAACAAAGCTTGGCGTGGGCCTGCGCGCGCCAATTGTTTTCTTTTTGGCACGCATCAAAAATTTCAGACCCTGAATTTGCAAATGCATTGGTATCACCTTGGCGGTGGCATTAATCACTCTGGTCTGAATTTGGTCAAATGTTTTGGATTGTGTTGACATGGGGCTCTCCGATATTTACATCTGAAATTCTGGGAGTCGAACGGTCATGCCGTCCATCGCTTCAGTGGTTTTAACTTGGCAGCCCAAACGTGAGGTTTTTGCCCGCTCTGGCGTCATCGATAGCATCTGCTCTTCCCCATCACCGAATGAACCGATCTTTTCGAACCATTCATCTGCGACTATGATGTGACAAGTGCCACAGGCGCATTCCCCGCCACAGTCCCCATCGATTCCTGGAATGGCGTTATCGACTGCGATTTGCATCAATGATGATCCAGCCTTGAATTCGATAACGTGAGTTGTATTGTTATGCTCAATAAAAATGATTTTGCCCACTGCGTTTCTCCTACTAGTAACTATCATCGCTAGTGATAGTAAATTGCCGTCAACACAACGGCGAGGTCATTTCTTGACGGCACCGGGTCATTTCAAGACAATGCAGTTATTCTCATCCTTGATAGGTGGCGCTGATGACGCGGCAAGCGAATATTTCCCAAAACCTTACAGCCGATATCCCATCAAATTACTCACGACTTATTGCCCGTGAGCTGGATCTGACGGCTAGACAGCTACCAGTTCTGTTACGTGGAACGGGACTCGGAGTTAGACAGTTTCTGAGGGAGGATGGCTTGCTCTCGGCAACTCAACAAGTTCTGATTTTGCGAAATGCGTTGGTGTTGTCTGGCCAGCCCGAATTTGGTTTAATGTTGGGCAAGCGCCTCACGCCGGCGACGCATGGTGCTATGGGGTTTGCCGCTTCAAGCAGCCCAAATTTACTCAGTGCGCTACAGGCTATACATATATTTCTGCCAACGCGGGTAAGCGTCATTGAATTAAATTTGCAGCAAGTTGAAACTCACCTCGAATGCACACTGCATTTTCGGATGTCGCTTGATGCTGACATACAGCGTTGCATGGCAGATACGATAATTAAAGTTCTTCTGGAGTTTGGTGAATTCATTATTGGTCGACCTCTAAATGAGGCTGAAATATTTTTCCCCCATCAGGCACCCGAGTACCATGCGCTGTACTCCGACTATTTGTCGGGGCAGATTCTCTTTAATTGCGATCATTTAAAACTCAGGTTGCCGATGGCGTTGTGTCTGGAGCCGAACGCCTCTGCCAATCATGAAAGCTATCGCTTTGCTCTGCAGCAGTGTGAATCCATGCTCGCGCAACTTCAGACTCACAAACCTAGCTATCAGACGAGAATTAAAAAGATGATGTTGTCCCGTCCGCCCGGAACCCTTAATGAAGATGAAGCGGCAGCTTCTCTATTCATGAGCAAGCGCACCATGGCACGTAAACTCAAAGAGGAAAACACCGGATTCCGGCAAATCCGAGATGAGATTATGTCTCAACAGGCTGCAAGCTACCTGTGCGACAGCAGGTTATCCATTGAGAACATCGCTGTGTTGATGAACTATCATGATAGTGCCAACTTCAGGCGTGCTTTTAAGCGCTGGTTTGACCAACCGCCAGAGACGTTCAGGCTAAATACCAAACCTCAGGCTATGCAATTTAGTTGATTTATGATCTAAATCAACGGTTGATTGAGCTGCTTTAACCGGTGCAAGTGTTCGCCCTGAGCATTTTGATTGATCAAACCTTTGATAATAGCTTGCCAGACGAAATTGCCAATGTCGTTCGGTGTATGGGAGCCATTTGGATCAAACCATGTTGCAACCCAGTTGAGGGCACCAAGGCCAATCAGTCGAAGAAGACGACTATCCACGTCTTTCTGAATAACTCTCTGGCTGATCATTGTTTCGAGAATATCTATCCAAAGAGACTCGTACTGGTCACGCAGTTTTATGATTTCCTTCCGTGCCTCTGGACTCAAGGCTCGCCATTCAAACAGCAGCACATAGACCATGTCGGAATCACCCAGCAGAGCTCGAAGATGTGCATTGATGCAAAGACGCAACTTCTCGACTGGGTCATTCGAACTGGCATAGGCCAATTCTACCTCTTCTGTTACCAGGTAAATTCCACGGCGCATCAGTTCAACAAGAAGTGCCTCCTTGGTGTTGTATCGATAATAAAGGCTGCCTGGCAGCATATTGCAAGCTTCAGCGATTTCCTTAAGTGAGGTTTTCTCAAATCCCTTTTCGCGAAAAAGTCGTGCTGCATTTGACAAAACATTGCCCTGATCATCCAGTTTACTATCGGGTATGGGCGGTTTTTGAACCATAGTTTGTACATCTCCTAAGTGGGGACATTGTATTTCTCATCATTGTCAAAATGGACCGAATCTACACACAAATAATATTCCATTGTGTAAGTCGTTGCCCTTCCGCTTGAACATATTCTTGACTTTAGTTGGTTCACCAACCAAAATTAAGATGTGTGTAAACTTTTAGGCGATTACTATCAATGGCAATAATTGCTTTTGGTCTTTTTTATGCCAATCCCAAATGTTAATGAGCGATCAAATCTGATGACTGAGCCAAACAAAGTTCACCAATGTGGTGCCGTAGAGACTGCGCGGCGTTTTACCGAGCAGGTCCCTCACAACAGCGATCTAGGTATGCAGGTAGTCTTTGTGAATGGCAGTAAGGTGTGTATGCGTCTAACCCCACAGGCATGGATGTTCGCCGATTCCGAAAAAAGGGAAGTAAGCACGAGTATTTTGTATTCACTAGCTGACTCGGCCAGCGGTCTTGCGGTATTCGCTGAGGCACAGGAGCTAACTCCTATAGCTACGTTGAGTTTGCATATGGATTACCTAAGACCCGCTGTTGATAGTCATTCATTGTTGGCGGTGGCCACTTGTCGCCATCTTATGGACGACGTAGCCTTCATCTATTGTGAAATCTTCTGTGAAGGTGATGATGTGCCGCTAGCAACAGGTAGTGCCACATTTATAAGAAATACCCAAGGCCAACGCTTCCAAGTGGCTGAGGCTTCAAGGGGAAGAGCATGAGTCGTACTGTCGATCCTGCTCATCCTCGTCCCACCCCATTTGATGGAAAGAGCGAGTATGACGCTTGGCAGACCTTACTTGATAGTATTCCATACTCACGGCATTTAGGACTCGAGGTTCAACAACACAATGAGGCGATATTTGTTCAACTGCCTTACCGTGACGCTTTTATTGGTAATTTCATGTTGCCAGCACTACACGGCGGTGTAATCGGAGCCTTGATTGAGATTACAGCGCGTATCGCTGCCCAAAGAGAAGATACGCAACTACGCAGCCCCCGTATTCTGGGAAGCAACATCCACTACCTTCGCTCAGCCACGGCGCAAATTACTTTCGCGAACGCGGAGATTGTGCGTCAAGGTCGGCGTACCAGTTTGGTGAGGGTGAGCTGTTGGCAGAGTGAAAGGACTGCACCGATCGCAAACGGAGTTGTTCAGTTGCTGTTCTCTACTTCCGGGAAGAATCAAGATGGTATTGGTAACAAATAAATCATGTTCTGTCGAACGAGACGGATTTCTCGCCGCTGATGGTCGAGAGATTACCTTGTGGCGGTGGCCTCAGTCTGACGGACGCCCCATGCTTCACTGGGCACACGCGACTGGTTTCCATGGTCGTCTTTATAAGCCACTTCTTGATGAACTGTCCGTTGAGTGCAACATCATAGCTTGGGATATGCGTGGACATGGAGCAAGTTCTGATGCAGCCGTTGCTTCTACATTTCGCGGTTGGGAGACCTACTATCAAGATCTAACCGCGTTGTTGGCAAAGTTGGATGAACCAGTTTGGCTTGGAGGTCATTCAATCGGTGCTACATCAAGCATTATGGCGGCTGCTCGCCAGCCAGACAAAGTGTTGGGATTGATACTTTTAGAGCCGGTGATAATGGATTCATGGCAAAGCCGAATGTTGTGGTTGTCCAAGCTGTTGCGTCGATCACACCGGTTGTCGTTGGCCGCTGGAGCCGCACGCCGACGGAATGTGTTCGATTCTTATGTCTCAGCTCTGGAAAACTATCGTGGTCGAGGTGGCTTCAAGACTTGGCCCGAGTCTTGGTTAGAGGCTTATGTCCAACATGCCTTTATACAGGATGGAGATCGTCTTCGTCTTGCATGCTCGCCGTTGTGGGAGAGCTCCACATTCGCTCAAACCGAGCATAACCCGTGGCCTGGCATTCGTCAGTTGAAGTGTCCTGTTGTTGCAATAGCTGCGGAGCGCGCTTCAACTTTCTCATCATTAGCGCAAAGACGTCTTGGAAAGATATTGCCCTCAGCCGAAGTGAGGGTTCTGGCTGGAACTACGCATTTTTTGCCTATGGAACAAACTGAGCTAGTTCGTGATGCGATGCTTAAAATCATGTTGCCAGAATGCAGGCGGAACTAATTCAGAGATTGATCAAATTGCAGTTGTGAGGAGCAAATTAGTGGACAGTCAAGCCCAATATGATTTTATAGGCGTGGGAGCTGGCTCCTCCGGAAGTGTTTTGGCCAATAGGTTGAGCGAAAATGGCAAGTTCACGGTATTGGTATTCGAGGCAGGGCCTAGCGATAAAACCAATATGTTCGTACACATGCCAGCGGGTATGGCTAGTCTTATGCGCAGCCATAAATACAATTGGCGATTTTAGACATCACCACAAGTGCGTATTCTGGTGAATTCGTCCATTTCCTCGAAAGAGGTTAATTGGCCGAATGCACTTACACAAATTTATTTACAGGCCCATATAGGCATCGTCCATTCTGAGGCATATCTGTTTGCGACTTTCCAGCATCTGATAGTGGAACTCGATTTCCATATTAAATCTTCTTTCCCACGGCATGTATTTGGCCTGATGATCGACATTCACGAAGTCACTTGGATTAATGTAAAAAGTCTCTTCGCGCGGTTTTCGCATTGCCTGTAGATTAGTTCCAGAACGAGTTGTTTCCATTCGCTCATCTGATAAATCGTCAGGGCCAACATCTTTGTTAAATTTGATATCTAGTGGCTGTTCCTGTTCTTTGGATTGATAATCTGAAGATTCACTACGCAATGCCTTGATTGTTTTTTGACTCATATCATAACTTGTGATTCGACCTTTAAATTTATAAATGCGAGTCGTGTCCTGGAGTCCGCTAACTTGTTCTGCGAGGTGTATTGTAACGTCGGAGTTTGGGCCCAAGCCAGAAAACTTAGTCAGCTTGATTTGGTTGTGTTCGACAAGACGTTCGACAACAAATTCGTGAACCTGCTGTGTGATTAGTTCCTTGGCTAAATGATCAAGTTTAGAGTTGTCGTCCTTACCTACACGGTGAATGCTATTGAGCTTCGGTTCGAACACGACACCTTGCAGGCTTGATACGATATCGACGATGTGATTATCAATCCAATCCAGCCGTTCGAAAATTGCTTCCTCATTTTCTTTTGTCGATGAAATGTCAAAGACGAGTTGCCAATAACGGAGTTCACTTTCTGAGTCACTAACCAAGTCGCCGACTTCAATTGACCTATCAATTTGATCTCTGTAAGTGGCTGCAATTCTGTGGAAAAGATTTGCTTTTGTAGTTTTGAATAATCTAGCACTTTCAGATACCTGGCCCTCTGTTAGTGATTGCGGATTTTTCACCTTAAGTTTATGAACTACATAGAAAGTCATTTAGTAGCCTCCTGCTAACAGATGTACAATCAATCCAATCCAGAAAAATTCGGTATTCGAAAAAGGCACGTCTTTCTTTTGACGTTTGACACCAATGACCCACACTGTCTCTAGATCAATATTGAACTTGACTGTTTGACGCACAGGACCAACTGATAAGCTGAATCGAGTGCTCAGTCCAAGATCTGTCAAGACATTCCGAATATCGCATTTTTGACTGTAAGAATTTGACCAAAAGAACAAATCTTTGGAGTCGAATCCGAGGAACTGAAGCAGGTCTAAAATGTGGATGAGATTCACAAGATCCTTTTCTTTCATCGATTCGCGGATCACATAATGAGCATCCTCAGTGAAGTTACCGAGTGGATCAAAGTTAGAGTTGAGTTCAAATGGAATTCGTTTAAGAGCCAATATTTCTGATGTTTTTGCAGGTGTTGCCTGCACTCGGTGAATCAAGTCAGCAGTATCTGCATTATCAGGTAATTGTTTTTCAAGGCGTTCGTAGAAGGCTCGGCTCAGGAAAATGCCGTTCGTTTTCGTGTGAGCGAAGCGGGCAGGGCGTAGGTTAGGCGGAAATGATCTAAATATATTTTCAAGATGATAGAGCCGGCTTGCGATTTTCGGGTTGGCAGTGGAACAAGGATTTATCGTATTGCTAGATTGGTTGAGGTAATCAAGTGATCCGAGAATGTAGTCTTTGACGTTAAAAGTACGCAGATTTATTGACTCATCGAGTTGATGAGCTGAACCTTTAAGGCCGTATCTTGAAGCCAATGAGAAGGCGAAACTTTCGCTTTGAGTATCAGTGTTCCCGAGCGCGCCTTCACAAAATTGACTGTTGTACAAGGAGTCGATAACCTCAAACCCGCGATGTGAATAGGTTTCTAGTAGCGTGGTTGTTCCTGCATGCCCGAGAATTCTGCTCGCGACAAATAGTGTTTTGCGATTCACGTTTTCGGGTGTTGTATGAATCAATCTTTCGCCGGTTAACGGATTGTCAGGATTGCAGCAAATTGCACTCTCAAAAAGTCCATATGTCAGCTCGTCAGCAAAGGTATGTCGCAGGGTGTGAATACTCCCTCTGAAAGTAACATTTCGAATGATTTGGTTTAGACGCAAACTAATCTCGCGCGCAGAGGACTGAATCAAATCGCCAAGGTAACTTGCTTTCGCTGTGATTGCTCGGTGCTTTATTCTTTGAAGGATCCCTTTCTCCTCACTTGTAATTTTAGTTTGAGATAACACATAGCGATTGGAAGCAGGAAATTTGGGTCTAAAAACAGAATCGCCCACCACCCTGAGCAGCGGGGTAGTATCTAGAAGCTGCAGATTGACGGGCTTTAGAAAGAGAGACTCA
Organism: Limnobacter sp. MED105; assembly: GCF_000170915.1. Classification (GTDB taxonomy): domain Bacteria; phylum Pseudomonadota; class Gammaproteobacteria; order Burkholderiales; family Burkholderiaceae_B; genus Limnobacter. The sequence goes on from NZ_ABCT01000001.1 coordinate 197,684, forward strand.
GTTTTCCTCAGACCAAAACGACGAAGAAGAACAAAAATTGCTTGAACCGCTTCGGGCTGGGTTTCTTGAATTTTTTTAAAGATCAGATTTAGTTCTTTCTGAGAAAAGAGATGTGTGGCTGGGTTATAAACCGCACCAATACTGTCGAACTTCACGGACATCAAAGGATTCAGTTCTGCTAGTTTGGAGAATAGGTCCCTAATTTGACGCAGATCGTCTTTAGCAGATTGCAGGATCTGTTGTCTGTCCAGTAGGTAGCCGTTAATGGTTTCAATTGCCTCATCGAGTTGTTCATCATCGATTTCCTGCTCGAGGTTGGTCTCTTTAAAAAGATTCCCAATTCTTCCGTAGTAATTGAGCTTGGTGCTTTTAGCCAAACTTTTTCGTCCAGAGGGTCTTCTACTCTCTATATCTTTGGCATAGCTTAAAAGTGCCGATTTACACAGAGAGGGTCTCGCTGCAATTTCTGTACTTAGTCTTAGCATCGCGCCAAGGGCGTCATCCATGATTGCTTCAATATGGCTTGCGACAGATTTACACAATAGCCCTTGTTCATGGAAGTCAGTTAAAGTGTCCGAGGTGGAGCTCTCCTCGATGGCTTGGTCATGGGTGCCCCCAGAAAAGTTATCCTTAATTTCGAGTCCTGTAGCGCTAACAAATGAGCTTGTAGCGGTCGCTTGGGATGGATTAGGGTCTTTGTTACCGGGATCGGGATATGCAATCGCATCGGTCGCTATAACTTCATGCGAGAGATACTTAGTTGCGGGCGCTAGTCGAGCGTTACTTGCCACGTGATCTGTGTCAGGATCAGTGAGTTGTTGAAAGCTTAGATAATTTGAGCTGCGATGCTTGGTGTCGCCTGAGGCAATCGCGGACAAACAACCGGGTAATTCGTATAGTTGGTAGGATTGCTCAATTTCAGCGAAATAATAAAGTAGGTCTTTTTTGGTGTTAAGCGATGATCCACTGACTCCGAGGCGATTTATTTTAGCCTGCAGGTCACGCCCTAGTTTTTCCAAATTATTGCTGCTCTGGCGAAAGCTTAGTTGATTGACCAGCCGTTCATAATAGTGAATTGACAGGCGATGAAGCTCGTGCCGTCTGACCGGAGTGAGCGGATGGGGCTGCGTATCGACAAAATGAATGTCAATAAATGTTTTATCGGATACTGTTCCAAGCAGGTAATTTCCTTTTAGAACCTGCTGAATTGCTATTTTACAGGTAATGCCATTTAGCTTGATTAAAGAGAGTGCGAACAGAAATTCAAGATTGACCTTTTGTTTCGCCTGGGTGTTGGATTGGAGGATCTCCATGATGCCTGGGTGAGACGCCCGGTATTCCGAATATTTTCGACAAAAGTCGATTGGCACTCTCTCGTTGACGGTACGGCCAACACGCGAGAAGAATTTCATGTCAAGGCCTGGTGCTAACTTTCGAAGAAACCGAGTGAACTTGTAAAAATAGATATCAAAATGAATCCGGTTGCTTAGCTCCAATTGGGCTTGTTTGAGTGCTTTGTCAATTCGATCTTGTGCTTTCTGTTCAGGTCGCAAGCCTTCAATAATTGATTCCGCATCTTGGTAGGCCCTCGCTGAAACTGACTTGTGTAATGCTTTATGTTCAGTCCTTCGCAATTGCAAGCCAAAGCGTTTGGGTATCGACTGCCCCCACACATCAACGTCTTTGCTACTGAATTCAAAATCAATGGATTCACTAATATTTAGGAACTTTAAGATCCTATCTGCAAAGTCACGAACTCGTTGGTGATCCTTATTCATTGTTCTTAGGCTTGATGCGCCGTAAACTGGAATCTTGTCGTTTTCATGGCCTAATAGTCCATCCACAATGTCTCTATCGGTGATCTCGCAGTGGTTACTGACAAAGTGACGCAAGAAATTGGCCTGTAAGGTATCGAAATTTTCAAGGAGTGTTATATCCGCAGAAATACCTTCAATACCGTTTTCTGTCAGGAAAAAGAAAAATGGGATACCTTGAGTGTTTGAAAGGCTTGGCGTGACGAGAAGCGATTCGATTTGTTTCGAAAGCTTAGGCGTGTTGGTTCGAAGTAGATTGGCGAGGCGTTTAAGAGCATTTCGATAGGAGATGCCAATTTCATCAGCGAGCGATTTACAAAGTGGTACCACACGTCTTGGCTCCCTTAGTAAAACATCTTTGTCATCAACAATCGTGAGATCAAAAGTGTCTGTGAATAAATCAAGATCGCAATATGCATCTTTAACGGGTCGCCCGCCCGTTGTTAGATAGATCCGGAAGATCAAGTAGGTAACCCAAGCATTCCAAGACATGCAAAGTGATTTGCTGTTTATGGCATGCTTTAATTGGCTAACCATGATAGCTACATCGGCTCTAAATTTCTCAAGATCAAAAGCGTAAGGGGAGCCCGCGACGTTTTTCTCTTTGTGGATTACGGAATAGTAGGCGCATTTCGAAGGAAGCTCTGATCGAGCGTTTTTTTGTATCAACATTGCTGCCGATTCTGGATGCCCTTGTGCAAGGAGCATCAGTCGTCGGCTGCTTTGCAGCCAGGCATTCGATTCAAACCCGAAATGTACTTTTACCTGATCAATTTTCTCAGGATCGAACTTTCTATCAATCGCCAGGTCGTAGAGGCTCTCATGGGTTTGAATATTCCATTGGTCCTTTAGAAAGTTTTGGAGTTTGGTGGGTAGAGATCTCCGCTCTATCCTTTCGGACGGCAAAAGAGCTGAATGAAGAAAAGTCGTTTTGCCGATATGTTGAAGTGATGGACGAAGTCTCCATATCGCGGAAAAATCCTCCATGAATCCAAACTCCGGTTCTGGCAGATGATGGACTCTGAGTGCTAGCGCACCTTCAAGGTTGGCACCGATTTGATATCCGATCCAAATTAACACGTCTGCTAAAGTGTCATTGGTGATTTCGCTGGTGTTGCCCGCCTCCAAAGTTGCGTAGGCACTGATATGTTCAGCCTGAAGCGGCAAGTGTGGGTTGGTCGGGAAATAGGTCGAAAGGTTGAAATCAAGCAGTACTTGCCCAATGGCTTTTGCCTCTAGCTCAGGGGCGTCCTGATTGTTGTTTTGTTGTCCCTTGGTATGACCGTCAATGTTTGAACCAGTGTGGTCGTCTGGTTGCGCATTACTGAAGTTCTGTTTAAAAAGCGCTTTTAACCTCCGGACTTCCTTGCCATCATCATCGTTTATTTTGTACCTGTTCAATTTCAAAGACTGGATCCCTGAAAGAGAGTCTGGACCAAAGTAAAGAACAGGTTTTTCAGACGGAGAAAAGAAATTCAAGAAACTCTTCTGAATATTCCTCTGATATTTCGTTTCGTTATCGTTTGGAAGAACAGTCGTTGATCTCGATAGACGAAGTTCAGTTTCTAACTTTTCCTTGAATACTTTTTCACTTTTCGATGGCTTGTCGAAGCGTTGAAACAGATGGATCAGAAAATCACGGTTTTGGTTTTCGTTTACTGGCGCAAAAGTTTGGCGTATCTCATTGAGAAATTTAAGATGGGGCATGCGAAATATCACGCTTCCATGGGTGAAACAATAGCATTCAAACAACTGCTTTAATATTAGCAAAGCGGTTTGTGTATAGCCGAAATTGGGATGCTGCTGCCAACTTTGAAAAAGCAGCTCAACAATTGGGTATTCACCGCGTGAAATTTGCTGAGCTCTGAAAATCGGTCGTTTTGTATTGATAGTTTGTAATTGCTGATCACATGCTCCGTAAGCATCGTAGCTTCGGATTATATGGATCAGATGGTGGAGGTTTCTGTAGAAATCATCTTGGTGCGACCATGCTTGTAAAGTTTCCCTGTAGTGCGTAGTGCATAGCCAGCCAAGGCAGTAATGGAGAAAGCCCCCTCCCGCAAAAGGGATAGTAATTTCCGACTCAACCTTATGATTACGTAGCCCGTTATGAAGACGTAGATCTTCCCCGATTGCCCAGCTTCGTCTTAAATTGGTTACAAAGTGAGCGGGAAGGTCTATTTTGTCGGTTACCGCTGCAAGCGCATCCTCAAACTGGCCACAGTCTTGGATTAGATTTGGATTCCAGTTGGGGATATTTTTCATATGGCGGTGTCCCAGCTTGACAACATCGTTGCAAATATCGTTACGATTGCACCGAGAAGACTTGATTTGAACAAGCTATATCGCTTACACTTCGAGCAAGTGGATTGGGGGCTCCCGGTCGGCGCTATAGCCTCGGTGGGTTTCATCGGGGCTTTTCGCTTTTTTGGGGCGGATAAACTTTTAAGCCCCAATTTTCATATCCTTGCCCGACGTTTTTTCGACCTCCAGAGCAATAAAACTTCTCCTTCAAGATTTCAAAAGCACTGTTTGGTTGATCGGGGCGCAGAATGTTAAGGCCAATCGGCCTAGCGACGAGGTCAGCCAGTTGCAGGCCAGGGGAATCCACCTTTTTATCCGCAAAAATAATCTCAAAAGGGAAGTTGATTCCAACGCGATTTGCTCCATCGGTCATCCGACGAAACTCAAGCTCTAACTCGTCGTCTTCTTTTTTACCTCGACATTCAAAGACTACGTGGGTGAGTTGCTTGTGCTGACTCTTCTCCTGCAGGAACTCATAGAGTGTTTCCAAACAAAAGCCTAGTGCTAAATGATAGGGGTTCTCGTTTTGGTCAGGCGAGCCTTTGAGTTTTGATTTGTCGATGACACAACTAGCCAGAATAAAGTTGTGGGTTTTGATTAGTTGACTCAGTTCGTCCAGGAATTTGGTTTTTTGCAGCTTGCTTTTGAAGGTGAATGCGCCTTTTTCTTTTCTGATGTCGTGTTCATGTAGTACAACCAAGTCATGACCGAAGTGCTGGAACTTGAATTGGTGCAGTGCGGAAACAACGCGATTGGCGTAATGCCTTTTGTGAAATATGCAAAAGGCAAGGACGAAAATTGGATAGTTTGGATCCAAATTTTGCATGCCATGGTCACCACTTTCGTCGACATAGACGATGTAGTCACTGAATAAGCTGGGTGTGGTTTGGTCGGTTTTGCTGCTCATTGTGGTCTCGCAGTGACTTTGAAAAGTCTGTGACGAACAAAATTCAGTCGCCTACGGATGTGCCGCAAAGTGGGCCGAGACTCCAAAAACCACAAAAATAGCGAAATAGTACCGAGACGTTAAATGGTGTTATCTCACAGTTTGTGTGTGAAAGCAACAAAGTATAGAAATGCACATCGTCTTGAAAAGCGCGAATTAACGTCGTTTAGAGTGAATGTAAGTTGTATGAGATACATCTTTTCCCCTTGGCCTCCGAAGGTTCGATCCCCGCCAGCCGCGCCATTCTTTGTATCATTGAGCAAATCATTCGTGTAAGTTAATGAAATGCTCAACACCCTACACATCACCACATTCATCAATCGCACCCCGCCTGATGTATACGCTTTCGCCTCAAACCCCGAAAACCTTCCCTCTTGGGCGGCAGGCCTGGCCCGCACTGAAGTAACAAAACAAGGTGATGCCTGGGTGGCTGAAGCCCCATTCGGCAAAGTGAGAATCACATTCGCGCCAGCCAACAACTTCGGTGTGCTGGATCACGATGTGCAGCTTGAGTCGGGCGTGGTGGTGCACAACCCCATGCGAGTGGTGCTCAATGGTGAGGGCAGCGAATTGACCTTCACTTTGTTTCAGCAACCGGGTATGTCGCAGCAGCAATTCGAGGAAGACGCCCAAGCGGTAGCACATGACTTGCACACTTTGAAAACACTTCTCGAATCTGAAAGCTGATGCCGCCACGTCCCCCCACGGTTCCGCTGGCGCCCAACGCGATTCAAAAAGGCACGCCGCTCAAGGTGTTGATGAACCGAGAATCGATCGAGTGCCTGGCGCAGAACATTCTGTATGTGCACAAGACATTTCCGGCGAAAACATTTTGCCAGCATGCGTTGACCGATCTTGAACCACTTGAGCTGATGCAGCGCGCGCAACACATTGCCAAATCGTTGCGCGAATTTTTACCCGGCAATTACAAGCAAGCGGTGTCCATTCTGATCGACTCCTTCACCCCGGCAGAAACCGAAGTAGGGTCCTTGGGCTTAGCAGGGTTTTTCTACATGCCACACAGTTTTTTCATTGCCGATTTCGGTTTGGACCCAAGTTACAATGGTGGCGAAGATCCATTCGATGTGTCCATGCAAGCGTTGCGTGAACTCACCATGCGTTTCACCGCTGAATTTGCCATTCGACCTTTTCTTATTGACCAACAAGAACGCACCCTGGCACAAGTTACCCAGTGGTTAAGTGACCCCAACCCGCATGTGAGGCGATTGTGTAGTGAGGGCACTCGCCCCAAGCTGCCGTGGGGAAAACGGATCCAGTCGTTTGTGGCCAATCCCCAACCCACTTTGCCCATACTCGAATACTTGAAAAATGACGAGTCGCTTTATGTGCGCCGCAGTGTGGCCAATCACCTTGGCGACATTGCCAAAGACCACCCGGAAATTGCTTTTTCTACATGCGAACGTTGGCTGCAGGCGGGTGCGTCTTCTGAATTGAAATGGGTGGTACGCCATGCAGTTCGCTACCATGCCAAGAAGGGCGATGCCAGGGCTTTGGAAATTCGGGTGAAGGCGAAGGTTTGAATCACGACAATCAAGCTTAAATCGAGGTATTTGTTCATGCAACGGCATTCAAAAATCGCCAACAATGAGGTTCCCGCGCAGTGGGGAACATGGTCGTTTTTGGCGATTCCTGCCTTCGTTTTTTTGTTTGGTGTGGTGAGCCTGCTTTGGAATCAGCCGCTGCTGCTGGCCCTGATTTACGTGGTTGTTAGCGTTTTGACTTACATCGCTTATGCCATGGATAAATCAGCAGCCAGGAAGGGAAAGTGGCGTACCTCTGAAAGCACCTTGCACTGGTTGTCCTTGTTGGGTGGTTGGCCCGGCGCACTTGTGGGTCAACATAGGCTCAGGCACAAGTCGAACAAGGCTCCGTTTCGGTTTGTTTTCTGGTTAACGGTATTTCTGAATGTCGCTTTGTTCCTTGTGCTGGCCTCCCCCAATGGCCAAGCGTATTGGGTATTCTGACCGTCGATTGGAAAAAAGGCCAAACGAAGTGAATCACCTGCACATTCCTCTCATCAAAACAATTTTCACGGCGGCAGACGCTCTTGACTTGCCGTTGTGGATAGGCGGTGGCTGGGCAATTGATGCCCGTTTGGGTCGAATTACGCGCGAGCACGATGACATAGATCTAACCTTTCCCGCAGACAGACAAGCAGACTTTGAGAATCTGATTCTCCAAATGGACGGGCAGATTACTGAACAAACCGACTATGGCTTCTTGGCGGTAGTTCAAGGTTTGCTTCTCGATTGTGAGCCAGCCTATTTCAACGATTCGGCGTACGAAATTGAAGACACGCCGCCCGGTTCATGCCCGATGCCAAAAGAGGGTGTGATTGATCAATTGCCCATTCGCTGCAACAGCTGGGCGGCAATACTGTGGGACTATTTCTATTACGAAGATGAAGTGCCTCGTGCGCAGTGGCCACAGAAACATGTTTTTTCCCATGTCCTTGTTTGCGAAGCATTGGGCGATAACACCGTGATCAGTTTGAGAAAGCAGTTCGATACACGCTAAATAAATTTATTTTCCAACTGTCGATTTCGCGTTGTCTCGTTCGACTATCCCGGTAGGCATAACTTTCAAGGAGATCACGATGTCGAACAACACAGGTACAGTGAAGTTGCACAGGGTATTGCGCGCGCCAGCAGAGCGGGTTTACAAGGCTTTCACTGATAAAAGCGCGTTGGAATACTGGAGCCCACCTTATGGCTTCACGGGCACTATCCATGAAATGGACGTTCGCGAGGGTGGCGGTTACCGCATGTCGTTTAATAACTTCAGCACCGGCAGTAGTCATACATTCGAAGTGAACTACATTGAGCTTGTACCCAATCAACGCATTCGCCACACGGATCGCTTTAACGACGAAAGCCTTCCTGGTGAAATGGTGGTCACTGTTGACCTCAAAACTGTGGCTTGTGGTACCGAGTTACGGATTGTTCAGGAAGGAATTCCCTCAGTCATCCCTGTTGAAATGTGCTATCTGGGCTGGCAAGAATCGCTGGAGCAACTGGCCAAGTTGGTTGAGCCTGATATTCCAGATCATAGTTAAGAAAAATTGTATTTCGGCGCTTGACCCGTGTGAGGCAAGCTGGGATATTGATGATTCAAACCGATACCCCATTCCCCACATGAACAATCACTACTCCTTCATTGGTGGCCAAGAAGGCCAGTGGCGTGTTACCCGTTGCGATACCGTTGTGGGAGCGCCTATTGAGGCTGTGCCAAGGCTGAATGTGGTAAACACTGCTGCAAGCCAGCTAAGCCAGCGCGGCACCTGGATGCTTCAGGGTTTTACCAGCAATGTGCGCTATGCCGAGCGTCATGAAATCAATCAGCTGCGCGCAAAGCAAGAGGGATTGAGCCGCCCAGCCTCGACTTGCGCTGCACTGATTCCAATCAAGAAAAATGCGCAGTGGTGGGCTTTGTCGCAAGACGAACGTCGGGCAATATTCGAGGCACAGTCCCACCACACGGAAATTGGCTTGGCCTACTTGCCTGAAATTGCCCGGCAATTGCACCACTCGCGCGATCTTGGCGAGCCCTTTGACTTTTTAACCTGGTTTGAATTCGCACCCGAGCACACCGATGCGTTTGATGAATTGCTCGTAAAATTACGCACCTCGGAAGAATGGAAGTATGTGGAACGTGAAGTCGATATTCGTTTGGTGAAGGATAGTCTGTGACAATTCAATGTGCAGTTTTTATTGCAACCAGCCTGGATGGTTTTATTGCCCGCGAAGACGGCAGCATCGACTGGTTGAATGAGGCCAATCAAGTGGTACCACCTGATGAAGATTGTGGTTATGGTCAATTCATGGCCGATGTGGATGTGTTGGTGATGGGCCGAAATACCTTTGAACAAGTGCTGACCTTCACGCCTTGGCCCTATGGTTCAACCCCGGTGGTGGTGAGCCGAAAGGGAATTGAGTTACCGGCCAGCGTACCTTCCAGCGTGTCAGTTAGCAGTGAGCGTCCTGCAGTGCTTATCGAAAGGCTTAGCCAGCAGGGTGTTAAAAAGGTGTACCTGGATGGTGGGCAAACCATTCAAAGTTTCTTGGCTGAAGGTTTGGTCAACAGCATCACGGTGACTACCATTCCAGTGTTGCTGGGCAAGGGAAAACCGTTATTTGGCAAGTTATCGTCAGATGTAAAGTTGAAACACAAAAGCACCAAGGCTTATCCGTTTGGATTTGTGCAAAGTGAATACCTTGTTCACAGGGCAGTGTAAATCGCAGTTTGTATTACAACAATGCCAATCCTCCCCGACCTGCTTCAAGCCAATCTGAACATTGTTTTCTGCGGTACAGCCCCCGGCACGGTATCCGCCCAGCGCGGCGCCTATTACGCCAATGCGGGCAATGCATTTTGGCGTACCTTGTTTGAAGTGGGTTTAACGCCGCATCAGGTTTCACCGAAAGATTTCCAGGGCATCACTCAATATAAATTGGGGCTGACTGATCTCGCCAAGCAGGTATATGGTGCAGACAGTTCATTGAAAAAATCGGATTTCGGGCCTAGCCAATTGCGTGAAAAAATTCTGCACTTCAACCCTAAAATTCTGGCTTTCACCAGCAAGCGTGCCGGGCAAGAGTTTCTGGGTTGTAAAGTACAGTGCGGTTTACAGCATGAAAAAATTGGCAACACAGTGTTGTTTGTGTTGCCATCGCCCTCTGGCCTGGCTCGAAGCCATTGGCGTATCGAACCGTGGCAGGAATTGGCGGCTTTATGCCGGTGATGCCGTGGGGCGAACCACAATTTCACTGGTGTCTACATCGCTGGGCTGATTGATGACATGTGCGATTGCAGTTGCAATTGCCTCAGGTTTCAATGCGATTTCGCGGAAGCTTTTCATCGCTGTTGCTGCAGCGGTATCCGTAATGGTGTTGGCCAATTCCGATTCCACCACACCTGGATAAACACAGGTCACGCGAAGGCGGTCATTCTCTTGACGCAAGCCGTCAGAGATCGCCCTGACCGCATACTTTGTGGCGCAATAAACCGCACCGGTCGGCACCACATAAAGTCCACCAATCGAAGAAATGTTGATGATCTGTCCACTCTTCTGTTCATTCATGATCGGCAAGACAGCTGCAATCCCGTTTAGCACGCCCTTGATGTTGACATCGATCATTTGATTCCATTCATCTGTTTTCAAAGCATTCATCGGCGAGAGCGGCATGACTCCCGCGTTGTTGACAATCACATCGACACCACCATATGTTTCAACCGCCAGGTCAACAAGCGCCTCAAGGTCGGCCAGTTGAGTTACGTCGACTTGTTGGTATGTCACCTGACCGCCATTCCACTTCAAGTTGTCTGCAATGGATTTGAGTCGGTCGGTCCGTCGCGCACCCATCACGATTCGATGACCTTGTTCGCTGAGTAATCTTGCCGTTGCTTCACCAATGCCGCTGCTTGCGCCGGTGATTAAAATTGTCTTGCTTGCCAACGATTGTTGCATCTCAGAACCCCCTGAATTAGGTTGAAAGTTGAACTTCCATAGTAAGGATTGGGCTTGATTGCGAAAATGCAGATTCCTCTTGGAGTATTGCCTAGAAGTATGTTTTTAATATTCCTACAGACTGCGAGTAATATCGTTAACCGGCAAGTGGCGCATTCGCGAAGGTGGTTGATATGACGGATGAATTATTCGGGTTGCGAGACCCTCGCATGGTGGCCATAACTCAACAATTGGCGACCACAGAGGGGTATTCTGAGTCAGCACTAAGCGGCGTTACATTCATGCGCTGCAACGGGGCATTGGCCAGAATGCCCGCGCTGTATGAGCCAAGCATCGTGATTGTGATTCAGGGTACAAAACATGGATTTCACGATGGGAATATTTACACCTACGATGCAAATCATTACTTGGTGGTGTCTGTCCCCCTTCCGTTTGATGTTGAAACCCAGGCCACTGCAGAGAAGCCGCTTTTGGGTTTGATCATTCGTGTGGATTTTGAAATGGCCGCTGAGCTGTTACTGGATTTGAAAGAGTCCGTTGTGGATCAGGGTGAAGCGGTGCCGCCTTTGTTTGCATCCCGAATGGATGCAAAGCTGGGTGATTCAGTCTTCAGGCTACTTGAAATATTGCAGTCTCCGACCGAGTCGCGCGTGCTGGGTTCTTCTGTCATCAAAGAAATCACATACCGGGTTTTAACAGGCGAGCAGGGCAGAAGCTTGCGCCTTGCCTTTTCATCTGACAGCTATTTATCGCGGGTGGCAAAGGTATTGAAACTGATTCACTCAAACTACCATTGTGCACTCGATGTGGCTACTTTGGCTCAAGAAGCCAATATGAGCGTTCCTACATTTCATGCGCACTTCAAGTCGGTGACATCAAGCACGCCAATCCAGTACATCAAGGCAATCCGGCTGCATCAGGCCCGACTCATGATGATCAGAAAAGGCATCAGTGCTGCCCAGGTGTCGGCCATGGTGGGCTACGAAAGTCCGTCACAATTCAGTCGGGAATTCAAACGATACTTCGGCCGCACACCTGTGCAGGAAAGTCAGTACAGCCAATCCATTTTGGCGTTGTCTTAAGCCTAGTAATACAAAAACTCCAAGGCTTCTTTCAATCGATCGCCTGTTGTTCTCATCCGTTCCCAACGTTCCATGGTCACATCGCCTTGCCGGAATTCGCGGAAGAAGTCGTTTGAATCAAGCTGGGTCATCACTGCTTCAATATTGCCCGGCATGCTGTTTGAAAACCCGAACTTCTCGCGCAGCATTTTCATGCGCTGATCCATCGACTGCGCCTCTTCTTGCGCCGCGCTGGAAACCTGGACTGGCGAACGGGGTGTAACCAGTATCAATACGGAACGTTGCAGGTCGTTGGTGCGTTTGTTGGAAAACAGGTATTGCAAACCGGGTACGTCTTGCAGACCTGGCACGCCATCGCGGTTGCTGGCGCTCGATTTCTCGCTCAGACCACTCAACACCAGTGTGTCGCCAAGGTTCATCACCACGTTGGCATTGGCGGTGGTTTCACCAATTTCAATTTGGTAGGCCACGCGCGGGTTTTCGGTGGTGGCATTCAGGTTGGTGCGTTGCGCTTCCACTTTCAGTTGTATGCGGCCTTGCGGTAAAAATACAGGGGTTACGGCCAGCTTGATACCAATTCTTTTTTCCAGTGGCACCACTGTGGTACCACCCTGCACACTGGTGGATACAAAACCTGCACTCAAATTCGTGCCCGAGAAAAACTCGGAAGGCAGGCCTTCGATTGCAGCCAGAGTGGGGCGTGCCAGCACTTCGTTCAGCGAGCTGTTGGCGTTCGCGATGTTCAGTGAATACGACAGGGCGGGAATGGTCACTGCCCGTGTAATCGCTGTGCTGACATCGGCAGGCCCGCCGTTGGTCACGGTTGAGTTGTTCACCCGGGAATAAGCGGCCACATTGCCCGCCACATTGCCCAGTTGCAGGGTGAGTGCGTTCAGCAGGTTCACGCCCTTGGATGTAGAAATCAATTCCTGGGTCGACAGCAAAATGACATCAATCAACAGCATGCGCGGGCCGCCGGCGGGGTCTTGGGCTGCGGGTGCTGCTTCAGTTGCTGAGGTTGCTGCGGCTGGCGTTTCAGTGGCAGTGTCGGGCTGAACCTCGGCGGGCGGTCGCGGCGTTGGGTAGGGAATGGCAGGCAGGTCGAATGCTTGCGCAAGTTGCTCTGGCTGCTGTTTCAACGACACCTTTTGGCTGCTGTAAAAACTTTTCCATTGCGCAACACGGCGATCCGCGCGTTCAACTTCTGGTCCGGCATTGTTCAGGTTTTTCAACACATCACGCATCACATTGGCACGCTCGAAGTCTGCGCACGAGGCGTACACGGCAATGCTTGAGCGAATGAATCCATGCGACAACTCTGTCGCAACCTTTCTGAATTGTGTGGCCATGGCACAGGCGGTTTTTGCATCGCCCGTAACATATGAAGCCACCATGAGGCCGTAAATGGACACGGCACTTTCAGGCGTTAACAACAGCACTTCCGAGAATGCGCGCTTGGCTTTGTCAAACTGCTTCAGGTCCATTTGGGCCAGGCCCAGAAACTCTTGGGCAATCCAGTTGCTGGGGTCGATGCGCAAGGCTTGTTCATAGCCTTCCATGGCCATCTCGCCTTTTTGTGTGTCGCCCTGGCGCGCTTGCAGGTGGTACACAAAACCATTCAGAGAATGCAGGTGAGAATTTCGTGGGTCAAGCTGCAAAGCCTCGTTCACGGCGAAATGTGCCTCGGGCAATTCAAGGCGTTTGATGTATTGCACCGCTTCGGTTACTTTGCTCAGCATTTCCGAATCGCGCATGTCGGTAGGCACCAGCGGTACCTCTTTCACCATGTCAACGAAGGAACGCGCTGCGTTGTCCTGTGCGGTGGCAGGTTGTGCAATACACACAGCCAGTGCCACAGCGGTGGCCAGTTTACGAAGGCGCATGTTGGGAATGAATGTGTTCATGATTTAGCGTGGTCCTGTGGATGTAAATGTGAGTCGGTCCATGGATGATCCAGCCCGCCCGCGCATACAACCCAGTTTTTCACCGGGGGTTACTTGATATACGCCGGGGCTACCGCCACCGCCACCATAGGGGCCATACTTTCTGCCCGTGTTGGTGGTGAAGCTGACTTGGTCAACCAGGCTACCGCTGCGGTAATCAACCCGCACAATGTATTGGCCTTTGGGCAATGTCACGTCAACGGGCCAGGTGTCGCCACCGCCTTGGCGGGGTGCCCAACCGCCGGGGTACCTGAACTGCACACGGTCGACCACACGGCCAGCACCGATCCGAAAGCCGGTCACATATTCGTTTTTACACGTCGCCATGTCACTCCAGAATCCGCCGCCACCGCCGCCTGCGCGGGCTGGGCCTGACACTTCAACTTTGTCGCTTGATGTGGGTGAGGCATTGCGGCCTTCCAGTTCTTCGCCGTTGTCAAACCAGTGGGTAATTGCAGTTTCGTAGTTTTCTTCACCGAATGCTCGGCGCAAATCGGAGTAGCGCGCCATGTAGCTGTACAGGCTGAAGTTGGGGCTGCCCTGGCGGCCTTGTTCAATGCCGTAATCCAGCCAATGCCTGGTCACACACAGGCGATCGCCCAGTTTGCAAAGTTTTTGTACATCGGTGTAGCGGTGCCAGTAAAACGAGGCACCAAATTCAGGGCTGCCCTGGCGGCCTTTCTCAAATCCATCGTCGGCCCAATGCGTAGCCAAGTCAACTTTGGCTTTCACCACGTCCTGGTTGTTGTCGTAGTAAAAGTCCCAGTCAAACACCGAGGCTGCAAAGCGTGGGTCTGGTGCCGGTTTATGTTTCTTTTTCTTACCCAGTTTTTTGAATGCATTGCCTGCGTCGTTGAAGGCTTTGTTCACTGAATTCGTGCTGGTGCTGGCCACATTGCGTGCCTTGTCTTTTGCGCGGTTGTATTCGCGCTCTGCAGCCTCGGCCTGTTTTTTGGCCTCTGCTTCGGCAGCGGCTGCCGCGTTGGAAATTTTCTTCAGTTCGGCATTGGCAGCATTGGCGGTATAGCCACTCAGGTTTTTGTATTCACCCGCAATTTTTTTGTAGGCTGCTTCAAGCTGCGCACCAATACAACCCTGAATTTTGGATGGGTCAACGTTGGCACCACCTTGTCCCTCGAAAACCTGGGCAATGTTGGTACTGGCTTCAATGGCCACACTGGTTTTAATTTCAAAGGGGTTCACGCAACTGGGCGGTACTTCAATACTCAGGGTGTTTCCACTCATGGTCACGTTCACGGCCTGGCCCACAAAGTTGCCACGCATGCTGATTTCCTGCGAGCGTTGGTCCACATCGGCCAATGCTTCCATTTTGACTTTCACGCGGCCCAAGGGCCCGAGTTTCAAATCAATCATTTCTCCGGCTACACCATGCAGGCCTTCCATGCCTGCAGAAGCATCCAGCCAGCCCATTTTTTGACCCAGAATATAGGCGTCACCTGCCAGCCGCATCCACGGGCCTCCGTCGGCCAGGGGGCCAAGCAGGGTGATATTGAAATTGTTGGGGTCGGTTGGGAATGGCTTGGTGTTGTCGCCGAAACGGTATTCCTTGGGCGGGTTGGGATTTCGCACCTGGAATACAGACAGTGGTTTGGTCACTGTCAGCAGCATGTTTTTGTACGACTCAATGTTGCGAATGAAGCCGCCACCATAGGGGGCAAGGCGGGCATCAGGCGTGGCCATTGCAAACATTACACGGGCATGGTCTTCCAGCGTGAAAGCGGGGGGCGTGGCCATACGGAACGTGAAATCGGTCAGGTCCATCACACCGGCCGGGTTCAACGGTGTTTGAAAATGCGTGATGATTTTCTTGTTCGGTACAGCGCGGTAAATGGCATTGCCTTTGAAGCCAAAAGTCAGTGCGTTGTTGACAAAGAATGTGGCGTCGGTCAGGTCCATTTCAGGCATGCGAAGTGGCAGCCGGGCATTCGGTTCAAACTGAAACTCAATGAATGCCTCGGGCGACAGGGCGTCTGCACCTGCTTTTTTCATGGTATCGCCGTGGCTAATGGCCGTGGCCATACCAGCGCCAGCACCCGCACCACCCACCAGGTCGGTGGGAATGGGCATGACTACAGCAGCACGCAGGGTTACGTCATCGCCCTGCACACCAAAACCTTGCATGGCCAGTTTAATCGCACCGCCCAGGTCGGCACGCGCAGCCAGTTGTACGCCACTTGCGAATGCAAGCGAGTTCACATTGAAATATTTCTCACGCACGACCTTTTGCAGGCTGGGTGGCATTTTCACGGTGTCCAGCGCAAAGTCGCTGGTTGATATGGAAATGATGGGTGCGCTCAGCTTGGTGCCGCCCATCAGTTTTTGTACGTTTTCTTTCAGCAGGTGGGGCATTGCCAGTTCTTTGTCCAGCACCACCAAAAAGGTTTGCTGTGCAGTGTTGCTGGTGAAAAAGTAAAGTTGCACCGGGCCTTGCTCGGTGAAATAACAACCCTTCAGCCCGCCGCCACAGCTGGTTTGTTTCAAGGCACCCACCATGCCCTGCAATTGCTCTTTGGCATTGTCCAAAGGCAGTGCACCCAGCATGTTTCTCAGGGTGGGGGAGATTTCAGGTATGTTCTGCGCATGGGTTGGTGCGTTGAACAGAAAAACGCTTGCGAGTATCAGGCCCGCCTTGGGCAGTGCGCGATGAAACCGGTTCATGGATTGGTGACGCTTATTTTGATTGGTAATACCCGCAAAGGCGGGTTGCGTACTTCTCTTGTGTGTATGCTGCACATCCACCGGCTTATCATTCCATGCACGCAGCATATGAATAGATTGAATAAAAGCCAAAACCCGGGACTGCTCGGGATATCACATAAATGGGTGACAAGTGTTTGAAGGGGGTCTCATGAATTTTTTGTCTCGAATGCTGATTGTTGTGTGTGTGGCTTTGCCACTGTCGTCTGTTTTCGCAGCAGACACCGCCCAGCCCTTGCAAACCATTCAGTCCCTGGATGCACCCCGCTACATGGGCACCTGGTTTGAAATTGCCAAGTATCCCAACCGTTTTCAAAAGCAATGTGTGCGCAACACCAGCGCCGAATATTCATTGCAAAAAGACGGCACCGTGAAGGTATTGAACCGTTGCCAACTGGCCAGTGGCGATATGGAGGAAGCGCAGGGGCAGGCCCGTCAACTTGGGGGTGTGAAGTCGCCCAAGCTTGAAGTGCGTTTTGCACCCGCCTGGTTAAGTTGGCTGCCCATGGTGTGGGGCAAATATTGGGTCATCGACCTGGATCCTGAATACCAAATGGTAGCCGTCAGCGAGCCCAGCCGTGAATACCTGTGGGTATTGGCCCGCACGCAACAAGTGGACAAAGCGAAATACGATGCACTGCTGCAACGCTTGAAAGCCAAAGGGTTTGATTTGAGCAAGCTAGAGCTTTCACCGCAGGGCAGCTAAGCATGCGCCGGTTAAATCCAAAGAAGCTGCTGCTCAGCAAGTGGACTGCAGTGAAGCCTGTGAACAAGGAAAAACATTTTCTGATTCGCAGTGTGGTGAGGCCGGAAAGCGACCACTTACCAGTGGAGCAGTTTGAACTGGAGGCTGTGCATTCGGGCAGAACACAAATTATTCACTGGCGGGATTTGCAAGATGAAGACCAATGGTTGCAGGGGTGGAAGTAGTTCATTTCCACCTTCCCTGTGCCTCAATTACCAAGCCCCTTGGGCCGTGCACTTCATTCTGGTTTGCATACGCCCAGTTCAGTGCTTTGCACATTTCGTCTGAAAACTCGTTTTCGTTTTGCTGGTGCAAATCCATGAATTGCTTGGAGGCCACCATATTGCGCAGTTCCTCAAGCAAGCCTGGTTCGTTGATGTAACGCACCACACCATGCACATAGTTTTCAACTGATTCGGCCACGCAGTAGTCTGCGAGGCCAAGCGAGGCAAGAATGTCGTAGTCACTTCGTGAATGTGGCTCGGCACCAATCAGGCTGATTACAGGAAGACCCAGTACCATGCAGTCGATGGTGCTTGTGGCATTGCCAAATGGAAACGGGCTGAGTGCCAGGTGGTTCTGGTTCAGCAAATTCAAGTACGCCTCATAGCCTGTGCGGCGGGCCACCACTGCCGTGGGAAAGTATTGCAACAAGCGGCGTTCGGTCGACAAATGCCCCACGCCATACTCGTTGGGGAAAAACATGAAGCGTAGCGGCTTGGCCGACAAGCGTTCAATTTCCTTCAGCGCGGTAATAAATCCGAGGTTAATCTTCATGGTGTTGCAGGGCACTGCTATCGAAACCACAGCATCGTCGAGTACGGGTGAAGGCGGTAGCTTCAAGTCTTTGTGGGCCTCCGCGACATTGCCGATTTCGCTTTCCAGAATCAACATGTTCTCGTTCACTACACCTGGGCCGCCGAATACGCGGCTGGTTACAAACGCCACGTCCATTTCGCTGCTGAAACTGCTGGCGGGGTGGCCAAAGCTCATGGCTTGTAGTGGTGCCCAACGCAGGTTGGCCAGTGAAATTCCCCACGAGCGCATGCCCACGCTCATGAACCAGGCAATGTCGGGTGTGCACTGGTTTAACACCGGTTGCAGGTTCATTTCTTCTTCGGGTACTTCAATGAACTCATCGAACAGGCTGATGGACTGTTCATCCACATCGGCTTGCATCGACACCATCACCATGTAGTAATCGTTTTTCAGGCGCTTGATCATGGGCGCATACCAGCGGTACATGGCGTGCACTGACTTGAATGTTTCGGCTATCACCGCCATCACGGGTTTGTTGTCGATGTTGCCGCTGTGCCGCACGCTGCCATTGGGTTTGGCCTGAATGCCTTTGGCCTTGTGCACACGCTTGAACCACAGGTTCAGGTGCTTTTTGATTTCATGTTTTTTAGGTGATGTGCTGTAGCTGCACAACATCCAGATATTCGAGATCAAGGCACGGTACTGGTCTAGCGGGCGCAGTGCACTGTAAGGGTTGTACTCTTCCAGTAGAAAGGTGCGGCCTGCATCGCCGGTTACGGTCAAGGGCAAGCGGTCGAGCAGCAAGCCGATGGCCAACAGCGCCGAGGTCTCGGTGCTTTCCAGTGTCAGTTCCACCAGGTCGGCTGGGTCCAGGTCGCCCACGTTGGCCAGTAATAGCGCACGCACCAACGCCGGGTTGTCGGTCAGTTGTTTGGCTTTGCGCTCATGGGCTTTGTTCAACAACAGTTTCAGTACCGCGCGGTTGTTGCCATAGCCCGACACCTCGAACACATGGCTCATGAAGCGCTTTTGTTTGGTCAGCACCAACACGCTGTTCAAGCTGAGCTCGTGTTTCAGGTCGGTGAGCACATTCACATACAGTGCGGCAAAACGGGTGCAAAGTTCAGTCGTGCCTTGAATGCTCAGTTGCATCAGGCTTGCATAGGGCTTGTTTTGACATTCATTGACCAGCACGGCCAGTTGGTGGATGGTTTTCTCTGTGTCTTGCCGCTGCATGTAAACGCCACTTTCAATGGCTTGCAGTTTGGTATCAATGTCATCAAACAGTGGTTTTAGTTGTTCTTCCAGGCTGGCTGTGGTCATGGTGGGAAACATCTCGAACTTAAAGTTGAACGGTACGGCCAGTGGCCGAGGCTTGCGCAATGGCCTGGCTCAGCGCCAAGCCTTCTGCTGCAACGCCCGTAGACAAGGTGTAGGCATTCAGTTTTTCATCGCGCATGGCTTGCGCAATGTCGGCGTAGTAGTTGGCAAAGGCCTCGATAAAACCGGAAGGGTGCCCAGCCTTGAAGCGGTTGTAGCGGGGCTGCGCGGTTATTTCACTGCCAGTCGAAATTCGGTCGAGCAACATGCGGTTGCCGGCTTCATCTGCGGCCTCAATCATCTCCGGGCTTTCCTGGTGCCATTGCAAGCTGCCTTTGCTGCCGAATACCCGAATGCGCAAGCCATTGCGGTAACCCAACACGGCTTTGCCGTACCAGGCGTTCACCATCAAATTGTTGCTGTACTGGATTACGGCGTCCACTTCATCAATCAAGCCAGGCGCCACGTTGGTGATGGCGCGTTGCCAGGCATTCACGGCAAGTGGCGTGTTGCCGCACACAAAGTTCACCAGGCTGTGCAGGTGTACAAACAGGTCGAGCGATACGCAACTGATGTCGCCGTCTTCAAGCCGCCAGGCCTGAATGGCGTGGGTTTTTTTCTGGTTGCTCAGTCGCATGTAGGAGTCTTGCGGCATTTCAACCATCACCTTGAATACGCTGCCAATGGCACCACTTTCCACGCGGCGTTTCATCTCGCGCACGGCGGGGTAGCCCGTGTAGTTGAATATTGAAAACACTTGGGTGTTGTCGGGTTGAATACGGGCCAGCAATTCTTTGCACTCTTGCACATTGGCCAGCAGGGGCTTGTCGGAAATAACCCGCAAGTGGTGATCTAGCGCCAAGTGAATGTACTGCGCATGCGACTTGATTGGCGTGGCAATCACCACCGCGTCTACCTCATTGGCCACCGCATCAATCAATGCTTCCGCACTGGGGTAGAGCTTATTGGCGGGTACATTGTATTGGCGACCCGACTCTGCATTGAATTCTGGGTTGCGGCTAAAGCACCCCGCCACCAAGTCAAATTCATTGTCCATTTTCATGGCAATTTCATGCACACGGCCCACGGCCGAATTGACGCCGCCGCCAATCATGGCCACCTTGATTGGTTTGTGCAGGGGCTTCAGTGATGTAGCTGGGTTTTTCATAGTCAATGTCCTTTGCGTGTGGCTTTAACCATTGAAGGTGTAAAGCCTGCGCTGTGTGGCGTGGCTGGCCAGTGTTTGAAGTTCGGCTGCGTTGGCGCAGCGTGCAAACAGCAGGGCCATGCGGCCCACTGGGCTGGGGGCAATCAAGTCGCCCGTGGCGGCAATGGGAACCCAGCGCTCCATGTGCACCGGGTGGTTAAAGTGCAGGTGCTGCAACAAACCTTCGTGCGGCAAGGTCAGGGTGTGGCGCAAAATAAAATTCTGTTTTAAGGGACCAGGTGCGGCACGTTGACCCAAAAAGCCTTTGGCGTAACTGGCCACATAAGGAAAGCCGGTTGAAAGTTCGATCAACTGGCTGTACAAATCGCCGGGGCAGCGGCGGGTAATTTCTACCAGCCAGAATTGATCGCCCTTCAGCAAAAACTGGGTGTGCACCAGGCCGTCGCACAGGCGCAGGCTTTGTGCCAAATGTTCAATTTCACGGCGAATTCGGGTGTGTACCTCGACCGGGAAGTCGATGGCCAAGTGGCTGGTGTCAACCACAAATCGGTTGGCCGAGCCATGTTCGATCACCACAAAATCTTGCATCACGCGACCATTCACCACAAAGGCCGAGTGGCTGTACAACTGGCCTTCCACGTATTCCTCGACCAAACAATCGCCACTTTTCGATTCGGCCTTGGCCGTACCGATTGCTTTTTGCAGTTGGCTGGTTTCACCGGCTTGTACCACCGTAATACCTCGACCGCTGTACGCATCTACAGGTTTGACAATCACGGCGCAGGCGGGCGTTTCATCGTTGCCAAACACCCGTGGCACCGACAAACCTTCGCGTTGTGCGTAGTTGCGAAACTTCTGTTTGTGGTTGATGGTTTCCGTAGCCTCCAGCCGGTCGATGCCGGGAAAATGCAGGGTTTCCGACACTTCGGCGCAGGAATAATACGAGCGGTCGTTGCAGCCCGGTACCAAATATTCAATGCCCAATTGGGTGCACAAATCGGCCAGTGCAGCGGGGTTGGAGTAATCCAGTTGCTGGTAGCCCGGCGTGGCCTTGGCCAGGAAGTCGTTGGGTTTGCCACCCGCAAAAACTACCGTGTGCCCGGCGTTGCGCAGGGTGTTCAGGATAGGCCCCGATGAGAAATTGGTGTCCACCAACAGCACTTTAGCCACGGCTGGCCTCGTCGATAATCACACAGATTCGGGCTACGTCTTCCAGCGCCAAGTCGGGGTAAATCGGCAGGCACAGCACTTGTTCAGCCGCTTTGTGGGCATTGGGCAAATTACGGGGTGCCGCCGAGGGCAGGCCACGATACATGGGCATGCTGCTAATCAAAGGGAAAAAGTACCGGCGGCCATTCACGCCGTGTTCTTGCAAACGGGCGTACAGCGCGTCGCGTGTAATGGGATAGTGGGCATTCACGAAAATCGGAAAGTAAGCGCCGTTCCATTCCACATTCTCGGGCACAGCCATGTGTTCGATTCCGGGGACATTGGCCAGCAATTCGCGGTACAGGGCCTGAATTCGATGGCGTTTTTCAATGGCCTGGTCTACATACTTCAGTTGCAGCATGCCCATGGCGGCATTCAGTTCGCTCATTTTGCCGTTGATGCCGGGTGCCATCACAGTGACCTCATCGGCAAAGCCAAAGTTTTTCAGGTAATCAATGCGTTGCTTGGTTTTGGTGTCTTTGCACACAATCGCGCCGCCTTCAAAGGTGTTGAACACCTTGGTGGCGTGCAGGCTAAGTACCGACAAATCACCCGCATTCAAAATGCTTTCATCGTTTTGCTTCACGCCAAAGGCATGGGCTGCGTCGTAAATCACTTTCAGGCCATATACATCTGCAATGCGTTGAATCTCGGTGGTGTTGGCGGGTAGGCCATAGCAGTGCACCGGCAAAATTGCACTGGTTTGCGGGGTAATGGCTTCTTCAATGCGGCGGGGGTCCAGGTTCAGGGTGACTGGGTCCACATCCACAAAAACCGGTTGCAGGTCATTCCACAGCAGCGAGTGGCTGGTGCACACGAAGGAATAGGGCGTGGTGATCACTTCGCCTTGAATGCGCAAGGCTTTCAACGCAGTCATCAGGGCGATGGTGCCGTTGCAAAACAGGGAAATGAACGGCACGCCCAAATGCTCACACAGCGCCTTTTCAAGCTGTTGGTGGTAGGGGCCGTTGTTGGTCAGGGTTTTGCTGTCCCAAATCTGTTCCAGGTAGGGAATGAACTCCGCAAGCGGCGGCAGCGCTGGCTGCGTCACATAAATTTTCCGATGGTCCATACCCAAGCCTTTCTATTTGATTTTCCTCATTATCCCGGCTGGGTTGCACAATCATTTGTTAAATATCAGGCCTCTTTCCCCTTCAGAAAAATGTTTTCCCCCATTCAGGCTTGCTATAGTGGCGCATTGAATTTGGCCCAAGAACGGCCTCTTATCTATCTATTTACCGGGAATTCACCATGTTTGTTGCCGGCAACGGTGTGGGTTGGCTTGAGGCCGTTATCTTGGGGCTGATCCAGGGGCTAACCGAGTTTTTGCCCATTTCATCGAGTGCGCACCTGCGCATTATTGGCCCCATGTTGCCCTCGGGGCTCGACCCTGGCGCAGCCTTCACCGCCATTACACAACTTGGAACCGAACTCGCGGTGCTGGTGTATTTCCGCCAAGACATCGCCCGAATTTTTCTGGCCTGGTGTGCATCGTTCAAAGGTCATTCTTCTCTTGATTCGGATGCGCGCTCAGATGCCCGCCTGGGTTGGCTGGTGATTGTGGGTACCCTGCCCATTGCAGGGCTGGGGCTGTTGTTTCAGGACTTGATTGAAACTTACCTGCGCAATTTGTACTTAACCGCCATCATGTTGATTGTGTTTGGTCTAATTCTTGGTTTGGCGGACAAGGTGGGCAAACGCCAAACTGAATTGCGCGACATGACCTGGCGCGACGGTATTGTGTTTGGTTTTGCCCAAGCGCTGGCGTTGATTCCCGGTGTCAGCCGTTCGGGCGGAACCATCACCGCAGGTCTGCTGATGGGTTACACCCGCGAGGCGGCAGCGCGTTATTCATTCTTGCTGGCGGTGCCGGCGGTGTTTGCTTCCGGCTTTTACCAGTTGTACAAAAGCTGGGGTGTAGCCGGCCCTGTCAGCCCGGCCAATACCGCGCTGGCCACCTTCATTGCCTTTTTTGTGGGCTACGCGGTCATTGTGTGGTTCTTGAAAATTGTCAGCACACGAGGCTATGGCCTGTTCGTGGTGTACCGTGTGGTGCTGGGTGTGGTGGTGTTGGCGCTGTTGGCCGCAGGGGTGTTGCAGCCGCTGTAAAGTTGTAAGGAAGTAGTATGCAGGTGTTGTGGTTCAAACGGGATTTGCGTTTAAGCGACCACATGCCGCTGTTTGAGGCCATGCGCAATGCCAAGCACCACGGCTTGGTGTTGCCCCTTTACATTCACGAACCCAGCCAAATTTTAGATGCGCACACAGCGCGCCAGCACCAGTTGTTTGTGCATGAATGCCTGGACGACTTGCAGCAACAGTTCGCCAAGGTAGGCGGCTACTTGCACGAAGAACTGGGCGAAGCAGTCGATGTATTGGCCGCCTTGCACGCCCAATTCAAATTCACCCACCTGTGGGCGCACCAGGAAACCACACAGTTTGCACAGTACCAACGCGACCGCGCCGTTGCCGCGTGGTGTAAAAGCGAGGGTGTGGTGTTTCACGAATTGCCGCAAAACAATGTGCAACGAGCCCGGGGTAACAAGGCGGACTTTCAAACTTACTTGAATCGCGCTGCGCAAGAAGAAATCAAGAACCCGGCTGGGCGCAATCTGCAGGCTTTTTTCGCACCCAGGCCACCCCCTGTTTTGAAGCGTTGCAATGTGCCCAATGCAGCCGGGGAAGACAAACCCCTGCGCATGAAGGGGGGGCGAACACAGGCACGCGCAGTGGCTGCCAAATTCTTCACCCCAGCAAAACTGAAAAGTTACCCCTTCTCCATTTCCAGCCCCTTGAAAGCCTGGAATGGTTGTTCGCGCCTGTCGCCTTACCTGGCCTATGGTGTGGTTAGCGACCGCGAGGTGCTGCAAAAACTGAACGCGCTGGTGAACACCGTGCACGGGCAGGGTGATTCGGTCTTGATTTCAAAAGTAGAAGATGCTGCCCGGTTTTATGTGGACAGGCTGATTTGGCGGCAAGGCTATTTGCAGCAGCTGGAAAACCACACAGGTCTGGAAACCGATGCTTTTTACGGTGATGAGCCTGCAGAAGTGAATCAGGAATTTCTGAACGCCTGGCAGCATGGCCGCACAGGCTTTGCCTACATCGACGCTTGCCAGCATTTTCTACAACAAACCGGCTGGCTGAATATGCGGGCGCGGGCCACGCTGGTGTCGTTCGCATGCGTGCAACTTGGCCTGCCTTGGCAGCCTGTGGCTTTGTATCTGGCACAGCAGTTTCTGGATTTCGAGCCTGCCATCCATTACGGGCAGGTGCGCATTGCCTCAGGCACTAGTCACTTTTCACAAATGCTGGTGTACGACCCATTGAAGCAGCAGGCCGAGCAAGATCCCAAAGGAGAGTTTGTAAAGCGCTGGTTGCCTGGGTACGGCACGGCCGGTTACCCGGCGCCCATCATCGACAATGCGGAATCGCTGAAGCAGGGCAAGGCACGTTTGCATGCCATGCGGCAGAACAGGCTTTTATAACTTGGTATTCCCCCGAAGCCCCGCACTGACATAGTCATGGAACAGCCTGCGCATTTCCTTAGGCCCGTCAGCCTGCGTGGCCAGTGGCAGCAAGGCTTTGTCATGTATCACCATGGAAAAGTCGGCCAGGCCATGAATGGCTGTGTTCACCGCCAAATGGATTTTGAATCGCAGTTGAGTTTCCGAATACTGCGGCAACATCTTGAGCAAAGTAGGTGCGAACACGGCCATGTAAGGATTGAAGAAGCGGGTCAAAAAGCGTTGCCCCTGTTCGCCGGTTTGCCAGGTCAGACGCGACAAAAACTGAATACAGGTGGCCCCGGTTTGCCCACTGGCGAACAGTCTCAGAAATGGGTCAAAAATCAGTTCGCTTAAGGCTACCAATTCCTTGTGTTCGGGCAAGCCGCGCACAAATTCTGCATGGGCCTGCTTGCAATACACATCCAGTTGGGCATTCACAAACTCCACGACTTCTTCCACCAATTTGTCTTTGGTCTTGAAGTGATAGTGCACCGCCGAGCGGTTGCTCTGACCCGACAATAGGCGAATACGGCTCAATGTAACCCCTTCGATGCCGTGCTGCGCAAATTCATTCAGTGCAATCCGTAATAGCTGTTCCCGAGTATCAACAACAGGTGCGGCGTCGGCAGGTTTGTTCATGTGTTTGTTTTTGTGAGTAATTTTCCACTTGCCTGATTTAATACCTTGGTATTAATCTAGAGTGATTAAATACAATATAACCATAAAATCAGGAGACATGCGTGAAACTTTCACAAGTATTCACCGCAGCAATCACTGGCCTTGCACTGGCCGTGTTGGGGGCTTGTTCGTCTGAAGACGCACGCACAACAGCCAACCCGGCTGCTTCGCCTGCGGCCAGTGGCAATGTGCTCAGCAGCGAGTCACTGCTGCAAGCCATGGGTGGCACTGAAACTCCTCTGGGTTTGGGTTGCGGCTGGATTGCTGCAAGCGATCCTGACAAAGCCAATATTGCGTTTCCCGACAGCGAAGCCAAATACTGGGTGGCTGCAGCGCCTGTTTCACCGCAAACAAGGTTACGAATTGATGGTCGCTACCCCGATGCACGTTACTTTTCCTACAACGCGTATGATGCAGCCCTTCGCCCAACCGACGCGGTGGCCGACTTTGAGTTGACCCCCACAGAAAACGGTCGCGAGGGCAACCCGTTTGCGCGCAAGGGTGCCCAGCCCGGTGGGGCCTACACGGCTTATCTTGAATATGGTCCCTCCCCGGTTCAAAATCCGGATGTGCAGCGCAAGCCCAATACCTTTTACACGGGCGAAATTGGCCTTGGCCCGCTGAACATTCCGAACGCCCTGGCCGTGTTTATCTACCGCGTGTATGTGTCGAACACTGGCGAGTTTTTTGATGGCGGTGTGGGCTTGCCCACCTTGACGCTTGAAACTGCAGATGGCAGCCGCGAACTGGGCACCCTCCCGAACTGCGCGGAACCGTTGTTGCCCAATGCGGGCGGTGCTTTGCCAACCTTGGGTTTGAATGAACTGTTGTTGAGTCTGGATTACCCCAACCAACTGGCTCTGCCTTTTCCCACAGCCACCAATCCACCAAACACGCTGAAGTTTTTTAGCCTGGGTGACACCGCATTCCGAATTATGGGCAATGTGACCGGGCAAGACACCAGCATGCTGGGTGGCCGGGTTGATTCCGGTTCAGGCGGCTTTTTAAGCAATGTACACAATGCCTATACCAGCACTGGTTTTGCGCGGCGCTATGGCAGTATTGCCATGGTGCGCGCCAAGGCACCCACGTATCGCGGCCAGCCGGGCGTAGAGTTTGGGCAAGAGCAGTTGCGTTACTGGTCGTTGTGCGGCAATGAATTTGCAACCCAACGTTTCACAGATTGCGCGGCCGACTTTCAGGTGCCACTGGATGAGCAGGGATTTTTCACGGTGGTGATTTCCGACCCGGCCGACCGGCCTGCCAATGCCACTGCCGAGAACGGATTCTTGTGGTTGCCTTGGGGCCCGTATCCTGATCAACTGCTGTTGTATCGCCACATGCTTCACAACCCGGAATTTGAAGAGGCCATACAAAATGTGGACAAGGGTGTTGCATTGGCGGAGGTGATGAAAGATTTCGCGCCTGTCGGCATTTATTGCGACCCAAACGTTTTTACACAAAGCAATCGCAGTGGCGAGGTGTTCGCCCTGTGTGAACAAGATCAAAACACCAATCGATAAAACTATCCACAAGGAGACAACGAAATGGCAGTGCAAAAGTTGAAACACGGGTTGCTGGCCGCAGCAATCGTTTTGGGGAGTGGTGCAGCGCTGGCCAATGACCTGTCTGAACTGGGCAAAAGCCTGACCCCGGTGGGTGCCGAGAAAAAAGGGAACGCTGCGGGCACCATTCCTGACTGGACCGGTGGTTTGAACACCGTGCCCAAGGGCTTCAACCCTGAAACCGGCTACGTTGATCCCTTCGCTGGCGAGAAGCCCCTGTTCACCATTTCCTCAGCCAACATGGCCCAGTACGCGGCCAACCTGACACCTGGCCAGATGGAAATGATGAAGCGTTACCCCACGTACAAAATGAATGTGTACAAAACACACCGCACTGCGGCTTACCGCCAGAGTGTGTACGACGCGGCCAAGGCTGAGGCACCCAATGTGAAGCTGGTGGATGGTGGTAACGGCGTGGAAGGCATCAAGAAATCCAATATTCCGTTCCCTGTACCCAAGAGTGGTGTTGAGGTCATCTGGAACCACAACTTCCGCGATCTGGGTGGTTCAGTAACCCGTTACTCAGCAGACTTCCCGGTGCAGTCCGATGGTTCGTTCACTGTGGGCAAGCGAATCGAAACAGTGGCCTTGGCTTCTTACATGGACAATCCTGAAGAGAACCGGATTCTGTACTTCATGAACCAGATCACTGCACCTGCCAATTCAGCCGGTGAAGTGGCATTGGTGCACGAACCAATTAACCAGGTGGCAGAGCCTCGTTTGGCCTGGCAATACAACCCCGGACAACGCCGCGTAATTCGCGCACCTGAATTGGCCTATGACTCACCCGGCATTGGCGCCGACGGCTTGCGGACCAACGACGACTTGAACGGCTTCAACGGTTCACCTGACCGTTACGAGTGGAAGTTGGTGGGCAAAAAAGAAATGTATGTGCCCTACAACAATTATCAAATCGCCGACCGCAACCTGAAGTACAAGCAGATCATTCAGAAGAACCATGTGAACCCCGACTACATTCGCTATGAGCTGCACCGTGTGTGGGTGGTGGAAGCCACGTTGAAGCCTGGCAAGCGCCACATTTATGCCAAGCGGGTGTTCTACATCGATGAAGATTCTTGGGCTGTGTTGCATGCCGACCAGTACGACAGCCGCAACACCTTGTGGCGTGTTCGTGAAGTGTATGGCGTACAGGCATACCATGTGCCTGCATTCGCTGGTACAGGTGAAGTGTTGTACGACTTGCAGTCGCGCCGCTACCTGGTGGGCGGTTTGACCAACGAAGAAAAGTTTGCCGAGTTTGGCAAGAAGTACTCGCCTGCTGACTTCTCAACGGCCGCCCTACGCCGTATGGGTCGTTAATCCAGCAGTAATCAGCGATAATCGCGGTTTGAATGTTTCAAACCGCGAGTCGCCCCATGGCCCTTCGAGCCACTGTTTACAAAGTTCAACTGGATGTGTCCGACCTGGACCGCAACCACTTCGCCCAATACCCGCTTACGCTTGCATTGCACCCTTCTGAAACCGAAGAGCGCATGATGGTTCGTCTTTTGGCGTTTGCCATGCATGCTGGGCAAGATGTTCAGTTCGGCAAAGGGTTGTCAGCGGAAGATGAGGCTGCGGTTTGGGAAGTCGACCCCACCGGGCAAATCAAGGTGTGGATTGATGTGGGCCAGCCCGATGAAAGCCGGATTAAAAAAGCCTGTGGTCGTTCAGACCGCGTGGTGATTTACTGCTATACACGTTCCGCAGAGGTGTGGTGGAAGCAGAACCAGGACTGGCTGAACAAACTGGACAAGGTGCAGGTGCTGCAACTGAGCGCGGAAGATGGCGCAACGCTTGCCGGGCTGGCCCAACGCAACATGAATTTGGCCTGCACCATTCAGGAAGGCATGGTGTATTTGGGCGAGGCGGCTGTGCAGCCGGTCACCCTGAAAAACACATCCTTATAGGGAGGCAGTATTGCATGTACTTCAACACCTCAAAAATCAGCCCTCGCGAAAACTATCAGTTGTTAACTGGCGCCGTGGTGCCCAGACCCATTGCATGGGTGAGCACGCTGAGTGAAAGCGGCGTTGCAAATCTGGCACCTTACTCATTTTTTACCGTGGCCAGTTGCAAACCGCCCGTGCTGTGCGTGGTGCAGGTGAACCCACGCGACCGTGCCGAGAAAGACACCTTGAGCAATTTGCAAGCCACACGCGAATGTGTGGTGAACATTGTCAGCCACGTATTGGTGGATGCGATGAACACCAGTTGCGGTGACTACCCTCCCGAAGTGGATGAGTTCGACAAAGCAGGTTTGAGAAAATCGCTGAGTAAAGCCGTAACCGTACCCGGTGTGGAAGACGCACTGGTGCGCTTTGAATGCAATTTGCGCGAGGTCAAACTGATTGGCGAGGGTGCACTGGGCGGCTCAATGATGCTGCTGGACGTGTTAGGTGTTGAAGTCAATGACTCAGCCATGCGCGCTGGCCTGATTGCCAACGACCTGCTGGACGCCGTGGGCAAGCTTGCGGGCGATGGCTATTGCACCACCCGCAGCAATTTTGATTTGGCACGACCAAAGATTTCTTAGTGTTAAGCGGCTGAACGCGCTTTCAACAAAGGCAGCGAGGCCACCAAATCAGCGAAGCGCTGGCCTTGCACCATCACATGGCTGCGCAGCAATTCATTCGCGGTGTCGCCGTCTCCGGCCAGAATGGCCTTCACGATTGCATCGTGTTCATCTAGCGAAGTGGGAATACGGCCGCGCACGCGCAGTTGCAAGCGGCGGTAGGGGCGCAGCCTTCTGCGAAGTCCCCAAGCTTGTTCCATCAAAAACTCATTGTGGCTGCCACGGTAAATGACACCGTGAAACTTGTCATTGAGCTGGTAGTACTCGTCGGGGTCGCCACCTTTTTGCATGGCTGCCTTGCATTCCTCATGCGTGGCCACCAATTCCTGTTGTTCTTCATCGGTCAAACGGCGGGCGGCAAGGCGGCCGCACATGCCTTCGAACTCACCCATCACTTCAAACATTTCGACTAACTGCTGGGCGCTGAATTGCGCCACCACGGCGCCCCGGCGTGCGCGCAACTCAACCAGGCCGGCGGTGGCCAGTTGGTTCAAAGCCTCTCGAATGGGGGTTCGGGACACGCCAAAGCGTTCTGCCAACTCGGTTTCGTCCAGGTGTTCGCCGGGCGGCAGCTTGCCGAAAGCGATCAGTTCTTCGATTTGGTCCCGGACGTCTTCTGACAGTTTTTTCTTCATGGGGCGATAAAAAAAATGAATCAGCGTTATTGACAATGTATACGACCGCAATTAGTCTTGTATACAAGAAATCAAATAACGCATGCAAAATGCGATGCTCTAAATACAATCATAAGAGAGCACAGGCCCAAACACAATCAGTTTCGGCAAACCCTCGAGGAGACAGGAATGAATCACGCAGCTGGCGCGGTCAAAGCGCTCGCATTTGATGTTTTTGGCACGGTTGTAGACTGGCGTGGCAGTGTTGCACGCGAAGTCGCGATGATTGCCAAACACCTGAACATTCAGGTGGATGCTTTGGCGTTTGCCGATGCCTGGCGTGCCGGTTATGCACCGGCCATGGACCGGGTGCGCAAGGGTGAGCTGCCCTGGATGCACATTGACAGCCTGCACCGCATGATTCTGGATTCCATTGTTGAACAGTTTGGCCTGGGCCAACTGAACGATGAACAGCGCAACAACCTGAACCAGGTGTGGCATCGCTTGAGTCCCTGGCCCGACACGGTGGCCGGCCTTCACGCCCTGAAAAAACAATTCACGATCACCACCCTTTCCAACGGCAATTTTTCACTGCTTACCGCCATGGCGAAAAACGCAGGTTTGCCTTGGGACTGCATAGTGTCGGCGGAGCTGTTCAAGCACTACAAACCCGACCCCGAAACCTATCACGGCGTAGCCGGTTTGCTGAATTTGCCCATTGAGCAGGTGATGCTGTGCGCCAGCCATCCCAGTGATTTACGCGCCGCCAAGGCACAAGGCATGCGCACTGCCTATGTCATGCGTCCCTTTGAATTTGGCGAACACGTGCCCTTGCCCAAAGTTGAGGCGGGTGAATTTGATTTCGTAGCACAAGACTTTGTGGACCTGGCTCGCCAGTT
Source organism: Limnobacter sp. MED105 (assembly GCF_000170915.1). GTDB lineage: Bacteria > Pseudomonadota > Gammaproteobacteria > Burkholderiales > Burkholderiaceae_B > Limnobacter. The sequence continues at coordinate 229,020 of NZ_ABCT01000001.1, forward strand.
GGCAACCTAGGCCCACCTACACGGAGCATTGAATGAGCAAGATTTACCGGATTGGCCAGATTGTGCCGAGTTCAAACACCACGATGGAAACTGAAATTCCCGCCATTTTGCGGGCCCGTGAAGCGGTGGAAGCAGAACGTTTCACTTTCCATTCCAGCCGCATGCGCATGCAACATGTGACCAAGGAAGAGTTGGCCAAAATGGACGCCGATTCAGACCGCTGCGCACTGGAGTTAGCCGATGCCCGCGTGGATGTGCTGGGTTATGCCTGCCTGGTGGCCATCATGAGCATGGGCCTGGGTTATCACAAAAAATCAGAAGAACGTTTGCACGGCCGTACTGTGGAAGCGGGTGGCCCGGCGCCGGTTGTGACCAGCGCAGGTGCACTGGTCGATGGTTTGAAAGCGATTGGCGCCAAGAAAGTGGCGATTCTGACGCCTTACATGAAGCCGCTGACGCAACTGGTTGTGGATTACATCGAGCACGAAGGCATTGAGGTGCTTGACAGCATTTCGCTGGAAGTGTCGAACAACCTGGAAGTGGGTTTGCTGAACCCATTGGCCCCGGTTGAGCACACCAAGAAACTGAACACCGCCAATGTGGACGCCATTGTGGCCTCGGCTTGTGTGCAGATGCCGTCGCTGGCCTCCATTCAGCAAATCGAGGACCGCGCGGGTATGCCCGTATTGTCTTCTTCGGTGGCAACGACTTACATGATGTTAAAGAAATTGGGTCTTAAGACCTATGCCCCGGGTTTCGGCTCGCTGTTGTCCGGGAAATATTGAACGAACCCAGAAATTTCGTTCGGATGTGGAAAGCGTTTGCGAATCACTCACCTGATTCAACAACGTTCAATTAAAAAGCAAGAGAGGAGACTTACTCATGCGCAAGTTTTTTAAACCCCTGTTGGTCGGTGCGACCGTGGCTGCATTTTCAATGGGTGTGAGCACCCATGCACTGTCCGCTCAAACCATTAAGATTTCACACCAGTTTCCAGGCGGCACCATTGACGAGGGCGATTTCCGTGATCGTCTGGTTCGCAAATTTGCTGCTGAAGTTGAGAAGCAAACCAAGGGTGAATTGAAGTTCGAGATTTTCCCGGCCAGTTCGTTGGTAAAAACACGCGCTCAATTCGCAGGTTTGCAAAAGGGCTCACTGGACATGACTTTGTATCCATTGGCCTATGAAGGCGGCAAGATTCCCGAAGTCAACATTACCTTGATGCCCGGCATGGTGACCAGCTATGAGCAGGGTCAGCGCTGGAAAGGCGCGCCGATCGGCAAGGCCCTCGAGAAGAAGCTCGAAGACAACGGTGTGAAGATCATTTCCTGGGTCTGGCAAGCAGGCGGTATCGCGGCCAAGTCCAAGATTGTTGAACCCAACGATGTGAAAGGTGTAAAAATTCGCGGCGCGGGCAAGAACATGGATTTGATGTTGAAGGCCGCGGGTGGATCAATCACCAACATTCCGTCGAACGAGGTGTACAACGCGATGCAAACCGGCGTTCTGGATGCAGGTGTTACCTCGAGTACATCCATCATTTCTTTCCGTTTGGAAGAAGTGGGCGATCACCTGACATCTGCCCGCAAAAATACTTTCTGGTTCATGTTCGAACCTTTGTTGATGGCGAAATCAACGTTTGATCGTTTGACACCAGCGCAACAAAAAATCGTGATGGATGTAGGCGCAAGCCTGGAGCAGTTCGGTATTGATGAGTCCAAGAAGGATGACTTCAAAGCCGCTGAAATCTGGGAAAAAGCAGGCAAAAAAGTGTACGACATGGACGACGCGGCCTTCGCCAAGTTCCGTACCGTGGCCAAAGACTCTGCATGGGCCCAGTTCGCCAAGGACGTGGACGATGGCCAGAAGTGGATCGACATGGCCGTGGATGTGAAGTAATTCCACACTCAGCCTTTTGTCTTCGGGCGGGTTTGCGAATTGTCGTGAACCCGCTCGGGTCAAACCCGGAGAATAATTATGATTTCAGGTGCTTGGCAAGGTTTCTGCCGCGCAGTCAAGGCATTCAACAAACTGATGGCCTACCTCTCGGCGGTGCTCATTGTGGTGTGCGCCTTGGTGCTGATGTACGAGGTGATCACCCGTTACGTCATTTCAGTGTCCAATGACTGGGTCATTGAGTTGTGTATTTTCATGTTGATTGCCGCCACATTCATGTCGGCCGCACACACCCAGCGCGAGCGCGCGCATGTGGGTATCGAAATTCTGGATGAAGTCATGTCCGCAAAATGGACGCGCGTGCGTATGTTGTTGGGTGATTTGCTGTCGCTCGGGTTTTGCACAATTGTGGCTTTTCTATCGTGGGAATTTTTTCACGAGGCCTGGGAGGGCGGTTGGGACAGCGGTTCCACCTGGGGGCCGAAGTTGTGGATTCCTTATTTGTTCATGGCCTTGGGCATGAGCCTGTTGTCGCTTCAATTTGTGATTCAAATCATTGAAGGATTTACAGGTAAACCCATTGAAAAAACCGCTCACGGCGCAGGAGAATAAACATGGGGACGATGGAAATCGGGCTGCTGTATACAGCCCTTACCCTGGTGTTGCTGTTTTCGGGTATGCCAATCGCGTTCGCGTTGGGTTCGTCAGCAGTGATTACGATGTATTTTTTTATGCCACCCGCCAACATTGATTTCATTGCTGAAACAATTTTCGGCGAGCTGGACAATTTCACTTTGCTCACCATCCCCTTGTTTATCTTAATGGGGGCCGCGATTGGTAAAACAAGGGCTGCGGTCGATTTGTACGAGGCCTCCTACCGCTGGCTTTATAAAATGCCAGGCAGCTTGGGTGTAGCCAACGTGGTGGGTTGCACCATTTTCTCGGCACTCTGTGGCTCAAGCCCTGCAACCTGTGCGGCCATTGGCGGCATGGGCATTCCTGAAATGCGCAAACGTGGTTACACCGGTGCCTTGGCTTCCGGGCTGATTGCTGCAGGCGGCACATTGGGCATTTTGATTCCACCCAGCATTACCTTGATTATTTACGGTGTGATTGCTGAGCAATCCATTGGTGAGTTGTTCATTGCAGGTATTATCCCGGGCCTTTTGCTGGCAACGTTGTTTGCGGTATATGTGGTGTTTCAGTATGTGCGTGATCGTCACAAATGGATGCAGACTGCATCGCCAGAAGAAATTGAGGCGGTGTCCAGAAAAGAAACATTCACATTCCGTGAAAAGATGGAAGCCTTGCCCCGCTTGGTGCCGTTCCTGCTGCTGATCACCGTAATCATGGTGGCCATGTATGGTGGATTCGGCACACCTTCCGAGGTGGCTGGTGTGGGTGCATTTGGTGCGATGGTGTTGGTCGCTGCTTTGTATGGCTGCTACAAGTGGGAAGACATCAAATACATTCTGTCGGGCGCCGCACGTGAAAGCTGCATGATCATGATGATCATCGCCATGGCCTTTTTGTTCACCTATGTAATGAGCTATTTGCGTATTAGCCAGAGCATGGCGGAATGGCTGGTGGCACTGGAAATGTCAAAGTGGGCCCTGCTGTTTTGGGTGAATATTTTGTTGTTGGTGCTGGGTTTCTTCCTGCCGCCTGTGGCCATTATTCTCATGATCACGCCAGTAATTTTGCCCCCCATGATGGCCGCAGGTTTTGATCCAATCTGGTTCGGCATCGTCTTGACCATCAATATGGAACTGGGCTTGATTACACCGCCCGTGGGCCTGAACCTGTTTGTAATTAATGGCATTGCGCCTGATATCAAGTTCGGTGAAATTTTGCGGGGCATTCTGCCATTCATCGCAATCATGGTGTTGTACATCGTGTTGCTGGCAGTGTTTCCAGAGATCGTTCTTTGGTTGCCCGACATGTTCTATGGCGATTAATCACAGGAACTGACAATGAATTTATCAGAAAAAAACTGGCGCCAAGGGCAACAATCCAAGGCGGCCCGGTTGGGCCGCGCTTCCCACCTTGCCGGGGGCAATTCTGGCAAGGTGGTCAAGGCGGACCAGACCGTGGCTTTGCTTGAAAGTGTGATTGAGCCGGGCGACCGGGTTTGCCTGGAAGGCAATAACCAAAAGCAGGCGGATTTTCTGGCGCAGTGTTTGGCCAAAGTGAACCCGCAACAGGTGCATGATTTGCACTTGTTGCAGTCGGTGGTGGCTTTGCCTGAACACACAGCCTTGTTTGACAAAGGCATTGCCAAAGAAATCGACTTTTCGTTTTCGGGTCCACAAGGTGCGCGCCTGGCCAACCTGGTGGCAGCCGGAAAAATCAAGATCAATGCGATTCACACTTACCTGGAATTGTTTGGCCGTTACTTCGTCGACTTAACGCCCAACGTGGCCTTGATTGCTGCAGAAGCCGCCGATGCACAGGGCAATTTGTACACCGGCCCGAATACCGAAGACACGCCTGCGATTGTAGAAGCCGCTGCATTTAAAAACGGCATTGTGATTGTGCAGGTCAATGAAATACGCGACACCTTGCCGCGTGTGGATGTGCCTGCGGATTGGGTGGATTTTGTAATACAGGCACCGCGCCCCAATTACATTGAACCGCTGTTCACGCGCGACCCTGCGCAAATTTCAGAAATTCAGGTGTTGATGGCGATGATGGTGATCAAGGGCATTTACGCCGAGTACGGTGTGAAGCGTTTGAACCACGGCATTGGATTCGACACTGCAGCCATCGAACTGCTGCTGCCCACCTATGGCGAGCAATTGGGTTTGAAAGGAAAAGTTTGTACCAACTGGGCGCTGAACCCGCACCCTGCGTTAATACCTGCGATTGAAGCCGGTTTTGTACAAAGCGTGCACAGCTTCGGTAGCGAACTGGGCATGGAAAAATACATTGCCGCAAGGCCCGATGTGTTCTTCACCGGGGGCGATGGCAGCATGCGCAGCAACCGCGCTTTTTGTCAGGCAGCAGGACACTACGCCTGCGACCTGTTCATTGGCTCAACCTTGCAAATTGACACCTATGGCAACAGCAGTACGGCCACCAAGGGTCGAATTGCCGGTTTCGGTGGCGCACCCAATATGGGCGCAGATGCACGTGGCCGCAGACATGAAAGCGAAGCCTGGGTGAAAGCAGGCCGTGAAGCGCAAGCCAACCCAGAACACATGCCGCGTGGCCGCAAGCTGGTGGTGCAAATGGTTGAAACATTCCGCGAGCACATGGCGCCCGCATTTGTTGAACGCCTGGACGCTTGGGATTTGGCCGACAGCATGGGTTTGAACAACCCGCCCGTGATGATTTTTGGTGACGACGTAACCCACATTGTGACCGAAGAAGGCATTGCGAATTTGCTGTTGTGTCGTGGCGAGGAAGAACGCGAGCAAGCCATTCGTGGCGTGGCGGGCTACACCGAAGTGGGCATGGCCCGCGACAAAAAGAAGGTGGAAGAACTGCGTGCGCGTGGCGTGATCAAACGCGCCGAAGACCTGGGCATTGCCCGGCGCGATGCCACGCGCGATCTGTTGGCCGCGAAAACCGTGAAAGACTTGGTGCGTGCTTCGGGCGGTTTGTACAACCCGCCTAGCCGCTTCCGCAATTGGTAAGGGGCTTTCATCATGAGTATGGAACAACTGAAATACAACTTACCCAGCAAGGCGCAGCCCACAAATCGCGATGCCGTGCTGGTGGGCGTCACTGCCAGCGGCAACTGCGAAGTGTTGCTGGAGAAAGGCGAGGATACCGCGCAGTGTTCAGTGGACATTCAAACCTCCGCACGCGGTTTCGGGCAAATTTGGCAAGCCGTACTGGCTGATTTCGCAGAGCGAAAAAATGCAGGCGGTTTGAAAATTGAAATTCACGATGTGGGCGCAACACCGGCTGTGGTCAGCCTGCGCCTGGACCAAGCCATTGAGGCATGGGAGAACCAGCATGGCCAATAGTTTTCTGGAAGCCAGTGCACGCGAGCGTGTGCAGGCCGTGTGCGACGCAGGCAGTTTTCAGGAAATCCTGAAGCCCTCCGATCGCATCAGCAGCCCGCACATGGCGCTGCTTGAGCAACCGGTTGCATTTGATGATGGTGTGGTCATTGGGCGAGCCACTTTGGGTGGTGCACCTGTGCTGGTGGCCGCCCAGGAAGGTGAGTTTCTGGGCGGTGCCATTGGCGAAGTGCATGGTGCAAAAATAACCGCACTCATTGCCAAAGCCGTAAAAGAAAAACCCCGTGCAGTGCTGTTGATATTTGAAAGCGGAGGCGTGCGTCTGCATGAGGCCAATGCCGGATTAATCGCAGTGTCTGAAATCATGCGTGCCGTGTGTGCAGCCCGTGCACAAGGCATTCAATTCATTGGTTTGATCGGTGGCGCAGCGGGTTGCTTCGGCGGTACTGGCCTGATTGCCCGTTGCTGCGATGTACTGATCATGTCCGAAGAAGGGCGCCTGGCCATGTCGGGCCCGGAGGTGATCGAAACCGTGTATGGCGTGGAAGAATTTGATTCACGTGACCGTGCACTGGTGTGGCGTGTGAGTGGGGGCAAGCATCGTTATGTGATGGGAGATATTCAAGCCTTGGTGGCCGATGAAGTGGATGCATTTCGAAACGCTGCTTTGGCTGCACTCGATTCCGGCAAGGTGAGTTTTGACCTGGAGAATCTGGAAGCCGAGCATGCCATGTTGACGCAACGGCTTGAGCAGTTTGGTGACTGCCGCGATGCCAAGGAAATTTGGCAACGCTTGGGGCTGCCTAGTGCCGAAGAGCTGGCATTGATGCCCGCTGATGAATTTGTGCGCGCAACAAGCGTTGCACGCGATGTGGCAAGGGGTGCGCAATGAACCGGGATCAAGTGTTAAACGCATTGTTCGCCAGCGGCTGGAAAGCAGAGTATCTGGAGGCAGATCATTTCTATGGCCGAGCAACTGTCGGCAATCAGCAGGTGACCGTAATTGGCACTGCTGAAAAAGCCGAGGTGGGTGCCGACATGGCCCTGACCATGGCGCGCGTGGTGATTGAAACCATCAAGCAGCGCCCGGGCGAGCCCATTGTGTTTTTGCTGGACACGCAGGGGCAACGCCTTCGCCGCCGCGATGAACTGATGGGTTTGAATGGCTACATGGCACACTTGGCGAAGGCGGTTGAACTGGCACGCCAGCGTGGCCATGTGATCGTGAGTGTGGTGTACGGCGAAGCAGTCAGTGGCGGGTACATCAGCACCGGCATGATGGCCGATGCCTGCTATGCCTTGTCTGATGCAGAAATCAAAGTCATGAATTTGCCGGCGATGTCGCGCATCACAAAAATTCCTTTGGACCATTTGCAAGAACTGGCCAAACAGTCGCCCGTGTTTTCGCCCGGCGTGGAAAATTATTTGCGCATGGGCCATCTTGACGCAGTGTGGCAAGGCGACTATGCCGCGCAACTGGCCGCAGCAATTGCTGGTTTGCAAGCCAAATCGCGTGAAGACATTGGCAAAGACCTCCGCATTGCGCGGGGCGTTGAACGCGGTGGCAGAAAGGCTGCAGGCGTAGTGATTGAGCGTGTTCTGGCCAATTGACGACAAGCCCATAAGCACCACATGATCACTTTCAATCGCCATGATCTGGTTTGGCTACACATTGATTCGGTCAAGCATGCCGAGTATGCCGGCCCGCTGCCCATGGAACCCATCAGCGCTTTGTCGCTGTTGCACCGCTGGGTACTTGGCCGCTACCCGCTAATTGTGGCGCGTCAGGATGAGGTGTTACCCAATTGCCTGCGGGTGGGTTTGGCTGAGCCCGCGGCTTGGGGAAAGCGGCGATTGTCGTTCGTTGTCAATGTTCAAGGCATTCAAAAGCATCAGCAAGGGCCTGGCTTTGGTGCCGTGCTGCCTCAATTGCCGCAGCATTGGCAAGCCGGCGCTGGTGCCTTGCAGCGGTTTCTGGATCAGCAGCACATTGCTGCGCATGTCTATGGTTCAAGCGCTGTGCAGGTGTTAACCGGTTTGCCGTGCCTCACTGAAAACTCCGATCTTGATGTGCTGTTCAAACCAGTGAGTTGGTTTGAAGCCGAGACACTGTGCATTTTTCTGAATGCCCTTCAAACCGAATATCCCGAGTTCAAAGTCGATGGCGAGGTGCTGAACCCGAGTGGCCAGGCTGTGCAGTGGCGAGAACTCTTTCAAGGGCTTCGAAATGTAGATTCGCAGTTGCTTTGTAAAAGCAATCACGCTGTGAAACTAGTTACATTGGCGACGTATCAGCAGGGCTTTCAATGCCCGATCGGGAGTGCTGCATGAAGGAACTGGTCGCGCGAATCGATGCAGCGGCGTGTGACGCCCTTCGGCAGGAAGTGGACCTGGAGTACAAGCCAGGCTTGGTGTGCCCTGGCAACAATGGCAGCCATGCCGACATGAACTGCGCCACTTTCCACCGCAGTATTGATGCTTTGCGGGGGTATTTCGGATCCTGTTTTGCAGCGGGCATTGAGGGTGCAGAATTCAGAACATTGCAGGCGCATGGTTTGGCTGCCGAGAAAGCCATGTTCAAGGCCACAGGGGGCGTAAACACCCACAAAGGCGCCATTTTCCTGATGGGTTTGCTGGCGGGTGCAGCGGGTGCCCAGTTTCGCGAACACGGTTGTTTCGAGCCGATCAGCCTGGGCCGGTTGGTGGCTGCCAAATGGGGCGTGAATATTTTGTTGGCAGGTGTGCAAGACCAGGTTCAACACCTGGATGCGCCCACACATGGGCGGTTGGTAAAAGACGCCTTTGGCTTGCCAGGTGCCCGCGAGCAAGCCGCCGAGGGTTTTCCGGTGCTGTTTTGGACCACGGTGCCCCAGCTGTGTTGGGCCTTGTCCGAGGGTATTTCACCCGAACAGGCGCAGTTGCATGCCCTGGTGTGCACCATTGGCAAACTGCCCGACACCAACCTTGCACATCGTGGTGGCTTGAAAGGTTTGCAGTGGGCCCAAAGCCGGGTTGATCAATTTCTGGCAGAGGGTGGTGTATTTGCGCCGGGCTGGCGAAGCAGGGCACAGCACCTGTGTGCGCAGTTTGAATCGCAATGGTTAAGCCCGGGCGGCAGCGCCGATTTATTGTCTGCCGCGCTGTTTGTGCAAGCGCTGGTGCAAGTCAATTCAGAGCTGCCCAACTTCATGGTGGCCCGCTGATGACCTTGTGTATTTTGTGCCCGGGGCAGGGTAGCCAAACTGTTGAAGTGTTGCCGCGTTTGTTGGCCGAGCCCTTGATTGCGCCGCACCTTGAACCTTTGTTGGCAGCCATGCCTTTTGATGCCATGGCGGTGTCGCAGAATTCCGAACTGTGCTTTATGAATGCGCATGCCCAGCCCCTGATTGTTGCTGCAGGCGCAGCTGTGGCGAATGCACTGAAAGCACAAGGCAAACATGCGAATTTAAGCGCTGGTTACAGCATTGGTGAACTGACCGCCCACGTGGTGGCAGGCAGTGTGCAGGCTCTGGATGGCATTGATTTGGCTGTGAGGCGCGCACAGTGCATGGACCGCGCTGCACCGGCTGCTTACGGCATGATGGCCGTGAAGGGTGTTCGCATTGACAAACTCAATGCGCTGGCACAAGAACATGGCTTGGCTGTGGCGATTGTGAATGATGAACAACACGCAGTGTTGGCCGGCCCCAAGGCTGTGATGAAGTCCATTTGCAAAGGTATGGAGCGCGAGCTGGGTGCGCATGTGGTGCATCTGAATGTGCAAGTGCCCTCGCACACACCGTGGTTGAAGGATGCCAGTGCCGAATTTAAAAGTGCGCTGGAAGCAGCCGGTTGGCACGGATTCAATTGTCCGGTACTCAGTGCGCTGGACGGCAGTCCTGTAGAGAGTCGTGATGGCGCAATTGATTGCCTTGCACGTCAAATTTCAGAGCCCCTGCAGTGGGCACGCACACTGGACTTGGCCGCCGAGATGGGTGCCACGGTTTACTTCGAAGTGGGGCCTGGCAATACGCTGACCCGCATGGTGCGTGAACGGTTTCCGAATGTGCAGGCACGTTCTTTGTCCGAGTTTCAAACCTTTGAAGGCGCATTGAATTGGTTGACCTGAACGCAGCGCTGTTCGCTGAAATTTTTACAGTGCAGGCTGTTGCTGCGTACATTGCCATTGGTGTGGTTGCCGGTTTTCTGGCGGGCCTATTGGGTGTGGGCGGCGGCAGTGTGTTGGTGCCCGCGCTGGTGTGGGCCTTCAAACTGGCCGCCTTGCCGGGGCAGTGGCATTTCCGTTTGGCGCTCGGCACTTCCATGGCCACCATTCTGTTCACCTCGGTGTCCAGTGTGCGCTCGCACCACTTGCATGGCGCTGTGCGTTGGGATGTCGTGAAAAATTTCATCCCCGGTATTCTGCTGGGCACCTTGTTTGGTACTTTCCTGGCACGGCATGTTTCTACCACTTTCCTGATTGTGTTCTTTGCCCTGTTCATGGGGCTGGCCTCGTTTCAAATGTTCTTTGAATACAAGCCCAAACCGGGCCGTGTATTGCCGGGGCGCAACGGGCAAATGGGCGTAGCCACCTTCATTGGTACGGCGTCCTCACTGGTTGCAGTGGGCGGTGGCGCGCTTACCGTACCGTTTTTGGTGTGGTGCAATGTGTCGATTAAAAATGCAATTGGCACGGCCTCGGCCATGGGTTTTCCAATTGCCCTGGGCGGAACCATTGGTTTCATTTTCAATGGCTGGACAGCACCGGGCCTGCCCACAGGCAGCCTGGGTTTTGTATACACACCCGCCTTGCTGTTCACGGTGGTGGCCAGCGTGTTGCTTGCCCCGTGGGGTGCGCAGGCGGCTCACATTTTGCCGGCACCTTTGCTTCGAAAAGTGTTTGCAGTGGTGGTGTTTGGCATTGCTGTGAATATGATGTGGGGTGTGTTTTAGGCGGTGTTGTAAACGCATCAGGTTTTGCCCACGTTAGCCTTACTTGATGAAACAAAGCAGCACGAGGCAATACACATGAAAAAAACCAGTTTGTTGATGTTGGGTTTGACCACGCTTTGCGCGCAACCTTTGGCTTTTGCACAAACTGATTCTGCACAGAAAGGTTTGCCAGCGCTGATCCAGGTGGCAACAGCCAATACTTTGGTGCTTGAAACCAAAGCCAGCGGAACCATTGAATACCAGTGCAGCAAAGAAAAAGACCCGCTGACCACTTACAAGTGGAGCATGGTTGGCCCGAAAGCCGAACTGAGCGATGAGGGCGGTGAGAAAGTGGGCGATTACTCTGGCCCGCCCGCACGTTGGAGCCACAAAGACGGCTCGTTTGTCACCGGCTCGCAAGTGGCTGTGTCGCCCAATGGCAGCAAAAACATTCCCCTTCAACTGGTGAAAGCCGACGTTTCTGGCGGTCTTGGTGCCTTGACTGCGATCAGTTATATACAGCGCGTGAAAACACAGGGTGGTGTTGCACCTGCCAAAAAGTGCTCAGCTGACAATGAAGGAGAAAAAGCCGAGGTGGACTACAAGGCGCAGTACCGGTTTTGGAAGGCGAATTGAATGGCAGAGGTCGCCGCACAGTGATCCGGTTTCTACGCAGATTGACTGTGCGAGCGAATGGTCTGAGTACTTTACTCGGCCAGTTTACGCATTTCACTAATCAAATCGGCTTTGTATTCAAAGCCGATGCCTGCCAGTTCGGGCAAGGTCACGTAGCCGTTTTCAACTTTTACTCCGTCGGGAAATCCGCCATAGGGTTGAAACAGATCTGGATACGATTCATTGCCCCCTAAACCCAGGCCCGCCGCAATGTTCAATGACATCTGGTGCCCGCCATGGGGAATGCAGCGGCTCGCAGACCAGCCATGTTCTTTAAGCATGTTCAGTGTGCGCAAGTATTCAACCAAGCCATAGCTGAGCGCGCAGTCAAATTGCAACCAGTCGCGATCAGGGCGCATTCCGCCGTGGCGAATCAGGTTACGTGCGTCTTGCATGGAGAAAAGGTTCTCGCCGGTGGCCATTGGGTTCTTGTAGTAATTGCGCAGTGTGGCCTGCAATTCGAAATCCAGCGGATCGCCCGCTTCTTCATACCAAAACAGGTCGTATTGCGACAGTGCCTTCGCATATTTAATGGCAGTATCCAGATCAAAGCGGCCATTGGCATCCACAGCCAGTTTCTGGCCATCTTGAAGAACGCTCAGGATTGAGTCGATTCGGCGCAAGTCTTCATCCAGCGAAGCACCGCCAATTTTCTTCTTCACAACCGTGTACCCACGGTCGATGTAACTGCGCATTTCATCTTTCAGTTTCTCGTGGTCTTGGCCTGGGTAGTAATATCCGCCAGCGGCATACACGAAAATTTTGCGATTCGCTTCGCCATTCCCGTAGCGATCTGCAAGCAGCTGAAACAAAGGTTTGTCGGCAATCTTTGCCACGGCGTCCCACACAGCCATGTCGATGGTACCAATGGCCACAGAACGCTCGCCGTGCCCACCTGGCTTCTCGTTGGTGAACATGCAATTCCAGATTTTGTGTGGATCCAGGTTACTTCCGGTGTCATCAAGCAGCGTTGCGGGATCTGCTTCCATGATTCGCGGAATGAATCGTTCGCGCATCAACTTGCCCTGGCCATAACGGCCGTTTGAATTGAAGCCATAACCAATCACGGGTTTTCCGTTGCGAATTACATCGGTCACCACTGCAACCAGACTCAGCGTCATTTTGCTGAAGTCGATGTACGCATTTCGAATTGGCGAGCTGATCGGTATGGTCTTCTCGCGGATTTCAACTATTCTCATTTTGCATCTCCCTTGTTGTGCGAAGGCCAGAAATTCGGCTTCAGTGGTACAAGAATAGTTTTAAGTTTATGCTGTGTGTTTAACCCATTATTTAAATCATTATTAAGCTTTGCTTAAAACTGCGACTTTTTCCGAACTGGAGTTTTTCGTGCTTCTCAACAGGTTGGGAAGCTTGTCGGCTGCTGCCCGGGCCATGAACATCACGCCCCCAGCGGCAACAATGCGGCTTGCGTCGATGGAGAAGCGGCTTGGCGCGCGATTGTTAAATCGGAGCACTCGAAAAATCAGCCTGACCCCGGAAGGAGAAATCTATCTTCAGCATGCAATTCGCCTGGTTGCGGAACTGCAGGAGCTGGATGAGTTAATTCTGGACAGTCGGCGAGCGCCGCGCGGTATTCTGCGCGTGAATGCGCCGCTGGGTTTTGGTCGCACCATCATTGCGCCCTTGGTGTCGGAATTCACTTCAGAATACCCAGAGGTCGAAATTCAACTTGAGGTAACAGATCGCCCGATTGATCTGATTGAAACCGGTTTTGATTTGGCCATTCGTTTTGGGGAGTTGCCGGACAATCGCATTAATGCCCGCCGAATCATGTCAAACCGTCGGTTCATGTGTGCGGCGCCTGCTTATCTGGAAAAGCATGGTGTGCCCAAAACACTGGCGGATTTGACCAAACATCGCTGCATCGTGCATCGGCAAAATGATGATGCCTATGGCGTGTGGCGTTTTCTGGTGAATGGACAAACCGAGTTCGTGAAAGTACACAGTGCACTGTCAAGCAATGATGGCGACATTGTTCAAGGATGGGCTCTTGATGGGCAAGGTATTGTGATTCGTTCGGAATGGGATGTGACCAAGTACCTTGAAAGTGGCCGATTGCGCCGGGTTTTGCCGGCGTTTAAGTTGCCCAGTGCCGACTTGTATGCCTACTACCCCAGCAAACAAAACCAGGCTGCTCGGGTGCGGGTTTTTATCGATTTTCTGGTTAAGAAGCTTGCAGCGTAATGGCTAGAAAATCGGCCCCTCAGCTTGCTTGTTTAACGTTCGCTCCCAACAAAGCCTCAAATGCCAATGCGGCATTGCTCAACGGCCTGTGTGGCAAGCGCAGCCTGAACAAGGGGCGTTCCATTTTTCCTGAACCCAATGCAAAGCGTTTTACCCGCCGCAAGGCAAGCTGATCACGTGCGGTAATTTTCGGCACAATGCCCACGCCGCAGCCCGCTGCCACCGCTTGAATAATGGCCTCGTTGCTGTTCATTTCCAATGTGCGCTGGGCTTGTATTCCCATGTTCAGCAGCAGTTGCTCCGCCACATTGCGGCTGCCTGAACCCTGTTCGCGCAGTATCCACACCTGCTGCTCCAGTTCGCGCTTGCGTATGCTGCTCTCGAAGCTGGGCGCAATGGCCACCATTTCCTCGGTGCGCCACAAACGCGTTTCGATTCGTTCGTCGTTCACTTCGCCTTCCACCAGGGCCACATCCACTTTGCAGTCCAACAACAGTTGGGCAACGCTTTCAGTGTTGGCGCCCACCACTTGTATGTCCACACCTGGGTGCTTGTCGGAGAACTTTTTCAAATAAGGTGCAAGCCAGTAGCTGGCCACCGTGGTGCTGGCACCCACAATCAGCCGCCCGCGTTCCAGGTTCTTGAAAGCACGCAGCACTTCGCTGGCCTCGCGCTCCATGGCGAACAAGCTTTTGCCGTAGTCGTACAACACCTGCCCAGCCTCGTTGGGTTTGAAGTACTTGCCTTGGCGCTCAAGCAGCAGGGTGTCCAGTTGCGATTCAAGTTCTCGCACAGCTTTTGAAACAGCAGGCTGGCTAATGCCCAGTTGGTCTGCCGCCTTGGTGAAACTGTTTTCCTCAACAGCACAGACAAATATTCGAAGCAAGTGCAGATTCATACATAACTCTAAGTTATGAATACAGGAATTTCATTGTCTATGGATATGAGAAAAAAAGCATCACCATAAGGTGTCTTTTTTGAATTCATGATTCATGCGCGTTCTTCAAGCCCCCAACACTGCTTTGCCTGTCGGCCTGCTTCTAAGCATGGTATTGGCGGCTTTTGCCTGGCTTGGAGCAGTGCAGGGTGGTTTGGCAGCATGGGGTTTGGGCCTGTTGCCACTGGCCATGTTTTTAGGCATGGCCTTGGGCAATGCTGCACCCGCATTGGCGCAGCACGGGCACGCCGGGTTTGGCTTTGCACGCCGCCATGTGATGCGCACCGGCATTGCCCTGTTTGGTTTCCAGTTGGGGTTTGCTGATTTGCTGGCAGTGGGTTGGGCAGGTGTATTGGCGGCGGTGTTTGTGGTGGTCAGCACTTTGGGCCTGGCAGCCTGGTTGGGCAAGCGCATGGGCCTGCAGGCCAGCAGCTTTTTGTTGATTGGCGCAGGCAGTGCAATTTGCGGTGGTGCCGCCATTGCTGCAGCGGATTCAGTGTTGCGTGCGCCGCCTGCAGCCACATCCGCTGCCTTGGGCACGGCGGTTGTGTTTGGCACACTCAGCATGTTTGCCATTCCGGGTTTTCAGTGGCTGTTCAGTTTGCAGGCCGATTTCACGGGCCTTTGGCTGGGCTTAAGTGTTCATGAGTTGGGGCATGTCGTGGCTGGTGCCGCCTTGGTGGGTGGTGAAGCACCCACATTCGCCTTGATCGAGAAAATGTTGCGCGTGGCTTTGTTGGCCCCGGCCATGGTGTGGCTGGCCTGGAGCATGGTGCGTGAACAGCGCAAGCAGGCGGGAGCTCCCTTAAGCAATGTCTCCATGCAGCCTCCTGTGTTTTTGTGGGGATTTCTATTGGCTGTGGTTTTGAAATCCACAGGTGTGCTGAATATTCAACTGGAAATCGCTTTGGTTGATTTGTCCCAGCTGCTAATGGCCACAGGCCTGGCGGCCTTGGGTGTGGGTACGCGCTGGGTTGATTTGCGGGCCGCAGGTTTGAAGGTGTGGGCCTTGGGCAGTGTGCTGTGCATTCACCTGTGGGCATCAGGTTTTGTATTGGTGCATGTGATTCAAAGCGGTGCTGCAACGCATTAATTTGGGTTGTGCAAAAAATTCAACCCTGTGCAAGTACACGTAATAAATAGGTAAAACGGTTAAAACGGCACTGCTACGGTGCAACAAAAGCTGGCACGGTCTATGCATATCATGACCTGTCATAACAAGTGTGATTCAGGCAGCAAACATGAGCGAGAAATCAGCGATCAAAGCAGTAGAAGAGCAGGCTTTCGATACGAATGTATCGGCATTGCCTTTGTATACCCAGGTGCGTGAAAAGTTGCGCAAATGCATTCTCGATGGCACGTATGCACCCCACACACAAATGCCTTCTGAAAGCCAGATGATCCGCATGTTTGGCGTAAGCCGAATCACGATTCGCCAGGCACTTGGCGACCTTCAAAAAGAAGGGCTGATATTCAAGGTGATGGGCAAGGGCAGTTTTGTGTCCAAGCCTAAAGCATTTCAAAGCCTGTCGCGCTTGCAGGGTTTTGGCGAGGCCATGTCGTCCTCGGGTTACGAAACATATTCGAACGTGCTCAGTGCCAAGTCTGTTGAAGCCACCGCGCAGGTGGCCAATCGCCTGCATGTCAAACCTGGTCAGCCTGTATTTGAAATTCAACGCCTGCGCTTTTTGAATCGCGAACCTATTTCAGTGGATGTCAGTTATTTCCCGATCGAGATTGGTGAAAAGCTGCTGCAGGAAGACCTGGCGGTTCGAGATATTTTCGCGATTCTTGAAAACGATCACGGCTACAACCTGACCCACGCCGATCTGCAAATTGAGGCGATTTCTGCGGATGAATCGCTGGCCCACCAACTGCGTGTGGACGAGGGCTGCCCCTTGCTGCGCATGGAACGAATGACTTACGCGGGCGACACGCCTATTGACTTTGAATACCTGTATTACCGGGGCGATGCATTCCAGTATCGCTTGCGCATCAACCGAACTTGAGGAGTGTGAACATGAAACGCATCGACTTGGAATACGACCTGGTAGTGATTGGTGGCGGCACAGGCGGCCCCATGGCTGCCGTGAAAGCGAAAGAACAAAACCCGAAGCTGCGCGTGCTGTTGGTGGACAAAGCCAACGTGAAACGCAGCGGCGCAATTTCCATGGGCATGGACGGGCTGAACAACGCGGTAATTCCAGGCCACGCCACAGCTGAACAGTATGTGAAGGAAATCACGATTGCCAACGACGGCATTGTGGACCAGGAAGGTGTGATGGCCTATGCCGCCAATAGCTTCGACATGATTCAAGAGCTCGACAAATGGGGCGTGAAATTCGAGAAAGATGAAACTGGCGACTATTCAGTGCGCAAGGTTCACCACTTGGGCAGTTATGTGTTGCCCATGCCTGAAGGCCACAACATGAAGCGCGTGTTGTACCGTCAGCTCAAGCGTACAAGGGTTGAAGTGACCAACCGCGTGGTGTGTACGCGCCTGTTGACCGGTGCGAATGGCGAGATCACAGGTGTGATGGGATTCGATTGCCGCACCGCAGATTTTTATGTCATTCGCTGCAAGGCCGCCATTATTGCAACCGGTGCCGCAGGCCGAATGGGCTTGCCTTCTTCCGGCTACTTGATGGGCACCTACGAGAACCCAACCAACTGCGGCGATGGCCACGCCATGGCCTACCATGCAGGCGCTGCACTGGCCAACCTGGAGTGCTACCAGATCAACCCGCTGATCAAAGACTACAACGGCCCGGCCTGCGCCTATGTAACCGGCCCGTTTGGTGGCTACACAGCCAACGCAGCCGGTGAGCGCTTCATTGAATGCGATTACTGGAGTGGCCAAATGATGATGGAGTTTTACCGCGAACTGCAAAGCGGCAACGGCCCTGTGTTCCTGAAGCTGGACCACCTGGCCGAAGAAACCATCAGCGAAATTGAAGTAATTCTGCACACCAACGAGCGCCCAAGCCGCGGCCGTTTCCACGAACAACGTGGCAACAACTACCGCAAGGAAATGATCGAAATGCATATATCCGAAATCGGATTCTGCAGCGGTCACAGTGCTTCAGGCATCTGGATTAATGCGCAAGGTGAAACATCCGTGCCCGGCTTGTACTCTGCCGGAGACTGCGCCAGCGTACCTCACAACTACATGCTGGGTGCATTCGTGTACGGAAAGATTTGCGGTGTAAATGCCGCTGCTTACTGCGCCGACAACACCTTGAATGAACTGGACGAAGCCCAGGTACAAGCCGAGCACGACCGCATTGAAGCGCCTCTGTTGCGCACCGATGGCCCCACACCCTTCCAGGTGGAATACAAAACACGTCGTTTGGTAAACGACTACTTACAGCCACCCAAAGTAACGCGCAAATACCAGATCGGTTTGCGCCGCATGGATGAAGTGCGCGCCGATGCTGCACAAATGGTGGCCACCAACCCGCATGAGCTGATGCGGGCCATGGAAACCCATTCGATTATCGACTGCGCAGAAATGGCGGCACGCGCCAGCCTGTTCCGCACGGAAAGTCGCTGGGGTCTGTACCACTTCAATGTGGATTACCCCGAGCGCGACGACAAAAACTGGTTCTGTCACACCCTGTTGTACAAGAACGAACAAGGCCAAATGGCCATGAAGAAAAAGGAAATCGAGCCTTACATTGTGCCCATCGATGAAAAGGAAATGGATGCTTACCAGCGCTTGCGCGTGGTCGGTGAAGCCGCTTGATTTGCCCCAACACTCAACACGAGAGGTACTGAACATGACCATGGCCGCAACAATTACCCAAGTCCCCGTCAAGGTGGATTCCGAGAAATGCATTGCTGAAAAAGGTTGCACGGTGTGTGTGGATGTATGCCCGCTAGACGTACTGGCCATTGACCACGTCACCGGCAAAGCCTTCATGAAGTTCGATGAATGCTGGTACTGCCTGCCCTGTGAAAAAGATTGCCCCACAGGCGCGGTGCACGTGGACATTCCATTCTTGCTGCGCTGAAAAGGAGCACACCATGAGCATTGCAATTCCTACCCTGCAAGAACGGCTAAACAGCCCCGATGCCGAAGTGCGCCGACTGGCTGTGATCGACTTGCCTTACAGCGATGAAGATGACATTGAGTTGTTGCTGCTGCCTTGCCTGCAAGATGCCGACGCCAATGTACGCCTGGAAGCTGTGCGTGCACTGGAAGGTTTTGAGGACCAAACCACGGTCACGGCTTTGGCACAAATGCTGCTAGATACATCAGCAGTGGTTCAAGAAGCGGCCGGTTTGGTGCTTGCTGAATTGAAAGAATCGGAATCAGCCCCGCCCTTGATCCCTTTGCTAACCCATGCCGATGCCACAGTGCGTTCGCTGGCCCTGAAAGCAGTGCGTGCATTGCGGGTGCCCGAAGCTTACGAGCCCGCCTTGACCCAGTTGAAAGACCCAAGCCCGGCAGTGCGACGTGAAGCAGTGGGCGTGCTGGGTTACTTGAAGCGTGCCGAGGCAGTGGGTGAGTTGGCTGAAGTGGCAGCACACGACCCTGATGGTGAAGTGCGCCGTATTGCTGTGGGTGCATTGGGTTACACCAATGAGGTCAGTGTATTGCCGTCACTGATGCGGGCTTTGAATGACAGCGTGTGGATGGTGCGTGAAGAAGCCGCAGCCACCATTGGCAAGCTGGGCATGGCACAGGCCACCGATGAATTGGTGAAAGCCATGCAAGACGATTACTGGCAAGTGCGCGTGAAAGCTGCGCGTGCCTTGGGTGTGATGAAGGCCTTGCCTGCGTTGCCTGCCTTGGTGGAAGCCATGAATGACACAGTGAGTAATTTGAGAAAAGAGGCAGCCATTGCCTTGGGTGAAATTGGTGACAAACGGGCAATCCCAGCGCTTGAGAAAGCGCTGGAAGACAACGACCCCGATGTACGCAAACTGGCCCGACTGGCACTGACCAACATCACGCTGAAACACAGCTAAGGGGAACAGCCATGACATTCGTGGTGACGCAAGCCTGTATCAAATGCAAATACACCGACTGCGTGTCGGTGTGCCCGGTGGATTGTTTTCATGAGGGGCCGAACTTCCTCGTGATTAATCCGGAAGGCTGTATCGATTGTGGTGTGTGCATTCCCGAATGCCCCGCCAGCGCAATTTTCGAAGAAGACAATGTGCCCGCAGACCAGCAGGAATTCATTGAAATCAATGCACGGTTGGCCCAGCAGTGGCCGGTGATTGACAGCGCCAAAGAGCCGCTTGCCGACGCCGACGCCTGGGTTGATGTAACGAACAAAAAGCAGTACCTGGAAGAAGCCTGCACAGACAAGGCCTGAACCCGAAGAGATGTCCACCTGATACCTATTTTGAAACGAGTCTATTGAAAAGGATTGTTGACATGAACACGGGAATCTTCAAAGGAATCGCAGCACAGGGCAAGGTAGCAAGCAGGTCCATCGGTATTCGCGCAGCCAGCGCGCTGGTGGCCTGCACACTTTCATTTCCAGCACTGGCCGAAGTGGTCACAGTAGGAATTGGTACACAAAACACCACCACCAACACGGTGACTGGCGGCGTGGTGTTGAAAGAACTCGGTTTGATCGAAAAGCACCTGGCCAAAGTGCCACGTTTCAAAGACATTCAATTCAAACTGGAATGGCAAAACTTCACTTCTGGCCCACCCGTGACCAACGGCATGGTGGCCAACACCTTGCAAATCGGCATGATGGGCGACTACCCGCTGCTGGTGAACGGTGCCACGTTTCAAAACGGCAATGAAACCAAAAGCCGCCTGATTGCATTGATTGCCTACAACGCGGAAGGCGCAGGCAACGGTGTGGTGGTGCACAAAGACTCCCCTTACTATGAGCTGGCTGACCTGAAAGGCAAAAAACTCTCCGTGCCTTTTGGGTCGGCAGCACATGGTATGTTGCTCAAAGCGCTCGAAGACCGAGGCTGGACGGCGGAAGACTTCGAACTTTCAAGCCAAAGCCCGGAAGTGGGTACTTCCAGCCTGCAAGAAAAACGCATTGACGGCCACGCCGACTTTGTGCCGTTTGCCGAGCTTCTTCCTTACCGTGGTTTTGCCCGCAAAATTTTCGATGGTGCTGAAACCAAAGTGCCCACGTTTCACGGCGTGGTGGTGCGCGAAGACTTCGCCAAAAAGTACCCCGAGTTTGTGGTGGCCTACATCAAAGCATTGATGGAAGCCAATGACTGGGTGCGCAAAAACCCGGTGCAGGCTGCCGCAAAAATTGAAGAATGGACCCGCATTGAGAAAGAAGTGGCTTACATGTTTTTAGGCCCAGGCGGTGTGCACACTTTGGACCCCACCATCAAGCCCAAGTGGGTTGAAACCGTGAAATACGACCACGGTGTGCTGAAACGCATGGGCCGAGTGAAAGACTTCGACGCAGATGCATGGGTTGATGAAACCTATGTGAAGCAAGCGTTTAAAGAACTGGGCCTGGACTACGCCAAGCAAAAAGCCAGCACCACCAACTATGAAATTAGCGGCACCGACCCGCTGTGCGGCGGCAAGATTACCGAGTCACGCCAAGCTGGTGAAGTATGGATTGAAGGCGGCGCAATTACTGCCTACAAGTCGGCCAACTGCACACTGGCTGCCATTAAGAAAGCCCAAGGTGAGGGCAAAAAAATTGGCGTGGCCTATGTGTACGACCAAAGCATGAAGATCAAGGTATTTGCCGACAAAGCATTTTATTCCCTGAAAGCCGGTGCTAAAACTCCCGAGATTGTGCCCTTTCTGTTGAAGAAAGACGCAGAGGCTTTTGCTGCGAAGAACGGCGGCAAAGTGGGCCTCTATGACGATGCACTTGCACTTGCAGTAGTGGGGAAATAAACCATGTCCCGACCTCTTGAAATTCAAATGCCCGCGGCTGCGAAGCCTTACGCCCCGGTGGTGAAAGCCAGTACCCTCGCCCCCGGGGCGAAAGAACCTGCCTTGCAAGCGGTGGACGCACCCGGCAGTGCGCCACGCGTTGCAGCGCGTGCCAAAGCCGAAGTGGCTGAAAAACTGCCTGCACGTGAACTGTTTTTGATCAGTGCAAAAAAGCACAGCCTGGCTGCGTTGATGACGTTTTTGTCGATCGGCGCATTGGTGGCCTTCTGGTATGTGGCCACTTTGTACAGGCTCGACTTTTATGTGCGCTTCAACAATATTCCCACGCCGGGTGAAGTGTTCACCAACATGGTCGAGTTGATGCAAAACCAGCGCTTCCAAACCAACATCTGGAAAAGTGTGGTGCGCATTATGCAGGGCTTTGCCATGGCCACAGCCCTGGGTGTCACCTTGGGCCTGCTGTGCGGCCGCTTTGCGGTGGTGCGGGGCCTCATGTTTCCAGCGCTTGAAGTGTTGCGCCCAATTCCTGCGATTGCCTGGGTGCCCATTTCAATCATGCTGTGGCCCACCACAGAAAGCAGCATTATTTTCATCACCTTCATTGGCGCCTTCTTTCCAATCCTGATCAACACCATGGCGGGTGTGAAGGGCGTTGACCCTGTGCTGCTGCGCGCGGCAAAAAGTTTGGGTGCAAATGAGTTCACCATGCTGACCAAAGTGATACTGCCCGCAGCCCTACCCAATGTATTCACCGGTTTGGCAGTGGGCATGGGCGTGGCTTGGGTGTCGCTGATTGCAGCGGAAATGATTTCAGGCCAGTTCGGTGTGGGTTATTTCACTTGGGAAGCGTACTCGCTGATTGAGTACCCCAACATTGTGCTGGGCATGATTGTAATTGGCGTGTTGGGTCTGTTGTGCAGTGGCGGTATTTTGCTGCTGGCCCGTTTGCTCATGCCTTGGCAACACATTGCCGGGCCCGGAGGTGGAAAATGAACAGCACTGTGAAAAAGCCCGAGGGCTGTATTGAACTGAGCAATGTGCAGGTGAACTTCATTCAAAACGGTGCGCGTTTTGCTGCTGTTCAGGATGTTTCCCTGAATGTGCAGCCCGGTGAGTTTGTGTCGGTGGTTGGCCCATCAGGTTGCGGCAAAAGTACGCTGTTGAACATTGTGGCCGGGTTTCTGAAGCCCAGCGATGGTGTGGTCACCATGGATGGTCAGGCCATTCATGGCCCCAGTGCCGAACGTGGTGTGGTGTTTCAACAGTACTCCCTGTTTCCTTGGCTGAAGGTGCGCGAGAACGTGGAGTTCGGTTTGAAGCTGCAAGGCATGGCCCGTCATGAACGCGAAGGCAAGGCGCGAACCTTGTTGGGTTTGGCTGGTTTGCTGCCTTTTGAAAATCATTACCCCGATCAGCTTTCCGGTGGCATGAAACAACGCGTGGGCATTGTGCGCGCACTGGCCACCGGCCCGCGCGTGTTGCTGATGGACGAACCCTTCGGCGCGCTCGACTCCCAAACTCGCGTGGTGATGCAGGAAATTCTGACCCACATGTGGCAGCAGTGGAAAATCTCGGTGCTGTTTATTACACACGACATTGAAGAAGCCATTTTTTTGTCCGACCGTGTGTATGTGATGACAGCACGCCCCGGAAAAATAAAGGCTGAAATTCCAATTGACTTGCCACGGCCACGTTCATCGGCGATGACTGCTTCGCCGGTATTCACAGCCTTGCACCGGCAATTGAAAAGTCTTATTCGTGAAGAAAGCCTGGCCGCCATGGGTGGCGAAATTGACCCAGCCACCATGGGCCAAAGCTGGCACTTGGGCGAAGAAGGCATGGAGACGTTGCGATGAACAGCGCATCAATCCAACCCGTTGCGGTTACAGACCAACGCGCCTCGCAATTGTTACGCATTGAATGGGCTGATGGGGTGATCAGTGAATTGCCACACAGCTTGCTGCGTACACATTGCAAGTGCGCAGAATGCGTGGCTGCGCAGCGCGCAGGGCAAGCCGTGGTGCAGGGCAGCGCAATTACTGGCATTGAAATGGTGGGCGAACACGCCCTGAACTTTAAATTTGCAGACGGCCACGAACGAGGAATTTTTCCCTGGGCCTACCTGCGAGAACTTGGAGTTGCATGATGAGCAATTTGGCATTTGAAACCGTGCTGGAAGTACACCACTGGAATGAATCACTGTTCAGTTTCAAAACCACTCGCAGCCCCAGCTTGCGTTTTCACAACGGCCACTTCGTGATGATCGGTTTACAGGCCGAAGGCAAACCACTGCTGCGTGCTTACAGTATTGCCAGCGCCAACTACGAAGAACATCTTGAATTTTTGAGCATCAAAGTGCCCGATGGCCCGCTGACTTCTCGCCTGCAACATTTAAAGCCCGGCGACCAATTGATTGTGGGCCAAAAGCCTGTGGGCACCTTGGTGATCGACGACCTGAATGATGGCCGCAACCTGTACCTGCTGGCCACCGGCACCGGCCTTGCGCCCTTCATGAGCATTATTCGCGACCCCGACACTTACGAGCGATTCGACAAAGTGGTGCTGGTACACGGCGTGCGCACCGTGAGCGAACTGGCCTATTCCGATTACATTCGCGAAGAACTGCCCAAGCAGGAATACATTGGCGAACTGGTGCAGGGCCGCTTGCTGTACTACCCCACCGTAACCCGCGAACCCTACCGCAACCGTGGCCGCTTAACCGACCTGATGCAGAGCGGAAAATTGTTCGATGACTTGGGCTTGCCTGCGCTGGACGCTGCACACGACCGCGCCATGATTTGCGGCAGCCCCAGCATGCTGGAAGACACCTGCAAACTGCTGGATGCCAAGGGCTTAAAGATTAGCCCCCGGCAAGGTGAGCGCGGCGATTATGTGATTGAGCGGGCGTTTGTGGAGAAGTGATCGTGCATGTGTTGCTTGCTAAGCGCGCTTGGTTATGTGCTTACTCTTCCAGGATTGGACTGAAACGTTCAAAAAGCGCTTCAGCTTTGCAAAAACCGTGAGTTAGTGGGTAAGCCTGATTCTCTTTGTTAATGTAAAAGAGGGCGGGAAACCCACTAACGTGAAGTTGACGTGTAATTGCCAAATGTTTTTGAAACTCAAGTGCAGTTTCTTTGGCGTGAAGGACAGCTAAAAACTGCTCCTCGCACAACCCTATTGTGCCAGCGCAATCAATCAGCGTTTCATCTAAAGACGGGTTCCTGGCCTCACGGTAATAAGCAGATTGAATCGCTTTTGCCATATTTGGTGAGATTCTGGCAGCTAACTTCTCAGCTGCTATCACTGCTCTACAAGCTTGGTATGTTGAACGATAGGGTGTGTTTCGTTCCCAATAACTGTGATTAAACGTTACTTGAGAAACCTTTTCTATTTGATGCCAATAGGAAGAAATAGCTTCCTTCAGGTTTTCGCTCATGGGTTCTTTGGTATCAGGCGCTAACCCTCCCATTATCCAGTCCACCTCCGCTGAAGGATATTGTTCTAGAAACCGATCCAACTCCGGTTGAAACCCATAACACCAGGCACACATAGGATCCATGACGTATAAAAATCGCATACTCACTCCGTTTACTGCGCAGAACCGCTTACTGTTGCATAACGCCAGTCGTAACCGGCGAATTTGTAGTGAGCGTTGCGATCGAAAAATGCGTTCGCGTTCACGGCATTGTTATGTGTTTTTCGCACTACGCGCTCTTATTTTTTCTAAAGTGTCAACTAAATAAGGTGGATAACCGCCGGAAAAATACTCATGAATCAAAGGATTGCTGGCAAAGAAGTGAGAGGACAACTCTGTCCAAGTTTCGACTGATACACTGCCATTTAACTTAAATGATTTGAGTGATTTTGGCTTTATCTTTATTTTTTCTTTAACATTGTGTCTAAAGTTTGAATCCCGTCTGACAAGGTACTCCTCGGGGGTATGGTACTGCGTTGCGCCATCAAAATGCCTGAATTCAGATTTTATTAAATCGTACTCGGCGTGAACGTATCGAACTGGATGAAACGTTCCGCCGTTCATCTGAATGATGTTCTTTGGGCCTTTAAATTCGAGAGCTTGGAATGACTTAATGTCCCCTTTTGTGCTCCAACAGATATCCAATGCATAAGCGTCATTGAAAAAGAAATCTAAGTGGTGAGCATCTAAATCAGAAGGTGGGCGTAGGTGGCTTACACCATCTGCAATTTCTGAAATATCCTCGTTAAAAGGTGAGCCAAACCAAGTATCTTCCTCCCTGTAGCATGAATTATCCACATTAATCCGAACTCGGTTTTGATCAAGACTTAAATAAGCATCTATACCTTCCATATCTAGACTCCAAAATTTCTCGACAAATCTTGGAGCCCAGTTATTCACGCTATGCATACCCCTGCGAAATACAGGGCTTGCCATTGCCATAAAACTCTGAGAGTAAAAATAGCCAGAATTGAACTTGTTGATCCTGAATTTTGTAGATAGTTCGCTCCAAGAGTAAAGCCCCTCTTTATCTTTTTGTAAAGACGGCATCAAGTCAGAGAGGATATTGGGGTGTTCGCAAACGACGCCTATTGTTGGTGTGAAGGAGATGGATTCGGTATCAATAAAGACATCAATGGATTGACAGTACTGCACAAACTCTTCAATGATTGTTTCGTACTTAGACAGCATCATTTGATTTTCGCGCTCGAGTTCCTGCCTGTAATTCTCAAGGTACTCTTCCTCTTCGCTTTTTCTCATTTCGGCCATTGTTGCTTGCTCATTCCTTTTACACATAACGTTGGAGGTAAGAGGCGCTCCGCCAGCTTGCCGGCGGAGCGTCCCACTTGACCGATAGGTTAGGTCTTGTCATTTCGTCTTTGACTCCTCCATGACCTGCTTCTCCAACCGCATGTACATTGCAGCACAACACCGACCACATGAGAGTAAATACGCGTATCGATATTGCTTTGTAATATCACCGGCAGCTGCTTCTTCAGCCGTTTTGAAGTCAGACAATTTGATGGACAGCTTTGAGACTTCTTGTATCCCGAATGTCGTATCTAATGGGTGATGTGCAAAGTGATTTCTGATCTTCCGAATCAGCGTTAGATCTTCATAGTCTTGCTTCGATATGAAGCCAAATGCCCGAGCGAGCGTAATTCGTTGGCTAAAGCTTGAAAGCGGCCCCATGGATTGAAATAGTTCTTCGGCAACCTTCGAGTCAACGGCAAGAGAGCGCAGGTAAAGACCGAGATAGTTATCGACGAACCCGGCAGCAATTACTGCGGCCCCTCGGTCGGTTTCGCCGTGGAACGACTGGACCACGTTGTTCCACTCGAAGAAATGCAAATCATGCGGCTTGGCCATCGCGAGATCTAACTTGATTTGTCGAACAATAACGGCGATATCCATTTATCCGCATATCGCAACAGATTTCTTTAACTTTACTATTTCAGATACTTACAAAGCATCGCATGAACAGGATGAAAAATAAACCTTGGTTATTCGCCACTAGATAGTCAGCCTGAAACTTAGTTCCGAAGGTCAACGCCATCATCTACTACCACCGAAGTTTCGAAGTCTGCTTTCGCCAATAACTCAGACATGTCGGCTAACAGTCCTGATGTACGCGCCGGCCTATAAGCAGCCTTACCAGCGGGGCGACAGGTCACAATAATTCATTTGAATACGACTGAATCCGGGTCTCAGAAGCCCAACCGGCGCGGCAAAAACCCTGCTCAAAGTTGCGGTCACTTATCCAGAAGCGCTGCGAGAAATCGGCACCCGATTGACTCTGCTCATGTTAAAGAAAACGCTTTTTTTTAACATGACAGGAATCTCATGTTAACAAAGTTGATTTATTTCAATCTGAACAATAGTTTTTTGTCGGCTCGGCCAATCCAGCAACCCTTTCGGGTGACCCGAAACGGCGGTGTTTTTGAAGCCATAAATTACCCTGCTACTGTGTTGCCTTTCCCCTTGAAGGCAACTCACTCATGCGCTTTCGTAACCTCGCGCTTCTAGCTCTTGCCTGTACCCCCTTCTTATTTTTGATTCCCCAAGGAGCCCACGCTGTGCGGCAAGACAACCTCATTCTGTCCTCCGCAGTTGAGGGGCAAATACTCGACCACGGCAAACCCGTTGCTGGGCTGAAAGTGCAGCGAATTATTAACTGGAATATGGAGGCGGAACCACGTACTGAAATTACGTCGACAGACAAGGAAGGCCAGTTTCAATTCCCGGAAGTACGCGGTGCTGCTGAGTTCGGATTCCTCGCCAAGTTGTTTCATGTGCCCACAATCCTGCTTGACGTGAATCTCGTTGAGGGGGCGCTTTCAACTTCGCTGTTCTCTGTGGTGAGAAGCTCCTATGGGCCCGCTGTTGAAACTGGTTATGAGGTGATTCAACTTACCTGCGATACAAAGGACAAGCAGATGTTTCGGGGGCGAGTGCCAATTATTGATTGCAAAGTCAAATTAACGCCTGAGTTGGAGAAGGGTTTTGAGTAATCTTTTGATGGAACCAAAGCATGTTCATTTTCTGTCCGATGTTGCATATGCCACTGACGTAGCATTTAGAGGCCATAAGACAGCAAATCCAAAACAGTCTGTTGCAGAGGTAGCAGTTGCGGCGGCAGACGATATCGCTAAAAGATTACGACTCCGAAAAGGTAGTGCCGACACTTCAACTGTTACCCTATTTCATGCCAAGTCCGGCCTCTTCAACATCGACCTGCTCAGTGGTTTCGGCTTCGTCGCACACGGCACCGGCAGCCGTGCCAACGAGCTGGTTCTTGTCACGCGCGGTACCAACTTTCAGTACAACAAATTTGATCTCGCAACCAATGCAAACATAGGCTATGGCATAGGCCCGCGCGGCAATATGTTTCACCGTGGGTTTCTGAAAACCTTTAAAAGTTATCAAAGCCAGTTGGTGAATTTTGTATCGCAAAGTGGTGCAAAGCGGCCAAGTACTATTCACTGCATGGGCCACAGCTTGGGCGGGGCATTGGCTAATTTGAATGCGTGCATGCTGCGTGACGCTGGTTTCAATGTATGCCTTTACACCATTGGCGCACCGCGTGTGGGTATTGTTAGTTATGCGCAAGACATGACCAAGCAACTCGCTCCCAGCCAAATTCGGCGCATCGCAAACCCCTGCGACCCCGTGCCCATGGTGCCTTTGTTTCCTTACATGCACGCCTCGCGCGGGTCTTCTGAATTATTACTACGGCATGGCGAGAAGGTGGGTATTGATGCGCATCTGCTGCACAGTGGTTATTCCAAAATGGCCTATAGCAGCAGTTGGGGCGATTTTTCGCCCATGCCGCATGGCTTGTCGCAGTACGCCGACTTGTCGCGGGAGTTTGCAAAACTGGGTGGCGGTGGCATGTTCAATGCCAAGCTGCTCGATCTGGTGGGCAAGCTGACAGAGCAGGTGTTGCGCTCCATGGGATATGCCTACCTGGTCACAGTGCAGGGTGGATTAAGCCTTGCCGTTACAGCGGCTGATCTGCTTTCAGAAGTGCTGGTGAAAGCTGCAAACGCCAGCAAGCTACTGGCCGACGATGTGTTCACCATTGTGAATTCCATGCTTGATTTTCTGGGGCGTGCACCGATCAGCGGCACAGCGCTCACCATTCAAACCCTGCACTGGATTCTTGACCAGTTCAGCACGGAAATGGCTGGGCGGGCCCAACAGGCCATGTTGAAAGTGCAGAGGCCCAGTTGAGGTTAATTGGACCAATGATTGAGAACATTCACCCGATATTTATATTGCAATCGTGCAATATATTGCTAAAATACAATATATGAAGGCCATTCAGGTAATTAAGGCCAAAGAAATACGTGAAGACAACACAATTGTTGAGGTGGTTGTCTGGAGATTACCGGCGAGTCTTGAACCGTGCACTCACAAGTACAAATACCGGTTGTTTTATGGCCTACCGGGTGCGTGTCGCGTTAGGTACGATAATGAATTGGGCAAAGGCGACCATCGTCACATCAATGACGAAGAGTGGCCCTATGTCTTCAGTAATTTGGAAACCCTGATGCAAGATTTTCAGCGTGATGTCGAGTTTTGGAGGCCGATCAGATGAGAGCAATTATTGAAGTAGCGGCGAAGGGAGAAATCTTCAATAATTTATTGAAAGCCGCTCGCAAGGTGGATGCTGGGCAAACCAGATCGTCTGACTATTTTCTTACTTTTGAATCATCAAAACTTCTTTTATCTGAATTAACAGCCTCCAGGATCGGCCTTCTAGAAGAGCTTCGAGCCTCTGGGCCCATGTCGATTTACGGTTTGGCAAAGCGTGTTGGACGCAATTATTCGAATGTCCACAGTGATATTACAAGACTGATTGAGCATGGTTTGGTTGAAAAGTTTGCAGAAACCAAGAAAGTCCATGTGCCTTTCGACTCGGTGGAAATTCGGTTCACTTTAAACGCAGCTAATCACTGAGATGACATTTGTTTTCTGATTCAATCACCCTCTCTCAACCCCCCAATACAACACCCACCCGGCAGCAACACTGACCACCCAAGTCAGCAAAAACGCTAGCAGCATCGCGCCAAAAGTCTCCAGTCCCAACGCAATCACCACTGAACTTGCAAACATGGCAATGCCGTAGTGGATCAGAAAAACCGAATACGAAATGTCGCCCAGCCAGCGAATGGGGCCTTGAGTAATCACACTGACCAAGCTTTCAATACGTGCACTGTTCATCAACAACAGGGCTGTTACGCCTGTTAGCAGCAAACGTTCGCGCCATTCAATCCACAGTGCAATGCCCAGCAAGCCCACAATCAGAAAGCTGACCCAAACCACTTTGCCTTCACGCTGTGCCCAATGGGCCGCAACACCCAAGCCGTAGGCGCCAAAAAAGTACCAGGCCCATTCGTCGTGCTCTGCATTTCTGTTCCACACCAGCAGTGACGCAACACTCATGGCAACTGCCAGCAGCAACAATCCCTGCTGGGGTTCAAGCAATTTCAAGCCACCCGTTCTCTGACTGGTCCACGCCATCAACACCAACACCGCATACAGTTGAAGGTCAATCGCCACATACCAAACCCCAGCCGACAAAGCCTCTACTTCAACAATGTCGTGCAGCAAAAACACATGGGCCAGCAGTTGGGTAAAACCGGGTAAATCGGACACCTCGCTGTGCATGGCAATTTTGCCGCCCAACCAGCCCAACATCACGGCCACGGCAATGGCCACCCAAAATGGTTTGGCCAAGCGTAAAAAGCGTTTTTTGAACAGCGCCCAAACCGCTACTTCGCGTGCCTTGTCCAACAAACCTAACAGCGATTGCGCTGCCAAAAACCCAGCAATGACCAGAAAAATTTGCACCACGTAGCGGCCTTCATCGGCGATAAAACCCAGCAAGCCGGGCCACTTGGCTTGTAAGGCTGGCGACATGGGCGTGTACAACAGCAAGTGGTGGACCACAATAATTTGTGATGCCAAGGCTTTCAGCAGATCAATGGTGGAGTTGCGCACAGGCTAAGCGGCAAAGATGAGGAAGTGCGAAGTATATCGGCTGCGGACTAAAAAAGGATCATCCGGAATTGCACCAACTTGGTGCCACCTCAGGGCTTACAGGCGTATCATCATGGGCTTGTTTCACACAAAGCCATTGATTCCAGACATGAAACTCTCCATCCGGGCCCTGCGTGCCCTGTCGGTGTCGAGGTCTATTCTTGGCTTCGAGTCCAATTCCACCAGCCCCCGCGAGAAAGCAATTTCGGGCCTGGGTGCTTTCTTGGGCATTTTGATGGTGTGTTGGGTTTCCAGTTTTGTGGTGCAGGGCACCGACACAATTTTGGTGGTGGCGTCCATGGGTGCTACTGCGGTGTTGCTGTTCGCCGTGCCGCACGGCACCTTGTCACAGCCTTGGGCATTGATGGGCGGGCATTTTGTATCGGCACTCATCGGCGTGACGTGTGCGCGTTACATTCCGCACACCTATCTGGCTGCGGGTTTGGCGGTGGGTTTGGCGGTCGGCGTGATGTACTGGGCCAATTGCATTCATCCGCCGGGCGGTGCCACCGCGCTTACGGCAGTGCTGGGTGGTGAATCAATATCCAACCTGGGTTACTGGTACATGATCAACCCGGTGTTGCTGAACACATTGGCGATTTTGTTGGTGGCTGTCAGTTTCAATGCGCTGTTTTCCTGGCGGCGTTACCCCAATCATTTTGCGCGCAAGCAGAAAAAACCGGTCGAGTCTTTGTCCGAAACAGGGGCCAGCCTCACCCACGAGGATTTTGCAGCCGCCATTGCCCGCATGGATTCGTACGTGGATGTGAGTGCAGACGTGCTGGCGGAACTATTCGAGTACGCCACCAAGCATGCCGATGAACAAAGCACGCATCCCCAAACCCTGACTGTGGGTGCGTTTTACAGCAACGGGCAAGTGGGGTACCGCTGGTGCGTACGCGAGTTGCTGGACATGTCATTGACTACCCCTTACAAAGGCGAGGCCGGGCAGCAAGTGATTTTCAAGAATGTGGCTGGTGCTGATTTGTATGAAACAGGCTTAAGCAACGTGGAGGCCTTTAAGCGGTGGGCCCGTTATGAGGTGGTGCTGCAAGATGGTCGCTGGTTGCCGGTGAAAGCGGCAACGCATTGAAGTAAGGCTTACTGCTGCGAACCTTGCTGTAGCGAGTTCAGGTGCTCATGCAAAATACGGCGAATTTCTACAATGGCCTCGGGTTTTTCCTGCACGCTGTGCCACGAGTTAACCACGAGTTCGGAGGCCGCACCCTCCAGTTTTGCGCTGGCATAGGGCACCACGCCATCGCTGCTGGCTTCCAGTATCACGCCCGGTGTGTCGTTGCCCATAATCGAGTGGTAGCTTACCTTGTCTGAAATTGGCAGCTTTGATGATTCCCGAACAAAGGGGTCTTGATCGCTGAGGTTTTTAATGCTGTTGATCGATCCAACCAAAGGCTCGTCAGACGCCTCATCCGGGTTCACCAACAGCTGACCAATTTCAGTGACTCGGCTTAGTACGGTGGCAGGCAAGCGAATAAGCCCTGATACAAAGCGTGCAAAACGATTTTCTGCGTAAGGTGTTCCGCGATGGGGTGCTGCAATGAATATGGCGCGTGTGGGTTGCGGCATTGCCTTGAAAATCACGTAAGGCTCAATTTTCTGGCGCAGCTTTTTTTCGCGTTGCGCTGAAATGTTGTAGCGGTCCAGCACAGATTCCCACAACTGATCACCCGAGTTCGACACCATCAGCCGCGCCAACACGCCACCCATGCTGTGACCAATCAGGACCATGTCTTTAGAGGCCCTGCGGTTACCCTGAGGGTCAAAGTTTCTCAGTGTTGCATTCACTGCTTCGCGAATTTCGCGGTTGTTGAAAGGTAGTGG
This sequence comes from Limnobacter sp. MED105, assembly GCF_000170915.1. Classification (GTDB taxonomy): domain Bacteria; phylum Pseudomonadota; class Gammaproteobacteria; order Burkholderiales; family Burkholderiaceae_B; genus Limnobacter. The sequence continues at coordinate 261,830 of NZ_ABCT01000001.1, forward strand.
CAAATTGGTGGGGTAATACACTTGCCAAATTTGATAATTCTGGCGAAGTTGCTCATCACCCAATACTTCGTTGGCCACATTCACCCAAGCTTCCGGGCTGCTGGCCAGGCCGTGCAGCATCAGAATCACGCGCCGATTTGGGTCGAAAGGCTGCATCAAGTAAATGCGGGGTTTGTCCAGCGTTTCGCTGCGGCCAATCAATGACAACAAACTTTCTTGCGCAAAACCCGAGCGTGCAAGCCACAGCCCGTAGCCAGACGTGAAATTTGCAGCCAAGGGCACGCGTATGCCGCGAACATCCACACTTGAATTCCGGTGAGGGTCAAAGCCTTGCAGCTCCACGCGCCGACCTTCCAAAACCGACTCAATGCTGTTGCCGGGAAAGCGCAGCATCACGGTAATGGATGGGAACGGTGTTTCGCTCCAGGGTTTGTTTTCATCTTCCTGCTTTACCACGCTGTCGGCAAACACGGCCACCAGCTCTGCGCCCAAACCATCACGGCGATACTGGTTACGCAAACCCTTGAAGGTGAGCGATGATGCAGCAACCAGCTCATTGGGCAATTGGCCTTTGTGGCTCAGGCTGATGCCAGCTGTGCTGCCACTGACCTGCCATGGGTCGAACTGAAGCAGATAGGTTTTATCTTCTGAAACTGATTTTTCAAGTTGGTCGCGGTAGCGATTGAACAAACCCACCACGGCCTGTTGAGTTGAAAAATTGTAGTAGTCACGAACCTGTGCTTGCCGGTCTTCCAATGCACGCAGATCAGGGGTGCGGCTGGTGAAAAACAAATAGGCATAAGCATGCTTGGCGCTTTCAAGGTAAGCCGACAGCGTGGCGGCTTTCAGTGCGTCGTTGGCGGGCTCCAGTTTCTGGGCTTCTTCATTTTGCAGGGCCTCCTGCAGCCAGAGTTCGGAAATGGTGGACAGGCGTTGTTCATCGCTTAAGCCAATGGAGGCAATCAGCACTTTTCTGCATTCGGAAATATTGGTGTTGCAGCGCGCCTCATCGGTACCCACCACTTGCAAGGCAGTTCGCGCCGATGCGCTGAGCTTGCCGGTAGTGAGTACATCGCCCCTGCGGGCTGACAGATAATCTTCCGAGCTGACCGAGCCCACGCTGACCATGGCGCAGCCCGACACCGACAGTGCGAGCAGAGTGGCAATGGCCAGGCGAGGGAAGTTGAACATGTGCTGCAATGGGTTTGGTTGAAGACCTTGATTCTACGCGTGGTTTGGTAAAGTTTGGTCGCGCCCCTGCGACGATATGTCGCAGCCTGTTTGGCCAGCGCTGCCGGATAATTCGTGCTTGTTTGGGCCAGCGTGAATTCCACCATGAAAATCAGCGTATTGAAACTGCACCGCGCCTTGGCTTTGTTCGGCTTTGCTGCCATGTTGCTTTGGGGTGCGTCGGGTTTGTTGCACCCATGGCTGACAACCTTTGGCGTGCAACAGGCTGTATTTGCACCACCCCAGCGTGCATTGAATTTAAACCAGGCATTGCCGTTTCAGCAGCTATTAAAGCAGACCGGGATTGAGCAGGCACAGTCGGTGCGATTGGCGGTGGGGGAGTCGGCCAACCTGTTGCAGGTGACTGAGTCGCAATTTGCGCCAAGACGCTATTTCGATTTGAACACCGGCCTGGAATTGCCCGATCACGATCCGGTTTATGCAGCTTTTTTGGCTCGACATTATTTGAATGCACCTTACGCTGAAATTGCCAAGGTGGAGCGCATTGACACTTTCTCAAATGACTATCCGTCGGTGAATCGGTTGTTGCCTGTGTACCGGGTGCAATTTGATCGCCCCGATGGGCTGAATGCCTATGTGTACACAGAAACTGCTTCTTTGGCAGCGGTGTCGGACAACACAAAACACCGTGTTCAAACTGCATTTCAATGGCTTCATACCTGGAGCTGGATGCCCAAAGCAGCTGAAACTCCGCGCGTGTTGTTGATCGCGATGCTGGTGGGTGTGCTGTTCACGATGGCCTGTAGTGGTTTGGCCATGTTGGTGCTGATCCGCCGAAAGGTACGTACAGCGGGGGCGAAAGGTTGGCACCGCATAGCGGGTTATGCGCTGGTGGTACCCGTGTTGATGTTTTCTTTCAGCGGTGTGTACCACGTGGTGCAGCATGGTTGGCCTGAGGAGCAATCGAAGCTGGCCATGCGCCCGGCCATTCAACTGCAAAATCTGGACTTTGCGATTCATTCCAGTTGGGCCGAAATTACTCGTGATCTACAGGTGACAGGTTTGTCGCTTGTTGCAAACCAGAATGGCGAGTTGTTGTATCGCCTTGCTTTGCCAAATCCAAAAAACGGTTTGCCCGACAATGCACAGGCCATTCGCACCGCGCGCTTTGACGGTGTTCAGCCAACAGGGCCCGCTGTTTATCTGAATGCAAAAACAGGAATATTGTGGCAGGACGGTGACCGTGAAATGGCCCATCAACTTGCACAGCTACACACAGGCCTTCCACGCGAGGCTGTTCAGCAGGTCAGCTTGGTGACTCGCTTTGGCGGCGATTACGACTTTCGCAACAAGCGCTTGCCTGTGTGGAAATTTGAGTATGGCGCACCGCTGAATGCCAGTGTGTTTGTGGATACGGCCACTGGCGTGCTGGCCGACATCACTTTGAATTCAGCAAAACCCGAGATATGGAGTTTCAGCATGCTTCACAAATGGAGCTTCTTGGGTGGGTTGGGGCGCAACGTTCAAAACATTGTGATGTGCGTGGTGGTTGTGCTGGCCATGGTGATGATGGCCGGGTTTGGACTGCGGAGTCGGCGTAGTGTGGCTCGTTGACCTGCGGAGCCTCCCGGCGGATTCACTTACTCAGGCGCATACCCTCTATCTTACGCCGCCGCATCCAATCCTTACCACTTCACCTCAACACCCGCATACACGCTTCTGCCTTCACCCGGCGCAAATTGTGCTGAATCCGCACCATTCGCATTCACAATCACACCCGTGGTGGCGGCATACACCTTGTCGGTCAAATTGCGGGCATCCACAAACACGCGCAGTGTGTCGCTGAATTTGTACGATGCATTCAAACCAAGCAACAGGTAAGGATCGGTCGACAAGGTGTTGGCCAAATCCACAAAGTAGCCTTGCGGCACGTATTCAATGTTGGGTGACAGGGTCCAGCCCAAAGTGTTGGCGTAGTCCAGTTTGGCCCGCACATAATGTTCCGGGATGCCGGGAATCGCGGCGTTGCCGTATACGCGGTCATTGTCAAAACGGAAGCGGCCAAAGGTGTAAGCCAGTTGCCAGTTCAAGGTATCGCCAGTTTGTATCCAGTCGCGTGCAAAAGGCCCGGCGAGACCAATTTCTACCCCTTGGTGCACTGTATCGTCTGCATTCAGAATGGCACTCAAGCCCGGCACAAGTGGGTTGAGTTGGTAGCTCACAAACTCATTGCTCAACTGGCTGTAGTAAGCGCTGATGTCCCAGCGAACTTCACGGGCAACACCGCGAGTTCCCACTTCAAAAGTGCTTGATTCCTGCGCCTCAAGCGCGCGCGTTGGGCTGGTTTCAGAAAACGTGGGTGGCTCGAATGTATGGCTGAAATTGCCGTATACCTGCACTGTATCTGTGGCTTGCCACAGCAGGCCGGTTTTTGGGCTGAACTGTGCATAGCGGCGTTGGTAACTGCCGTCGCCATCGCTTAAAAACTGATCGTCTGCCGTGCGTTTGGCGTGGGTCCATTGCAGGCCATTGATCCATTGCAAAGTATCAGTCAGGTGCAATCGGCTTTCGCCGTACAGTTCCATGTTGTGGGCTTTCTGGTCCTCGTAGCTTCGAAGGCTGATTCGATCGCCGCGCACATGGTTGAATATTCGTGCCTCGGTAACGCCGTGCACCAAGTTGTAACCCAAGGTGGTGTCGTGTCGCAAACCCCACAATTCGCCTTGCGCAATCCGGTTGCCAAACGTACCCACATCTCGGGTTTGCTGGTCAATCAAACCAAAACTCAGTGGGTGGTACAGGTTTTTGTCCACCGCATACACGCCGGCGTTGTACTCCACACCTGCCGGCGAAATCCAGGTGGTTTTGTTGGCAATCCGGGTAATTAAAAAGTCGCGTTGTGAATTCGTGTTGGCCGAGGCAGCATTGGCCTGTGTGGGGTCGGTTTGTAACTGCGCTTTGCTCAGGTTACCCGGTAACTCCTGGTTCATGTCGCCGTGAATCACATAGAAACGGGTTTCCAGTTGGGGTGAAATTTTCAAGCCTGCATTGGCATTCAATCGCGTGTTTTTTTGCCCGCTGAATTGCCGAAATCCGTCAGACCTCAATTGCGAAAGCGACGCAAAATAATCCCAATCGCCCAGCACATCGCCAGTTTTGAATTGCGCGCGCGCAAATTCATGGCTGCCGGTATCCAGGCGCAACTGGCTGTTGGGTGTGGTGTAGCCTGTGGGCGTTACAAAATTGATTGCTCCGCCCAAACTGGCTGCACCGTACTGCAAGGCGTTCGCTCCTTTGTACACCTCAACGTGTTGCAGGGCCAGTGGGTCAATGTCCTGAAAATCAGAGCCACCATCGGCGAGGTTGATCGGTATGCCATCTTGAAGCAGGCGAATGCCGCGCATGTGAAAGGTGCGCGACAAGCCCGAGCCCCGAATGCTGAGCCGTGCTTCTTCATTCACTCGGCTTTGGGCAAACACGCCGGGCGTAAAGTCCAGCATGTCTTTGATGGTCACAGCCTTGCCTGCTTCAAAGTTTTCAGCCTCGACCACGGCGGTGCCGCCAGCGGTCTGGTTCAGTTTTTCTTTGGCCACTTGTACGCTGGCTGCACTCAGTGCCTCGCGTTGGGCCTGAACTTCCACGCCATTCAGCGTGGGGTTTGCAAAAACCGGTTGTGCCAGTGGTGCAAAAGCCAACAGCAGGCACGTTGACAGGGTGGTCAGTTTGAAAGAAGCATGAGCGCGCATCGCATAGTCCGGGCAAGATCAACCAGCACGCTTTATACGCCACCGCCCGCACTGCGAGAATGCGGCATATTGTCGCAGCCGGGCTGCAAGCTCAACAATTTCGAGGCAATGAAGCAAGAAGCCACTTAGAATGTGAGCATGAAAACAAGCCCGTTTCCCGACCACCGTCCCTTCATGCACCTTTGGACTGAAGGCTTGATGGACCAAAGCGATATGTCCGTTCGCCGCCAGCAAATGGTGACAGTGATGTGGATGCGTGCGCTTGCACTGGCCGCCCAGTTTTTGTTGTTGGCAGTGGTCGGCCTGCTGCTGAAGGTCAGCCTGCCCTGGCCAGTGTTGACTGTCATTCTGGGTGCCTTGGTTTTACTCAATGGCATTACTTTCATTCGCCTGCGGCAGGGGCATTCGGTGGGCAGCTTTGAAGTGGCGGCCCAATTGTTCGCCGATCTGGCAGCCTTCAGTTTCGTGCTTTATTTCACGGGGGGCGTGACCAATCCGTTTGTGTCGCTTTACTTGCCACTGCTGGGCTTGGCTGCGGCCTTGCTGCCCTGGGCGCAAGTGGCCGTTCTTGCCTTGTTCAGTGTAGTGGCCTACACGGTGTTGATGGGGAATTACATTCCTTTGGTGCTGGCCAATCCCGACGATGGCGTGCACTTTCACCTGGTGGGCATGTGGCTGAATTTCCTGGTCAGTGTGTTGATTCTGGTGGGTTTTGTGGCGCGGTTGAGTTCATCGATTCGCAATCGCGATCAAGCCCTGGGGCGCGCGCAGCAAAGGCTGGCCAGTGAGTCCCGTTTGGCGGCGCTGGGCAATCAGGCTGCTTCCATTGCACACCAGTTGGGTACGCCAGTGTCTACAATTGCCACCATTGTTTCAGACTGGAAGAACGACCCTGCCATGCATGCGCAGGCGCGGGAAATGAACATTCTCAGTGCACAGGTTCAATCCATCACCGACACCCTGGGGCAACTTCGGGATCAAATTGAAGTCAACCCGCGTCACAATGCTGATGCGCAAATGATCAAGCCAAGCGAATGGCTTCAGGCCACCTTGGGCATTTGGCGAACACGCAACCCGCAACATGAAGTGCGATTAATGCCCAGCATTGCCTCCATTGCAGGCGAGTTTAAAGTGCGCAAGGAGTTGCTGGAATTGGGCTTGATTACCTTGCTCGACAACGCGGCACAAAGCCAGCAACGCGCATCGGTCAGTGAGCCGCTTCAGGTGGGCATGCAATGCGATGAAGTCAGTATGACTTTGTTTGTGAACGACGCGGGACAGGGTATTGATACGGATTTATTGCCCAAGATAGGACAGCAATTGTTTCAGGCCAACGGTCAGGGCATGGGTCTGTTTCTTCTGGCCAATTTGTTGGAGCGCGAGGGCGGCAAGCTGGGGCTGCGGAATTTGAACCCTGGTGTTTGCGCCAGCTTAAGCTTGCCAGTGTTGCAGCAATGACGCGTTCAATTCTGATTGTGGACGACGATGAAGCGTTTGCCAGCACCTTGGCCTTGTCGTTTGAGCGCAAGGGATTCAAGGCCAGTGTGGCGCTGAACAAAGAGCAGGCCATGCTGGCAGCAGGGCAACAGCAATTCACAGACATGACGCTTGATTTGAATTTGGGCGAACAATCGGGCTTGCAGCTGATCACACAGCTTCGCGGTTTGCAGCCGAATGCGAATATTTTGATATTGACTGGCTATGCCAGCATTGCAACGACTGTTCAGGCAATCAAGCTAGGGGCGGACAATTACCTGGCCAAGCCCGCAGACAGTGCTGCCGTGTTGCGTGCTTTGGACGACGATGCAGGCGCTGACATTTCCCGAGATGATGACCCATCCGACTTTCAACCGATGTCGGTTTCTCGTTTGGAATGGGAGCACATTCAGCGGGTGCTCAATGAACACGATGGCAATGTGTCGGCCACGGCGCGTGCGCTGAACATGCACCGGCGAACTTTGCAGCGCAAGCTGGCGAAGCGGCCTGTGGGGCGCTAGATTACCTGTCGCAAGGGGGTATGCACCTGAGTGTGTCAAGCGAAATGGTGATGACGACTTAAAACCTCACATTAATCCCCGCCACCACCTGCCGCTGCCTGCCCGGTTGAATGCCGTTGGTACGCGCTGCAATGTATTGCTTGTCGGTCAAGTTCTCTGCATTCAGAAAATAGCTGACATTGCTTCCTGCTGGCTTAAAGCTCACAGAGGCATTCAGCAAAGTGACCGCTTCAATTTCTCCGAACAGGCCGCAGAACAGGTCATTGGCCGGGTCTTCCCCGTTGGGGCAAAAGCCCAGCGGCTCGGTTCCGCCAAAGTTTTCGGTGTTGGCAAACTGCTTGCTGACATGCGTTGCACCAACCCGGGCATTCCATTGTTCAGTCTCATACGACAAATTCAAAGCCAAGGTGTGCTTCGGCGCGTAGGGCAAGCGGTTGCCTGCCTGATATGTACCGTATCCATCCTCGCCTTCACCGCCCACCACGCCCGAGTTCTTGAACTCCGCTGTGAACAGATTGGTGTAGGCCATACCGACAAAAAATGGATTGGCTTTCGCGTTGAACAATTCGCCCAGGTTCAAGCGCCCGGCCAACTCGAATCCGGTGTGTTGCGCTTTGCCTTCGTTTCGGAAGAAGCCGCCTGAATTGACAACAATGTCTTCAATGTCCAGATTGAAGAATGTTGCTTCATAAGATCCGGCACGTACATTGCCTCGAATACCCAGTTCAGCCACCGTGGCCAGTTCGGGGGTTACGCGCTGAAGCATGTCGTTCTCAATGTCGCGGTCTGGGCGTGGCGGTGAAAAACCGCGATGTACGCCACCAAATACGGTGGAATTGTTCAGCCCGTTCCAGGTGAAACCAATGCCTGGCAAGGTTTCGGTTTCCTTGGTGTTCAGCATGTCCACTTGTTGAAAGTTGGCTGTGCCAGCCACACCAGAAAACAACACTTTGGTTTGATCAATCTGCTCTACACGCACGCCAGGTGTGAGTGTCCAGTTGCCCATCAGGAATGTGTTTTGTGCAAAAAATGCAGTGGCCTCAACATCGGCCAGCAGGCGCTCATCCGCCTCGGGTGTGGTGTCGGCAAAGTTGTCGAATTCAAATTTTTTCCGGTCAATGTCTTCGGTGTGGTAACGCATCCCGATGATGGTTTCACTGGGTACACCAAAAGCAGAATGGGTGAATTCAAGCTTCGGCTCAATCCCGAACACATCGTATTGGCGGGGTCGTGTTGCAAATTCGGTTTCCAGTTCACCCAGGCCAATCGTGGCTGGGTTCATCGGGTCAAAAGCCGATTCGAATTCTCGCGAGCGCAAAGAAGTTCTGTCCGTTTTGGTGTGGTAGACCTGCGTGGTCAGGCGCGCACGTTCGTCCAACTGCCAGCCATGAATCAATTGAATGGTATCGCGGTCCATGACATAGCGCTCACCTTCGGTACCGGGCACTGAGTAGGGGTCGCGCAAATACTCTTGCGCAGTAAGCCCGGTTTCGCTGAACAGCGAATCCTCTTCAAACCGGGTGTACTTCGCCGTCAGGGTGTGCGCACTGTTGATATTCAACTGGCCTTTAATGGTCACATCTTGTACATCAAACTCATGTTGTGCGCGAATGCCATCACCTTGGCGCTTGAGCAAATCAATCATGATGCCGCCGCGTTCTGAACCCGTGCCCAGGTTCAAATGTGTACCGCGATAGCCCTCGTTGCCCAGTGACAATTTCGCTGAGCCTTCAAAGCCCTCTCTCGGCACGGGTTTCGTCACGAAGTTGATCATGCCGCCCAGCGTTTGCGGACCATACAGAATTTGCCCCGATCCTTTCAGCACTTCCACGCGCTCCAGTCGTTCCAGCGGTGTGGAGTAATGCGCCGAGGGGTCGCCATAGGGCGCAAAAAATACAGTGGGCGCACCGTCTTCCAGCAGCAGTGTTCGGGAACTGCGTCGTGGGTTCAGCCCGCGCAACCCAATATTCAAGTGAGTGCCCGCAGCGTCTTCTGACACCACATGTAAACCAGGTACCTCGCGCACCAGTTCTAGAATGGAAAAGGGCTCGCGCTTGTCCAGGTCTTCCCTTGTCAGCACATTTGACGAACCGGGCAAGTTCTCAATGTTGGAAGGCAAAATGCTGTTGCCCGACACCTCGACTCCTGGCAATGCGTTGCTTTGCGCCAAGGCAAAACCGCCATGTCCCATCATGATCAGCACAGCACTGGTGATGGTTGTTCTTTTGAATCTGTTCATGTCCTTCCTCTCAGAATTTTTTTATGTTCTAAGGTCAGTGTAGAAATCGGGCGCAGACTTCTCTAGGGAACTTTTCCCGAAAATATGCGTAATACGGGGAACTTTAACGGCGTGATAGGCTCCTTCTATGGGACCGCTCGATTAACCTTTACAACAATAGACACCGACATGACAGCAACCACCATCCAATGGATTGCCGCCTTTCTCTTTGCCGGCGCGCTTATTCACACTTTTTCTGCCAGCTACTTTGAACGCCTGGCCCATCACAGCAAGCACCACAGCGGGCTATTTCACCTGCTGGGTGAAGTAGAGGCCGTGTTTGGTATTTGGGCCCTGTTTTTGGTCATTGCCATGGCTTTCTCAGTCAACCTCGACTCCGCAGTGGAGTATGTCGATACCCGCCACTACACCGAGCCTTTGTTTGTGTTTGTGATCATGGTGGTGGCGGCCAGCCGCCCTGTACTGGATGCCTCCCGTTTGTTGGTAGAGGGGTTGGCCCGATTGATGCCCGTGAACAAGGGCGTGGCATTCACATGGCTTGGTCTCTTCATGGTGCCTATCTTAGGCAGTTTCATCACTGAGCCCGCCGCCATGACTTTGGCTGCATTGCTGCTGCGTGACGTACTCTTTTCAAAAGCTGTCCCCAACTTCATCCGCTACTGGGGCTTGGGCGTACTGTTCGTCAATATCTCCATTGGTGGTGTGCTCACCTCGTTTGCGGCACCGCCCGTGTTGATGGTCGCTGGCACCTGGGGTTGGGACACGCCCTTCATGATGGCCACGTTTGGCTGGAAAGCGATCATTGGCGTGTTCATCAATGCCACCGTGTTCATCTTCTTTGCTGCCAAGCATCTGGGTGCAGAAGTCAAAACACCGGAAGCCTTGGGTGAAGATGGTCAACCTTTGGCGCCCGTGCCCTGGTGGGCCATGGTGATCCACCTCGCGTTTCTGGGTGCGGTCGTGTATTTCGCACACCACCCCGCCGTATTCATGGGTGTTTTCCTGTTCTTCCTGGGTTTCACTGCGGCTTACAACACCTTCCAGTCGCGCCTGCTGTTGAAAGAAGGTTTGCTGGTCGCATTCTTCCTGGCCGGTTTGGTGGTGTTGGGTGGTATGCAACAGTGGTGGCTGCAGCCCGCGGTCAGCGACCTGGACGACGGTGTGCTGTTCATGGCCGCTATGGCACTTACGGCGATTACCGACAATGCGGCTTTGACGTACCTTGGTTCTCTGATTGAAGGCACCTCCGAGAGTTTCCGCTATGCCTTGGTGGCTGGTGCGGTGGCGGGCGGTGGCCTTACCGTGATTGCCAACGCGCCCAATCCAGCGGGTTTGTCATTGCTCAAGCGCCAGTTCCCCGATGAAGCCGTATCGGCCGGTGGTTTGCTTGCCGGGGCCTTGGGCCCCACAGCGGTAGCAGCACTTTGCTTCTGGTATTTGTAGATCATTCAAGGTCCAATAAAAAAAGCCCCTGTGCGCAATACACAGGGGCTTTTTTATTGCGCTAATTGCTTATCGACTGAACGGGCTGATGCCGATCAAGTGAACATGCAGCCAGGCCGCAAAAACCAGCCAGGCCAGTACACCCACCACCACGGTCATCAAGGTGCCCACCATGGTGGGGCCGTCACCTGCAAAACCCATGGGAATGGCGCGCCGGCGTGCCGTTTTGAACAGCAACACGGCCCAAACCAAAAATGATCCAAACAAAATAATATCGGCCAGGGTGCCATTAGCGATCAAATGCGCCAGTGCCCACACCTTCACTGACAAGGTCATGGGGTGCTGTAACTTCGCCTTGATGTGATTGGTGGGCACATAACAGGCCGCCAGCATAATGAAAGAAACCAGCATGAGCAGTGCCGCGATGTGGCGCATTGCCGCTGGCGGGTTCCAAACAAAAACAGGGTCAAGCCTGGCCTGGCCGTAGCCGTATACAATCAGCACCAAGCCTATGATTGATACTGCTGTGTAAATGCCCCGGTACTTGCCTTTACCGAGTCTCGCAATCATGCCCGACCGGCGTTGGTCGTCTGGAATTCGAGTCGCATGCATGCCTAAAAAAAGCGCCAACCCGGCGACCAAGATCAACAAGCCCATTCAGTTCTCCTTTTTGTAGTGAACCGATTATGTCACAGGCTTACGCTGCGCGCCGTACTGCCGGTTTGGGTGCGAAGGTACCCAGCGATTCGGGCTTGGGCAACAGACGTTCAAGCCACTTTGGTATTTGTTTCAAACCCAATACATTGTCCTCACGCACCCCGCCCTCGGTAAACACGCGGGTGCCCATGAGGTAATCAAACCACGGCCGCGTGACGCACCAATTCGCACCAGGGTTGTTGCCCATGTGGTGGTCGAAGTGCCAAGGCACGCGTTGTTCGCCCCAGGCGGGGTTCATGTGACTTTTCTTGTGAACCCGGTAGTAATTCAGACTGCTGTACCAAAGTGTGCCGACAAAAAATGGCGCTACCGGAAACAAAGGGGCTACAGCCACCGCACTGGCAATCAAGGCCCAAGCCTCTTTGCCCTGCGCGTGCATCCCCAAGGGAAAGCGCTCGTAGTTCGGGTCGTAGTAGCCATGCTCACGCACCTCCTTGTGGTGCTCATGAAAATGAAAAGCCCAAAATGTACCGCGCTTCTTGCCCATGCCGTGCAGCACATACTTGTGTATGCCCCATTCCACAGCATTGGCGGTTAACAGCCCCAAAGGAATTCCCAACATGTGCGTCTCCGTTTTATTGTGCAATCAGGCGTGGCCAAGAGCGGCGTTTAATGCACGGCTGCCAAGTTCCACGTGTTGTCTCGCCAGTACTTCGCAGCGCCGCTGTTCCCCGGCCTCAATGGCCTGTGCAAGCTGAGCCAGCGTGTTTACATCGCGAAATTCGTCTTGCATCACCAGGGTCAGAGTGTGCCAGGCGGCCAGGTAGGTTTGATTCATGGAATTGAAAGCCAGCTTGAATACCACATTGCCGCTGCCTTGCACCACCAAAGCCCAAAAATCAAAGGCCAGTTGCTGCAGCCTTGGCAGTTCGCTGGTGGTTTGCATTTCGGCAATCACGGGTTTCAGTGTGTCGGCCAGTGTTTTGCCGCCGTGCTGCGCAGCTTGCCCGGCCACCACAGGCGCCAAAGCCTTGCGCAGGGCCACAATGCCACGGGCCACTTCCAGGTTGATCTGGCCTTGGGTATTTACCATCAGGCCGGGCAGCAGTTCCAGGCCACCCTCGGCTTCAAAGTTCTCAACCTGGGTGGCACCACCATGGCGTACCCGAACCAGTCGGGCCTGTTGCAAACGCTTGATTGCCTCGCGAACGGCACCCCTGTTCACCCCCAGGGTTTCAGAGAGCTCGCGCTCCGAGGGCAATTCGGCCCCAACTGGTAATACCTTTTTAAGAATCCGATCACGAAGTTGGGTGTAAACCTGCTCAGAGATCGAAATTTTTTGAATATTTTCCATGGTTTGCAGAACTGGAGGGCAAGGATTGTTTAACTGGTAAACTGATCATACCAGTTAAGAATTGCCAAAAGCAATTCAAACTACCCAACTGTTCAAGCGGGTTGGCAAGCCATCAGCAAAGGGCAAAGTGTCGTTTCAATAAAGTGCAGTTTTGGGTGACTGTTGCGGGTAATCAATGCGATTTGTCGGCTTGGTGCCGGGGCGGCCAGTGCAATCTGTTTGACTTCCGTGTTGTTCAGCAAACCCGCTTGTATGGCCATGTCGGGTAACAAGGCACAGCCCAGCCCCGAATTAACCAGTTGAACCATGGTGCTCAAACTGCTGGCCTCAATGAGGTTGTCGTCGTGGCTGCTCCCATCCCGCTGTTTGGCGCTGCATGCCGATACAGTGTGGTCGCGCAGGCAATGTCCTTTTTCAAGCAGCAGCAATCGGCGCGTGTCCACGTCGCGCAGGCGTACACCGGCGGTTTTGCAAAGGGGGTCGTTTCGGTGGGCCACCAGGCGCAAGGGTTCTTCAAATAGCGGAAAAGCTTTCAGTTTGCCCAAGTCGATCGGCAGGGCAATCAGCGCGGCATCCAGGTCGCCCTGTTCCAGTTCCTGCAACAGGGCTGCGGTTTGGCTTTCGCGCACGCGAAGCGCCAACTGTGGCAAGTCAGCGTTGGTTTTGCGTAAAATTGAACCGAGTAAAAAGGGCGCAATCGTGGGTATCACCCCCAGGCGAAATTCTCCACTGGCTGAGTCTGCGGCCATTTGAGCCCGTACCATCAGGTCACGGCTGGCCGACAAAATACTTTGTGCACGCTGCGCCACCTCAATACCGACTGGTGTTAACGCTACGCGCTGGCGGTCTCGCTCCACCAGTTGCACGCCAAGTGTGCGTTCCAGTTCTGCAATGCCACCTGACAACGTCGACTGCGTAACAAAGCACAACTCGGCCGCTCGGGTAAAGTTCAGTGTTTCAGCCACAGCCAGCAAATAGCTGAGCTGCTTCAATGACAGGGCGCTGGCTTGTGTATTCAGTGTACTCATTCCTTGGTTATCGACATTTCCGCTTGCTTTCATTGTAGCCATTTGTCGTACACTTAACCCATCCAAATCACCGCAGTGCTTTTGTGAACAGCCGCATCAATCCAGCCCAGTTGGCCCGAACAGCGAACGCCACGTTTCTTCGTGAGGCCTTGTCGCGCACGCGCGAACGCACCTTGGGTTTGCTTGAGGATTATGTAGCCGCCCTTGGTTCAGACTGCAAGGTGCCACGACGCCCTGAATTGAACCCGCCGCTTTGGGAGTTGTGCCATGTGGCCTGGTTTCAAGACTGGTGGCTGGCCCGAAATCCCGACTGGGCCTTGGGTGTGAAATGCAATCCCGATGCCCCAAAGCTGGAGTCCCGCTTGTTCAATGCCGATGCGCGCCTGAATTCAAGCACCATTGCGCACGACACCCGCTGGGAAATTGGTTTGCCTGACTTGCAAGGCACCCGCAATTATCTGGCTGCCTCGCTTTGCGACACCTTGAAGTTGCTGGAGCAGGCCGACGCCCTGTGCGCTGCCGACCCAGGTAAAGCAGACCAGTACCTGTATTTTTTCCGCCTGTGTGTGTTGCATGAACAAATGCACAACGAAGCCGCGGTTTTCATGGCCAAGTTACTGAACATCCCATTGCGCCCCCACAATGCGTGCCGACCTGGCGTGCAGGAATGTGGCGAATCAGTTCAGCTTCGCCTGCCGGCTACACAGTGGACCCTGGGTTGGCAGGGCGAGGGTTTTGCATTCGACAATGAGGTACCCGCCTGTGTGGTTCAGTTGCAGGCATTCGCCATCGATTCCCGCCCAGTCAGCTGGGCGCAATATCTTGAATTTGTTCAGGCCAGCAATCACCCCATACCTGCCTTCGTTGCATTTGAAAACGGTGGCTGGATTAATCTGGGCTATGGTCAGCAAACGCCGCTTAATCTGAATGCGCCGGCCGAGAATATCAGTTGGCTCGATGCCCAGGCTTACTGCCAGTGGGCGGGTCGCCGTTTGCCCACCGAGGCTGAATGGGAGTACGCCGCACACACACAACCCGCAATGCAGTGGGGTCAGGTGTGGGAATGGACTGCCAATACTTTTCTGCCCTTCGACGGGTTCAAAATGCACCCTTACGTCGATTACTCCAAACCCTGGTTTCATGACCGAAAGGTACTGAAGGGCGCCAGTTGGGCCACTTCGGCTGAAATGGTCCATCCCAAATACCGAAACTACTTTCAACCGGACCGGCAAGACGTGTTGTCCGGATTCAGGACCTGCGCTGTTAATCGGTAAAACCGATTAACATCAAAGAAATTATCCATTAGACGAATAATTGAATCTTGGGCAAACTCAAGGTGTATTCAAGCCTTTGAAACACAGGAGCCCGCCATGAGTTTTCATCAAATGACCAAAATTGTGGGTCTGAACATTGCTGACCGGCAGGAGTTAAACGCCATTCGTGCCTTTCGCGCGGTACGTGGCGTGGTGGGCATTCTGATTGCAGCCTTGGGCATGTACCTCATCATCACGCAAGGCGCGCCTGCTGTTTGGGCCGCAGTTCAGTACATTGTGGCCAGCCCTACAAAGTTGCAGGCAGTTGAATTCTCCGCCATTGCGGGTGCGGCCACTGGCCTGGGTGGCATGGCGTTGCTGGTCATGAAGAAAATTGATGACAAAGGCCTGGGTTTGTTTATTGCGATCGCTGGCGGCATGATGGCGGCCGCTGCCGTCATGTCCCTGTTCATTCCCGCCATTCAAACCGAAGGTGCCTTCATGGTAGTGCTGGTGGCTACCGCAGCGGGCTACGGTGTGATGACGGTGCTTGATCAAACCCTGCCGCATGAACACCCCGTGGCGGGTTCAGAAATGGCGGGCTCACAACGATTGCGCATGGCTTTGCTGATGACCATTGCTATTGCCTTGCACAACGTGCCGGAGGGATTTGCAGTGGGTGCCAGTGCTGGCAACTTGAATGGCGCATCGGGCACGGCATTCTCAATTGGTTTGCAAAACATTCCTGAAGGTTTGATTGTGGCCACTGCCTTGTGGAGTATTGGCGTGCACAAGGCACTTGCCGCCCTGGCCGCTTTGGCCACTGGTTTGGTCGAGCCTGTAGGGGCTGGTTTGGGCGTGATCACTGCCGACTCCTGGGCCATGGGTACACCCGCATCCATGGCGTTCGCCGCCGGTGCAATGGCCTTTGTGGTGTGCAATGAAATGATTCCGGAGAGCATCAAAATGACTGGAAAACTGAAAACAATCTACACGGCCGGTGTATCCACCGTGCTTACAGCCATTGCTTTGGGCTGGATGGGAGCGTAAACCCGCAAGATGTCATGTAAGCAGGTAATAATGGGCGTTCCTTGCTCAGGATTGCTTTCACCATGCGTGTGCTTTTTGTCGTGTCACTTTTTTCCATCCTTGCGGCATGCTCATCCAGCAGCCTGCCGCCCGCCGGGCTGATTGCCTACAGCTGCGTGGCTGGTGAGGCACTGCACTTAATGGCTTTTGATCCGCACCCCACGCGCCGCGCTTGGGCGACCCTGGGTGGCAGTGGCCAAAAGGGCGAGACGCCGGCACAAACTGCCATTCGCGAATTCACTGAAGAATCCAATTGTGCATACCGCAGTGCTGAGCTGGATGTCAGCCAAATGAAAGGCCCTTCGATTTCACCCGGCGTGCCGTTTCACCTGTATACCGCACAGATTCCTTTCAAGTCAGTCGATGAGATCGCCCAAACACGCCAGTGCGTAGACATCGAACGCAGTCAGTGGGTTTGGGTGCGGCATCTTGATTTGGTGCGTGCCATTAATCAGCACACTGAAGCCGCGCAAGATCCACTCACGGTGCCCACCATTCAAGGTCAGCCTGCACAAGTGCCCTTGTGGAGCCGGGGCGTTGAGTCGCTGAAAAAAGCCTTGCAAGACGGCGTGTTGCCCGAGACCATCAACTGCAGCGCCACGCAGCTTTCTTGAAATAAACGACGCCTTATTCGGCAAAGGCAAAGCTTTGCATCGACAAGGCTTTGTAGCGAACATCCTCGGGTAGCACATGCACTTTGAAGTGCTTGGTTGCTGCACCCATTGCGAAGGGCAGGGGCAGGTAATGGTCATCGTCCGGATGGGCCCGTGCAAAGTGCGGTGCTTCGAACACCGCGCGCGCAATCGCCTTGCTGTCTCCTGCCTGCAAACGTTCCTGAATCCAGGCATTGAACTCGCGTACGTAAGGCAGGTTTTCCGCCAGCGAAGTATCGCCTGTTTTGGCAGCACGCATGTCCATGTCATCGAAGTTGTGTGTCAGGCTGCCACTGCCCATCACCACAGCGTTGTTTTTGCGGGCAAATTCACCGACCAATGCACCAACTGTCAATGCAGTATCTCCAGTCCAGTCCACAGGCATGCTGAGTTGCAGCATGGGTGGGCCATCATTTGGAAACAGGTGAATGTAAGGCACCCAGGCCCCGTGATCAAAACCTTGCTGCGGGCGCAGTGCTGTTGCAAAGCGCTGTTCGCCCAAGTGCGCAGCCAACTGCGAAGCCAGTTCAGGTGCCCCGCAAATTTCCGGCTTCAGCGCGTACAGCTGCTTGGGAAAACCATAAAAATCGTGAACAATCACAGGGGCTTCGTGGCTGGTCACCGCCAGTTGAGCGCTGCGCCAATGCGGACTCAGCACAATCAGTGCGCGCGTACCTTGGGCAATCAGGCGTTGCCCCAGGGTTTCCAGGGCCTGACCGGGCAAGCCGGGCTCCAGTGCAAAGGTGGGCGCGCCGTGGCTGACAAAAATTGAATGAATGGTTTGGCTCATGGTCGAAAGGCGTTTGTCATCGTGTTGACCTAGATTAACGCGACTATCTTTCCAGATCGAGGTAACTTTTTTGTACGACTCGCCGAAACTAACTGTACAAGTTGCCCAGACCATGCATTATTGGCAACACACTGCGTAGAAAAACCAAGGAATTGAAATGAAAAAAATTGTTCTGCTGCTCATCGTTGCAGCTGTTGTGGCGGTGTTTGCCTTCGATCTTCACAGTTTGCTCACACTCGACAGCCTGAAAAGCCGTCTGGAGCAGTTTCGTGAATTCCAGACCGAATCGCCTTGGCTGGTTGCTGGTGTGTTCTTTGCAGCCTATGTCGTCGTTACCGCCTTTTCAATTCCAGGTGCTGCAGTAATGACCTTGGCCGCTGGCGCCTTGTTTGGCTTGCTGCAAGGTTTGATTTTGGTGTCGTTTGCCTCCACCATTGGTGCCACGCTCGCCTTCATTGGTGCGCGTTACCTGCTGCGCGATTCTGTGCAAGCCAAATTCGGCAACCGTTTAAAGGCGATCAATGAAGGCGTCGAAAAAGAGGGCGCTTTTTACCTGTTCACACTGCGCCTGGTGCCAGTGTTTCCGTTTTTTCTGATCAACTTGCTCATGGGTTTGACCAGCATGAAGGCCTTCACCTTCTTCTGGGTCAGCCAGCTTGGCATGTTTGCAGGCACCGTGGTGTACGTGAACGCGGGCACCGAACTTGCAAAAATTGACAGCCTGGCCGGCATACTTTCGCCAGGTCTCATTCTTTCATTCGTGTTATTGGGAATTTTCCCGCTGATCGCGAAAAAGGTGACCGACAAAATCAAGGCCCGCAAGGTGTACGCCCAATGGACCAAGCCAGTCAAGTTTGATCGCAATATGGTGGTCATTGGTGCTGGTGCTGCCGGCTTGGTGAGTTCCTACATTGCAGCCGCTGTGAAGGCCAAAGTGACGCTGGTAGAGGCGCACAAAATGGGTGGCGATTGCCTGAACTTTGGTTGTGTGCCTTCCAAGGCCATTATCAAAAGTGCAAAGCTGGCCCACCAAATGCGCCATGCCGACAAGTATGGTTTGCATGCAGCCACACCCAGCTTCAGCTTCAAGGCGGTGATGGCCCGAGTGCATGACATCATCAAAGCCATTGAGCCGCACGACAGTGTAGAACGCTATACCGGCCTGGGTGTAGATGTCATTCAGGGCTATGCAACCATTGTTGATCCCTGGACTGTTGAAATCAAACACAACAGCGGCGAAACCAGCCGCCTGACCACACGCAGCATTGTGATTGCCGCTGGCGCGCAGCCCGTGGTGCCGCCTTTGCCCGGTATTGAAACCAGTGGTTACCTGACCAGCGACACTTTGTGGGACGAATTCGCCAAACGCGATGACTTGCCCAAACGTTTGGTGGTGTTGGGCGGTGGCCCCATTGGCAGCGAATTGGCGCAGGCCTTCGCACGTTTGGGCTCGCAAGTGACCCAGGTTGAACTGGGCGATCGAATCATGGTGCGCGAAGATCCGGAAATATCTGCCATGGCCATGAACAGCATGCGTGCCGATGGGGTGAATATTTTGACCCAGCACAAAGCAGTTCGATTCGAGCGCAGAGGCGAGCAAAAAGTATTGGTCACCGAGCACCAAGGCAACACGGTTGAAATTGAGTTTGATGATGTGATTTGTGCCGTGGGCCGCAAAGCACGCCTGACCGGCTATGGCCTTGAAAAACTGGGCATTGAAACCAATCGAACGGTGGTCACCAACGAATACCTTGAAACCCTGTACCCGAATATTTTTGCAGCAGGCGATGTGGCGGGCCCCTATCAATTTACGCACGTGGCCGCGCACCAAGCCTGGTACGCCTCTGTGAACGCCTTGTTTGGTCATCTTAAAAAATTCAAAGCCGATTATTCGGTCATTCCATGGACCACTTTCACCGATCCTGAAGTGGCCCGTGTGGGTTTGAATGAACAGGATGCGAAAGAACAAGGCATTGCCTACGAAGTAACCCGTTACGGCATCGACGACCTCGACCGTGCAATCGCCGACAGCGAAGCCCATGGTGTGGTGAAGGTGTTGACTGTGCCTGGCAAAGACAAAATTCTGGGTGTGACCATCGCCGGTGTGCACGCAGGCGATTTGCTGGCCGAGTTTGTTTTGGCCATGAAACACGGTTTGGGTTTGAACAAAATTCTGGGCACCATTCACACTTATCCCACATTGGCCGAGGCCAACAAGTACGCTGCGGGCGAGTGGAAACGGGCGCATGCACCTGAGAAGGTGCTGCTGTGGTTGGGCAAGTACCATGCGTGGCGGTTGGGCTGAGCAGCTGGTTTATTTAGCCGACTCGGCGGTTTTAAGCCAACTCGGCAGTGGGATTGCTTGGGGCGCACTTCAAGAAAACCGCCCCGTTTGAGTTGATTCGCAGCGATCGGCTTCATGCCGACACCGAGACTCGGCCCGCACTTTTGCCGAGCTCGGTGAGCAAGAATCCATTCAAAAAGGGATCACGCGGTTTTCTGTGCGGAACAAGTAACCCGTGCCGAGTTGGCCAGAAACCGCAACGGTGACCCTTCAAGTTCAGTTCCCAATAAACCAGTTCAGTGCGACACAAGTAACCCGCGCAAAGGTCACTCGCGAAGATCGCCCCAAGCTCCTCGCGGTACAATAAACCTCCAATGCAGCACCCAAGGAGAATTCAATGAGCACACCCAACGCACCTTATGATCTCGTCGTCATCGGCGGTGGTTCAGGCGGAGTCGCCAGCGCCCGCCGCGCGGCCAGCTATGGCGCTAAAGTCGCACTCATCGAATCCAGTCGCCTCGGTGGCACCTGTGTTATTCGCGGTTGTGTGCCCAAAAAACTCATGATGTATGCCGCACAGTTTGGTCAAACCCTGCGTGAAGGTTTGCAGCCTGGCTGGCAGGTCACGCAAGCCGAGTTTTCAATGGCGCAATGGCAAGCGGCCAAAGGCAAGGAAATCGACCGGCTTGAAGGCATTTACGCCCGCATGCTGGAAAACAGTGGGGTTGAAACCATTCGTGGCCATGGCGTCATCAAGTCCACCACAGAAGTTCACGTGGGTGAGCGGGTATTGAACACCCAGCGAATTTTGATTGCCAGTGGCGCAGCGCCCAATCGCAGCGCATTTCCCGGGCTCGAACTTGCTGCCACTTCCAATGAACTGCTCGATCTTTCTACGCTGCCAAAACGAGTCGGCGTGATCGGCGCAGGTTACATCGCACTCGAGTTTGCCTGTATTTTGCGTGGTCTCGGTTCTGAGGTGTCGGTGTTTTATCGCGGCGATTTGCCCTTGCGCGGGTTTGATGAAGGCATTCGAAATCGCTTGGTCACGGCCATGCAACTGCAAGGCATTCAATTGTTTCCCGACACAGATTTCAAATCGCTCAGCCAGCAAGGCGCCACGTTTGATTTGCAAACCGCAGCCGCAAATCATGCATTTGACTTTGTATTGAATGCCACTGGTCGCAGTCCCAACACGCAAGGTTTGGGACTTGAAAACATTGGCCTTCGAACAGGTCCTGCGGGTGAAATTGAAGTGAACAAGTACAGCCACACAGGAATCAAAGGCGTGTATGCGGTGGGCGATGTCACCAACCGCGTAAACCTCACACCCGTGGCCATTGCTGAAGGACGTGCCCTCGCGGAAAACGAATTCAATGGAAAAGACCTCACTGTTGACCACACCAGCGTCCCCACAGCCACCTTTACTTCGCCACCCATCGGAAGTGTTGGACTGACCGAGGAACAGGCGGCCAAGCGTGCGCCCACCCGTGTCTATGAAACCGAATTCACACCCATGAAAACCAAGTTCTCGGGCGGTGAGCAGAAAACCTACATGAAGCTGCTGGTGGACGACGCGAGCGACCGTGTGGTTGGCATTCACATGCTGGGCGAAGACTCGCCCGAGATGATTCAACTGCTGGGTGTGTTGTACACCATGGGCGCAAGCAAAGCCGATTTCGATCGCACCATTGCCGTTCACCCCAGTTCGGCCGAGGAGTGGGTGTTGTTGCGTGAATTGAGTCGCAAAGTCGGATAGACATCACTCGCTCACTACATGTGGTGATGGTGCTCAGGTTAGACCCATCGCCAACTTTAAATTCCGTTGCTAGAGTCCCGCATGGTTTTACCATTAGGGCCTCTGAGCAACGTGTCAGCTTCTCAATTTTTATCACTTCCAACAGCCTTCGCTGAAACAGAAGCACTGCTCGCACCTTTGTGGGCGGTTCCTTTTGTGCAGGGTGATTGCGGCCCCAATCTTGAATACGACAATGCGTTTCTTGAATTGCAACAAGCAGCCTGCGGCAAACCGGAAAGTCAATTTGAAGCTGCAACACCGCCCGACTGGGGCGCTGTAGAAACAGGCGCACTGCAATTGCTGGCCCGTAGTCGGGACTTGCGCCTGGTGGTGTTGTGGGCCGAAGCCCGCTTGAACCTGGGAGGACTGCAAACCTTGCCAGAAAGTTTGGGTGCACTGGCCAGCCTGCTCGAGACAGCATGGGTTGTCGTTAATCCTCCTCTCGATGATGGCGATCCCTATGCCCGCATCAATGTCATCGAAGGGCTGGGCTTTGGCGGTACTTTCTTTCAGTCCCTGCGAAACTGCGTGGTGGTCGAAAATCCTCGAATCGGGGTCATCCGGCTGAAAGACTTCGAAGCACTGGCAGGCCATTTGCCAGGTACTGAATTATCCGTGTCACGCGAGCAAATCGAGTTGTTCTTTCGTTCGCCAGAAAGCAAGGCAGACGCCTTGCGTGCATGGGTGCTTCGCGGTCAGTTCAGCTTGAAAAAAATTCTCGCCACGCTGGCCTTGCATGTTGAAGCAGATCGACTGCCGCAACTTTCTGAATTCAGTGTGTTGCTGGGCCACGTGTTGTCCTGTCTGCCCGCACATCAAATGGAACAAATTCCCACGCCAGAACCACACAGTGCTTTGTGCGATTCAATCCACGATTCAAGCAAGCTGGGGCATTCAATTGCGCAGTTGCGCATTCATTCCCGTGCGCAGGCTTTGGCTGCCATTGATCAGGTGTGCTCCTACCTCGAGCAGGCTGAGCCCACCAACCCGGCGCAGCTTCTCCTGAAAAGGGCGCGCCGCCTGATCGACAAAAACTTCATGCAGTTGATGAAAGACCTTGCACCGGAGGCCTTGGCCGAGGTGGCAAAAATCATGGGAGTCAATCCCGATTCTCTCGAGCAGGAAGATGCTTAAAGTCGCCCTGCATTTACCCATTCTTCTTACTTGCGAGATTGATCAATGAGCGGACAAAAATTTGTAGGGCGCAATCGCGCACCCCGCGTACAAATTGAATATGACGTTGAAGTGTACGGTTCACAGAAAAAAGTGCAGTTGCCCTTTGTCATGGGGGTTATGTCTGACCTGTCCGGCAAATCAGAAGTGCCTCTGGCACCGGTGGCCGAGCGTGACTTTCTGGAAGTTGATGTCGACAACTTCGATGCACGCATGAAAAGCATCAAGCCCCGAGTGGCTTTTCACGCCGCCAACCACCTCACAGGTGAAGGCAATGTCGCAGTCGACATCACGTTTGAATCCATGGACGACTTCAGCCCGGCTGCCATCGCGCGAAAAGTAGAGCCACTGCGCAAGTTGCTGGAAGCGCGCCAGCAACTGTCCAACCTTCTCACGTACATGGATGGCAAAAATGGCGCCGAGGAACTGCTGGCAAAACTGCTGGCCGACCCAGCCTTGCTTAAAAGCCTCTCCACCAGCGTCAAGCCTGCTGAATCAACCTCTCCTGAAGGTGAGTAATCATGTCTGAACAAATGCAAAACCGCGCGCTCGATGTGATCGAGCTTGAGGGCAATGAACTCTCTTTTCTTTTGCAAAAAGAGTTCAAGCCAAAAACCGATGAAGCCAGGTCTGAAGTGGAGTCGGCAGTACTCACCTTGGCTCGTCAGGCACTGGAAGGCGTGGAGTTGGTGGGCGACGATGTGGTTGACTCCATCGAGCGAATGATCGCCTCCATTGATCAAAAACTTTCTCTTCAAATCAATGAAATTATTCACCATACCGATTTCCAGCAAATGGAAAGTGCCTGGCGTGGCCTGAATTACTTGGTGAACAACACGGAAACAGACGAGTTTTTGAAAATTCGTTTCATGAATGTATCCAAAACCGAGTTGGCCAAAACCTTGAAACGCTACAAGGGTGTGGCCTGGGATCAAAGCCCGGTATTCAAGAAAATTTATGAGCATGAATACGGCCAGTTTGGCGGTGAGCCTTATGGCTGCCTGATCGGCGATTATTATTTTGACCACTCTCCGCCCGATGTGGAAATGTTGGGTGAGCTGTCGAAAATCAGTGCGTCGGCACATGCGCCTTTTTTGTCGGCCGTGTCCCCCGCCACATTGCAAATGGATTCCTGGCAAGAACTTGCCAACCCGCGCGACCTCACCAAGATTTTTTCTACACCTGACTATGCAGCGTGGCGCAGCTTGCGCGAAGCAGAAGACTCCAAATACCTGGGCCTGACCATGCCACGGTTTCTGGCTCGCCAACCCTACGGCGCAAAAACCAACCCGGTTGAAGAATTCGCTTTTGAAGAAGACACCGGCCTGGCCGACCACAGCCGCTACACCTGGGCCAACTCGGCCTATGCCATGGCTGTGAATATCAACCGTTCATTCAAGGAATATGGCTGGTGCTCGCGCATTCGCGGCATTGAATCGGGCGGTGCCGTACCCAACCTGCCCACCCACACATTTCCCACTGATGACGGTGGTGTGGACATGAAGTGCCCCACTGAAATTGCCATTTCCGATCGCCGTGAAGCCGAGCTCAGCAAGAGTGGGTTTCTGCCTCTCATTCACAAAAAAAACAGCGATCTGGCTGCTTTCATTGGCGCACAGTCCGTGCACAAACCGGCTGAGTACGAGGATCCCGACGCAACAGCCAATGCCAAACTGGCTGCTCGCCTTCCTTACCTGTTTGCCACTTGCCGCTTTGCGCATTACCTGAAATGCATCGTTCGCGACAAGGTGGGCTCTTTCAAAGAGCGCGCCGACATGCAGCGCTGGTTGCAAGACTGGATCATGCAATACGTGGATGGTGACCCCGCAAACTCTTCCGAGGCGGTCAAAGCCTCACGCCCGCTGGCTGCCGCTGAAGTGGTTGTTGAAGAAATAGAGGGCAACCCAGGCATGTATGCGTCCCGATTCTATTTGCGCCCGCACTACCAGCTAGAGGGCCTCACCGTGTCTTTGCGTTTGGTCAGCAAGTTGCCATCCGCCAAAGCGTCTTAAAACTTGAATTATTAATCAACCAATTACAGAGGGAATCAAATGTCAGTAGACATGTTTTTGAAAATCAAGGGTGTGGATGGCGAATCCGTAGACAGCGTACATGCCAAGGAAATCGACATTGCCGCCTGGAGCTGGGGCATGTCCCAGTCTGGCACCACCCATGTGGGTCGTGGTGGTGGCGCAGGCAAGGTCAGTGTGCAAGACATCAGCTTTACCAAGTACATCGACAAGGCCACACCAAACCTGATTAAGGCATGTTGCAACGGCAAGCATTTTGATGAGGCCGTGCTGACTGTTCGCAAAGCAGGTGAAAAACCGCTGGAGTATGTTGTCTTGACCATGAAAGACGTCATTATCTCCAACGTCAGCCAGGGCGGTTCGGGCGGTGAAGACCGGTTAACAGAAACCGTGACCTTGAACTTTGCCGAGTTCAGCTATGTGTACGTGCCCCAAAAGAAAGACGGTGGCCCTGAGGGCAAGGTTGAGGCGACATTCAACATTGCAACCAACTCCGAGAAGTAATCGGAAAGCCGGGAAACACAATGTCGAAAGTTGATATGTTCCTGGCCCTGGATGGTTCCCGTCAGGGGGCCATTCAAGGGGAAAGCCAGGTCAGTGGTCATGTCGGTGAAATTGAAATCGCCGGTTGGTCGTGGGGCATGTCCCAGCAAGTTCATTCATCGTCGCAACTGGCGTCCAAAGCGTCGGTGCGCACATTGAGTGTACAAAAGTCGATCGACAGCTCGAGTACCGCCATCATGAGTGCCTTGAAGTCTGCTGAACTGCTGAGCAAAGTGGTGCTGACTTGTCGCGATCCCGGCGGCCTTGCCACCATTGATTACTTGCGCATTGTTTTGCGAAAGGCACGAATTTGTGATTATGAAATTACTGGTGGCGCAAACGATGGCCGGCAGGTGGGGGAGTCATTCTCGATTGCATTCAAAGAAATCGAGGTGCTGTATACCCCCAAGTCGGCAGCCAATTTAAAGGCGGGTGCCTGTACTTACATTGATGTGTATGAGTAAGTCTCGGGACGCCTTGCAACCTGCTTTGCTGGATCGACTTCAGGATGACGAGCCCTCAATTCAGACCGAATCTGCCCACAGTCGCTTCATCACCAAAGAAGCCCTGCGACATTTGGTGTTGCGCGATCTCGAACAACTGCTGAACGCAACCCGCGTTCTTGACAGCGAATCTCTTGAGGGCCAGGCGCACTTGAATGAGTCAGTACTGGCGTATGGCATGCCCCCGGTGGCTGGAAAAATTGCATCCATGATCGATGTGAAAGATTTTGAACACACCGTGGCCAATTTGATTCGCTGTTTCGAACCACGCATCGACGGCCATTCACTCAAAGTAACGGCACAAACCCAGCAGGGCTTGATGCATTTGCACAATGTAATTGGTCTGCGTATTTCCGGTTTGTTGTGGGCGCAGCCTTATCCAATCGAGTTGATGCTGCGCACCGAGGTTGACCTTGAAACCGGCAAGGTGGTGTTGTTGCCGCTTTCCGGTTTCTGAGCAGCAGGCGTCGAGTCAATATGGATCCGCGTTTACTCCAGTTTTATATCCAGGAACTTGCCCATGTGCGCGACAGCGGTGCCGAGTTCGCAGCGCGCTTTCCGAAAATCGCTTCGCGTCTTGCAATGGACGCCACTGAGGTTCAAGATCCCTACGTCGAAAGGTTGCTTGAGGGTTTTGCGTTTCTCACGGCCCGTGTGCAGCTGCGGTTGAACGAGGAGTTTCCGCGTTTTACCGAGCAACTGCTAAACCGAATCAGTCCCAATTTTCTGGCCCCAGTGCCTGCCATGGGTGTGGTGCAACTCAACCTCAATCTCAACGATGTTGCCTTGAAGAAAGGTATTTCGCTTGCGGCTGGCACTGTGTTGCAAAGCCAGGTGGCCAAAGGCATCACCACCCCGTGCAAGTTCAAGGTAGGGCATGGTTTAACATTGTGGCCCTTGGCCATACGGGCCATTCAACATGGACCTTTCAAGGCCACGGCAAGGCGAATGCAAGGCGGCAAGCAGCCACGGTCCGCTTTGTTGGTCACGCTCGAGAATTCCACACAATCTGCGGTGTCACAACTGCCGGTGAATGAACTGGATTTTCATGTTAGTTGTGGTGATGAATACGCCTACACACTTTTTGAAAGGTTGTGTTATCAAACAGTCTCAGTCGGAATACGTTGCCCCGAGCAGACCGATTGGCAATGGTTGCCGCCAGCTTGTGTCGCGGCCTTGGGGTTCAATGATTCTCAGGCACTGCTTCCAGTCCATTCAAACCAGTTCAGTGGCATGCGTTTGCTGCAAGAGTTTTTCGCTTTGCCAGCCCGATTTCTTTTTTTTCGTGTTCAAGGCTTACAGCGCTTTCTGGCTGATTTCAAGCATTCCAGTTTTGAACTGGCGTTTTGTTTCGCTGAGCCCAATAGCGAGCTTGATCGAGTGGTTGCCGTGGACTCATTGGCCTTGAATTGCACGCCCGTGGTCAATTTGTTTGAACACAGTTGCGATCGCATCATGCTGGATGATCGTCTGCATGAGGTCTTGGTGCAGCCCAACCGCAGCAAGCCGCAAGACTTTGAAGTGCACTCAGTGCTGAGCGTGCAGGGGTATGGGCAAAACAAGGCGCAGGAACTGCCGGCCTTGTATGCCAATTGCACCAATACCGCTGAAAGTATTGATCACGAAGGGCCTCAATTCGTACATCGCCGCGTCCCCACGTTGATGTCAGAAAAGCAGCTGCGGGAGGGCGCACGTTCGTCGTATTCAGGCAGTGATGTTTATCTCGGCTTGACCTTGCCCACTGGCGAGCTGATTCAAACACACGGGCTTGCGCAGCTTGCCGTGCAAGCTCTGTGTACCAATCGGGATTTGCCCCTGCTAATACCCGTGGGGCAAGGGCCCACTGACCTGGCCTGGCCGGGTAATTTGCCGGTTCAGTCTATTCGTTTTCTGCGTGGCCCCAGTCGTCCGAAGGCAGCCAGATATGGTGGGCAAAGCTGTTGGCAATTGATCGAGCATTTGTCCTTGAACTATCTTGGCCTGATCGATCAGGATGCGCTCGCCTTGGGGCAGCTTTTGGCCTTGCATGCCGATCCAGCGCAACAAGCGCATCAACACATGGCCAGGGCTATTGTGGCGGTTGAGACACAAACAAGGGTGTCGCGTGTGGTCCGACAGGGAAGGCCAGCTGTGGTGCGCGGCTTGCTGGTCACGCTCACTCTGGATGAACTGGCTTTGCAGGGCACGGGCGCCCTGGTGTTGGGCAGCATTTTGGCCTTCTATCTTGCAAACCATGTGTCGGTGAATTCATTTGTACAAACCCGGGTGCGTCTGCACAGCACCGGTGCGGAGTTTGATTTTCCTGCCAGGTCGGGTAACCGACCCTTGCTGTAGCCGGGCTTGTGCAAATGAGTATGCCAACACCGCCAGTTTCCAATTTCTTCGCTCTGTTGCGGAAAATTGAACAGTCGCATTCTGACAAACCGTTGCTCGGTACATCATTGCGTCTGCGAGATGACCCTGTCCGTTTGGGTCAGCGACCCTACCTTGACTTCGCCACGCAAGATTTCAAATGCGAAGGCACTATTCAGACTACCGGTTTGGGTACGATTCCGAAGCTGTTTATTCAGAACTTTGGTTTGTTGGGTCCCAATGGCGCCTTGCCACTGCATTACACAGAACATGCCTACACGCGGATTCATCAGTGGAATGACCCCACCTTCGCCGAGTTTCTGGATATCTTTCACCATCGGGCTTATTTGTTGTTTTACAGGGCATGGGCCGAGTCACAACCTCACATTGCCTATCACCGCAAAACGTTCAATCCGTTTGCGCAACACTTGAACAGTTTGGTGGGGCATGGTGCATTATCCAGCTGGGGGCGCGAGGCCTTGCCCACCCATTTTCGTGCGGGTTTGGCTGCGCATTTTACCCGGCGAAGCAAAACACAAGCGGGCTTGGCTACAAGCCTGTCAGCCTTAACCAGCCTGCCCGTGGAAGTTTTACCGTTTCAAGCGCAGTGGCTACAGCTGCACGCGCAGAGCAGTGATCAGTCGACAGGGCGGGCGCTTGGGCATGGCGCCATGCTTGGCAGCAGGGTGTGGTGCGCGCAAAGCAAAATAAAAATTGATATTGGCCCCATGGCCTACAGCGCTTACCAACAGTTACTGCCTGGCACACCAGGACGAACGCGCCTTGTGCAGGCCACCCATGCCTACCTGGGGCTTGAATTTGATTGTGAATTCGCACTTCAAATCAGCCCTGACAAGATTCCGCAAGCTTGCCTCAACGGCACAGCCCAGTTGGGGCGCAAGGCATGGCTGGGTGAACTACAGCTGCACAAACGCACCCAGCGGCCAGCAACCGTTCGCATGAAATGCCTTGCGGTTCCCACTCATTCTTCATTGTCCCGGAGTTCCGCATGAGCAATATCAGCCGTGTTTCGCTGTTTGCCAAATTAAATCCTGTTGCATTCAAATCGGTTGAAGGCGCCACTGTGCTGTGCAAACTGCGAGGCAATCCCTATGTGCAATTGGTGCACTGGGTTGCGCAAATTCTTCAACAAGATGACAGTGACTGGCACCATGTTCTTCGGCATTTTGAACTGGATGCGAATGCTGTACTTGCTGATGTGCAGCGCGCTCTTGAGCGTCAGCCTGGTGGAGCGCAGGGTATTTCTGATTTGTCAGAGTCCATCACCAATGCCGTGGAAAGGGCCTGGGTGTATGCCTCACTGATGTTTGGTGCACAGAATGTGCGCACTGGGCATGTGCTGGTGGCTTTGTTGAAAACTGATTTCCTGTCGCAGGAATTGCTGAAAATATCACCCCGCTTCAAACAGATTCCAGAAGCTGCGCTCAGTGAAAATTTTGCACAGCTGGTAGAACACTCGGCCGAGCAGTCTTTGTTGAGCACCGATGTGCCGCTCGGGGCCTTGCCAGGCCAAGCCAGTGGAGCCATGCCAGCAGCGCAGCTGGGCGGCGAGGCGGCTTTGATGCGCTACACCGTGGACCTGACACAAAAAGCGCGCCAAGGCGAAATCGACCCTGTGCGCGGGCGCGAACTGGAGGTGCGGCAAATCATTGACATTTTGCTTCGTCGTCGTCAAAACAACCCCTTGATTACCGGGGAAGCGGGCGTGGGTAAAACAGCGGTTGTTGAAGGATTTGCTTTGCAAGTGGTGGCTGGTCAAGTACCGCCTGCCTTGCAAGGGGTTCGAATTTTGAACCTCGATCTGGGTTTGTTGCAGGCCGGGGCATCGATGAAAGGAGAATTTGAGCAGCGGCTGCGCCAGGTGATTGATGAAATCCAGGCCAGCGAGCAAGGCACCATTTTGTTCATTGATGAAGTGCACACCTTGGTGGGGGCGGGCGGCAATCAGGGAACCGGTGATGCAGCCAATTTGCTCAAACCCGCTTTGGCGCGCGGCACGCTTCGAACCATTGGTGCCACCACCTGGGCCGAGTATAAAAAATACATTGAGAAAGACCCAGCACTCACGCGGCGTTTTCAGGTGGTGCAAGTGGAAGAGCCCTCCGAGGTCAAGGGTATCGACATGCTGCGCGGTTTGACTGCTGCCATGCAGGCACACCACCGGGTCTTTTTACTCGATGAAGCAGTGCAAGCTGCGGTGCGGCTATCGCATCGCTACATTCCGGCACGGCAATTGCCCGACAAGGCAATCAGCCTGCTCGACACCGCTTGCGCACGCGTTGCAGTTTCCCAGCACGCGATGCCTGCACCGATCGAGTTGATTCAAAACAAGCTACAAGCCTTGAGTACCGAACACGCCGCCTTACTCAAGGAATCCACTTTTGGGCGTGAGCATGCTGCACGGCTGGCTGAAATTGAGCTGACGTCAAGCCAATTGAATTCGGATCTGGACCAGTTGCAATCGCAATGGCAACAGGAAAAGCGGATTCTGGATTCCATGCTCACCCTGCGCAATCAAATTGACCAGGCCAATACCGAATCCAATCTTGCACACCTTCAGTTGCTGGAGTGCGAGATCAAAGCGCTACAGGGCGAAACACCCATGATTCACCCCCAGGTGGACGCCCAATGCGTGGCTGCAGTGGTGGCAGACTGGACGGGTATCCCCGTGGGGCGCATGGTGCGCAATGAAATTGAAAATGTACTGAACCTGAGCAACTCCTTGGGCGCGCGTATTGTGGGTCAACGCCATGCACTGGAAACCATTGCACGTCGAATACAAACTTCGCGGGCGGGTTTGGATGACCCGAACAAACCGGTGGGCGTGTTCATGCTGGCGGGTACCTCGGGCGTTGGTAAAACTGAAACCGCTTTGGCACTGGCTGAAAACTTGTACGGCGGTGAGCACAATGTGATCACCATTAACATGAGTGAATACCAAGAGGCACACACTGTGTCTTCGCTGAAAGGCGCGCCACCCGGTTATGTGGGGTACGGGGAGGGCGGTGTGTTGACCGAGGCTGTGCGCCGCAAACCCCACAGCGTGGTGCTGCTTGATGAGGTCGAGAAAGCCCACCCCGATGTGCATGAACTGTTTTTTCAGGTGTTTGACAAAGGCTGGATGGAAGACGGTGAGGGGCGTCGAATCGATTTTCGGAACACCCTGATTTTGTTGACCACGAATGTGGGCACGACCGAATTGATGGCACATTGCAAAACAGGGCTGCGCACTGGCGACATGCCCCACCCCGAGGAACTTGTCCGTGTTTTGCGTGCGCCCATGTTGCGGGTGTTTCCACCGGCCTTGCTGGGGCGGCTGGAGGTGGTGCCGTATTACCCGCTTTCCAGCGACATGCTGGCCAATATTGTTCGCTTGCAGCTCAGCCGGATTCAGCAACGCATTGCCAGCACTCACCAAATTGCTGTTCACATTGATCCTTCTGTCATTGATCGTATTGTGGCCCGTTGCAATGAGGCTGACTCGGGCGGGCGGATGGTGGGCACAATTCTTGGCAATACCTTGCTGCCCACAGTCAGTCGTCAATTGTTGCAGGCCACCCTGTTGGGCCAACCAGTCACTACATTGAGTATCGGCACCGATGGTCAGGAATTCACGTATCACTACGACTAAGTTGCCGAAATCATTGGGCCGGCGAAGTGCATTGCAAATCTTGTTGCGCGGAGTGGGTCTATTGCCAATTGCGCCACTTTTTTTTCGACCACAAGCTGCGCAGGCTGCGCCCTACACTCACCGGCTGGCTTTGCTGATCGGCAATGGCGATTACCCTGTGCCGCACGATCTGCCGCCCATTCACAAAAACGTGATGGATCTTGGTGAGGCTTTGGCCTTTCGTGGTTTCGATGTAACCCAGGCCATGAACCTCGATGAAAACAGTCTGCAAAGCACAGTGGAGGGATTTGTAAAAAGGGTGGCGCAAGCACCCCCCAATGCGGTCACTTTGTTTTATTACGCTGGCCATGGTTTGCAGGTGGAATCCAACAATTTGCTTTTGGGGTCGGGGGCCAACCCCACGGCACCTCGCCGTGATCTGTTGGCAAGTTCCCTGGTGCTTCAGCAAAAGTTGCTGGCCGCCTTGCCGGCCAGGCCTCAGGCCTTGAACATCACCGTGATTGATGCATGCAGAACCGATTTGCGCAATTCCTTGGGCGATGGTGAGGGCTTGAATCAGGTGGAAGCGCCCTTGGGCAGCCTGGTGTGTTTTTCAACTGGTGCGGGCAAGCCAGCGGTGTCTCCAGACGGTGCGGATCAAAACACTTTTTACACCGGTGCCTTGGTGAAACTGCTTCTGGAGTCGGCCAGCCATATTACTTTCAACGACCTGTTTCGCATGGTGAAGGCAGAAGTAGAAAGCACCATGCTGAATCACCCGCTTGCAGCAATTCGACGTTTGGCTCAAATCCCTTTCATTGCAGACAACACCCGAGTGCAGGTTCCGCTGGTGGTGCCTGTGCCTGCGCTGGCAGGTGCATCTGCGCCTCAGTCCATGTCACCCCAAGAGGAGGTTGACTGGCTGGCCATTCAATTCGCGCAGTGGCCCCTTGATCTGATTCGCTTGTGCCAGTCTTTCTTGAAGTTGTATCCAGACAGCATTCAGGCGCGATCAGTGATGGTTTATCTAACCGGAGCCCAGCAGGCCTTGAGCGTGCTGCGCCACAAAGAAGTCAAGTTGTTCAAAACCAGTTTTATACTGCCCCAGCCTTTGCCACCTCAGCAGCACGAGCACGGAAACACTGATCTGGTTCGCGCTGCGCGTGGCGACAAAGACGCAGCCGCCCGCATTGCACGTTTGCATCGGGAGTTGGGTACCCAGCAAAGCCAGCTACGCTATGTGGGTTGGTTGCAGTATGCAGGTGGGTTGGGCAATGGCATTGCGTGCTACGAGCTTGCACTGTATTACCGAGAGGTGGCGCAGCCTTTGTTGGCCGCTCAAGCCGAGGCGCAGGCCCGGCAGTTGGGTTATTCGCCGCCCCGTGCTTTGGGGCATGCACGCAAATAGGCGGGCCTTTCCGGCTTATTTTGAGGTTTTAATTGCCTTACAAAGATTCACAATGTTTGTAAGTGAAAAAGGAACCTGAAAATGATCCGCCCCGTTTTTAACTGGATTGCCCTGGCCTTGTCTGCAGGTTTGCTCATGGCCTGCAACCCCCGCACACATTTAACCGAAGACAACTTGCTTAAAGGCGCAAGGGCCGAAACCTTTATTTTGAGCCATGGTGCCCTGTGTGCGCGTTTGCCCAGCCCGGAAGCGATTGAGCAGTATGCCCGCGACCAGGTGCCAGCCAACAGCGCGGTGGCTCGTGAGGTCAAGGCTTGGGACTTGTCGGGCTTGCTGGATATTTTTCAAACCCGCGATGGTCGCTGGGTGATCATGCCCTCCAGCGGTTTGAAGAAACTGGAAGGTGTGCATTTCAGACAAGGTCCGCAGGGTGACAACGAGGCCTTGTGTTTTGGTCGCTTGTGGGTCGAGAAGACAGTCGACTACATTCAGAACAAGCCTTTTGGTCAGGAAGACGCCGTGTCTGCCCGTTTTGAGGCCAGCTTGAAAGACGCACACATGTTGAATCACTTCAAGAACCTGAAGGTGGAGTCGTTCGATCCTTCGGTGTTTACCTTGAGTACCGGCACTGCGGTGGCCGGTACATTGCAACCCAGTTTTGTCATCGAAATGGCACTTCGCCCCACTCACACAGGTTGGTACCTGGCCAAGAACGGGGCGAACTAGGCGAGCAAAACCGGGTGTTAGCCCAGCGCTTTGACAATGGCATCACCCAGGGTTTTGGTGGTGCCTTTGCCTTTCAGGTCACCGGTCAATACCGTGGGGTCGCCGCTTTCCAGTACCTTCTCAATAGCAGCCAGAATGCTGTCGTGTGCCTGTTGGTAGGCGTTCTGTCGGCCTGCCGCAACTACCGCAGGGCTGTTGCCCAAAAACTGAATCATCAGGGCAGCAGACCAAATCATGGCGATTGGGTTGGCAATGCCTTTGCCGGCAATGTCGGGTGCCGAGCCATGCACGGGTTCAAACAGCGACGGAAATGTGCGGTCTGGGTTCAGGTTGGCCGAGGGAGCCAGGCCAATGGTGCCGGTGCAGGCTGGCCCCAAGTCGCTGAGAATGTCGCCGAACAAGTTGCTGGCCACCACCACATCAAAGCGCTCAGGTTGCATCACGAACCGGGCGGCCAGAATGTCCACGTGTTGTTTGTCGTAGGTCACTTCAGGATAGCCTTGAGCCATGTTGTCCACGCGCTCGTCCCAGTAGGGCATGCTGATGGCAATACCGTTGCTCTTGGTGGCAGCGGTCAGCTTTTTGCGAGGCCGGTTTTGGGCCATTTCGAATGCAAACTTCAACACCCGGTCTACACCGTGGCGGGTGAATACACTTTCCTGAAGCACAATTTCACGGTCAGTGCCCTCAAACATGCGGCCGCCCACGGCCGAATATTCGCCTTCGGTATTTTCACGCACCACCACAAAGTCGATATCACCCGGCTTTTTGTTGGCCAAGGGGCAGGGTGCGCCTGGCAGCAGTTTAACGGGGCGCAGGTTCACGTACTGGTCGAATTCACGGCGGTAGCGCAGCAGCGAGCCCCACAGGGAAATGTGGTCGGGTACCAGGTGGGGCATGCCCACTGCGCCAAACAAAATGGCCTCGCAGGCTTCCAGCTGGGGCTTCCAGTCCTCGGGCATCATGGTGCCGTGTTCGAGGTAGTAATTGCAGTGCGCCCAGTCTTTGTGGTGTAACTCCAGCGTGATGCCATGGGTTTTTTCAGCCCAAGCCAGCACCTTCAGCGCTTCTGGCATAATTTCCTGACCGATACCGTCGCCGGGAATAATTGCGATGGAGTGTTTCACAGCGGTGTCCTTGTTTGAATTCACGGAAGCCCCAAAGGCTACCTGAAGGACAATTGGGCAACCAGTGTGGGAATCCCCGATGGAGTCAGATTGAGCCGCAGTAAAAACAAAAACCCCGCACCTGCCAAAACACCGAATGGCAAAACCGATTTTTCAGCACCAGGTGCCAAGGTACGCATTGACAAATGGTTGTGGGCTGCCCGTTTTTTCAAAACCCGTTCGCTGGCCACCGAGGTGGTGGAAGGCGGCAAGGTGAAGTGCAACGATGAACGTGTGAAGCCCGCTTACGGGGTGCAGGTGGGCGATGTGCTCACAGTGCCTGTGGGGTGGGACGACATGGTGCTGGTGGTGAAAGGTTTGGGCGACAAGCGCGGCAGCGCCACCATTGCGCAAGGCCTTTATGAAGAAACCATGGAAAGTGCGAAAAAGCGTGCTGAACGCGCGGCAAACCGCAAGTTGATGAAAGACCCCGCCCTGGAGATCAAGGCGCGGCCAACCAAGCGAGACCGCCGTGTGATGGACGACTTCAAGTGGGGCGATGAATAAGCCCGGCGAATGCTGCCGCCCTTAAACTTTCTCAGCCAGCGATTTTTCAATCAGTTGGTGCAAGGCCGCGAAATCGGGTTCGCCCACATAGGTTTTGATGATCTCGCCTTTGCGATTGATCACATAGGTGGTCGGCGTAATTTTTACATCATCAAATGCTTTGGCAATATTGCCGTTCACATCCAGCGCCACGTCGAAGGGCAGCTTGCGGGTTTCTGCAAAATTCACCACGTAATCGGGGCGGTCGTAGCTCATGGCCACGGCAATGGTTCGAAAGCCCTGGTCTTTGAACTTGTTGTGGGTGTCGACAATGTCTGGCATTTCTTTCACGCAAGTGGTGCAACTGGTCGCCCAAAAATTCACCAGCATGACCTGGCCCTGGTAATCGGCAGGTGTAATGGTTTGGCCTTGGATAGTGACGTAATCCACTTGCGGTGCTTTGTCGCCCCCGCAGGCGGCCAGCATGCTGACCACTGCAAGGGTTGAAAACAGGGTGAGAAATTTTTTGATCATTGCCGGTTTTTTCTGTGTAACTGATTAACGCGGACCGTTTTCCACGGGCGCACTTCCATTGTTTGGAGTGGCCGACAGGCGGGAAAGTTCAGCCTCGGAAATCAATTCAAGCACCTTGACCACCTTCACCACGCCAGGTACGCCCGCCGCTATGGAGGCTGCACGGTTGGCTTCACGCTCGGTGACCAGACCCATCAAATACACCACACCAGCCTCGGTGGTGACTTTGAATGAGTTGGCGAAAATGTCTTGCGCATCCAGCAGGGAGGCTTTCACTTTGCCGGTGATGAATGCGTCGTTGGAGCGTGCTGACAGTGAGCTTTTGAAACCCACTTGAACGTCGTTCACGATCAGGCGAATGTTGGGCAGGGTGGCCACACGGGCTTCCACGTTGCGCACGGTGGTTTCGTCAGGCGCTTCACCGGTCAGGAGAATTTGTCGGTTGTACACAGTGGCGTTCACGTGGACGTTTTCGCCAAAGCTTTCGCGAATGGCACTTTCAGCCTTGACCTGCAAGGTGCGATCTTCGACTTGGGTGCCCACGGTGCGGCGGTCAGCGGCGGCCAGCGAACCCGCGGTGATGCCTGCCACTGCGCCAGCGAAACAGCCGCCCAACAGCGGTGCTGCAAGTGAGGCGACCAGTACTGCGCTGATGGCGGAAGACCGGGTGCGGGCGAAAAACAGGGGTTTACGACTCATTTTCTTCTTCTCCAAGTAGGCTTAGGTCGATGCCATCGCAAATGCAATGGATCGCCAACAAATGTATTTCCTGAATGCGGGCGGTGCGGTTGTGTGGCACGCACACATGCACATCGCCTTCTTTCAGCTGGTGCACCATTTGGCCGCCGCCCTTGCCTGTGAGTGCAACAATGGTCATGTCGCGGGCGTGTGCGGCTTCAATGGCCAGTTGCACGTTTTTCGAGTTGCCGCTGGTTGAAATGGCCAGCAGCACGTCACCAGGCTGGCCAATGGCAGCC
This sequence comes from Limnobacter sp. MED105, assembly GCF_000170915.1. GTDB lineage: Bacteria > Pseudomonadota > Gammaproteobacteria > Burkholderiales > Burkholderiaceae_B > Limnobacter. The sequence goes on from NZ_ABCT01000001.1 coordinate 298,881, forward strand.
ACCTGTTTTGAAAAAATTTCATTGAAACTGTAATCGTTGCCAATCGCAGTGATGGCCGATGAATCGGTGGTCAATGCAATGGCAGCCAGTCCTGGGCGTTCACGTTCGAACCGGCCCACCAATTCAGCCGCAAAGTGTTGGCAGTCGCCTGCCGAGCCACCGTTGCCACAGGCCAGCACCTTGCCACCATTGGTGAGCGCATTCACCATCAGCTCGATTGCCTCGGAAATGGGGCCTGCCAGTTCTTCGGTGGCGGCCTGTTTGGCGGCAATACTTTCGTCAAATTGTTGGGTAATGCGTGTGATCAAGTCCATGGCGCAGGCCTTCTGGCAGTTATCTCGAGCCTTCTATTATAGGTGACCCCGTTGCAGGCGATTTGTATGGCGCAGCGGTTTGATTCCGCTTTAGTTGCTGATTTGCCACGCATTTTGCACCCACCGCGGTTCAGTGCCGTTTTCCAGTGCGACCACATCAAAACGCAGGTGTGTGAACTTGCGTTGACCCTGCTGCACCCACCACAACTTCGCACAGCGCGATACACGGGCTTGTTTGTGACTGGAAATGCTTTCTAGCGCACTGCCATGGCGCTTGTTGTTTCGAAGTCGAACTTCCACAATGACCGCGGTGTTGCCACTGGCCATGATCAAATCAATTTCGCCGCAGCGGCAGCGGTGGTTTCGGGTGACCAGGATCAAGCCGTGTTTTTCCAGCAGTTGCAAGGCTTGGGTTTCGGCCAGTTGCCCCTCTGCCAATAAGGCAAGTTTGTGTACTGGAGGCGCTTTTTCAGCGACATTCGGTTTTTCTTTGGGCACAAGCCATGGAATTTTGGCCTTTGGTGGTCGCAATTTGCGCGTGACCCATGGAATGCCGGACAATTCAGGGACTTTGGACTTGGATTTGAGCGCCATGCAGAACGCCGGTGAGGGGAATGGAGTGAATGATGCTGTGAATTCTGACGTGAGGGCTGGAACAAGGCGAGAACCATCCCTCTATGTGGTGGCAACTCCCATCGGCAATATGGGTGATCTCAGCCTTCGGGCCCGGTCCGTGCTGGAACAGGTGGATCGAATTGCGGCTGAAGACACTCGCAACACTGCTCGTATGCTGGATGCCTTGGGCATCAAGAAGCCTTTGATGGCGCACCATGCCCACAATGAACGGGAGAGTGCACAGGGTGTGCTGGCCTGTTTGCAACGGGGCGAATCGGTGGCTTTGGTGAGCGATGCCGGCACGCCGGCTGTGTCGGATCCAGGCGCGGTTGTGGTTCGTTGTGTGGCCGAGGCCGGTTTTACTGTGGTACCGGTTCCGGGTGCGAGCAGTGTGTTGGCGGTGGTGGCCGCTAGCGGGCTGGTGGATGATGCTTTCACTTTTCGTGGTTTTTTGCCCGCCAAAGGGAAAAGCCGCCTGGATGATTTAAAGAAATGGCTGGCGTGCCCTGAGCCCCAAGTGGTGTTTGAGGCACCGCATCGAGTCATTCAACTGGTTGATGACCTTGAAAGCCTGGGTATGGGCGAGCGCGCGATGTGCGCTGGGCGAGAGATGACCAAACAGTTCGAAACCTTCTACCGGGGCAGGGGTGAGCAGGTGTTTGAGTTGGTGCGGCAAGACACCAACGCCGAACGCGGCGAATGGGCGTGGGTAATCGGCGGCAACCAAGTTTCGGACAGTGATGCGGAAACTGCGCAGGCCAGCGCAGATTTGGACACCTGGCTTGCCTTGCTGTTGGCTGAATTGCCCCTGAAAACTGCAGTGGCGCTGGTGGTGAAAGCCACGGGGATGGCCAAAAACACGGTGTACGACCGTGCGCTGGCCTTGAAAAGCGGGCAGCAATAAAAAAGCCAGCCCGAAGGCTGGCTAAACCACTGTGTAGTATCAAGAACTGCTTTTGCCTATCAGTGCCTGCAAATCAGGCTGGCAGGGGCAAGCCGGCTTCAGGCACTTCAAGGCCACTGATGCTGATCGAGGCTGAAATTGGCAAGCCTTCTGGCAAGGCCAGAGTCAAGGTGCCATCTTCAAAACTGATGGGGCTGGATGGCAGACCACCACCAGTATCTCCACCGGGCAGGCTGGGCAAACCGCCGCCGAGCAAGCCGGTCAACGAGTCCAGGCCAGGAATGGCATCCAGGCCGGGAATTGCGTCCAAACCAGGCAGGGCTGGTGCTTCTGGCAAGCCACCGCTGAGCAGGTCAGTCAGCGAGTCCAAACCAGGCAGGCCGTCTGTTGGAATTGGCAGTGCATCCAGACCAGGAATTGCGTCCAGACCGGGCAGGGCCGGGGCTTCTGGCAGACCGCCGCTGAGCAGGTCTGTGAGTGTGTCCAGGCTGGGGGCGCCGTCGGTTGGCAGTGGCAGTGCATCCAGGCCGGGAATGGCATCAAGACCTGGAATTGCTGGTGCCTCAGGCAGGCCGCCTGTCAGCAGGTCAGTGATCGCATCTGGGCTTGCAGGCAGCATGTCCAAGCCGGGAACTGAGTCCAAGCCAGGAATGCCGGCTGGAGGGGTGGGCAAGCCACCACTAAGCAGACCAGTCAGCGAGTCCAGTCCGGGCAGACTGTCTGTCGGAATGGGCAATGCGTCCAAACCGGGGATGGCGTCCAAGCCAGGCAGTTCGGGGGCTGCTGGCAGTGAGCCAGCAAAGGTGTCCAATACGCCAGCCAGAATTTCGCCAGCTACTGGTACGGCACTGATGCCGTTCTTCAATTCGTCTAGGGCCATGCTTTCTCCGTCATTTGAAATGATTAAAAATAGTTATTAGTTTTCTGTAGGCAATCTGCGTTGCCTTCGTAATAACAACAGAGATTGATTAATCATCGCAATTCGCACATTACTTACAAACGATGAGTAAAAAACTCACTTTTGTGTGATCTTCTTGGGATAAGTTGATGATTTCTAATAGAAATTGAACTAGGTGAGATATTTGTGGCGGGAAATTGATGACAAAACTGTGATGGCGGGGGGTTTACGTCACCTTCGGAGTCACCTTAGCTCGCTGGCGTGTGTCGCCTGTTTTGCACTGGACTGGTGACTTGGGAGCTAAACTTGAAGGGTCACCGCTGCCCGAAAACTTGGCATTTCGGCTTGTCAGCTTGAGCCTGCACTAAGCCAAGCCCTCCAAAAGTAACGGTCGGGTCTTGGCTTTCGCGTCAGGGCGCGATCGTTTGCCTCGGCGTGCCAAGCCGGCAAGTTTTCTGACTGGTCATCGTGCGACCCATTGCAAGTTCAGCTCCCAGCACTCCCGTGCAGCGCTTCGCCACCTCCGAGCGACTCACGGCGGTGTTCAGTGGTCAATCGGCACTGGCGAATCTCCCTCACCACGCAACTCACGGCTGATTTCATCGCCCAATCGGCGGCGGTGTTTCGATCGCCTCGCCTTCAAGAAAACCTGCCCGTTTGAATTCACCCGCCACGGTCGGCCACAGGCCGGCACCGAGACTCGGCCCGCTCTTTTGCCGAGCGAGGTGAGTCAGGGTGAATCTCAAAAAGGGACAATCAGGTTTTCTGGCGAGAGATTGAAACCCTAGTCGAGTGGGCGATTAACAAGCGACGAGAGATCAGAACCCGAGCCGATTGGGCGATTAACAAGCGACGAGAGATCAGAACCCAAGCCGATTGAGCTATGCGCATCGGTTATTGAGCACGTAAAAAAAGCACGCCAACCCAGGGTCAACGTGCTTTTTGTGCCGCATCAGCAAATCGAGAGAATCAATCTCCGTACATACGCTGCTTCAATTCCCGGCGCTGCTGTGCTTCAAGTGACAGCGTGGCGGTGGGGCGAGCCAACAAACGGGCCACGCCAATGGGGTCACCCGTTTCTTCGCACCAGCCATATTCGCCCGCATCAATTTTTTGAATTGATTGCTGAATCTTCTTCAACAGTTTGCGCTCGCGATCGCGGGTGCGAAGCTCAAGCGCATGTTCTTCTTCAATAGTGGCGCGGTCTGCAGGATCGGGAACTACCACGGTTTCACGCAGGTGCTCAGTGGTTTCGCCTGCATTGGCCAGCAGTTCCTTTTCCATTTCCTGCAAACGCTGGCGGAAAAAGGCAAGCTGCACCTCGTTCATGTAATCGTCTTCTTTCATCGCGAGCAATTGTTTCTCGGTGATGACGGGCGTCTTCTCAGTGGTCATAGCACAGCCTCTAGTCCTTTGGTTTTTTATTGACTATATACCAGTATATCCGCTATCGGGCTAGACAAAGCTCTAACCCTTGGGTGATAAATTCCTTGGGGAGTTTACGCCCAATAAACACGATTTTGCTTTCTTTCTTCTCGGCACTGTCCCATTTTCTGCCCCAGTCCAATCCCATCAGCATGTGAACGCCTTGGAACAGCGCGCGGCGGTCGCTGGCCTTGATGTTCAAAATGCCTTTGTAGCGCAGCATGTCGGGGCCGTAAACCTGCGTCACGGAGCCCATGAATTCTTCAAACTTCTGTCCGTCGAACGGCTTGGTGCTTTTGAACACAAAGCTTTGAATTTCGTCGTTGTGAATGTGTTTGTCTTCGTCCAGAAAGTCGGGCGCGATATCCAGAATCGAATTCAGGTTAAAGCCACGCACGTCCAGCAGTTTATCGATGGGTGCTACGCCGAACTCTGAAATCATCATTTCTGCGCGCGCATTCATTTTAACCAGTCTGCGTTTCAACGCGGTGACTTCGTCTTCCGTGCACAGGTCGGTTTTGGACAATAAAATGCGATCCGCAAAACCGACCTGTTGTTGAATCTCGCGGTGTTCGTCAAGTTGCTGCATGCCATGCTTGGCGTCCACCACGGTAACCACTGCGTCCAGAATGAAGCTTTCAGCCACCAGATCATCGACAAAGAAGGTTTGTGCAACCGGACCGGGGTCGGCCATGCCAGTGGTTTCAATGACTACACGGTCAAACTTGAGTTCGCCAGCCAGTCGTTTGGCAGCCATTTCGCCCAGAATACGTACCAGGTCGCCACGCACTGTGCAGCACAGGCAACCGTTGTTCATCTCGACAATGTTTTCCTGTTCGTTTTGCATCAACAGGTCGTTGTCGACGCCTTCTTCGCCAAATTCATTTTCAATCACGGCGATTTTCATACCGTGGTTTTCTTTCAGAATTCGATTCAAAAGGGTGGTTTTTCCACTGCCCAGAAAGCCGGTAAGAATGGTGACTGGGATCATGTTGTGGCCTGGTTTGTTCATGGTGCTTTGCGCTGCGAAAATTGGGTCAACAATTGAAATGGGGTTACTTGGTCAAATTTAAAGGGCTTGAAACGTCCACACACCTTCAACGGCCAAGCGTTTTACCAAACCTTTGTACCACAGGTAGTGAAGGTGGGCGATGGCTTCGCCCATGGCAAAGCTCATTTGGTGGCCGTCCATCTCACGCCGAAACAGAACACTGATGGCTTGGCGCGCAGTCAAAGGTTTTTCCTTGATCGCCTCCAGCAATTCATTCAGGCGGTGATCGTGGTGGCGCAACAATTGCGCACACCGGTCGTGCACGCCTTTGAAAGGTACACCATGCGAAGGCAGCACCATTAATTGGTCAGACAACTGCGCCATGCTTTGAACCGACTTCAGGAACAGGAGTAGCGGGTTGCCTTCGGGTTCGATGCCGTAAACACTCACGTTGGTGGAGATTGTGGGTAGCAACATGTCGCCGCTGATCATCAGGTTCAAGCTGTCGCAGACCAGGCTGATGTGTTCCGGGCTGTGCCCGAAGCCGGCATGGCAGCGCCACACATGGCCGCCAATCTCGATTTCATCGCCATGCTGAATACGCTGATAGTTCAGCGGGGGTTCGGGCACCAGGCGGGAGAACATGCCGCCACGGGCTTCCAGTGTTTCATCGGCTTTTTTCTCGTTCATCAGGCCATGGCTGGCCATGAAGGTGCCCAAGGTGTTGCCGTCAAAGCCAGGCAGGTTGGCGCACAAGCCGCGGGCCATGAAGTATTCACCCGTGGACATGTGCACATGCACGCCATGGCGGCGGGCCAGTGGGCCAGCCATGCCGATGTGATCGGGGTGGGCGTGGGTACAAATAATTCGCCCCAAGGGTTTGCGGGCAAACAGGGTTTGTTCAATTTCTTCCCACATGGCGGCCACGTCGGGCAGGCCCGCGCCGCAGTCCACCAAGGTGTACTGGTTTTCTTCCTCAATTAGCCACACATTGATGTGGTCGAGTGCAAAAGGCAGCGGCAATCGAAGCCACAGCACGCCGGGTGCAACGGGGGTGGGTTGGCCCAAAACGGGCGGTTCAAACAAACGTTCAATTCCCATGTGTTTTCTGGTGACTTTTCAGTCATTTGTGTGGGTGAAGGGGCTGATTGTAGGGCATCATTTCGAAAAAGCATAACTTCTGCGGAGACTTTGATATGTTGAATTTGCCAGGACTTCAGTTTGATCTTGGAGAAGACATCGACGCCTTGCGCGATGCAGTACAAACCTTTGCCCAGGCGGAAATTGCCCCGTTGGCGGCTGAAATGGACAAAACTGACCAATTTCCTATGCATTTGTGGCGAAAAATGGGCGATATGGGCCTGTTGGGGCTGACCGTTGAGGAAGAGTTGGGCGGCAGCGGTATGGGCTACCTGGCCCACATCGTGGCTATGGAAGAAATTTCGCGGGCCAGTGCTTCGGTGGCGTTAAGCTACGGCGCGCATTCCAACCTGTGCGTGAACCAGATTCGCCGCAACGGCACCGATTGGCAACGCAAAACTTTCTTGCCCAAACTCATTTCCGGTGAGCACATTGGTGCTTTGGCCATGAGCGAACCCGGTGCTGGGTCTGATGTGGTCAGCATGCAGTTGCGGGCCGACAAAAAGGGCGACAAGTATGTGCTGAACGGCAACAAAATGTGGATCACCAATGGCCCCGATGCCGATGTGCTGGTGGTGTACGCCAAAACCGACCTGGCTGCCGGGCCGCACGGCATTACAGCCTTTCTGATTGAAAAGAACTTCAAGGGTTTTTCAATTGCGCAAAAGCTGGACAAGTTGGGCATGCGTGGCAGCCACACCGGCGAGTTGGTGTTCGAGGACTGTGAAGTACCCGAAACCCACGTGCTGGGCAAAGTAGGCCGCGGTGTGAACGTGCTGATGAGTGGGCTTGATTTTGAGCGAGCAGTGCTTTCAGGTGGGCCATTGGGCATCATGGCTGCAGCCATGGATGTGGTGGTTCCCTATGTGCACGACCGCAAACAGTTTGGTCAAAGCATTGGTGAATTTCAGCTGATTCAAGGCAAGCTGGCTGACATGTACTCCACCATGATGGCCACCCGTGCCTATGTGTACCAGGTGGGCAAGGCCTGCGACAAAGCCACACCGGAAACAGTGCGCAAGCTGCGCAAAGACTGCGCGGGTGCCATTTTGTATTCCGCTGAAAAGGCCACGTGGATGGCGGGCGAATCCATCCAGATTCTGGGCGGCAATGGCTACATCAACGAGTATCCATGTGGCCGTTTGTGGCGCGATGCAAAGCTGTACGAGATCGGTGCGGGCACCAGTGAAATTCGCCGCATGTTGATTGGTCGCGAGCTTTTCTCCGAGACGATGTAAACACTTATTGTGGCAGGGCAGGTCCGGCGGATTTGAACACCCGCTTGTCTTGCCCAATCACCACTTCACTGGCCCACAAATAACTCAGCCTGGGGTGCGCGGTTTGCAGCACCTTCAGCGCCTCAACGTTTCCAAGCAAATGGTAGTTCATCCAGGCCAGTGAATACTGCGCTGCAATTTCGCGTCCCCAGGTGGAGGTGGGCAGCAGCGGGTAGTTGGTGTGTTGGGCGTGGCTGGCTGCGTCGGCCACAATGAAAGCACGGTCGCTGGTCAGCTTGTCATAAACAGGACGCACCACGGCAGGGTTCACTGCCACAATCGGGGCAATGGGGCCGTCATGGTCTCCGGTTTGAATCATGACCGGAATCGGGTTTTTGTCAAACACCGATTGAATTTCACTGATGGGTGCGGCGGCCACTGCTGCTTTCAAACGCGGCTCTACGGCTTGCAACCCCATGGTGGCAATGGCGCCCATGCTGTGACCAATCACACCAATGCGGGCGGGGTCGATGAATTCGCGCACGGGCGAGTTGTTCAGCAGGTAGGTGAGTGCGTCTTGCGCTTCTTCGATGTTGTTGCCTGGGTCGCCTTGTACCTCGTCTGCTGAGCGGCCCTGGCCTGAAAAGTCAAACGCAAACACCAAGTAGCCTGCATCCGCAAACAACTGGTGCCACCAGCGGTACATGGCGGTGTTGGTGTTCAAGCCTTCCAGCGCCAGAATCACCGGGTATTTTTGGGCAGTGGCTTCGGTTTGCCCCCGCTTGGGCAGCACAATTTCGCCATGCAGGCGGGTGCCGTAGCGGTTTTGAAATTCAACGGAAACCAGCGCCACCGACTGGTTGTTTTCGGGGTGGCCGTACCAGTGAAATACCTGATCGATTCGAGACCCATCGCTCAGTTGCGCAGCCATGGCGCGAATTTGAAATTCAAGCAGGGCGGGGTCGGTGATGTCGCTCAGTGTGTAGCCCAAGGCGATGGGGTCGACCACGCCAGCCAATTGTTGGCGCGGCAGCATGTCGCTGACCATGCCCAGCTGCGATAGAACATCGTCATTGGACACGGGGCTTTCCGGGGGATTTTCGCCTTGAACCGAAGCAGGCCAGCCAAAGGCTTCCGTGGATTGAATGGCATTGCGCGATGCAGAGCCAGAATTGTTTTCTCCATTGCAGGCCCACACCAACAACGGCAAAAGCAGGTAAACCAATTTCAAACGACTTCGCATGACAACTTCCTTGGGCAAGGTACTCATGATACTAAGTTGGCGCAGGTTTTGGATTTTCTTGGGCAAACGGGAATGGGATCTCGTAGAATCGACAGTTCATCATATGGAGTGACGCCAGTTTATGAGCAGCCTGCCCCTGGACCTGAAAACACTTGAGGACGACTTCGGCGAACTCAGCGAAACCAGCCACCTGACTGAAGAGGAAGAGCGTGAGCTGTCCAAAAAAGTGGCCAGTGATATTCTGGCGGGCTTCGACAAACACTACAGGCTGTTTCGCTACTGTGCTCAACAAACCAAGAAGCTTTTCGAGGAAGGCGACTGGCATTTGATTCAACAACTGGCTCGCGACCGTATCGATTTCTACGATGAGCGTGTGAAAGAGGCGGTTGACCTGTTGCGTCGCAACTATGGTTCGCTGTTGATGAGTGAATCGGTGTGGGCCAAGATCAAAACCCGTTTTGTGACCTACCTGGTCGATCACAAGCAGCCAGAGCTGGCTGAAACTTTTTTCAATTCTGCGGTGACCAAGATTTTGCACCGCGACTATTACCACAACCGGTTTCTGTTTGTACGCCCCGCAGTCAGCACCGATTATGTGGAAAGTGATCCACCTTCCTATCGCAGTTATTACCCGGCGAATCCGAAAAGTGGCGGCTTGCGCAAAACCTTGAAGCGCTTGATTCGTGACTTTTCATTGAACGCTGATTTTGTGGATTTGGAGCGCGACTTGCGCTACGTGGTGCATGCTGCGCGGCAGGTGATGCCGCGCCCAATTAAAGTCGACCCCGATTGCCAAATCCAGGTGCTTTCAAGCCTGTTTTTCCGCAACAAGGGCGCATACATCATTGGCAAGTTCATCAACTCGAACATGCCGCAGCCGTTTGCCATTCCAATTCTTCGGGATTCATCGGGCAAGTTGTACATCGACACGGTGCTGTTCAATGTGCAGCAAATTGCCACGCTGTTCAGCTTCACGCGCGCTTACTTTTTAGTCGACATGGAAACGCCTGGTGCGTATGTGCAGTTTTTGCGTACCCTGTTGCCCAACAAGCCCAAGGCAGAGATGTACACCATGCTGGGCTTGCACAAACAGGGCAAAACCCTGTTTTACCGAGACTTTTTGCATCACTTGAAGCATTCGCACGATGAATTTATCGTGGCGCCCGGTATCAAGGGTTTGGTGATGGCCGTGTTCACGCTGCCTTCCTACCCGTATGTGTTCAAGCTGATCAAGGACAAAATTGCACCGAGCAAGGAAATTGACCGTGCCGGTGTGATGCGCAAGTACCAACTGGTGAAGGAACACGATCGTGTGGGCCGTATGGCCGACACTTGGGAATACAGCCATGTGGGTTTGCCGCTGAACCGGTTTTCGCAGGAACTGATCGATCATTTGAAAGACACCTGTGAAAGCTCGCTGAGTTTTGAAGACGACACGGTGGTGATCAAACACGTGTACATCGAAAGGCGCATGACACCGCTGAACATTTACCTGCAGCAAGGCACCGACGCCGAAGTGGAGCATGGCATTACCGAATATGGAAATGCCATCAAGCAATTGGCCGCAGCCAATATTTTCCCGGGCGACATGCTGTTTAAAAACTTTGGTGTAACGCGCCTGGGGCGTGTGGTGTTCTACGATTACGACGAAATTGAATACATGACGGATTGCAATTTCCGCCGCATTCCGGATGCACCCAACCCCGAGGCGGAAATGTCGTCTGAGCCGTGGTACACCGTGGGTCCGAAAGATGTATTTCCTGAGGAGTTCGGGCATTTCTTGCTGGGTGATCGCCGTGTGCGAAAGGCGTTTCTGGGCAAGCACCGCGACTTGCTGGAATATGAGTTCTGGCAGGAGCGCAAAGATCGCATCGGTAACGGGCATATCGAAGACATCTTCCCGTATTCCGAGGCAGTGCGGTTTACCAACCGGTTTATCAAGAAGCAGTGAGCGACTTACCGCCTCGGTCTCTGGTCAACTCGGCGGTGTTGCCAGGTCATCACCAACTCAGCGGGGTTGCCCGATTCCGCACTGAAAACCGCTTAGTCCCTTTTTGAAGCAAGGCATTCAATTCACCCAAGCCCGACAAAAAAGATGGTCGGGTCTTGGGTGTCGCCATTGGGCGAGCATTGAAGCCTTGCTTCAAACGGGGCGGTTTTCTTGAAGTTCGGAACGGGCAATCCCACTGCCGAGTTGGCTTAAACCGGCGCTCGCGAATCTCCACCAGCGCGTAGCTCACCGCGGGTTTCAAAGCCCAATCGGCGGCGGTGTTTCGATCGCTTCGCCTTCAAGAAAACCTGCCCTTGCGTGCCGAGCAGGGCCGGTGTCGCCCACCATGGGCGACAGAGAACGGACCCGACCCGCAGTTTAGGAGGGTCGTTCTCAGGCATCGCAAGGTTCAGCAAGGGATAAACAGGTTTTCTGGCGAGAGAGCGGAACCCAAGCCAATTGGGCGATTAAGAAAGCTGCGAGACAGCTGAACCCAAGCCAATTGGGCGATTAAGAAAGCTGCGAGACAGCTGAACCCGAGCCAATTGGGCGATTAAGAAGCTGCGAGACAGCTGAACCCAAGCCGATTCCGTTGTTAAACAGCGTGCATTTAGCCCCCACGCTTGGGCAGCATCAATTCACTCGCCGCAATTTTCTCGGGCTGAAACTTGTTCACCGGCACATCCAGTTCATAGCCAATCGCCACACCGCACAACAAGTTGTACTGCTTCGGAATGTCGAAATGCTTGTCCAAGGGGGAGCGGAACAAGCCCAGCGCGCCCTGCGCGCAGGTGCCCAAACCTTCGTTGGTGGCAGCCAGCATCAGGCTTTGCAGAAAAATGCCAGCATCCAGCGCGCTGTAAATGCCCACGCCTTCGTGCACAAATACAAACGCGGCTGCGGGGGCACCAAACATGCGAAAGTTCTCTGCCATGGCCTGGTCGCGGGCTTTCAAATCATTTCGGGCCACACCCAGCACGCCATACAAGCCTTTGCCACACTCCACGCGGCGAGCTTGTAAGTCTTTGGGGTAGTTCACCACAGGTTTCACGTCACCATCGGGAATGCCCTTGCTGCGGGTCAATAGTCCTTTAATTTGCGCCAGCTTGCCGCCACGTTGCAGTTTGATGGTTTCCTGAAAGCGTCCGTACAGTTCGCTACGCAAATTTTCCAGCACATCGCCTGTGGCCAGGGCAATTCTGTAAGGGTGCGTATTCGACCAGCTTGGTGACAGTGCAGCCTGTTGAAGTAGGCGTTCCAGTACCTCGCTGGGTACAGGTTTGGGGTCAAAAGCACGCACACTGTGGCGCTGTTTCAGCGTTTCAAGAAATTCCATTTTCCCTTGCTCTGTGTAATAGTTAGCCCAGTTTAGAGTATTTCTTACTAGCCAACAGACCCGGCTCGCCACTATTCTCTCAACTGACAATACAAAAAGTCACATGAACGGTCAAACCACGGGGACAAAACAATGAACAATCCACACGTAGACGTACTGATTATCGGCGCCGGGCTGTCTGGCATTGGTGCAGCATGCCACATCAAGCAGAACTGCAAGGGCAAAAGCATCAAAATTCTGGAACGTCGCAAAGCCATCGGAGGCACTTGGGATTTGTTCCGTTACCCAGGCATTCGTTCTGACTCTGACATGTTCACCCTGGGTTACAGCTTTAAGCCCTGGAAAGGCGAGAAAGTGTTGGCCAATGGCCAGGAGATCCGAGAGTACGTGACCGAGGCCGCCAAAGAACACAATGTCACCAAAGACATTCAGTTTGGTTTGAAGGTGACTGCCGCCAATTGGGATTCCGAAGCCAACCAGTGGACTGTTGAAGGCGTCATCGAGGAAACCGGCGAGAAGCAGGTGTTTACCAGCAACTTCCTGCTGGGTTGCACCGGTTATTACAACTACGACAAAGGCTACAGCCCTGAATTTCCGGGCATCAAGAACTTCAAGGGCACCGTGGTTCACCCACAGCAATGGCCCGAAAACCTGGACTACGCCGGCAAGCGCGTGGTGGTAATTGGCAGTGGCGCAACTGCCATTACCTTGGTGCCTGCCATGGCTGACACCGCGAGCCATGTGACCATGTTGCAGCGTTCACCCACTTACATCGCGTCCATTCCATCTGTTGATCCGGTTTCCGTGGTGCTGAAAAAGTTCATGCCCGACACTTGGGTGTACAACATTGGCCGGGCCCGTAACATTGGTTTGCAGCGTTTGATTTTCAAGTTGAGCAAGCAGCGCCCACAAGCGATTAAGCGTTTGTTGTTGGGTGCTACCCGTGCACGCATGGGTAAAGACTTTGACATGAAGCACTTTACCCCCAGCTACAACCCTTGGGACCAGCGCCTGTGCGTGGTGCCCGATGGTGATTTGTTCAAGGTGTTGAAAAAAGGCAAGGCTGACATCGTGACCGACCACATCGACACATTTGTCAGCAATGGCATCAAGCTGAAAAGCGGTCAGGTTCTGGAAGCTGACATCATCATTACCGCCACTGGTCTTGATTTGCAGATTCTGGGTGGCTTGACCGCAACAGTGGACGGCACGCCTGTAAACGTGGGCGAGGTGATGAGCTACAAGGGCGTGATGATGAGCAGCATTCCCAACTTTGCCATGGTGTTTGGTTACACCAATGCCTCCTGGACATTGAAAGCCGACCTGGCCGCCGAGTTTGTGTGCCGGGTGATCAACCACATGGACAAGCATGGTTACACCCGCGTGGTGCCCAATGCCGAGGGTGTTGAAGCCGACGACACACCGATGTTCGACCTGGAAGCGGGTTACATGAAGCGTGCTGCCGATCGCTTGCCCAAGCAAGGCCCGGCTGCACCCTGGACAGTGGTGAACAACTACCTGGCCGATCGACCTGTGCTGAAGAAAGGCAAGATTGAAGACGGTGTGCTGGAGTTTGCGAAAGCAGGCGCAGCCGCTGGTAAAAAATCTTCAGGCCGCAAGGCAGCAGCAAAGCAGGCCACCAAGCAAGCCGCTTGATTGTTGTTTTGAGTTAGGTTCACGAAAGGGCTGCCGCAATGCAGCCCTTTTTGTTGGCGTCAATTGAATTCACCGCCCAAGGGTGTTTCCAGCGTGCCGGTTTCAAAGCTGCTCAGGCTGCGGTTCAAGCCCAGAAGATCGTCGCGACCAATGGTGAGCAATGCTTTGCCCAGCGCAAAATTGCCCTGTGCCCGAATGTCGTCGCGAACGGTGTTCACAGCGAGAATTTCTTCGCCGTTCACAAAATAATCGATTGGGCGGGGCACATCGGGGAACCGTTCAGCCAACGCAGGCTGGGCAAGAAGGGCTGTGGTCGACACGAGAATAGTGTGAATCGAACGCTTGATCATGGCATCTCCTCAGGCAAATGCATCATCACCTAGAGTGATGCTTTGGTGGTGAAGTTGTCTATCGGGCTTACCCTTCGCTCGAAAGTGGTAGGTGTCATCACCGGTGTGTTCAAATTCGCCTAAGATGAAGTGCCTTCATTCGCACCCCGCTCCATTGAAACAACCCGCTGATCTCGACAATTCGCTGCAGAACCTGCCTTATGCATGGCGGCGTGTGGTGCTGTTTGCCGACAACATGGCCCAGGCCAAGGTGGCCGATGCGATTGGCCGTAGCCCCAAGCAGCAGCTCACATGGATTGGATTGGCCGCCTTGCCTTTGCTGTTGCCGTTTGGCATTCCGGGCGTGGCAACCAGCCTGGGGTACCTTACTTTTCTTCTGGGCGTGGGTTATGCGCTGGGTTTTGGTATCCCAATCCCCAAATCGATTGGGGAAAAGCGCCTGCCACCCAAAGCCGCCAGTGTTTTAAAAACCATTCTGGGTGTGTTCATTCGCCGGGTTGCGCCCCACAGCAAGCCGCGCCTGTTCATCATGAGTCACCCACGCATGCGCCCGGTCAACGGCTTGGTGTTGGCTTTTGCAGGCCTTTGCATGGCCGCACCTGTGCCTTTTGCCTCATTCGACAATGTCTTGCCCGCTGCGGCCATGGTGTGTATTACTTTTGGTTTACGGGTGCGCGACGGCAGGCTGGTGCTGGCTGGTTACGTATTCACCGTGTTGGCCGCCCTGTTGGTGCTGTTGTTGTGGTGGGGCGGTTATGCCGTATTCATGTGGGTTTCAAAGCAACCCTGGGCCAGCCAGTGGCTGGGTTGGCTTTTTTCCTGACAAGGCGCAAGCCGGTGCTGCGAACAGGGGCTTAAGTTCGATAGAATCACCAGAACAACCCCAATCTGGAGCCGAATAGCACCATGACAACCAAACAAACGATTGATTTCTATTTCGACCTGACCAGCCCGTACAGCTATGTGGCTGCCGAGCAAATTGAAGAAATCGCCGCTGCGGGCCAGCGCACTGTGAATTACAAGCCCACCTTGTTGGGCTTTGTGTTCAAAACCACGGGAAACACCCCTCCCATGATGAACCCGGCCAAGGGCAAATATTCTGCGAAAGACTTTGCTCGCACTGCGCGTTTTCATGGGCTGCAAATTAACTGGCCCAAGAAATTCCCGATCAATCCGACCACAGCATCGCGTGCCATTTTGCAGGTGTTGAACACGCAACCCGAGAAAGCCGGTGAAATGACGCGTGCGCTTTACAAGGCTTATTTCGTGAACGGGCAAGACATCACCGAAGACTCCACAGTGCAAGCCATTGCCGATTCGATCGGCCTGGATGGTGCCGCGGTTGTTGCTGCTGCACAAACCGACGCGGTGAAAGAACAAATGAAAGCTGCGGTGCAGGAATCCATCGATGTTGGCATGTTTGGTGCCCCGTATTTTGTGGTGGACGGTGAAGCTTTTTGGGGTCAGGACCGCATGGAACAATTGCGCCGCTGGGTTGTGCAGGGGCCGTTCTAAACATGGCCGTTCTCGATTCCAACAATGTCAAAAACCGCCCCGACTTTGCAGCCAATTCAGCCGCGCTTAAAAAACTGGTCGACGAGTTAAAAGCCAATTTGGCGGTGGTGGCACAGGGTGGTGGCAAAGTGGCCAATGAACGCCACACCGCACGCGGCAAGTTGTTGCCCCGTGAGCGCGTGGCGGGTTTGCTCGATCCGGGTTCACCGTTTCTGGAGCTGGCACCCTTGGCGGCATGGGGTATGTACGGCGGTGCTGCGCCGGGTGCAGGCGCCATTGCCGGCATTGGCCGTGTTAGCGGTGTGGACTGCATGATTGTGTGCAACGACGCCACGGTGAAGGGCGGTACTTATTATCCGCTCAGCGTGAAAAAGCATCTACGTGCGCAAGAAGTGGCAGCCGAGAACAACTTGCCCTGTATTTACCTGGTCGATTCTGGCGGTGCGAACCTGCCCAATCAAGACGAAGTGTTTCCCGATCGCGATCACTTCGGAAGAATTTTTTTCAACCAGGCCAATATGAGTGCGCAAGGCATTGCGCAAATTGCGGTGGTCATGGGCAGTTGTACGGCGGGTGGCGCGTATGTGCCAGCCATGAGCGACGAAGCCATTATCGTGAAAAACCAGGCCACGATTTTTCTGGGTGGCCCACCCTTGGTGCAAGCCGCCACGGGCGAAATTGTCAGCGCCGAAGAACTGGGCGGTGCCGATGTTCACACCCGTTTGTCGGGTGTGGCCGATCACCTGGCCGAGAACGATCAACATGCTTTGGAAATTGCACGCCGCATTGTGGCCAATTTGGGTCGGCCCGAGAAGCGCTACCCATGGGCCTTGAGCGAATCCAGAGAACCCCTGTACAGCGCCGAAGAAATTTACGGCATTGTGCCAGTGGATGCGAAAAAACCTTTCGACGTGCGCGACATTATTGCCCGCATGGTCGATGGCAGCGAATTCGATGAATTCAAGGCCCGTTTTGGCAGCACGCTGGTGTGCGGTTTTGCCCGCCTGTACGGCATGCCTGTTGGCATTGTGGCCAACAACGGCATTTTGTTTTCTGAGTCTGCCCAGAAGGGTGCACATTTCATCGAGCTGTGTTGCCAGCGCAAAATTCCCCTGGTGTTTTTACAAAACATCACGGGCTTCATGGTGGGCAAGAAAGTAGAAAACGAAGGCATTGCACGCCATGGCGCAAAAATGGTGATGGCGGTGGCCTGTGCAAAGGTGCCCAAATTCACGGTGGTCATTGGTGGTTCATTCGGTGCGGGCAATTACGGCATGTGTGGTCGTGCCTACAGCCCGCGCTTTATGTGGATGTGGCCCAATGCGCGCATCAGCGTGATGGGTGGTGAACAGGCCGCTGGTGTTTTGGCCACGGTGAAGCGCAATCAAATTGAAGCCAAAGGCGGCACCTGGAGCAAGGAAGAAGAGGCCGAGTTCAAGGCCCCCACACTGAAACAGTTTGATGAGCAAAGCCAGCCGTATTACGCCACCGCAAGGCTTTGGGACGACGGTTTGATCGACCCTGCGGACACACGCCGCATTCTGGGCATGGCCATTTCAGCCAGCCTGAATGCTGACATTCCGGACACGAAGTTCGGCGTGTACAGAATGTAATAAATACAATAAAAAGAACGGAGACCTTGAGATGACAGAACAATCGACTGAAAAGCCTGTGATTGAGACCCGAAAGGGCAAATCCGTGTGGCTGACCCTGAACCGCCCACAGATTAAAAATGCCATGAATGGCGAAATGATCGCCATGCTGGTGGAGGCTTTTCAACGCTTGGGCAGCGATTCTGAAACACGCGCCATTGTGCTGGCTGGCAATGGCGACGCATTTTGCTCTGGCGCCGACTTGGGCTACATGATGCAAATGGCGCAGCAAGCCGCTGCGGTTTCCAATACAAATCAGCAAAGCGCCATCACATTGACCAGCCTGTTTCGCGGCATTGCCGAATGCCCCAAGCCCGTGGTGGCGCGTGTGCATGGCTTGTGCCTTGCGGGCGCAACCGGCCTGGTTAGCGCCAGCGACATCATTGTGGCCAGCAACAACGTGAAGTTCAGTTTGCCGGAGGTAAAGCGGGGTTTGATTCCCGCAACCATCAGCCCCTATGTGGTGCAGGCCATGGGGGTTCAGGCTGCGCGCCGTTACTTCATCACTGGTGAAACATTCACTGCAGAGAAGGCCTACGAATTGGGCATGGTGCACGAATTGACCACACCCGACACGCTGGACGCCAAGCTGGAATCCATTCTTGCCGAGCTGGACAGTTGCGCCCCCGATGCCATGGCCGCTTGTAAAAAGCTGGTGCGCGATGTTTCCCGCATGGACATCACTGCCGATGAAACACACGCGGAAGTGGCAGCACGTCTTGCAGCTGTTCGAGGCAGTGCCGAGGCCGCAGAGGGCATGATGGCTTTCATGGAAAAACGCAAACCGAAGTGGGTTGGCTAACCGGGTTATTTAAAAATGTTCACCAAAATATTGATTGCCAACCGTGGCGAAATTGCCCGCCGAATCAACCGCACCGCGCAAGCCATGGGTATTCAAACCGTCGCCGTGTACTCCACTGCCGACGCGAAGGCCCTGCATGTGCAGGAGTGCAATGAAGCCGTGTGCCTTGGCGAGCCAGAGGCCGCGCAAAGCTACCTGAACATCGACAAAGTAATCGCCGCGGCCAGGCAAACTGGTGCACAGGCCATACACCCTGGCTATGGTTTTTTGTCTGAAAATGCCGCATTTGCGCAGGCTTGTGCCGATGCAAACATCACCTTCATCGGCCCCGGTGTAGAAGCCATTCGGATCATGGGCAGTAAAAGTGAGGCCAAGGCCTGCGTGCAACCCGCGGGTGTGCCGCTGATTCCCGGATACTTTGGTGCAGACCAGTCGCTGAATACCTTGCAGGCTGAAGCTGAGCGAATTGGTTTTCCGTTAATGATCAAGGCGGTGGCCGGCGGTGGTGGCAAAGGCATACGCATTGTGAACAGTGCAGCCGAGTTGCAGGCCGCACTGGAAAGTTGCCAGCGCGAAGCGAAAAACGCATTTGGCGACGCCACGGTGATGCTGGAAAAACAGATCATCCAGCCTCGCCATGTCGAGGTTCAGGTGTTTGCCGATACCCATGGCAATGTGGTGCATTTGTTCGAACGCGATTGTTCTGCGCAGCGCCGTCACCAAAAAGTGATCGAAGAGGCACCCGCATTTGGGCTGACCGAGCAACAGCGTGAAGCTTTCGGGCGTACGGCTGTGCAAGTGGCCAAGGCTGTGAATTATGTGGGCGCAGGCACCGTTGAGTTTCTGCTCGACGCACGCGGCGAATTCTATTTCATGGAAATGAATACTCGCCTGCAAGTGGAACACCCTGTTACCGAAATGATCACCGGCTTTGACTTGGTGCAATGGCAAATTGAAATAGCGGCTGGCCTGCCATTGCCCGCCACGCAGGAAACCATTCACATTGATGGTCACGCATTTGAAGCGCGCCTGTACGCCGAGAACCCAGAGCAGGGATTCTTGCCTGCAATTGGTACGGTTGAATTGTGGGAAGCACCCGATGCAATCGAGTTTCGCACCGGCACCCATGCAGGGCGAACTGCCGGTATTCGCCTGGATTCCGCCATGCGGTCAGGCCTGGCTGTGTCGCCCTACTACGACCCCATGGTGGGCAAGCTGATTACCTGGGCACCTACGCGTGAAGCGGCCTTGAACAAGTTGGCCAACGCCTTGGCACAGCTGCGTTGTGTGGGCGTGAAAAACAATTTGGCCTGGTTGCGCAGCCTGTGCTTGAACCCTGAATTCGCAGCAGGCGGTTACGACACCGGGTTGATTGATCGAATGAGCACCCCCACTGACGCACCTACCCCGATTGATTCCGACACCTTGCATGCGCTGGCTGGCCTTGCGCGGTGGGCCCTTTATCAACACCAGAACAACAAGTCCACCCAAGACCCACTCGCAACACTGGATGGTTTTTACTCCAGTTCACCCCCTTTGCGGGAAGACCGCTGGTTCAATCGCGACACCGCTTTGGCCACACACACGCATGTGTCGGTGGGTGGGCAGCAAGCCCTTGTTCAGTGTGCCGGCTTCATTTTGCAATTGGCCCTAAGCCTGCAAGAACAGCGCAGTGCTTTGCCTCGATTGAAAGGTTTGGTCGAGACTGGCCCACACGCGGGCAGTGCTTTTGATTTGATCTGGCATGGCGACAACCTCAGCATTCATGTGGGTGCCGAACAAACGAATCTGCAATGGCAGAACCCGGCGCACATTCGCGCTGATCAAGGGCATGATGCCCACGGTGTGGCTGCACCCATGCCAGGCAAGGTGTTCGCCGTGTTTGTAAAAGTGGGTGACACCGTGAAGAAAGGCCAACCCTTGATTGGCCTGGAAGCCATGAAAATGGAACACACCTTGAACTCCCCCTGCGATGGTGTGGTGCAGTCCATTCCCCACCCGGTGGGCGATCAGGTGACCGAGGGCACCGAGCTTATTCATTTTTCTGATAACGACGATTCAAAATGAGCATGATCAAACTTCCAGGCCGTGTCACTCTTGTTGAAGTGGGCCCACGCGATGGTCTACAGAACGAGAAAACGCCCATTTCCACAGCCATCAAGATTGAACTGTGCAAGCAGTTAATTGAAGCGGGTATTCACCGGCTTGAAGCTGCAGCCTTTGTGTCGCCCAAGTGGGTGCCGCAAATGGCTGACGGTGCTGATGTGCTTGCAGGTCTTCAAGCTCTGCCCGAGTTGCAGGACCGCACGGTTTCCTACTCTGCACTGGTGCCCAATTTGAAAGGCATGGAAGCGGCAATTGAAGCCGGGGTGCAGGAGGCGGTTGTGTTCACGGCTGCCTCGGAAGCCTTCACGCAAAAAAACATCAACTGCACCATCGCTGAAAGCATCGAGCGTTTCAAACCTGTGGCTGAACTGGCCCGTGCGCACAACATTCATTTGCGCGGTTCCATTTCATGCGCCTTGGGTTGCCCCTATCAAGGCGAAGTGCCCGTGCAAAGCGCAGCCGAGGTGGCCTTGCGTTTACGAGACATTGGCGTGCAGGAATTTGATGTGGCCGATACCATTGGCGTGGGCACGGCACTGCGGGTTAGCCAGGTGTTTGAGGCGGTGGGTTACAGTGTGGGTTTGCAAAATGTGGCTGGCCATTTCCACGACACCTATGGGCAAGCCTTGGCCAATATACTGGCTGCCTTGCAGTTGGGTGTGTCCACATTTCACAGCTCGATCGCTGGCTTGGGCGGCTGCCCCTATGCCAAAGGTGCCACTGGCAATGTGGCCACCGAGGATGTGGTGTACCTGTTGCAAGGCATGGGGATTGAAACCGGTTTGAACCTGAACAAACTGGTACAAACCGGCGCGTGGATTTCAGGCAGCATCGGCAAGCCTTACATCAGCCGGGCAGGCCGTGCCGTGTGGAATAAACTGAATGCGGAAGCAAGCTAAATAACTGCTTAATCAATACATTCAGTTTCACTTTCTGCGCATTCTGGGAATGGCCATGAATACAGCAACGCCTTGTTCCTGGCTGTTGCGGCCAGTGTAAAGCTCGATGCGAATGGCTTTGGCCCGAATTTTCATGTGCGCCAAACCACGCCCTCGCCCCAGTGTGTTGTGGGGCATGCCTACACCATTGTCGCTGATGTTCAGCAGCACCCTGTCATTGGCCTCGTCCCAACGCACACTCAGTTCAATTTTGCTGGCCTTGGCGTGTTTCAGGCTGTTGGCAAAAATCTCCTGCACAATTCGCAGCAAATCGAACAAATCGCGAGAGCTGTATCCTTCCAGTTTGGGAATGTCGGCCACGCTCCACAGCAGCGAAACCCCACTGGCTTTCAAGCGGCGTTCATAACGCCAGCGGAAGTTGCCCAACAATGCCAGCAGGTCATCACTTTGTGGGTCGAGTGAATCAATGGCCATACGCAAATCATCCAGGCATTCCTGCAGTACATCGCGCATTTCATCCTGGCTCAGCGGCTTGGTTTCACTCAGGTTCAGGGCCGATACCAAACTGGATCCAACCCCGTCGTGAATGTCTTGCATGATTCGCCGGCGCTCATCGTCCTGGGCGCGTTGCTGCTCAATTTTGCGAAGCAAATTGAACTGGCGAAACAGCTGTTGTTCGCGAATGGCCAACTCAGAGTTCAGCGAGTCATTGGACGTTTTCAGTTCTTGCAACAGGGCGCGGTAACGCCTGAAAATAACCCAGCAGGCCGACACAAACAACAAAATGCCGGTGTACTGCGACAACAGTATGGACTCAATTGGCAGCAGGTTCAGCATGGTGGCCAAATCACGAATGCTGAGCAGTACAAACAGTAGCGAGCTGCAACCCAGTATGGCACCCTCAAAATTGCGTGTACGCCATGAATGACTGAGCAGCAGCACATTGAGAACAAACACCACCGGGATTACCGGCAACAGCAGCCAAAATGTGAAATTCAGGATTTGATCGCTGTTGGCGATGAATGTAATCAGCGACACGGCCGCGGCATAGGCCACCAGGCCCTTCGGAATCCAGGTCCAGCCCAGGTTCATGTAGCGGATCAGGAACAGCCCATACAGGCAGGCAAACCAGGCATGCAGACTGTGTACCAGTTGCCCCCACTGTGCGTGGGGCAGGGGAATCCAGTCCATGAAATAGCCGGTGTTACGAACCGCAAAAACAATCACGGCCAGGCTGAAAAACAGAAAACCTTCCCGTTCCCGAAAAACCCTGGCAAACAACAGCAGCAGCAACCCACTGGCAAAAGCCACCAAGGTGGCCAGCATCGATCCGGTCACCTGCCAGCGATAGGACGAGTCATACATGGGCTCAAGCACGCTGTTTGGCCCCATCCACACCCGGCCTAATCCACTTCGGTAGTTTTTGTAACCTGCCACCTGAATCAACAAGGTGTTGTTGCCGGGGGTGAGCAGGTCGGGTGAAAACTGAAACAGGTAGGGGTAGTTCCAGTGTCGGGTAATGTCACCTTCCAGCGTGCCCAAGCCGCCAATCCAGTGGCCATTCAGGTATGCATGGGCATTCATGATGGCCCTGGGCATGAACACTGCGTTGGGGGCTGGTTTGTCGGGGTCCAGGCGAAAGTCGATTTGATACCAGCCCTGGCCTTCGAATCCGGGTTGGGTGCTATCCCATGAGTCGGGTAACACCACTGTTTTCTTGGCATTCAGCGACAAAACATCACTGGCGCTCAAGGTGGGGTCACTGGAAAAAAGTACCTTGGCTTGTTGAAACATGTAGGCTTGCTGGTGCGAATTACTGTCGCCCAAGGCAGGCAGCGGCGCATTGAATGTGCCCAGCAACGCCACAAGCAGGGTGGCCACAAAAAGTAGCAGAAAACGCCCAATAAACAGGCGGTCAGCGCGTTCCGGGTTCAAAGGTCAAGCAGTCCCAGAAGGGTGGCTTCATACACCGCTTCAGACCTGCTGTGCACATGCAGCTTTTTGTAGATGCGCTTCACGTGGGTGGCCACCGTGTGGGTGGAAATGCCCATTTGCGCTGCAATTTCCTGTGCGGTAAAACCGCGGGCCACTTGCTGAATCACCTTCAATTCCCGGTCGGTAATGCTGCAGGCTTTTTGTGATTCATCCTGCTCAGCCTTGTTTTGTGGATATTCTGCGTCGACAGTGCGCGGCGTTTGCATCTTGGACAGCAATTGGCGTGCAATCAGCGGACTGATGGGCGAGCCCCCATTGGCCACTTCCAGAATATGCTCAATCAATTCCTCGTTGGAATAATCTTTCAGCAGGTAACCACTTGCACCAGCTTCCAGGCTTCTCACCACATGGTCTTCATCACCAAATGCAGTAATTACCAGGCACTCGGTTTCGGGTTTGTGTTTGCTCAACCACTCAATCACTTCAATGCCCGATGAATCAGGCAAACCCAAATCGATCAGCGCAACCTTCGGATTGGTCATGAACAACAGGGAGTATGCGTCTTGAACCGTGCTGGCCACACCCAGCAATTTCATGTGCGGGGAAGAGTCGATTACACGGGTCAGGTGGTCTTGCGTGGCGGGCTCATCCTCGACCAAGATCACGCCGACTGGCTTGGCTACAATGTGATCAAGATCTCGCGCGTTCATGATTTGCCGGTTTAGGTGTCCAAAGGTAATTTGAGCAGAAAACGGGTGCCTTGCCCAGCCTCGGAATGAATATCGATGCTGCCACCCAAAGCGCTGGCACGTTGTTTCAGGTTTTTCAGACCCCTGCCGTGCTGGCTTCTCTCCAACACAAATCCTACGCCGTTGTCTTGAATCTGAACACCCACATATTTTGGTCCCCTTGAAACCTGCAGGCTGACTTCGCTGGCGTTGGCGTGCTTCAGTATATTGGTAAAAATTTCCTGAACAATCCGCAGAACATGCAGGCAGTTGCGCGCATCCAGATAGGGAATAGGGGGTATGTCTTCGTCAATAACCCAATGCAGTCGAATACCTGCACTGCGCATATTGTCGGCAATCCGGTATCGGAACGCGCCCAGCAAGGTGGTCAGGTCGTCTTCGATCGGCTCAAGCGAATCTATGGTCAGTTGTAAATCCCGCAAGCCCGACTCGAGCAGGTTCAATGTATTTTTACGGTTGAAGTTGGAGGACTGCAGGTGGTGAATCGCAGCCACCAGGTGGGCACCCAAACCATCGTGCATGTCGGCCATCAAGCGCTGGCGCTCGGCCATCTTCACCTTGTCTTCGTCAATTTTCTGCATGCGCTGGTACTGCGCAGCCAGTTCGGCCTCACGCTCCATCAGGCGGCTTTGAAGTGTTTCATTGAAGCGGTCCGACTCAGCCAGCAAACCGCTGTAGCGGTCAATCAAAAAGTAGCTCATGGCCAAAAACATGGCAATGCCCATGTACTGGTTTAAAAAGTAACCATCGAAGGGCAAAATACCTGCGAGAAAAAGCAGGTCAGACACACTTAAGGCCATGTAACACAGCAAACCGAATCCGAAGGCATGCGGCGCCAGCGATTGTTTGCTGTTGCCATAGCGCATCAATTGAAGAACGTTCCAACTGTACATGCACAAGCCAAGAATGCCGTAGTACCCAACCAAGCGTAGCGCCCAGTTCTCGTTAATCATTAGCAGCACTGGAAAGCTTGCGGTGTAGGCACCCCATATTTTCCATTCAAGCCGGTGTTTAGGCACACGGCAGTACAAAAGAATCAACAGCACTATCACGCTGGCAAATACCAGCAAACCGCCCTGGGTAATTTGTATCCACAGCCCGTGTTCAACGGGCGGCACCGTGGTTAAAAATGCCAGGTTCCGGATGCCCCACAAAAAACAGGTGGCAGCCAGCAGCATTAACAGGCCGCTGCGTGTTTTGCCCATGCCAATCAGAATGGTCAGCACGATGCCCGCGCCCAACACAAAAGCTGTGCTGAGGTAAACCGAGGTCACTTGCACTTCGTAACGTGAACGGTAGGCTTCTCGCAGGTTCTCGTCCGAGCCCAGCCAAATGGAAGACAAACCAGCCAGGTAATCGGGAAAGGCGCGCACTTGAATGGCCAGTGTGTTTTTGCCGGGTTGCAGTACCCGGGCACCCAGGTTCAAAATTTGGGGGCGATTCCAGTTGCGCTCTGCGTATTCGCCTGTCATGGGGCCAAAGTACCCAATGCGCTCGCCGTTCAGGTACACCTCGGCATTCATGGCAAAGCGTGGAATGTAAAGTGCTTCAACGCGGCTATCGGGCAGCACACTGAAATCCATTTCATACCAGTAAAAACCACCCGGGCCACGCAGCTTATTGTCGATTCGGTGAGGCAGCAGCACCGCCGGGGCGGTGGCCAGGTGTGCAGGTGGTTCGGTTTGGTAATCGCTGTGCACTGCAAAACGGGCCATGGTCAGTTCAATGGCACTGGGGTCTGTGGGCGTGGCCTTGCCAATTTGGTAAAAAAGCAGGGCTGCGCCGCTCAGTGCGATACACACGGCAAATACATAAAACAGGCCAAGTTGTTTTGCCCAGCTAGTTGTGGGCTTCAATTGAGCACTTGGCATTGTTTCAGCAGTCTTTTAAATTGATCAATCCCAAGGCGTTCGCGCGGTGAACTGCGCTGGTGCGGGAATTCACGGCAAGTTTTTTGTAAATGCGTTTGATGTAGGTGCTGATGGTGTTGATCGATACCCCAAGAATGTCTGCAATCTCAGCTTGCATAAATCCCTTGGCGACCATTTCCAGTACTTGTTGTTCCCGTTCAGACAGGGGCGTGAATTCCTGATTCACCGCCGTTTTACTGGTGGGAAGTTGATCGGGCGTGGCGACCCCGCGAAACCGGTTCAGTAAGCGCCGCGCAATCACAGGGCTGATTGGCGAGCCACCTGCACGCAGTTGTTTCAATCGATCAAGAATATCGGCAGTGCGCGTGTCCTTGGTCAAGTAGCCTGTGGCGCCTGCTTCAATACTCGAAATCACATGTGACTCATCACCAAACACGGTCAATACCATGCTCTCGCAACCCGGCATGTGTTGGTGAATGTGAGCAATCAACTCCAATCCACTGCCATCAGGCAGGC
Organism: Limnobacter sp. MED105; assembly: GCF_000170915.1. Classification (GTDB taxonomy): domain Bacteria; phylum Pseudomonadota; class Gammaproteobacteria; order Burkholderiales; family Burkholderiaceae_B; genus Limnobacter. Next base: position 325,005 of record NZ_ABCT01000001.1, read on the forward strand.
CCAGGTCAACCAGCACCACTTCAGGTTGCAGCTCCTCAACCACGGCCATGGCGTCTTTCAAGGTGTAAGCTTGCCCCACCAGGTTCAATTCAGGGTGGGTTTCAATCGCAAGACGCAAAGCTTGCTGTATGCGGTCGTCGTCGTCCACCAGCATCACGCGGATGGTGTCTTGTCCAATTTCTGTTCTGCTTTGTATGTTCATTGGATCAGTTGGTTGACTTCAATAATCGGCATCATCACCGCCAGCACAATCAATAACACAATCAGGCCCATCACCAAAATAAGTATGGGTTCCATCAGGCTGGTGAGCCACATGGCCTTGCGTTCAACCTCGGTGCGCTGGCTTTCCGAAGCGCGTTCCAGCATGGCTGCAAGCTGGCCCGTGGCCTCACCGCTGGCCACAAGATGGGTCAATACAGGCGGAAACAAACCACTTTTACCCATGGCTTTGCTCAAACCACTGCCTTCTTTCACGCGCTCCTGCACATCAACCATGGCCAATTGCAATGCGCTGTTACCCAAGGTGCGGTTGGCTGCAGCCAGCGCTTTCAAAATAGGAACGCCGCTGCCCACCAGTATCGAAAGTGTAGAGGCCAAACGCGCAGTGTTCACGGCGCGGATGAAGGGGCCCACCACGGGAATGGTCAGTACGAATTCATCGAATTTCAGTTTGAAGGCTTTGTTTTTTAGCGCATTGCGAAACAGGTAAACCGCAATCGCGATCACCAAAGCCATCAGCCAGCCCCAGTCCCGAAGCAGGTCTGAAAGGGCGATCATGACCACCGTGAGTGTGGGCAATTCCTGGTTGCTGCTTTCAAACACCGAGACCACCTGGGGCACTACATAGGTCAGCAGGCCGATCACTACCATCAGCGCCACCAAGGTCACAATCGCTGGGTAAATAAAGGCGGCGCTCACCTTTTGCTGCAGGGCTTGGCGGGCCTCAAGTGCGTCGGCCAGTTTGGACAGAACGCCGCCCAAATCACCGGTGTTTTCACCCGCAGCCACGGTGGCCACATACATTTCAGGAAAGGCTTTGGGGTATTGCGCAAGCGCCTGGCTCAGTGGTGTGCCAGAAACAACCTCAGAGCGAATGCTGTTGATGCGTTCCCGAATCAAGGGTTTTTCAGCCTGCTCAACCAGCGCAGCCAAGGCTTGTGCCAGTGCAAGACGAGCTTGCAGCAGGCTGGCCAGTTGGCGGGTCAACAGCACCACCTCCCGGTTGCTCAGTTCGCGGTCAAAACGCCCGGCTTTTTTGCCAGTCATTTTTGCGCTGCCCACCTCCAGCACTTCAATCGGGGTCATGCCCTGCATGCGCATCTGGTTGCGCGCTGCACGGGGGGAGTCGGCCTCCATCGAGCCTTTGACTGTTTTGCCTTGGGCGTTTAATGCCTCGTATCGAAAAACTGCCATGTTTGCTTAGTCTCTCGTTCAGTCTCTCGTGACTCGAAGCAGTTCTTCAAGTGTAGTCGTACCACTGTCTACCCAGCGTTGGCCGTCTTCCCGCATGTTCTTCATACCCTTGGCCTGCGCGCGCTGGCGCATTTCGGCTTCCGCATTTTCGTTGTGCACCATGGTGCGCAATTCATCGTCGATGGTAAACAATTCGTATACGCCGGTACGGCCAATGTAGCCTGTGTGGCCGCACTGGTCGCAGCCATTGGCATGCCAGTGCGTGTGGCCTTGTTCATCCACAGTGCTGGTTTTGCAGTGCGGGCAAAGCCGGCGAACCAGGCGCTGGGCCAATACTCCCAACAGGCTGGAGGACAACAAAAACGGTTCAACACCCATGTCAACCAGGCGCGTAACCGCGCTTACTGAATCGTTGGTGTGCAGGGTAGCCAACACAAGGTGGCCTGTCAGCGAGGCCTGAACCGCAATTTGCGCGGTTTCAAGGTCGCGGATTTCACCAATCATGATCACGTCGGGGTCCTGGCGCAAAATCGCCCGCAGGGCCTTGGCAAAGGTCATGTCGATTTTTGCATTCACAGGTGTTTGGCTAATGCCGGGCAAGTCGTATTCCACCGGGTCTTCCACCGTCATCACATTGGTGGTCGAAGAATCGATGCGTGAAAGCGCCGCATACAGTGTGGTGGTTTTACCGGAACCTGTAGGCCCCGTGACCAGAATAATGCCGTGTGGCATGTTGCACAGGCGGTCCATTTCTTTCAGCGTGTGCTCCGGCATGCCCAAGCGGCTCAGTTCAAGCCGGCCTGCTTCCTTGTCCAGCAAACGCAGCACGGCCCTTTCGCCGTGGCCTGTGGGCAAGGTTGAAACCCGCACATCCATGGGCTTGCCACCGATACGCAAGGTAATGCGGCCATCTTGCGGCAGGCGTTTTTCGGCAATGTCCAGGCTGGCCATAATCTTGATACGCGAAATCAGGGCCGAGTGCAGTTCACGGCGTGGCTGCAACACATCGCGCAAAGTGCCGTCCACGCGAAAGCGAACCGCTGAATGGGTTTCGAATGCCTCAATGTGAATATCCGACGCTCCATCGCGGCTGGCTTGGGTCAACAGGGCGTTGATCATGCGAATGATTGGCGCGTCGTCTTCGGTTTCCAGCAGGTCTTCCACTGCAGGAATGTCTTGCATCAACTGGTCAAGGTCCAGGTCGCCTGCCACTTCATCCGCCACGGCGGCTGCGCTGGTTTCCTGGTTTGAATAGGCCTGGTTAATTGTTTTTTCCAGCACCACTGAGTCTTCGCAAAACACCCAGTCAATGGGGCAGGGGGCAACACGCTGTGCTTCAATCAATGCGTGGCTGGGCGTGCGTGGGCTAAAGGCCAAACGCCACAATTCACTTTGTGCGTCCAGACACAGCACCTGGTTTTGTCGCGCAAAACCATAGTGCAGGCGGCCAACTGTTTGTGGATTGAAGCGCAACTCGCTCAAGGTTTGTTACTCCCGGTGGGCGCTGTGCCGAAATTCGAGCTACTTTCATTGCTTCCACCGCCCCTCACAATTCTCCCGCCATTGGGACCCACATCCGAATTGCCACTGCTTTCACCCGCGCGGGGAATCACCAAAATACGGTTGCTTGGCGTCAGGTTGATTGAATCGCCATTGCTTTGGGCAGGCGCTACCGTGTTGGGTCGCGCTACATCGGCAGGGCGGCGGCTTGGCAGCACGGGCGCTTCCATATTGGGCAATCCAAAACGTTTCTCGGGCTGGTTTTCCTGTTGCAACTGGCGCATGTAGTCGTAGCGGTTGGTCACAATGCTTTGGGCCTGGTCTTCGTTGCGAACCACCACGGGGCGCAAAAACACCATCAGGTTGGTTTTCTGGCGGCGGCGGTTGTCATACCGGAAAAACTGCCCCAGCACCGGAACATCGCCCAGTCCCGGCACCTTCTCTTCGTTGCCAGTGACACGGTCTTCCACCAGGCCACCCAGCACAATAATGTTGCCAGTTTCTACCAGCACATTGCTTTCAATGGACCGCTTGTTGGTGATGATGCCCGACACGTTGGTGCTGTCCACCACCGAGCTGACTTCCTGAAAAATACCCAGCTTCACAATGCCACCTTCCGACACTTGCGGCTTCACGCGCAGGGTCAGGCCAACGTCCTGCCGCTCAATCGTCTGGAAGGGGTTAACGGTTGCACCGTTGCCACCGCTGTTGGTGAATTGCCCGGTAATGAAAGGCACGTTTTGGCCAATCACGATTTTGGCTTCTTCATTGTCCAGCGTCAGAATATTTGGCGTTGAAAGAATGTTGGCGTTGGCTTTGCTTTCCAGTGCCCTGGCCAGAAAGCCAAGGTTGGAAATAGTACCGATGCCGGGAATATTCACTTGCCCGTCAATCACACCGATGTTCAGGCCACGGCCCACCGAACCCAGGTTGGTGGCTGCGCCCAGAATGTTGCTGCCTGAACCGGGGTCGTTGAAGTTGGTGCCGCCGATCACTCGAACACCATCTGCGCCCACGCCTGACAAGCCTTGAAACTGTATGCCAAACTCGGCCGCTTTGTCGGTTGACACCTCAACAATCAGCGACTCCACAAATACTTGCGCACGGCGCACATCCAGCTTCTCGATGATGGAGCGCAGGTTTCGATAAATGGGTTCAGGGGCGGTAATAATCAGTGAATTGGTGGATGGGTCGGCCTGTACAATGCCGCCATTGTTCAGGTCTACGTTGCCAGAGGCGGCGCTCAACTGCCCGCTGGAGGTGCCACCACCCAGCGACGAGCCCAGGCTACTTGAACCCAAGCCAGCGCTGCCGTTGGTGATGTTACGTGTGCTGTTGTTGGTGTTGGAGGTATCACCCAAACCACCCACCCCGCCGCCAGACAAAGAACTCAAGCCGGAAGAACTGTTGTTGTCGGAAATCGGACTGCTGCTCAATACTGCCTGCAATGTTTTGGCCAGCTTGGCCGCCTCCGCATTTTTCAAGTACACCACCCACACATTTCCGGGTTGCTTGGTGGGTTGGTCCAACTTGGCAATCAAGGCCTTCGCCAGGTTAAGGCGGGCTTTACTCGGCGTGCGCAACAGCAATGAATTGGTGCGGGGGTCGGCCATCACTGACAAGCGTTGACCTGCATCAACTGCCGCGCCGGTGCCCCGGTTGCCTTCATCCAGCATGCGTCCCAGAATGGCAGCCAAGTCCACAGCCAGGGCGTGCTCAAGAGGCACCACTTCCAGGTCGCCTGAATAAGGGCCATCAATGCTGGCAATAATGCGGGCAATTCGTTGCAGGTTGTCTGCGTAATCGGTAATTACCAGCGTGTTGTTGTTGGGGTAAGCCGCAATTGTGTTGTTCGGTGCAATCAAAGGGCGCAGCACTGGCACCAGCGCGGTGGCAGACTCATAGTTCAGCTGAAACACCTGGGTCACAATCGCATTGCCGCTTTGGTTCATCGCCTTGCGTGGGTCTACGCTGTCGGCCTGCACTTTGGCATCGTTTTCAGGCAATACACGGGCAATACCACCGCTTTCAACAATGGTAAAACCTTGCAGGCGCAAGGCAGCCAGCAGCGCATTTTTTGCATCGGCGGCGCTCAACGGCTCAGGCGAAACCAGTGAAATGGTGCCGCGTACCCGCGGGTCTACTACGAAGGTTTGATTGGTAAACGACCCGATTGCACGCACCACAGCGTCAATGTCTGCATTCACAAAATTCAATGCAAATTTGTCTTCCTGGCTGTTTTGTACTCGCGCGGTGCTTTGAAGGTTCAGGTTCTGTGCATGGCCTGCAACACCCAATCCCAAACCCATTGACGCCAGTGTGATGCTCAAAATCGAGCGTTTCATTTGTCCCATGCGTGCAGTGTTCAAGCTCACTGTTCCTTTTATTTTTGCTTCTTTCATCAAAATACACCCAAGCGATAGCGATCGCCTTCAAGTCGTCCCATCTGGCTGAGCAAGCCGGTCAACGCATCCTTGCTGCGTTCTTGTGCACTGGCATACCCATTGAATACAAATCGTTGTCCGTTTGTCCACTGACCCTTTCCCTCCAGCATCAAGGGGCCTTTGTTGGTCGCCAGTGTCATGTCTATTCTTGTATCAGGATTTCCTGTCACGGTGATGACATATTCACCCAAGGGTCGAATACTGGCCAACGCCGATTGGGCATCCAGCCATTTCAGCGTGGCATTCATGTCCTTGCCGCTTTCCCATTCAAGCCAGCTTAACTGCAACAAGCCTTCGGGTCGAATGGTATTGAAGGGCGCACCAGTTGCACCCAGCCAGGCTGCGGGCATTCGGAGTTCTCCGCCACTCACTGTAATACCTGCGCCATTGAATCCCAGATGCAAAGGCTGCACGAATTTTGGATGAGTTACTTCAATAGCCAGCCAACCGGCATCGCTGCCCAGTTTAAGTCGCCAGGCCAGTGCCTCTGGAATGGCATACATCCGCGCGCCATCGGACAGGCCCAATTGCATTTGACCAGCCCACACAGACCCATTGCTGCTTAACACCCGAAGCTTGCCCTTGCTTGCAGACTCAATGCCGCCCGATACGGCATACACAGGGTAATTCCACACCAGCACTGCCAGGGCGATCAATAAAAACGGCCACAACCCACGCAAACGTTTCATTGGGGTGTGCCTGTATTTCCCTGGCTGGCTGGCAACAAGGTGACATAACCTTTCAGCACTCCGGCTTCCACTTTTTCTACTTCAGCCAAATTCAAGCTGATGCTGGAAATGGCCTCGGCACGCGCCATCCAGGCCAAAAAGCCGCTGGCTGAAACATTGTTGAATTCCACCCGAATATCGCCTTCTTCGGTGCGTACCAGGGTGGCTTGCTCAGAAACTCCCTGTTCTTCCAGCAATTGTTGCAGGCGTGCCTGCAAATCGCTTTCGGGCACCACTACGCGAGAGCGCGCACCTCGCAACGCCTCCAGGTCTTGTGCGGCACGCATCACTTGGCCTGCCTTGTCCACCAGCGCTGCCTGGTTGGCGGGGCCTTGTTGTATGGTCAGCAGTGCTGGTTCAATCAGCACAAACCAGGCAATCAGCACGGCAGCCAGTGCACCGCCGTAAGTCACCAGTTTCCGTTCCCTGCTATTCAGTTGGTCCAGTTGGGCCTGTGCCTTGTTCAGCAAATCATTGGGTTTCATCGCGCCACTCCCTTCTTCACTTGCAGAACAGGCAAGTTGGATTGCGCGCCGATCAGCCACTTGGCGTCCAGTCTTCGGGCTTTCAGTTTCTGCAAGGCGGCACCTTGCTGGTCTTCAGAAACATTGGCATTGAACCGAACGCTCAGCGTGTTCTCGGCCCAGGCAAAATCGACCATGCTGTTGAAGGGCGCCTGTTCCATCGCCAACCCCACCTCGTGAAGCAGGGCGCTTGCACCTTGGGCGTTGCTGGTGTCCAGCCCCGCGTTCAAGTTGCGTTTTTCGCGTTCAATCAACAACAAGGGATCGGCCACCATGGGCGTGTTGGGCAGTGCCTGTGCATAGCTCTCGTTAATTTGAGCTTCAATCGAAGCATTCGCACTTTCAATTTTAAAGGCCAGTACATTCAGGCCCACCACTGCTACAGTCAGCAATGCCACAGCGGGCGCAAGTAGCTTACGCAAGCCGGCCTGGTTGGCCATGGGGCGCATGCCCATTTTTCGAAGTTCGTCAGCGTTTAGCAGGCTTTTGTTCAACAGTCTGGGCAAAGGCTCAATGGGCGCGCGTGCACTGGCCCGTATTTTGTGTTCGCCCATGGCCCCGTCCACCTGGCTGCTCAACCAGGTGTAGTCCGTGTTGTTCAATTCAATCACTGGGGCACCAGCTTGTTGCAATCGGCGTTGCAGCATGACTTTCAACACAGCAGCCTGGGCGGTGGGTGTCAACAAAGGCGTGTCAATGCCGTCTACCAAAATAAAGTCTTGCCCGCTCAACCATGCAGCGCCTTCACTTCCAGTGCGTTCCCGCAGGGTTTCACAGCTTAGGCCTGCAAGCTTCAAGCCTTGTTGGGCGCAACTGCTCACAATGTTGCGTGCACGTGTTTTGCCCAATACCGCAGCCAGCTTTGCGCCGCCCGTGTGGTGGGGCAGGTTGGCCCACAGGCTTACATGGTTTTCTTCGGGCTCGTTCAACAGGTAAGGTTCAACCAGAAAGGGCAGTGCCTCCTTCAGTTTGTTGCCGGTCAACTTGGGGGGAACAACGGCAAACAGTCCCACTTCAGTGGGGTTTACCAACACCAGGCAAGGCAGGTCTTTGGGCAGCTTGTTCAGGGCCTCTTCGCCACCGTGTAATTTGTCACCGCTTCGTGCCAGCACCTCATAGCGCAGCCGTATCATGCGGCCTTCTTCTTCAGCACGGGTTTGGTCCAGGGCCTTTGGCCACCAAATCACCAACAAGGGTTGGTTGTTATTCAATTATTGTCTCCACATCACATACACGCGCTGGTCTCGTCGCTCGAGCAAAGCCCGGGTCCGAATCAACGCCTCCTCCACCTGTGCAGTGCCTTCTACCAGGAAGTAGTTGCTGCTCACAGTTATTAAATCATTGTTTATGGTCACATTTGCATTCAGTGCAGCCCGAATATCCGCCACATTCCGGAAAGTGACCCTTTCTCGTTGAGCCAGCAATCGCTGGGCATCGCTGAAACTCATTTCTTCTACTACTGCATAAAGCACCTCGGCAGATGCAGTATTGGCATTCACCGCACTGGCTTTGGGCAAAATGGCCACATAAGGGCGTAACTGGTTCCAGGTTTCCTCTGTAATGCCGTACTTGCCTCGAAACTCCTCCCATCTCAGCGCAGGCTCAATCGGCAGGGCGTTTGGATCGATACCCTGTTCCTCGGGGTTGACCAGCTTGGGCATAAACATGGTGCTCAAGGTTTGTACCAGCAAATTACGCTGGTCTGCAGGCACGCTCAGCAGGTCGCTCAGCTTGGTAAAGCCAGCCAGCCACACCTGTTGGCGCGCGTTGTCGGCACCCAGGTTGCGCAGGTTGAATCGTCCCTGTGCATCTTCAATTCGCCCGGTCAGCACCACTTCACGGTCATCAATGTCGGTGGCATTTTCTTCCTTGCGCATCAAACCTTCATTGATACGGCTTTCTGCCAAGGGCACTGCCCACGGCTCTGTCAAGGTGTCGGTAGTTGACACCCTAGCGTCTTCGCGCAAAATAACCCGGGCCCAGTCCACGCCGCTGCGGCTTACCGCATCAGCCTGATCGCGTGCCGCGGCCACCGAAATGGTTTTTGCAGTGGCAAACAGGTTCCAGATCAAAGGGCTTACCGCCAGTGTGCACAGCACCACAATGAACAGCGCCATCACAACGGCTGCTCCTTGCTGGGTCTGGGGGCGAGGCATTTGCATCAGTACACCCCACCAGTCAAAAACACCCGAGTCACCGCCTGGTTGTTGGGTTGGGTCAAGCTGATTTCAACTGCGCGCACCAGGCTTTGCACCGCCTGTCCTTCGGGTGTCTCCGGTGTTCCAGGTGTTTCACCGTCCTCGCCACCAGGGGGGCGTTGCGCTGGCGCACCGTTGTTCAGTTGCAATGCGGGTCCTTGCAGTTCAAGGTCGGTACGTTCCTGAAGGGCGTGGTTACCAAACACCACGGGGCTGCTCCAGCCACCGGGTTCTCGCAGCAGGCGCACTTGCATGCCGCGGGTGGGAATTGGGTCACTAATCGAGGGTTGCTCCGGGTTGGCCTGTCGGCGGGCAATACGCAGAAGGTTGGTGCCGTCGAGCACCCATTCCACACGCTCCCGGTAAGCCGGCTCGCTGGTGTTGCGCTGGGTAAACTGAATCAACAGCCCATTGCCAGTCACTTCAATCAAGTCGCTTTCTGGGGTAGGTGAATCCAGCGTCAACTCAAGTGCGCCCAAATCTTTCTCGAATTGCGACATCACCGCTGACACGGTTTGAATTTGTTCATCCACGGCGGTCACCCGGTTGGCCGATCGCAGTACTTCCTGTAGCCCCTGCCAGGACAAAATGGAAATTACCGACACAATGCCCAAGGCAATTAAAACTTCCAGCAGCGTGAAACCCTTGGCATTGTGATTCATGGTGCGCTGCTCAAGAAAATCACCAGGCGTGCCAACTGATTACCCTGTTCGCCTTCGAATGCGTCCAGCACCTGAATTTCCACCCGCCTGAAATTCGGATTAGGAGTGTTGGAAATTTCTACCCGACATACAAAGCGGAAATTGCCTTGAGGACAGGCCTGCTGGGCAGTTTGCGCACTCGGGAACACGCCTGCAACACGAATAAAATTGGCGGTGTTTTTTGCACTCCACTGCGCATATTGCCGCTTGATCATCTCATCCTGTTGAATGTTCAAGTTGCCGGCCGCCTTCAGGCAGGCAATCAAGGCCACCGCAATAATGGTCATGGCCACCAACGCTTCAATCAGGGTAAAACCGCGCTGCTGCTTCATAGGCTCTGGCGTGCCCGGTTCAGCACAGTGTTGGGTTTGCTCACCTTGAATACACCACTGGCCTGGCTTTCCAACACCACTTGTACCTGGTTGCGCTGAAGCACAATGGCCTGGCGTTTCAGGCCGGCCTGGCTTTCCAGGGTCAGGAATTTATTTTCCAAACCCTCATTGATCAAGGTCACTTTGAATGGGCCGTTGTCCCAAAGGCGGGGGCGCAGCAGGGGCTCCGTAGTGACTGGCACCCAGCGGCTACCTGTGAATTCTTCAAAGGTATAACCCTCATCACCGGCCACGAAGCGAATGTCTTTGGATTTCAACAGTGATTCTTGCTGCGCAATCCGCAGCAGTTGTGACAGTTTTTTGGCGTCTGACTCCAGGTAATTGGAATCGCCGGGCGTGCCGCGCACCACAATAAGACCAGCGGCGATCGACAGAACGACGATCACCACCAGCAATTCAAGCAGGGTGAATCCCTGCTTAGAGGCTCCACGAACCAATGTCGGCATTCACGCCCTCACCACCGGCTTTGCCATCTGCACCAAAGCTCATTACATCCACTTCGCCGTTAATACCAGGGCTCAAAAACTGGTAATTACTGCCCCAAGGGTCAACCGGCAGGCGCGACAAATAACCACCTTGCTTGTAGTTGCGTGGTACAGGTTCAGTGGTAGGGGGAGCCACCAAGGCTTGCAAGCCTTGTTCCGTGGTGGGGTAGCGGCTGTTGTCCAAGCGGTAAAGGTTGAGTGCCTGCATGACCGAGGCAATATCCTGCTTGGCAGCAACCACACGGGCTTCATCGGGGCGGCCCATAATTTTCGGCACCACCAGCGTGGCAAGAATGCCAAGAATGACGACAACCACCATGATTTCGATCAGGGTAAAACCCTTGTTTTGTTTTTTGCCTTGAAGCGAATTTAGTTTTTTCATAAACAACCGTCGAGAAGATCCAGAATTATCCTTGCTGAAGGTTACACCCATTTTATGAATATTTGACAGCAGCCCGCACCACCATTGCACGCTGCACGAAATCCCCCTGCTTTCGGGTCATCGGTAAAACCTTTATCGATGTCACGTAAATAGGGTCTTTCTTAGGTGTTCTTGCGTGCGCATACTACTGATGTGGGCAACTCAAGTTGCCAACAACCCTTGAAGCATGGCTTAAAAACCGGTCACCCTTGCGGGTTGTCCGGTTTTTTTTTGAATCAAGCCCATCTTGCGGGTTATGATGCTTTCCAGTGTGTCTCTTCAGTTTGCCCCATGAAACTTGCCTTGAAAAAACCGGTTGCCCAGTTCAGTTTGTCGCCACGGCTTGTTCAGGCCCTGCGCATGGTGTTGTGGTTGGGTACAGTGGGTTTGGGGGTGTGGGTGCTCATCAAGTTGTTTGCACCTGCTCCGGTGGTTGCACCGGCCATGCCTGCACAGGCCTCGGCCAATTATCAAATTGACCAGTCGCCCGAAGCACGACTCATGGGAGTTGAAACTGCGGGCGGCCTCACGCCTCCCTCTGTGAATTTATTGGGCATTTTTGCCAACAGCGAAGGCAAAGGTGCGGCGGTCATGTCAATTGAAGGGCAGCCCGCGCAATCAAAACGCGTGGGCGATGAAGTCGCCAACGGTTGGACTCTGGAAGAAGTGGGCCCTACGTTTGCTGTGATGCGCCGCAGCGGGCAACGTCATCAGGTTAACTTGCCCATTCTCGAAGCAGATCCCAATTTGCTGCGCCGCGTACCTGCCAACGGTTAGGCGCCAGTACCAATCAGGGTTTGGGTCAGGGCTTTGCCGTCTGCATCCTGAATTTCAATTTTCGCGGGTTGCCAGTTCAAATCTTTGGCATACCAAATACGCACAATTTCATCGCCTGCTTCCTCTGGCTTGGTTTCAAATTGCAGGGTGCTCACTCGGCGCTCGCCCTTGCCCAGGTCCAGCGTAAGGTCTTCTGTTTTCTTTAGAACAAACACCTCGTTGGCCACGCGGCCAGTGCTCATGACGCGCATGGTCAAAGTGTCGCCGACTTTTAAATCGGCGTTGCAGCGCAGGCGCGTGGCAATTTGATAAATCATGCTGATTCGGTCTTGCAAGCCTTTTTCATAAGGCGCAGTTTCGCCATTGCGCTTGAACACCACCTGCTGGGTTTCGGCATTCAGCATGCTTTCAGCCACTGGTTTTTTGCCCCGCTGTTCAGCGTAGTAAAGGGGTGTTAAACCCACTTGTGAATCGACCAGCCCTTCGCTTTTCTGCGTTAATTGGCCCGAGTACAGCAAGGCGAGGAAGCCTTTGGCCTGCGAGGTCGATTCCAGTTTGTACTGCGTACCCGCTACCCGCATTTTGTGGGTGCTAATCGCCAGTTCGCCAGGAATTTGACTGTGGGTCAGCGAAAAACGCAGGTCTGAATCAATCACCTGTTTGCCCATGCCTTTGCAGGTCGTGTCGGCGGCCCAAGCGTTGCCTGTTCCACTCAGGCCGAGCAGGGCTGCAAGGCTGATTTTGACTATTGTGTTTTTTGTTGTGTTCATCGCTTCACAATACCTTCCAGATAACCTTCGTCTTTGCTGAAAATGCTCAGGCATTCTCGCCGCGGTGTCTGGCCCAGCGGTGCAGCAGACACATGCACCCATTTGCCAAACTCCAGAATCAGTTGATCAAATTCACATGGCAATTGTGCAATTGCCAAGGCCAAATCATAGGGGCTGCCAAATTCAGGGCACACCACATCGGCCGCCAGTCCCACACAATGCTGGGAATTGGGCACACCGCCCACTTTTTCATTCAAGGCTTCTGCCCTGAATCCACTGTTAACCTTTAACGCACCAGTACAAATATTCAGGGACCTATGGATGTCGCCCAGCAAGGCAGAGAGCCTGCCCAGGTTGTCCAGCAGTTCAGGCGGGCAGCTGTTGTCTAGACCGCACCGCAGCGCGGTGTCAGAATGACACAAGGTGTCCTGACAAAATTCAGGATGAAAACTCAACTTCAGGTTCATTCGTTTTGCGCATTCGTTATATTCGTCGTCCCCATGCAGGCTTGTCTGGCAAAGTGTATTTGCTCGATCTGGACAACACCCTGCACCACGCATCAACCCACATTCTGCCCGAGATCAACCGGCAAATGACCCGCTACCTGGCTGAACACCTGGAGTTGGACCACCAACAGGCCAGCGAGTTGCGCACCCAATATTGGCTTCGATATGGCGCAACCCTTTTGGGCATGATGCGCCATCATCAAACCAACCCGCATCACTTTCTGGCCAGTACACACCGTTTTGAGGGTTTGAAAAAACTCAGTTCTCGCCACGGCAGTGTGCCTCACCGCTTGGGCAAATTACCTGGCCTGCGCATCATGCTGACCAATGCCCCCCGTGCTTACGCCGTGGCCCTGTGCAAGGAAATGGGCTTGTACCGCCACCTGCATGCCGTCATCGCGATTGAAGACATGGTGGTTCACCAAGCCTGGCGGCCCAAACCCGCCAATATTTTGTGGCCAAACCTCAAGAGCAAATTGAAAGGCAAGCGGGCCTTGCTGGTGGACGACACGTTCGGGCACCTGGAGCAAGCGGCCAGACACGGCATTCAAACCAGCTGGATCACGTTTCCGGGCCTGGGGTTCAAGCCCCGGCAACTCACTGGCAAAGTCAAACACCGCATTCGGCAGTTTGAAGCCATTCGCACCGCAAAATTCTAGGGGTTACACACCGCGCACTTGGGGTCTTTGCGAATTTTCATTTTCGTGAATTCGCAACTGCGAGAGTCGTAAATTTGAAGGGTGCTGTACATGGGTTGGCCAAAGCCCGCCAGAATTTTCAAGGCCTCGCTGGCTTGCAAGGTGCCAATCACGCCGGTTAGCGGCGCAAATACACCCATGGTGGCGCAACGCACTTCCGATACATCGTCCCCTTCCGGAAACAGGCAGTGGTAGCAGGGCGCTTGCGGGTTGTTCAGTTCAAACACCGCAAGCTGGCCATCCAGCCGTATGGCTGCACCGGACACCAATGGTTTCCCAAACTTCACGCAGGCACGGTTCACTGCATGGCGTGTTTTGAAGTTGTCACAGCAGTCCAGCACCACATCCACTTCTGCAACCAGTTGTTCCAGCTCATCACCCTCCAGGCGGTGGGCAATTGGCACAATGGTGCTGCAGGGGTTTAGTTCATTCAAGTGGGTTTTTGCAGATTCAACTTTGGCCATGCCCACACGGCTTGTGGTGTGCAGCACCTGGCGTTGCAGGTTGGTCAAGTCAACTTCATCGTCGTCGGCAATGTAAATGGTGCCCACACCCGCGCTGGCCAAGTAAAGCGCACTGGGGCAGCCCAGTCCACCCGCTCCCACCACCAGTACCTTCGCACTGGCAATGCGTGATTGCCCTTCGATTCCTATTTCGTCCAGAAGAATATGACGGGAGTACCGAAGTAACTCCTCGTCATTCAAGTCCCGTAGTTCCACGTTCAAGCCGTTATCGGGGTGGCTTACTGGGCAGACTTGGCAGTTTGTGCTGCCTTGCGGTTTTGCACCACGGGCTTGCCCTTCAGGTAATTCAGGGCTTGCTGCAATTGGTAATCGTCCTTCTCGCCGAACACAATCGGTTTCATGTCCGCGTTCTTGTTAGTGTCTGGGGTTTTGGAGCTGGGTGTTTCCTCACCCTTGTCATTACTCAAGTGTCGGGTCAGGTCAGCTTCGCGAACACGCTCAACAATGTCACCTTCCGGGGTTTCGGTGACCACGTAATCGGGCTCAATGCCTTTGGCCTGAATGCTGCGGCCACTCGGCGTGTAATAACGCGCAGTAGTCAACTTGATCGCTGTGTTGTTGTTCAGCGGCAAAATGGTTTGCACCGAGCCTTTGCCAAATGTTTGGGTGCCCAGCACCTTGGCGCGGCCATGGTCTTGCAGGGCACCGGCCACAATTTCAGAGGCCGAGGCCGAGCCACCGTTCACCACCACAATCATCGGCACGGTTTTGGCAATCGGGCTCAATTCTTTCAGGTAGTCTTTCTCGCGGCCACGCAAGTAGTCTTCAGGTCCGGCCACCAGTTTGCGTTGGGAGTCCTCGGTGCGACCATCGGTAGACACTACCAATGTGTTCTGTGGCAGAAACGCTGCGCTCACGCCCACTGCCGCGTTGAGCAAACCGCCCGGATCGTTGCGCAAATCTAGCACCAAGCCTTTCATCGGGGTTTTGGCCTGCAATGTATTGATGGCCTTCACCAGGTACTCGCCAGTGTGTTCCTGAAATTGCGTAATACGAACGTACCCGATGCCATCGTCCAACATTTTGGATTTAACGCTTTGCACGCGAATGACATCGCGAATAATTTTGACCTCGATCGGTTTTTCGACGTCCTTGCGCAGCAAAGTCAGGCGAATCTCGGTTTTCGGCTTGCCGCGCATCAAATTAACCGCATCGGACAAACTCATGCCTTTGGTTGGCTTGTCATCAATTTTCACGATGAGGTCACCTGCCTTCACACCAGCCTTGGCCGCGGGGGTGTCTTCAATCGGCGAAATGACTTTCACAAAGCCGTCCTCGGTGCCCACCTCAATGCCCAAGCCACCGAATTCACCTTGCGTACCCACGCGCAGTTCCTTGAAAGCCTCTGCATCCAGGTAACTTGAATGCGGGTCTAGGTTGGCAACCATGCCGCTGATGGCGCCATTGAACAACTTGTCGTCGCCCACGGGCTCCACATAAAAGCTCTTGATTGCGCCAAAAACTTCGGTGAACTGGCGCAGTTCACTCAAGGGCAACGCCTCGGGCTGTTGCCGTTGGGCCACTGCGCTAATACCCACGCTGACCAACACGCCGGCCACTACACCGACTGATACCAAACTGATTTGCCGCAATTTTTGACGCATAATTCCTACCGACCTTTGGTCCACGAAATAGGATCGAAGGGTTGTCCCTGATGCCTTAGTTCAAAATATAAACCTGTATCAAGATTACCACTGCTGTTGCCAGTTTCAGCAATGGTGTCACCCGCTTTCACGGAATCCCCTGATCTTTTCATTAATTTACCATTGTTGCCATAAACGCTCAAAAACTGGTCGCCGTGGTCAATGATCACGATTTCGCCGAATCCGCGCAGCCATTCCGAGAACACCACGCGCCCTGCACCAACCGCCCGAACTGCTTGCCCTGCCTCAGTGGCAATAAAAATCCCCTTCCAGGAAGGGCCTTGCCCGTCTTTTGATCGGGTTTGCCCAAATTGGCCAGCCACGGTGCCTTGCACTGGCAACACCAGTCTGCCTTTCAGTTTTGCAAACTCACCCGTACTGGGCATGGGCGGTGGGGGTGAGTAATCTGGTTTGCTGGGTGCCTTTCCTGCCGATTTGGGCGTGCTTCCCGACTGGCCCTGCTGCTTTTGCTGTTGCGCGGCCAGTGCCTGTTTGCGCTTTGCCTCTTCAATGGCGCGCGTCAATTCGGTGATCACATTGCTTAGCCGCGATTCGTCGCGTTGCAGGCGCTTGCGCTCAAGCTCCTGGTTTTTCAGTTTCGAGTTCAGGTCGGCGATCAGCTGGTTGCGCTCCTCGCGCTGTGCCACCAACTCGCGCTGGCTTTTGTTTTGATCTGCAATGGTGTTTTCGAGCCTTTCCTGCTTTTTCTCAAGGCCCAGTCGAATGGACTCGAGTTCACGGGCTTGCGCTGCTTGCTGCGCAGCCAAATCACGCTCTGCGGCTGAAATTCTTTCATACCAGTAACTTTCGCGTGCAGCTTCGCTGGCTGACTTTCCTGCCAACCACGCTTGTGTCGGGTTCACCTCCACCCTGCGATACTGGTTGCGCATCACCTCGGCCAAACGCGCCTGGGTACTCTCCAGGTCTTGTTGAAGCTGGCCTTCTTCCTGGTTCAGTTTTTTGATGTCTGTTTCCAGTGCGTCCCTATCCTGATCAAGGGCTTTCAGGCGGTTCTGGGTTTTTTCAAGCCGCTGCTCAAGCAGGCTAAGTGCTTTGGCAGCCTGCTTTTTCTCACCGCTGGTTTCATTGATTTCTTTTTTCAATGCATCCAGTTTTCGGCGCACTTCGTCGCGCTCCTGCTTCACGCCCGCCGGGTCGCGCACATTGCTTTGCGCCCGGGCAGGTTCGGTGGCAGTCAGGGTGAGCAGGGCCAATACGGCACCCAGCCCACCACGGGTACAACGAATCAGCTTGGAGTAGTTACGCACCTGTGTTTACTTGGCCTTTCCCTGGTTTTTCACGGCAGCCATGGCCGCTTCAATTTCAGCCTGATCGCCCAAGTAATAACTGCGAATGGGTTTCAGGTTCTCATCAAGCTCGTAAACCAAGGGACGTGCAGTTGGGATGTTCACCTGCAAAATGTCTTCTTCATTCAGGTTGTCCAAGTACTTGATCAAGGCACGCAATGAATTGCCGTGCGCAGCAATCAACACCTTCTTGCCGGCTTTAATGGCTGGGGCAATACCCTCTTTCCACAGGGGGACCACACGGTCTACCGTGTCTTTCAGGCATTCCGTGAGTGGAATTTCCTCGGGTTTCAGCTTCGCATAGCGGGGGTCGTTGCCAGCAAAACGGGGGTCATCCACTTTCAGTGGATTCGGGGCAATCGCGTAGGCACGTCGCCAAATCAGCACTTGCTCTTCACCAAACTTGGCGGCAGTCTCAGATTTGTTCAGGCCCTGCAAGTCACCGTAATGGCGCTCGTTCAAACGCCAAGCATGTACCACGGGCAGCCACATCTGGTCCATTTGATCCAAGGCAATCCACAGGGTGCGAATGGCGCGCTTCAACACAGACGTG
This sequence comes from Limnobacter sp. MED105, assembly GCF_000170915.1. GTDB lineage: Bacteria > Pseudomonadota > Gammaproteobacteria > Burkholderiales > Burkholderiaceae_B > Limnobacter. Next base: position 342,589 of record NZ_ABCT01000001.1, read on the forward strand.
TAGGCCACGTCAAAGCTGTAGCCCTCGGCTTTCAGCAGGTCGCCAGCCTTGCGGGCTTCTTCGCGGCCTTTGTCAGTCAGGTCTACGTCGGCCCAGCCGGTAAAGCGGTTTTCCAGGTTCCATTGGCTTTCGCCATGGCGCATTAATACGAGTTTGTACATGTTTGTGGCCTTTAAGTTGCTGTCTAATTAGGCAAACCTCCATTTTAGCCTCGATTCAAGGGGATATAATGACCAATCCATCAAGACCCACTCATTGCAGGATTTATGTCGCAGGAATTTCTGATTCAAAACAGTTGGCTCATCGCCTTGGCCTTTGGTTCTGGCCTCATGTTGATTTGGCCCTTGTTGACCAAAGGTGGCGGCACTCGTGTCACGGTGCCCCAAGCCACACTGTTGATCAACCAAAAGAAGGCAGTGCTGGTTGACATTCGAGACGACGATTTCGTCAAAAACTCGGGTGTGGTGCCCAACTCCAAGCGAATGGCCATCAAAGACCTGAAAGAAAAAGCCGGCACCTTGGCAAAAACCAAGGAAACCCCGTTGATCGTGTTGTGTCAAACCGGCGCACGTTCTGGCGCAGCTGCCACCGTGTTGAAGGCAGCGGGTTACACCGACGTGTTTGTTCTCGATGGTGGCATCAATGCCTGGAAAGAAGCTGGCTTGCCCGTCAAAAAAGCACAAGAGGCTGCCGCCGATGCCGCGCCCAAGGTAAAAACACCCAAAGCCACCAAACAGGTTGCGAAGTAAAAGCAAGCCCAGTTGCAGTAAACACAAGTAGTCAAGGAATACACATGAGCACCATTCAAGCCCCTGTTCGCATGTACACCAGCGCAGTGTGTCCGTTTTGCGTACGTGCCGAACGCTTGTTGAACGAGCGTGGCGTGCAGAATATCGAGAAAATCCGGGTCGATCTCGATCCATCCCAGAAAGAAAAAATGATGGCCGAAACTGGCCGGCGAACAGTGCCGCAAATTTATATCGGCAGCACACATGTGGGCGGCTGCGACGATCTGTTCGACCTTGACCGTGCCGGCAAGCTGTTGCCTTTGCTGGGGCAACCCGGCTAATTTCCCCCAACCCTACTCATTCAATCCATAGGAGCCAGCAAATGGCCGAACAGAATTCAGAAGCAGTATTTCAAATGCAACGCGTGTATATCAAAGACGCGTCATTGGAGCTGCCCAACGCACCACAAATTTTCCTCGAGAAGAATCCGCCCAAAATTGAAGTGGCTGTGGATGTGGGCGCACAACGCTTGGCCGAAAACATTTTCGAGTCTGAAGTTACAGTGACCGTGACCGCCAAAATCGATGAGAAAGTCGCTTTCCTGGTGGAGTGCAAGCAGGCCGGTATTTTTGAAATTTCAAACGTACCCGAAGAGCAGTTCGACCCACTGTTGGGCATTTTGTGTCCCAACATGATTTACCCCTACCTGCGTGCCAACGTGGCCGACTTGATCACCCGCACCGGCTTCCCGCCTGTGCATTTGTCCGACATCAATTTCGAGCAGTTTTACCAGCAGCGTTTGGCTGCAGCCCAGGAACAGGCTGCCAAGCAAAACGGTTCCGGCATCATTACCACAGCGTAATTGGTGGCGCGCATGAACATCACCGTGTTCGGTGCGGGGGCATGGGGCACCGCAGTGGCTGCCCACATGTCGTTTGCACACGACGTGGTGCTGTGGGGGCGCGATGCGGCGGTGCTTCAATCCATCGCCAACCAACGCGAAAACCCGCGTTATCTTGCGGGTATCAAACTTTCCCCCACGCTGAAAGTGCAGGCCGATTTTCCGGTGGCTGCCCGGCATGCCCTTGGTCAATCCGACGCGCTTTGGGTGTTGGGCACGCCCATGGGCGCATTGCGCCAAACACTGTTGCAATTGCTTGAAATTGCGCCCATTGAACAATGGCCACCACTGGTGTGGTTGTGCAAGGGCTTTGAAGTGGGCACCGGCCAAATGCCACACCAAGTGGTTGAAGAGGTGTTGGGCAAGCCCTATGGCGGCGCCTTAACCGGCCCTTCCTTTGCCGCAGAAGTGGCTCGCGGCCTGCCTTGTGCACTCACCGCAGCCAGCGCTGACGAGTCCACCCGCCAAGCCATGGTGCGGGCTGCGCATCATGCGGCTTTGCGTGTGTACGAGCTTGACGACCTGGTTGGTGCAGAAGTGGGCGGTGCGGTTAAAAACATCATGGCGGTGGCCACCGGTATTTGCGATGGCATGCAACTGGGGTTGAATGCACGCGCAGCTTTGATTACTCGCGGCATGGCTGAAATCAAGCGCCTGGCCGTGGCTTTGGGTGCGCAGGCTGAAACTCTCAATGGGCTCTCTGGCTTTGGCGACCTCATACTCACTTGCACTGGCGACTTGTCTCGCAACCGGCGAGTCGGTTTGATGTTGGCCCAAGGCAAGTCCCTGGACACCATTCTTCAGGAATTGGGGCAGGTTGCCGAAGGTGTGAAATGCGCGCCTGTGGTCAAACAACTTGCTGCGGAATTGGGGGTTGATATGCCGATTACGTCGGCGGTGAATTCTGTGCTGTTCGAGGGTTTAAGCCCCGGAGAAGGCGTGATGCGCCTGTTGTCCCGCGAAGCCAGGTCTGAAGACGCTGAGTGATCGTTGCTGTTTGTTGTCCACTCGGCGTGGTTGCTTGTGCTGCACGGGGCTGGTTTGTTGAGTGCTGAGCTTGCAGGGTCACCGCTGGCGCAACGCCCAGTCGGCGGCGGTGTTTCGATCGCCTCGCCTTCAAGAAAACCTGCCCTTGCGTGCCGAGCAGGGCCGGTGTCGCCCAGCATGGGCGACAGAGAACGGACCCGACCCGCTTTTTAGGAGGGTCGTTCTCAGGCATCGCAAGGCTCAGCAAGGGATAAACAGGTTTTCTGGCGAGAGATCGGAACCCAAGCCGAGAGGGCGATTAGAACGCAACGAGAGATCGGAACCCAAGCAAACTGGTTGCCTGGCAGTAATCCCTAGATTCCGCCTTCAAACCCCAGCTGCCGCCAAGCCTCGTACACCATCACCGCCACCGAATTTGACAGGTTCAGCGACCGGCTCTCCGGGCGCATCGGCAAGCGCAGCCAGTTCTCTCGGGCAAACCAGTTGCGCACCTCCTCGGAAAGTCCTCGGGTTTCACTGCCAAACATCAAGTAATCACCAGCTTGAAATTTCACATCGAAAGGTGAGTGTTTGCCTTTCGTCGTCATTGCAAAGCAGCGTTGCGGGTTGGGTTGTTGGCGGTCGAGAAACGCCTCCCAGCCAGGGTGGACCAACATGTTTGCATACTCGTGGTAATCAAGCCCGGCGCGCCGCATGCGGGCATCTTCCAGTGGAAAACCCAAAGGCTCAACCAAGTGCAACTGCACGCCAGTGTTGGCACACAAGCGAATCACATTGCCCGTGTTGGGCGGAATTTCCGGTTCAACCAATACAACATTAATCATTCTGGAGTCCTGCACACTGCCATGGTTACAATTGATTCAGCGCCCGCTTTGTAAAGTGCGACCTTGCAGCTTTGAATGGTGGCTCCAGTGGTAATCACATCGTCGACCAAGCCAATTCGGATATTGGCGGGTATGCAAAGTGTTGCCCTGAAAGCCCCCTGCAAATTCAGCAGTCGGTCCTCGCGGCTCAACGTCGCCTGCGCGTCGAGTTCCTGGGTTTTGATCAGCCAGTGCGTGCGCACCGGTCGTTGAATACGCCGCCCCAAATGTCGGGCTATCAAAGCGGCTTGATTATAGCCGCGCCGCCTTAATTTGTCCGGGCTCACGGGCACAGGCAACAATACATCGGGCAAATCCAGGCCCATTTCAAGCGCCTTTGTGCCCAGCCAATGACCCAAAAACCGTGCCATGCCATGGTTCTCGCCATACTTCAGCAAAGCAATCCATTGATCAAACGGTGCCACGTAATCACTGCACACCACACATTCCACGGGCGCTCGGGTTCCATCCTCAATCAAGGGTTTGCAGTGTCGGCAATGTGTCCACCCAAACGCCTGCAGGCGCGGGCCAAGCGCCAGCGCGCATCGTTTGCAGCGCACAGCGTCGCGCTTATGGATCATGGTCTCGCAGTGGCCACAAACAAAACGCTCAAACTCGGCGCTACTGTTCGAAGCGCTTTTATGCAGCGGTGTTTGGCAGGCCATGCAGCGCCCCGGCACCATGGCGCCGCCCATACTATGGCAAGTTCTATAGAATAGACTGCACCACCTTTTTGCTGAAATGGCTAGTCCCACAATGTCCTCGCAGTTCTGGAAAATTCCCCGGTCTAACAACGCCTTGGCGTACCAATGGTTGCGGCGCGTCGCAAAGCCATTGCCTTTCATACTTGAAGAAGTCAACCAACGCATGGTGAACCGTGCGCAGATCATGCGCCCGGTCGAGGGAGGGGTGGTGCATCAAGGTTGGTTACACCCCTCGGCCTTGCCGAATGTCAAATCCTTGTTTGTTGGGCGTGAATTTTCGGTATTTGCACCCAAGGCGATCAGCTTGCCTGTAGCGCAGCTCGAACAGGCAGCCGCTTCATTTTTGGCCAAACTGTGGCCCGGCCGGGCTGCGCCCAAGCCTTCTGCAGCAATTGCACTGCCTATCAACAGCCCTTTGCCTTTGCCCAACGAGAGCCAGGCCATGGTCTGGTCGCCCTTGTGGTTGCATGCGGTTGCCGACCCCGGCCACTGCCTGGCTGAATGGCTTCGGGTGTTGAAACCTGAAGGCGGCGTTTTTTTCAGTTGCTTTGGTCCCGACACCGCCCGTGAATTACAAGGCCTGGCCCAAGTCATGGGCGAGCCTTTCCCCGATTTTGCCGACATGCACGATCTCGGGGACCTGATGAGCAAGCAGGGTTTTTCAGACCCAGTCATGGAAATGGAAAAACTGACGCTGACTTACAGTTCGCCAGCCAAGTTGATTGAGGACTGGCGCGCCTTGTGTGGCAACCATCTGGAAACACGCAAGCAGGGTTTGCGAACGCCACGCCAGTTTTCTGAGGCAAGCCTTTACCTTGAGCAGCTGCGCAATCCTGAAACAGGCCGCATTCCACTCACTCTAGAGCTGGTTTACGGGCATGCCTGGAAAGTCAAAAGAAAAGCCAAAACCGATGTGGCCACTGTAAAAATTTCAGACATTAAAGGGCGCAAAGGCTCGAAATAGCTTGCTGCTGCGCAGCATTTTCAAATGTAGCGCATTGTTTTTAACTTATTTCGGGGAAATCAGGCGCGGATTGCACCTGTCTTATTGCTTGCTTTACAGCCTTGAGCCTATAATTCGAAGGTTTTAATGCACTCTTTTGGGCGTGCATTGGATCTGAATGACTGCTCTCTGAGAGGTAAATGGGCATGATTCCAGAAATTTCAAGTTCAGCGAATGCACCAAGCGGCAACGTTGGCAAGGTTGATACAAGTGGCAGCGGCGGGCAAAACTACTCGCCTCAAGGCAACAGGTGGGTCTTTCGGCGCAATTGTTCGCTCAGTCCCAAGCAGCTTTTGCAATGGTATGCCAGCTTGTGCGTAATCACCTTGGTGATAGCCTTCGGCTTTTTGTTGGCAGGTTTCTGGATCGTTTTGCCCTTTGCCGGAATCGAGTTGTTCTTGGTGGGAACGGCATTCGTAATTTACGCGAGGCATGCGGCCGATTACGAAATGATCGAACTTCAGCCGAACCAGTTAACGCTGGTGATGGCCGATGGCACCAAACTGACCCAGCTTGAATGGTCGCCCCAATGGGCCAAATTAAGCTACAACGGAAAATACAAAGCGCCTTTGTTGTTCAGTCACAAGGGCCAACAAGTAAAAATAGGCAAATTTATTGCCGAAAAAGACAAATCAGCGCTGCACCGTGAATTGAAAGCAGCGTTGGCCAGGGCAGCATGTTCTTTTTAGGCATGCGGCTTCCACCAGTTTGATATTTTTTTTGAGATTGAGGATCGCCATGTTGAAGTCGTCCTTGGGTATTCGCAAAGCTGTTGCTTCGGCTGCTGCAATTGCGATGACATCCTTCGGAGGTGCAGCGTTTGCCGAGAATGTTTCTGGGCAACCCCTGCAGTACAACCTCGCTGAACCGGTTACCGAAATCGCGCGTCAAATCTACGATTTGCACACGCTGATGTTGGTGATCTGTCTGGTTATTTTCGTTGCCGTGTTTGGCGTGATGTTTTACTCAATCTACGCGCACCGCAAGTCAAAGGGCGCAAAGTCGGCCTCTTTCCACGAAAGTGTAAAAGTTGAAATTGCATGGACCATCGTTCCTTTCCTGATCGTAATCGGCATGGCTTTGCCCGCAACCAAAACAGTGGTTGCGATGAAAGACACCTCCAACGCCGACCTCACCATCAAGGCGACTGGTTACCAGTGGAAGTGGGGTTATGAGTACCTGGCCGGCGAGGGCGAAGGCATTGCCTTCCTGTCCACGTTGACCACACCTCGCGATCAAATTGACGACCATGATGGCCAAGCCGTTGCACGCGGTGAAAACTACCTGATGGAAGTGGACAACCACGTGGTGGTGCCTGTGAACAAGAAAGTTCGCGTGGTGACAACCGCCAACGACGTCATTCACGCCTGGATGATTCCCGCCTTTGGCGTGAAGCAGGATGCGATCCCCGGTTTCGTGCGTGACACCTGGTTCAAGGCTGAGAAAGAAGGCATCTACCGTGGTCAGTGTGCTGAACTGTGCGGCAAAGACCACGCCTACATGCCTATCGTTGTCGAAGTAATGTCTGAAGAAAACTACTCCAAGTGGGTACAGGCCAAGCTTGACGAAATGAAAGCCAAACAAGACGACCCCACCAAGGAATGGACCAAGGAAGATCTGGTCGCCCGTGGCGAGCAGGTGTACAACGCCAATTGTGCGGCTTGTCACCAGGCTTCCGGTGAAGGCATCCCTGGCGCATTCCCCGCGCTGGTGGCTGCCCCTTCAGTGGTAGGTCCGCAGGCTGATCAAATTGCAATTTTGCTGAACGGCAAGGGCGCTGGCATGCCAGCGTGGAAGCAGTTGAGCGACGTTGAAATTGCTTCAGTAATTACATACACACGAAACGCTTGGGCCAATGCTGGCACAGGTACCGACCCGGTTGTTCAGCCAAGTGCTGTTACGGCTGCACGTTAATATTGCTTAGGAGATTTACATGAGCACTACCGCGGCAGATTTAACCCACGGCCATGGTCACGACCATGACCACGCGCACGACCACCCGCATGGTTGGCGCCGTTGGTTGTACGCAACCAACCACAAAGACATCGGTACCATGTACCTGATTTTCTCGTTCATCATGCTGCTGGAAGGCGGTGTGTTGGCGCTGATGCTGCGTGCAGAACTGTTTGCACCCGGCCTGCAACTGGTCCAGCCCGAGTTTTTCAACCAGCTCACCACCATGCACGGTTTGATTATGGTGTTCGGTGCGGTAATGCCTGCATTCGTGGGTTTTGCCAACTGGATGATTCCTCTGCAAATTGGCTGTTCTGACATGGCTTTTGCCCGCATGAACAACTTCAGCTTCTGGCTGATGGTGCCTGCGGCGATCATTCTGACAGCATCGTTCTTCATGCCTGGTGGCGCAACTGCCGCTGGCTGGACTCTGTACGCACCATTGTCGGTGCAAATGGGCCCTGGCATGGATGCAGCCATTTTCGCGATGCACATTCTGGGTGCCTCGTCGATCATGGGTTCCATCAACATCATCACAACCATCTTGAACATGCGCGCTCCCGGCATGACCTTGATGAAAATGCCAATGTTCGCATGGACCTGGCTGATCACTGCCTACCTGTTGATCGCGGTAATGCCCGTGTTGGCTGGTGCCATCACCATGGTGTTGACCGATCGCCATTTCGGCACATCGTTCTTTAACGCAGCCGGCGGCGGCGACCCCGTGATGTACCAGCACATTTTCTGGTTCTTCGGTCACCCCGAGGTATACATCATGATTTTGCCGGCCTTCGGCATCATCAGCCACATTGTGCCCACCTTTGCACGCAAAACACTGTTCGGTTACAGCTCCATGGTGTACGCCACAGCGTCCATCGCGATTCTGTCCTTCATTGTTTGGGCGCACCACATGTTCACAACCGGCATGCCAGTCACAGGCCAGTTGTTCTTCATGTACGCAACCATGTTGATTGCGGTACCCACAGGCGTGAAGGTGTTTAACTGGCTGGCCACCATGTGGAAAGGCTCCATGACGTTTGAAACCCCAATGCTGTTTGCCGTGGGCTTCATTTTCGTGTTCACCATGGGCGGCTTCACGGGACTTATTCTGGCCGTAGCGCCTGTTGACATTCAGTTGCAAGACACCTACTACGTGGTGGCTCACTTCCACTATGTATTGGTTGCTGGCTCACTGTTTGCCTTGTTTGCAGGTACTTACTACTGGTTGCCAAAGTGGTCTGGTCGCATGTACAGCGAAACATTGGGCAAGTGGCACTTCTGGTCTTCACTGATCAGCTTCAACGTCACTTTCTTCCCAATGCACTTCCTGGGTTTGGCGGGTATGCCACGTCGCTACGCCGACTACGCCACACAGTTCACTGACTTCCACGCCATTGCTACCATTGGTGCATTCTGGTTCGGTTTGTCCCAGTTGATCTTCCTGTGGTGCGTACTGCGCGCATGGATGTTCCAGAAAGGCGAGGCAGCACCTGCCAAGCCATGGGAAGGTGCCGAAGGCCTGGAGTGGACTGTTCCATCACCAGCACCGTTCCACACTTTTGAAGATCCACCCACAGTGAAGTAATTCACCAGCGGGTTTAACAATGGGGGTTTGGTTTTACCAACCCCCCGTTGCGTAAAGCAGCTTTGGCTGGGCATTTGGCAGGCAAGGCTTTTTTACACAACGAATAGGTTCAGCAAGGAAGTAAGCGTGACCCCTGAAGAAAAAGAGAAAGCCAAACAAAACAAGCGCACAGGTTTGATTTTGCTGTCAGTGGCCGCCGTGTTTTTCATCGGCATTCTGATTCGTAAGGTGATGGAACCCAGCATCTTGAGTTTGGTGAACTAGGTTTTAATGAATTTGCAGTAGAGGTAAAGCAGCATGGCCAATGAAAATAGTCCGAAAACAAGCGGTTTGCACAAACAGATGGTGGTGCGCCTTGTCGTGATTGTTGTGGCCATGTTTGCCTTTGGTTATGCATTGGTGCCCATTTACAAGGCCATTTGTGAAATCACCGGGATCAACGTATTGACACCGCAAACCAAGAATGCGGAAGAGATCGTGAAAAACACCCAGGTGGACAAAAGCCGAAGCATTGAAGTTATTTTCGATGCCAATGAGCGGGGCAAGTTTCAGTTCAAGCCCGAGACCAATCGAATGATGGTTCATCCTGGCGAGTTGGTCACCATGAACTATGTGGTGTACAACAATTTGAAGAATGACACTGCAGGCCAGGCTATACCCAGTTATTTGCCCAGCAAAGCTGCTGAGCACTTCACCAAGCTGGAATGTTTCTGCTTTAAACAGCAACCATTCAAAGCGGGTGAAACCAAAGAGTTTCCGGTGGTGTTTGTGATCAACCCCAAGTTGCCACAAGACGTACACACCATCACTTTGAGTTATACATTTTTTGAAGTGGCCGGCGCGACAGCCATGGCAGCAGAATAATGTCGGAAGACATCAAAGAGGCCGCATCGCGTAAAGCGAGCACAGCCACTTTTCTGCAAACTTTGTCGGCCGTGTTGTGGTCATTTTTCGGTGTCCGAAAGGGTAAAAATCACTCTGAAGACATGCAGAAGTTAAATCCGGTCCACGTCATCATTGTGGGTCTGCTGGCAGCCGCTGGTTTTGTAGTCGGCTTACTGGTATTGGTAAATTTTGTGGTGAGTTCCGCTTAAGCCGTACGGAACTTGCTGTTGCAGTATCGAAGCATCTAAATTAAAGAAATAGGAGAAACCACCATGCGTGCGAATGCACCATATTACTTTGTGCCCGGCTTGTCCCAGTGGCCTGTGCTTGGCGCAGTGGCCATGTTCTTTTTTGTACTGGGCATGTCCCAGTGGGTAAACGGCTCGGAAGCGGGCCCTTACCTGTTCGCACTCAGCATGGGTATTCTTATTTATGTGCTGACCGGCTGGTTCAAGCATGTGGTGGGCGAGTCTGAAAGTGGTCAGTACAGTGCCCGCGTCGATGTGTCTTTCCGCTGGTCCATGGGCTGGTTCATCTTCTCTGAAGTCATGTTCTTTGCCGCGTTTTTCGGTGCTTTGTTTTATGCCCGTCAAATTGCAATGCCTTGGCTTGGTGATATCGACAACAAAGCGTTCCTGTGGCCCGACTTCACCGCCAACTGGCCAAACACTGGCCCAGCGGGAACAGTCGATGCGTTCCAAACCATGGGTCCATGGCCTATTCCAACCATCAACACCGCATTGCTGCTCACCTCAGGCCTTACCTTGACCTGGGCGCACCATGCCCTGATTGCCAACAAGCGTTCACAGTTGATTTGGGGTTTGGCGCTAACCGTGTTGTTGGGCGCAATTTTCATGGGCTTCCAGGCCTATGAATATATTCACGCTTACCGCGATTTGAACCTGAAATTGACCTCAGGCATTTTCGGCTCAACCTTCTTCATGCTGACCGGTTTCCACGGATTCCACGTGACCATTGGCGCCATCATGCTGTTCTTCATCATGATTCGCTGTATCAAGGGCCACTTCACACCAGACAGCCACTTCGCTTTTGAAGCTGCAGCCTGGTATTGGCACTTCGTGGACGTGGTGTGGTTGGGCTTGTACGTGGTGGTTTACTGGCTGTAACGCGGGAATTTCCTGCCAGGCTGTAAAACACACAATTAAAAAAGCCACTGGAAAACTCCGGTGGCTTTTTTTTGGATATCGAGCTTACATTGAGCTTATCGAATGCCAGTTGACTCTATCCAGCCCATGTACCAGGCAAAAAGAATCAGCAGGAACAGCGCGATGGACAAACCGATGCGCATGGTTAATGCGTTTACAGTTCGACTGGATTTGCTTTTGTCTTTCATGAGAAAGAAAAAAGCCGAACCCAGGCTTGCAAGAATGCCCAGGAACGCCAGGCCAATGATCAACTTCATGGTGAACACCTTTCAAAAACTAACCGTGTACAGCACACAAGTGGAAGTATGTCATGGTTAATGCAGTGAAAACACCCGGCAAAGTCAAGCTGATCCTTACCCTGTTAATTGGCGCTGGCCTGGTGTGGCTTACCTTCAGCTTGGGCCAATGGCAAACCAGCCGGGCATTCCAAAAACAAACCCTGTTTGAATCGCAAGCCCGCGCATTGGCGGCCGAGCCAGTGTCTCCAGCCAGTGCCCGTTTGGACTTGGACAATTTGTCCTACCGGAAAATTGAATTGAGGGGTAGGTTCGAAGCCAAAGCCCTGATATATATAGACAATCGTCAGGTAAATGGAAGGCCGGCGGTTCAGGTGGTGCAAGGTTTTCGGCCAGAGGGTGCAAGCTTTTTAATACCGGTCGATCGAGGCTTGTTGTTGCGAAATCCCGCTGAGCCACGCCTTGCGCCACTCATGCCCACCGAAGCCGTGCAAGCAGGTGAGCTTTTTGATTTACAAGGTACCATCTTGCCGCGCTTTGCCCAGTCGGCTGAATTGCGGGGCATGGCCTTGGGTGAGACTGACGACATTGTGAAAGCTCAAAGCAATGGCTATGAGGTGTGGTCCAATTTTAGTGGAAACGAATTTGAAAAGCGCACTGGTCAATCAGTGAGCAATTTTGTAGTGACCCAGCAGCCGGTGGCGCAAACTGCCGGGCAACAGCCACAGGCGCGTATGGTAGGCGGTTTTTATCACCTGGCGGTGCCGCTGCAAGAACAAGTGGCCAAGCACAAGGGTTATGCCTTTCAATGGTTTACCATGTCCGCGGTGTTGGTGTTGCTGACCCTGTTTTTTGTGTACCGAGAGTTTTTTCGAAGCGAGTTTTACAAAGGGAATAAAAGATGAACGCAGCCAGCGCACCCGCGAAGCTGAACAAAGGCCGAATTACCATTTTGTTGGTGTTTCTAACTTGCGCATTGCCCATTGCGGCGGCCTTCTATTTGTACTTTTTTGACAAACCCGAAGGTACGAACAATTACGGCACCATTCTGGATCCGCAGGTGAATGTATCAACCGATGTATTCAAAAACATCAACGGCGACGATTTCACCATGCAGCAGGTGGCCGACAAGTGGGTGTTGATCCAGGTGATCAACAGTGACTGTGATGAAGTATGCCAAAACACCATGTACTTCCAGCGACAGGCCCGTGCCTCGAAAGGCAAAGAGCAAGGTCGCATTGAGCGCGTGGTGTTTGTCACCGACGATGGCCCCTTGGAAACCCTGTTGCTGCGTCAGTTCCCTGATGTGCATTTTGTACGCGCCAGCGAAGAGCAGTTGAAAAGCTGGCTGCCATTGGAGCAAGGCATTGTGGGCAACAAGGGCAGCGCCGACATTGGTACCGTGCGTGACCATGTTTTTGTAGCCGACCCGTTGGGCCATGTCATGATGCGTTTTCCACCCAACAACACCCTTCAGTTCGACAAGTTTCGCAAAGACATCAGCCGCCTGTTGTGGGCTTCAAACATCGGATAAAACGAGAGCAGCATGAGCAGTTATAAGCGTTTGGTCGCATTCACCACAGTTCTTACATTCCTTTTGATCATGTTGGGCGCATTTGTGCGCCTGACCGACGCTGGTTTGGGTTGCCCGGACTGGCCTGGCTGTTATGGCAAACTCACGCCAACACAGGCTGCAGAGGAAATCGCCCAGGCAGTGGAGGTTCAGGGCGGTACACACGGGCCGGTCTCCATGCCCAAGGCCTGGAAAGAAATGGCGCACCGGTATGTGGCCACTTTCCTGGGTTTCCTGATTATCGGCATTATGGTGATGGCTTGGAAAAAGCGGGCCGAGTTGAAGCAATCGCCCGCGCTGGCCACTTGGCTGTTTTTTGCGGTGTGTTTGCAAGGTGCTTTTGGTGCCTGGACCGTCACCATGCTGCTGAAGCCTGCGATTGTGACCGGTCACTTGATCGGAGGTATGACGATTCTCGGCATGCTGACCTGGCTGTGGCTTCGTCAAACCAACAATGCCCGCACCGTGGCACCGCCTCGCGATATGGGCGGTCTGCGTCTGCTGGCCCGTGTGGGCTTTGTGGCTGTTGCAGCTCAAATCATTCTGGGCGGTTGGGTTAGTACCAACTACGCCGCTGTGGTGTGCACCGATTTCCCAACCTGTCAGGGAAGCTTTTGGCCGCACATGGAGTTCAAGGACGCCTTCCACATTGTTCGCCATTTGGGTGAAACACCCGAAGGTGAAATTTTGAATGTGGCCTCGCTGACTGCCATTCACTTCATTCACCGCATCGGCGCTTTGGTGGTGACTGGTATTTTGGGCTTCCTGGCATTCGCCTTGTGGCGCAACCCCGGTACCAAACCCTTGGCCATTAAATTGGTGGCAGTGTTGGCGTTACAAATTGCCATGGGCATTGGCAACGTGGTGTTTCAATTGCCTTTGTGGTTGGCCGTGGCGCACAATGGGGGCGCGGCGCTGTTGCTGGTCACCCTGATCTTGGTAAACTATCGGGTTGCGGGCAATCGCCATCGAATTTCATAAGGCTCAACATGCCATCCGTTGAAAAAACAAAAGCCGTGAGTAGTTTTTCTCACGTGGCCAAACAGTACTGGACATTGACCAAGCCACGCGTGGTGGCCTTGATCGTGTTCTGTGCTGTTATTGGCATGTTTTTGGCAACCCCCAGTTTGCCCAACGCCCAAGTGCTGATTGCAGGTACCTTGGGCATTTGGCTAGTGGCAGGCGCTGCGGCAGCCTTCAATTGTCTGGTTGAACAGCAAATTGACGCAAAAATGGCGCGCACCCGCGCCCGGCCCTTGCCCCGTGGTGAACTGAATTCAGTTCAAACACTGGTCTTCTCCAGCATGGTGGGCGGTGTCGGCGTGTGGATTTTGTATGTGTTTGTAAACCCGCTGACCATGTGGCTCACATTGGCCACCTTTGTTGGGTACGCCATTATTTACACTCTGCTGTTAAAGCCCAATACGCCTCAAAACATTGTGATTGGTGGTGCATCGGGTGCCATGCCTCCGGTGCTGGGCTGGGCCGCTGTCACCAACAGTGTGTCTGCTGAAGCATTGGTGCTGTTCCTGATTATCTTCGTGTGGACCCCGCCGCATTTTTGGGCGCTGGCTTTGTATCGCACTCAGGAATATGCACGTGCTGGTTTGCCCATGCTGCCAGTTACCCATGGCGCTGCGTTTACCCAGTTTCATGTGTTTTTGTACACCATCATGCTGGCGGCCACCACGCTGATCCCATTCGCCATGAAAATGAGCGGGCTGATTTACCTGGTCAGCGCTGTGGTGCTGAACGCCATTTTCATCGGGTATGGTTACAAAATCTGGAAAAACTACAGCGATGCCTTGGCCAAAAAGGCATTCACGTATTCCATCGCCTATCTGGCGTTTTTGTTCGCGGCCTTGTTGGTCGATCATTATGTAACGGTGTAAGCAGTATGCGCAATGTATTCAAGCAGCTCGATTCAGTAGGCACGCGGGTAAAAACCTGGTTGGCTTTTGGTGCGGTGGCATTGCTGTCCGCATGTAATACAGGCCCTGCCAGTTTTACCAATACCGACATTACAGGTTCTTCATTGGTGGCCAATTTCAAGTTGAAAGACTTGTCGGGCACTGAGCGCACCATGGAAAGCTACAAAGGCAAGGTGGTCGCCATGTTTTTTGGCTACACCCATTGCCCCGATGTGTGCCCCATTACCATGCAGCAATGGAGCGAGGTGAAAGCCAAGCTGGGCGAGAAGGGCGACAATTTGCAAGTGCTGTTTGTGTCTGTTGACCCTGAGCGCGACACCCCCGAACTGCTTAAAAAGTATGTGCCCCAATTCAACCCCACCTTTGATGCGCTTACTGCAGAGTCTTCCGACGAACTGAAGCCTTTGTTGGCTGGGTTGCGGGTGTACGCGGGCAAGGTCGAAGGCAGTACGCCCGACAATTACCTGATGGACCACACTTCAGCCAGTTATGTGTTCGACCAGCAAGGTCGCGCGCGCTTGCTGGTTCGCCACAACGCAGATTCTGCTCCCGTGGTTAGCGACGTTGAGCAAATTCTCGACGGCAAATAATTAGTCTTTGCGCGCAGTAATTGCGCTACAACTCAGTGGCTGCAAATTCATGGTCATTTGTGCTGTGAATTGGGCCAAGGTGCGTGTTTTGTCTTGGTGCCCAGCGCTTGCCTGTTTCGAAACCACCTCGTCGTTTTCGATTTTGAACACCACTTCCCATTCCAGCAAGAATGGCTCACCTTCGAGGCCGTGATTGATCAATACAATCACGGGCCGGCCTTCACACAGCTCATCACGAATCAGGTTCAGTGTGGCCTGCGGTGTATTGCCGGCATACCAATTTGCGACAAGCCCCGCTTTGTTCAGTGCTTTCAACATTGTGCTTGGCGAGGTGCCCATGCTGCCACCGAGCAGGTCTGGGCACTCAGCCCAACGCATGATCTCGTGAATGTAAGGGTCGTTTAAAGGATGGCCGTGCCTGTCTTTGGGCAGGTGGTTCCAGCCAATTTCATGGTGATGAAGAATTGTGCCCAGGGCGCAGGGGCCGCTTGCGCGTTGTACCCCCGCTGGTGTGGTGAAGGCGTAAAGGTTTGTGAGTTCCCGATTGGGTTTTGCCGTGAATTCCGGGGCAGAGCCTGCGCTGACAATTGATTTTGCCTCGAAAAAATCGATCCCGAAGTGGATGTTGTCACTCATATAAAAAGTAGGTCCTTTGCTGCCAAATTCAACCCACATCTTATTCAGTGAATACGCGTATTCGTGGCGCGCATAGTTCTATGTACAAAGCCAATTCCGTTGTGCAGAACAGAGCGATTTCGGAGCTTATTCGGTAGGTAAGTTGGGTGTGCTGCTGGCCTGCAAAGGCAGGGGCAAACTTCCCACGGGGGAGGGGGCGCCAAGGGTAGAGAGCAAACCGTCCAGCGCATCGGTCACGGGGGCGAGCACAGCGTCCAGGGGGCCCGCTGCTGGCTCTTCGGGCTGGGGCGTGGGCGTGGGGGCCGGGGGTGGGTTGTTGCCGCCAGTGCCTGAATCGTTGTTGTTGCCCGATTCAGTGGTGCTGGCGGTTTCAGTGGTGTTTGTATTGTCTTCGTTGTCGCTGTATATGGCGGCCGTTGCGCCCAGAAATACCAGGCTTTCCAGCACTGGGTAGCCTGTTGATTCGCCACCGGCGCTGGTTGTGCCGAACAGGCCGAACAGGTCTGGGGTGTCTGCCGAGCCAGCGGTGTTTTCAGTGGCTTGTTGGCTTTCGAAGTAGACGCCCTGGCCATACAGGTCGGTGGCAATCCACTGTGGTACCTGGTCCATTTCAACCACTTCCAGGTTGAAGGTGGCAGCTGCACCCTTCTCAACAATCAGTGCATCTTTCACGCCAGTGAACTCGATAACAGCCTTGCCCGCAGCATCACTGAGTACGCGATCGCCCGGCAACAAAAGCATGCCGGCTTGCGCGGGCAGAAAAAAACCATCCCGAATCAACTGCACATTGCCGCTGATCTGGGTGATTTTTGCCTGTTGTTCAATGGACGTGCTTGCTGCGTTCATGGGTACTAAGTGTGGTTAAGCGTAGTTGTACGGACCGCCCACTTCCAGTGCTTTTTTAAAGCTTGGCATGGCGTGAATGCGTTTCACGTAGGCCGCAATTTTGGGCATGTTGTTGATGCTGTCTGCGCGGCTCATGGCCGCTTCCAGCGGAAAGCTCATCATGAAGTCAGCGCCAGTCATCTCGCCGCCACAAAACCACTCACTCTTGGCCAGCACACTTTCAATGTAAGCAAACTGCTTTTCAAGGTTGGGGTTGATAAAGCTGCTTTTTACCTGCTTTGAAATGCCTCGCGCAATTGGCAGCACAATGGGTTTCAACAAGGCGGGTACCGGTGCATTCTCGATTTTATTGAACACCAGTGTCATGACCAATGGGGGCATGGCGGTGCCTTCGGCAAAGTGCATCCAGTAAGTGTAATCCCGGTGGGCCTGGGTACCTGCTGCCGGGCGAAACTTGCCGCCCGCCTTGTCGATCAGGTACTCCACAATGGCGCCGCTCTCAGCCACGGTAATGTCACCGTCGGTAATGACAGGCGATTTTCCCAAGGGGTGAATTTTTAGCAACTCGGGCGGGGCCAGGTAAGTTTTGGCATCGCGTGCATAGCGGGTTACCTTGTAAGGCAGGCCGAGTTCTTCAAGCAGCCAGATAATACGCTGTGAGCGTGAGTGTTCCAGGTGGTGTACTTCGATCATGGTCATAAAAAAGGGCTTGTTGCCAAGCCCTTAGTGTAGGTTAGTTTTCACCCAAAATGATTACAGCCTTGTTTTAAACCTCGCCGTGTTCGTATTTCAGCAAGGCTGTTTTCATTTTTTTCATGGCCTGGGTTTCAATTTGGCGCACCCGCTCGGCCGATACACCCAGCTCTGCAGCCAGGTCGTGAAGGGTTTTGGCGTTCTCGCCAGCCAGCCAGCGGCTGGAAATAATGCGCTGGCTGCGTTCGTCCAGGCTGGCCAGGGCCATGTCCAGGCCCTCGCTGTGCAGGCGTTCCATGTTGGCACCCTCCAGCACTTCAGTGGGCTCCGCACCTTCAGCGGCCAAATAGCGCACGGGGTTGTAGCTGTTTTCTTCACTGTCTACGTCTACAACCGGGTCAAGGCTGAATTCATGGCCAGCCATGCGACGTTCCATGTCGTATACGTCTTCGGGGCGCACATTCAACTCGCTGGCCACCTCGTTGATTTGGTCTGGCGAGAGGGTTTGACCATATTTTTTGAAGCTGTTCAGGTTAAAAAACAGCTTGCGGTGCGCCTTGGTGGTGATCATTTTCACCATGCGCCAGTTGCGAATAATGTATTCGTGAATTTCTGCCTTGATCCAGTGCAGCGCAAAGCTGACCAGGCGCACGCCACGCGTGGGGTCAAAGCGTTTCACTGCCTTCATCAGGCCGATATTGCCCTCTTGAATGAGATCGGCATGGGGCAAGCCATAGCCAAGATATTGGCGTGCCACAGCCACCACCAAGCGCAGGTGGCTAAGCACCAAGCGGCGGGCGGCTTCAAGGTCATTGTCGCGCTGCAGGCGTTCGCCGAGCTCAACTTCTTCCTCGGGGGACAGCATGGGAATTTGGTGTGTGGCTGAAATGTAGGCATCTAGGTTGCCAAGCGGGCCACGGGCCACCAGCGCCCATGGGTCGCGCACAGCAAGGCTGTTGCCAGCGGCGCGTGTGTTAGCAAGGGTCAATGCAGTGGTCATGATTGCGGTGTTCTCCGAATTAATGAACCGATTTCCATTTAATTTTAGCACTCTTCGTTTAGGAGTGCTAATCCACCCAAAAGTTCCGGTTTTCAACATTGATTGCGGCGATATTCGCCAGGTGAGCAGTTGTACCAGCGACGAAACGCCCGTGTGAAACTGGCGGTGTCGCCATAACCCAGGTGAAGCGCCATTTCATCCAGTTTCATTTGAGTGGAAAGCAGCTGTTCCGCGAGTTGCTGGCGCTCCGCATCCAGCAGGTCACTGAAACTTACACCTTCTTCCGCCAATCGTCGCCTTAGGCTTCGGGGCGAAATTGACAGCGATCGCGCAACGTCCTCCAGGGTAGACAGAAGCCCCATCGGTCCAAGCAGGATTCGACGAACCTGGCCAGTGACACCTTCGACTTGGCGCTGGCGCAATTGCCGGGCGCACTGGTCTTCAAAAACGCGCAGCAGATGTGGGTCACAGGTCGGTAGCGTCATCTCGGCATGACGGCAATCCAGCATGATTGCATTGTGGTTGCAGCCCGTGTGTGGGCGAATACCGGTCAGTTCTTCGATACGTTGCGCATGAGGTTCGGGAAGATGCTGAAATTCAAGGCTTTGCACAGGTACGCCATTTAATCCCAATTCGCGCAGCAAGTTGAAGGCTGTCCCGATATCGCGCTCAAGAAGAAAGTGGCGAAGGGGCTGGGCAATGTCGTCTGGATCTGCGGCAAGTCCAAATGATGTGTTGGTGTGAATAATCGAAAACTTGCAGTAGGCGGTGCTCAAGGGCAAGTAACGTATTGCGGTTTGCACTGCCGAAGCCAGCGTGGGGCTGGTTCGAATGGCAAAGCCCCAAATGCCGAAGGTGGACACGTTGTATTGCAGGCCAAGTTCAAAACCAAGGGCTGGTCGGTCGGGCAGGCTCATGATCATGTTCTCGAGCAAGCGCATTTCCTGACTGCGTTGCAACCAGGTGTCGGAACGCGTCAAATCATCAAGCTCTACGCCGGTTCCCAGCAAACAGGTTTGCGCATCGACGCCAAAGCGTGCCGCAAAATTGACCATGACCTGGGCAATCACAGCAGGGTGCATCAATGGGGTTGCCCGCAAAACTGACTCCTGAGAAAGTTGGCCCGAAATGCTTGTATCGAGACCTGAAATGCGCTGTCTGAATCCAGACCAAAAGGATACATTCAAGCTACCAAAACACAATATCCATGAGACACCGATGCAGGCAAACCTGAATGAATTGAACCGGGAAGCGATTGAGGCTTCCAAAGAGTATACGGGCGAACTCGCTTGGCTAACGATTGGGCTGACCGCATTTGTACTGGGTGCTATGGTCCTCTTGTTGTGGTTGTTTGCTGCGGAAAATCTCAGCCTTTGGATTGCCATACCAGCCTATGCGGCATTGACTTATATGTCGTACACCCCCCTGCACGAGGCCGTGCACAGCAACATTCACGGCAAGCATGAGCACCTCAAATGGGTTAACGACCTGTGTGGCTACCTGGTGGCTGCCTTGATCATGGTGCCCTACTCAACCCACAAGGTAGAGCACTTCACCCACCACCGTTACACGAACCAGCCCGACAAAGACCCAGATTATGTGGTCAGCAATATGCGTCACGGATTCTTCTCATTTGTAGCCAGTGGATTTCATTTCTTGTGGGTTCAAATTACGTTTCTGTTTCGCGATTACTGGAAAACAACGAGCTTGAAAGACCGCGCTATTTATTTGGCGGAGATTGCATTGACGGTGGCGTGGCGCGTTGCATTTGGATTGTGGGTTGGAACGGCTGAAGTGGCGTGGTTGCTGGTGGGCGGCTATTTGATCGGCGCCTTTTTTACAGCCTACTGGTTTGCCTACCGACCACATCACCCTTACGACAATGTCAACCGTTATCAAAACACCAACAGTTTGATTGTGCCTGTCTGGATGAAGCCGCTGGAATGGTTTTGGTTGGGGCAGAATCTACATTCAATTCACCACCTGTTCCCTCGGGTTCCCTTTTACCACTATCATGCGTTGCACCGTAAAATCGAACCCGTGTTGCGCGCGCACGGTACGCCGATTGTCGGAATATTCAGCAGGCAAAGCGTCGGCGAATGAATTCGATAACGGCGGGCTTAACTACGCTGGGCTGCGTCGCACCGAACTCAAATCTGAGGCGGTCCAGTTTGCACTTCTATAAAAGCCTTCCTCCTCTGTGGATACCCCGTTCACCTGTCTGCCGATAATCAAGGCTCCCTTTTATGGAGCACGGTAGATGAAACAAGAAAAACAAAAAAGTCAAACCCGGTTCATGCGCATAAAAAGAGGCTGCTTGCTCGCAGTGGCTCTCTTGGCAAGTGCCATCACGCTGCACCAGCCCGCGTACGCGAAAGGTATGCCTGAAATTACGCCAAGCCTGAAAAAGATGCTGCATGGTTTGCCAATTGCAGGCATCAAAGACGATGTGCAAGGCATGGTTGCCTCGCTGAAGGAAACCAGCTGCGGCAACAACTTGACGGGCTGTTACATGACCCGCTCAGGCCCCTTGCAGCTTTACTTCTTCACCAGTGGAAAGTCGCAGCAAACCTTGCTGTTGGTGGTGGACAAGTCGGTCAACATGCCTGCAATTCTGAGTAAGGATGTTCAAAAGGTCTTGGGGCAAACCTCGCTAAAAACACCGATGATTTCGATTTCCACCACTGACTATGCATTGGATGTGGTCAGGATGCCGCAGGCCTTGCGCGATGTAGTGCGTAATCAATACTTCAATGTCAATTCACTGGAATTTTCAAGTGGCGTGCAGTTGGCTGCGCGTGCGAATGTGGGCGGCGCTTTTAAAATAGCCATGGCCAGCCTTGGCGCCGATGTCAGCAACATGCTGATGCGTGCGGCGGTGGTTATGCCCATTCCCGCTGACCTGACCGCCGGTGCAGGCGCAGGAGCTGGCGCGGCAGATGCGGTTGCGCACGGCGACACCATGAAGAAAGCCGGAATGGATGCGCTGAAACCCGAGGCATTCGTGGAATTCCAGTTTGGCCCCGGGGCCGCTGTAAAAATGGGCTTGCCGCAAGTGCGGCTGACCGATGCCACATTCTTTTTGAACAATGCATTGACGTTTGGCTACAAGGGCAATGCGTACTTCAGCGGTGCCAAGGATAAAAAAGTACTGATGCAGTTTCAGACTCCACTGACACCCGCTGGTGCCATGGACCTGGCCGATTTCAGCTTTCGCATGTCGACTCCTGAAAACTTCACCATGGAAGACGCGGCGCATGTCATGGTGGCCATGGCCTCGCCAGATCCAAGGTTGAAAAAACATGGTGGTGGTTTCATCAAGGGAATCGACTCGTTCAAGGGCGCCTTGTTGACCATGGTCAAACCCTTGTCGGTGATGAAGATGGGCAACCCCAACCCGGCACCGGCTTATGTGTTCGGTGACAGCACCAAACCGTTTCCCGAGGACAAAAAATACTTCAACTTTCTGGTGCTTGGCCCCTTGGCCCAAGATGGCCCATTCATGTACGCCGCTGGCAATGTGAAGGTGATGGGCCAGGAAATGGGTTGGATGCAAGGCACCGCCGGGCTTTCGGGCTTGAGCTCCGAGGTGGGTAGAAAAATCAGGCTGAAGATTGGCCCACTGGGCCCGCTCGATTTCTACATGGCGCAATCCTGGTTGATCAACAAAGACAAGCAGGAAATTGCCATGATTGGCAATATTGCCGGGCAGAAGGTGGAGGTGGCGTATGGCCCCATCAATATGCGTATCGCGGTGAATGCCACCTGCGTGAATCCGTTTGAAATCAAAGGCGAGCTTGCCATTGTGCCCACCACCAATCTTTCAGATGTATTCGATGCGCACGGTGGGGTTAATGTAGACCCTTCGAAAATCCAGAATTGCATTGGCAAGGAACTGGAAGCGGCTTACCGAAAAATTTCAACCGAGTTTGCCCATTTGGGGGGCTATACAGCCACGGCTGCCACGGCTGAATTGAACAAAATAGCCAATGCAGCCGCTGCCGAAGCACAACGTGTTGCCAAAGAAGCTGAACAGCAGGCGCAGTTGGCGCAGGCGTTGGCACAGCAGCAGGCTGAAGCTGCGCGCGTGCAATACGAGCAAACGAAAAATGCGGCACGCAAGGTGGCAGACTCGGCAACCCATTCAGCGGCCAACGCTTTCCGGGATGCAGGCAACGCGATTGCCAAGCTAGGCAAGAAAAAGAAAAAGCACAAGAAGGGACCAGACCCTTTGTTTGCCGCCTCGGTATTTGACTGGGATTACTACTACGATGCTCACCCTGACGTGGTGCAGATCAATATGGACATGGCCACGCACTGGAAGGATTACGGCTTCTATCAAGGTCGCGCAGGCAGCTTTGAGTTCGACCCCGTGTTCTACTGGAACAAATACCCCGACCTTGTACAAATATGTGGCGCGGGTAATCTGCACTGTGGCATTCAGCATTGGTTAAGCAATGGTATCGGGGAAGGTCGTATGGGCAGCCCGAATTTCAGCGTGGTTAATTACCTGTATAAATACCCTGATTTACTGCAGGCCTATGGACCAAATGGCTTTGGGGATGCGCTTCATCACTGGATTACGGTTGGTAAGGATGAAGGCCGCGATCCGCGCTAACCGGGTCCCCAGTCAGTTTGTCACCCTGTGAATTGGGGCCACCCAATTCAAACTCAATCATTTGAAAGTGCTCACAAGCCTGTGAAAGGCCTGTGAGCATCTTTGCATTCTTTACACCATTCAATATTTCAATTGATAATCGCATGAATAATTCATATCAAAATTAATTAAAAACTGCCACGCGACAACCACACTTTTGGGGACAAGGGTTTGAAGAATTTGTTGATACTTGAAGACCATCCGACCTCGGCCATGGTCGTAGAGGAAATTATTGCGGCGGTTGTTCCTGGCTTGACCACCCGGGTGGTTGATTCTGTGGAGCAACTTCATCACATTGAACCAGCCGGCGTAGACCTCGTGGTCTCGGACCTGGTTTTGCCCAACAGCAAGCCCGCTGAAGTAATTGATTTGGTGTCGCAACGTTTTGCCAATTCACTTCGTATTTTTTTTACTGCACTGGGCGACGCAAAAATTGAACGGCAGGTGGCCAATTCCGGCGCCTTGCTGTTGTCCAAAAGCCAGCATTACAAAGAATTGATGGTTCAGGTCCAGGCCTTTCTGAAACGTGATTCAGTCAACCTGAATTCAATTTCTCAACGGAACGAGTTTCAAAGCCTGATTCAAATGCCAGGCAGCCCCAAACCCTTGACCATCAAGCAGGCACAGGTGATGGAACAGGTGTCCCTTGGTAGAACAGGCAAGGAAATTGCAAAGATATTGGGCATGAGTCCCGACACGGTAAATGCGCACATCAAGGAGGCCTTTGGGCGACTGGGTGTTCAAAACCGTGGCGAGGCAGTGAGCAACTATTCTGTTGCAAGAAAACTGGCGGCCCGCCTGCATGGGGAAGCGGCGCTGGCGCACTTGCAGCCCAACGCCGATTAAACTGTTTAAATGAATCTGAAACGCTATTTGCTGGTGCGAATGATCACCTTGGGCCTGTTGTGCTGGGTGTTGATTTCCGCCTACGTGGTGCTGCGCACGGCCAACGAGGTAGACGATGCCTTGGCGGGAGATGCCACGCGCTTGCACGAGATGGTGGAATATTCCATGTACAAGCGGCAAATTAATCCAGAAATCGAAGGTTCGCCAGTGCTGGTGGGCAGCCAGTATGGTTTGTTACTGGCGCCGTATTGCATTCGTTACGAGGGCTGGAACGGGCAGGTGCGGCAAGAGGGGTGTGACAATCAAGATCGGCACCCTGTCGAGGCGCAACTCATGCGCCTGTTGGGCGTACAAATTGAAGCACAACCCCGCCCTGTGGGCTTGTGGGGCCAACCCTTTGGCGAGCTGACCATTACTGCTGACCCGCAACTGGTCTTGGCCAAGTTCTGGAATACGCTGCGCGACCTGCTGTTGCTGAGCACCTTGATTGTGGCCAGCCTTGCCGCATTGACTTACGTGGTAATTGGCCGTGCCCTGCAGCCTGCCGCTACTTTGGTTGAAAAAATTGATTCAATTGCCATCTCCGAGGACAGCCCGCCGCCTGCGCAACTTCCCGATGTTCAGCCTCGCGAGTTTGGCCGCATTGCGCGGGGGGTGAATCGCCTGAACGAGCGTTTGTGGCGCCTTACCCAAACCCGCCGCAACTTGATGATGAAGTTGCTGAAGGTGCAGGAAGAAGAGCGACGGGAGTTGGCCCACTTGGTGCACGCAGATTTAGGACAGTCCCTTAGCCTGATTGCTGTGAATTGTGCCCAACTGCGTGCGCAACTGAAAGGTGGCGACACCGGGGTGCAGGAAAAGCTTGAAGAAATCGACCTGCAAATTGAAGGTGCATTCGAGCGCATGCGTGCGGTGTTGGTGAATAAGTGCCCACCTGTTCTCGAGGGGGCAGACCTGGGCATGGCCATTCAAGATCTGTGTACTCGGTGGGAAATCAGCGCGGGAAGCGGCTGGACAGTGAACCTGAATCTTGAGGCCGCAGCCTTGAACAGTTTGGACAAGGATCGTGCCTTGTGTGTGTACCGCACCGTGGAAGAATGCCTGGCCAATGTGCGGCGCCACGCAGCACCGGGAGCGCCCGTGGATGTGAGTTTGGCTTTCCTGAAAGGGGGGCTTGAACTGCGTGTTGAAAATTGCTTGCCGCAACCGGTTGAAACGCAGGTGCCATCGGGCGGCATGGGATTGAACTTACTCGCCGAAAGGGTTCGGGTGCATGGTGGTGTATTCACAGCGCGGGTTGAGGAGAACCACTTTGTGGTGTTAGCCCGTTTTCTAGACAAGGGTGCTGCATGAACAACGCTGACCTCCGTATTTTGTTGGTCGATGACCACGCAGTGGTGCGTGCCGGCTATCGCCATTTGCTGGAAACACAAGGTGGTTTCAAGCAGGTGCGTGAAGCTGAAAACGCGCAAGAGGCCTATAGCACTTGTCAGAAAGAACTGCCTGGCTTGATCATTTGTGACATCAGCATGCCCGAGCCGGTGGGTTTGAACCTGGTTCAGCGGGTGTTGGGGCGTTGGCCTGAGGTGAAATTTTTAATGTTCACCATGCACAATTCAATCGAGTTGGCGCGGGCCTGCATGGATGCTGGCGCGAAAGGTTATGTCACCAAAAGCAGTCGGCCTGAAGTGCTGTTGCGTGCCATCGGTGAGGTGTTGGCTGGCCGTACTTTCATAAGCGCCGACTTGTCACGTTTGATGGCGCTCTCGCGCCTGCGCGACAACCGGGGCGGGCTTGATGAATTAAGCAGCCGGGAGTTTGAAGTGTTGTGTTTGCTGGTTGCCGGGCAGTCGGCTGAGCAAATTGGCGAGCTGCTTTTTTTGAGTGCAAAAACCATTCACAACATTCATTACCAAATCAAAAAGAAATTACAGGTTAGTAATGATATTGAACTGACCAAACTTGCGATTGCCTGGGGATTGACCAACCCTTCAATCACGCAGTAAAGTCGGGCAATATTCCTGAGCAGGTCTCAGTACACTTCGTAAATGGCAAGTTTGCTTGCCAGTACTCAACAACGATGGAGAAGTAGACATGAGCTGGACCACACCACAATTTGTAGACATGCGTTTCGGTTTTGAAATTACCATGTACATTGCCAACCGTTAATTGTTTTCGGTTGTTGCAGTATCAAGAAAGGAAGGCCAAGCAGAGTTGGCTTTCCTTTTTTTATGCGCGGCGCAGTTGCTCGGCTGAGCTCAGGGTCAGTTTCAAACCCTGTTCAAGCAGGGACCTGGCAATGTTTTCATCGCCAAAACCATAAGGTGAAGCGGGGGCGTGATCGTACAGAAGGCCAAGGTAAAGGTAGGCGGCCCCGTCATTGGGTGCCAGTGCAATGGCACGTTCCAGGGACGCTTTGGCGTGGGCTTGAAACTGCAGCGCACACAGGCCTCCCAATGATTTCGCGTAACCTGTCAGCACAATACCGTTCCAAAGCAGAACCTTTGAATCATTTGGGTATTGGTGTGCCAATTCTTGTGTGGTTTCAGCCAAGTGGCACAACATGGCGTCGCGGGTGCGGCCAAAGTCGCAGCGAAGTGCTTGGGCCCAAGCAGCCTGGACCGCCTCAATACTATTGCCTGGTGCGGTCTCGGCATTCGTTGGGCTGCTTGCAATGCCCCTGTCGATGACATTAAATACGCGTCTCATAGGTGACTCCTAAACGACGTTAATCACATAAAGGTGTTGCATAGTGGCAACCGTTTCATTGATTAACGCGGAATATTCGTTTAGGAGTACAAACGATCAAAAATACCCATAGGGGCTTGTATCAGCCCGGAATGTCCAGTGATCCAACTGATTTTGGCGACACCATCACACCCCAAGGCATATTGCCTTCCGGAATGTCTTTGATCACATTGCCAGTGGCGTAGTCCAGTACCAAGATGTTGTTGCTGCGGCCGCAGGCCACAATCAGCTGTTGGTCGTCGGGTGTAAAACTGAAGTGCCAGCAACGCTCGCCCACAGGCATTTCGCGTTTCAGTTCAAGCGTTTTTGCATCAAACACCTGTATGGCTTTGCCTCGTGCCAAGGCCACCACAATTTCAGAACCATCGCGGGTGTAAGTTACTCCGTAGGGCACTTCGCCTGTGGCTGCTTCGTTGATGACGTTGTAGTTTTTGTCCAGAATCAGCATCTTGTTGCCGTATTCCAGCGTGACCACAAATTGCTCACCATCGGGCGAGCGTTTCACGCCGCGTGGTCGTATGCCGTAGCTTTCGGTGTCGATCTGTTTGATTTTTTCACCGGTTTCAATGTCGTGAACCGACACATTTTCATCGGCCTCGTTGGTCACAATAATGTGTTTTCCATCGGCCGAAAACTCAATGCCCTCGGTTTCAAACCCCGCCGTAATTTCCTTGATTTTTTCGCCTTTGACCAAATCGATGATCGCCACTTGTGCGGGCAGCTCATCGCCTTCTTCGCGCTCTTTTTCAATGGCCTTGGCCTCAGCTGAACCAGGTTTGGGCGGTGGCCCACCCTTGGAGGCAGGCTCATAAGCCACAAAGGCCAGGTTGCCCAGCACGCGCACAAATTCGGGGTTAATGCCCACGGGTACTCGGCGCACTACCTGGTTGGTGGCTGTGTCTACAATCGCCAAGTCTTTGGTTTCCTTGACCGCGACAACAAGCAGTTTGCCGTCATCGGTCAAGCCCACACCGCGGCCGCCTTCACCCACATCAATTTCGCCAATCTTGGTGTAGTCCGCCAGTGAGTAAATAGTCACCGGGCCGTCTTGGTGGGTTACGTAGGCCACAGCCTGCGGCGCAGCCTGTTCAATCGGTGCTGCAGCTTCCGGGGCAACTGTTTCTTCTTTTTTGGAGCAGGCCGCCAATGCCACGGCCAACCCTAGCGCAATCGCGCTTGTTTTGAATTTCATGTTCTTGTCCTCTTCCTGCTAATCGGTTCAACGCTACGGAAGTTTCCCTGTTTTGTCCCGGGAAGATTTCCTGAAATATGACCTGTCATTGTGACAGGTCATGTGGGCAATTCCTTCCAAACGTTGATTTAACGCCATTTCTGCAAGCACTTTGAACCTTTGTGACAGTTTGGTTTCAATACACTGTGTAGTGTGACCAGTAACCATTTTGTAAAGAAGTGCAGCCATGAAGTATGTTCAAGAAAAACAAGCCCGTTTAGGCGAGTCGCGTTTGGTGCCACGTGTGGCGCTGTCTGCCTCCATGGGTTTTGCGGCGTATTGGACCTACCTCTACTTCAGTCAAACCAAACACATTTTCAGCCCGGCTTTAAAGCACCACGATGTGCTGACTCACCATGCGCACGAGTTCACCGAATTGCGTCTGCAAGTGGCGCCCGGCGTTGAGCTGGAAGGTTGGGTACGCATGCCTGCAGGCACGGGCGGTGCGGGTAGCAAGGCACCTTGTGCCGTTTACTTTGGTGGCCGTAGCGAAGACGTTCGCTGGCTGTTGAACGAAGCGCAAGGTTTCAAGAATTTACCCCTGGTATTTTTCAATTACCGCGGTTATGGCAATTCCCAAGGTACGCCAATGGAAAAGAATTTGGTGGCCGATGCACGGGTTATTTACAAATGGGTGGCCGAGCAACCCTGGTGTGATCGCAATCAGATTTCCGTGATCGGGCGTAGCCTTGGCACAGGGGTTGCCATGCAACTGGCTGCCAGTACGCCGGTGCATAAGCTGGTCTTGTTTACCCCATACGACAGCTTGATCAGCATTGCCAAAAAGAAAGTGCCTTTGGCGCCAGTGTCACTGTTGTTGCGCAGCAAATTCAAATCGAATGAATGCGCTGCGAATGTGCGCAACCCCACCTTTGTGTTGCTGGCTGAAAATGATGAAGTGGTACCTCATGATTCGTCATTGCGCCTGATGCAGCATTTCGCTGTAAAACCTTTGGTGGCCACCGTGAAAGGCACTGACCATGTCAGCTTGCCGCATGATATCGATGCGCAAGGCTTGGTCAGTCATTTCTTGACAACGTAGTTCACCCACTCCCGGTATTCGCTTGGTGTTTTGCCAGTCAGTTTTTTGAATGCCCGGGTGAAATTCGCGCGGTCTTGGTAGCCCACGCGTTGTGCAATTTCATCCACATTCAATTTGCTGGTTTCAAGCAGCAGACAAGCATCACGTTGAATCACCTCGCCCAGCAAATCAGTGAAGTTGCGCCCTTCATTTTGTAGCTTGCGCTTGAGTGTGCGCACCGACATGTGCAGTGTCTCGGCCATGTCTTCAAGCTGCGGGTAGCGGCCCTCCCGGCAAATCAGCAGGTTCTTCACGCGACCGCTTAAGTTGTCACCCAGGCCCAGCGCAATCAATTCCTGCTCGCATTGCTGAATCACCATTTGTGCCGTGGTGGCATTGGCGGTGGGCAAGGGCAGGTCCAGCCACCTACCGGGAATTCGGATTTGATTGCCAGCCGCATTGAAACGGCACTTGGGAAGGCTGCTGGCATAGCTCGCATAATAAGGCGGCTCGGGCCAGTCAAACCACAATTCAATTCCGCTGGCCTCGCGCTTGCTGCCCATGGGGTTGAAAAGGCTTTCAAACAGCCGCCACACTTCAACCACAAAATTTTCAATTGCGAATTTGCGCACGGGTTCAAGGGGCATGGCTTCGCGCACGTGGCACGTTAGGGTGCGTTCGTCTTCACTGGTGTCTATGGTGTAGAAGGGCACTTTGGTGGGCAAAAAGCGAATACCCAGTTCAATGGCCTCACGCAGGGTTGCACAACTCATCAAACCAAAGCCGATCATGCCCGCTTTGGTCAGGCTGCTTTGCAAGCCCATGTCGATGGCAATGTGTTCGCTTTGAAACAGCGCCAGCAAATTCATCACGATGATGCCATGCTGGGCAGCGGCGATGCGGCTGTTGGGCACTTGTAACTGGGCCAGTGTCAGCCCGCTGTGTTGCAGAATTTGCTCGGCCGCAAAGCCGCGTTGCACTGCATAGTTCACGAAAAACAGCGGGTAGGCTTGTGCCACTGTGGTTTGTTCCAGCAGCCTAAGCTGCGGAAGGTCTTTCAGTTCCATGCCCAGTAAACCAGGGTGGCTGCAGCCACCAGCAATTGCACACTGTTGATGATCACGCTAAGCCGGTGCTTGCGATTGAATTCAGCACCGGCTGCTGTGTCCCCAGCCAGTTCCCGGTCGCGAAGTTCATTGATTTGGAGCATCAGAATTTGCCGTGTGTACACGCTGGCCAAGCCGACCAACGCCGATGGAAACAACACCCAAAAGCCGCCACCGGAAAGCCCTGCAAAAATGGCACTGAGAAAGCCGAACACGATCACATACAGGTAGTACCAGGGAAACACAGTGCGAATGAATGGCCCCGCTTGTTCCATTGGCAATTTGGTGAACACCAGCGGTGCAAACAAGGCCGAGAAGGCCAGAATACCGCCGAACAAACCACCCAGGGCCAAGGTTGTTAGTGCTTGAAACCATTCCATGTTGTACTCCTTTGCTGCTAATTTGATGTGTGGTCAGTGCATGGCTTGTGCCACGAGTTTGACTCCAAATGCAGAGCATACTTTGGCCACAGTCTCGAATCGTGGGGACGCATTATTTCTAAGCGCTTTGTAAAGTGCTTCTCGGGTAATTCCCGTGCATTTGGCGACATCGCTCATACCTTTGGCACGAGCGATATCGCCCAAAGCAGCGGCAAGCAACGCAGGGTCGTTGCTTTCCAGAATGTCCGTTAAATAGGCTGCGATAGTTTCTGGGCTGTCCAAATGCTCGGAAATTGAAAAGTTTTCAATCTCATTCAGTTCCAATTTTTCGGTTCTCATTGGTTCGACTCTCTGTTTAATTGCTGAGGAAAGATCTTTCGCTCTCTTTATGTCTTTGGTCTGGGTACGTTTGTTTCCACCGCACAACAGCACAATTAGATCTCCATTGCGTTCAGTGAAATACACTCTCCAACCTGCTCCAAGGTGAATGCGAAGTTCATACACCCTGTCGCCGACAGTTTTTACATCGCCTTTCAGGCCTAACTCTATTCGTCGAAGTCGACCAAGAATTGCACCCTTCAGCAATTTGTCATCAAGCGATTCGAGCCATTGGCTGAATTCTGGCAGGCTTTTTATTTTGTACATCAACAATTAATTGTAATCGATCGATTACAATTTTAATAGAGTATATGGAGGTAGTTAAGTAACCTTCCAGATTCATCAGTTCAGTCTTTGTGGCCCAAATTGACTCCAAAGTAGTCACTTTTCACACTCACGCCTGTTGCACCCAAGCCCCTACACTGCACTTCATCGAAAACCAACACAACACGAGACACACCACATGGCCAGCTCAAAGAAAGAAGCACAAAACATTCTCGAAGTAGCAATCGTCGGCGCAGGCGTTTCCGGCCTGGGCATGGGTATTCAATTGCTGAAAGCAGGAGAAACCAATTTCAAGATTTTCGACAAAGGCCACGATGTGGGCGGCACCTGGCGCGACAACACCTACCCTGGCTGTGGTTGCGACGTCAAAAGCAGCCTGTACAGCTACTCCTTCGAGCCATGGGCCGAGTGGAGCAACAGCTACGCCAAGCAGGGCGAAATTTACAAATACCTGCGCCACTGCGCCACCAAGTACGGCGTGTATCCCTACATTCAATTCAACACCAGCATTACTGGTTCTGTGTTCGATGAACAAGCCGGCTTGTGGAACATCACCACAGCCGATGGCAAAACCATTCAGGCCCGCAATGTGGTCACAGCGGTGGGCCCG
The DNA here is from genome assembly GCF_000170915.1 of Limnobacter sp. MED105. Classification (GTDB taxonomy): domain Bacteria; phylum Pseudomonadota; class Gammaproteobacteria; order Burkholderiales; family Burkholderiaceae_B; genus Limnobacter. Next base: position 374,131 of record NZ_ABCT01000001.1, read on the forward strand.
TTCAGTGCACCCAAGGTTGCAGAATTCAAAGGCGCCGAAAAGTTCAAAGGCAAAACCGTGCACACAGCGGCCTGGGATCATTCCGTAGAGCTCGAAGGCAAGCGCGTTGGCCTGATTGGTACTGGCGCCACTGCCGTTCAGGTTGGCCCGGCCATTGCTGACAAGGTGAAAAACCTGGTGGTGTTTCAGCGCACGGCCAACTGGATCATGCCGCGCCCCGACCGCAACATTGAAGAAGCCGAAAAAGCACTGAACCGCAAAACCCCGCTGAACATGAAAATGAACCGTTTGGGTGTTTACTGGTTCAATGAATTGACCGCGCCATTTTTGATTTTGAAGTACGACATGTTCAAGGCTCAACCCGAGAAAATGGCCAGCAGCTACCTGGCTCGCAAGGTGAAAGACCCTGAACTGCGCAAGAAGCTGACCCCCACGTTTAAGTTCGGGTGCAAGCGCGTTCTGGTCAGTTCAGACTGGTACCCCACCATGCAAAAAGGGCATGTACACCTTGAAACCAATGCCATTGATTGCATCACCGAAAAGGGCATTCGCACCGCCGATGGTGTGGAGCATGAACTGGATGTGATCATTTACGCCACCGGCTACGAAGTGCGCCATACAGGTTCGCCAATCGATGCCAAAGGCATTGGTGGCGCAAGCTTGAATGACAAGTGGAAAGACGGCTCGGAAGCCTACCAAGGCATTTCAACGGCCGGTTTCCCCAACCTGTATTTCCTGGTGGGCCCGTTCACAGGCCCGGGCCACACCTCGGTGATTGCCTATGCAGAGGCGCAAATTGGCTATGTGATTCAAGCGATCAAACTGCGCCAAAAGCGCAAGCTGAAAGCCATCTCGGTGAAGCCGGAAGTAGAGCAGAAGTTCGTGAACACCATGGACTTCCGCAGCGAACACACCGTGTGGAAAAGCGGTTGCGCCAGTTGGTACCTAAGCCCCAATGGCCGCAACAACACTTTGTACCCCGGCTTGAACGCTGAATACCGCATGCGCATTGCACGCTTTAACCCGGCTGAATATGTGCTGACCGGCCCCAACGGAAAAACCGTAAAGCCCAAGGTAAGCGACCACATCAGTACGGGCTTGATGGCACTGAAGGCTGCCTGATTGGGTGTGTAGGCAAGTTACTACCCAGAATGGATAAAGGTATTGATATTGAAATCTAAGAGGAAGACACTGGTCGTTCACTATTCAGGAGAACGACCATGTCGACCCAAGGCACCAAAGCATCCGACCTATTTGTTCAAGCCCTGGAAGCAGAAGGCGTAAAACACATATTCGCAGTGCCGGGCGAAGAAAACCTCGACATGGTAGAAAGCCTGCGCAACAGCAGTATCAAGCTGGTGCTGACCCGCCACGAACAAGGGGCAGGTTTTATGGCTGCTACCTATGGTCGCCTCACTGGCCGCGCCGGCGTGTGCATGGCCACCCTTGGCCCAGGTGCAACCAACTTCACCACCCCCGCTGCTTATGCGCACCTGGGTGCATTTCCGCTCATCATGATCACCGGGCAAAAGCCCATCAAGAAGTCCAAACAAGGCCAGTTTCAAATTATCGATGTGGTCAATCTGTTTGCGCCAATTTGTAAAATGAGCAAGCAAATTGTTCATGGCAACAACATTCCTGCCCTGGTTCGCGAGGCATTTCGTATCGCCGAAGAAGAACGCCCCGGTGCCGTGTTACTCGAGTTGCCCGAAGACATTGCCGCCGAGCCGACCACCGCATCCATTATTCCCCGCAGCGAGCGCCACTATGCCGTGGCCGATGACGTGGTGCTCAACGAAGCCGTTTCAATGATCCGCTCGGCCCGCATGCCACTGGTGTTGCTGGGTGCCGGTGCAAACCGCAAACAGGCCCGGCTGGCTTTGCAAGAATTCATTGAAACCACAGGCATTCCGTTTTTCAGCACGCAAATGGGCAAGGGTGTCGTGGATGAAGGCTCGCCCCATTTTTTGGGCACCGCTGCTTTGTCTGATGGCGACTACCTGCACTGCGCCATTGAGCGGGCCGACCTCATTATCAATGTGGGTCACGATGTCGTTGAAAAGCCGCCGTTTTTCATGGCCCATGGCGGCAAGAAAGTAATTCACGTGAATTACCGTTCTGCCAAAGTAGATCAAGTGTATTTTCCGCAATGCGAAGTGGTGGGCGATGTGGCCCGCTCCGTGCAAAAGCTGACCCAGAAAATTGGCGGCAAAGTGGTGTGCGACCTGGCCTACTTCAACCGCATTCGGGACGAAGTCGAGCTGCACATCAAAGAGGGTGCAGACGACGACCGCTTCCCAATCATTCCCCAACGCTTGGTGGCCGAAACCCGCCGCGCCATGGGCGCCAAAGACATCATTGCGCTGGACAACGGCATTTACAAACTGTGGTACGCCCGCAATTACAAAGCTTACGAGCCCAACACCGTGCTGCTTGACAACGCTTTGGCCACCATGGGTGCCGGTTTGCCCTCGGCCATGATGGCTGCCATGTTGTACCCCGACCGCCGGGTGATGGCCATTTGTGGCGACGGCGGCTTCATGATGAACTCGCAAGAAATTGAAACCGCTGTGCGCCTGAAGATGAACCTGGTCGTTACCATTTTGAATGACAGTTCTTACGGCATGATCCGCTGGAAGCAAGAGCACGCAGGCTTTGCCGATTGGGGGCTTGAGTTTGGCAACCCCGACTTCGTGAAGTACGCCGAAGCCTATGGTGCAACCGGTCACCGCGTTGGCAGCGCCGCAGAGCTGGTGCCCACCTTTGACCGGGCTTTCAAAGCCGGGGGTGTGCACATCGTAGACGTGCCGGTGGACTATTCTGAAAACAAACGTGTGCTGATCGACGAATTGGCCGCAAAGGTGTGTTTGATATGAGCAACTCGGTAAACAGCGCCACTCTTGAAGTCGTCAACCCCTTCGATCTGAAGCCCATTGGCGAAGTGGGTTTGGTCGATTGGCCCACCATCGATGGCTGGTTGAATACCGCCAGCCAACTCCACAAAACCCGCGCCAACTGGTTGCCCATGCACCAGCGCATCGCCATTCTGAAAAAAACCGCGCAGTTGATGCAAGGCCGGTTCGATGAGCTCGCCTTTCAAATTGCCAATGAGGGTGGCAAACCGCTGATGGACGCCAAGGTCGAGGTAACGCGGGCCATCGACGGTGTTGAGTTGTGCATCAAGGAATTGGGCCACCTTACCGGCACGGAAATTCCAATGGACCTGACCGCGGCGGGCTCAGGCCGCATGGCATTCACCACCCGCGAGCCCATTGGCCCCGTGGTGGCGGTGTCCGCCTTTAACCACCCTTTGAATTTGATTGTGCACCAGGTGGGGCCGGCCATTGCCACGGGTTGCCCGGTGCTGGTAAAGCCAGCCAGTGCCACCCCCCTAAGTTGCCAGGCCTTTGTGAACATGCTCTACGAGGCAGGCCTGCCTGAAGAATGGTGCCGCTTCGCACCTTGTAAAAGTGACGTGGCCGAGCAAATGGTGATCGACCACCGTGTTGCATTTTTCAGCTTCATCGGCTCGGGTGCAGTGGGCTGGCGGCTAAAAAGCAAATTGGCACCTGGCACACGCTGTGCGCTTGAGCATGGCGGTGTGGCCCCGGTTATAGTCGACGACTGTGCCGATTTTGAAGCCATGATTCCGGCCTTGGTCAAGGGCGGTTTTTATCATTCCGGGCAGGTTTGTGTCAGTGTGCAGCGGGTTTACGTGCCCGAGGACATGGCCACTGCCTTGGCGCAAGCCATTGCCGATAAGGCTTCCAAGCTGAAAGTAGGCAACGCCATTCTGGCCGATACGGAATGCGGCCCACTCGTCAACCCGAATGAAGTCAAGCGCGTTGAGCACTGGGTTAATGAAGCTGTAGCAGCCGGTGCGCAGGTGTTGTGTGGTGGCCAGCGGTTGGGCGACACAAGTTACTCGCCCACCGTGCTTTTAAATCCACCCCGCGATGCCAAAGTCAGTACCCAAGAAGTGTTTGGCCCCGTGGTGTGTGTTTACGGTACCGAATCGCTCACCGATGCAATTGCGCAGGCCAACAGCCTGCCGGTGGCGTTCCAGGCTGCGGTGTTTACCCAAAAGTTAAAAGTGGCCATGCGTTGTGTGCGCGAAATCGACGCTACTGCAGTCATGGTCAATGATCACACTGCGTTTCGTGTTGATTGGATGCCATTTGCAGGTCGTCGGCAGTCGGGTTATGGGGTTGGCGGTATTGGCCACACCATGCACGACATGACGCAAGAAAAAATGGCGGTCATCAAGTTGTAATTACCGAGTAAATTCAAAACACTATGGCACTGAAAAAAGTAAATCTGAGCGACGTCACCGTGCTGATCCGCACGCGCAGGCGCGAATTGGGCCTCACCCAAAAACAATTGGGCGAGAGGCTTGGTATTGATCAGCGCACCGTGTCTTCTCTGGAGAAGAATCCGGGGTCGATCAGCGTGAACCGCCTGTTCGCTGTGCTGGATGCCTTGCAGGTCAGCCTATATTCCTCCACCGATCCTCGCGATGAAAGCAGCCTGGCCCGCCTCACTGTCGACCAGCTTTTCCGAAACGCAAAAATAGTCTGAACTTCACTTTTTCAAGGCCGGGTGCTCACCCCATCACCCGGTAGTCATCACCCAAACTGATTCAATTCGCCGAAATCCAGGCTGGCAAGTAACTTCGCACGGTTATTCGCCCGCGCTGCTTTCATGGATTTCGTTCAAATTCCCGTTTTTGGTCAATCGGTAAAGCCTGGTTTGGGGCTGCGTTTTCGTGGCAACTATTGGGCGTTCTTCGAAAAACGCACCGAACTGTCACCCTGGTTGGCCTTGCACCGCGAGTCGATCAATGACACTGAACTCGATGAACTAATGCTGCATGGGTTTCCGCGCACGCGCACCGGCGAAACCGTAGATTGCAAAGTGCTGACCCACTTTGGCCTGGTGCAGGGCGACTTGTATGCCGATGGTTTTTTCGTGGGCCGTAGCGAAGGGCAGCGTACAGCAGCATTCACGGGCGATTTGCTGGTGGTGAAAATACCGCTGACAGCCAACCCGCAAAAAGACCTGCTCAACCCCAACAGCATTTACTGGACAGGCGAAGCGAAACTGCGGGCCCACGCCGCTGGCAGTACTGAATACGAACGCGGAAAAGCACTGGTTGAAATGGCCACCATTTTGCTGGCCCGCTGGCGCGAGCATGACGCACAAAACCTTGAGTTCAAGGCGAAAAACCGCATTCATGAACTGTGGGAAGAAGGCAAAGCCGTAGGGCAGGGTGCTGGCGCCGCTGCCATGGGTTTTATCGAAGGTTTGTGGAGCTTGATCAAGATCAGTGTTGAGTTCACTGTGAATGCGGTAAAAGCCACCTGCAATGGGCTTGAAACCCTGATCAATTCCAACTTTGCGCAAATTCAGCAAATGTTGGTGGGTGCGGGCATGACGACCTACAACACCGCGCAAGAAATGATCTCTGCCCTGAAAGAAGGCATGCGCCTGTTCAACCTGATTGGCTCCGATCGCCTGTTGCGCACAGGTCTGTGTGAATTTCTGGATGGCTATTCCGAAAGCGTGCCCCACCTGCGGCGATTGCGCAACGCAGCCACCGTGGTGGTAGCCATTGGTATTGAAGTGTTGCTGGCCTTGGCTACTTTTGGCGGAAGCCTTGCCGTGGGCGTAGCGCGAGTGGGTGCAAGGGTTGCAAACGGTGCCAGCAAAGTGGGGCCATTCACAGTGGCGGCAATTCGCCACCTGGCCAACTACGCCAAAGCAGTTGAAAAGGCGCAGGCCTCCAAACTGCGTGCAGTCGATAGTGCGCCCCCCAGCAACCGATCTTCAAAAAACAGCACCACCACTGCGGCGGCAAAGTCAGCTGAGCCCGGCAAACCGGCAGCGAGCAATACACAGGGTGCAAACACACCCAAGGTGGCCGACACCAGAACAGCTGGCGAGCCCATCAGCATGGTCAATGGTGAAGAATTGCTTCAACTGCTCGATTGTTCCATGCCCGGCCTGGTGGGCTTGAATTGGCAGCGTACTTACCGCAGTAGCCTGGCCGAGCAGGGCTTCAATGTGGGGCTGGGTGCCGGTTGGGCGCACCCTTTGAGCCAGCGTATTGAAGTGCACGCGGGTAGCCTGAACGGCGGCTTAAACTACATCGATGAAGAAGGCCGCACCGTTTACTTCAAGCCTTTGAATGTGGGCCAAAGCTGCACCAACACCAGTGAATTTTTAAGCCTGACCCGCACCGCAGAAAAAACCTACCGCCTGCAAGCCAGCCATGGTTTGGGTTTGGCCTGGCATTTCGAGTGCATTGAAGGTGGCAGTGATCGGAATTGTGTTCTGGTTCGAATTGAAGACGCATTTGGTAACACCCTTCGCATTGACTACAGCGAAGGCAAGGCCACCCACCTTTACAGCAGCCAAACCACTTGGGCCTTGGGCTACAACGAACAAGGGCTTGTGTCGCAAATTGCACAGATTGGCGCAACCCAGATCGGCGTGGAGCAGCGGGTGTTGGTGCAATACCGCTACAACCCACAAGGCCAACTTGTTGCGGCAACTGATGCAGCCGGTTTTGAAGAACTTTACGCCTACAACGCGCGAAATGTACTGGTGCGGCGCACCCTGAAAAGCGGCTACAACATTCACTTTGAGTGGGAGCAAGTGGGCGAACAGTCGCGTTGCACCCGCCAATGGGGCGACCCCATTGAAGGCAAGCCCACCTACCACTATCGGTTTGAATGGGACGACAAACACGTTGCGATTGACAGCCGCGGTGCCCGCACTGAATACCAGTTCAATGCACAGGGCTTGCCGGTGCTGGAAAAAGGCCCGGAGGGGGGCGTTACACGCACCCGCTACAACGCCAACGGGCAGGTGTTGGAATGTGTGGATGCCCTGGGTCACAGTGAAAAGTTTCAGTACAACAGCCAAGGCCACTTGGTGGGCTACACCAACAAGCTTCGGCAGCTGCACAGGTTTGAAGTTGACGCACAGGGGCAGGTGTTAAAGCACATCAATGCAGCAGGCCATGTGCGCAGCAACACGTACACATCTGAAGGCCTGTTGGCCAGCCACACCGATGCCACAGGTGCCACCACACGTTACCGCTACAACAACCTGGGCTTGTTGTGTGAAATAACAAACCCATTGGGCCAATGCACGCGCATGTTGTACAACGCGCAAGGCCAGGTGCAGGCACAAATCAATGCGCTGGGGCAAGGTAACACCTACCAGTTCGATGCATGGGGGCGGCTGGCCAGCGTTACCAACCCGCTGGGGCGAAGCGCCTACTACGCCTATGACTTGATGGGGCGATGTACCCGCGCCACCAATCATGAAGGCTTAAGTACCGAATACGCATACAGCCCACTGGGCCAGCTTGAACGCATCACCGACCCCACCGGCCGCAGCACGGTGTACGAATACGCCGACAAATTAAGCCAACCCACTGCACGAATTGATGCACAAGGTTTTACGCTGCGCTACCGCTACGACACTGAACGCAACCTGATCGAGCTGCTAAACGAAAATAGTCAAAGCTGCCGTTTTGAATACGACCTGGCCGAACACCTGGTCAAAGAAAGCGGCTTCGATGGCCGCGTACAAACCTACCAGTACAACCTGGCGGGTCATCTTGTTGAAAAGCAGGAATGGGGTGTTTGCGGGCAAGCGCCTTTGGTTTACACACGCTACACGCGCGATGCCCTGGGCCGCTTGCTACAAACCCGGCACAGCGATGGTGAAGAAGCCACCTTTGCCTACTGCCCACAAGGTCCATTGATTCAGGCCAATAACTCGAACCGCAGTGTTCAATGGGAAGTAGACGCCGAAGGCCGCGTGCTCGCCGAGCTTCAAGGTCAACATCGAGTTGAGCACCAATACAACCCGGCGGGTTGGCTCAAGCAAAGCAGTTGGGGATCCATGGGCGGGTTGCCTTCAGGTGTTTTGGGTTACCAATACAACGCATTGGGCTTGATCGGCGAAATCAACTTCAACGGCGAATTGCTGGCGCAGTTTGAACGCGACATGCTAGGCCGTGAAGTGGTGCGCAAGCTGGGTAATCAGGTTCACACCCAAAGCCTGTACGATCCCCAAGGCAGGCTAGTCGGGCAGGTCAATCGTCGTGAAAAATCCAGCGAACTTTCACCCACAGTTTCAAGAAGGCGCTACTGCTACAACCAGCGTAACCAACTGGTACGCATTGACGACCAAGGCCACGGCACCAGCCTGTACCACTACGATTTGCTCGATCGCCTACGTGTCGTCGAAGGCCCCGCACCTGAAGCCTTCCTCTTCGACCCCGCAAGCAATTTACTGGAAGCACTCGTTGGACAAGAGGCCACCGATGCACAAGTCAACAAAGCCCTGCCAGAGCCCAGCAGTCCCAATGCCCGCCGCCCACAACAAACACCCGGCAACCGGCTAAAGCGCCAGGGCAACAGGCGCTTTAATTACGATGAACGTGGCAACCGCATAGAAGAAATCATCGAGCGTGGCGCGCGCCAAGGGCAGGTAACGCGCTACAGCCACAACGCCCAAAACCAGCTTGTTGAAGTGAACGTTGCGGGGGTTGTAACCCGCTACACCTACGACGCACTGGGCAGGCGAATTTCAAAAAGCAGTGAACACGGCAACACCATTTTTTATTGGAATGGTGATGTGCTGTTGGGTGAAATCAACAGCGGTTTTGACCACGAGCAAAATCGCCCCAGCCGCACTTATTTGTTTGAACCCTTCAGCTTCAAGCCGCTTGCGCTGGTTGAAAACGGCGAGGTGTTTCACTACCACACCGACCACATTGGCACCCCGCGAGAAATCACCAACGCGAGCGCTGAAGTGGTGTGGTCCAGCACATTTAAAACCTACGGTGCATTGGTATTGGCCCACGTGAACGAAGTAGAAAATCCACTGCGTTTCCAAGGGCAATATTTCGATTCAGAAACAGGGCTACACTACAACAGGCACCGATACTACGACCCCAACTGCGGCCAGTTCACCACGCAAGACCCCATCGGATTGCTGGGTGGAATGAATACCTACCAGTACGCGCCGAATCCGATGACATGGGTTGATCCGTGGGGGTTGAGTTGTAAAGATCAAGCAAATTCAATCGAAACAAAAAGACAGCTTGAACGGCTGCCCGATGACCTAGCTGGTACGTTTGAAGGGGGACGTTATACTTCTCGAGTTCTAGAGGAGGATCAAGTTCTACACAGGGCTGGAACAGCGGACAGACCTCTGGGTCAATTTTTTTCAAAAGATGCTCCAGTAAGTGAAATTCAAACTCGCATTGATAAAGCGGTGCTACCCGAATGGCCAGGCGGCGCAAAATCACCAATAGACACTGGTTTTAAAATAAAGATTCCTAAAGGTACTACTATTCACACCGGACGCGTGGCTTCGCAGGGTGGGCACTATGTGGGAGGTACCCAGCAAATCGTAATTCAGAAGCCTTGGTTGGTTGATGGAGTTGAAGTTTTAGAAAGTTGGCCTCTAAAGTAATTGAGATAAAAATGAAAAGTACAGAATTGATCTTGCAACAGCTTATAACTCTGCTCGAGAAGTCAGAGGAAACCAATTGGTCGGTATCCTTGCGATCTTTGATGCTGGCTTTGAATCAGTGTGCAAACGATTCTGAAAGAAACTACGTTAGAAGCCAACTCAAACGTATTTTTGGAGGAATGGGCTCATTTTCAGATCTCGTTCTTTATAAAAATGCCAGGGTTTTGGTTGTCGAGAACAACCAGTTAGAAACATTAAGGCGAGCTTTATACGAATCTTTGAAATGAAAAAATCTGATTGGTACGTATCAACATTGTTTGAGTTGCGTTGCTTATACAAAGGGAGGCATGCCAGAGATAGTTGTGGATCAGTTCCCTATCGGCAGCTATTCGGCAAATACAATTGGAGTTAAACCATAATGAAAGAGAAGGATATTTTTTAGATGATTACGAGTCATATCGACTTTTTGAAAATGAGTCTGGGGAGCTTTTTTTTGCTGTTTTATGTGGCGGGGTAGGTATGTTCGAGGCCAAGATTAAGCTGAGCAAAGAGGAGATCGAGAAGTATCAATCAGGGGGGCAAAAGTATTTAAAAGTATTGGCGGAGGACATTCGTCATAACACGTCCAAATATAGTGTTCGATTTGTTGCCTGATTTTCGAACCAACTGCTCCGGGTACTCGCTTGTGATTTTTCCATTGGTCAATCCCACGATTTAAACAACGTCTCAAACTAGTTACGCCATTAGTACCAGTCAACTCCCCCCTCTTCCCACTCGTTATTACCTCAACCGCAAACACCTCGAGGTAGTACCCATGAAGCCGTTCATCGCCTTAACCGCCACATTCACCGCATTTGCATTCATTGCACCCGCATGGGGCGGTGGGGACTATGGGTACTGGGATCGCAGCAAGCAAGAATATTGGGACGGCCCTTGTTTGGTCAAAATTGAATCCAAGCCGTATGAGTACAAAAAAGAAGTGAAGTGTGAAGACGGCTTTTCGCCAGTGGCTGATGCACCGTGGAAAGAGGAATATCGCGACGGGGAATGCAAGGTAAAACGCGAAGCGAAGTACGACGAGTTCAAAGAAGAAATCAAATGCCGTTGATTTTCTTCAGGCTGCCGCGAAGTGAAAGCATAGTAGTGACCACACTGGCAGGCGCAGTATCACTCATACCCATGGCACGCATGCACTTTTCCAGCCAGTCAGGTTTGTCCAATAATTTACCAATTGCTTTTTCAAGGTCTTGCTGAATACTCTGGCCGTAGGCAGTTTCAGCTTTGGCAAGTGCTTTCGCAAACACGTCAAAACTCGGCTTCATCATGGCAAGGTCAATCAAGTCGCGATTGAATACACCCTCATCAGCCCAGCGGTCGGAATTCGCCAGCAATGTGCTTGCAAGCAAGTCGGTATTCATTAGGCGAAGTACTTGCTCAATTGCCTGGTGGTGTGTGCGTTTAAACATTCAGGCTCCGTCCTTCGAACCAGGTTCAAACTTCGCCCGCAGTTGCTCGATCAACTGTTGTTCATCCGCAGTTGTTTTCGTTTCATCAATGTGCCGCCAGTTGCGCACATAAATATCCCAGGCTTGCTGGGGGGTAATCGATTCAGCCCCCTGCACATGCCAGGCAAGCGATTTCAATTGAGGGTAGTTACCCAAAGCGATCACTTCAGGAATCGGCGCAGTTCTATCATCACAAGCACTCACAATTCCGCACCTTAATCCTAGTGCGGCCACAGCAGCCCAATAGGCACCCGCTGCTACAGAGGGCTCTCCCAGCTCAATCCGGTGCAGGGTGGTACGTGAAAGGCCTGCAGCCAAAGCCACCGCCTCGGCACTTAATTTGTTGGCTTTGCGGTGTCGCTTGATTTGCTGCCCTAGAACAAGCAATTGCTCTCGAGGACTGGCAGTTTGTAAATTGAACTTGGCTGGCATAGTGTTTCTCATTCTATACAAAAATAGAATTTTGTATACAACCAGAAACAAATTGTTGCTTATTCCACCGAGAAACTCGACCCACAACCACAGGTACTTTTTGCCTGCGGGTTGTTGAACACAAAGCGTGACGCCAGGGTGTGGGCTTCGTAGTCGATGGTGGTGCCTTCCAGGTAGGGGGCGCTGACCTGGTCTACATAAATGTGAATATAGGGGTTGATCTGCACCAAAATATCGTCCTCGTCCGTTTCCTTGGCAAGGTCGATTTTGTATTCAAAGCCGGAACAACCACCACCCTGCACATACAGGCGGATCATCGCCGGTTTGTGCATATTGTCCCGCAAATCCAGAATGCGCTCTTGGGCCGCGTCGGTCAGGGCAATGTTACAAGTGGGTGTTGCTGCTTCAGTGGTCATGTCAAATCAGGTCGGTTTCCGCTTTCTCGGTCTCACAGCTGGAAATTCTCCAGGTGCCGTCCGGGCGCTTCTGCAACACGTAGTATACGTTCCAAAGCGTTTTCTGGCGGTCAATCATTTGCACCGCGTGTAGTGCATTCATTCCATCTGTTTCAAACTTCACAAAGCGGACTGAAGCGGGGCGGTACACCACATCGTAGCCGTCGCGCACCATTTGCATAAAGGTGTCGGCATCGCCAAACATGGTTTGAATATTGGGGGTTGCGTAGGAAAAGGCCTTTTGGCCATCGCCTTGTTGAAAGGCTTCGAGTTGGGCTTCAATCACTGCCCGGGATTCTTGCTGGTCTGTGGCTTCATCAGCTTGGGCCATGCTGGTGGTAAATGCCGCAGCCAGGCCCGCTGCAAAAAAAACCAACCACAACTTCCAAATTTTTTGTCTGATGCTGCTTTCTTTGTCCAAGGTTTGTTTACGCCTGGGAACTTCATTGACTTGATTCGGCATTTACCAACTACCTCCAATGGAATCAATCGCTTGGCGTTCAAGTTTGCCACGAACTTTCCTGCTGAACAAGATACTTTGTGCCACTACGCCAAAACCCGCGCCCAGCTTTGTTCAGCGCCTGTTCAAGCTGAAACATTTCTTTAAAAAAATACTCACAACCCTGTAACACGGCGGCCAGACAATCCGTGAGTCTTAAACGGAGGTCGAGATGTCATCACTAACCAAAAAAGAAATGGAAGTTCTTTCCAGCCCCACATTCCAGCAAATCATCAACCAGCACTTGGAAAACCCCTCACGCCGCAATATTTTGAAAGGCTCAGTGGGCGTTGCTGCTTTGGGCTTTCTCGGCCTGGCAGGCTGTGGTGGTGGTGACGGTGCAGTGGCCAGTTCCACTGGCGGTAGCACCCAGCTCAACGCAGTAGGTTTCACTTCAACCCCATTTAGCCTGGCTGATTCAGTTCAAGTTGCCGAGGGTTATCAGTTCCAGGTTTTGTACAAGTTGGGTGACCCCATCGCTGCTGGCGTAGCCGATTACATGAACGATGGCTCCGATGCAGCCAACAACCCATCCGAATTCCAGTTCCGCTCTGGTGATCACCACGACGGCATGTACTTCTTCGGTTTGGGATCTAACAACGCCTGGGATCCCGAAGAAAGTACCCGTGGTCTGCTGGTAATCAACCATGAAGCGATCACCCCCGAGTATTTGCACGTCAACGGCCCCACCAGCGTGGCTGGCGTTCGCGATGCAAACGAAGCATTGAAAGAAATGTACATTCACGGTGTGTCAGTGGTGGAAGTACGCCGTGGCAGCAATGGTCAGTACAGCGTGGTTCAAAACAGCCTGTTCAACCGTCGCGTTCATACATTGACCGACATGGAAATCAGCGGCCCGTTGCGTGGCAACCCATTCATGGTTACCAAGTACTCGCCAAACGGTACACGCACACGCGGCACCATCAACAACTGTGCAAGCGGTTACACCCCATGGGGCACCTACCTGGCCTGTGAAGAAAACTGGGCCGGTTACTTCGGCAACAGCAACAACGCTGGCCGCAGCAACAATGAACTAGCCTCAATGCGTCGTTATGGCGTGCGCACTTCTGGTAACGGCCGTGAGGGCTGGAACACAGCCAGCGAAGTTGGCCAAGTGGGCGAGCCATTCAGCCGCTGGAACGTGGGTATTGTGGGCGCTACCGCAGCCGACGACTATCGCAACGCCGCCAACACCTACGGCTGGAACGTTGAAATTGATCCGTTCCGCCCCAACAGCACACCCAAGAAGCGCACTGCCATGGGCCGTTTCGCCCACGAAGGCGCATGGGTAGGCCCCGTAGAAGCTGGCAAGCCAGTTGTGTTCTACATGGGTTGCGATTCCCGTTACGAGTACATTTACAAGTTTGTATCGAATGCCAACTGGGACCCCGCCGACATGATGGGTGGCCTGCAAGCTGGCGACAAGTATCTGGACGACGGCAAGCTGTACGTGGCCAAGTTTGATGCTGACTTCACTGGCGACTGGATCGACCTGGCCAGCGTAGCTGACGGTACAACAATCACTGCAGTACGTGGTTCTGGCTCCTTGAGCACCGCTGCGATCACCTACACAGTAACCGATTCCAATGAGAAGTATTGGAACACACGTTTGTTGGCCGATATTGCAGGTGGTACGCCTATGGACCGCCCAGAATGGGGTGGCGTGAACCCACGCAATGGCGAGGTCTACATGACCCTGACCAACAACACCAGCCGTCGTGTAGCAGACCCAGCCAACCCACGCGTCTACTTCGACAACGACACCGATGGTGATGGTATTGGTGATGCCGGTTCACAAGGCAACGTAAACGGCCACGTGATCCGCTGGCGCGAAGACGGCAGCGAGCCAGCCGCCGTTGGTTTCTCATGGGACATCTACCTGTTCGGCGCTGAAGACGACGACATCAACAACCCGAACGTTAACTTGTCAGGCCTGACCGAAGAAAACGTACTGTCCAGCCCCGATGGCTTGTGGTTCTCCCAAAAAACCGGTGTGTTGTACATCCAAACCGACGATGGCGCATTCACAGACACCACCAACTGTATGTTGGTTGCTGCTGTACCCGGTGAAGTGGGCGATGGCTCGGAAGTGGATGTTGACAACACTGCGGGCGGAGCAGGTACGGTACGCACCAAGGTGGGTGCCGTGGGTACACTGCGTCGCTTGTTGGTAGGGCCAATCGAGTCTGAAATTACTGGTTTGACTGAAAGCGGTGACGGCAAAGCCCTGTTCATCAACATTCAGCACCCAGGTGAAGATGGCTCCAACGCTGCGCCTACAAGTTCCTGGCCTTACCCGCTCACCGGCGGCGGCTTTGGTAACCCAGCGGCTGGCGTAATGCCAAACGCAGGCAACCGCCCACGTTCAGCCACCATTGTGCTGACACGCATTGATGGCGGTGTGATTGGCCAGTAATTAGCCAATCAGCAGGTAGCAGTAATTAAGTAGTACCAAGTCACCCCGCAGTGTGCACGCACTGTGGGGTGAATCCGTTCTGGAGCTTCAAGGGTAAGAACATATAGCCGAAGGGGCTTCTAAAAATCAGGGGACAGATGTGAAGTTGTATGTAAAGGTTTCCACATCGCTGATGTGTATTTTTGGTTTTGCGCAATTGGCGAATGTGCATGCGAACCCGCTTACCGCCCCGGTCACCACCACAGCCACGCCCACCCCCATGCGTTGGGTTGTCAACATGGGCGATCAAGCACAGGGCACTGCGCCCGCCGGTATGTTGCAAACCTTGCAAAACACCCTCGGGGTTTCGGTACGCATGGTTCGCCCGCTGTTGCAGCCCAACAGTTATCTGGTTGAAATGCAAAGCCTGCCTGTGTTGGGCAGCTTGCAAACACCCCAGGCCATTCGCGCGGCACTTCAAGCCTTGCCGGGCGTGCGTTTTGCCAGTCCCGATATTCAGTTGCAACGCACGGCAGTGCCCGCCCCGAACGACGGCGCCTATTCTGTGAACCAAGCCAGCTACATGCACACCGGTGCCTATGCCTCGTTGCGCATGCAAGACGTGTGGGAACAAACCCGTGGCAGCAGCAACGTGGTGATCGCCGTACTCGATTCTGGCGTGTTGTTTGAAAACCCCGAATTGAAAGGGCGCTTACTGCCCGGTTACGACTTTGTCAGCAACGTCACCCCGCCCACCGGTACTCGAGAAAATGGCACAGTATTCGACTCGGGTTCCAACGATGGCAACGGCCGAGACCCCGACCCCTCTGACCCCGGCGATGCACCGCCCCCAGGTTTTAATTGCCCCGATGGTTCAACCACCAGCTCCTGGCACGGCACCACTGTGGCCTCAGTGGCAGCCGCGCAGTCTAACAACGGGCAATTTCTGGCCGGTATGGACTGGAATGCCAAAGTACTCCCAGTGCGGGTCTCCGGCCGGTGCGGTATTGCCACCAGTTCCGATATTGTCGATGCCTTTTACTGGGCCACCGGTTCCGGGCGTGTTGACCCCACCATTGGCGTGAACCCCAACCCGGCCAACATCATCAACCTGAGTTTTGCGACTGACACACCTTTGTTCGGCGGCGGTTGCGCTGCTAACGACATGGTGGCCCTGGCCATTGCCGATGCGCGTGCGCGCAATGTGTCGGTGGTGGTATCTGCGGGCAATAATTCTGGCGGAGCCGTGCAATACCCGGCCAACTGTGCGGGCACCATTGCGGCAGGCGCAGCCGAGCAAGACGGTCAACTGGCCAATTACACTGCCAGGGGTGCAGGCACAGGCTTTGTTACCCTGCACGCGCCAGGCAATTCCAGCGGCTTGTATGTGGGGGCCAGCAACACGGGTGGTTCTACACCCAATGCCAACGGCAGCACCGCATTTTTGTTTGCAGGCACCAGTTTTTCAGCCCCCATGGTTGCGGGCGCCATTTCTTTGCTCAAGGCAATACGCCCCAGCCTTACCCCCAGTCAAGTTGACAGTTTGCTCAGCAACAATGCCTTGGCCTACCCAGCCAACGCCAGCAATGCAAGTGGCTTGTTCGGCCGCCTTGAGTGCACACCCACAAGCTGTGGTGTGGGTTTGCTGAATGTTCTGGGCGCAGTTCAGGCAGCCCGTTCACTGGCCAACCCCTTGCCAGTGGCCAATGTGCAGCAATCGGCTGTGGTGGCCGGCAATGGGCCGTTTGTGCTGGATGCAGCCTTGTCTAGCAACAGTGCGGGTGGCAGTTCCAACCTCACATTCAGTTGGCAGCAAGTGTTTGGCAACCCGGTTGTGTTGGCAGGTACCAGTACCAGCGCCTTACAAGTGCAGTCTGGCTTGGCGGGCAATATTGCTGAATTTGCACTCACCGTAACCGACACTGCCACCAACCGCAGCAACACCAGCGTGGTTCGTCTGGCCAATTCCGCTGTCAACGAGCGCACCTTCACCCCTAGCAGCACCGGCGGGGGTAGTGGTAGCAGCACCGGTGGGTCGGGCACGGGTACTTCAACGCCTGCACCCGTGGCCGCCAGTTCGGGTGGCGGCGGTGGTGGGGGCGCGCTGGGCTTGACCGGATTGTTGGGTATGTTGATGCTGTTTGGGGTTTGGCGGCAAAGGCCCGGGGTTGCCTGAAAAAGTTGGGATAGAATCGGGATTCACTTGGTCATACCTCAACCGACAATCAGCCAAGAATCCAAATGCCCAGCCCAGTACCGCAGCATCAAGAAAACACCACCCTTCGTTGGGAATATGCGTCCGTAGTTGGCATTTTGGCCATCTGGATCAGCATGTTGAGCCTCAAAATCGGGGTCGGGCTTATTGCAGGCCTCGCCATTTTTGCCCTTACACGGTTTACCCGCCGCGGTTTTGTGCACCTGCTTCAACCCCACATCAACAAATTCAATGGCGCTTTCATGCGCGGCCTGTTTGGCTGGTTGCCCACCTTTTTAACCACGGCCGTGGTGGCCGCAGCCGTGGTGCTATTGGGCATTGGCCTAAACAGCGGGGTGCGCTTTGTGCTGGCCACCATGACCCAGCAAGGCCCACAACTGGTTGAGGAGGCACTGCGCAACCTGAACTCGGTTACAGCAAGCCTGCCCCAAGCCATTAAAGAACACATACCCGGCAAGCCCAGCGAACTGTTCCGCATGATCAGCAAAGACGACAGCGACTTCGTGGGCTACATTCGCAGTTTTGGCGGCGCCAGCTTCTTCATTTTCCTGCAGTTTGTATTCGCCCTCATCCTGGGTGTTTCAGCGGCGCTCATGGTGCCAGCCCCTGTGGCGGGCGGCCCGGCCAAACCCTTGGCCGACGCCTGGTTGCAAACCCTTGAAAAGTACGTGCGCTGTTTCACCCTGCTCATGGGCGCACAGGTGTACGTCAGTATTTGGAACACCTTCTGCACGGCAGTTTTCATTTACGGCATTTTGCCGGCATTCGATGTGGTACTTCCCTTCCGGGAACTGCTGCTGATGTTCACCGCCGTGGCCAGCCTTATTCCCGCGGCTGGCAACATCATGGCCAACACCCTTATTCTGGTGCTTACCATTCGCTACGGCGTGTTTGTGGCCTTGGGGTCGGTGCTTTACCTGTTCATCATTCACAAGCTTGAATACTTTGTGAACGGCTACATCATTGGCCGCAACGTGCGCGCCAGCGTGCCTGAAATGCTCATCGCCATCATTCTGGGCGAAGTGGCTTTCGGCTTGCCAGGGCTGATTACCGCGCCGGTTACTTACGCATTCCTGAAAATGCACTGGCAACGGTGGGGGTGGGTTTGAGTTTTCTTCAGCGAATCAACCCAGCCTGGTTTTTGGCAGGGGCGGCGTTTTTTTTGCCGATTGCCCCTGGCCCAAGCAATATTTTTCTGCTGTTGGCACTCATCGCATCGGTGGCAGTGCCAGGTTTAAAATCACGTCTTAATGTAGCTATGCAGCAGCCGCTGCTTTTGCTAGGCGTGTCACTGGCCAGCCTGCTTTGGATTAGTGTTGCGTGGACCAAAGGCAGTGTTGACGATTCCATGCACTACCTGAGCAAATATTCAACCTTGCTCATGGCGCCCTTTATATTCGGTTTGTTTCTTGTTTATCCCAAAGCAATCCGGCAGGTGCTGTTTGCCTTTGTTCTCTCGGCCTGGCTAACCTTGTTACTCTCGTACGGAATTTGGCTCGAAGTGCCGGTGTTGCTGAATGCGTTTCCGCTGGTGGATCCCTCCTATCCCACAGTTTTTAAACTGCACACCACTCAATCCATCGTGCTGTGTTTGGGTTTGTATTTTTCTTGGGCCTTGGCAATGGGTGAGGCAAACCCCGCCAGCAAAAAGAAGTTACTTGCCTTGGCCGCAGTTTTCACTGTTCTCACTGTGTTTAATCTTTTGAATATGACGCATGCCCGCATAGGCTATGTGTCGCTGGTACTTCCACTGCTTGTTTATCTGTTCATGAAATTCAGCTGGAAAGGTGGCCTGATCGCCCTTGCAATTGCTGCAATTGTGGCCAACGTGGCTTACTTTGGTTCGGAAACTGTGAGTAGTCGTGTCGATAAAACATACAACGAAGTGGTCAATTGGAGTCCTGACAAGTACGAAAACACCGACATGGGTGCCCGCTTAAGCTGGTGGCACATCAGCCTGCAAATTTTCCGGGAACATCCTGTTGTTGGCGCTGGCGTGGGTGCTTACCCATCCGAATTTTTAAAACATGCCCAGCCCATGGGCGTACCTCCTCACAACAACCCACACAACCAGTTCTTTTTGTTGTTGACCCAAATTGGGTTGGTAGGGCCTTTGTTATTTCTGGCTATTTTGATCGCACACTACCTGTCCATCTATCGGCTGACGGAGCCCGAAAGGTTGGCCAGTGCAGCCTTGTTCGCAGTGTTTGCTTTTGGTAATTTATTCAATTCTTTCTTGCTCGACAGCGCCGAGCGCACGCTTTACATGATTCTGGTTTCCGGGTTTTTGGCAGCAGCTAACCATCAAGCGAGCGACAGCTAAATGGTCACCATCGGTATTCCGATCTTCAATGCAGAAGCCACCCTTCTGGAAACAGTGCAATCGGTCCTTGCCCAGACAGTGAGCGACTGGGAACTCATCTTGATTGATGATGGAAGTCGCGATCAATCATTGACCATCGCCAAGTCGATTCAGGATCCAAGGATTAGAGTGTTATCTGACGGCGTCAACAAAGGCTTGCCTGCGAGGCTCAACCAGATTGTTGACGAAGCAAAATATGAATTCGTCATGCGAATGGATGCAGATGATTTAATGCATCCCCAACGTCTGGAAAAACAACTAAAGGCGTTGCGAGAGAACGATTCGATCGACTTGGTGTGTACCGGTCTTTATTCCGTTACCAATCAACTTGAGCTCAAAGGGGCCAGAAATTCGATCATTCCCCACCCACTCACCCTAGAAGATGTGGTTCATGGCCGTTGTCAAATTGTTCATGCTTCAATTCTGGTCAGAAAATCCTGGTACTTGAGGAATCGCTACAATCCAGCTTCAAAAAGGATTGAGGATTATGAGTTGTTTGTAACTGCTGCCAGTCGAGGAGATCTTCGTGTCGAGGCGCTGAATGAATATCTTTATATCTATCGAGAAGAAGGCAATGTGCAATTCAGCAAACTTAAGCATGTCTATCTCAGCAAGTTCAAATTTATTACATTAAGTCGCCAACTGAATATACCGGTTTGGCTGAGATTAAGTTTCGGTATTTTGCAGTTGTCCAAGCTGGTAATTGCATATGGTTTGCACTTGCTTAAATTGAATCGTTTAATGTTGATGCTTCGTGGAAATTCACCAGTATCTCCTCAACTACAAAATGAGCTGAACGAGATTCTTGGCAAAATAAAAAGGGCATCGCATGAAGCCTAAGCTATTGTTGGCCGTAGCCTCACCACTCACCATCGATGCATTCTTAATCACACACCTCAAATACCTTTCGGAGCAGTTTGACATCACCGTCATGTTCCCGAATTTGAACAACGAATGGCAGGCGTTCATCGAGAAACACCCTGCATTGTCCTCCCTTGGGTTTGTTAATTTGCCCATACGCAGAAAACCCTCTCTCTTCAGCGATCTGGCCTGTTTGCTGACCATGGCCCGTCTGGTTCGCGGGTTGGCACCTCAAGTCATGCTCACCGTCACGCCAAAAGCAGGCCTGTTGGGTTCCTTGTCAGCATGGCTTAACGGTGTTCCTGTGCGCGTTCACATTTTTACTGGTCAGGTCTGGGCTACCCGCACAGGGTTTGTCAGGTTTGCCTTGAAGGCGCTTGATCGCCTTATCGCCACCATCACCACGGCCCCCTTGGCCGACAGTCAAAGTCAAATTGATTTTCTCGAAAGTCAGCGCATCGCTCCCAAGGGGCGCATACGTTGCATTCATCAAGGCTCCATTTCTGGTGTTGACTCTCAGCGCTTTTCACCATCGGCTGTCAATTTACTTCCCGTGCGTCAAAAACATGGTGTGCCCGAAGCCGATATTCTGTTTGTATTTGTGGGACGTTTAACCCGTGACAAAGGAATTGGTGAACTGCTTCAGGCATTCGAGCAGGTCAACCAACAATTCGCCGCTTGTTCTTTGCTGGTTGTTGGGCCAGATGAAGAAAATATGGAACAATCTGCAGCGCCTCACCCCAAGGTTCGGTTTGTGGGTAAAACCAGTCAACCCGAGGCCTACATGGCCGCGGCAGATGTGTTTGTTCTGCCCAGTTACCGGGAAGGTTTTGGAACCGTGGTCATCGAGGCTGCTGCCTGTGGTACACCCACTGTCGCCACGAATATTTATGGCCTGTCCGATGCCGTAGTAGATGGGGAAACAGGATTGTTGGTGCCGGTACGCGATCAAAACAAACTTGCAGAAGCGTTGTTGTTTCTGGCTGCAAATCCTGAAAAGCGAACACTGATGGGTGAAGCAGCGCGGCAACGAGCACTGGTTCAGTTCTCCCAACATGCTGTGTCCACATTTCTGGTCAATTATCTGGTGGCGCAGCCATGAAGCGACTATTCGATGTAATCGTTTCCTTGTCCGTATTGGTCGCATTTAGCCCAATTTTGCTGCTTGTGGCGTTATTGGTACGTACAAAGCTGGGAAGTCCAATCTTTTTCACTCAAATTCGTCCCGGCTTGCACGGCAAACCTTTTAAAATGGTCAAGTTTCGAACCTTGACCGAACAAAAAGACGAATCGGGTCATTACCTGCCCGATGCCGACCGTTTAACCTCATTTGGCGCATTGTTGCGCTCTACGAGTCTGGATGAACTGCCCGAGTTGTGGAACGTTCTCAAAGGTGACATGAGCTTGGTAGGGCCCCGGCCCTTGTTGATGGAATATTTGCCTTTGTACACCCCCGAGCAATACCGGCGGCACGAGGTTCGGCCCGGGGTCACAGGTTGGGCGCAAATTAACGGTCGCAATGCAATTGATTGGGAAACCCGCTTTCAGCTTGATGTGTATTACGTCGATCATCAATCGTTTTGGTTCGACATGAAAATTATTGTCCTCACGGCAGCCAAAGTGTTGAAGCGCGAGGGCATTCAGCAAGAAGGACAGGCCACGGTCACCAAATTCACCGGGTCAGGAAAAAATTGATATGGCAAATTTGATTGGTGTTTACGGAGCGAGCGGTTGCGGCAGGGGTGTCATGCCTTTGCTTCGTGCACAGCATGCGCAAAGCGCCGAATTGGTGTTTGTCGATGACAACCCACCCGCAGAAGCACTCAATGGTCATGCATGCCTTACCTATGCCGAGTTTTTAAAGCATTCAGCAGGCAGCAAAAAAGTGTGTTTGGCCATTGCCAACTCCGCCATTCGGGAAAAGCTCGCCCTTCGTTGTACATCCGACGGTATCGGTTTTGTGCAGGCGCGCGCGCACAACGTGGTTGAAATGGACGAAGTGGAAATAGCAGAGGGCGCGATACTGAGCCCCTTCGTGACCTTCACCAGCAACATCAAAATTGGCAAACATTTCCACGCCAATTTATACAGCTATGTAGAGCACGATTGCATCATTGGCAACTTCGTCACATTCGCACCCAGTGTTCATTGCAACGGCAATGTCGTCATTGAAGACCACGCCTACATAGGCACTGGCGCAATGATCAAACAAGGCTTGCCCGGCAAACCTTTGGTAATCGGGCGTGGTGCAGTGGTGGGCATGGGTGCTGTGGTTACAAAAAGTGTCCCTGCTGGTGCCGTGGTCGTGGGCAACCCCGCGCGGCCCAAGGTGTAAACATGCTCGACACCTCATTTCCATCCTGGCCCAGTTTCACCATCGAAGAAGCAGACGCTATTCGCGATACGCTGCTGAGCAATCGAGTCAATTATTGGACCGGGCAGGAATGTCGGCATTTCGAGTCCGAATTTGCTGCATTCTCTCAAACCCGCCACGCCGTTGCCCTGGCCAATGGCACCCTGGCGCTGGATGCTGCTTTAAAAGCATTGAGCATCGGCCCGGGTGACGAAGTCATTGTTACTTCTCGTACATTTCTCGCATCCGTCAGTAGTATTGTGCAAGCAGGCGCAACACCAGTTTTTGCCGATGTTTGCCCCAATTCTCAAAATATTTGTCCCTGCACAGTAAGGCCGGTGTTGACCAAAAAAACCAAGGCAATTCTCTGTGTTCACCTTGCAGGTTGGCCCTGCGACATGAAAGGCCTGGCCGATATTGCGAAATCAGAAAACCTGTACCTGATCGAAGACTGTGCGCAAGCGCATGGCGCCCTGCGCGATGGGCAGGCAGTAGGCTCGTTTGGCGACATTGCAGCCTGGTCTTTTTGCCAAGACAAAATCATGACCACGGGCGGTGAGGGCGGTATGGTTACCACCAACAATCCTGAACTGTGGGATCGGGTTTGGTCCCTGAAAGACCACGGTAAGAGTTATGACGCAGTGTACAACCGGCAGCATCCCCCCGGTTTTCGCTGGCTGCATGAAAGCTTTGGTACCAACTGGCGCATGCTTGAAATTCAGGCCGTAATTGGTCGAATTCAGTTGCGCCGCATGCCTCAGTGGCACGCCACACGTTTGCAACACGCCACACGCATTTGGCAGCATGCTAGCGGCATTGCGGGTTTGCGCGTGCCGCGAATTCCTTCGAGTGTAGAACACGCGGCTTATAAAGCCTATGTGTTCATCGAGCCCTCGGCCCTCAAAGCCGACTGGAGTCGCGATCGCATACTTGCTGAAATCAACGCACAAGGCGTGCCTTGCTACTCGGGCTCTTGCAGCGAGGTTTATCTTGAAAAGGCATTTGACTCAACACCCTTCAGGCCAGAAAAAAGACTGCCCAACGCGCAGCGTTTGGGCGAAACAAGCCTCATGTTCTTGGTGCACCCCACCTTGACGGCTGAGCATATTGATCAAACCTGTGGCGTACTTCAGCGTGTCATGGCGCAGGCGGTCAAACCATGAGTAAACCCAACAACGCAGCGGTGCGCATGTCGCGCGTAGCAACCGCGTTGCCGCGCAGCACCAAACAAATCATCACCATTGTGGTCGATTTCATCAGCTTGTTCTTTGCCGTGTGGGGGGCTTATTGTTTGCGCCTGGGGTATTGGTACGAGCCCTCTGCCGAGCAATTTGCGTTGTTTTTGCTCGCGCCCGTTATTGCGGCGCCCATTTTTGTAGTTAACGGCTTGTACCGCTCTGTTATTCGTTATGTGGGCGAGCAGGCCTTGTTGGCCATAGTTAAATCAATGGGCGTGGCAACCCTGTTGTGGACCGGTGTTGCCTTCATGACCGAAATGCGCGGGCTTGAGGGCGTGCCTCGTTCGGTTCCCCTGCTTTATTTCATGCTGGCAACCGGTTTTGTGGCGGCCACGCGTTTTGGCGCACGCTGGTTATTGTGGTTGCCATTGCGCAAGCGTTTTGGCAACGAGCAAATTTTGATTTTCGGTGCAGGGCAGGCTGGGCATCAATTGGCCACAAGCCTGTTGCAAGGCGACAAACTATTTCCCGCTGCATTTGTAGATGACAACCCCAGTCTTGTTGGCAAAGACCTTGGTGGTCTTCGCGTACACAGCGTGAATCAATTGCCTTGGTTGATTGAACACTACGAGGTGTCCAGCGTTATTGTATGCCTGCCTGATGTCAGTAGCGAAAAGCGCCGCGAAGTGGTTGAACTGCTTGAGCAGCACCGCCTTAAGGTTCGAATTCTTCCCGGCCTAAGCGACATTGTGAGCGGTCGCAACCTGGTTAGTTTAGTGCGTGAGGTGGACGTGGGCGACCTGTTGGGTCGCGATCCAATTGCGGCTGACCCTGCACTGCTTCACAAGTGCATCACCGGCAAAGTGGTGTTGGTCACTGGTGCTGGCGGCAGTATTGGTTCTGAACTTTGTCACCAAATTGCAGCGCTTTCGCCCAAGCAATTAATTTTGCTTGATCACAGCGAACCAGCGCTATACCAGGTTCACCGTAAAGTAGAGGGCTTGAATACCTGCCAAGTGGTTCCATGCTTGGGGTCTGTGGCCGACGCGGCTTTGGTTCAATATGTGTTCCAAACCCATGGCATTCAAACGGTTTATCACGCAGCCGCCCACAAGCACGTGCCTTTGGTCGAAAGCAATATTTCCGAAGGCGTTAAAAACAATATTTTGGGCACACAAAACGTTGCCAAAGCCGCAGCGGAATTCGGTTCAGAAACCTTTGTCCTTATATCTACCGACAAAGCTGTACGGCCCACCAATGTAATGGGCTCCACCAAACGTTGGGCCGAACTGGCCATTCAGCAGGTTGCACTTCAACAGCAAGGCAAAAGTAGTAAAACCATTTTTTGCGCGGTGCGTTTCGGCAATGTGTTGGGTTCTTCTGGCAGCGTTATTCCTTTGTTCAAAGAGCAAATTCAAAAGGGTGGGCCAATCACGGTGACACATCCTGAAATAAATCGCTTTTTCATGAGCATTCACGAAGCGGTTGAACTGGTTATTCAGGCTGGCAGCATGGCGCAGGGCGGCGAAGTGTTTTTGCTCGACATGGGCGAAAGCGTCAAAATTGTTGATCTCGCAAAAAAAATGATCAGCCTTGCCGGGCTTGCAGAAAGAACGGCAGACGGCAAAGGCGATATTGAAATTCAGTTCACTGGTTTGCGTCCTGGCGAAAAGTTATACGAAGAGTTATTGATCGACAGCGCGGGGGCTGAGAAAACAGCGCATCCGAAAATTATGCGTGCACACGAGGCCGGGCTGAGCGCAGAGCAATGGGTACAAGTGTTCTCAAAATTGTTTGAACAATTAAATGCGCATCAAGAAAGCGGCGCCAAAAAGCTACTACTTGATGTGGCCAATGATCAAACCAATTTCCATCTTCAGGAGGCGGGTCATGTCAGTCAGTGAATGTCGAATTATTGAACTGCCCAAAATTTCGGATCCAAGGGGCAACCTTACTTTCGTTGAAGGACAAAATCACATTCCATTTGATATCAAGCGGGTGTACTACCTCTATGACGTACCTGGCGGTGAAAGTCGGGCTGCCCATGGTCACAAGGCTTTACACCAACTCATGATTGCCATGTCTGGTAGTTTTTCAGTGTTGCTGGATGATGGAAAACAGAAGAAGGAATTTCACCTGAATCGCTCCTACTACGGGCTTTACATTCCCCCGATGATTTGGCGTGACTTGTACAACTTCTCCTCTGGTTCGGTATGTATGGTGCTTGCTTCAGAGCAGTACGATGAGTCAGATTACTACCGCAATTACGACGAGTTTCTTAAAGCCAGTCAATCATGAAAGTACCTTTTTTAAATCTGGGCGCAATCAATCGCCAATACCAAACCGAATTCGCCTTAGCCCAGCAAGCGGTGTTAGATTACGGTTGGTTTATCATGGGGCCTCAACTTGAGGCATTTGAAAAAGAGTTCGCGGCTTATTGCGAAGTTCCTCATGCGGTGGGTGTAGCCAACGGACTTGATGCGCTCATTCTGATCTTGAAAGCCATGGATATTGGCCCAGGCGACGAGGTTATTGTTCCTACCAACACCTATATAGCCACCTGGTTGGCTGCGAGCCATGTTGGTGCAACCCCGGTCGGCGTTGAGCCAAACGCGCACACTTACAATCTTGACCCCACGCAAATCGAGAAAGCGATTACGCCGCGCACCAAAGCAATTATTGCTGTTCACCTGTACGGGCAGGTTGCCGACATGGGTCCAATCAAGGCTCTGGCCAAGCAACACCACTTAAAGGTTATCGAAGATGCCGCGCAAGCACATGGTGCACGTGTATCGGGACAGCGTGCTGGTGGTTTGGGCCATGCAGCGGGTTTCAGTTTTTATCCAGGCAAGAATCTGGGGGCTTTGGGCGATGGTGGTGCTGTCACCACCAATGATCCCGCCTTGTATGAAAGGATCCGAACGCTTCGCAACTATGGTTCCGCCACCAAGTATTTCAACGACGAAATTGGTTACAACAGCCGTCTCGACGAATTGCAAGCCGCATTTCTGAGAATCAAGCTTCGCGATCTGGATCGTCAAAATCAAATTCGACAAAGTATTGCCAAGCAATACACCGAAGGCCTCAAAGGTTTGCCACTCACTTTGCCTCAGTTTGATGCGGCACAAGAACCAGTATGGCATTTGTATGTGGTTCGCTCATCGCAACGTGCAGCGTTGGTAGATCATCTCAATGCGTGTGGTGTGGGTACCGTCATTCATTATCCCGTTGCGCCGCACTTGCAAAAAGCCTATCAGCACTTGCACCTGGGTAAAGGTAGCTTTCCCTTGGCTGAAGTATTGCAAGAGGAAGTGCTAAGCCTGCCGGTCGACCCCACCATGACACAGTCACAAATTGAACACGTCATTCAGTCTGTGTGTAGTTTTTTCCGCTAAGACAAAGGCCAATCGTGGGGCTTATCAAAACCAGTTTGCTCAACGCCATCGCGGTCATTGTTAAAATTCTGACCGCACTTGGCTTGAACAAAGTGTTGGCTATTTATGTGGGGCCCTCTGGTTATGCATTAATAGGTCAGTTTCAGCAGGCGCTGGTTATTGTGTCAGCGTTGGCTGGGCAGGCTATCCAGAATGGCGTCACGAAGTACACCGCCGAGTACGGCGTTGACCAAGCTGCACAAAATCGTTTGTGGTCCACTGCCTTCGTATTCGGTCTCGGAGTGGCCCTTCTCTGTGGTGTTGTGCTTGTTCTATTTTCCAGGCAACTTTCTCTTCAGTTGTTGGGTAGCGACGAATTTCAGTCCGTCTTTTTTTGGCTTGCTGCCGCGCTACCCTTACTCGCCATCAATTGCCTGGGTTTGGCTGTTCTCAATGGCCGCAAAGAAGTCGTCAACTACGTTAGCTTGAACATTGCACTGTCAATTCTGGGTGCAGCCATCGCTTCGCTTTTGGCCGTGTGGAAAGGCCTGTATGGCGCGTTGGTTGCTCTTGCAATCAGCCAGGCCGTTGTGGGTTTGTTAACCATTGTTGTACTACTTAAAAAACCCTGGTTCCAACTCAAGTTTCAATTGGCCAGTTTTGATGTTTCCGAGCTACGCAAATTGCTGGGCTTCGGTCTCATGGCCTTGGTGGGTGCATTGGTTGCACCTGCGGTTCAAATTGCAATACGAAATTTCTTGATCGAAACTCAGGGTGCCAGCCCAGTAGGTCAATGGCATGCGGTTACTCGCATTAGCGATGTATACCTTATGTTCATTACTACAACGCTCAGCGTATACCTGTTGCCCAGAGTGTCGGAAACGCAAAGCTGGTCTGTCCTCAAGCGAGAAATCATCAAGGTTTACCAACTCGCCTTGCCTGCTGCTTTTTTAATGGCAATGGCAATTTACCTTCTGCGTTTTCAAATTACGCCGATTCTTTTTGATTCAAGTTTCGCCGGTATGGAAGTGTATTATCCGCTTCAATTGCTGGCAGATTTCCTCAAGATTGGAAGCTGGGTACTCGGTTTTGTCATGCTCGGTAAAGCCATGGTGAAATGGTATGTCCTAGCCGAGCTTCTGTTTGGGCTCAGTTTCCTGATACTTGGGTTCTGGCTTGGCGCCGATCATGGAATCGAAGGGGTTTTACTTGCTCAGGCGCTTAACTCCGCTTTATTCTGGTTTTATTGCTGGCTGGTAATTGTTAAAGACCTACCCTCGAAAATGGTTATGTAAAAAATGAGTTCACACGAAAAAAAAGGAATTGTGACGGTCATGGTTGCTATGTACAACCATGAAGCCACTGTAGTTCCTGCACTGGAAAGTCTGTTGCAATCTGACGTGTCAAAGGTTGAGTTGATTGTTTGTGACGACAAATCCAAAGACAATTCCATTCAGGTTTGTCGAACATGGCTTGAGCAGCATGGGCATCATTTTGAGTCTTGGCAGCTAATCGAGAACGAAGTGAATCTTGGAATCAATGGCAACCTCAATAAGTTGGTTGCCTTGGCCAACGGTGAATACCTCACACATTTCGCGTCAGACGATTTGTTGGCACCCCAGGCCATTGATTTGCAACGCAACTACATGCTGCGCAATTCTGACAAAGATTTTGTATGGGGTAATTGTGCAATTATCGATTTGCAAGGCAGTACCATCAAGGCGCGCGTTATTAACGGGTTTCAAAATATTCTGTTCAAAATCCAGTTCTTTTTGATGCTCGATTTAATCTACGTTTGGGGTTTACCGTGGTGTCGTTTGTTTGGAAAAACAAAGGTATTTCGAAGTTTTGGTCCGTACCCCAGCGAGTATTCGCTGGAAGATCGCTGGTCAGCCCTTAAAATTGCTGAAACGAAACGCTTTGGGTACATGCACAACGTGGTGCATCTTTATCGTTTTCGCGGGCGCGGAGAGAATCAATACACACCTGGAGTAGATCAAATGTTGATTCGCTCAGATTGTGCAAGAACAGAGTCAGATATTTACGCAGATACGGCGATACCTTGGCTTAGAAACTACCTCTGGTTCCGCACTTTGCCTTATCGTTTGCAACAAAAAAACTCGCATCAACTGTCTTGGTTGCTGGCCAAGCTAAACCGGCTTTTTCACCTCGGCCTGCGAGTCATACAATTTCGGGGATAAGGAATGAGCAAAAACAAAAAACTGGTAATCGTTGGTGCAGGAGAAACTGCACTGATCGCCTATGAGTACTTCACTGTTGATACTGACTACGAGGTAGTGGCCTTCTCCGTAGAGTCTGCCTACCTGAAGGAGAAAGAACAGTGTGGGTTACCTGTGGTGCCCTTTGAAGAATTACAAAATTCATATTCTCCTCAAGAGGTAGAAGCTTTTGTTGCGATCAGCTCAACCAAACTCAACAGAATTAGAAAGCGCCTTTACCTTGAAACCAAAGCCAAGGGATACCGGTTGGCCAGTTACGTTAGCCCACGTGCTTTTGTGTGGCGCAACGTTGAAATTGGCGAAAACTGTTTCGTATTCGAAGACAACACACTTCAGCCCTTCGTGAAGTTAGGCAATAACATCGTGCTCTGGAGTGGCAATCACATCGGGCACAACACGGTTATTCGCGATCATTGTTTCCTGGCCTCTCAAGTAGTTGTCTCTGGCTATTGCGAAATCGGAGAAAACTGTTTCTTGGGCGTTAATTCAACCTTGATCAATAACATTACCTTGGGCGAAGACTGCTTCATTGGCGCAGGTGCATTGATTCAAAAAAGTACCGAGGCAGGCCAGCTGATACAGGCCCCAAGTACAGAGGCCTCCAAAGTAGGTGCTCGCAGATTGTTTCGCATCAAGGACGGCGAATGAAGTGGCAAAAAAAAGGCCATATTTATGGTCCAAGTGGTACGCCCAGCTGGGCACAAAACAGTGCACTTACACCCACCCCTATTTTGTTGAATCCAGACACCATAAGGGTTTATGCAGGGTTTCGTGATTCTCAGGGGGTAAGCCGAATCGGGTTTGTTGATGTCGACTCCAACAACCCGGGCAAAGTACTTCGTGTTTCCGAAACCCCCGCGTTGGATATTGGCCAACCCGGTGCATTTGACGACAATGGAGTAATACTTGGTGATGTCATTAAAGTTGGCGAATCACTTCATATGTATTACGTGGGTTTTCAGCTGGTTGCCAAAGCCAAGTTTTTAGCATTCAGTGGACTGGCTGTCAGTACCGATGGTGGCGACAGTTTTAAGCGCGTGTCCGCTGCCCCCGTACTTGATCGTGCCAACGAGGGAATTTACATTCGGGCAATTCACAGCGTTCATCTAGAGAACAGTCGCTTTCGTGCATGGTACGCCTGTGATGACGGCTGGGAGTTAATCGACGGTAAACCCTATCCTCGTTATCAAATCCGTCACGTGTCATCCGCTAACGGCATTCATTTTGATCAGGAAACTCAACCCTGCATTCCACTGTCTGGCGATGAGTACCGAATAGGACGGCCCAGAGTATTTTTTGTCAAAGGTCAGCGCTACATGCATTTCACCTGGGGTACTCCGCAAGGCGACTACTTCCCCGGACTTGCCAAGTCTGACGACGGTTTGCACTGGACTCGAATTGATGATCAATTGGGTATTTCTCTCGCCCCTCAGGGTTGGGACAGTAAACATCTCTGTTACCCCGCGTTACTGCAGGTGAATGACAAAACGTTGATGTTTTACAACGGCAACAACATGGGACTAGAAGGGTTTGGATGGGCCGAACTGGAGTCGACTGAATAATGGAAGTCGTTCGGTACTCGCCAGGCCATAAGGCCCGCTGGAATCAGTTTGTAGCCAAGTCAAAAAATGGCACCTTTCTATTTGATCGAGATTACATGGAATACCATGCTGATCGATTTCAAGATCACTCGCTCTTGATTCTAGACGAGAAAGGTAACATTCATGCTGTGCTCGCGGGAAGTGCTCATGACCAACAATTGGTGTCACATGGTGGGCTAACTTATGGCGGCTTGGTCGTCACCAGCGACGCAAAGCTGAGTCAGGTTCGCGACTGGTTTGTACTAATTGGCAAATACCTGCATGCAGCCGGTTTTAATTCTGTTTTGTACAAAGCAATACCTCCTATTTACCACACCATGCCCGCTGCGGAAGATCTCTATTGCCTTCATCAAATGGGGGCAAAACTGATTCGCCGCGATGCGTCCACTGTTATTCACTTACCCAGTCAACTCAGGTTCTCGAAAGGCAAGAAAGAAGGAATCAAGAAAGGTGTGCAAGCTGGTGTCGAAGTATCGGAAGGTACAAATTTCGCCAGCTTCTTTCAATTAGGACAACAAGTATTGCAATCACGGCACGGCGTTAAGCCAGTTCATTCTGCCGATGAAATGAGTTTGCTCAATGGCCGTTTCCCGAACAATATTCGCCTGTTCAATGCCACTCTCGGCGGCACACTATTGGCGGGTGTACTGGTTTTTGTTGATCGAAAAACTGCGCACACGCAGTACATGTTCAATTCAGACCAAGGTTTGCAATGTGGTGCGCTCGACTTGTTGCTAGCCCACCTAATCCAACAAGAGTTTGCAGATCTCGACTACTTCAGTTTCGGCATTTCTACTGAACAGCAGGGAACCCATCTTAATGAAGGGCTTTGCCTACAAAAAGAAATGTTCGGTGGGCGTACCATTTGCCACGACTTCTACGAATGGTCACTTGCCCAGTAATCCCATCAAATACTTGCCGTACTCGTTCTTCACCAAAGGCTTCGCGAGTTTGCGCACTTGCTCCTCGTTAATCCAACCTTGCATAAAGGCAATTTCTTCAGGGCAACTCACCATCAAGCCCTGCCGCCTTTGAATGGTGTGAATAAACGAAGCCGCATCCAACAAGCTGTCATGCGTACCTGTGTCCAGCCAAGTGTATCCACGGCGCATAATTTCAACTTGTAATTGGCCCATTTCCAGGTAGCGCTTGTTGACATCGGTAATTTCAAGTTCCCCTCTTGCTGAGGGTTTAATTGTGTGTGCAATTTCACATACCTGGTGATCGTAGAAATACAGACCAGTCACCGCATAATTACTCTTGGGTTTCTTTGGTTTTTCCTCAATGTCTATTGCACGTTGTTGATCGTCAAAACTAACTACGCCATACCGTTCCGGGTCGTGTACATGGTAGGCAAATACTGTAGCGCCCGCATCATGTTTACTCACTGTATGTAACTGTTCTGCAAGGGCGTGACCGTAGAAAATATTGTCTCCAAGAATTAAACAACTCGGGTTGCCATCAATAAAATCTTCAGCAATCAGAAAGGCCTGTGCCAAACCATCCGGGTTCTGTTGAATCCCGTACTCAATTTTCATTCCCCACTGGGAACCGTCGCCAAGCAAGGTTTTAAACAAGGGTATGTCTTGCGGGGTTGAAATCAGCATCACTTCACGAATACCTGCCAACATCAAGGTGCTCAGCGGGTAGTACACCATGGGCTTGTCATACACCGGCATCAATTGTTTTGAAATTGCCGTAGTCACTGGGTACAAGCGGGTGCCCGACCCACCAGCCAGCAAAATGCCTTTTCTATTGTTCATTGGGTTGCCCATTCGTAAGTTTTTATCAAACCTTCTTGCAAGGTTATTTCTGCCTTGTAGCCTAGTTCAGCTTCAATCTTTGAAATATTCGCCAAGGACGTGTGTATCTCGCCCTCTCGGGCCGGTCCAAGTTTCGCGGGTAAGTTGGTACCCACAACATCGCACAAAATTTGCCACAGCATGTTAATTGTAACGCTCTCGCCCCTGCCAACGTTGTAAGCCGCAAA
This sequence comes from Limnobacter sp. MED105, assembly GCF_000170915.1. Lineage (GTDB taxonomy): Bacteria > Pseudomonadota > Gammaproteobacteria > Burkholderiales > Burkholderiaceae_B > Limnobacter. The sequence goes on from NZ_ABCT01000001.1 coordinate 407,089, forward strand.
GCCTTGTTTTTTGCTGTTCATCGCTTTGATCAATGCTTGAACAACATCACCCACATACACAAAGTCACGAGTTTGGCTGCCATCGCCGTAAATGGTCGGGGCCAGTCCTCTGCGTAATCGATCAATAAAAATGGAAATTACTCCAGAGTAGGGTGAAGATGGGTCTTGGCGGGGGCCATAAACATTAAAAAACCGCATGCCGACAGAATTCACGTTGTACAAATTTGCAAACAGTTCAGCGTGTTGTTCGCACATCAATTTGTGCAGGCCGTACGGTGATATAGGTTGTCCCGCCATAGTTTCCGAAACGGGGTATGAATGCCTGTTTCCGTAAACCGCAGCCGAGCTGGCAAACACAATTTTTTTATTGCCTTGCTTTCTACTGGCTTCCAGAAGATTCAATGTTCCTTCCAGATTAATGCTGAACGACTCTGTTGGGCGTTCAATTGACTGCGGAACAGAGACCAAAGCGGCCAAGTGAAATGCCCCTGCTGTTTCTGCAAGCAGGTTTTCAACCAACGATTGGTCACGGATATCACCCTCCACCAAGCACGTGTTTGGTCCAAGCCAATTCTCAATGTTCTCACGCCGACCACTACTAAGGTTGTCAAGAACAATGACCTGGTGATCAAGGCCGTTCAATGCACTGACCAAATGCGACCCGATAAATCCTGCACCGCCGGTGACTAGGTATTTAGCCAAACCAAAGTCCTTTTGTAGATGATTAAACTGAATGGCGATATTATCACCGCCTATCCCCACTCACACCAACCTCGAATGGATCCAGCATCGGTGGATCAAACCTCAGTGGGCTTCACGTAGGTAGTTGTACTTTCTCGCAATATTTAGTCGCAATAACCCCCATCCTGATTACGTACTCAACCCTGTTTTTGCCTCCCGCCCCACCCAGTGCTAGCGTGCTCGTTTGTTCAAAACATGCAGGCTTTGACCATGTACCGCATCTTGTTCGTTTTGGTATTGCTGCTGCCCCTTACTCCCGTTTCCTCGGAGGCCTTTGTGTTCAGAAAAATTGTTTACTGCTCGCCCATCGAAGGGTTTATTCATTGGCAAGGAAAGCCATTGGACAACTTAAAGGTGACTCGACTGTTGCGAAGTGGCGGATTTGAGAATGGTGAGTATCAAGACCACGTTCAAACAGACTCTGAAGGTCGCTTTCAATTTCAACCTGTCGCTGAGCGTCGATTCTTAAGGCCTGACTTGTTGTCTGCCAATCCTCGAGTCTCTCAGGTGATTGAGGCCTTGTATGAAGGCAAGCCTTACACAATTTGGTCTTACAGCAAACACGACTTTAATTTAGGCACGGAATCAAACGATGGCGTCATTCGAATTAACTGTGATCTAGCAAAGTTTGAAGAGTTTTCATTTGGGCGCATCGTGCGCTGCCAACACAACGGGAATCAACCTCTATGAATGAATTAAATCCGACTCAAATCTTTGTTTTGTCCGACAAGGCCTACGAGCTCAAGAGAACCTTCTCTCAAGTTGTAAAACGGGATTTAGCAAATGCGCTGCCTTTTGTGAATGTTGAGACTCTCAAGCCAATCACCGCCTCCTCCGGTCTCACCACCCCCATTCCCAGCGGCTTCGGCTTCATGGCTCAGCTCAATGGTGGTCGCTCCCGCGAAATCGTCATCGCCACCCGTGGCACAGCCACTTGGGCTGATGCTGGTACCGACATCAACGCCATTCCTACCCCTGGCCCCACTGGCCACGCCATTCACAAAGGCTTTGGCACCACATTCAAAAGCTATGTTCAGCAGCTTAATGAATTCATCAAGCAACAAAACCTTGGTTTCAAGCCCACCGCAGTGCACTGCATGGGCCACAGCCTGGGCGGGGCATTGGCCAACCTCAATGCAGCGGCTTGTGCCGAACTGGGCTTGAATTCTTACCTGTACACCGTGGCTGCACCCCGCGTGGGTATGGTGCCATATGCCGAGCACCTAAGTAAAAAAATGAAAGTGGCCCATGTGTACCGCGTGGCCAACGAGGCAGACATTGTCACCATGGTGCCGTGCTATCCCTTCGTGCACTCGCCCTATGTGCATGGCACTTACTTGCTAGAAGCCGGCATGCTGAAAATTAATCCCATGCAGCATATGCTGGCCAATGGCTATGGCAGCATGGTCAACAGCAGTTGGAAACAAATGCAAAGCCAAAGCCTGAGCAAACAACAGCAGCTTGAAAACTCCCTGTACCCAGCCAACAACAAGGAAGCAGGGCAGTTTGAACAACTCGCCAAAATGCCGGGTGCCATGTTCAGTGGGCGCTTGCTCAAGCTGATCAACAAAGCCATTCACGACATGCTGAGCCGCTTGGGCGCGCAAAGCCTGCTCAGCGTAAGCCATTACGGCACGGGGGCATTCACGGTATTGGATCAGCTCTCGGAAATACTCGCCCGCTACGCCCAAGCCAGCCACAAACAGGCCAAAGAGGTAGCTGGCATGCTCAATGCCATCATGGCTTACCTGGGCCGCTCAACTTATGCATTGGCCGATGCTTCAGTGGCCACCATTCGCTGGGTGTTCAACCTGCTGCACCTGTCGGTAACTACCATGGCCAAACAGGCCATTCAACTGGTGGGGCGGTAATCATTCAATTCCTGCCAACCAATTCTCCACTCGCCCGTTAGCAATTAATGGCCTCTAGCTGAATCCAAAAGGCTGTAACACGTGTAACAAAGGCAGGCGTATACTTCACCCTTAGGTGCTGTGTCACAAACCTGCCATGAAGCAGGTGCAATAATTACGAAATATTACCTGTAGCAATTTGCCGCCTCGGGCATTTTTAATGACTTAAATAAAACAATGTGCTTGCCTGCCCGCAAGCACTGTTTCATGTGTGTGGAGCATCATGCAAACAGCAGCGGCGCTAAGCCTGAATTGGCCTTCGGCCATGGTAGGGCTGTTATGTAGCTTTCTGGTGGCCTTGTTTATTGTATTAACTAAAAAATGGCATGGCCGCCTTACACTCGATGCCCCCCAGGGCATCCAAAAATTTCACACCATTCCAACGCCCCGCATTGGCGGTATCGCGCTGGCCGTGGGCTTAATTGCGGCTTGGTCATTCCTGCCCGTGGGCAGCAACCGCCAACACTTGTTGGGCCTGTTGTTGTTGGGCGCCTTGCCAGCATTTGCCTTTGGCCTGGCTGAAGATATTACCAAGCGCATTAGCGTGAAAGCCCGCCTGTTGGCTACCATTGCCAGCGGTTTAATCGCAGCATTGCTGACTGGTTACTGGGTCAGTTTTGTGAATGTACCGGGCGTAGACCTGTTGCTGGCACTGGCCCCAATCGGCCTCATATTCACCGCCTTTGCCGTGGCAGGTATTGCCAACAGCGTGAATATTGTTGATGGTTTCAATGGACTGGCTGGTGGCGTGGTGGTGCTTATGTTGCTTACGCTGGCCGCCATCGCGTGGCGTGTAGACGACTTCGTCATCATTCAGCTGGCGCTACTGGGCGTGTCGGTTACCTTGGGTTTTTTGTTCATCAACTACCCCAAGGGCCACCTGTTTCTGGGCGATGCTGGGGCCTATTTCCTAGGCTACTACGTCGCCATGCTGGCTGTAATGCTGGCCATGCGCAATCCTGTTGACGTAAGCCCATGGGCCATGTTGCTGGTGTGCGGTTACCCGGTGATTGAAACACTGTTCAGTGTGTACCGCCGAACCACGCGCAAACGCAGGCACAACCCTGGCGCGCCCGATGCTTCCCATTTACACAGCTTGGTGTACCGCCGCGTGGTTAGCCGCAAACTGTTGCCTTATGCGCCGGCTTGGCAGCGCAATGCTGCCACTTCCCCGTTAATGTGGATTTACGCCGCAGTGCCCATGCTGGGCGCCGTGTTCTGGCCAGAAAGCCTGGGCATGGTGTTGGCATGGTTGGCGTTCAGCGTAGTGGCCTATGTGCGGCTGTACCGCCGCATGCTGGTATTGGGTATTTTCTTTCGCAGGCGTGCGCACTAAAACGCACTTGTAAAATAGACACCAGAATATCCATAAATTGTTATAATTAGGTTTTAAGGATACTATTGTGTCTTAAATGAATATCAGTTTGTCTACTGAAACCAACCTGCAAAATCAGCTGGCCCAGCACCTTCAGCGGCTGCGCAAGCAGCAAAAGCTGTCTCGTCAGGCATTGGAAAAAATTAGCACTGTGCCAGCGCCCACCATTAAAAAGTTTGAAACCACCGGCCAAATATCGCTACGCCAGTTTTTGCTGCTTTGGGAGTGCCTGGACAACATAGACCGCCTGGCCATGCTGCTTAATCAGCGGCACAACAACACCATAGCCCACCCAACAACCATCGAACAGGTGCTGGCCGATGAGTTTTAAACCCATCCAAAAACTGAATGTAAGCCGCACCCTGTCAACTGGCCAGGAAGTTGACGTGGGCACCCTGGCGCAAAACAGGCAAGGCGTTTACTTTCAGTACCACGACAATTATTTGGGCCGTTTCGGCAATTTGTCGCCTTACGCGCTGAATAACACATTGGCCCTTCAGCAAGCCCCGGCTGGCCCGCACCAGGGCCTGCATGGTGTGTTTGCCGATAGCCTGCCCGATGGCTGGGGGTTGTTGCTTCAAGGCCGCGTGTTTCGCCAGCATGGCATACTGCCCAACGTGCTCACGCAAATGGACCGCCTGGCCTTTGTTGGGCAGGGTGCAGTGGGTGCCTTGGCGTACGCCCCCAATTCACAATATGCAGCTATAACACAAAGCGATATTGACCTTTCTGACTTGGGCCAACAAGCCCAAGCCGTGTTCGAGGGGCAAACAGGGGAGGTGCTGCAAGCCTTGGTAGTCAGCGGAAATTCGGGAGGTGCAAGGCCCAAGGCCTTGATATATGCGCAACCCGGCAACTGGGCCAACTGCAGCACGGCATCCAGGGCGGGCGATGAAGCCTGGTTGGTTAAATTTACTTCCGCAAGTTTGCCCTTGGGCCATGAGGAAGGTATTTGCGAAGCGGTGTACTTGCTGCTTGCCGAGCAACTTCAGCTTGAACCGCCGCAACACACTCTGGTTCAACCTGGCTATGCCAATCGTGAGTACCCTTGGCTGGCTTTAAAGCGTTTTGACTGGGTTTCCAATCAAGAGGGCCCGGCCGGCCGCTTGCACATGCATAGTGCTTGTGGCCTGTTGGGTGCAGACTTTCGCTTGCCCAGTCTGGATTACCTAACGCTAATTTCAGCAACCCGGCGCTTGTGTAAATCGCCCGCGGCAGCTCAGCTTCAATTTCGGCGCGCGGTATTCAATTTGCTGGCGAGCAATCAAGACGACCACAGCAAAAACTGGGCGTTTTTGCAGAACGACCAAGGCCACTGGCAGCCTGCACCTTTTTACGATGTCACCTTTAGCCCCCACCCCCACGGTGAGCACAGCACGGCATTTGCAGGGTTTGGCAAAGCGCCGCCGTTGAAGGCTGTTCAGGGCCTGGCAGCTGCAGCAGGTGTTGCGAATTGGGGCGAAGCCAGGCAAATTGTTGAACACACCGTTCATGCCCTTGCTCAGTTTGAAACCTTGGCCAAGGCGGTAGGTTTAAGCCAAGAAACCAGCGCCTTAATCGCCAAGCAGTTAGACGAAACCAGAAAGGCAAATCAAGGCTTGCTCGCGAGCAGTTAAAAAAATTGCTTTATTTTGCTCAGGTTTTTAAACACCAAGGTGCCAAAACCGCCCACGCCGTTGTTGCGCAGGGCGGTCATGTCTTCGCGGCTTTTCTGCATAATTTTCTTAAGCGACTTGTTACTCTCGCCGCCCACCCGCATTTTGACCAACACGCGCGGAATGTAAGCCAGTTGAATTTGCCCCTTGTGCAGGTAGCGCAGCATGGCGTCGTAATCGGCCGCAATGCGCAGGCTGGTGTCATAGCCGCCCCATTGCTCAATTACCTCGCGCTTTAAAAACAGGGTAGGGTGCGGTGGCATCCACCCGCGCTTTAGTTTGCTGGGGTGGTATTGGCCCGATTCCCAATGGCGAATCACCTTGTTGGTGTCGTCTTTCGACACATACTGCAAATCGCCATACACCCCGTGCACACCGGGTTGGCTTAGTGCCTCTGCTACGTCGCGCAGCACATGCGGGTTGGCCAAAAAGTCGTCTGAATGCACCAGCCCAATTACATCGCCAGTGGCCAGTTTCAGCCCTTTGTTCAGCGCGTCGTAAATGCCACCATCGCGTTCGCTCACAAACACATCGTGCGCGCGCATGCGCTGCTGAATCAATTCAACCGAACCATCGCTGGAAGCGCCATCGACCAGCACATGTTCTGTGTTGGGGTAGCACTGCGATTGAACGGAATCGATCGAGCTGCTGAGTGTGCTGGCGCGGTTGTACACCGCAGTAATAATGGAAATTTTCATGAACTCAAGTTTGTTTCCGAAGTTGATTTTGGTCAATACAGAAACGCTCTAAACTACCCCCGCAAATGCGGGGAGCCGTCGGTATGAAATAGGTAAAACTACGCTATTTGTAGTCAATATTAGGTATGTGCGGTGCAGCAATGTAATAGACATGTAACGCTTCAGGCTTTACTATTTGGAGTGTTCAACTTTGAACGCAGCCGCACCTTCAGTTATCCATTTCCAACCGCGTTTCCCGCCTGTTGATCGGCGTACAACACGGCGGTAGCGTGCCCAAAAAGCTGTTCTTAATTAAACCTAATTCCTGTGTCAGACCGAATAGACCAACAACGTGAAGAGGTGCGCTTTCGCGTGCTTCGCCTGATTGAAAGCAAGCCCGACATTTCCCAGCGCGAATTGGCCGATGAGCTTGGTGTGAGTTTGGGGCAAATCAACTACCAGCTGAAAGCGCTGAAAGAACGCGGCTTGATCAAGGTGGGTAACTTCATGCGCAGCGACAACAAACTGGCCTATGTGTACCAGCTTACCCCCAAGGGAGTTGCAAACAAGCTTGCCATCACCACGCGTTTTCTGGCTCGCAAGCGGCAGGAATTTGAATTGATGAAAGCCGAGCTTGAAGAACTGGAACGGGAAGTAAATAAAAAATGAAAATAGCGATTGCAGGTACTGGCTACGTGGGCTTAAGCAATGCCATGCTGTTGGCCCAGCACAATGAGGTGGTGGCTTTAGATATTGTTCAAGCCAAAGTGGATTTGCTGAATCAGAAAAGGTCGCCTATTCACGATGCTGAAATTGAAGATTTTCTGGCCAACAGGCCATTGAACTTCAAGGCCACCACCCAAAAAGAAGAAGCTTATATGGGTGCAAGCTTTGTGATTATCGCCACCCCCACTGATTACGATCCTGAATCCAACCACTTCAACACCAGCTCGATTGAAGCGGTGGTGGCAGATGTACTGGCCATCAACCCCCACGCCACCATGGTGATTAAAAGCACCATACCCGTGGGATACACCGAGCAACTGCGCAGCAAGCTGAATACGAACCAAATTATTTTCAGCCCTGAATTCTTGCGTGAAGGCAAAGCCCTTTATGACAACCTGCACCCGAGCCGCATTATAGTGGGCGAGCAAAGCGAGCGTGCCAAGCAGTTTGCTTCCCTGTTGCAGCAAGGCGCAATTAAGCAAAACATACCCACCCTATTTACCGGCAGTACTGAAGCTGAAGCCATCAAGCTGTTTGCCAACACCTACCTGGCCATGCGCGTGGCGTACTTCAATGAACTAGATACTTATGCCGCTAGGCACGGGCTAGATACTCGACAAATTATCGACGGCGTGTGCCTAGACCCTCGCATTGGCAACCACTACAACAACCCTAGTTTCGGTTACGGTGGGTATTGCCTGCCCAAAGATACCAAGCAACTGCTGGCCAATTACAGCGACGTGCCGCAAAACATGATTCAAGCTATAGTAGATGCCAACACTACCCGCAAAGATTTCATCGCGGCAGACATCATCGCCAAGAATCCAAAAGTGGTGGGCATTTACCGATTGGTAATGAAAGCGGGTAGCGATAACTTCAGATCGTCTGCAATTCAAGGAATCATGAAGCGAATCAAGGCTCAGGGTATAGAGGTAATTGTGTATGAACCAGTGTTGAAAGAACCGGAATTTTTTAGAAGCAGGGTGGTGAACGACCTGGAACAGTTCAAACAACAAGCGGATTTGGTTCTCTGCAACAGGCATATTGAAGATCTTGTTGATGTGGGATACAAAGTGTACTCGCGAGACTTATTTGGTAGTGACTAGATAAGGCATCCATGAAAGGATGGTTTTTAAGTATCATTTTTCTATAAATAGCTAGGTCATGAAAAAATTTGAAACAATCGAAAGTTTAAGAGCGTGGATGGCCTGGTGGGTAGTAGTTGGTCATTCGATGCAGTTAACCGGTTTGTCGTATCGTAATGTCGATGGTGGTGGCGTCTTATACTATTTAATGGTTTTGTTGGAGAGGGGTTTTACTGCTGTAAACACTTTCATAATTGTGAGTGGTTTTGTTATAACTCATCTATTGTTGGTAAAAAGAGAAACTTATTTTTTATATATTAAGAGAAGGTGGTTGCGAGTTTACCCGATATTTATTATCTCTTTGTTCGTGGCTATATTAGTTCAGCCACTATACCTTGAAGCTTACACTACATATCCTTGGGTTTATGCTGGCGAGATGCGTCTAGATCGCGTTTTGGAAGAGCAGAATAACTACTTATATCATATGGTATTGCACTTGACATTGATGCACGGAATAGTTCCAGAAGAGATTTTAAAGTTTTCGAGCAGCACATTTCTCGCTCCAGCATGGAGTCTTTCACTTGAGTGGCAATTTTACCTCATTGCACCAGTTTTGATCTTTGGGTTGATTAATAGAGGTCGATGGAAATTTTTTTGGATAGTTATAATTTTATGTTTATTGATCTTTTTCTTTAAAGAGCAGAATGCTTATTCTTGGAAATATTCGTCTATTTTAATTTTGGGTTTGCCGCATTTTTTGATTGGGATTGGATGTCGCTTCCTTTTTGAAGAGAATCGTTTAGCCAAAATTAAAGGATTTTCGATGGTGGCGGCAGGTTTTTTATTTGTAGATTATCTTGCGCTTCTGATCTGGATGGTGTTTCTATTGATTGCATTGTATGAGAATGGATCAATTCATTTTCCTAAATATTTGGCTTTAATCGCACGATTCTTGGCTTTGAATAAATTTACAGTGACTTTGGGAACATTGTCATATTCTACTTATTTGTTGCACATACCAGTTTTTAGCTTGATTGTGGGCGGTTGCAGTGTTTTTGTTGGAGGGGGGCTTAGTCAGTACGCAGTTGTTGCTTTAGTTTCTCTGTCAATCCTGGTAATGTTTCCGCTTTCGTATCTATCGTATAAATGGATCGAATTGCCTTTTGTGCGATTTGGAAAAAATTGATTCTTGCATTTATGTTGGAAGTTATTGTGTTTTTCTTTAGTTGGCTGCTATTTTGAGTCTTTAAGGAAAGTATTGCTATCGAAGTAAATTCCGCTAAAAGTAATTTTAAAAATCCATAAGTTATTAATGTGTTGGTGTCTCGAGAAATTATTTGTAAAAAATCTAAAAAAAAAGTTAACTTGGTGGGTGGTTTTCGATTGCGACAGCGATATGCGAATATTTTTTTAAGGGATATTATTTCGTGTAAAATCTTGTTTGATTATTTCATTCTTGTTTTTTGGTTATCAATTAATATCGAATTATTGCGAAATTTCAGTTTTTATCTTCAAGGCAATTTCAGGTTTTATGATTTTGTGAGGCCTTACAAATAAAGTATGGGTTCAGTTTTTCCCTCAACACACCATAGTGCAGGCGCGTGCCCCTTAAATCTGTCACTGTGCCCCCGGCTTTTTCAACAATACATTGCGCTGCAGCTGTATCCCATTGGCAGGTGGGGCCAAACCTTGGGTAAATGTCCGCAACGCCTTGCGCAACCCGGCAAAATTTCAATGAACTGCCCACCGCCAAAAACTCATAAGGCTCTGTCAGTGTAGCCAACCATTGTTCCATCTCTTCGGCCCCGTGCGATCTGCTTCCCACAATTCGAAGTTTTTCAACTCTGGCTTTGTTCGTACCAAGAGTTTTCCATGTGCCGTTTTCTAGCTCTTCATAAGCACCGGTTGCGTCTGCCTTGAAACACTCTTGCAATGCAGGAACATACACCACTGCAACTTCAGCAATTCCGTTTTTAATCCAAGCAATGTTCACGGTAAATTCACCGTTGCGCTTCAGGAATTCCTTGGTGCCGTCCAAGGGGTCAACCAGAAAAAAATTGTCGTAATCGGCCAGTTCACCTGAAGCTGATTCTTCGGAAAGAATAAAAATTTCCGGGTAAAGCCTTTGTAGCCCTTCGCAAATTACGCGGTCCGCTTCAAGGTCTGCCAGTGTTAAAGGGGAATCGTCCGCCTTTTGTTGTACCACAATTTCGCCGTCATAAATTTTCATAATGGCTTGGCCAGCTTGTTTGGCAATTGAAACCAAATCGTCCACAGATACGTTCATATAGAAATACTCAAAATAAAATCAAAAAGGAAAAAATACCGGAATCAAGGCAATGCAAACAAGCCCGTAAAGTAGGGCCATTGGCAAGCCCTTTTTCACGAAGTCCATGGTGCGGTATCGCCCCGGCGACATCACCATTAAATGTGTTTGGTAGCCACTGGGTAATAGAAAACATGAACTTGCGGCAAACGCCACAGCCAGTACAAAGGGCAAGGCAGCGGCATCATATTGCGCAGCATTGCTTAGGGCAATCGGAAATGCCAGGGCAGCAGCGGCCGAGTTGGTAACCAGCTCAGTCAGTATCCATGTCATTACATACACGGAAATAAATGCGCCCATCACTCCGAACGGGCTTAATACCGACGACGAATACTCTGCAATCAAACTGGCAGCACCTGAACTCGTCATGACCTGTGCAATCACCAAAGCCGAGCCAATTAAAATCCACAAGTCAAATGGAAACCGTCGCCGAATTTGTGCGGGCGAAAGTAGCTTCACAATCATCAAAAATAGAGTCAGCGCCATCAGGGCTTGCAGAAGGCTGATCACACTGGTTGTGGCCAATCCAATTGCCAGTACCAAACCACCCAGGGTCATCCAGTTTTCTTTTTTGCTCAAATTGGGTTGCAGTGGCTCGGCTGAAAGCACGTGAAAGTTGCGCTCAATATTGCGGTGGTTACGGAAGTCGGAACCTACGGCTAGAACAAGGCTGTCGCCTACTTTCAGTTCAACCCGCCCCAGTTGCCCTGTCAAACGCTTGTTACCTCGGCGAATACCCACAACAGCTGCATCAAATAAAGTTCGAAAGTCCACTTCTTTGGGGGTTTTGTTCACCAATTCTGACTGGCTGGAAATAATGACTTCCACCAAATTACTCTCTAGCAGTTTTCCTGCTGCCGACCCAAACACCTCAAGGCCGTCAAATCGTTGCAGTGTTTGTATGCGGTCTGTTTCGCCTGTAAATATCAAGCGGTCGTTCGCTTGCACTAGTTCATCTGGCCGCACCGGGCTTAGTAAGCGGTCTTCACGAACGATTTCAAGCAAGTACAAGCCTTCCAGCCCACGAAGGCCGTTCTGGGCCACGGTTTTTCCCACCAGGCTCGAGCCCGATTTGACCCGTGATTCCAGAAAATAGCCTTGGCCGTTTGTGGGCTCGAACTGCGTGTTTTTTATTGATGTATTCGATGTGCTGTTTGGCGTGCTTAAGCTCATCAATGTGGCGCCCGCAAGCACCAGCACCAATCCAATACCTGTGAACGTAAACAGACTTAAGCCTTGCACCCCTTGGTTCTCGGCAAGTGAATAAACAAGCAGATTGGTGCTGGTACCAATCAAGGTTGTAACGCCACCCAGAATAGACGCATACGAAAGCGGAATAAGCAGCTTTGACGGTTCAATTTGGTTTTGTTTTGATATCGCAGGAAGTAGCGCAGCCACTACGGCCGTGTTACTGAGAAAGGCAGAAAATACGGAGGTAATAATCGATAATTTGAACACTGCCGCCTTGGCTGAGCCTGCCAGCAGCACACGCGACATTTGGGTAATCAGTGAGCTTCGTTCCAGCACCAAGCCAACAACTACCAGCAGCAGCACACACACCAAAGCAGGGTTGGTGTACGAAGAAAGAAATTCTGTTTGTTCAATTAAACCTGCGAAAAAAAAGCCAATCGCAAATACACCGAACAAAGTAGCAGGCTGTGCAGCGGCACGCACCAATAACAATATTAGTGCTGCCACGCATGCGAGTACCAACATACTGCTTGTCATTTTGGTACTTCGTTTAATTTCTCGACCAGTGCAAGGCAGCAGTCTTCAATCTTCATTTCAACCGTGGGTAGTCGCATTTCAGGGTTCAGTGGCGCTTCATAAGCGCTGTCAATTCCAGTGAAATTCTTAATTTCTCCGCGGCGAGCTTTGGCATACAAACCTTTCACATCCCTGCGTTCACATTCTTCCAGCGGGGTGTCCACAAACACCTCGATAAAATCGCCAGGTGCAAACAGGTCGCGTGCCAGTTTTCGTTCTGCCCTGAAGGGCGAAATAAAACTAACCAACACCACCAAGCCTGCTTCAACCATTAGTTTCGAGACTTCTGCCACCCGGCGAATATTCTCAACCCTGTCGGTTTCTGTAAAACCCAGGTCTTTATTCAGGCCATGGCGCACGTTGTCTCCATCAAGCGTCATGGTGAACATGCCTTGCCTGTACAGGTGTTGCTCAAAAGCACTGGCAATGGTGCTTTTGCCTGAACCCGAAAGGCCGGTGAACCAAATGCATTTGCCTTTTTGCTGCATCAAGTTTTCTCGCGCAGCGCGATCAATGGCCATTGCCTGCCAGCGAATGTTGCTCGACCGGCGCAAGGCGAAGTGCAAGTTGCAGGTTGAACTGGCGTTGTCATCGTCAGGGTCGATCAGTTCAAGTGCAACCTGCGTTACGTCGCATTTCGGTTCGATGCCTGGCTCAAGCTGCAAGTTCACCACTGCCCGTTGGCCAGCCGCCAAAGTTTTGGCTGCCAAGCGGGTTTCGCCATCGCTGGCCAGTACATATTTCAATTCGGTAATCGTGCATTGCGCTTTGATTGTGTTGTTGATTTCTGCTTGATATGCCCGCCCAACAATCATGGGTGTAGCGCTAGCCCATAGAATTTCGCCTTCGAATTGATTATTCAGCATGGAAAATAATTTGACGTTAAATGTGTATTTGCATAACTTAACCAATAGAATTAACTTATTCAAGCAAAATTTACAAACAGGAATCTCTAGTTTTGCAAAATACGTCAAATTACATCGAGGCTCATGTTGCCTCTCTGGGGACCGGAATTAACAAAGCCGGTGTGGGTTTAGTCAACAACAGCGCCAGTTTTGCCGAGCTATTGCAAGCCGATTGCAAGGTAAGTCAGCGAACTGCTGAGCGCACATTGCAAGATTCTGGCTTGTTGCCAGAACCGGTTATGGTTGAGCAAACCACCGATGAAAAAGGCGGCCCGGTCAAAAAAATTGTACTGAATGCTTATCAGGTTGAAGCCAAGCGCAAGCGCCACGCGGTTATCAATGTGCAGGTACACAGCTTTAACAAGCTGACTTTGCTTGTGGCCAACAACCAGAAAGGGTTGCGTTATTGGCTGGCAGTGAAGACGAGTAAGGCTGGTGTAGCTCCTGAAGTATTGCTGGCTGCATTTGCCAAATTGGCGGAAGCCGTGGGTAAGCCTTGTCAGCTTTGGCCAAGCGGCGCCGTGGTGGCAATGGTACGGGGCATACACGCACGCGATTGGAAAAATGCAAGTTTTGAGCTTTGTTTGCCCGCATACCAAACCCATTTGCAAGACAACGCGCTGAATTTAAAGCCACGTGCTACCAAGCTGCTGAGTAAAGGTGACCGTTCGCATCTGGATGCGCTTGAGGCTGAAAGCATGCACATTATGCGTGAGGTGGTTGCCCAAGCTGAAAACCCGGTTATGCTGTATTCGATAGGTAAAGACAGCGCTGTGATGTTGCATTTGGCGCGCAAGGCCTTTTACCCGGCCCCGCCCCCATTTCCGTTGATGCACGTAGACACTCAATGGAAATTCAAAACCATGTACCAGTTCCGCGACCTCATGGCCAAGCACAGCGGTATGGAACTGCTGGTGCATGTAAACCCCGACGCCATCGAGAAAAACATTAACCCGTTTGATCACGGCAGCAGTATTCACACCGACATCACCAAAACAGTGGGTTTGAAGCAGGCTTTGGACAAATACAAGTTTGATGCTGCTTTTGGCGGCGCACGTCGCGACGAAGAGAAAAGCCGTGCGAAAGAGCGTATTTTCAGCTTCCGTACTACCACGCACCAATGGGATCCTAAAAATCAGCGCCCCGAGCTTTGGAGCCTGTACAACGCCCGGAAAAATCGTGGTGAAAGCATGCGCGTATTTCCGCTGAGTAATTGGACTGAGCTGGATATTTGGCAATACATCTACCGAGAAAATATTCCTATTGTTCCCTTGTATTTTGCGCAGCCTCGGCCAGTTGTAAAAAAAGACGGCATCTTGATGATGGTGGACGACGACCGCTTGCCCATGCAAGAAGGTGACGAAGTTGAAATTAAATGGGTACGGTTTCGAACACTGGGTTGCTACCCGCTGACTGGTGCAGTGGAATCAACTGCTGACACCCTTGAGGAAATGATTCTGGAACTGCTGGAATCGAATGTGTCTGAGCGCGAAGGGCGAGCAATTGACAAAGACTCGCCAGCATCCATGGAAAAGAAAAAACAAGAGGGGTATTTCTAAGATGAATGCCGCAGAAAAAGTACAAGCCTACCTGGACCAACAACAAAGCCTGGACACGTTGCGTTTTATTACTTGTGGCAGTGTCGACGATGGCAAAAGTACATTGATTGGCCGCATGTTGTGGGAAAGCCAACAACTGTTTGAAGACCAGGTGGCAGCATTACGCAATGAAAGCAAGCGCTACGGCACCCAAGGCGACAACATCGATTACGCCTTGTTGGTAGATGGCCTTTCAGCCGAGCGTGAGCAAGGCATTACCATTGATGTGGCCTACCGCTATTTTCAAACCGATGCCCGAAAATTCATTGTTGCCGACACACCGGGGCATGAGCAGTACACCCGCAACATGGTTACGGGTGCATCAACAGCCCACTTGGCGGTGTTGTTGATTGATGCCCGAAAAGGCGTGCTGACACAAACCCGCCGCCATGCATTTTTAACGCAACTGGTGGGTATTCGTCACTTAGTGCTGGCGGTGAACAAAATGGATTTGGTCGACTTCAAACAAGAGGTGTATGACCGAATTGTTGCCGATTTTGCTGGGTACGCAAAAGCGCTCAGTATTGAGGCAGTTCAAGCCATTCCGCTGTCCGCTATTGGTGGCGACAACCTTCGTGAGCGTTCGAAAAACACGCCTTGGTATCATGGCCCGACATTGATGGGTTACCTAGAAACTGTGGATGTTTTAGGCCAGGTTGGCGAATTGGTGCCCGAGCAATTTGCCATGCCCATTCAGTGGGTCAACAGGCCGAATCTGGATTTCCGCGGCTTTGCTGGTTTGGTGGCCTCCGGCTTGGCAAGCCCCGGTATGCCGATTGAAGTGGCAGGCAAGAATACACAAAGCACCGTAAGCAAAATTGTTCAGTTTGAAGGCGACTGGGCGCAAGCTAGGGCAGGCGATTCCATTACCTTAACCTTAGCGGACGAAGTCGATGTAAGCCGTGGCGACGTACTTTGCCACCCTGCACTAGGCCTGAAAGCCGCTGACCAGTTTTGTGCAAGCCTGGTGTGGATGGACCCTGAACAAGGTTTGCCCGCGAAAAACTACTTGATACAGCTACACACCCAACAACTCGGCTGCAGCATTACCAAAATAAAGCACAAGGTGAATGTAAACACCTTGGCGCACGAAGCTGCGGAACACCTTGAAACCAACGATATTGCAGAGGTAAACATTCACCTTGATCGCAAGGCGGTGGCCTCGCCGTTTGCTGAAAACAAGCAATTGGGAAGTTTTATTCTTGTAGACCGCTACAGCAACCGCACTGTGGGCGCCGGTGTCATTCACTTTGCGCTAAAGCGCAATGAAATGATTCATGCAACCCAAGCGGGAGTCAGTGTTGAAGACCGTGCAAAGCTGCACGGCCACAAAGGCCACACGGTGTGGTTTATTGGGCCAGCAGACTCCAATAAAACAGAGCTTGCAGCCAAGTTTGAATTGATGCTGCACCACGAGCGCATCAGCACCATGCTCATCACAGGCAGCAAGGTGCGCAGCGACCTGAGCATGGACTTGGGCTTTAAAGACTCAGACAAAGCCGAGCATGTGCGAAGAATGGTTTCTCTAGCAAAATTGCTGATGGAGGCAGGCTGTGTGGCGGTGGCGGCCACAGTAACTAGGCCTGACTTGCTGGAGAAAGAGGGCTTCACGCTCGTTGACTGCGCAGGCTACGACAATTCGGATGATATGCTGCAAAATCTGTTGACACAAATAAGATCCATCATTTAAACGCGACTTCTACACTGGGGTCCCTAAACGTGGGGGGGCATAGGGTTTGTCCCATGTTTAAGGTATGTGCGCTGCAGCAATTTCATAGACATGTAACCCTTTGCATTTTATTATTTGCTGTGTTCAAAATTGAACACAAGGTGCACCATAGTTTTCCAACCACTTCGATGACCCGCTTGTTGAACGGTGCACAACACGGCGGTAGCGTGCATAAAGAAATAGGACCATCCGAGTTCTAATAAGAAATCCTACGCTTTTAGCTAAAATATGCCAAAAAATATATGCGGAATGATAGAGAAAATAAGTCTAATAGCAAAGTAATTAGGCAAGTTTAAAATATCGAAATAAATTTTGAAGATTGGAATAAGAAAACTTTTTAAATAAAAGATAAATCGAGATAACAAAATTTACGATTAGATAAAATTAAAAAAATTGACGTTCTAAAATAAAGGCAATAAAACGCTTTTTAGGATGTTTTGCTTAAAAATATTTTCAGTTCAATTAATAAATAAAGGTAAAAAATAATATAAAAAACTAAATGAGTAAATTAAAAAAAGAATCCATATTAGGTGTCGTAGTTACTGGCAAAGCGCAAGTGATTAGAATGGTATTGAACTTGATGTCCTTGGCAATAATTTCAAGGCACTTGACTCATGAGGAAATTGGTCTTGTTAGTATGGTTCTAATATACACAAGCGTAGCATTGGTGCTGAAAGACGGAGGGTTGTCTTCAGCAGTGATACAAAAACAAGATATAAATAATGCACAGGTATCGAATTTATTTTGGATAAACACAATAATAAGTGCTTTGGTGGTAATTTTAATGGTATTGGCCGGTGCAGTATTATCTCAAAAAATGGATGATAATCGTATACTAATAACCACGTGTATGCTCGGAGTGGGATATGGCTTGCAAGCGATGGTTGCCCAATACGAAGCAGAAATCAAGAAAAGCATGAAGTTTAAAATACTTGCTGATATTCAAGTTAAGTCTTTGATTGTTGCAGTACTTTCGGCATCAGTCTTCGCAATTCTTGGAGCTGGATATTTCGCCATGGTGATGCTGTATTTCGTACAAAGTGTAATTAGCACATTTTTGATAGTAAAGAAATCGCAATTAAAGATTGAAAAATATGATAAAAATGAGAGCGTCAAAGATTTGATTCTTTTTGGGGCAAACTTAACGTTAGCGAATTTATTGAGTTATCTGGCAAATAATATATCAAATGTAATAATCACAATAGTAGGTGGAATTGCTAGTTTGGGATTATACAATCGTGCTACGGCGATAACAAAAATTCCACCAAATCAGATGATGCCACCGATCATAGGTGTGCTAAATGTTGCATTGTCCAAGTTGCAATATCAACCAGAAGAATTCTCCACATTCCTGAGAAGATCAATGGGTGTGGTTCTCACTCTTACGACTTTGATGACTACTCTTCTATATTGTAATTCTGCATTTATTGTCAAATTGGTGCTTGGTGACAGTTGGCAAGAGGTAATAGGCTTGATACAGATATTAAGTATATTTGTGGTCGCGGAGCCCGTGGCTGCATTGATGCAGGCGGCCTTACTAAGTAAAGGACAAAGTTTTAAGATGTTAAAGTGGCGTGCTTTCAGCACATCTGTAACATTGCTCGCAGTTGCGGTAGGAGGATATTACTCGGGAGTAACTGGGGTCGTAATCGCTTCTGCAGTCGTGGGCGCATTAGTAAGATTGCCATTGTTTGTAATATATATTGGCAATGATATCAATTATCGACTCAAGACTATGCTTTTACAAGTAGCTCCTTATGTTGTTATTTTTATTTTAGTAGCTTTGCAGAGTTTTTTGCTTAGACAAAAATTAGTTATGTTAGAAATTGCATATTTTGAATTAATCGTGTTGGTCGAGTCAGTACTAGTGATTGGTTTGATTTATGGGCTCAATAAAGAGATAAGAAGGAATATCTTGGGAGTATGGAAGTACGCATTGGGGAGAGCAATTTGAAAAATATTTTCTTTTTGGCACGGCATGCAATCCGACACCTAAGAAATGCATACATGCATAGATATTATCTGTTCGATCTTTTTGATTCATTAAAATATATGAACTGGCTTAATTTAGGAGATGACTTAATAAAGATAGAATCAGTCTTGCTGTTTCAAAATCATAAAATAGAGAAAGGAATGTGTCTGCCAGAGCCGAAAAAAAGGTTTGGTTTGGATGCTCTCCGAAAAATTGTGAAGGTGCTAGATGGGCTAGATGAGTCGACAATCGCGCGAATAGACGTAAATGTCATGAGTTCGATAAATAACACTTTAGCGTCTTATAAGACACACATTAATAAAAATGCAGATGAGAAAAATTGTATTTATGCAACAGAGGTCAATAGATTAATTGAAAATCGATTTAGAGATGAATTTGCTGGACAAAGTGATACGCCGGTACAACTTATGCCAAAAACTGTCCTAGAATTTGAAGAGTATCTAAATTTTGTTCGCTCTAGAAAAAGCGTAAGAAATTTCAACTCTTCCAGAAAAATAGAAATAGCCGAAATTGAAAAAGCCATCGAAGCGGCGCTAGAAACACCAAGTGCATGTAACAGACAACCTTGGCAGGTGTACGTCACTCAAGATATGGAATTAGTTTATAAATGCCTTAGTTTTCAGAACGGTAATAGAGGGTTTGAGAAAACTATAGGCACTTTATTAACAGTTGTTGTGGATAAGAAATCTTATTTTGATCCGACTGAACGCCATCAGCCTTATGTGGATGGAGGCCTTTTTTCTATGAGCCTAATCTATGGATTGCATGCGAGAGGCATCCAAACCTGTTGTTTAAACTGGTGCGCTACAAGAGAGAAGGATGTTGGACTTCATGGCTTAATTAAGTTAGAGAAAAGTAAAGAAATTATTATGTTGATAGCTTGTGGTTATGCAGATGGGGGTGTACTAGTACCGCGCTCACAAAGGAAATCATCTAATGTTTTCTTAAAGAATCTAGATTTGTAGGATCTGTAATGATAAAGAAGTTGGTGGGTAAAAATGAGTTTATCAATAATATCTCTAGGAGTTTATATTATTTTATTCTCAATCCAATATGGATATTTAGATTGTTGGGGATAGGACGTACTCAAAAAACCGCAGATGATAGGTTAGTTCTTCTTGCGCCACCTGGTGCTGGAAATATTGGGGATCAGGCTCTTGTTGAAGCTTACCTCGAGAGATTTCAAGAACACAATATTTTGTTGCTTGTAAAGCGAAAAGATGATTTTGACTTAAGCAGATTTTCAAATATACGTATTGAATCAGTGGTTGTGCCAAACCTTATTTACGGAACTTCGCGTAAGAGGTTTTTCGACGTTCTTAAATTGAAGAAAATATTAAAGGGTTGTAAGCAATTTGATATCGTTGGAGCAGATATTATCGATGGACAATATAACTATATTGCTTCTTTAGCTAGAATTGGTTGTGCAATTCTGGGAGCGAAAATGGGGTTGCATGTATCGATTTTAGGTTTTAGTTGGTCATATGATAAATATGGAATAATAGAAAAGAATTTGGAAATAGCCACGAATTATGGTGTGATTTTAAATTTGCGTGACGAACTCTCTTACGAAAGAGTCTCGAAATTTAATAAGAAGAATATACGCTGTGTAAGCGATATGGTGTTTTCGTCAAATAACGCTCAATACGTAGAATCTATGGAAGTGGGATTTGATGTTGCGTCACTTGGAAAGAACTTTATTATAATTAATACCAGCGCATTGGTAGAATCAAAATCAAACGGTTGGCTTAATTATCGGTTGATAATAAATCATTTGATGGAGAAGGGATACAGTATTGTTCTTCTACCACATGTCGCCAGGCCTGGTGGAGATGACATTAGCCTGTCTCAGGAAGTAATTAAAATGTTTTCAACACAGACGAAGGTTTTTTTAATCAATAGAATTTTAACTCCTTCTAAAGTACGTTGGTTATGTAGTAAGTCAGAATTTATAATTACGGGGCGTATGCATCTTGCTGTAATTGGTTTGGGTCAGAAAAAGCCATGCGTTGTGATATCCACTCAAGGCAAGGTTGAGGGGTTGTTAGCAAAATTTGATCTTGAACGATTCGCTGTTGATATAAGCCCAAATATGACACAGGATATAATATTACGTTGTGATGAAATTATTGCGAACCGTAATAAAATCGTGGACTGTATTTCTTTCAATTTGGATAGAGTGAAAGCAGAAAGTCAACTCAACTTCGCTCACATTGAGATAAATTCAAAAATATAAATTTTTCCGGTGTATTAAGATAGGAATGTGATTCACCAATCTGATTGAACCAGAATATATACTGCCACGATATGGTATTTTCAAATGTCTGCTAAAGTGTACGTCTACCCTCGTGTATCTGGAAGCTCAAGCTACACTGCCCGTCTCATTTCCGAACTTTCTGCGCCTAACGCGCAAGTAGAATATTTTCGTCTGTGGCCGGTCGTCAAATCAATTCTTAATCACAATCAAACTGTGCTGGTATTAAATTGGGTTGAAGGTCAAATATTAAAACCTGGAATACGAGGTGAACTTTTACGATGGATTTTGTTTTCGAAAGCGAGTGAACCATTAAAAAAAGTTTTTGGAATAAAGATAAAAATAGTATGGCACAACATATTCTCCGTTAAATACTCAGACAAAAATCGTCTGTTAAAGATTCGTTCTTTGATGTCGAGAAGATCAAATGTTTATGTTATGAACAGTGTTGTTGCTGATCAGTTTAGTGTATCTTATTTTACACATCCTCCATTTTTCGATAAGACAGAAAATCTAAATCGACCGATAATAAATAAAACACCCTCAATTGTTTATTTTGGTGGGAAGCATAAGTTTCCGCCATTACCGGAGCTATTGGCTGTATCAAAACATCTAAGAATGAGGGTAAAAATCGTTGGTCAGTGTTGTTCAAATCTAGGTGAGTTAACTGAATTAGTAAGCGAGCAGATCGATATATCGCCTGGTAGATTAAGTGATGAAGATTTGTATGAGGCAGTTTCAACTTCATCTGCTTGTTTAGTTAGTGTGGAGAAAAATGACCCAATAATTAGTGGAACTGCCATTTATTCGTTGGAATGTGGGATTGATATAATAACTACTTGCCAGTATACATGTGATTACTTCAAAAAAATTGGGTTTGAAGTGATTGAGTTAATTAGAGGTTATTCAATTGTTGTCTACAACAAGAAAGTATTTGAAAGTTATTTTTATCGTTCATCTGCAGCTAAGTTACTAACTGGAGAATCTAATTGGTAAAGGATCTTGATTTTTTAGTAATAGGTGCACAGAAGTCTGCTACAACGTATCTTCAGTTCGCTTTATCAGATCATCCTTTAATTTTCATGCCTAAAGGAGAAATTTCATTCTTTGAAGATCCTGATTACGATGTTGAAAAGTTTGATCAGATATTTGACGGTTTATTTCCCCAAGATTCTAACCAATTGTTTCTAGGGATAAAAAGACCTAATTATTTAGGAAAACCTGAAGTTCCCCAAAGAGTTGCCCATCATTTTCCAAATGCGAAAATAATTGCAGTGCTTAGAAACCCAGTAGATAGATTTGTGTCTGCATATTTCCATTACGCGAGAGGCGGATTTGTTCCAGTGGAACCGATCGATCTGGCGATAGAAAAAATATTATATTGCAAAGAATATCAATCAAAATACAAACGATCTGCGGAAATTGTCGAGTTTGGATTGTATTCAAAGTATTTGAATCTGTATTCGTCATATTATGAAAGAGGTCTGCTAAAGTTAGTTACGCATGATCAAATGTTAAATGATCCAGATTTAGTAATCAAGGATATTTATCATTTTATTGGGGTTGATGAAAGTTATAAACCCACGACAATGAGCGAGAGGCCTCAGCTTGTGATTTACAATGTTACACGTCTTAAGCTTTTGCGGATGTTTAATATGCTTACTTCTAGATATAATTCCGATTTTACCCGTGGTTATGGGAAGAAGAGTGTATTTCATAAGATTTTATCGAAATTATATGAGTATTTTGATGCTTTCGTTATGAGCAAATTTTTTGAAAATAATAAACCGAGATTGTCTGTTAAATCTCGTTTGATTTTGAGGGATGTATATAAAGAAGATGTTCGCGTACTGAAAGCGAAATATGGTATTGATATTTCTGATTGGGATTGCTCTTAGTATGACTTTTTCGGCACTTATTAGGTCTTTGAGATTATGTTGCTTTGTACTCTTTTACACGCTTACACCTTTTGCCATTTTCGTCGTTGATTCGGGGAGTTTTAAATATTCCCTTTTCCTTTTCTGCTGTGCACTGCATCTTTTGAGGCAATCTCTTGCAGGTCGGACCTCTGCTCTTGAATTTACACTTTCTAGTGTTTCGCTGATACTCTTTATTATACCTGCGATAGCTCTTTACGAATTTCGTCGTATTGATGTTTTTATCCTTGTTTTTTATTTTATTTTAGTAGCAGATCTTCTTCTTTACACGCGAATGATTTTTATAAAGGAGCCTGGTTACTTGCCTGCATACAAGATTCTAGATTATTCAAATAATAAAGGTATTAAGTGTTTCTTTTGGTTTTTGATGTTTTGGAGTTTGGTTGCAGGCTCTTTTTTGCCCAATACACCTCTCATGTCGTATTTGTCATTTTCCTTAAGTTACGGTCTATCGCTGGTTTTCTTTGAGCGAATATTGATATCTGGTCCGACAAATAAGGCTCTATTTTTTTATCTTCTATCATATTTATTTGTTGTAGTGATTTACGTAGTATTTTATTGGTCCGGTTTTGGTAGATTGCTTGTTGGTGCTTACATTCTTATGCCCGTTCTCCTGGTAAATTATTATAAAGATATTGGGCTTCGTTTTTGGCAGGCTGTAGGTCTTTGTTTTCCGGCATTATATTATGCGCAGCTTTCTAGGTATGATGTTATCTCGAGTGCAGAGCAAATATTTATTGGTTCAGCAGGTCATCATCTGATAGTTACCAAGGATTTATTCGATATTAAATTCACGGTGTTTGCAAGTGGTTTTTCGCAATTTCTTGATCAGTTCTCTTTGTTTTTTTTAAATTGGGTTCCAAGAGATTTATGGGTTTCAAAACCTGTAGGAGCGGGTTTAATATCAGTGGATGACATTTATGGTCGAACGGGTGTTAGTGAGAATTACTCGCAGTCTTTGGGCTATATCGGTGAGCAGATTTACCTTTTAGGGGATTTTTTTGTTGTTGGTGTATTTCTTGTATTGTCTTTAACCATATTTCTCGTTAAATATTTTATAAAGTATTCTCGAGGATATATTGCTCCGGTCATCATTTGGGATGTTTCTTTGATTTCTTATTTCTGGGGCAGTATGGCTACTTTTGGCGCTAGGGTATGGTTCTTGCTCATCCCCGCGCTTATTCTCTCAAGATTCCTGATGTCGCCCGCCCACGGTAAGTGAGTATTAATTATCTAATTATGAAAATTATTATTTTTCAGCCAGCATTTCCTAAGTATCGCGAGGACTTCTTTGTTCGTATATTTAACTACTATGATATTAGGTTCAAGTTATACTTTTCAGATTCTTCTTTGTTCAAGTTTGAGCATGATGTTTCTTACTCTTCTTGGAGTGTTGTGTTACCGAGGGTTGTGCGAATACCTTTCGGTTTTTTCTGGCAAAAAGGATGTTTTTCTACGTCTCTCTCCAAGGGTGATATAGCGGTTATTTCCGGAAATCCGAGATACTTAAACCTAGCATTTCAGATGTTTTATTATAAAGTTAAGGGAGTAAAGATTGTATGGTGGGGACATTTGTGGAGTTCATCCTCATCGAACTTAAGGCTGTTATTTCGGTCATTGCTTATGGTTCAATGTGATGCTTTGTTATTTTATACTGATAAAGAGATGTCTGATTATTCGAGTCGTGTATCCTCTTATCTTCGAAAGCCGCTATTGTTTGCTTTAAATAATGGAATCAATGTAACTTCAATTGTGACTTATAGATCTCCTTATTTTAGTAGTGCAAGAGAAAAGTCGTTACTTTTCATTGGTCGGTTGACTGTAAAAGCTCATCTTGAGTTGGCTTTGCATGCAATTTCGCAGCTTGACACCTTTACTCGTCCTTCTCTGCATGTAATTGGTGATGGCATACAGAAAGAATACTTAGTCAACCTATCTTTAAGTTTAGGAATTTCGAATGTTGTGACTTGGCATGGAAGTTTGTCAGACGAAAGTCTCATAGCAAATATTGCAAACCGTTGCATGGCGTTTGTTTATCCTGGCGAGGTTGGTCTAAGTCTTATTCACGGAATGGCCTATGGTCTTCCTGCAATTGTCCATTCGAACCGTTGGAAGCATATGCCGGAAATAGCTGCGTTTACTGCCGGAGAGACTGGTGTGGATTTCGAGCCTGGAAATGCAATTAGCCTTGCGAATGAGATCGATTTTCTCTTGAGATCTCCAGAGCTATTAAACAATTATTCCGCTCGAGCAACTGAACTTGCCGACAATGTGTACAACACTGATCGAATGGCGCAGCGATTCATCTCAATGATCGAAGATCTCAAGCCGCAATGAATATCGTTCATGTTGTTTCAAGTCCAGTAACTGCTGCTGCCGGCGTTCGCGAGGCGTATATGCGCCTTTCTAAGGCTCAGTGCGCTACAAGTGGCGACATTGTCAGCGTAGTTGGGCTGAATCACCCAGATTGGCCGAAAGAGGCCAGCAAGTGGGTCGGCGGTACGCCTTATCTTTTTGATGTGATTGGTCCAAGATCTCTCGGTTATGCGCCGAACATGTTGTCTGGAATTGAGGCCTTGAATCCAGACATCGTGCATTTACATGGCCTATGGATGCATTCTGGCCGTAGCGTTTTGCAGTGGGCCAAGAAAACACGCAAGCCGTATGTGGTCTCTGTTCATGGAATGTTGTCAGACGTAGCGCTTTCCTACGGTCGACAGAAGAAAAGATTTGTACTTCAATGGTTTCAAAAGGAAGTACTTGAGCGTGCTGCGGCAATTCATGTAACCAGTTCCGCTGAAGCGGATGAAGTTTTCAAATTTGGTTTAAATAATCCGCTAATTCAAATTCCGAATGGGGTGGAACAGTTGTACCTGTCAGTGAATCAAACTTCGACCAAAGACAAAGTTGTGTTGTCTCTTGGACGATTTCACAAGAAAAAGGGGCTTTCTCTACTGTTGAAGGCTTGGCAGCCGCTAGAGAAGGAGTTTCCAGATTGGTCACTTCTTTTGGTGGGTCCCGATCAGGATGGAGAGGTAAATCGTTTGAAAGGCTTATCGTCTGAATTGGGGTTGTCCAAAGTACGCTTTCACGGTCAAGTGTGGGACAAACAGAAAATTGACATCATGGCCAGTGCTTCAATTTTTGCTTTGCCTTCGCTAAGCGAAAACTTTGCTATTACCGTAGCTGAAAGTTTAATGTTGGGTGTTCCCGTGGTCTGTTCAAAGGGGGCACCATGGCAGGGACTAGATGAACATAAGTGTGGCAAGTGGGTGGATATAGGACCAGAGCCGATGGAACACGGATTAAGAGAATTAATGTGCCTGTCGCCTGAAAAGTTGCAAGACATGGGTCAGCGTGGCCGGGAGTGGATGATTCAAGACTATTCTTGGGACTCCATAGCCCTAGCAATGCGTTCCGAATATCAATCAGTTTTAGAAAAAAGTGTTTCATGAAGATCGGAATTTTAACCTTTCACTTCAGCGACAACTTTGGTGCCTTGATGCAAGCCTATGCGCTTAGGCAGTGGTTCATTCGAAACGGCCACGATGCGGTTTTCGTTCCCTATCACCCTGTACACGTTGAAGATGGTGGTTCGTTTAGAAACATTCTTTCTGCATCAAATTTCAGGCGTAATTTGACTATTCTGTACATGAAGATTCTGCACATTTGGGGCAAGGTTTTTGGCAACCGCAGCCAACGCATGCAGTTTGACCGTTTTCGTGCAGCGCATCTTGGGCTTCATGGCTTGCGTCGCCTAACTGGCGAAGAAATTCAGCAGGACCTCGTAGGGTGTTCCATGTTGGTGTGCGGAAGCGATCAAATTTGGGCTCCATCTGTTCAGTATGGAATTGATCCTGTTTATTTTCTTGACTTTCCTAGGGCCTCGCATTTTAGGCGCATTTCTTACGCAGCCAGTTTCGGCCGGGGCACGCTCCAAGCGAATTACGCTAAAGAAGTCGGAAGCCTGCTAATGCAGCTTGATGCAATATCGGTGCGTGAATTCACTGGTTCAGAAATCGTAAAAAGGGTAAGTGGGCGTGAGGCTTTGGTGGTTCCCGATCCAACAATTTTGTTGGGTAACTTTTCACCATTGTTAGGCGAGCGCTTGGATGAAGCGGATCATGTTTTTTGTTACGCCCTAAGGTCTGATGAAATTATTCGAGGCGTTGCGGAAACTGTGTCGTCTGTACTGAATCTTCCTTTGATGAGTGCACGTAATTCAAGGCAACGCTGGCACGACATCGGTGAGGGGTTTTCGCCTGGCCCCGTAGATTGGCTGAAAAAATTGGTCAGTGCAAAATTTGTAGTGACGAACTCGTTTCACGGAGTGGCGCTTGCGGTGATTCACAACAAGCCTTTCATCGCAGTTTCCTTGCCGAAAAAGAAAGAATCGTTGAATGCCAGGGCAATCAACTTGCTTACCAGTATTGGCTTGATGAGCCGCTTCCTGAAGTCAGCAGATCGAGAGTCCGTATTGGCTCTGCTTGAACAGGAGTTGGACTGGGCGTCCGTAAATAATTCGTTAAAGACGCAACGTGAATTTGCCGAAAGTTATTTGTTTGAGCAAATAGAGAAGGCAGGAGTGGTAACTCGTTGAGCCCTCCTCTGAAATATGTAAATCGTTTGCCTAAGAGCGTGCAAGCTGCTCGCCTG
The DNA here is from genome assembly GCF_000170915.1 of Limnobacter sp. MED105. GTDB lineage: Bacteria > Pseudomonadota > Gammaproteobacteria > Burkholderiales > Burkholderiaceae_B > Limnobacter. Next base: position 434,423 of record NZ_ABCT01000001.1, read on the forward strand.
CTGTGGGCCATTGCGTATTATTTGCTATTCAGGCCGACGCCCCGCTGGGCATTACATGGTTGGCGAAGGCTTATTCTTCGCTTATTCGGCGCGAGTGTGGGGCAAGGTTGTCGTATCGATCCCAGCTGTAAAATTTGGGCGCCTTGGAATTTATCGATGGGCGACTACTGTGCAATTGCAGCAAATGTAGATTGTTACAACGTAGCCCCAATCACCTTGCAAACCAAAGTAGCGATAAGTCAACGAAGCTTTTTATGTACCGCCAGCCACGATATTTCAAGTGTGCTTCGACCACTGATTTACTCCGCTATTCGAGTTGAAAGTCATGTTTGGGTTGCCGCTGAAGCCATGATCCACCCCGGTGTAACTTTGCATGAGGGGTGTGTGGTTGGCGCAAGGGCTGTGGTTTTACGCGATGTACAACCTTGGAGTATTGTGGTTGGTAGCCCGGCTACCGTGGTGGGAATACGAAAGGTGACAGACAAAGATCTTCTTCAAGTGCCGAAGGGTGAGGTTTAAAAATGTTTCGTCGTTTGGCTAAATTGCTTCAAATGTTATTCGAGTACTTGCACGACATGTGGCAATTTACTCGTTACAACAGCCATTCGCCGCTTCAGCCTCGTTCAAAAAGAATTGGTTTTCATACCGTCATAGAGACCCACACGTTGGAAAAAGGTTTGGCCTTGCCAAAACCCCGACCTTTTTTTGGATTGCTGAAAATCAAAACGATTCTGCGCATGCAACAACAGAAAGGCGTTGAGCGTGAATTGTTTCCTCGCGAAATGTTGCTGGGCGCGTTGGCTGCTTATTTGAACTGGCATAAGGAGTACCCCGACAAGCCGCAAGAAGTCATTGATCAAATCAAAAATTTTATTGAAGTGGAACGTGCGGCCGGTGTTACCGCAGTTGGTGGAGTACGTGAAGTTAGCCCACCAATCAACGACCTGGCTGCGCAGCAATTTCTTCAATCCAGGTATTCATCAAGAATTTTTGATGAGCAAATACTGCCCCAAGCTTTGGTTGAGCAAATTGTTTTATTGGCCCAAAAAGCCCCTTCCCAGTGTAATAGGCAATCTTCCAAGGTTTATGTGTTTTCGGCGAAAGATAAAATAGATGCATTGTTGGAGTTACAAGGTGGGTCGAAGGGGTTTTCGCACAACGTACCAACATTATTTATTGTTACCTCTGAAATTACTGCTTGGGGCGGGCCGCAGCAGCGCAACCAGCTCTATGTCGACGGCGGTCTGTTTGCGATGCAGTTGATGCTTTCAATACATGCATTTGGTGTGTTGAACTGCCCTTTGAATTTAGCCGTTTCCAATTCAACCGAGGCGACCATCAAAAAGCTGGCTGACATACCACCAAGTGAACGACTAATCATGATGGTGGCTGCAGGTTTTCCCAGCCCCGCTTCTGAAGGTGCAGCGTTGACAGTCGCGAGTTCTCCACGACGACCGTTGAATGAAGTGCTCTACACTTCGAGAAATTAGATGGGTAGCAAAGAACTGATAGTTGTAATTCTGACTTACAACGAAGAAAAACATTTGGCACGTTGCATTGCCAGTGTGCTTGATGTGGCATCTAGCATCTTGGTTGTCGATAGTTTTTCTACCGACAATACGCGTGAAGTGGCCGAAAAGCATGGAGCTGCATTTGTTCAAAATGTCTTTGTGAACCAAGCTCAGCAGATTAATTTTGCCCTTACGATAATTCCTTCAGGGTTTAAGTGGGTACTGCGAATTGATGCGGATGAATATCTGTCCCCATCCTTGGCCGAAAGCATTTCGCAAGTCATCAAGCACAATGATTCGCATGATGGTTTTTACTTGAAACGACGAATGGCGTTTGGTGGTCGGTTGATAAATTATGGTGGCATTTTTCCTGTTGAGGTACTAAGGCTATTTCGTGCTGGCAGGGGTATTTGTGAAGAACGCTGGATGGACGAACATATCCTAGTGTCTGGGAAGGTTGGTAGCTTGCAAGGCGAATTGATCGATGACAATCTAAATACGCTAACTTGGTGGATACAGAAGCACAATCAATATTCCAATCGCGAAGCTGTTGAGATTCTGTTGCGTCGCAACAAACTGAGGGGCAAGGTTGATATGCCCTTGGCGGGACGTGCGGGTTTGAAGCGTCTGGTTAAGAATAAGATATATGCGCACTTACCTGTTGTACCGAAAGTTTTGGCATATTTCCTGTATCGCTATGTTTTTAGATTTGGGTTTTTAGACGGTAAGCAGGGCTTTGCGTTTCATTTTTTACAGGGTTTTTGGTATCGATTTCTCGTTGAAGCCAAGGTGCAGGAAGTTGAGCGATATATGGCTGCAAATGGCGATTCTTTGGATTGTGCAGCAGAAAAAATTCTGAGAATTAAGCTCTGACATTATCGAATGAGTCCAACCAAGGTCCCTGAAAACCAGGAATTCATTCTGTCAATCGTCAAGCCGATGAAAACATTGAAAAAATTGTGACAAGGAAGTGGATGTTTTACGGGCTAACCATCACCTTAGACAGGTAAAATTCGCTTTCCACGCAGAGTTTGGCTTTGCACATATTGGTAGCGCATCTAAAGACGTTTATGTTGGTTAGTGTTGCGAATACTCTTTTACTTTACTATTAACTGAATTCGGAAACTTCAATGATTTTTGACAAGAAGTTGCGGTGGCTCACCTTGTGTGTAATGCCCATACTGGCAGCATGCACATTCCCTGGTCAGTACTTTGGTGCCGATCCTGAGAGCAAAGAGCAAATTGAGCAAAGTGCTAATGGGGTGGATTACCGCTTGACACCAATTGACGCTGTAACCATAAGAGCGCTTGCCCGAAACACCGAAGAAGTTCGAACTGTACCTACCGAGCTTCGTGCCACTCCGGACATTTATCAATACAAAGTTGGCGTTGGTGATTTGGTACGTGTCACAGTTTGGGATCACCCCGAGCTGACCAACCCCGCTGGCAACACAACCGGGCAGTTGCAGGGCCAAGTTGTGCTGCCAGACGGAACTTTTTACTTCCCCTTTTTAAACAAAGTAAATGCCGCGGGGCGAACCACTGAAGAAATTCGCCTTGAAATGACTCGCAACTTGGAAAAGTTTATTCGCAGCCCACAGGTTGATGTTTACATTCAGCCCAATGGGTTCCGTTCACAAAAAGTGTATGTTAGCGGCGAAGTTGGGCAGCCTGGTTTTTTTCCGATTAGCGATGTGCCGACACGCCTTAGTGACGTGATTTCGCTTGCCGGTGGGTTAAATCGAGATGCTGACCTGCAGAATATAACCTTGCAACGAAACAACAAAAGCTTCATTCTTGACGCTTATAAATTGCTGTATGAGGGCGATTTGTCTCAAAATGTATTGTTGGAGCAAGGTGATGTTTTAAATATCCCGGATAGACGGCTTAGAAAGGTGTTTTTAATGGGTGAGGTGGTTCAGCCCGGCTCTTTTGTAATGCCGGTGGGCACATTAACCTTAGCAGAGGTTTTAAGTGACGTCGGAGGGATTAATCAAAATACGTCGAATGCTCAGCAGGTTTATGTAATTCGCCAACCCGCGCCAGGAATAAATCCGGCTGGATTTGATAGTGGCCTAGAAATTTACCATTTGGATTCTAGTAGTCCGACGAGTGTTTTGTACGCAGATCAGTTTGAGATGCAGCCTCGTGATGTGGTGTACGTCGATCCAGTACGTATGGTCAGGATAAATCGTCTGCTGGGTACAATATTGCCCACCCTGCAAGTGTTGCCTGCGATTCGTTCCAATATTCGGGTGCTTGAAGGCGAATGATCTTGAAACTTAAAGTGATTACCCAATGAACATGCCATACGAGCCAAATAACAAACAAATTTCTGGCGGTGGAACAATGCAAGCAGAAACTGCAAACGACATCGCTGAAATCAATTTCATGGACCTTTGGTATAACTTGCTTGACTTCAAGTGGGTTGCATTGGCTATAGCAACAATCGCGCTTGCAATCGGTATTGTGTACGCCACAGTGGCCACGCCAATATTTTCGGCTGATGTGTTGTTGCAAGTGGAAACCAAGCAAAGTAGTGGCTTGGCGGCGCTGGAAGATGTAAGCGGTGTGCTGGCCGCAAACGGAAGCAATGTAACTGGCGAGTTGGAAATATTGAAAAGCCGCACTGTTGTAGAAAGTGTTGCCCAAACACTGGGTTTGGCTCAGTCAATCGCCCCACAGTACTTTCCAGTGTTTGGAAGTTGGTTGGCAAGTCGTCATGAACGGGCTTTAGGTTTGGCGGAACCTTTTCTTGGATTGAGTAGCTATGCTTGGGGTGGTGAACAATTGAAGCTGGCTCAATTCGCGGTGCCCACGCAATTTACAGACCAACCATTCGTGGCGGTAAAAGGTGAAGGAAACTCTTACAGTTTTTACAGTCCCTCGGAAGAATTGTTGGGTAGCGGTACTATCGGTAAACCGCTAACCTTCAACGTAGGCTATGGCACAGGCAGCGTCACTATTTCCCAGTTTGATGCCAATCCTGGCTTGAAAGCCAATGTAGTTCGTAGGCACCCTTTAAGCTTGCACAATGGTTTGGTTGCGCCACTAAGCGCGGGTGAAGTGGGTCGCAACAGCAGCATGATTCGGGTTACGTACGAAAGCCCCAACCCTATATTCGCGGTGCAGTTTTTGAACGAACTTGCCAATGCGTACTTGCGGCAAAACGTAGAACGTAAAGGCCAGGAAGCTGAGCAGCAATTGGTATTTTTGGATCAGCAACTGCCCAGTATTAAAGAACAACTGCGCAAGGCCGAAGATGCGCTGAACGTTTTTGTTCAAAGCAAAGGCACGATTGACCCTACGCTGGATACACAACGAATTTTGGGGCAAGACGTGGAGCTTGAAACCAAGCGTGTTGAGCTTGGCTTAGAGCGTGAAAAGTTGCTTCAGCGTTTTCAGCCTGGGCACCCTTTGATTCAGGCGATTGATGATCAGCTTGCACAGTTGCGCAGTGTGCGTGGTGGGGTTGCTAGCCAAGCACAAGCTTTGCCTGAAGTGCAGCAGGAATACCTGCGCCTTCGGCGCGATGTAGAAGTCAACCAGGCTTTGTACACCTCACTGCTAAACGGCGCACAACAATTAAAGGTGGCGAAAGCTGGCACTATAGGCAATGTGGCGATTGTGGATTATGCACAACAGCCAAAGCGAGCTTTCAAACCCAACAAAGGGCAAGTAGTAGCACTTTCATTGTTGGCTGGCTTACTTCTTGGTGTGTTGGCGGCACAGGCCTTGGCCATGCTACGCAGCGCTGTACGAGACCCAAGCAAATTGGAACAAGCGACTGGTTTGTCGGTGTATTCAATCGTGCCACTCAGCCAGCAACAAACTGTGGCGGAAAAAGGCTTGCGCCGCCGTACTGACAAAGTGGGTTTGTTGGCTGTTTCGGCGCCCAACGACCCTTCAATTGAAGCATTGCGCAGTTTCCGTACGGGTTTGCAGTTCGCTACCATCGATTCGCCGAATAAGCGGGTTCTCATCACCGGCCCTGTGCCTGAAATCGGTAAATCTTTTGTGTCGGCCAACTTTGCAGCGATTATGGCCCAGGCTGGTAAACGGGTGCTGTTGATTGATGGTGACATGCGCAAGGGCACCCTAAGCCGTTATTTCATTCAAGAAGAGCGGGGCGATGCCAAACACCCTGGCTTAAGCGATGTGGTTGCCGGTACTGTGGCTTTTGACAAAGCACTGGTTAAAACCGAGCTGGAAGGTTTGCATGTGTTGGTTTCCGGTTCAGTGCCGCCCAACCCCAGCGAGTTGCTGCTGCACCCCAACTTTATTGCCTTGCTTGAAAAAGCCGATGTGGAATACGACTATGTAATTATCGACAGTCCACCGGTGCTGTTGGTCAGCGACGCTTCTGTAATGGGGCAGCATTGCTCCGCCACATTTATTGTGGCGCGCTATGGCGCAAGTAACGTTCGCCAAGTTAGCGATTCGCAAAAGCGCTTGGCCCAGGCGGGCGTGCGTGTGAATGGCCTTATTTTCAACGGCTTTATTGCCAACCGCTCAGGTTATTACTACGGTTATGGCTACGGTTATGGGTACAAGAACTCCTACGGCACTTATGGCGACCCTGTACAAGGCAAAAAGGCCTGACAGGACAAAACAGCATGAATACACCCTTGGTTACTGTTATTTGTACCGCCAACATTTGTCGTAGCCCCATGGGCCAAGCCATATTGCAAGCCAAGGCTGATGCCGCTGGTTTAAAAATATATGTGAACAGCTGTGGTGTGCAGGCCTTAACTGGCAAACGGCCCGACAAACAAGCATTGGGTGCCTTGGAGCGTGCTGGCTATTCAATTGGCGAAGAAAAGAGGGCCGAGCAATTGTTGATGCCACAGGCCAATGCAGCCCAGCTAATGCTGGTGATGGAAAACCGGCACAAGCAGTGGATTATGCAAAACTTCCCGGCCTATTCAGGCAAGGTGTGGTTAATGGGGCATTGGAATGGCCTAAGCGAGGTAGCAGACCCGATTGGGCAAGGCCCGGCTGAATTTGATGCCTGTTTGAAAGTATTGGAAGGCGAGATTGATTTGTGGTTGCCCAAATTAAGGGCATTGCTGTAGTGGTTTTTTGTAAACCTCTTTGTTTTCATGGGCGTTTATTAAAAATGTAATGGAAAAAAACTGGCGCAGTTGCTGTTTTTTGTTATAAAGTTAAGTGAAGTTAAATTCTTTGGGGGTACTTATCATGAAAAAATTCTTGGCAATGTTGGCCATGGTTACTTTGTCGGGCGCAGCAATTGCCCAGTCTGCAACTGGTTCTGAAGCTTCTGGCGGTGCCGCTGGCGGCCAAGGCGTAGGTGCTGGTGGTGCAAGTGGTTCTGCCGGTGCAGGCGCTGGCGCAAGTGCCGGTGCAGGCGCAGCAGGTGCTGGCGCTGCCGCTGGTGGTTTGGGTGTGGCTGGTGCTGTTGGCGTAGCCGCTGCACTGGGTACAGTAATTGCCGTTTCTAACGACGACAACAACACCACTGGTACAACAGGCACAACCCAGTAAATTGGGTTTGTTGTTTGTAAAAGCCCCTTCTTGCAAGGGGCTTTTTTATTCGTGCCTTACGCACAACTTGTGCAAACTTATTTGCTTTAAAAGTTTTATTTTTCTGGATTAAACCCACATGCGGAATTGGCTTAAGTACTGGCCTGGCCTGCGGCAACACTCGCCGTTTGCTTTATGTGTTGCTGCGTTGTTGGTACTGCCTGCCTGCACAGGCTTAAACCAAGCCGCTATCAATAGTTTGCAAGCAGCCTACCAAGGCCCCAACCGCAACTTTGAGGCCGTGCCACGCAACCCGGCCTACCAATACATGCAAGTGGAAGTGCCGGGTGCAGCTTCGCTAACAGTGTTGGGTTACCAATATCCCAACTTGCAGGTGTGGTACGCCGCCAAGGGCGAGGTAGTGCGCTTGCAAGGCAACCGGCTACTAGACACAACTGGTTTGAATGTAAACCTGGCCAACGTGCAATACACCGCAGGTGAGCAAGCCCAGCAAACCAGCATGAAGTTTGATGTGCCTGAACTGGGCTTGTTCAATGTGCGGGCCACCCTGCAATTGCAACCCACAGAGCCACCCAAAAGTAATTTGGCCAAAATGGCCAGCGCGACAAAAGGACTTTACTGGTACAGCGAAACTTTTATTGGCTCAAAGCCCCTGCCCGCAGCTCTTGAAGGCCTGCCGCCTGCCATTTATGGCTTTGCGCAGGCCTTACCGGAAGGCATTAATGCCAGCCAACTACCCACCGCTGTGTATGGCAAACAATGCCTGGCACCCACCTATTGCCTTGAATGGCACCGCCAATGAAACCTATTCGAATCCCCTTTGTGTTGACCGTAGTAGCAGCGCTGGTCAGCATGGCTTTTATGCCCGCCATTGCAGTTGCAGCAAGCCCGAATATTGAAGCCCTGCAAGCAAAGCCCCAGGGCACAGAACGTTTGTCTGCTTTGTTGGTTCGCCAAGGCTGGTTGCCAGGCTTGCACGCTGCAGAATACCGCTTGAGCAGTTTGTTGGTGCTGGCCCCAAGCAGTGCTGATGCCATTGAGCAGCAAATGGCCCGCGACAGGGCCATTCAAAACCTGCGTTTGGCCAATCGTAATAACACTGCGCTTCAGCAGGTGTTGCAACGTGTGGGCGCCATGCCGGTAAATGGGCGTTTGAAGCTTGAAAGCACCGATGCAAATTACCTGCAAGCACGCCCTGAATTTGACCCCGTACTGAATAGCACCTACACCGTGGTGTTGCCGCAAGCCACCAACACAGTCACTGTGCTTAGCGACCTTGGCACTTGCGTGGTGCCGCACCAGGCCACAGCTTCAGCCCAAGCCTACATTGAAGCATGTATTGGCAAACAAAGCGCATGGAAAAGTTGGCTGGGTGTTGAAAGGCCCATGGATTGGGCTTGGGTGGCCAACCCCAATGGCACGGTAGAACAACTGGCTGTGAATGGCTGGAATGAGCAAGCCCAGGGTGGCCCAGCGCCCGGCAGTTGGTTGTGGGCGCCTAGCCGCAAAGTGGAAGGCGAGCAAAAACAGCACGAAGCCATTGCCGGTTTTTTGGCCACGCAAGGCGAGTTTGTGCAGGCTGTTCAAGCACCACAAGCCCACAGTGTTGTCGCGATCGAACAAAAAACTTTACTGCCCGAATTTGATGAAGCCGAACCCAAGCCACTTGAAACCAGCGAGCCTTGGTACCTCAGCAGCAGCGATTGGGGTGTTGTGGGCCTTTTGCAAACCCCCACAGCACGCATGCGCCAGGCGGGCAGCTACAGCGCCACCTTCAGCCGCACCAGCCCTTACAGCCGTTACAGCTTTATGCTGCAACCCTTCGATTGGATGGAGGCGGGCTTTCGGTATAACAGCCTAACTAACGCAAAGTTTGGCGTTTCAACAACCAACCCAGACCAAAGTTTTAAAGACAAAAACTTTGATGTGAAATTTCGCTTGATGCAGGAAAGTGCACACCTGCCTGAACTGTCTGTTGGCTTTCGCGACGTAGCTGGTACAGGCTTGTTCAGCGGTGAATACGTGGTGGGCAGCAAGCGCGTGGGCTCGGTTGATTTCAGCTTGGGCATAGGCTGGGGCAGCCTGGGTGCAGGTGGTGGAATCACAAACCCCTTCAAAGCATTTGGTGACAGTTTCGAAACGCGGCCCGTTGGTTTTGTTGGTGGTGATTCTGGCGGTACTGTAGACACCAATACCTTCTTCAAAGGCCCTGCCGCCTTGTTCGGTGGCGCACAAGTACAACTGCCTTGGGAAGACTGGGTACTGAAGCTGGAAGTAGAGGGCAACGATTACCAAAGTGAACCCTTTGGTAATAACTTGGAACAAAGTACCAATGTAAACGTGGGCCTGCTGCACCGTGTGAACGATTACATGGACTTTACCTTGGGTTACGAGCGGGGAACTGAAGTTATGGTGGCCCTAAGCTTTCATGAAAAGCTGGACACCTTTGGCACACCCAAGCTAAGCGACCCGCCCAGCCCCAAAGTGAATGAAGCACCGCCCACCGGGCCAGTAAGCTGGCCTGCAGTGCTGGAAGAATTGAAGCAGCAAACCGGTTGGGTAGCCACCAAAGTGCAAGGTGACGAAGGCGAACTGAAGCTGATTATTGATGAAGCCGACGCGGGCTACTGGCAATACACCATAGACCGCGCAACCGCTGTGCTGCACAAGCATGCGCCCGCTGAGTACGCCTGGTTCAATTACGAGTACCAGGCCAAGGGCCAAAAAGTTAGCCAGCACATTGTTGACCGCAACCTGTGGGTGCGCCAGCGCACCACCTTGTTGCCCAACGCGTGGCGGGACATGCCCGCCACCAAGCAGCGTGAGCGCGTTAAGTACCCGTACCAAACTTTGTTTGATAACCCGCAAAGCCCCTGGAAAACCAGCGTAAGCGCAGGTTACCGCCAAATTTTGGGTGGGCCCGATGGTTTTATTCTTTACCAGCTTTCAGCCCTGGGCAATGTAAGTTACGAGCTAACTGAGAGCACCGTGGCCAGTGGCCGCGTGCGCGCCGCTCTTTTGGACAACTTCGACAAATTTACATACACCGCACCCAGCAACTTGCCGCGGGTGCGTACTTTCCAGCGGGAATACGCCACCACATCCGATTTCACCATTCCAAACCTGCAGTTAACCCACTACGGCAAGTTGGGCAGTGATGTGTTTTACACCACCTATGGCGGCCTGCTGGAAGACATGTTTGCCGGCGTGGGCGGTGAAGTGTTGTACCGCCCCATGAATAGCACGGTGGCCATTGGCGTAGATGTTAACAGCGTGAAGCAGCGCGATTTTGAGCAAGACTTCGGCCTGCGCGACTACCAGGTAAACACTGGCCATGCCACTCTGTATTGGGACACTGGTTTTGAAGACATTTTGGTGAAAGCCAGTGTGGGCCAGTACCTGGCTGGCGACAAAGGCGCCACCATGGACCTAAGCCGGGTATTCGACAACGGTGTAAAAATGGGTGCGTTTTTTACCCGCACCAATGTAAGTGCAGCTGAGTTTGGCGAAGGAAGTTTTGACAAAGGGGTGTACGTAACCCTGCCGTTTGATGCCTTCTTCACGCAAAGTGTGGCGGGCACTGCCAACTTGGTGTTTAACCCGCTGACTCGAGACGGTGGTGCAAAGCTAAGCCGCAGCGTAGAGTTGTACGACTTCACCCAAGCCCGCGACCCAAGGTTGTTGACCTACACCAACCCGGCTGCGAAATAGTTGTTGCGTTGCGATATATTTCTGGAGTGTTTCCTCTAAGCCCTATGATTTGCAATCGGTTTAGAGGTACGCTGGTGCAATAATTTTTGAAGCTACCCCCAATTCATGGGGTGCTGTTTGGGCGGGTTTACTACTAATATTTAGGCTGGTTGAACCCAGCGAGCCAATTTCACTTTTAGTTGTTTAAAGCTGGTTTTTTGACCAATCAGTTTGCTCAAGGCAAGTAAGCCGCTAAACAACATATTGTTTTACTCCTGCAAGTGGGTCCAAAGTGTACTAACTGCAGTTTATTGAGTTGCAAAATTTTCAATACCGAGAATAAAGGGTGTTTGCTCCCCTTAATTTCAGGGTGTTGATCAAATAAACAGGGGCAGGTGCTTAACGATGAGTACCCCGATAAAAACACAGTCGCCCGGCTTGGGTGGGCGCATCAGTTTGGTGTTCACTTCCCGCCTTTGGGTGTGGAGCGCATTTACAGCATTTGTTGCGCTTGTTTTATTTGGAACAATTCACATTGCTGGTCAAATCAAGTTGACCGGTTCAAGCACAAGTCCAATTCTATTGTTCGGTGGCCTGTTTGGGGTAAGTGTGTTGGCCTGTGCCTCCGTTCTGCTGACCAAACAATGGCATGCCCGCTTCAGCCTTGACAATGACCTGAACGGGGTACAAAAGCTGCACCAAGTGGCGGTGCCTCGAATTGGTGGTTTGCCAATTTTTCTGGCGGTGGCCGCCGGTGTGGCGTGGATGTGGCTTCGTGACCACCCCTTGTTTGAAGTCAACTTGCTGCTGCTGGTGTGCGGTTTGCCAGTATTCATGATCGGCTTTGCCGAAGACATTACCAAGAAGGTGTCAGTGAAGTTGCGTTTGCAGGCCACCTTTCTGGGTGGCTTTTTGGCGTGCGCAGCCTTGGGCGCTGTAATTACCTCGGTTAGCTTGGCGCCTGTCGACAAATTATTGGCTTTTGCGCCTGTGGCATGGTGTTTTACCGCATTTGCCATGAGCGGTTACAGCAATGCCATTAACCTGATCGATGGTTTGAATGGCTTGGCCAGCGGTGTGGTGTGCATTTTGGCACTTGGGCTGGGCTTGTTGGGCCTGCAGCACCAAGCCATGGACATGGCTTTGTATTCGCTATTGTTGACTGCAGCGGTACTGGGGTTTTGGGTGTTTAATTTCCCGGTGGGGCGTTTGTTTTTGGGCGACGGCGGAGCGTATTTTCTGGGCTTTGCCTTGGCAGTGTTGGCGGTGCTGTTGCAGGCCAATTACAACGATATAAATGCCTGGGCGGTGTTGTCGGTGTTGGCCTACCCGGTAATCGAGGTGATGTACTCCATCTTGCGCCGCAAGTTGGTGAATGCCGACCCAGGCCAGCCCGACCGTTCGCACTTTCACCAGTACTTTCAGCGTAGCCTGCAAATTATGGCGCGCAAGCGGGGCGGTGCGCTGGGCATTTGCGTAAATTCCCAGGCTTCGCCGTTTTTGTGGTTATTCACCTGCGTTTCCGTGGCCATGGCCTTGTACTTTGACCAGTTGGGTTTGCATGCTTTGGGGTTTGTAAGTACCGCAGTGTTGTATGTGGTTTCCTACCAGGTATTGGGGCGCTACATTGCCAAGAATGCAGAGTGGGAATAAACAGAAGCCCATTAAGTAATTGGTTGGTTTTGTTTTAAGTAAGCTCGTTTTGATAATGAATCAAACGGCTATTTTTTTGCGCCTATAGTTAATGAAAATTAAAAAAAGGCCCTGTAATTTACAGGGCCTTTTTTATTACTTCTGATCAGCAATTAACAACATACTTAAATAACCAATTAAGCCGCCGATTTTTCAAGTTGAACAAACTGGCTGGTGAATCGTTGAAATTTGTCTTGCGCGCTGGGCTTCAAAGTGAAATCACCGATCGTGGTACGTAAAAATTCCGGGCTGGCCTTGCGTTGCACGTGAACAAGTCGATAAACCTTGTAGCCCGCCTTGTCCAGGCCTTTGTTCATGGGCCGGTGGCCAATGGCAAAGGCGAACAGGTCGATGTCGCTGGTGTGCAGCTTGATGTCAAACTTGTCGGTCAGCAAACCACCTGTGGCCTTCAAATGCAATTCGCCTGTAGGCAGTTTTTTGAAACGCACATTGTGCGTCATGAATTTGTCACCGTTGTTTAACAACAGCCCACCTTGTAATATCTGCCTGCCAATTAACAGGGCAGCAATCAGCCCTGCCGCAATCGCAATAATAGTCATGGCAATAACCCGAATTAATAAATGTTGAAAAATTTCTAGTGGTGTTGTCAGGCATATTCTTACCTTCTGCTGTTTATTATGAAGTAGATTTTTAGAGGTGTTTATTAAATTTTCAGTCATTTAGTGGGCATTTCGGGATTTGTCACGTATTTAGGGTACTACTAATTTTGTATTGTAAAAAAAGCCCGGCTTGTTTATCTCAAGCCGGGCTTTTTCACGACAACAAGGTTGGGTTTAGCTCGCCTTGCGACGCACTCGCCACAACAGCAGGCCAACCAGTGGCAACAGCATGGCATTCAGGCTGCCACCACCACCGCCTCCGCTACTAACACTGCTTCCACCGCTAGCCGCTGCTGGCGTTACGGCCGGTGCACCGGGGTCACTAATAAAGCCTTCGCGTGGGTCGTTGTCACCGGCACCATTGTCGGTCAAGGTCAGCACCACCACATTGTTGTTGAAGGTTGCGCCACCAAATTCTGCGCAGCTGCTGCCGTCGGCATTGCACTTTACATAACTGGTGGGGCGTGCATCGGCAGGCAAGGTGATGGTGACTGTCACTGTGCTGTTTGCCGTGACGTTGTCGAGGTTAAATGCGAAGAAGCCGTTGGGGTACTCGCGTGTGGTGGGCGCTCCCATCGGGGTGGCTACAGTTCGCAGGTTGTTCAGCGTGCCCTCGCTGCTCATGAATTCAACCGGGTTGTTGTCCACATCATCAACCATGGCCGTAGACGCCCCGTCTGGCATGCGGGTGGTCACCGTGAAACTTGTGGAAAAGTCCCCCACGGTGACAGTGACCACCGCTGTTTCGCCGGGCTCAGCAGGGCTGTCTGTGCGCAGTTGTAAAGTTTGACCGTTGCTGATGGTGCCTGCCGCCGATGTAAATTGCGAACCATTGTTGCTGTAAGTACCACCGGTAATGCTGATGGGCGCTGGGGAATTGAGGCCCGCAATAGTCACCGTGTTGGATGCCGTATTGGTGGAAGGCGTTTGGCCTGTTACGGCAGTGAAGCTGAAGGTATCGGGCGTGGTGTCACTGGCCACGGTAACATCCACTGACTGAGTGGCAAATGGCCCGCCCTGGTTACGGCAGGTTAAGGTGTAAGTGCGCGAGCCTGCCGTGGCAAACGGCCCTACTGTTTCACTGCCATTGACTGCTTTGCTGCCGCTCCATTCTCCGGTGGCATCGCAAGTGGTGGCGTTGGTGGTGCTCCAGCTTAGTGTGGATGTTGCATTGCCTTGCAGGTTGGCAGGAGTGGCTGTGAAATTGATCGTGGGAGTGGCCAGTTCTTGCTCTGCATTTTGAACATTCAACGTCACCGACTGAAACAGACCTTCCATGGCTGGGCCACACAACAAGCTGTAGGTGCGGTCGCCAGCCACAGTGAATAACCCCAGATCACGCACGCCACTGGGCGCCACAAAACCGCCCCAGTTGCCGCTGGCCTGGCAAGTGCCGTTGCTGAATGGGCCGATCGCGTTGCTGATCCAGCGCAAGGCAATTTGATCTCCTGCGCCGGCAATAATCGGGTTGCGGCTCAACTGCATGTCTAGTTTCAAGGTGCCTTGCGGGCCACCGTAGCGCAGCACATGCAGCAAGGTAGAGTCATCTGAATCACTGCGGTTGTAAAGAACCACATAGTTATTGCCCGACAGGGTAGGGCTGATCGAGATAGGAGCTGTTTGCCAGTAGCCGTTGTTGTACACATTGGTGCCCTGGCGTGTTTCGCCGGCCACGCCTGCGTCGCTAAAACGGAAAATGCTCCACAGGTCGAGGTTTTGACGACGGGTGTAAATGGCGTAATCGCCGTCGGGTTCAGTCGACAAACCCAGCAGGGTCGAGTTGCTGATCAGCTCGACTGGTGTGTCGGTCAGCGGTGTGTTGTTGGCGTCGAAGCTGCGCATGCGCACCGAGGGCGCACTAAAACTGCTGGTTTGTGCATTGAATGTGGAGGCGCTCCACACCACAGTGGCGGTGCCACTGGCAGAGCGGTGTACCGCAAAACGCGGTGGGCCTGCCACATTGGACTGAAAGTCGGCAACTTGCACCGTGCTTTGCTGCGTGGTGCCGTTGTAACGACTCAAGCTGATTTGTTGACGGCCACTGGGCAAACCGGTTGTGGCGATAGTCACGAGGCTGCCTTGAATGTCCACGGCCGAAAGACGGGTGCGGGCAATGTTGTCCGTAACGTTAACTGAGGCCACAGCCAGGGGTGCCGAGGCTGAAGCGCTTTTGGGCAGGTAACGGTAGATGGTCTGGTTTCGCTCAATTGTGCTGGCGCAATAGGTTGCGCCATCGAACACCAGGGCAACGTTGCCATCTGCGTCCATGTCCATCGCTGGGTTACTGGTGGCTACTTTGCGCTGCGAAGCACAGGTTTGCAGGCCTGCCAGGTTGTAAGGCTGCATGCTTTGATCGTCGTATTCGATGGCCTCAGGGCTGCCGTCGGCCAAAAAGCGCCGGAAATACACCACCGCGTCTTGTTGTTGCCCTTTGGTGTAAGTGAGTGCGAAATTGGCGTCATTGTCCATGACCACATCCACCCCACGCACCTCGCCAGTGCCTACCGCGTTGGCGTTGATTCGCATGCCGTTGGCGCTGCCGTCGGCATTTAGCCGCTGCAGGTAAACAAAACCACCTTCGGCCCAGGCCAGAATACCTCGACCATCCGGTGATGTGGCAATGTCTGCGGTGAAAATTCGGAGTTCGTCCGGGTTGACCGATGATATTACAGTGGGTGAGGAAAGTTGCGGACCGGGTAATGTGTGGGCAGCTAGAGGCAGGGTGGCCAGCAAAACGGCTGACAAAAGACGAGCGATATTCATGGCAGTTCGGGCCTGTTCAAAATAAGTCGGATTTATGACAACATGGCGGCCCGGCTTGCTTTCGCCGGATAGTGATTGCTTTAATGATTGAGAAAATAGCAAATGATTTTGCTATTCAATACCCCGCATTTAAAGGGTGTAAGAATGCTGATTTTTTACCATATGAATGCAGGAAGGTAATCAAACCCAAGCACGGCAGGTTTGCTGTTGGGGTGTTGTTCATACACAAGGTACGCACTCAAGTGGCCTTGCTGAATGTAGGGCAGCAGGTGTTGCAGCAGTTTAATTTCTGCTGAAAAGTTTTTGCAGTAGGTGCGTGCTACTTCATGCAGTACCTGTACAAACCAGTGCTTGTTTTTTGCAAGTGCATTGAATTGCTGAGGGTTAAGGTTCAGCACTGCATGCACGGCTTCAAACCCATACAAGTGTTGTTGATAAGGGGCCAGGTCGGGCCTGGGGTGTTGCACCCATTCGCCGTTGTGTTGGGCTTGAAGTGCCCAGCGCAGTGCTTGTAAACGGTTGTTGGGGTCGCCTTGTTTTTTGAGTTGTTGCAGGATTTGAACCCACGGCCAGGTGCTGCTGTGGTGCACCAAGGTGTCGGCGAAGGGGCGGCGAACCAAAGGCGTGTTTGGGTTTGCGATGAGCACGCGTTGCCCGGCCGCAAGCCGCGGTGGGCTACGCAGTGGTGGAGTAACCACGGGGTTGTCTGGGTTGGCAAAACTGAGCGAGCCCAATTGCTGGCCATTCAGTTGGTGTAGCTGGCTTAGTGGGTTTTCTCCACAATCAATGTGCTGTGCAAACACCGGAAACAATTCAGCCTGCTGATAAAAATTAGTGCTCGGTGGCATTAGCAAACTGACCC
This sequence comes from Limnobacter sp. MED105, assembly GCF_000170915.1. Lineage (GTDB taxonomy): Bacteria > Pseudomonadota > Gammaproteobacteria > Burkholderiales > Burkholderiaceae_B > Limnobacter. The sequence goes on from NZ_ABCT01000001.1 coordinate 451,066, forward strand.
AGTGTTGCTGTGGCGTATTGCTGGCGTAGTGAAACCAGAAGCCCGTGGGCATGTGCCCCAGCCAACCGCAGGGTTTGCCGCCGTTGAACACCTGCAATGTTTGAATTTGCTGAATCGCCGTCACAGGGTTTTGAAGTGTTGTTGTGCGGTGTTCAAGGTGGGCCATTCAACGGGGGCTGCGCTAAGCCCCAGGCCAAATACGCGAAGCACGGCCATGGCGGTGGAAAATGAAACGTCTTCGCCGCGTTCAATGCGGAAAACAGTGTCGCGGCTAACCCCTGCCAACTCCGCCAGGGTTTGGGCTGTCATTTTTCCGCCCTTGGCGCCAGCTTGCAGGCGTTGGGTGCGAACCAGGGTGGCCAGGTCGAGCTGGTTTTTCAGCAAGGGGTACTCATTTGGGTTGTTGGTAATATTCATCAATAATAATGATATTTAATAATCGACTTATATATCTTACAAAAATTTGGAAGGCCTTGCTTTGTGTTTTAACCGTAGCACTTTAAGCTTTCGCTTTGAGTTCAATTAAAGCAAGGCACCCCTGCAATGACTAAAGTCGCGTTGATCACCGGTGTAACCGGGCAAGATGGTTCGTATTTGGCTGAATTTTTGCTGAGCAAAGGCTATGAAGTGCATGGCATTAAACGCCGTGCATCGCTGTTCAACACCCAGCGCGTAGACCACATTTACGAAGACCCGCATGTTGAAAACGCCCGCTTTAAATTGCACTACGGCGACCTTACAGATTCTTCAAACCTGACCCGCATTATTCAGCAAGTGCAGCCCGATGAGGTGTACAACCTGGGCGCACAAAGCCATGTGGCGGTTAGTTTCGAAAGCCCGGAATACACGGCCGACGTAGATGCCATGGGCACGCTGCGCTTGCTGGAAGCAATCCGCTTTTTGGGCCTGGAAAAGAAAACCCGTTTTTACCAAGCCAGTACTTCAGAACTGTATGGCTTGGTGCAAGAAATTCCGCAAAAAGAAACCACACCTTTTTACCCGCGCAGCCCTTACGCTGTGGCCAAAATGTACGCCTACTGGATTACGGTGAACTACCGCGAAAGCTATGGCATGTATGCCTGCAACGGTATTTTGTTTAACCACGAAAGCCCGCGCCGTGGTGAAACTTTTGTAACCCGAAAAATTACACGCGGCATGAGCAACATTGCAGTGGGCCTGGAGCAATGCCTGTACATGGGCAATATGGATGCACTTCGCGATTGGGGCCATGCGAAAGACTACGTTGAAATGCAGTGGTTGATGCTGCAACAGGAAACGCCCGACGATTTTGTAATTGCAACTGGTGTGCAGTACAGCGTGCGCCAGTTTATTGAAATGACTGCAGCCGAGTTGGGCGTAACACTGCGCTGGGAAGGCAGTGGTGTGGATGAAAAAGGCATTGTGGTGAAAGTGCAGGGCGACAAGGCACCCGCACTGAAAGAAGGCGATGTGGTGGTGCAGGTAGACCCGCGCTACTTCCGCCCTGCGGAAGTGGAAACTTTGTTGGGCGACCCCAGCAAGGCGAAAAACAAATTGGGTTGGACACCGAAAATTACCGTGCATGAAATGGTGAAAGAAATGGTGCAGGTAGACCTGGATGCCGCACGCCAACATGCCCTGTTGAAGCAACACGGCTACAGCGTTGCAGTAAGCCGCGAGTAAAGGCTGCCATTCATGTTGAACTTCAATTCAAAAATATATGTGGCAGGCCACCGGGGCATGGTGGGTAGCGCAATTGTGCGCCGCTTGAACGCCCTGGGCTACAGCAACATTGTGGTGCGCACCCACGCCGAACTCGACCTGTGCAACCAGGCTGCGGTGAATGAATTTTTTGCAGCCGAGAAGCCCGACGCCGTGGTGCTGGCAGCCGCCAAAGTGGGTGGCATACATGCCAACAACACCTACCCGGCCGAGTTTATTTTTCAGAATCTGATGATGGAATGCAATGTGGTGCATGCGGCGCATGCCAACAATTGCCAGCATTTGTTGTTTTTGGGTTCAAGCTGTATTTACCCCAAGCTGGCCGAGCAGCCCATGACAGAAACTGCCTTGCTGACCGGCACTTTGGAGTGCACCAACGAGCCCTACGCCGTGGCGAAAATTGCGGGCATTAAATTGTGTGAAAGTTACAACCGCCAATATGGCCGCAATTACCGCAGCGTAATGCCCACCAATTTGTATGGCGAGAATGACAACTTTCACCCCGAAAACAGCCATGTAATTCCGGCGATGATGCGCAGGTTTCATGAGGCCAAATTGCGCGGCGATACCGAGGTGATTGTGTGGGGTACAGGCACACCCATGCGTGAATTTTTGTACGTAGACGACATGGCCGCGGCCAGTGTGCATGTGCTGCTGTTGGATGAACAAACCTACAAGGCCAATACACAGCCCATGCTGAGCCACATCAACGTGGGCACTGGTGTGGATTGCACCATTCGCGAACTGGCAGAAACCATGCAGCGTGTGGTGGGCTTTGAAGGCAAGTTGGTGTTCGACACCACCAAGCCCGATGGCACCCCGCGCAAGTTGATGAATGTGGACCGTTTAAAAAGTTTGGGTTGGCAATACAGCATTGATTTGGATACCGGCTTGAAGAAAACCTATGACTGGTTTTTGAAGAATGTGGAAGGCTTGAGGCAAGCATAGTGATGTGGTGGAACCCGCAGCAATGGGCCGAGGTAGTTGAACGAACACCATTGGTGTCTATCGACCTTGTTGTGACCAATGCACGCCAGGAAGTGCTGCTGGGTTGGCGAAACAACAAGCCCGCGCAGCACTGCTGGTTTGTGCCCGGTGGTGTGGTGCGCAAGGGTGAAACTTTGCAGCAGGCTTTTCAGCGCTTGTTGCTGCTTGAACTGGGTGTGCAAGTGAAGCTTGCTCGAGCCAATTTATTCGCCGGGGTTTATGAGCACCATTACCCAGACAACTTTGCGGGTACCGAAGACGTGGGCACACACTATGTGGTGTTGGCCCACCGTTTGAATGCCGAGCAACATTTGCCAGGTTTGGGTGGTTTGAATGAGTTGCCCAAAGCCCAACACAATGATTATGTATGGATGCCTGTGGCCGAGTTGTTGAACAACCCGCAGGTGCATGAACACACGAAAGCGTACTTTCAGGAATAGGTAGACCATGAGCAACAGCAAACGAGTGATCCCCGTAATTTTGTGTGGTGGCGCAGGCACGCGTTTGTGGCCTTTGTCGCGCAAAAACTTTCCAAAGCCCTTTTTGAAAGTAGGCGCTGAAAGCCTGATTGCGCAAACCGTGCGGCGTGCTGCTGCAGTGGCCAAAGCTGCTGATTCAAGCGATGTGTTGTTGGTGAGCAATGAAAGCTATCAATTTTTACTGCAAGACGAATGCATGCCTGTGTTGAACAGCGAGGGCAGCAATATGGCCCTGCACCAGCTGTTGGAGCCGCAAGGCCGCAACACAGCACCGGCCATTGCCCTGGCCGCGCAGTGGGCGCAAGCACGCTACCCCGACGAAAACCCGGTGCTGCTGGTGTTGCCCGCTGACCATTTAATTAACCCTGTTGCCGAGTTTGTGCGTGTTGCACAGCAAGCCGTGGCGGCTGCACGCAAGGGCTGGTTAACTTGTTTTGGTATTACGCCCAGCACGCCTGAAACCGGTTTTGGTTACATACAGCAAGGTGCGCCTGTCGACGAAATTAACGGTGCATTTGCAGTGCAGCGTTTTGTTGAAAAGCCCAAGCTTGAACTGGCCATGGAGTATTTGGCCAGCGGCCAGTATGTGTGGAATGGGGGCATGTTTGCACTGCGTTCAAGCGACTTGTTGCAGGCGCTCGAGAACAACGAGCCTAACGTAGCCACCCAGGCAAATGCAGTGTGGGCCAGTGCCAAAGAAAGCAAAAGCGCCAAGGCAAGCGGCAGTGTATTTACCTTCAACAAAGACGAATTTGCGAACTTGCCCGACATCAGCATTGATTATGCCGTGATGGAAAAGGCCAGCAATGTGGCGGTGGTAGCGGCCAGTTTTCAGTGGAGCGACATTGGCAGCTGGGCCGCCTTGGCTGAGCAATGCACACCCGACACACAGGGCAACACAGTGCAACAGGAAGGCGCAGGCCAACTGATCTCAATTGACAGCAACAACACCCATGTGCGCTTGGGCAACCGGGCCGTGGCCACTTTGGGCGTTGAAAACCTGTTGATTGTTGACACACCCGATGCATTGCTGGTGGCCGACAAAAGCCGCCACCAGGATGTGAAGAAAGTGGTTGAAACCCTGAAGGCACAAGGCAGCGAGTTGGTGAACTTGCACCCCACGGTACACCGCCCTTGGGGCACATACACCGTGCTTGAAGACTCTGCTGGCTACAAAATTAAGCGTATTGAAGTAAAGCCGGGCGCGTCCCTCAGCTTGCAAATGCACCACCACCGCAGCGAGCACTGGATCGTGGTGAGTGGCACTGCTGAAGTCACCAACGGCGAGAATGTGTTTTTGGTGCGCAAGAATGAATCAACCTACATTCCCGCAGGGAACAGGCACCGCTTGGTGAACCCGGGCGTGCTGAACCTGGTGATGATTGAGGTGCAAAGCGGCGACTACCTTGAAGAAGACGACATTGTGCGCTTTGATGACGTGTACGGAAGGGCTTGATTGATACAGTAGCTTAGCTACTCACCTTCGTACTCATCAACTCACTCAATGTACTTCGCAGCTGCACCCCACTGAGCGGTTTGTGCAAAATCAGGAAGCCGGAGTTTCTGGCTTCCTGAATTCGACTGGGGGCGGTGTCTCCTGTCAATATTACGGCGGGCACATTTCCAAGCTGTGCTTGTAATGACTGTATGGCTTGCACGCCTGTGCTTTTGTTGCGCAGGCGGTAGTCAGCCACAATCGCATCTGGCATTCGGCCGCGGGCCATTAAAATGCGCAATGCGGTTTCTGCGTCTTCAGCGGCAATGGTTGAACATTGCCAGCGGCTCAACATTTCTGTCACGCTGGCGCGAACCAAATCGTCATCGTCAATCAACAACACAGTTTTGCCCGTCAATGGGGTTTTCCCGCCGGCTTGCGCGCGGCTGGGCTCGTCCATCAAGTGGCTGGCATCGCCTTGTGGCACGGTAATGTAAAACATCGAGCCCTTGCCCACTGTGGAATTCACACCAATGTCGTGGTTCAACAATTTGCCCAGGCTTTGCGCAATGTACAGGCCAAGGCCCAGGCCTTTGGCTTTGTCGCGCTCGGGGTTGCCCAGTTGGTAAAACTCTTGAAACACGGTTTCTTGGGCGCTGGCGGGAATGCCTATGCCAGTGTCGTGTACTTCAATCCGAATTTGCCCGTTTTGTTTGCGGCACCCGACCAGCACTCGCCCCTCGGGGGTGTACTTGATCGCATTCTCCACATAGTTGCGAACAACCAGTTCAAGCAAGGCTGGGTCGGTGTAAGCGCAGGCCTTGGTTTTGGCCACACGAATATCAAGGCCCTTGTGTTGCGCCTGGGTGGCCAGTTCGTTGCAAATGCGTTTAAGCAAAGGTGCCAGTTGAACATGGCGTGGCTTGGCAGTAATGGCGGCCGCGTTTATTTTTGCAGAATCCAGCAAGGCATTCAGCAGGTTGCGCAGCCCATAACCGGCTTCTTGAATACGGTCCAGCAAGCCTTTGCTGGGGTGGTTGGCCAGGTCTTCGCTTAGTGCATCCACCAACAATTCGATGGCTTGCACGGGTTGCCGCAGGTCGTGGCTGGCCGCCGCCAGGAAACGTGTTTTGGCTACACTGGCCTGCTCGGCCACCCGCTTTTGCAAGGTCAGCTCGCTGATGAGTTCGGCGTTTTGAAAGCGCAAACGAATGGACTGAATCACCATATTTTGCAGGTTGCGCCCATAGTGAATATTGATAAGCACATACACAAAAGCCACGCTGCCCAGCACCCAAAGGAAGGGTGTGTTTTCCCACAAACAGCGCGCAATAAAGGGAAGTGAAGCTGGCAGCGCAAACGCAGCGTAGGCGGGGGTGTGGCAGGCATGGGAAGACACCGCACCAGCCACCATGGCCGCGAGAAAAATAGCCAGTGTCATCAGCACCATGGGGTCAGTTGAGAAAAACATGACACCCGCGAATCCCCACAAAATACCTGACGCTGCCGTGAACTGAATGGCCACTTGTATCCAGTGTTGCGGGTCGAAATGTGCACCCAGCTTGTTGAAATGCCGTCGCACCCACCAACGCAAACCAGTCAACATGTACACCGCCAGCAACCACAGCAGTAGCGCAGTGCCTTGGCCGGTGTGCCAAAGCACAGCGACCAGACCAGCCGATGAAGCCATGACACCGTACAAAACAAATGGCAGGTGCTCGAACAGAAGTTTGGTTTGCTCACGCAGAATGGTGAGTTGGTACGGGTCTTCGGCTTTCATAAATAGAGCAATAAGTAGATTGCACTAAGCATAAGTGGTGAGGCACCCGGCAGGCAATGTCTAAATGGGTGACCCCTAGTTTTTGTAACCCAATTTGGTGGTTCTCACCCTGGAAAGTTTCCACGTATTTTAGGTGCCCAACATCATTTCAGGCACTGGAGGTTTTCTTGCTTCAATCGATCTCACGCTTTGCGGTGTGCGTTGCTGTGGTACTTACCGCAGCATGCGCCAGCAAAACTCCCTTGCAGGTTGAAGGCCTGGCCACCACAGGGAAGCAGTACACCACCACTCTGAAAAAAGTAAACAGTTTTGCGCTAGACCACACCCTTGAATTCACCGCCGACTTGTTGCCGAATTTGCCCCGCGACAACGCAACGCTGTTGATGCAAACGCAAGCCATGCAGCAAAGAGCAGCCTTGCTGCAAACCACCAGCGATTACTTCGACACGCAGGCGCTTTATTTTGCCGAGCTAAGCGCACTGGCCAAAGGCGACACCAGCACGGGCACCACACGGGCTTTGCGAAAACTGGTGGAGGCCTTGAACAAAGCGCCCGATGTGGGCGGCATACCCCGCGTAAGCAAGGAGGCAGTGGCCGGTTTGGCCGGGCATGTGGCCAACTGGCGGCACAGCGCACAAGTGCGCGAAGAACTGCAGCGCAGCGCTGAACCCGTTGCACACGCCTTGTTGTTGAACCAGCAAATTTTGCAAGAACAAATACAGTGGATTACCCAGCGCGAAACATTGGCCCGCCAAGTGGAGTATCGCGAGAAAGTATTGAAGCCTTTTGTGGAGGACAAAAAACTGGGCGAAACCTGGAAGAACGCCTGGATTAAACACACGAAGCAAGTGCCCACCATCGAGCTGCTGGAGCAGGCCAAGGCAGCCAGTATTGACATGCAACACGCGTGGGTGAATGTGCTGCGAGGCGAGGGCAGTTTCGAGCATTTGCAGAGCGTTTTTGATCAACTTAATTCCAATATTCAGGCAGCCAATACCCATGAGCACAACACCCATGACACCCCATGATTTTGAAACCTTTCAAACCGACGTGCATGCTGTGTTTTCTGCTTTGTATTTGATAGATATAGAACTGTTGAGCGCCGAGCAACGCAAAGAACACCAGCAGGTTTTGGCTGCTGCTTACCTTGCTTTTGTTAATGCCGAGAATGCCCGTTATGTAGCATTGAGCGCGAAAGCGAAAACAGAGCTTGGCGAGTTGGCCAGTCATGTAAAAACCATGCGCACGCAGTTGGCTGAACTGGAAGCCCCGAGCGAACAACTGGGCTTGCTGGGCAAGGGCCTGGATGTGTTGGCGCGGTTGGCGCAAACCCTGCAAATTCCGTAAACTGGGAGCAGAACAACAAACGCAGGTTAAAACATGAACCGCAAAGGCATTGTGTTGGCCGGTGGGCAAGCCACCCGCTTGTACCCGGCCACTGCCGCTGTGAGCAAACAACTGCTGCCGGTGTACGACAAGCCCATGATTTACTACCCCCTAAGCACTTTGATGTTGGCGGGTGTACGAGAGGTACTTGTTATTTCAACCCCGCACGACACTCCGCGATTTGAGCACTTGCTGGGCGATGGTAGCCGTTGGGGCATGCGCATTGATTACGCAGTGCAGGCTACGCCTGGTGGTGTTGCGCAATCGCTGATTGTGGCCGAGCCTTTTTTGCAAGGCGAGCCCTGTGCCTTGGTGTTGGGCGACAACCTGTTTTATGGCCAAAACCTGGTTCGCCAAATGCAGTATGCCTATGGGCAAAAGCGCGGTGCCACCGTGTTTGCTTATTCAGTGGCCAACCCCCAGGCCTACGGCGTGCTTGAACTGAACGCCGAGGGAACTGTAATTGGTGTGGAAGAAAAACCTGCAGCACCCAAAAGCAAACAGGCGGTAACCGGCCTGTACTTTTTTGATGGCCAGGCTGCCGGCATTGCCAAAGGTTTAACGCCTTCAGCCCGTGGCGAACTTGAAATTACCGATGTAATACGAACTTACCTAACCATGGGGCAGCTTGAAGTGCAGCACATGGGGCGCGGGCAGGCTTGGTTGGATACCGGTACCGCAGACAGTTTGCTGGACGCCGCCAACTTCATTCAAACCATTGAGCGCAGGCAGGGCTTAAAGGTAAGTTGCCCTGAAGAAATTGCATGGCGCAACCAGTGGATTACCTCGGCTCAGCTTGCTGCACTGGCCAAGCCGCTGCGAAACAGTGGCTATGGCGATTACTTGCTTGGCTTGCTTGAGGCGGGGCGGTGAACATGCAATGCAATCCAACTCCCCTGCAAGGTTTGTTGTTACTGACACCCACCGTTTACACCGATGCACGCGGTCATTTTTTTGAAAGCTTCAACGCAAAAACTTTCAAGCAGGTGGCAGGCATTCAGCCTGAGTTTGTGCAAACCAATGAATCGCTTTCAAAGCGCGGGGTGTTGCGTGGCCTGCACTGGCAAACTGCCCCCAAGGCACAGGGCAAATTGGTACGTGTGGTGCACGGTGCAGTGTTTGATGTGGCCGTGGACCTGCGTGAAAATTCGGAAACATTTGGCCAGTGGTATGGCTGTGAGCTAAGCGACATCAACCATGTGCAGTTGTGGATACCACCTGGTTTTGCGCACGGTTTTTTAACGCTAACCGACACGGCAATTACCAGTTACCAGGTGACCGAACACCACAGCCCCGAACACGAGCATTGCATGGCCTGGAACGACCCGGTGTTGAATATTGAGTGGCCCTTGAGGCGGGCCGGTGTGGCAACGCCAACCCTGTCGCCGAAGGACGAACAGGGTGTTGCTTTCACAAGTTTGGGTTGATTACAAATCGACGCTGACAATTGCCTTGATGGTTCGGGGTGTGCCCACACCAATCAAATCATTGCCCGCTGTGCTGTAGTAGTTTTTGTTGGTGGGGTTGTCGATCACCAACTGGAACTGTGTGGGCGTGCTGCCAATGACAGTTGAGTAACGTGCGCCCAACGAGGCCACGGTGTAGCCGCCAATAAACGCCTGGTTTTGGTCGTTCACGGCACGCTCGCCGGTGTAGTACAAACCACCGCTAAAGCTTAAGCCCGGCACGCTGATCAAACGGTATTCCGCAAACAGGCTGGCGGTTTTTTCGGCGGTGTTTTCAGGCACACGCCCCACAGTGGCTGGGTTGCCATCGTTTTGCAATTCAGCGTTCATCAGCAAAGCCGAGGCAGCCAGTGAAAGTTGCTTGTTCAATTCGCCAGTCCATGCCATTTCGAACCCGCTGTAATTTGCTTTGCCGTTCAGGCCAAATACGCCGTTGCTTGGGTCTTCAAAGGTAGAGGCACGCTCAATGTCGAAATAGGCAATTTGTGCCAGGCTGTTCTGGCCGACATTGAACTTGGCACCCACTTCAACTTGTTCCGATTCTGCGGGGTCGAGCAACTGAAATGCATTGGTGGATGTTGCCGGTGCCTGGCCCGATTCTTCAAGGCCTTCCACATAGCTGGCGTACAACGACACATCCTGGCGAGGTTTGTAAACCACCGCTGCCGAGGGTGTGGTTTCTTGTGCGTTGTACAGGCGAACAGTGCGTGTTCCGTCGGCTGCCACGCGCAGGTCTTCGGTGCGGTAGTCGCCACGGCGAAGGCCTGCCAACACTTGCCACTGTTCATTCAATTGCATGCGGTCGAATACATACAAGCCTTGATCATCGATGGTGACCGCAGAATAGGCGCCTGTGAAGGTGACGTTCTGTGGCGCAATTTCACGGGGGTTGTACAGGTTTTGGTTGAACAGGCTTTGTGTGCCAGTTACGCCCGGTGTGTTGCTGGCGCGGGTATTGGTGGTGTAGCCAAACGACAGGTTGTGTGTAATGGGCCCGGTAACCACTTCACCGTAAATTTCACCCCGGTAATTGGTGTTGTCGAATTGCTGGTCGCGGCTGTAAAAAATTTGCAGCTGCCCCTCGCCGGTGTTCAGGTCGTAATCTTGAAAACGCGAGAACGCGCGATCGCGCGTGGTTTCGGCGTAACCGGCTTCAAACAACACGCCCCATGAGTCGCTCAATACATAGTCCACGCGGGCCAGGTAATTTTGTGCGTTGGCATCGTATTGCTGCCATTCGCCAGCCAGGTTGGTTTTGTTGTCGGGCACTGGGGGTAACGTTACACGGCCATTGACCGCAGGCAGCAATCGAATGGCCGCCTGTTCGCTGACTGATTTTTCATAGTGTTCCACGTCGAAGCGAAAGCTTAAGCGGTCGGTGATTTTCCAGTCGTAGGCAATGCTGGCCAGTTCACGTTCGCCGCTGTAGTTGTTCACGCCAATGTCTTCTGAGCCTTTCACCAAATTAACCCGCAGGCCTTGGCTATTGTTGTCGCCAAACTTGCGACCCCAGTCCAGGTGCGTGGTGGCGCCGCCATGTTCATTCACACTTTGGCTAAGGCTGAGCACGGGTTTGTTGCCCGCACGCTTGGTGACCAGGTTTACAACGCCCGAGGGTGGAATAAAACCGTAGTACAGGGAAGATGCGCCCTTGAGCACTTCCACTTGCTGTTTGTTTTCAAGCGGCACGTCGACCAGGTTAATAATGGGCAGCGAGCCATTCAAACGATAGTTGCCGCGGTTTTCAACCAGAATGCCGCGAATGGCGATGTTGTCGTAGGTGGAGCCGTTCAGTTGCGAGCGGGTAACACCAGCAGTGTTGCGCAGTGCGCCGAACAGGGTGGTGGCCGATTGTGCATCTAGCACCTCGCGGGTTACCGAGTTCACGGTGAGCGGTACATCAATGGGGGCTGTGTCGCGGAAGGTACCCACCTGCACGGCGTTGCTGGAATAGCTGCCTTGCTCGCGGGCTTGAACTTCGACTTCCTCAAGCTGATTGTTGGTGGTTTGGGCCATGGCCAAAGCAGGCAGGCCCAAGCTGAGCAGTGCCAGTGAGACAGGTTTGAGTTTCATGTTGATTGCTGTAGTAGGTTTGAATTTTATGAAGATAGAATACTAAACGATAATCACTCGTATTACTAATATCAATTATGAAAACTGTTGTTTATCATGCGCTTTGAAGGGTTTAGAATGCGGCCTGTGCCTTATTTTGAAGAATGCAACACCATGGCCCAGTGGTATGTGATGTACACCAAGCCCCGCCAGGAAACTGTGGCGCTGGAAAACCTGCAACGCCAGAACTACAACGTGTTTTTTCCCCAGGCCCGCGTGCAAAAACGCAAGACCGGGCAGGGCACTGTGCAGGTGGTTGAACCCCTGTTTCCACGTTATATGTTTATTCAGCTGGAGGTGGGGGTGAGCGATTTTTCCAAGCTGCGCTCAACCAAAGGCTGTGTCGATTTGGTGAAGTTTGGCGGTAAGCCTTCAGTGGTGCCAATTGAACTGATCGAGTTGATTCAACATCAGCTTGATTCTGATTCCGTTCTCGATTTACTGAAGCTGAATGAGCTGGAGGTGGGGGGCGAAGTGCGTGTGGCCGAAGGACCCTTCGAAGGCATGATGGGCAAAATTGCAGCCCGAAAAAGTGATCAACGCGTGATTGTTTTGCTCAATGTGCTGGGCGCTGAACGCAGTGTGGAACTGGCCCAAAGTCAGCTGGACAAAGCCTGAACTTCACCCAATATTGATTTCAGCTTGTTCAGGAAGTACTCGGGTTCTACGGGTTTTAACATCCAGCCTTGAACCCCGACCGTTTTGGCCTCGGCCACCAAACCTTTGTCGGACAATGCGCTCATGACAATGATTGGTGTGTGTTTGGCCACATTCCGCACCCGTTTGCAAAATTCCAGGCCGCTGATGCCCGGCATGTTGATGTCCGTCACGATGAGGTCGGGCGTGCCATGGTCGACAATGTATTGCAAACCTTCTTCGGCGCTGGATGCAGTTTGGGCTTCAAACCCCGCTTGGCGGATTACTTCCGCGTACACGCTTCGAATGGACCGTGCGTCATCAAGCAACAAGACTGTTTTCATACTGATTTCCCATAACACCGAATTAGCTCCAGTGGAATGTTAAATCAGTACGAAATGTAAAAGACAACTTTTAACCAAAGTTAACCTTGGCTTACGCTGTGCTTACTTGGGGCGGTTCCAGTCGTTGATGCAACCCACCTGCACAGTGTTGCGTGTCACTGGGCCTGTTTGGGTCAATGTGCGGTTTTCGCCGGGCATGATGTAAAGCTCGGTCAGCTGTGCGCCCACCAGTACACGGCAGCGCTTGGGGTGTTCTTTGTGCTGGTTTTCAATGTAGATCACGGTTTCTTCGCAAGACTGTGTCACGTTGGCTTTGGTGGTGCCGTCCGACAAATCTTGTTGCTGTTTGCCTTCGATGTTGCACATGGTGGCCGACGTGCTGCTGTTTTCCGCGGGTTGGTCGTTGTTGGGCAATGGCGCTACAGCCACGCACGCTGCTGCAAGTGAGGAGGCCACGGCGATCAAGCCCAGGCGTGTAATGAGTTTCCCATTGATAGTCATGTTCTGTCCCTAATAAATTAAAAAGTTGGCTGATGCCTGTGATAATTGAAATACTGCCCTGACGTGCACAATTGATATTGTGACTTATTGTGTATTTTTTTAGTTCAGGTTTTATTCTAAGCAATTTACCGATCGATCATGACTTTACTTGTTACGGGTTCCGCAGGTTTTATTGGCTCGTGCTTTGTGCGCCAGCATTTTGAGCACAGCATTGAGCCTGTGGTTAGCCTGGATGCCTTAACTTATGCCGGCCATTTGAGCACACTGGGCCCAGTGCTTAAGCGACCTGAACACACATTTGTACACGCCTCTATTGGTGATGTGAATGCCGTTCGCGCCATTTTCGAACAGCACAAACCCCGCGCAGTGTTGAACTTTGCAGCAGAAAGCCATGTGGACAGATCGATTCTTGGGCCCGGTGAATTTATTGAAACCAATGTGGTTGGCACCTACCGTTTGCTGGAATGCGCACGTGAATACTGGAACAGCTTGGAAGGCGAGGCCAAGGCTGGTTTTCGGTTTTTGCATGTGAGCACCGACGAGGTTTATGGCACGCTGAAACCAGAAGACGCACCGTTTTCAGAAGCCAAGCGATACGAGCCCAACAGCCCCTATTCAGCTAGCAAAGCCGCCAGCGATCACTTGGTGCGCGCCTGGCACCACACTTATGGTTTGCCTGTGTTGACCACCAACTGCAGCAACAATTACGGGCCATATCACTTTCCGGAAAAACTGATTCCTTTGTGCATCATGAATGCCTTGAACGGAAAGCAGCTACCGGTGTATGGCGACGGCCAGCAAATTCGCGATTGGCTGTTTGTTGAAGACCACACCCGCGGCATACGCACCGTGCTTGAAAACGGCGTGCTGGGCGACACTTACAACATTGGTGGCTGGAACGAAAAAGCCAACCTCGATGTGGTGAAATTGATTTGCGCATTGCTGGATGAGCTGCAACCCCGTGCAGATGGTATTTCGTATTCAACGCAAATTGCGTTTGTCACCGACCGCCCAGGGCATGATCGCCGATACGCGATTGATGCGCGAAAAATTGAACGCGAGTTGGGGTGGAAGCCGGTTGAAACTTTCGAGACTGGCATTCGGAAAACGGTGCAGTGGTATTTGGCAAACCAGGCGTGGGTTGCAGAAGTAACCGCCGCTAGGTGATTTGTGATCTGAGCTTGAAGGTTCGCCGCTGCTGTTGGTTGCCAACTCGGCATGGGTTACTTGTGCCGCACAGAAAACCGCTTGATCCCTTTTTGAATTTATTCTTGCTCACCGAGCTCGGCAAAAGTTCGGGCCGAGTCTCGGTGTCGGCATGAAGCCGACCGCTGCGAATCAACTCAAACGGGGCGGTTTTCTCGAAGTGCGTCCCAAGCAATCCCACTGCCGAGTTGGCCTAAACCGCTACTGGCCGAATCTCCATCACCACGCAACTCACGGCTGTGTTCGGCGCCCAATCGGCGACGGTGTTTCGGTCGCCTCGCCTTCAAGAAAACCTGCCCGTTTGAATTCACCCGCCACGATCGGCCTAAGGCCGGCACCGAGACTCGGCCGTGTGTTTTGCCGAGCGAGGTGAGTCAGGGTGAATCTCAAAAAGGGAAATACAGGTTTTCTGGCGAGAGATTGAAATTCGCGCCGGGTGGGCCAAGCAAACCTGCAATCAATACGGTTAAACTATCGCAACAGTTTTCAGGAGAACTTCGCTTTGGGAATTCGCGTACTCGTGCTTGGCGCACAAGGCCAGCTTGGTCACACCATCGGACAACATGCCAAGCCTGCTTTGATGGAAACGATGGACGCCTGCATCAGCTACGGTCGCGACAAAGCCGACCTGTCCAAGCTCGACACCCTGATCAATGCGCTGAAAGATATACGCCCCGACGTAGTGATCAACGCAGCTGCCTACACCAACGTAGAAAAAGCAGAAACCGAAACTGAACTTGCACACACCATCAACGCAAAAGCGGTGGGCATTTTGGCCGAGCAATGCAAGAAGCAGGGAGTGGCCCTGGTGCACTACAGCACCGACTATGTGTTCGATGGAAAAGCCAGTCAACCCTACACCGAAACCGATGCCACCAACCCGCTGAGTGCTTACGGAAAATCGAAACTGGAAGGCGAGAAATACCTGAAAGAAGTGGGTGGCAACTGGGTGGTGTTTCGCACCAGTTGGGTGTACGGTCAGCGTGGCAATAACTTTTGCCGAACCATGATCAAGCTGGCGCAAGAGCGAGACACACTGAAGGTGGTTGACGACCAAACAGGTGCGCCAACACCCGCAAACTGGTTGGCTGAATTGGGGTTGACCGTGGCTGGTGTTGTGGCCATGCACCGCTACAAAACCATGGGCAAACTGGCACCTACTTTTCTGCCCGATTTTCCTTCTGAAATTCCCAGCGGTGAAATTTTTCACGCCAGTGCTGCAGGTGTTACCACCTGGTTTGACTATGCTTGTTTGGCCATTGAAAACGCGCACAAACAAGGCATTGTTCAACGCATGCCCAACATTGAACGTGCATCAACTTCCAGCATGAATTTCGCTGCACAACGCCCGGCTTACTCGGTATTGGACAATACAAAGTTAATGAACACCTTCCGGGTAAACCCACCAGAGTGGACGAAAGGCGTGCGCAATTTTGTGCTCAATTATTGATCAATGAATTCGCAGCACAGTACTTTTCACGGAAGCCCAAGCGCCAACCATGACCAATACCACCCACACCAGAACCAACCCCAGCGCGGTAATGCCGCTGGGTTGCTCGAAGCGGAAGTCGCGATCGAATTCACGAATAAAGGTACCCGCTGCGTCGTCGGCCAGGCCCATGGCGCCACTGACCACGGCATAAGCCAAACCAAACGCCACCAGCGCCAGGCTGACTGACCACCACAGGGTAGGGCGGCCCACTTCGGTGTCGGTGGCCCCCAGCGATTTCAACACATGCACTTCAGCCTGGTTGCGAATCAGCTGCAAACGCACGGTATTGAAGGTCACCACCAAGACCATGCCTGCAATAAGCACGGCCAAAGCCATGGCAATAATTTGTGTGCCGTTCAATACCGATTGAAGGCGGCGAACCCATTGCGCGTCGTACTGCACATGCTCTACACCTGTGAAATTTTGCCACTGGGTAATTTTATTTTCGATGGCTTGGGTGTCGGTGGTGGCGTCCACTTCAAGCACCACCACCACGGTGTAGGGCAGTGGGTTTTCAGGCAAGGCTTGCGCCAAATCGGGCGTTTGGCTTTGTGTGCGCAAACGTTCCATGGCCTGCTCGGGCGTTACGATATTCACGCTGTCCAATTCGAAATCGCGCTTCAATTGTGCGGCTGCACTTTTCACGGAATCCAGTGTGGCATCCGGTTTGAAGTACAGGCTGATTTCAGGGTCGCCCACCCAACGGTCCATGCTGGGCACAATGGCGCTTAAGCCTTGCGCGATGGTCCAGGGCATGGCCAGTGCAATCGCCAGTACCAGCGCATTGAACAGGTGGCCAAGTGGTTCATCAAGCCACAGTTTTAAACCGGCAGAAATGGAAAACCACTGCAAACGTAACCAACGCATGTGTTGTCTCTTAAAAGTGGATCAAGCCCCGTAGGCCTTGTTCAGAAAGTCTTTGGAAAAAGTTTGAACGCCTGCCTCGCGGCCACCGTTGTGCGACAAATCGGCTGGTGCGGGCAGCACCGCGCCTTCGCCCAGTTTCAGGCGATGCGTTACACGGTTAAAGCGGTGTGCCTCGTGGGTGGCCACAATAATGGTGACACCCGCGCGGTTGAATTCTTCCAGCAAGCCCACCACGCGCGCGGCCGATTCATCGTCCAGCTGGGCCGTGGGTTCATCGGCCAATACAAGGGCGGGGCGGTTCACCACGGCGCGTGCAATTTGCAAACGCAATTGTTGCCCACCCGACAGTTCACTGGGTAGCATGCGGTCGGTGTGGCTTAAGCCCACGCGGGCCAGCGCGGCTTTCACGCGGCTTTGAATGTCGGTTTCAGAAAGGCCCACTACGCGCAGGGGCAAGGCCACGTTGTCGAAGCAACTGCGGTTGTGCAGTAGTTCAACATCCATGCCGGTATAGCCCACGTTGCGGCGGTAGTGTGCGCGTTCGCGGCGATTCAGGCGCGCGATCGAGCTTTTGCCCACCAGAATGTCGCCACTGCTGGGTTGCTCAAACGTAGCCAGCAAGCGAAGTATTGAGCTTTTACCCGCGCCAGAATGGCCTTCGAGAAGGGTGAAGGAACCCTTGGGCAACTGAAAATTCACGCCCTTCAAGGCGGCGTGGGTGCCGTACTTCAAGGTGACGTTTTTGAATTGGATCATGCGGTTTGGTTTCCATCAGTATCAATACCCACCAGCGCATTGGCAAATTCACGGGGGCTGAAAGGGCGCAGGTCGCCCATTTTTTCACCCACACCGATAAAGGCCACGGGTACGCGGGTGCTCATGCTCATGGCTGCCAAAATGCCGCCTTTGGCAGTGCCGTCAAGCTTGGTGACCACCAGGGCGGTCAGTGTAAGTGCATCGTTGAAGGCCTTGATTTGCTGCAGGGCGTTCTGGCCGTTGGTGGCATCCACGACCAGCACAATTTCATGCGGTGCATCCATCTTGGCTTTGCCCAGTACTTTCTTGATTTTTTTCAGCTCTTCCATGAGGTGAAGCTGCGTGGGCAGGCGGCCAGCGGTGTCGCAAATCACAATGTGTTTGTTGCGCGAAATACCCGCCTGTACTGAATCGAAGGCCACTGCGCCGGGATCGCTGCCCTCTGCGGAAATGACGTCTACATTGCTGCGTTGGGCCCACACATCCAGTTGTTCGCGGGCTGCGGCACGAAAGGTGTCGCCAGCTGCCAACAGAACGGAGTAACCGATTTCAGCATAGTGGTTGGCCAGTTTGCCGATGCTGGTGGTTTTGCCTGCACCGTTGACACCCACCACCATCATGATCAAGGGGCGGGCACGGTCCACGCCCATGCTGGTTTCCAGGGGGCGCAGCAGGTCGAATACCGCATCGCGCAGCACCAAGCGTACGTCTTCAGGCCGGGTCAGGCCTTTCTGGTACACCGTGTCGCGCACTTTCTGCATTAGCAGTTCAGTGGCGGGCAAGCCGCAATCGGCCAGCAGCAGGCGTTCTTCCATTTCTTCGAAAAAGGCTTCGTCGACCTTTTCGCCGGTGAACATGGAGGTAAGGCCGGAACGGGTTTTGGTCAAACCCGATTTCAAACGACCAAGCCAGTCCTGTCTCTGCCCAGGAATCTGCATGTAAAACTCCAATTGAGGAAACTAAGCGGTGCGAACGACTGTCACACAGCGAGATGTTGAATGACTTATTCTACCATTGAGCTTAAAACGGACGTTTGCTGTAAAAGGTGTCTTGAATGATAAAAACAGGTTTTCAACTGAATCGGCGTTGGGCAGCACTGGCTGCAGGCGCTTTGCTGATTGCAAGTACGCAATTGCTGATGGTTAACGCTGCGTCTGCGGCCGACGGCGATGTGACTGAGTACAAACTGAACAATGGCTTGCGTGTGGTGGTGAAGGAAGATCACCGTTCACCCACCGTGGCGCACATGGTGTGGTACAAGGCCGGCTCGATGGATGAGTACAACGGCACCACCGGTGTGGCCCACGTGCTTGAGCACATGATGTTCAAGGAAACAAAAAACCTGAAGGTGGGTGAGTTTTCCGAAACTGTGGCTGCGCTGGGTGGGCGCGACAATGCGTTCACCAGCCGCGATTACACGGCTTATTTTCAGCAGCTTCAGGCCAAAGACCTTGGCAAAGTGATGGCACTTGAAGCCGACCGCATGGCCAATCTTATTCTCAGCGAAAGCGAGTTTGAAAAAGAGATCAAGGTGGTGATGGAGGAGCGCCGTTACCGCACCGATGACCAGGCCACCGGTAAGCTTTATGAAGCGTTCATGGCCACGGCTTTTCAAGCCAACCCCACGCGCACGCCAGTGATTGGCTGGATGAGTGACCTGGAAGCCATGACCTACAAAGACGCGCGCAAGTGGTACGACACTTGGTACACGCCGCAAAATGCAGTGCTGGTGGTGGTGGGCGATGTGCAGCCCGCGCAAGTAAAAGCCATGGCTGAGAAAACCTACGGCAAGGTAAAACCCAAGAAGCTTGAAGAACGCAAACCGCAAGAAGAGCCCAAACAAGAGGGCATACGCCGTGTACAGGTAAAGGCACCAGCGGAGAACCCTTACCTGATTATGGGTTTCAAGGTACCGAAGCTGGAAAATGTTCTGAAAGACCGCGATGCCTATTCACTGGCTGTGCTCAGTGCGGTCTTGGATGGTTATTCCGGTGCGCGTTTGAATCGTGAGCTGGTACAAAATCAGAAAGTGGCTTTGCAGGCCGGTGCCAGTTATGACATGACAGGCCGTGGCCCCTCGCTGTTTTACCTCGATGGTGCGCCCGCCCCCGGCCAAACCGTGGAGGCGCTGGAAAAGGCTTTGCTGGCTCAGGTTAAAAAGGTGGCTGATGAGGGTGTGAGCGACGCTGAACTGGCCCGTGTGAAAGCCCAGTTGATTGCCAGCCAGGTGTACAAGCGGGATTCCGTGTACGGGCAGGCAGTTGAAATTGGCCAGAACCTGACCATTGGTTTTGAGGTGGGCGACATTGACCGAATGATTGAACAAATTAAAACCGTGACCGCTCAGGAAGTGCAATACGCCGCGCAGAAATTTTTTGACCAAGACCAGTTGACCGTGGGTACCTTGTTCCCGCTGCCGATTGACCCCAACAAGAAAGATGCGCCGCCCAAGGGCCTCAGCCACTAATGAGTCATTAATAGGCCACTAAGCAGGAAACAGAATATGTTGAGTAGCAAAAACAAAGTATTCATTCGCGGCCTGTTTGCCGCTGGTGCCACCGCAGCCGCTGTGTTTGCAGCACCAGCCAACGCCGCCTTGCCGATTGAAAGCTGGACCGCAGCCAGCGGTGCGAAAGTGATGTTTATGCGCGCTGAAGCGCTGCCCATGCTGGATGTGCGCGTGGACTTTCCCGCGGGCAGCCGCGCAGACCCCAAGGGCAAAGAGGGCCTGGCCAGTGCAACCGGTGACATGATTGGTCGCGGTGCAGAAGGCCTTTCCGAGAACGACATTGCCGATGGCTTTGCTGACACCGGCGCGCAGTTTTCCGGCGGTGCCAGTAGCGATTCCGCAGGGGTGCAATTGCGTACCTTGACCTCCGAGCCCGAGTTTTCAAAAGCCATTTCCCTGATGAAAACCGTGCTGCAAAAGCCAGTGTTTAATGCAGAAATTTTGGCGCGTGAAACAGCGCGCAGTGTGGCTGGCCTGAAAGAGGCTTTGACCAAGCCCGACACCTTGGCGGACCGTGCATTTGCTACAGCGCTTTACCCCAATCACCCTTACGGCACGCACACCACAGAAGCCAGCCTGAAAGCCATTACCCTGAATGATGTTGAGCAGTTTTACAAAACCCGTTACCTGGGCAACAAGGCAGTGGTTTCACTGGTAGGCAATATTACCCGCGCACAAGCGGAGCAACTTGCCAATGAGTTGACCGCAGGTTTGCCCAAGGGTGAGCTACAAGGTAACCCCTTGGGCGGCACCGACTACCAAGAACTGCAGGCGGCCATGAAAGGCCAAACCATTCAAATTGATCACCCCGCTGCGCAAAGCCACATTTTGATGGGGCTGCCCGCCATGCGCCGTGGCGCACCCGATTACTTCGATTTGCTGGTGGCCAATCACATTCTGGGTGGCGGTGGTTTTGTGTCGCGCCTGATGGATGAAATTCGCGAGAAGCGTGGCTTGGCCTACAGCGCCTATTCTTACTTCATGCCGGCGGGCGATGCAGGCCCATTCCAGGCGGGCGTGCAAACCAAAAAAGAGTCCACTGCCCAAGCCGTGCAAATTATGCGGAAAACCATTCTTGATTTTATCGAGAAGGGCCCAACACAGGCCGAACTGAACGCCGCCAAACAAAACCTGGTGGGCGGCTTCCCCTTGCGGATCGACAGCAATGGCAAGTTGCTGGGCAATATTTCAATGATGGGCTTGCACAACATGCCTTTGGATTACCTGGACAACTGGACTGCCGAGATTGAGAAGGTCACCGTTCAAAGCGCGCGCGAGGCATTTGCCAAGCATGTGAAAGCGGACAAATTGGTGACCGTGGTGGTGGGCGGAAAGGTTGAGTAATCAGCTTAATAAGCTCCGAATCATTGGCGGCGCGTGGCGCAGGCACTTGCTGCCCATAGCGCCAGTGGAGGGGCTGCGGCCCACACCCGACCGGGTTCGTGAAACCGTGTTCAACTGGCTTGGGCAAGACTGCACGGGCATGCAAGTGCTCGACTTGTACGCAGGCACAGGTGCCTTGGGATTTGAGGCGGCCTCGCGCGGGGCCAGCAATGTGGTGCTTGTGGAGCAGAACCGCCAGGTGGTTGCCCAGTTGCAGGAGAACAAATCCTACCTGCTGTCGAAATGGCCTGCGGCCGAGGGGGGCAAGCCGCCCTCCATTCAAATTGAAGCCAATGATGTGCTTGCTTGTCTGAAACGTTTGGCCAGCGCGGGCAAGCAATTCGACCTGGTGGCGCTCGACCCGCCCTTTCGAAGCGATTTGATGCAGGCCACCTTGCCCTTGATCAAGGCAGTATTGAAACCCAGCGGCTTGGTGTACGCTGAATGGCATGAAAACATGCTGGCCGATGAAGCCGCACTGTGCAAGGCGTTGAATGTTCAAGAAATTGATGCTTTGCGGCATTTAAAAGCAGGCCAAGTGCATGCCCATTTGTTTGCCCTGCCTGCTGTGTGATACAAAGCGGGGATAGAGCAGTATCACGCGAATAAAACCCTTTGATATGGAGATCAGCGATGCGCATTGCTGTATATCCCGGAACATTCGACCCGCTAACCCGTGGTCATGAAGATTTGGTGCGCCGCGGCGCGAAGATTTTCGACAAGTTGGTTGTGGGCGTGGCCGACAGCCCCAACAAGAAACCTTTCTTTTCCATGGACGAGCGCGTGCAAATTGCGCGCGAAGTGCTTAGCCACTACCCCAATGTTGAAGTGAAAGGTTTTCGTGGTTTGCTGAAAGACTTTGTGCGCGAGAACAACGCCAATGTGATTATTCGCGGTTTGCGTGCTGTGAGCGATTTTGAGTACGAGTTTCAAATGGCGGGCATGAATCGCTATTTGCTGCCCGATGTGGAAACCATGTTCCTGACGCCTTCGGATCAGTACCAGTTCATTTCCGGCACCATTGTGCGTGAAATTGCCTCACTGGGTGGCGACGTTAGCAAGTTTGTGTTTCCTTCGGTTGAACATTGGTTGAACCAGAAGCTGGGCTTGACCCCGCCGCAGGTGATCAACAAGTAAAGTGAACGTATGGCTTTAATCATCACCGATGAATGCATTAACTGCGACGTGTGCGAGCCCGAGTGCCCGAACGGCGCGATCAGCATGGGTGAAGAAATTTATGAAATAGACCCCGGTAAATGCACCGAGTGCGTGGGGCATTTCGACGAGCCGCAATGCGTGGTGGTGTGCCCGGTTGAATGCATTCCCAAAGACCCGGCCCACCCCGACACCCGGCAGCAATTGCTGGGCAAGTTTTTCAAACTACACCCCGACAAAACGCCTTATTTGCCTGCAGCTTCGGCCGCAGCGTCCAAACCAGCGCCCACTGAGGGTTGTTGAACCGGGCACAACACCAGGCTTGAGTTTTCTTGCGGGTGTTGATTCAGCACCCGGAACCAGCCTTCCTGCCAGGCCCAATACGGCTGGTCTTCCCGAATTGCAGTTTCATCTGCGTCGCAATTCAATTCACGTACCTGTGCTTCAGCGGGAATGCCTTCGCTGCCACGTATGGTCTCGGGTTGTAACTCCAGCAAGCCTTCTGATGCGGCGTAATTCATGTTGAATGTCCAGGCCTGGGCATCCTCATGGGTGTAGGTCCATTCGGCTTTGTTTAGTGTCCAGTTTTGCGCGGGCAAGCCACCCTCAAATTGTTGGGCAGAAAATGCAGCCTGGTGTGTTTCGGGCAAGTCGTCACGCCGAACATAGGTGCGCAGGTTTTCACCGTTGAGTTTGATGAAAGGCGCGCCTTCGCCGTTGTTGGTTTGCGCTAGGCGCAACACTAGAAGGTCTTGCTCGGCACTGCCTGTCCACGGAAAACCGTTCCATTGGCCATCAATGTCGACTTTCAATTGTTTAAGCGAAACTTCGCGCATGGGGCCCGCTTCGGTTTGCGCATTCATGGCGATATACAGCTCGTTGTTTTCTTGTGGGGTTTTGATACCCACGCGCCAACCCAGGTTGAATTGATTGTCTGGAGTGCTGTTGCCAACTTTAAACTTGAACTGCTCAAGTTTGCCACTCAGCACTTGCTGGGCTTCGGGGTTGTTCACCGTGAACTGCGCCTGCTCCAGTTCCAGTGTATTCAAGGCAAGTTCAGGTGTAAAAAAACCGGGGTTGGCCACCTGTGTGCTCGCCCAGCCGCGAGCCACCAAGGCCACTGGCAACACAGGTATGCACGACAAACTGATACTGCCACAATCGGCTTGTCTGCTGGCGTCTACCGCCAATCCTTTGACAGCAATCGCCTTGATTTGCAGACGCCCCTGTTGGACCGATTCAATGGCATCCATGCCAAATCGCAGCAGTGCGATTTTGACATTCTCTTGGCGATTGGGGGCATCGATTTCAATTTCTGAAATGATGAGTTGCGGTTTCAGCGACAAGGCGAGCACCACTCGCTTGACCTGAATGGTTTGATCCGGATATTGGTTCTGGATGGTTTGAAGGCGTGGCTCCCAGAGGAATCGGGGCACTATTACACCGTGGCTTAGCACCACACCAATTGCAATCAGGATCAGTGCGAAGATAGACCACTTCAGGGCTTTGGACATGACTGGGTGCTGCGAGTGAATACTGGCATTACCGTAGCACAAAAAGACGACAAGCAAAAAACAAGGCCCCGAAGGGCCTTTGCTTAGTGGTTCAGTTACACGCTGATTTACACATTGAACAGGAAGTTCAGTACGTCACCGTCTTTCACCACATATTCCTTGCCTTCAGCGCGCATTTTTCCAGCTTCCTTGGCACCGTTTTCGCCTTTGAACTGAATGTAGTCATCAAACGCAATGGTTTGGGCGCGAATAAAACCACGCTCAAAATCGGTGTGAATCACGCCAGCCGCTTTGGGTGCAGTGTCGCCAATTTTGATGGTCCATGCACGCACTTCCTTGGGGCCAGCGGTGAAGTAGGTTTGCAAACCCAGCAATTTGAAGCCGGCGCGAATCACGCGGTTCAGGCCAGGTTCGGTCATGCCCATGTCGGCCAGAAATTCCATTTTGTCCGCGTCTTCCAGATCGGCAATTTCGGCTTCAATGGCGGCACACACAGCCACCACAGGCGCATTCTGTTTGGCGGCGTATTCTTGCAAACGTTCCAGGAACGGGTTGTTCTCGAAACCATCTTCGGCCACGTTGGCCACGTACATCGCGGGTTTTGCGGTGATCAAGCCGAAGCTTTTGATGGCAAACAGTTCTTCTTCGTCCAGGCCTAAGGCACGTACGGGTTTGGCTTCGTTCAGCTGGGCTTCACAACGCTGCAAAATTGCGAGCAACTTGGCGGCTTCCTTGTCGTTGGCACGGGCCTGTTTGGCATAACGGTGCACTGCCTTTTCAACCGTGCCCATGTCGGCCAAGCACAATTCTGTTTCAATGGTCTCAATGTCGGAAAGGGGATCAACGCGGCCATTCACGTGAATGACATTGTCGTCTTCGAAACAACGCACCACGTTCACAATCGCATCGGTTTCGCGAATGTGGGCCAGGAACTGGTTGCCCAAACCTTCGCCTTTCGAAGCACCAGCCACCAGGCCAGCAATGTCCACAAATTCAACGGTGGCGGGCAAAATGCGCTCGGGCTTTACAACATCAGCCAGCTGTTGTAAGCGTGCATCGGGTACTTCGACCATACCTACGTTGGGTTCAATGGTGCAGAAGGGATAGTTTTCTGCAGCAATGCCCGCTTTGGTCAGCGCGTTGAACAGGGTAGATTTACCGACGTTGGGAAGGCCAACGATGCCGCATTTGAGAGTCATGAGAATTCGCTAAGTGCTTAATTGAATGGGGTGAATTGTACCGCGCCTAGCGATTCACGTTGCCTAGCCATGTTGAAAAGTCTTCAGCCATGCGCTCGCTTTCGCGAATTGCGGCCTGCCACAGCGGTATGCGAATACGGTGATCAAATTTGTAACGCCTGAAATCGCTTCGGTCGGGAATTTTTTTCGCAGGCAAGCGCTTCACAAACTCCGGAGAAGGACACACCAGAATCACATTGCTCATCCACTCGGGTTTGGCTTTGCGCACTTTTAAAAACTTGTCGAGCCAACCCGGTGTAACCGTGGGCGCGAAGTGGGGGTACAGCACCAGGCCATCGAGTCGGTGGTAGGGCAGGGCCAGGTGGTAGTCGGTCAGGCCGCCGTCCCAGAATGGGCCTTCGTGGTATTTCACCTCGGGGTGATCTTCGCGCAGCGCATGCGCAATTTTATGCACTGGGTTCAGCACAAAGGGAATGCTGCCACTGGCCAGCAAGGCGTCGTGAATATTCAGCGCGTCCAGGTCTTCAATTCGGGTGGGAATGCGGTCGAAGGTTTGCTTTAACCAATCAGTATGGGCACCCGGGCTTTGAAACACCCAGCGCTCAAAATAGGTCGCCAATTTGTTGCGGTTCACGCTGTTGGCCACCACCGCGCTTGCAAAACCCCGTACACGTGCACGTTGTTGTTGGGCATGCGCATAATGCAGAGGGGTCAGCCCCTTGTTCACCCACACCAGCAGTTCTTTGCCCGTGGGTTTCACCATGTGTTGCGCTTCGTCGGCCACCACGGCTTGTACCATGGCTTGGCACACACGGCTTATTTCATGGCGGTCAACGCCCTTGCTGTAGTCTTGCGCCTCAACATATTGTTGGGCAAGGCGCTTCAAAGTGGCGGCAGGGTTGCTGCTTGCTGCGGCAGCCATGCGCCAGGCACCGATGGATGCACCAATCAACTGCAAGGGTTTGACACCCTTGGCCGCGCGGGTTTGAAGGTGGTCGGCGCCCAGCCAGTCGTTGAACAAATACTGGTCAAGCCCCTGCAAAATCAATCCTTTGGGTCCACCTGCTGCGGCGGGTATGGCGCAAATGTCTTCAGGCTTCAGACCTTTGTTGGCAATGTGCGCTTTGGCGCGGTCGCCCAAAATGATTTGTATGCTGCTTCTCATGCGCACTCCGTGTGAATGTGCGTGGTGGCCTGGCCAATTTGACCCTTCAAAATCAGCTCGGTGTGTTTCAGCAGCACATCGATGGATTTGTCGATCACCTGCTGCTGTTCGCTGCTTGGGCGGTGCAATACGAAGTCGGCCACGCCCTGTTGCAAGTTAAGGCTGCGTGGGTGCCCAATGCCAATGCGTGCGCGCCAAAAGTCACCGCTGCCCAGGTGGGCATGCATATCCTTCAGGCCATTGTGCCCAGCAAAGCCGCCGCCTTTTTTCATTTTGATTTGACCGGGCAACAAATCAAGTTCGTCGTGCGCGACCAGAATTTCCTCGGGCTTGATCTTGAAGAACTTGGCGAGTGCCCCAACCGCTTGCCCCGACCGGTTCATGAACGTGGTGGGGAACAGCAGCCACACGTCTTCACCCGCAAACTTGATGCGCGCCAGGTCACCAAAAAAACGCTTGTCGCTTTGCAAAAACACATTGTGTTTGCGTGCAAGCGCTTCCAGATACCACACGCCCGCGTTGTGGCGCGTGTCCGCGTATTGTGGGCCGGGGTTGCCCAAGCCGACGATCAATTTAATGGGGATGTTGCTGGACATGAAGAAAATACAGCCCGTGTGAGTCACAAGGCTGTATTTTGGCTGAAAATCGATGCTCAAACCACCTACCCAGTCATTCAGGACTTGGATAAAATGCTGATCACTCATTCTTGGGAGAGACGATGTTGAATGTGATCCAGTGCGTTCGCAGTTGTGCCGTGGTGATGCTGTGTTTGAGCCTGACAGCTTGCGCTGGATTCCGGGCGGGAGTGGAAAGCATTGCCTACATTGGCTCTCCAGACGATCTGCCAACCAAGCCCGGCCCAAGTTTCCAATCGCGTCACAACCTGGATTGGAACGATGTACAGCTGTCAGTTGAATTGAATAATAAGCTGCAAACACGCGACCACACTGTGATGTTGTTTGTGGTCCCCACGACCATTGACCCTTTTGACAAATTCATCGGTGCCAAAGACACCAATAAGCTGGTGGCTTACGTGGAAATGAGGTCAATGAACCCAAAGCTGTCGTTTGACCCCGCAAAGGTCAGTTTTTTGATCAACGGTCAGCCTCATGCACCGGTAAAGGTGTCTGAACATGCAAGGTGGGGCGACGATGGTCGAGTGAACAACCTGACTGGCAAATGGGGCTACAGGGAGGTAACCGGGGCTCGTAGTCTTCAAGATCCTCTGCACAATTACTCGTTCAGAATCGAATTCGACCTGGACCGACCTTCGCCGAGAGAAGAAAACTTTCTGCTGGATTTAAGTCAGGCGTTGCGGTCACCCGGCGGTGAACCGGGCCCTGTTGTCAAGTTCAAAGCAGTGCCTTGGAAACAGGGATACACCTGATCAAATTGCAGCAGCTTTTGTGGCCGCTGTTTGATCAACCCTGCGCCATGCACTTACCAGCGCCATGAGGCTTGCGGTGGTGATGTTGTCGTGAAAGCCCACGCCAAATTTGCTGCCTGGCACATTCGGTACACTCACCTCGATAATCGCCATGGCCTTGGATTTGGCGCCCTGGCCAACGCTGCGTTCTTCAAACCCGACAATGTCCATGGGTATCCCCAATGCTTGCACGGCAGCGTCCAGCGGGCCGTTGCCCACGCCTTCAAGGCGAACTGTTTCACCGTGCTGTTCTACCGTCATTTCAATGCCCTGACCACCTTCAGCATCAAATACTTTGTGGCTGATATAGCGCGGCTGGCTTTCGTCATTTTGCAAATAGGTTTGTTCGAACAAGGCCCACAGTGCGGGCGAAGTCATTTCCGCTGCGGTGCTGTCGCTGACCTTTTGCACCACGCTTGAAAATTCCACCTGCATGCGCCGTGGCATGACCACGCCATGTTCGCGTTCAAGAATGTAGGCAATGCCACCTTTGCCAGATTGGCTGTTCACGCGGATCACGCTGTCATAGGTTCGACCCACATCTACAGGGTCAATCGGCAAGTAGGGTACTTCCCAAATGGCATCGGGCTTTTGAATGTCGAAGCCTTTCTTAATGGCATCCTGGTGCGAACCAGAAAATGCGGTGTACACCAAATCGCCTACATACGGGTGGCGTGGGTGAATGGGCAGTTGCGTGCAACTTTCCACCACGCGGGCCACGGCATTGATGTCTGAAAAATCAAGGTTGGGGTGCACGCCTTGGGTGTACATGTTCAAGGCCAGGGTCACAATATCTACGTTGCCACAGCGCTCGCCGTTGCCGAACAGGCAACCTTCCACGCGTTGTGCGCCGGCCATCATCGCCAGTTCGGCGGTGGCCACGCCCGTGCCGCGGTCGTTGTGGGGGTGCACGGAAAGCACCACATGTTCACGTCGATTTAAATGCCTATCCATCCATTCAATTTGATCGGCGAACACATTGGGTGTGCTCCATTCCACCGTGGTGGGCAGGTTGATGATGATCTTTCTACCTGGCCCGGCTTCCCAGGCTTCAATGGCGGTGTTGCAGGCCTGCAAGGCCACATCCAGTTCGGTCATGTTGAAGCATTCGGGCGAGTACTGTAAAACCCATTGTGTTTCGGGGTGTGCGTCAGTGAGTTCTTTCACCTTTTGCACACGTTTTTTTACCATGTCGATGACTTCAGGCACAGTCATGCGGAACACCGTATTTCTCCACACGGGTGCGGTGGAGTTGTAGATGTGGACGATGGCGCTTTTGGCACCAATCACCGATTCCACTGTTCGCTCGATGAGATCATCACGAGCCTGGGTCATGACCATGGGGGTAACGTCTTCCGGAATCAAATCATTGTTGATCAAATGCCGAACCACGTCGAAGTCGATTTGCGAAGCGGCAGGAAAGCCCACCTCAATTTCCTTGAAACCAATGCGCACCAATTCCTTGAAGAAATCCAGTTTGGTGGCCACGCTCATGGGTTCAAAAATCGCTTGGTTGCCGTCGCGCAAATCGGTACTTAACCAGATTGGCGCATTCTCAATGGCCTTGTTGGGCCATGTTCTGTCGGGCAGGTCCACTTTGTAAGCGGGGCGATATTTGTTGGCGGGGTTCTTCAACATGCTGCGTTGGCCTGAAAGGTGAATCGATGAAGACCAGTGTAGGCGCTTCACTGCGAAATAAGATTGCGTTTATTGCTTGGTTATTTGAATTAATTGGCAGATAATTGCGTATGAATTGATGAATTGAGCATTAAAAGCGAAATGCAAGAACTTGACCGCTATGACAAGCGAATTTTGACCCTGCTGCAAAGTGATGGGCGAATGAGCAACCAGGACCTGGCCGATGCCATTGGCTTGTCGCCTTCACCGTGTTTGCGCCGCGTGAAAGCGCTTGAGGACGCGGGCCTGATCACCGGTTACCGCGCATTGGTCGATTCAAAAAAACTGGGCTACAGCTTGATGGCCTTGATTTATATTTCCATGGATCAACACACCCCTGAACGCTTTGCCAGTTTTGAGGGCGCCATTGCCGCCATTCCCGAGGTGCTGGAATGTTTGCTGATTACCGGGCAACAGGCCGATTACCAATTGAAGGTGATAGTGGCCGACATGGACGGCTACCAGAATTTGCTGCTGAATAAAATTACCCGCATCAAAGGGGTAACTGGCGTGCACACCAGCTTTGTGTTGCGCCGGGTGGTGGACAAAACTGAAGTACCAGTGGGCTAGCGTGAAAGCCTAGTTTTGCAGCATGTTTTGAATCATCATGCCGCCGCCGCCAATCAGCACGCCGAAGTACACAATAGAGGCCACATTGGCCAAATGCCCCAAGAGCACCGCTGCACCGTCGCGTTGAATAAGGCCTACAGCCAGAAACAGCAGGGCAATGCCAGGCACGGTGTTGGAAAACGGGATGAATCCGAAGGGGGCCATCAGCAACACAGCGCCCAGAATCAGACCGCCGTCGTTGATGATATTCATGCCGCGCCCGGTGCTTAGCCAGGCCATGCGATGGGGTTTGCTGATTTTCTCAAGGCGCGGAATCCAGACCAAACCTTTCTCAAGTGCATTTCGCAGTTTGTCAGCTGGCAGGGCACGCTCTTTGAAGCGCTTGGGCAACCACAAGGTGCGCCCGAAAATCCTGCTGATTCCGATGAGCAGAATGGCTGCTCCGAAGATGGTGCTGACACCCGGAATAGAAACCGGCACCATGAACACCAGCGTGAGAAATGCCACCAACAGCAACATGCCGTCGCGGCCCACCAGGTCCAGAATTTCGCCAAGACTGACCGTACTTGCGGGCAGCTGCGCGATCACTTGTTTGATTTGATCGCCCAAGGGCAATTCATCGAAATTGGGTGTGTTGTTCACTTCAGGTGTGTTGTGTGATTGATCAATGAGCCCACATTGTGCCCATAAAAAAAGCCGCTGAACTTCGGTGCAGCGGCTTTTCGGTACTAATTGGACTTCGAGAATTTACTCGTCGCCGCCTTTCACTGCGCCAGCCTTGATTTTTACAGTCACCACTGACAGGTCTTGTTGACCGTGGTTTGGAATGCTCACGCCTTCCGGGAACTGCAATTCAGTCACGTGGATAGAGCGCTTGGTAACGTCCAACACGCTGCAATCTACGGCGATGAATTCTGGCAGGTCTTTTGGCAGACATTCGATTTCAATCTGGTTGGCCACGAAAGTAACCTGACCGGCATACAGCTTAACCGCTGGGCTTTCCAGGTGACCAGAGAAGTGCAAAGGCACGTTCATGTGGATCTTCTGGTTGCCATCGATGCGCTGGAAGTCGATGTGCAGCAGCTGTGGCTTGTAAGGGTGTGACTGGTAGTCTCGCAGCAAAACCTGCTGTGACTTGCCGTCGATTTCCAGATCCAGAATGCTGGAGTGGAATTTCTCTTTTTGCAGGGCGTGCCACAGGGGGTTGTGTTCAATCGACACAGCCTGAGCTTCCTGATTTGCGCCATAAACAATGCCAGGTACCTGGCCAGCACGACGCAGGCGGCGGCTCGCTCCGGAACCCTGCTCTGTGCGGGATGTTGCAACTACTTTCATGTTGATTCTCCAAATTTGACTTCACCGCGACCAGTGAAACCAAGTTATGCGGCACTTAAGGGCGTCCGCAAATAAGCCCGAAAACTGTTCTTAGTCGATAAACAGCGAGCTGACCGAGTCAGAGCGCACGATGCGGCGAATGGTTTCAGCCAGCAGTTCGTCTACGCTCAACACACGAATGGTCTTGCTGTTGCTTGCTTCGTCTGACAATGGAATGGTGTCGGTAACCACCAGTTCGTCCAGGTCAGATTCTTCAACACGCTGAATGGCACCGCCCGACAACACGGGGTGAGTACAGTAAGCCACCACTTTCTTTGCGCCGTTGGCTTTCAGGGCCGCTGCAGCCTTGCACAGGGTGTTTGCGGTGTCGACCATGTCGTCCATAATGACACAGGTGCGGTCTTTCACATCACCGATGATGTTCATCACTTCAGCCACGTTCGCGCGGGGACGGCGCTTGTCGATGATCGCCAAATCACAATTCAGGCGTTTGGCCAAAGCACGTGCGCGAACCACACCACCCACGTCGGGCGATACAACCATGAGGTTGTCGAGGTTTTGTTTCCATACGTCGCCAAGCAAAACGGGCGATGCGTAAATATTGTCCACGGGAATGTCGAAGAAACCCTGAATTTGGTCGGCATGCAAGTCCATGGTCAGCACGCGGTCTACACCAACCACCTGCAGCATGTTGGCCACCACTTTGGCAGTAATGGCCACACGTGAAGAACGCACGCGGCGATCTTGACGGGCATAGCCGAAGTAGGGAATTGCTGCGGTAATGCGGCCAGCTGATGCGCGCTTGAGCGCGTCGATCATGACCATCATTTCCATGAGGTTGTCGTTGGTGGGCGCGCAAGTGGATTGCAGCACGAACACGTCTTTGCCACGAACGTTTTCGTTGATCTCGACCATCACTTCACCGTCGGAGAAGCGACCCACCGTTGCTTTGCCCAGTGGAATGTTCAACTGTTTTGCAACAGACTCGGCCAATGCGGGAATTGCATTGCCGGTGAAGATCATCAGACTGCTGTCGCTGGCCATTGTTTACCCCAGGGCTTGACGTGTGCGTTGGCGAAATAAAAAAAGGGCCAACCTGTGGCTGGCCCTCTTTGGTATTGGCAGAGGAGGAAGGATTCGAACCTTCGAATGCCGGAATCAAAATCCGGTGCCTTAACCAACTTGGCGACTCCCCTAAAACTTTTCTCGATTCAACTTGGTGGCTCAGCCATTTTTAATTTGGCAAGCAAACCATTGTCCGGCGTTTAATTCAGGTGCATCGGCGACTGCTGCCACTGCGTTGCTGAGCTGGCTTGGGCTGGCAAACACAGCAAACATGGCCGAGCCGGAACCTGACATGCGAATCAATTGCGGGTTGAACTTTGCAACACAGCTTGAAAAAACACCAAATTGGCATTCCCAGTCTGGAAAGTTGCGAGACACAACAGCTTGTAATGCATTCTGTGTGTTGGCTTTAAGGTAAGCCATCAACTCACTATTCATTCGGCGGGCCGAATCGAAGACCGCTATTTTGACGTCACTTGAGTTGCGTGTCAATTGCGGATCGCTAAATATTTTGGGCGTTGGGCAAGAAAGTGGCGGTTTGTAGACAATTAAATGCCCGGAAATGCCCTGAATCGGGGTGATGACCTCGCCGATGCCTTCCACAAAGGCACTGCTTTCTTGAAGAAAAAAGGGCACATCAGCGCCAAGCTTCAGACCAATTGAGGCCAGTTGTTCCGGTTCTATCGGGTGTTGGTGGTGCTGTTGCAGCAGACGCAGCACGGTGGCTGCATTGCTGCTGCCACCTCCCAGGCCCGCTTGTTCCGGAACCTGTTTGCTGACATGAATGAACACCGAGTGGCCGATGCCAAGATTAGCGTGGGTATAAAAAGCCTTGCAGGCGCGAACTGTCAGGTCGATTTCTTCAGGAATGTGGACAAGGTCGCCACTTCGCTGAACCACCAATTCATTTTCAGGGTTGGCCTGCACTGAAATTGAAACCTGATCGCCCAAGGTGATTGGGCAGAAAACACTTTGCAGCAGGTGGTAACCATCGGCCTTGCGACCAGTAATGTGCAAAAACAGATTGATTTTTGCCGGCGAAAACGCAGAAAGTTTAGCGGGTGTGGGAAGGTTCACGCTTTACTTGCCCAAGGTGCCTTGTGGAATCAGATCGATGCGGCCCGAGGTGTTGTTCTCGATGAACACCACGCGGTATCGGCCGTTCTGGTTTTCCCAGGACCAATTGGCAGGCAATGTGGGCAATTCATTGGGGTTCGGGTTTTCCATCCACTGCACCAGGGCTTCGGCAGGCAGTTCAACGGGGAACATCAAGTCGAACAGGCTTTGCCAGTCTTTGGCCAAATACACGCGTCCATCTGCAGCCCGAACCTCGTAAAAATTACCCAAGCGCTTTGCGCTGCCCAGTGAGGGGCCCAGAGTGGAGTTCACCTCAAGGTAAGCAATTTCGGGAGCTTGGCTGGGTCCGGTGCGGCCCGATCGCCATTCATAGGTGCCTGAAATGGAATCGGCCTCAATTTTGCCGTCGGTTTGTTCAACCTTCCAGATGAGGCCAAAACGCCCATAGTGGCAACTGGACTGAATCGACTTGCAATCCACTTCGGTGCTTGGGTTTTGATCCAAAGTGCTGCAGGCGGCAAGACTTGCGCTGATCAAGCCAATGCAGGCCAGGCGCAGTGTTGATAAAGCCATGAACTTAAATTTCCTCAACCTGTTGAACCAGTTTTCTCAATGCTTTGCTGTCAGGGTAGCGAACGGTCAAGCGGCTCCCCAGTTGACGTGCTTCTTCTTTTTTGCCTGATTTGAGCAACACTTCAAGTAAATGCAGGCCGATTTCTTCGTCCTGACGCAGATCGAACGCTTTTTTCAAGGTGGCCTCGGCGCTGTCCAGTTTACCCAGGCGGTAATGCACCCAGCCCAGTGAATCAAGAATGAAGGGGTCGTTGGGGGCCAGTTCAACTGCCTTCTTGATCAACTCGTAAGCTTCTTCCAGTCGCATGTTGTTTTCGGCCCAGGTGTAGCCCAGGGCATTGTAACCATGCGGATTTTCAGGGCGAACTGCAATAAGGCGCTTCAGGAATTGCTCAACAACTGGCAGGTCGTCTTGCCGCTCGGCCACCATGGCACGTTCATAAAGCAGGTCGGGTTGATCCGGAAAATTGAGCAACGCGAGTTCAAGTTCAGTGGCGGCTTCAGCAGGGGCTTTTTGAGACTCTGCCAGTTGCGATTTCGCCAGTGCCAGGCGCACAGACTCATCCTCGTTCTTGGGCTTGAACTGATTCAGTACCCGTTTGGCTGACCGCACATTGCCTTGTTTCTCGAACAAGGCCGATTTTTTCAGCTGCACATCGAGGTTATCGGCTGCGTTGGGTGTGGTGTCCAGCCATTTCAGGGCGGCAGCGTAGTCTTTTCGTTCAAGTGCCATGTCTGACAGCGTGGCGTGAATCAGTGATTCATTTTGACGCTCGGCTGGTGCAGTTTTGTCCAGGTAAATCCTGAAATGCTGCTCGGCTGCTTTGTAGTCTTTGAGCTGGGTGAGTACAAAGCCTTGGCTTGAATACAGTGGAATATTGTCGGGTTGAAGCTCGATCATTTCAGCAAAGCGCTGCCTGGCCTGTGCCCACTGCCCAAGCTGGGTGTGGTTGCGGGCCAGGTAAAGGCGTGCACCAAACCAGTTGGGGTGCAGTTGCGCTTGCTCGTTCACCAGTTGCATGGCTGCATCCAGGTTGCCGTCGCGCTTTTCCATGAACTGCGCCATCAACACATAAAAACGTTCTTGCGGTGACTTGCGCAACACGTTTTCCATGTGTCCTACAGCCTGTGGGTATAACTCGGAATTGTTGGCGAGTTGGGCCAGCAGGGTTTGTGTTTCAAGGTCATCGGCGTTGTTGCCAAACAGCTCGATGCCGGTTTGGTACGCTTTGTTTTTGTCGGGAATGCGTTGCAGCATGTCCAGCGCAACTTTCTCGGTGCTTGAACCACCCAAGCCCGGGTTTGCAGTTTCAGCGGCCTGTACGTCGGCCAAAAACGCCTTGAGCGCAGGCATGGCTTCATCGACCCGGTTGGTGCCCAGTTGCAGCAGCATGATAGAGCGGCTGGCTTGTTTGTCGCCGGGCGACAATTCGGACCACACTTGAGCCGCGTTCAAAGCCAGGTCCAATTGGCCTTCCGCCAGGCTGATTTCGACGGCTCGTTTTGCAAGTTCGGGATTGCGCTGTTGCTTGGCGGCCTCGGTGTAGGCCAGCGTGGCAGAATAAGTGTCGCCGCGCTGACTTGCAATTTCAGCGGTGAGCAGCGCAAACAATGGGTCTTGTTTGACCATGTCGGCAACACGGGCCTCGTAGGCTTTTTGCTCGTCAGACATTTGCTGTTGAGCTGGCTCGCCTTGATCTGCGGGCACAGTGGCACAGCCTGTGGTCAGGCTGGCGGCCAGAAAAAATACCGGGCCTGCGATGGTCCATTTAAAACAAGTCATACTGTTGAACCCAATGAAAACTGGTGAATCCACTTTTATTTTTATCACATTAACAGATGCGCGTGCGCGCTTTAGCTTATGCCTGAATTACCCGAGGTAGAAATCACCAAAAGAGGCGTAGACCTGCATTTCACAGGGCAACGCCTGTTGGCTTGTACCGTGCGGCAACCCCGTTTGCGCTGGCCTGTGTCCACCCAAGTGCAAAGTTGTGTAAAGCAGATATTGCAAGCTGTGGAGCGTCGGTCGAAATACATGTTGATGGATTTCGGCGGGCAGGTGTTGGTGGTGCATTTGGGCATGTCGGGGTCCATGAAAATTGTTAGCGCCAGTACCCCGTGGGACAAACACGACCACATTGAATGGAATTTTGGTGACAAGGTGCTGCGCTACAACGATCCGCGCCGCTTTGGCAGTGTGGAGTACGTCGAAAAAGCACCCGGCTGGGAAGACAGTTTTGTACGGTTTGCAAAACTGGGGCCGGAGCCTTTCAGTGATGCATTCACGCCAGAGTCATTTTTCAAGGCAACCCGCGGTAAAAAGGTGTCAATCAAGGCCTTGTTGTTAAGTGGGTTTGCGGTGGTCGGCGTGGGCAATATTTACGCCTGCGAGGCACTGTTTCGCAGTGCGATTCGCCCTGGCAAAGCCGCAGGGCGGCTGAGTAGGGCAAATGCGCAGGCCTTGCATGCAGCGGTGGTTGCTGTATTGACTGAGGCGATAGAGCGGGGTGGTTCAACCCTGCGTAATTTTCAGGCCATTGATGGCGAGTTGGGACATTTCCAGTTGCATTGTGATGTGTACGGTCGCGAGGGGCAGCCCTGCAAACGCTGTGGGGCCTTGGTAAAACGCCGGGTAATGAATCAGCGCAGCACGTTTTATTGTGCGCAATGTCAGGAATAGAACCAGTATGAGCCCTTTGACAGGAGAGCCGTTTGGCGAAGTGTTGGTGCGGTGGCAGAAGCAGCATGGTCGACAAACCTTGCCTTGGCAGCACACCGGCGATGCTTACAAGGTGTGGCTGAGCGAAGTGATGTTGCAGCAAACCCAGGTAACGACCGTGTTGGCGTACTACGCCCGTTTTTTGCAGGCTTACCCGACTGTAGCCGACCTGGCTGGCGCCCCGGAGCAGGATGTGATGCAGTTGTGGGCCGGTTTGGGCTATTACACCCGTGCGCGTAATTTACATGCCTGTGCCAAGCAGGTGGCGGCCCGTTTTGGCGGGCAATTCCCGCGCACGGTGGCCGAGCTTGAAAGTTTGCCCGGCATTGGTCAGTCCACGGCAGGTGCAATTGCATCGCTGGCATATGGTGTGCAGGCTCCCATTCTGGACGGCAATGTGAAACGTGTGTTTTGCAGGTATTACGGCATCGAGGGGTACCCGGAGCAAACCACCATCAAGAAAACCTTGTGGGCTATTGCAGAGGCCAATGTGCCAGAACAGCAGCCCGGTGTTTACAACCAAGCCTTGATGGACCTTGGGGCCACATGCTGTGTGCCGCGCAACCCTGCATGTTCAGCTTGCCCATTGATGCAAAGTTGTGTGGCTTTGCAAAAGGGCATGGTCGGGTTGTTGCCCACACCGAAACCCAAAAAAGCCCGGCCTGAATTGCATTTTGTCAGCATGATTGTGGAAGACGAGCGTGGCGCGGTGTTGCTGGAACTGCAAACAGGCAAAGGAGTTTGGCAGGGCCTGTGGACTACACCTTTTGAGGCCTGTGGTAGCCAGGGCGGTTTTGCAGACGATTT
Source organism: Limnobacter sp. MED105 (assembly GCF_000170915.1). Lineage (GTDB taxonomy): Bacteria > Pseudomonadota > Gammaproteobacteria > Burkholderiales > Burkholderiaceae_B > Limnobacter. The sequence continues at coordinate 488,388 of NZ_ABCT01000001.1, forward strand.
TGACAACTTAACCCGAATCGCAGCTGTGTGGGTTGAGCGCTATGGCTTGCAGGCCCACCGTGTTGAACTTGAGCATCAGTTGCGCGCGTTGCAAGGTCAGCCTTGGTTGGTGCATGAATTAACCCACCGCAAAATGCACTTTAAATTGTTGCGTGTGAAGGTGCCCGGCGTGTGGGTTGGTTGTCACGTGGTTAGTGAAAAGCCCGTGCCGAAAATTGTGCACAAATTGTTGGAGCAATCGAGAGCTTTAGCCCAGGCTGCGGTGCCGCAACAAAACGCTCTCGATCTCGGTTAAAGGCTGGTTGGTAAAACGCTTGGCCAGTGTTTCGGCCACATACACCGAGCGGTGTTGACCACCGGTGCAACCAATGGCCACGGTCACGTAGCTGCGCTGCTCATTCAAATACGAGGGCAACCATTTTCTCAAATAGGTTTCGATATCGCTGATCAGCGGGTCGCTGCGATTGTCGGCTTGAATGTACCGTTGTACTTCTGTGTCTTTCCCGGTCAGCGGACGCAGGCTTTTGTCGTAATACGGGTTACTCAGGCAGCGCACATCAAACACCAGGTCTGCATCGCTGGGCAGGCCTTTTTTAAAACCGAAGGTTTCAAACACCAATGTAAGTTTGGCCGATTCTTCTTCTACGGTTTCAAGCACCCATCGCCGCAGTACATTGGGCTGCAGGGCAGAGGTGTCGATACAGCTTGCAATGTTTCTCAGGGGCTCAAGCGACTCTCGTTCCGCATCAACACATTCTTGCACGGTGGCTTGCTCGCCAAGGCGTGCGCTCATGGGGTGACGGCGGCGGCTTTCAGAGTAGCGGGTGATCAGGGTTTCATCGTCGGCATCCAGAAACAGAATGCGAACATCGGTCCCGTCGGCCTTCAGGGCCTGAATAATTTGGGGAACATCGATAATGTCTCGTCCAGTGCGGGCGTCGGCTGCAATCGCAATTTGCGTGATGCCCTCGGAGGACAAGCGCTGGATGACTTGCGGTATGAAAGAAGGCGGCAAGTTGTCGACACAGTAAAAGTGGGAGTCTTCCAGCGCGCGAATGGCGACTGATTTGCCCGAGCCTGAAAGGCCGGTGACCAATACCACTTTCATGTTAATCATGGCCAATGTCCGTCTCAGTGTCGGGGTCAACCTGTAGGTGGTCAATGCCGCCAAGTTCAGTGAGCATGGCTTTTTGTTGACGAACCATGAATTCGTCGAGTGTGTTGATACCCCGCATTTGCAAGATGGTGTTGCGCACCGCAGCTTCCAGCAACACGGCCAGGTTGCGGCCCGCAGCCACTGGCAATATGGCTTTGCGAATCGGCAGCCCCAGCACTTCCTGGAATTGTTGCTCGGTTACCAAGCGTTCCTGATGCAATTCTAGCGAGGCTTTACGAACCAGATGTACGATCAGCTTCAATCGCATTTTCCGGCGTACGGCGGTTTCACCAAAAATAGCCTTGATGTCGAGCAGGCCCACCCCGCGCACTTCCATCAGGTTGCGAATCAGTTCAGGGCAGCGCCCTTCGATCAGGTTGGGGGCTACGCGCGAGAATTCGACCACATCGTCTGCCACCAAGCCGTGCCCGCGAGAAATCAGTTCCAGGCCCAACTCGCTTTTGCCCAAACCCGACTCGCCACAAATAAGCACGCCCATGCCGAGCACATCCATGAACACGCCGTGCATCATGGTGGTGGGGGCTAACCATTTGTTGATGTACACGCGCAGAAAATCGATGATTTCGGCGGCTGACAATGGTGTAGCCAGCAGGGGAATGTTGGATTCGTCGCAGGCGGCCTTCAGTAGGGCATGGGGCTGAAACGATTCAGCCACGATGATTGCGGGCGGATCGCCTTCGATTAGCTTGTCGATTTGGTGTTTTTTGCGTTCGTCGCTGATGCGGGCGAAATATTCGATTTCCTGACGACCAAATACCTGGATGCGGCCCGGGTGAATGGTGTTGAGGTGACCTACGAGATCAGAGGAAGCAAAGCACTGAAGATCCAGGTGGCGGTCACCACCATTTAAACCGGCCAGCCAGTCAAGCTTGAGTTTGTTGCGGTTGGCTTCGATCAGTTCTTTCAGTTGCTTCACAGGCTTAACTCGCGGGTTGGTAAGGCTCCCAGTTGGCGATCAGTTGGTGAGTGGCGCCGGGATCGGATTCTGTCATGAGTTTCTCACGGAAATCTTTGTCAGACAGCATTTGAGCCAGTTCTGACAGTATATCCAGATGATGCTGGTTTGCGCTTTCAGGCACCAGCAAAAACATGAGCAGCTTGACGGGTTGGCCATCGGGGGCATCAAAAGGGATTGGGTCTTGTACCCGTACCAGCGAGGCAATGGGTTCGCGCAGGCCTTTGATGCGGCCATGCGGCACGGCCACCTGCTGGCCAAGGCCAGTGGAGCCCAAACGTTCACGCGCAAACAGGCTGTCGAACACCTTGGATCTTGCGATGCCTTGGTTGTTTTCAAAGACCAGACCGGCTTGTTCAAACACGCGCTTTTTGCTGGTGACCTGTGTGTCCAACAATATGTTGGATGGTGGGAGTAGATTTGCGATCAAGTTCATCGCTGTTGATTCCTGAGACCCGCTTCTAATCGTGGGGCCGATTATACGCCATAAAAACAGAAAAGGCGGATGGAAGTCCGCCTTTTGATTTTCCCTGAAATTACAGAGGTTTATTCGGCTTCTTCGACCACCTGGTGTTTGATCGGTGTGTGATTGTGATTGGTTAGTTTGTCTTTGTGACGCAGTACCTGGCGATCCAGTTTGTCGGCCAGCGCATCAATGGCTGCGTAGAGGTTTTCATGACTTGCTTCAGCGTGAATGTCTTTGCCGCGAACGTGCAGCGTAACATCTGCCCTTTGAACCAGCTTGACCACCGAGATGGTCACCGATGCATCAATGACGTGATCAAAATGCCTTTTCACCCGATCCAGTTTTTCGATGACGTAGTTTCGAATTGCTGGGGTAACTTCCAGATGATGACCATTGATGTTCAAGTTCATAAGGTATCTCCTTTCGTTGCTGCGGGGGGAAGCTTTAAATTTAAAGCGACTTGCGCATGTTCACCGGGGGTATTTTCAGTGATTCCCGGTATTTAGCGACCGTGCGTCTTGCGACCACGATGCCCTGTTGACCGAGTAGGTCGGCGATTTGGCTGTCAGATATCGGCTGCTTGGCGTCCTCCGCAGAAATCAGTTGCTTGATGAGTGCACGTATTGCTGTGCTGGAAGCCTGACCACCCGAGTCGGTGGAAACATGACTTCCGAAGAAATACTTTAGCTCAACCAACCCATAGGGCGTCAACATATATTTTTGCGTGGTAACCCTTGACACGGTCGATTCATGCAGTCCCAAGAGATCGGCAATTTCCCTCAGAACCAAGGGCTGCATTGCGATTTCGCCGTGATTGAAGTAGCCGATTTGCCGTTCTACGATGGCTTGGCTCACCCGTAAAATAGTGTCAAATCGCTGCTGAACGTTTTTTAACAACCAGCGAGCCTCTTGTAATTGCGCACTGAGTTGCGCACTTTGACCACGGTGTGATCGCAAGATGGAGGCATACATTTCATTAATACGGATTTTTGGCATCACGTCGGGGTTCAGTTGCACATGCCACTGTCCACTCAGTTTTTTCACGATCACGTCGGGCACCACATGGTCATCGTCGATGCGTCGAAAACGCGCACCGGGAAACGGCTCGAGTGAACGAATGATTTGATGACATGTTTTTAGCATGTCCTCGTCGACGTTCAATGCTTTTTTCAGCTTGGTGAAGTCGCGTTGGGCCAATAAACCCAAGTGGTCGCGAATAATGTGCTGACAGTTGCTGTACAGGTTTGGCTGGCAAGTAATGTCTTTGCGCTGGGCCAGTTGCAGCAGCAGGCATTCGGCTGCATTGCGGGCACCCACGCCGGGTGGGTCAAAACTTTGCAGCAGGCGCAAGGCCGCGCTGAGTTCTTCAAACTCCAGGTCGGGCTCGTCCTGCAGGGTTTCCCACAGGTCTTCAAGTTCAACAGTCAGGTAGCCATCGTCGCTGAGGTAGTCAATCAGCCAAAGCACCAGGTTTTTGTCACGTTCGCTGGCCTGTGTCATGCGCAGCTGGTCGATCAGGTGCTGGTGCAGGCTGCTGTCGGGCGCAGCCAGTTGCAGGCCGGGTTTTTCTTCATCGCCATCGGCACCTGCGCCGCTGTTGTCGCGCCAGTCGCCTTCCCAGTTGTCCTGGATGGAGTCGATGGTCTCGCGCTGAACAATTTCTTCGCTTTGATTGTCTTGTTCAGCTTGCTGATCGCTGACCGGTTCGCTGGCTTTGCGGGGGTCGGGATCGGCCTCAAAGCTGTCGCCTTGTGGCTCGTGCAGTTCGCCATTGCTGCTGTCCAGGCTCAGGGTGCGCTCGCCTTCCACGGCCTCTTCGTCAGCCAACTCCAGCAGTGGGTTTTCAGCCAGTGCTTGTTGAATTTCCTGCTGCAACTCCAGTGTGGACAATTGCAGCAAGCGAATGGATTGCTGCAACTGAGGCGTGAGCGTGAGGTTTTGCGAGACTTTAAGCTGAAGGGATTGTTTCATGGAGATTCAGCTTTACATCCGGAAGTGTTCGCCGAGGTACACGCGGCGTACATCGTCGTTTTTCACAATTTGCTCGGGACTGCCCGAGGCCAGCACGCGGCCCGCGCTGATGATGTAGGCGCGATCACAAATGCCCAGGGTTTCCCGTACATTGTGGTCGGTGATCAGCACACCGATACCTTTGGATTTCAAAAAGGCAACGATGCGTTGAATTTCCAGTACCGCAATGGGGTCAACGCCTGCGAAGGGCTCGTCCAGCAAAATGAAGCGCGGCTGGCTGCCCAGCGCACGGGCAATTTCAAGTCGGCGGCGTTCGCCACCCGAGAGGGACGCCGCCAGCGAGGTGCGAATGTGCGCAATTTGAAGGTCGTTCAGCAAGTCTTCGACAGCCTGATCCACCGTTTTGTCTCTGGGTGGATTGATTTCAAGCACTGCGCGAATGTTGTCTTCCACAGTCAGTTTGCGAAACACGGAGGCTTCCTGAGGAAGATAAGAAAGCCCTGCGCGTGCGCGCTCGTGAATGGGTTGCAAGGTGATGTCGCGGCCTTCCAGGCAAATGTTGCCCTCGTCGGCACTGACCAAACCCACAATCATGTAAAAGCAGGTGGTTTTACCCGCACCGTTGGGGCCTAACAGGCCCACCACTTCACCGGTGTCTACATGCAGGGAAACGTCTTCAATCACACGCTTGCTGCGGTAGGCTTTGCGCAGGCTGAGTGCCTGAAGGCGGCCTTGACCTGTCAATGTGTGTGCAGGGGTGTTGCTCACTTGCTGCCCCCTTTGGGCGCGGGCTCGGGCGCAGGTTCCGTCGATTGGGTTTTTGGTTTGATCACGGCTTGAACGCGTGAGGAGCCGCTGCTGCTGGGTGAACCCACCACATTCAGGAATTCGGTGTTTTGCTCGTAGGTGATCCGTGTGCCCGAGATGGACTCAGTCAGCTGACCATTGGTACTTTTTTGAATGCTGGCCGCACCAGTCAACGTCACTATCGATTTGTTGCCGTCGAATTCTATGGTGTTACCAGTGCCGTTGATCAGCAATACCTCGTTGGGCGTCTCTGAATCACGTTGTTGCTTGAAGCGGGCTGGTTTACCTTCCACGGTTGCAAACTGGGTGCCGTCGCTGCGCTCGGTCAGTGTGAGTTTGTCGCCGCGAATCACCAGGCTTCCACGTGTTAAGAGCACGTTGCCAGTGAAAACATTCACATTTGACTTCTCGTTGTAAGTCATCTGGTTGGCGTCGATGGTGGTGGGTTGTTGTTTGTCCGATTCCAGTGCTTGCGCGCAAACCCCAAAGGCCAGTGCAGGCGCAGCCAGTGCGAGGGAAATCCAGGTAGAGCGTTTCATCGTTTGGCCTCTATGCGAAACTTGATTGACCCTTGGGCAGTCAATTCGCCAGTGTCGTTGTTCAGTGTGGCACCTTGTGCTTCAAACCGTTGGCCTGGTCGCGTCACCAGCACATTTTTGTCGGTTGAAATTTCGTTGGTGATATTGTCGATTCGTATTTCTTCAGACTTCATGGTGGTCAGCAGCCCTTCGTTTTGACTGGTCACCACAACGTTGTCCCGCAAGAAAATTTCATCCGTGTCGAGCAGGTAGACACCTTTTTGGGCATTGCCTTTGACCATGCCATTGCCCGATTCAAACTGTTCCAGTTCAGGCGCTGTAATGTTCCACACATTGCCTTGTGGAATATGCTCGGCTGCGTTGCTGCGGATGATTGAATATTTATTCTCGGCCAGGTCGTGGCTTTGTACCGAAAAATTACGCAGATAGTAGTCGCTGCTGGTCGGATCGCTTTTGCCGCTGGTGCTGAACAGGCTGAGCTCAGATTGAATTGCAAACCAATACGAGGTGGCCGCCAGTGCGAACGTCAACAGCAGCGGAATGAACTGCGAAATCAGGTTGAAAAAAGCACTCAACGGTTTCACGCTGTTTCCCATGGGTTTTGATAGCCTGCCTGGTGACTCAAAATGAAGTCGCACAATTCGCGGGCTGCACCATCGCCTGGTGGGCGCGTGTTAATCCAGTTGGCAGAGTTTTTCATGGCAGCCGGGGAGTGCTGCGTGGTGGCCGCCAGAGCAACCTGTTGCAGCACTGGATAGTCGGGCCAGTCATCCCCAAAAAAGCCGCATTCGCTCCAGTCCAGCCCCAATAGCTGGCGAATTTCATCATAGGCTTGCAGCTTGGTTTTGCAGCCCTGAACCAGTTGATAGATGCCAAGGTCTTTGGCACGTTTTTCCACAATGGTGCTGGAGCGCGCGGTGATCCAGATCACCTTGATGCCATGGTCCATCAGCAGTCGAAGGCCCTGGCCGTCAAATACACTAAAGCGTTTCATGACCTCGCCTTCATTGCCGAAGTACAGGCCACCATCAGTCAGTGTTCCGTCTACATCAAAACCCATCAATTTGATGTTTGCCGCAGCTTGGGCGGCAGTGGGTTGGCGGTCGGTCAATTGATCCATCACACCACCTTGGCTTCGAAAAGATCATGGAAATTCAGGGCGCCGACAATGTGTCCCTGTTCGTCTGTGACCACCACCTGGCTGATGTGGCTGACTTCCATCATGCGAACGGCCTCTACGGCCAGCTTGTCGGGTGAAATGCACTTGGGCAGAGTGTTCATCACTTCGCTCACCAGCAAACCGCGTAAATCCAGGCCTTGTTCAATCAGGCGGCGCAGGTCACCATCGGTAAAAACGCCCAGCAGTTTGTTGTTGGCCCCCACAACGGCAGTCATGCCCAGGCCCTTTTTGGTGATTTCCAGAATGGCACTGGAAATGCTGGCTGATGGTGAAACGGTGGGGATTCGGTCGCCTTTTCGCATGACATCGCTGACATGGGTCAACAGTTTGCGTCCCAGGCTGCCACCTGGATGCGAGAGTGCGAAGTCTTCTTCGCTGAAACCACGCGCTTTCAAAACCACCACGGCAAGCGCATCGCCAAGGGCCAAGGCTGCGGTGGTGCTGGCAGTTGGGGCCAAATTCAGGGGGCAGGCTTCTTTTTCAACGCCACAGTCCAGTACCAAGTCCGCCTGCCGGGCCAAGGCTGAATCGAGTTTGCCGGTCATGGCGACTATTTTTGCGCCCCGCCGTGCAATGGCTGGCAACACCGCGACCAATTCTTCGGTATTTCCCGAATTAGACAGGGCAATGACCACGTCGTCTTGGGTAATCATGCCCAAATCGCCATGAGAGGCTTCGGTGGCGTGCACGAAAAAAGAAGGCGTGCCCGTGCTGGCAAAGGTGGCAGCAATTTTTTTGGCAATCAGGCCCGACTTGCCCACACCGACCAGAATGACTCGACCCTTGCAGTTCAGTATGGCGGTGGTGGCTTGGCTGAACTGATCATTCAAGCGTTCAGCCAGTGCCGAGACTGCTTGGGCTTCAATGGCAAGCGCCTCCCTGGCCATGGCCAGAAAATCGTGCTTGTCATTATTCGACGGTGTTTTTGACATGGTAGACCCTGATAGACTTAAGCAACTAAGGTGCTTGAGGCTGTGCTCTTTTCAGGGCAGTATAGCAAAGCGCGTGCCAATTCTCTCCACTTCCTAAGCATTAAACGTGCCTAACGCTCTAGAGCTGTCTTTGATTCTAATGCTGGTCGCCGTATTGGCGGTCTCGCTTTTCCGTCACTGGAAGCTGCCCGCCATGCTGGGCTATCTGTTTGCGGGTACGCTGATTGGTCCTTATTCATTCGGCATCGTGCCCGATACCGCCGAAACCCGGCATCTGGCAGAGTTCGGCGTTGTTTTCCTGATGTTCTCAATTGGTCTCGAGTTCAGTTTGCCGAAACTGCATGCCATGCGCCGTGTTGTGTTTGGCCTGGGGTTTGCGCAAGTAGGGCTGACCATGCTGGGCGTGATGGGCCTGGGCTTGTTGGCTGGCTATTTCTTTGAGGTGCCACTGAGCACCGCCTTCGTGCTGGCAGGGGCTGCAGCCATGTCTTCCACGGCGATTGTCAGTAAATTGTTGTCGGAGCGGCTTGAACTCGATTCTCCCCATGGTCGTCAAATCATGGGTATTTTGTTGTTTCAGGATTTGGCCGTGGTGCCGCTACTCATCATTATTCCAGCACTGGGCCAAGGGGCTGAGAACCTTACTGTGACACTGAGCCTGGCGGTGGTGAAGGCCGCACTGGTGTTGGGGCTGATGTTGGTGTTTGGCCAGCGCATGATGAATTGGTGGATGACATTCGTGGCCCGCAGCAAGTCGCAAGAATTGTTTGTGCTGAATGTGCTGTTGATCACCTTGGGCTTGGCTTGGTTGACCGAGCTTGCAGAGCTGTCGCTGGCCCTTGGTGCATTTGTGGCGGGCATTCTGATTGCAGAGACCCAGTACAAACATCAAGTGGAAGAGGACATCAAGCCATTTCGTGATGTGCTGCTGGGTCTCTTCTTCGTGACCACAGGCATGCTGCTGAACCCACAAGTGGTGATGCAGAATTGGTACTGGGTAATTTTGCTGGCGGTACTCCCGGTGTTGGCCAAGTTGGTGTTGATTGCGGCACTGGCCCGGATATTTGGTGCGAACACCGGCACAGCCATGCGCACCGGCATTTATCTGGCGCAGGCCGGTGAATTCGGTTTCGTGCTACTGGCCAACACGGGTTCAGCCGGTTTTGGTTTGGTCCCCGACCCTTGGTTACAAACCATTACGGCCAGCATGGTGCTATCCATGTTGGCAGCGCCCTTCATGATTCAACATGCAGATCGAATCGTGCTGCGCTTTTCAAGTCAGGAATGGTTGCAAAAATCGCTGGAGTTGCACCAAATTGCCCAGAAGAGTCTTGCCACGACCAAGCATGTACTGATCTGCGGCTTCGGGCGCAGTGGTCAGCACCTGGCCCGGTTGCTGGACCGTGAAGACCTGGATTATGTGGCTTTGGATCTGGATCCGGACCGTATTCGTGAAGCGACCGCAGCAGGCGATTCGGTGGTTTTTGGCGACGCCGCAAAGCGTGAAACACTGGTCGCTGCGGGTTTGCTGCGGGCATCCTGTGTAGTGGTCACATTTGCTGAATTCAAGTCGGCCGAGAAGGTGTTGACAGCAGTGCGTGCTTTGGCTCCGAATGTTCCAGTTGTGGTGCGCACTTACGATGAAAGTGATCTGGAGAAACTGACTGCAGCTGGAGCCACCGAGGTGGTGCCAGAAATTCTTGAAGGCAGTTTGATGCTGGGCTCACAGGCCTTGATGTTGTTGGGTGTGCCGGTTTCTCGTGTGGTCAAACAGATTCGAGCCATTCGTGAATCGCGTTACCAAATGTTCAGGGGGGTATTCCGTGGCGTAGACGACGAAGCGGATACACCCGAAAACCAATGGATCCGTTTGCATTCGGTGTTCCTGGAGCCGGGAGCCAGTGGCGTGGGTAAAAGCCTGGCCGAGTTGGGTATTCTTGAATTGGACATTGAAGTAAGCGCAATTCGCAGGCGTGGTATTCGGGGCGGGGATCCTTCCCCCGATACGCAACTGGAGTCGGGGGATATCCTGGTGCTGAAGGGGCAGCCTGATGCTTTAAGTTTGGCCGAAGCCATTATTCTTGGCCGCAAGTCTATGGGGCGTTGAATTGGTGTTTACCGAATAATATAAAGTGCCGCGCAATCAGCGCCTTGCGCCTCGTCCCATTGACTGCCGTTGATGGTGCACAGTTCTTCCTCGCCACTAATCACCTGCACTGCGCCACGCAGGGGGTTGCCATCATCGAGTTTGCGGTCAATTTCTGCCAGTTGGGCAACAGGTACGGTTTCGCCAATCAGCAAGGCCATTGCATTTTCCCGGGAGTTAGGGCCCTGCATGGTGTTGTTGAGCAGGTACTGGCCACTGAACTGGTTGCCCATGGTGCTGGCGGGCGTGCAATTTCCAGATTGGTCACTGCCACCGGTGAAGTCACCTTGGATGAAACCTGACAGTTGAAGATGCGTGAATACATTGCAGGATTCTTCGCCTTCAATCAGGCCGTTGCCGTCACCGCCGCTGTTGGAAAGCCCAGCTGCGCTGGCCGCAATGAAGTCACCGGGCAAGGCTGAATAACGTGCCTGAAAAGCGGACAATGCTGTTTCAAGGCTGGCGATGTCGGTAAGAGTGGCCTGTACGCGGGCGCTGTTCAGCAGCTCGCGTCCCTTCAGTACGCCACCAGCGAGTATTGCCAGCACAGCCAGCGCAATGGCCAGTTCTAATAAAGAGAACCCGTTCTGGGTCTGGTGTCGAGGTTGTTTCAATTCAATTCTCCTGAATGTGAGGTGTGTCGAGCGCGCCGCGTTTCATCCAAAGCCAGTTCAGACGTTCAAATGAAAGCCAAACGGGGTTTGCAGCGGGTTGGTCGGGATTGATAAAAAATTGTTGATACCGGTTTTGGTTTGCAAGATCGTCTGCTGGGTATGCAAGCCACACGGTGGTTGCGTTCAACAAGGTGTGCGCGCCGCAGCCTGAATTGACGTTGGGTGGAATTGCATGACCTTGCACAAGCTGACACAGGTGAATGGCTGGCAATGGCCCTGCGCCCAAGGGGTAGTTGGCGGTGTAGGGGGCCATCACAATTTCGGTCAACTGTTGCGGGCTGAGTTGTGCAAAAGGTTGCGCTGACACCAGCGCATCTTGCGCGGGCTCGCCGGCCTGTTCCAGCGTGGCCACCGCCATTTTCCACTGCCCCTCGATCCCCCAGGTGGCCAGTGTCGCAATTGGAAGCCAACCCTCCTTGCGCGTGCAGGCATCACCGGTGCGCGATTCGGCACCCTTGTATTGGTCTGCAGGGCAGGGCAGCCTGCCTGTGGCCAGCACAAAACCTTCGACGGTCTCAAGAATGCGTTGCCTTGATTCCAGGTGTGCAAGTACTTTGTTTTTTTCTCGCTGACTGGCCAAGAGGTGCAGCACAGGCCCCAGAATGATCGCCATGAGCACAACCACAAGTGCAACCTCGATCAGCATAAAACCACGCGCATGGATACCGACGACTTGATGATGGCGATTCATGGCGTACTTGGCAGTTTGAAACTGAATTGATCAAGATTGAGCAAGGTGTTGTTCGGCCAGGAAAAGTGGCAAAGGCAAGCTGTGCTGTTTTGACTAAGCGGGCATTGGTTGCTGTAGCTTGGGCGACACGATTTGTTGATGGCTGCGATGGGTTCAAAGTGGCTGACTGGCCAAAGGTTTTTCATGTGGGCAGGGCCATTGAATATGCAGGGTTGATTAGGCAGGCTGGTGCAATCTGTTTGCGTGTTGTTGCTTGCGCAGTTCGGATTGTTGTCCTGGCATGAGGCAGGTGATATCCACTTGCCGGTGTTTTGGCAATGGCAACTGCAGCGTGTTTTTGTGCAACGGCATTGGCAACCCGAGTCGATGGGTTGATATAGATTGGAAAGCGTGTCAGCAAGCAGCATATTTTCATGGTCACTTGTACTGGCGTTGAATTGCGGGTTGAGTTGTTGCCAGGCAGTCAGCATCATTTTCAGTTGATGTTGTTGCGTCCGTTTCATGTGCATTTTCAGTTCATTGACATGAACGAGAACATAGGGAGAAGAAATGTCGTACTGATGCTCTGCGATGGGGGTAATTGTTTTTGCAACCACCGCAACGATGTTTGTTTTGATGTGATCATTTTCATCGGAAATTCGAACCTGAATTGACGGTCTCGAAAAGTTCACCCAACGACTCCAGCCCAATGCGTTGGGTTGAATCACCTGGCTAGAGACCGCGTACTGCCATTGCGTGTTGGTGGATAAGTCCATGTCGTTGAAGCGGGCATCAATTCCAGCGTTCAGGTAGTTGATTGCGATTTTGCTGTGAACGGGAAGATAGCCCCAAGGTTTGTTCAAACACGTGGTTTGCGCATATTCACCAGCTTGTATGGCTGGACAGGGCAGGTGACCCAAATGGCTTTGGCTGTGCAAACCCTGATTGGCAGAAAATCCTAAAAGGCTTGCACGAATTTGTTCAAGAATCTGGGTTTCACGGGCCTTTTGTTGCAGCAGTAAGCTTTGCTTGAATACTTCATTGTTGCGAAATTCAAGGGCTGCGAAACCCAGCATGAAGATCAGAATTAACAGTGCAAGCAGCGAATAGCCCTTGTGTTTAAAAGCCTTGCTCATGGGAGCCACTTTTTCTGAACGGGGTCAAAAGTTTTTTGACCCTGTTTTGTGATCATCCAGCCTTGTACTTTGTAAGCGGGTTCAGATATTTTGCTTTCCGCTGCGATGGGCTGTGTCGTGCCTGATGCTGTGGGGGGCACAAAAAGGTGTTCGCTCGGTGGGGACTCGCTTAACAACAGTGTCGACCGAATGTTAGTAGGTGCTTTGGCAAAGCACAGCAAGTAAAACGGTGTTTTAACTGCTGCAGGTTTGGTCTCTAAAACGCATTGTCCCGAGCCCGGCCGCTTGGTGTTTATCCATGTGATCCAGGTTCGCCAAAGATCAGATTCTTCATTGAAGTGTTGTTCAAGAAAAAGCGTTTCTGTTGGTGGCGTTGTTTCCTGAATTTTCAGACTTGGCTTGTTGTTCAGTTGTTGTTCAATTTCGATGTTGCGCAGAGTGATCAGTGCAAAAAAAGCGGCCAGCAGCAACACCAGGTCGAGTGCAGGGCGCACCCAGCGAAACCAAATTATTCGTTGCGTTGTGATTGTCAGTGGGCTCATCGGTTTGTTGGTTCAGTTGAGCAGTGTGTTTGGGTCGGATTGTTCAATGTGCACCCTTTGGGAACCCGTTTTCGATCTCTGGCCAAATTTGCAGTGGTCAGAATTTCTCCTTGCTCGTCCCACGACATTTTCAGTGACAGCAGATTGGCTCGTTCGCCTCGACCGAATTTGCGAATTTGTTCCAGCCAATCTTCAAATGGGGCCGCTTTGGCGTTGCGAGGCTGCGCCACTAGTGATGTCTTGAATTGCTGTAAGTTGGCTTTCTCGTACTTTAGTTGTTGCTGATTGGCATGCCAGCTCATCAACAGGAATGTGCCCAGCACGCAAGCCGCGGCTACACCGCGAACCGCTTGATAATAGCCAGTGGGTTTGACCCACAGTGTCATGTAAAGATGAAGGCTGCCAAGGAATTGGCCAGTTCCTGATTTCCTTGAGTTCAAGAAATTCTTCAGGTGGTTGAATTCATGTTTATTCAGCAAGGCCATTTGAATGGCGCGATTGAATTGCTCCGATTTCTGCGAAGAAATGACTTGAATACTTTTTCCCATGCTGCGCAGTTCAGTCAGTACCTGCTGGTGAAAGGCAGTGGCTGGTGTTTCAATAATTCGTTGTGGGTCTTCCGCAATCCCCGCCCAGTGGAGCTCTGTCCACAGCGAGTCGGCAATGTTGTTTTGGAATACATTCAAATAAACAAGTGTGTCTGGCAGGCTGAAGCTGGAAAGTGCAATTGCACTGCCACTAAACTCACTGTAAGAAAGACGCTGTTCTTCGATCCACCGTTGGTCTTTTTGACGAAACAGAATTGCCAGGTTCTGCTCAATCACCCACACGTCTGCATGCATTGGGGTGCTTGTCATGACAGTCCAGTCAGGTTGTTGTACAGCGGAGCCAATGTGAACTGATACGCCATGGCAAGGGTCATTGCTGCTATGGACAAGGCCACCGAAGGCAAGGTGCTTTGTAAACGTTGTTGGGTTTCCCTTGCCTGTATTTCATACACTTTCGCAGCCAGAAAAAAGCAGTAAGCCAGGTTGCCGGTTTGCTCAGCCAGTTGACTTTGGCGTATCAGAAAACCAGGTGCACCCGCGGCCTGCATTGACTGGCTTAGTGACATACCGAGTTTCAACTGCTGTTGAATACCCTGCATCAAATGATTCAGGTTCCGCAAAGTTTTCGCCGAAAGGTGTGTGCCACCCCACCAGTTTGGTGTGGGTAGAGTACGGTGACGCAGGCAGTGCATCAGATCAAGGCCCGCCTGGAGTTCACAAGCTATGACATGGTAAAAGTTGGATGAAAGCCAAATATTGTTTGGTAGCAACGGCTGGGTTTCAGTGCTGCCTTTGACGGATCTGAATTTCAGGTAGGCGGCGCTTGCCAAGGTGAAAGTACCGATCAAAAGCAGGCTGTTTGACCAGCTGCTGGCGGGTGTGTGGGAGTTTACTTTCTGCGTCAAATGCGGCGCACTCACGTGGTGTAATAAAACCCAGCAGGCGCAGGCCAATACCAAAACCAGCAATGGGTAAACAAGGCTTTTGCCCAATGTGTGTTGGGCTTCGCTGGTTGTTTTCCAGCGATCCAGTTGGGTTTGCAAGGCCAGGCCAAGATCACCGCTGGCCTGTGCACACACGAGTGCAATTTCCAGATGCATAGGCACCTTGCCAAAGGCTGCACGAAAGGCGGTTTGAAGGTTTTGCCCTTCCTGAAGGTAGCGCGACGCATGGTTTAATCCCAGGCGTAAGGTATTTCCTTGTGTGCGTCCGGTTTGAAGTTCACTGCTCAGTGAAAGCGCATCAAGTGCGGGCATACCCGACTGTAACAATTCAGCCCATTGGCCCAACCAGGCACGCCATGTTGATGATTTTACTTGGTCGCCAATTGACTTATTTTTCATGGTTTGCTGGCAGGCTTGGCGTTGGAAATGGAAGGTGATTCAATGGCGAGAACAGTTGCATTAATCCATCAATACTTTTGCAGCTGAGTACCTCTTTGCGAGGCATGTTTTTTAGATTAATGATTTCAGCCCACAATTGACGTCGCTCATTTCGCTCAGCAGGTTTTAGACGAAGGGTGACAATGCCGTTCAAGCAATTCAGCAGGCTGCCAAGACGCACATTCAGTTCCGTAATTCGGTTGATCGCCCCAAGGCAGTCGGGCGCATGCACCGATGCAAACAATCGATGGCCGGTGAGTGCTGCATTCAAGGTGAGTTCAGCGGTTTCCTCATCCCTGACTTCACCAACCAGAATGGTGTCAGGGTCCTGGCGCATCAATGAGCGCAAGCCCGACGCAAAGTTCAGATGAGGAAGTCTGGACAGGTCTGTTTGAACAGCCTCGGGATTGATGATTTCCACCGGATCTTCAAGCGTTGCGATCCGGCCTGCACTTGCACCTAGATGATTGAGCATCGCATGCAGTGTGGTTGTTTTTCCGCTCCCAGTGGCACCAGCTACCAGTGTGAGTCCGTTTTCGTGAGCGAGTAGTTGTTCAATGTGCACCAAGGCGGCTTGACTTAACCCAAGCTGATTCAAAGGCATCCGGCTGTGGGTGTTCAACAGCCGGATCACCAGGTTTTCGCCATGCAGACTGGGGTGTGTGGCCAGTCGAAGATCAATGTTGTTGCGACTCAGCCTCGCGTCTTGAGGGCGGCGCGTTTCGGCGATGTTCATTTTGCTTTCGGCCTTGAAGGCCTGAACAAGCGATCGGCCCGTGTCGCTGGGAATATCTCGCACCGGGCTTAGTTTTCCGTTGACGCGCAACCGCACACTGAAGTTCATCGGGTTGGGCGTGAGGTGAATATCCGATGCATTCACCGCGCTGGCATAAGCGATCGTGTTGTCGATATTTTTAAAAGCCGTATCCAGTGGTGTCTGTGTCATTGAAGTTTTGCCTGTATCAACGAACGCACCGTAAGCAAGGGCAGTGAACATTCCTGTAGTTGACATCGCGCCTCGGCTTGCGACAGGTGGTCGAGGGCATTGGTGAATTGTCCAAGGCTGCTTTGATGAAGTGCCATGTTGTAGAAAGGTTCGGGTGTATTCGGAAAGCGTTCTATAAGAAGTTCAAGAAGTGCGTTCAGCGCTTTGTTTTGCCCGGCTTGATACATGGTCAGGCCAGCAGACAAGGCTTTGTTAAGCTCGCCCAGCTCTTTGTTTGTTTGAAGTTGGTTTGCAGTCGCACTTTCAAGCACGGTTGCCTTAAGTAACACCACCAGTTCAATGTGACTTTCTCCACGGTTTTTGCTTTGTGTGATCAAGTCGACAGATTCCGGGGCACCGGGAATACCTCGACTCAAGCTGCTGTTCTCTTTCTGGCGTAGCCCACCCAGCAGGGCCATCTCGCCACTTTTTAATCGCAGTATTGATTCCAGTTCGCGCGTTTGTACCTCGGGTACCCGACTGATGATGTTGAGCTGTTGCAATGCCGGGTTGGGGTCTTGCACAAAGCCTACAATTCGGCTCAGTGTGGGGCGGACCCGCAACTGAATTGCATTGTTGTCCGCAATTTGCGGAGTTACCGTCATCAGGAAACCCACCGGTACTGTTTGAACTTGTGTGGTAAACGTGGAAAATGCAGGACTGTTTTGTGTAGGTGCACTGGTTTGAACATCGGTTGTGAAATACACCCGGTTGTCGATCACTTTCAGCACAGCAGCTTGTTGATTCATGGTCACGACGCGCGGCGATGAAAGCACTTCTGTTTTCCCAAACTCCTCCAACAGGCGCAAGGCCACGCTGGTGTCGGTATTGCCGGTGTTTCGCAACGCATTGAACGTGAGGGCTGGGTTACCCAAGTTAAGCCCTTGCACCGCCAGGCCCGCGGTAATTCCGTTTTGGCGCAGCACATTCCAGTCAATTCCTCGCTCGTAGCGATCATTCAGTGAGATCTCGGTGATTACCGCTTCAATCACAATTTGCCGATCAACCCGACGCTGAATTTGTGTGAGCCACTGTGCTACCCTGCGATGCTGGCTGGGCTTTGCGATCACCGACACGGTTCCAGATTCCGGATTGGTGATGACTCGCCCGGAGCGGGTTTCTTTACGAGTCGTTGTGATGTCCCGTTTCTCGGAGGAAACTGCAGTGGTACTCCTCAAATTGGGTTGTGCTCGGCGAGGGGATGTGTTGCGCGTGCTGGCATAGGCACGGTCTTCATCTTCATCAATGACGCGTTCCCGCGTCGAGAGTTCTACCGGCTTTATCTGCACCTGAATGATCTGTTCAATTTGAGTCGCGATGTCTTCCCACAAGTCGTGCTGTTGTGAGTTGTTCAGCACCAGTTCCGAGCGATTGCCAGTTTCCCGTCGATCAGTCAGTTCGCGCGGGCCGCCAGCGATTGCCGAACTCAAGCTGGATGAGTCATTCATTTCCCGGGCAATTGACAGGTAGTCAAGGGTATACACCCGAAGCTCATCTGCCTCGCACCGCATGGACAGCTGATTGCCTGCAAATTGCACGCTGGCACCGGATTGAAGTTCCAGGCTTTCTATGACTTGTTGAAGTGGCATGTCTCGGCCCACCAGGCTGACCGGGGCGTCGCCGCAGTTGTCCATTTCATAGCCAAGCTTTAGCTCCCGCGAAATCAGTTCGAGCACTTGGCTTGCGGGTATGTTTTCAAGCCGGAAAGTGAATGTTTGCTGATGTCTTTGCCACGCGTTGCTGCTGTGCTGAACTTTGTCTGCCCAAAAAACAGCATTCAACTCAAGCGTGTGCGTCACTTCAAGCGGCGCAATGCGCTCGCTTGTTTGGGGAGGAGTGGCCACGCACGCAGTCAGGAGGGTGGTCAAACCGATTAAAAACACAAGCAGTGAGGGCACGGGCAGACTTTTCAGGGTTTAAGTGCTGCGGATCATACTTTGATGAAACCATTTCCACGCTTCGTGGTCATGCCTTGTGGGTGAGCCTGTCACCATTTGGATGGTGAGTGCATGTCCTTCGGGGTACAATAGCTCCCAAATTCGTATTCGTTTACTAAGGAGCCCCCATGGGCTTTGTTGCTCAATTAAAAAACGTGGACTTCGGCTACGCCGATCGCCTCATTCTGGAAAACATTTCGCTGGACATCCCCAAGGGCAAAGTGGTTTCTGTCATGGGTGGCTCTGGTTCGGGCAAAACCACTTTGCTGCGCTTAATGTGTGGTCAGTACCCGGTTAATCGGGGTGAGGTAGAAGTGCTGGGCCAAAATGTGGTGACTGCCAGTACACAACAGCTTTACGCATTCCGCAAAAAAATCGGTGTGCTTTTTCAGTTTGGTGCGCTTTTTACCGATTTGAATGTCTTCGAGAATGTGGCGTTTCCGCTGCGTGAACACACCAATCTGCCCGAAGCAGCCATTCGCGATCTGGTGCTGTTGAAGTTGCAGGCCGTGGGCCTTCGTGGAGCAAGCAATCTTTTTCCGTCGGAAATCTCCGGCGGCATGAGCCGGCGAGTGGCCCTGGCCCGCGCCATTGCGCTCGATCCCGAACTGATTTTTTACGATGAACCCTTTGCCGGGCTTGATCCAATTTCGCTGGGCATCACAGCCAACCTCATTCGTACCCTGAATGATGCCTTGGGCGCCACCTCAGTGGTGGTTACCCACGATATTCACGAGTCCTTTGCAATCAGTGACCATGTCATTGTGATTGCGAATGGCAAGGTACTTGCGCAAGGTACGCCAGCAGAAGTGGAGGCCAACCAGGATCCTTACGTTCAACAGTTCATCCAAGGTTTGCCCGAAGGGCCTGTGAAGTTTCATTATCCTGCACGCAATTTGCAGGAGGACTTTGCATGAATCCAATCGCATTGGTTTCCCGCCTGGGGGCGGGTGTTATTGCAACAATTGCCGGCCTGGGTGTTTTTGCGCGTTTTGTGGGCAACTTGTTCATGTTGCTTCCTAAGGCTTTATTCCGCCCGCGCCTTGTTATCGATCAAATCCATTTCATTGGCAATTATTCGCTGGTCATCATTGTCGTCTCGGGTCTTTTTGTGGGCTTCGTGTTGGGCTTGCAAGGTTATTACACCCTGAACAGGTACGGTGCCGAGCAGGCCTTGGGTCTCCTGGTGGCTTTGTCACTGGTGCGTGAATTGGGTCCGGTGGTGTCTGCTTTGCTGTTCGCTGGCCGAGCTGGCACATCGTTGACGGCTGAAATTGGTCTGATGAAAGCAGGTGAGCAGTTGACCGCCATGGAAATGATGGCCGTGGATCCCAAAGCGCGCATTGTTGCCCCTCGCTGGATAGCCGGTTTGATTTCCCTGCCTTTGCTGGCAGGTTTGTTCAGTGCGGTGGGTATTTTTGGCGGTTACGTGGTGGGTGTGTTGTTGATCGGTGTGGATTCAGGTGCATTTTGGTCTCAAATGCAGGCTGGTGTGGACGTGCGTGACGACATTCTCAACGGGGTGATTAAAAGCGTGGTGTTTGGTGTGGCTGTCAGCTCAATTGCCTTGTTCCAGGGCTATGCGTGTCAGCCCACGCCTGAAGGTGTTTCCAGGGCAACCACCCGAACCGTGGTGATTTCCTCCCTGACTATTTTGGGTCTCGATTTCGTGCTAACAGCACTCATGTTCAGTATTTAACGGATTGAAGGTATGAAAAAGAACACGGCAGTGGATTTTTGGGTGGGCCTGTTTGTGCTAATTGGCGCACTTGCATTGGTGTTTCTCGCTTTGAAGGCGGGCAACTTGAGTTCTTTCACCACGGGCGATCAATACCGGGTGACCGCAGAATTTGACAATATCGGTGGCTTGAAGCCTCGTGCGCCTGTTAAAAGTGCGGGTGTCACCGTGGGGCGTGTGGCCAACATCAACCTTGATCCAGTCACATTCCGTGCAGTCGTGGCCCTGGATTTGGAGGAGGGCTTCGAGTTTCCCAAGGACTCTTCAGCTAGAATCCTTACCTCAGGCCTGCTGGGTGAGCAATATGTGGGTATTGAGGCCGGTGGAGATCTCGAGAATCTAGCCAGCGGCGAGAAGTTTGCGCGTACCCAGTCTGCCGTGGTGCTTGAAAACCTGATTAGCCAGTTCTTGTTTAGCAAAGCCTCGGAAGGCGACTCCGAAAAGTGATGAAGGGGATTTGAAGTGTTAATGTCCATTCGAAAAGTGATTTTGCTGCTTGGCGTGCTTGGCTTGTCCACCGCATGTACCAGCATGCGCGCCCCTTCCGAGTCAGACCCGTTGGAAGGATTCAACCGTTCCGTTGACGGCTTTAACCAGGTGGTAGACAAGGCGGTGGTGAAGCCGCTGGCGCAGGGTTACGACAAGGTAACGCCGCCAGAAATCAAAACCGTGATCGGAAATTTCTTTTCCAATCTGGATGACATCAGTGTGGCGGTCAATAATTTGTTGCAAGGCAAGCCCAAGGCTGCAGGCAGCGATATCACGCGTTTCGCGCTGAACACCACAATCGGAATTGTAGGTTTGGCTGATGTGGCCACCGAACTGGGATTTCAGAAAAACGATGAAGATTTCGGTCAAACCCTGGGTGTGTGGGGCATGGGTTCGGGCCCCTACCTGGTGCTCCCCTTGTTGGGACCAAGCACCCTGCGTGACGCGCCTGCCAGGTTTGTCGATGCTCCCCTCGATCCCCTCTACCATTACGACAATGTTAGGGTGCGCAACAGTTTACTGGTTGTGAATGTGGTGAATACTCGGGCAAGGCTGTTGCCAGCAACCGACCTGGTTGAGCGCGTAGCGCTGGATCAATATGCTTTTGTTCGCGATGCCTACTTGAAGCGCCGTGCCAGTTTGGTGAGAGATGGTGCCCCAGATCCGAACGAACAAAGTTACGAGGATTTTGAAGAAGAATCGCGCAGCGACACTCCCGTTTCTTTTCCACCCTTCAAGGCAGCCCTGGTGCAGCTTGAAACAAGCAGCGCATCTTTAAATACGCAGCCTGATTCAAACTCGTCGATTGGTCTGCCAACCGACCTGCAGCAAAGCGAACGTGCCAAGTCTGGCTTGGGTTTGGTGAACTGATTGGCATTGGGGTGGTCAACCCCTTGGTATGTATTGCGTTTTTAGACTAACGACACACGTTTTGGAAGAATCATGAATATTGCAGTGAACAAGTTGTTTCAATGGGTTGCAGCCGCCGCTTTGGGTTTTGGCCTGATTGCGCAGCCAGCGTTGGCGCAGGATGTACCTGCCAATGAGTTTGTTGAAAAGTTCAGCAATGAGGTGTTGGCCGAGATCAAGGCGCGCAAGCAGGAGTTGTTGGCTGACCCCAAGAAGCTGGATGCCCTGATTGACCAGAAAGTAATGCCCAATGTGAATTTTCGAAGAATGACCCAATTGGTTGTGGGGCGCCCATGGCGCGAAGCCACGCCCGAGCAGCGTGAGCAAATTACCAAAGAGTTTCGCACCCTGTTGGTGAAAACTTACTCTGGCGCGTTGGCGCAGGTCGGTGATCAAACCCTGCAAGTGGACCGCCTGCGTGCCCGCCCGGAAGACACGGATGTGATCGTGAATAGCCGCGTGATCCAGAAAGGCGCCCCGCCCGTCGATTTGGCCTATCGCGTTGAAAAGAAAGACGGCAAGTGGCTGATTTATGACCTGAGCGTTTTGGGTCTGTGGCTGGTTGATTCCTACAAAGCCCAGTTTGGCACGGTGCTGTCCAACTCCGGTGTGGATGGTTTGATTCAAACCCTGAAAACCCTAAACGCTAAGGGTTGATATGAAGGTATCGGTCGATCAAATTACCGTTCGCAACGGAGATCAAGTGATCGCCGAGGTCGCCAAGGCATTTGCCTTGGGCGACCATGTTATTGACTTTTCCTCAGTCAAGCATGTCGATTCCACCGCATTGGCTGTGATTCTTGCAGCCAAGCGAGTGCTTAAATCAGACAAAACCCTTGAACTCCAACATCCTCCCGCGCAGCTGGACAGTTTGATTGCTGCCTACGGAGTACAATCTCTCTTCTCCTAAAACCTGTAGCACCTTTCATCGGTGCGAGAAGTCATGTCGTTTGCACTAGAGCTGAGCTCGGTATCCAAATATTTTGGTGAATTCCGTTCCTTGAACAATGTGTCGCTCACAGTTCAGGAAGGGGAGTTTTTCGCTTTGCTTGGCCCCAATGGCGCCGGCAAAACCACACTGATCAATATTATTGCTGGTCTTAGCCGAGCCAGCACGGGCACAGCCAAGGTCATGGGTTTTGACGTGGTGGGTCAGTTTCGAGATGCTCGGCGAAGCATCGGCATCGTGCCCCAAGAACTTGTTTTTGATCCGTTTTTCTCAGTGCGTGAAACTCTGCGTTTTCAGTCGGGCTATTTTGGCTTGAAAAAGAATGACGACTGGATTGACGAACTATTGCATTCGCTAAGCCTGATGGACAAGGCCGACAACAACATGCGTACCCTGTCGGGCGGTATGAAGCGTCGCGTGATGGTGGCTCAGGCTCTGGTTCACAAGCCGCCAGTGATTGTGTTGGACGAGCCAACAGCGGGAGTTGACGTAGAATTGCGCCAAACCTTGTGGAAATTCATTGCTGGTCTGAACCAAAAGGGACACACAATTCTGCTGACTACGCATTACCTTGAAGAAGCAGAAACCCTGTGCAACCGAATCGCCATGTTGAAAAAGGGCGAAGTGCTGACCGTGGACACCACCCCCAACCTTTTGAAAAAGCATGCCAATCAAACGCTAAACATGCAACTGAACGGCGTATTGCCAGCGGGCCTGCAAGCCAGGGTGTTGAAGGCCAATGTGAGCGAGGGGCGCTACACGCTCGCGTTGAACGGCCCTGCAGAGATAGAGCAAATACTGGCTCAATGCCGCAAAGATCACCTGGATGTTTTGGAGTGCAGCATTGAAAAACCTGATCTTGAAGAAGTATTTGTGCAACTAATGAGTGGGGGTTCCAAATGACTGGTTGGCAAACCCTGTTCAAGAAAGAAATCCTGCGCTTCTGGAAGGTCAGTTTTCAAACCGTATTGGCCCCGGTGGTTACAGCTTTGCTGTATCTCATGATTTTTTCACATGTACTGGATGGCAAGGTAGAGCCTTATCCCGGCGTTAGTTACGCCGCCTTTCTGGTGCCTGGTTTGGTCATGATGTCGGTGCTTCAGAATGCGTTTGCGAATTCGTCGTCCAGCCTGATCCAGTCAAAAATTACCGGCAACCTGGTGTTTGTGTTGTTGCCGCCATTGTCCCATTTCGAGTTTTTCTCGGCATACGTGCTGGCTTCCATGGCTCGCGGCATTGCTGTGGGTCTGGGCGTGTTGCTGGTCACTGTGGCCTTTGTTGGCCTGCATGTGTATAACCCGGTCTGGATTCTCGTGCACGCCCTGGTGGGCTCAGCCTTGTTGGGTACCATGGGGGTAATTGCCGGTATTTGGGCTGAAAAATTCGACCAGCTGGCGGCCTTCCAGAACTTCATCATCATGCCAGCCACCTTTTTGTCGGGTGTGTTTTATTCCATCCACTCCTTGCCGACGGTGTGGCAAACAGTGTCGCATTTCAATCCGTTTTTCTACCTCATAGACGGTTTTCGCTATGGTTTTTTCGGCGTCAGCGATGTCAGCCCCTGGTTCAGCTTGGCCATCGGCCTGTTTGCCTGGGCTGTTTTGACCGTAATTGCGATGCGCATGGTGACCTCTGGTTACAAATTGAGGGGATAATAGTGCTGTTGAATCAAAAGGATAGGAAAAATCATGTTGTTGCCTGAAACCGTTCGCGGCTATATTGCGCAGGGCTTGGAATGCGAACACCTCACCGTGTCTGGTGACGGTCAGCATTTTGAGGCGGTCATCGTGGCCAGTGCATTCGAAGGATTGCGCGCCATTCAGCGCCATCAAAAAGTGTATGCAGTACTGGGTGACAGAATGCGTGCTGAAATTCACGCCTTGTCTATGAAAACATTGACGCCCGCTGAGTGGGCTCAACAACAAGCGTAAAAAGGACTGCCATTTAATGGATTCATTTTTGGTTCGTGGCGGAAAGCCGCTTCACGGAGAAGTGTCGATTTCTGGTGCGAAGAATGCGGCCTTGCCCATTTTGTGCGCAAGTTTGCTGACCGCTGAGCCAGTCACCATCACCAACGTGCCGCGCCTGCGCGACATCAACACCTGCCTGCGCTTGCTGGGCTCTATGGGCGTTCAGTGTTTTTGGCATGGAGAGAACCAGTTGGCCCTGCGGGCCGAAGAAATTTCCGAGCCGATCGCCAGCTACGATCTTGTGAAAACAATGCGCGCCAGTATTTTGGTGTTGGGTCCCTTGGTGGCACGCTTTGGCGAGGCCAGCGTGAGCTTGCCGGGTGGCTGTGCAATCGGGCAGCGCCCAGTCGATCAGCACATCAAAGGCCTTCAGGCCATGGGTGCCGAAATCACCATTGAAAAGGGCTACATTCACGCCAAAGCCAAGCGTTTGAAGGGTGCGCGCATTGTGACCGACATGGTGACTGTGACCGGTACCGAGAACCTCATGATGGCGGCGGCTTTGGCCGATGGAACAACCATCATTGAAAACGCGGCCCGTGAACCCGAAGTGGTGGACCTGGCGAACATGCTGGTCAAAATGGGCGCGAAAATTGAAGGCATTGGCACCGATACCATTACCGTGCACGGCGTTGAAAAGTTACATGGTTGCGAATACCAGGTAATGCCTGACCGCATTGAGGCGGGTACGTTTTTGTGTGCTGTTGCTGCCTGCGGTGGCAACATAACCTTGAACAACACCGATGCTGACAGCATGGACGCAACCATTGAAAAGTTGCGTACAGCGGGCGTAAGCATTGAAGTGGACGGCACAAAGATTCACGCCAGCATGAATACACGCCCCAAGGCAGTGGGCGCACGCACGGCACCATTTCCAGGCTTTGCAACCGACATGCAGGCGCAGCTGATGGCAGTGAACTGTGTGGCCGATGGCACGGCGGTGGTCAATGAAACCATTTTTGAGAACCGTTTCATGCATGTTCAGGAAATGGTTCGCCTAGGTGCAAACATTGAAATTGAAGGCCACACGGCAATCATCAAAGGTGTGGAGCGACTCGACGGTGCCACCGTCATGGCCACCGACCTGCGCGCCTCGGCGGGCCTGGTGATTGCAGGCCTTGCAGCCAGCGACGAAACACGGATTGACCGTATTTATCACCTGGATCGCGGGTATGACAGAATGGAAGAAAAGCTGCGCAAACTCGGCGCAGACGTCACGAGAGTAGCGGAATGATTACATTGGCCCTGTCCAAGGGACGTATTTTTGAAGAAACCCTGCCCTTACTGGAAAAGGCGGGCATTGTGCCGTCTGAAGATCCTGAAAAATCGCGAAAGTTGATCATTGGGACCAACCGTGCTGATGTGCAAATCATCATCGTGCGTGCAACCGATGTCCCCACCTATGTGCAGCATGGTGCGGCCGATCTGGGCGTGGCCGGAAAAGACGTACTGATTGAACATTCCGGTGCTGGCTTGTATCAACCGCTGGATTTGAACATTGCCAAATGTCGGCTCTGTGTTGCAGCTCCTGAAGGCTTCGACTATGCCAGCGCGGTGAAGCAGGGTGCACGCTTGCGAATTGCCACCAAGTATGTGAACAGCGCCCGCGAGCACTTTGCCAACCGTGGTGTGCATGTAGACCTGATCAAACTTTACGGTTCTATGGAACTGGCCCCGCTTGTGGGCTTGGCCGACGCCATTGTCGATTTGGTCAGCACCGGCTCCACCTTGCGTGCCAACAAGCTTGTTGAGGTTGAGGAAATTTGCGAAATATCTTCCCGTTTGGTTGTGAACCAGGCGGCATTGAAAATGAAGTACGAGGCTTTGCAGCCTATTCTGGATGTGTTCACCCAAGCAGTAGCCTGAAATTTTAAAGGTAGTAAAAAATGTCTTCCCAAATTCGTCGATTGTCTACAGAAGATGCCAACTTTGCCGAGCAGTTCCGTGCATTGCTCGCCTATGAAGAACAACGCGATCCCCATGTGGAAGGCGCAGTGGCAGACATTATTCATGCAGTGCGAAAGCGCGGCGATGAAGCCCTGCTGGAGTTCACGGAGAAGTTTGATCGGGTGAAGGTCGGTAGTGCCGCAGAACTTGAAATTGGCCAGGAAGAGTTGAAGCATGCCTTCGATACACTCGATTCGGCCCAGCGCGATGCTTTGAAAGTAGCAGCCCAGCGCGTGCGTGCATTTCACGAGCGCCAGGTGGCAGAAAGCTGGGAGTTCACCGAGGCCGATGGCACTCGCCTAGGGCAACGCGTGACACCGCTGGATCGTGCCGGTTTGTATGTGCCCGGTGGCAAAGCAGCCTACCCCTCTTCGGTACTCATGAATGCAGTGCCGGCCAAAGTGGCGGGTGTGAAAGAAGTGATCATGGTAGTGCCTACTCCCAGTGGCGTGAAAAACCAGATGGTATTGGCTGCTGCCCACCTGGCTGGCGTCGACCGCGTGTTCACTATCGGTGGCGCGCAAGCTGTGGCAGCCTTGGCCTACGGCACACAAACCGTGCCGCGCGTAGACAAAATTGTGGGCCCTGGCAATGCCTATGTGGCTGAAGCCAAGCGCCGTGTATTCGGTGCCGTTGGCATTGACATGATTGCGGGCCCCTCAGAAATCCTGGTGATCTGCGATGGCAGCACCAACGCCGACTGGATCGCCATGGACCTGTTCAGTCAGGCTGAACACGATGAAATGGCGCAGTCCATTTTGTTAAGCCCAAGCAAGGAATTTCTTGATCAAGTGCAGGCCAGCATCAAGCGCCTGATGGACTCCATGCCCCGTGCCACTGTGATTGCCACATCGCTGAAAAACCGAGGCGCCCTGATTCAGGTGCGTGACATGGACGAGGCCTGCGAACTGAGCAATCAAATTGCGCCCGAACACCTTGAACTGAGTGTGCAAGACCCCGACGCCTGGGTTGGGAAGTTGCGCCACGCCGGTGCCATTTTCATGGGCCCTTACAGCAGCGAATCGCTGGGCGATTATTGCGCAGGCCCCAACCACGTGTTGCCCACTGCGGGCACCGCGCGCTTTAGCTCGCCCTTGGGTGTGTACGATTTCCAGAAACGCAGCAGCATTATTTTTGCCAGCCGCGAAGGTGCCAGCACCTTGGGTGAAGTGGCCGCAGAGTTGGCCTATGGAGAAGGCCTGCCGGCACACGCGCGCTCTGCAGAGTATCGCGTTGGTCCGAAATTCAGAAAGGTAGACTAAGCGCACCATGAGCCTACTTCAAAAAACAATTCGCGCTGATGTGCAGGCCACCAGTGCTTACGTGGTGGCTCCTTCGGCCGGCATGTTGAAACTCGACGCCATGGAGAACCCCCAGGGCATGCCTGCGACTTTGCTGGATGCGCTTGCCGAGAAGTTGAAAGCAGCCGAGCTAAACCGATACCCCGCACCCAAGGCCCTTGAGCTGGAGGTTGCCTTGCGCGCCTGCACGGCCATTCCAAAAGCGGCCCATGTGCTGTTTGGCAATGGCTCTGACGAACTGATCGACCTGATTATTCGCGCCTGCTGCATGCCCGGCGATGCAGTGCTTTCGCCAGTGCCCACCTTCGTGATGTATGCGGTGTACAGCCAGTGGAGCCATGCGCGTTTTGTGGGAGTCGACCTGAACCCCGACTTCACCTTGAACATGCCTGCCATGTTGAAAGCCATTTCCACAAATCAGCCCAAAGTGGTGTTTTTGGCTTATCCGAACAACCCCACTGGTGTGGCGCTGCGCGAAGCCGAAATTGTTCAAATCATTGAGGCCACGCCTGGCCTGGTGGTGGTGGATGAAGCGTATGAAGCTTTCGCCGATGCGTCGTTCATGGCCCGAGTGCTTGAATTTCCAAACGTATTGGTGCTGCGCACTTTCTCCAAGCTTGGCTTGGCAGGTGCCCGTTTGGGCTATGCCGTGGCCAGCCCCGCCTGGGTGGAACAAATTGACAAAGTACGCCCGCCCTACAATGTGAACGTGCTCACGCGGATTGCGGTGCAGTTTGCACTTGAGCATTTCGATGCTTTTGAGGCGCAAGCCAAACTGCTGCGCGAACAGCGCGATGTGCTTACCGAGTCACTGAAAAACCTGAAAACACCCAATGGCGACGTTGAAGTGTTTGATTCTTACGCCAATTTCGTACTTTTCCGTATCCCGAATGCGCTTGAGGTCTTTGATGCCCTGAAAAACAAGGGTATCTTGGTGAAATACGTGGGCAAAGCCCACCCCTTGTTGCAAAACTGCTTGCGCGTTACCGTGAGCACTGAGCAAGAGAATCAGCAGTTTTTGGTGGCTGTTCAACAATCCATCGACGAAGTGGCCACAAAAGCCGCATAACTTTTTAGACAATCATGAGAACCGCAGAAGTTACCCGCAATACCCTGGAAACCCAGATCACCGTGAAAATCAATCTGGACGGTACAGGCGAACGCCACCTCGACACGGGCGTGCCATTTTTGGACCACATGCTGGAACAAATCTCGCGCCACGGCCTGTTCGACCTTCACATCGTGGCCAAGGGTGACCTGCACATTGATGCTCACCACACCGTGGAAGACACGGGCATTACCTTGGGTATGGCATTCACGAAAGCCCTGGGCGACAAAAAAGGAATCGTGCGTTACGGCCACAGCTATGTGCCGCTGGACGAAGCCCTGTCGCGCGTGGTGATTGACCTCTCGGGGCGCCCCGGTCTGCATCAGGATATTCCGTTCACACGTGCCAGCATTGGCTCATTTGATGTCGATTTGGTGTTTGAATTTTTCCAGGGTTTTGTAAACCATGCCCTGTGCACCTTGCACATTGACAACCTGAAGGGTGTGAACTCACACCACCAGTGCGAAACTGTGTTCAAGGCGTTTGGCCGTGCCTTGCGCATGGCAGTTGCGATTGATGAGCGTCAACAGGGTGCCATTCCCAGTACCAAAGGTGCTTTGTGAGTCTAGTTGCCGTTGTTGATTACGGCATGGGCAACCTGCGTTCGGTGGCCCAGGCCTTGCAACATGTAAAGCTTGAAAATCAGGAAATCCAAATCACCGACGACCCCGCCTTGATTGACCGGGCCAGCCGGGTTGTGCTGCCTGGGCAGGGTGCCATGCCAGACTGCATGAAAGCACTTCGGGAATCGGGCTTGATGGAAGCCGTGTACCGCGCTGCCGAATCAAAGCCCTTGTTTGGTGTGTGTGTTGGCGAACAAATGATGATGGAACGCAGCGCTGAAGGGCCTGCTGAATGTCTTTCCCTGTTTCCGGGTGATGTTGTGAAGTTTGATCCCCGCCTGACTGTGGAATGTGGCCTGAAGGTGCCGCACATGGGTTGGAACCAGGTGAACCAGCGCACCCAGCACCCCATGTGGGCCGGCATTGAAGACGGTGCATGGTTCTATTTTGTGCACAGCTATCATGTCAACCCCGTCAATCCGGACCATGTTGCGGGTGAAACAGACTACGGCGTTCGCTTTACCTGCGCCATCGCACGGGATAACATCTTTGCAACACAGTTTCATCCTGAAAAAAGTGCTGAGGACGGCTTAAGGCTGTACTCCAACTTTTTAAGATGGAACCCCTGAGTTTTTACCGATTATTTTTTCCACTCACTTGAATAGTTAACAACACAGTCTCATGTTACTCATTCCAGCAATCGACCTGAAAGACGGTCAGTGTGTTCGCCTGAAGCAAGGCAATATGGACGATGCCACCATTTTCTCGGCAGATCCGGTCGAAATGGCCATGAAATGGGTTGAAAGTGGCGCGCGCCGCTTGCACCTGGTCGATTTGAATGGCGCGATTGCGGGCAAACCCGTGAACGAGGGTGTCATTATTGACATTCTGGATGCTGTGGGTGGTGCCATTCCGGTGCAGTTGGGTGGTGGTATTCGTGACCTCGATACGATTGAGCGTTACCTGGACGATGGCCTGAGCTACGTCATTATTGGTACGGCGGCCGTAAAGAATCCCGGTTTTCTCCACGATGCCTGCGGCGCATTTCCCGGCCAGATTATCGTTGGTCTGGATGCCAAGGAAGGCAAAGTGGCCACCGACGGCTGGAGCAAAATTTCCGGTCATGATGTGGTTGATCTGGCCAAGAAATATGAAGGCTATGGCGTAGAGGCCATTATTTACACCGACATTGGCCGTGACGGCATGTTGGGCGGTGTCAACATTGAAGCCACGGTTCGCCTGGCCAATGCCCTGACCATTCCGGTGATCGCCTCGGGCGGCATTACCAATCTGGATGATGTGAAGCAACTGTGTGCGGTTGAGCACGAGGGTGTGATGGGTGCCATTTGTGGCCGCTCCATCTACGAAGGTACGCTTGATTTCGCCAAGGGCCAGTCCCTGGCCGATGAATTGAACGGAAAGTCCTACTAATGCTTGCAAGCCGTATCATTCCCTGCCTGGATGTAACCGCAGGTCGGGTGGTCAAAGGCGTCAACTTTGTGGAACTGCGCGATGCGGGTGACCCCGTGGAAATTGCTCGTCGTTACGATGAACAAGGCGCAGACGAACTGACCTTTCTGGACATCACGGCATCGTCTGATGACCGTGACCTGATTCTGCATGTGATAGAGGCGGTGGCCAGTCAGGTGTTTATTCCCTTGACTGTGGGCGGCGGTGTGCGCAAGGTGGAAGACGTGCGCAGGCTTCTGAACGCAGGTGCTGACAAAATCAGTATCAACACCTCGGCAGTCACCAATCCCGAATTGGTCGGTGAAGCTGCCACCAAGTATGGTTCCCAGTGCATTGTCGTGGCCATCGATGCCAAGGCGAAAAGCAATGGCGAGCCAGGCTGGGAGGTGTATACCCACGGCGGTCGAAAGCCCACGGGGCTTGATGCTGTTGAATGGGCGCGCAAAATGCAGGCCTTGGGTGCTGGCGAATTGCTGTTGACCAGCATGGACCGTGACGGTACCAAAATTGGTTTCAACCTGGAATTAACCCGAGCTGTGTCAGATGCCGTTTCCATTCCCGTGATCGCCAGCGGTGGTGTGGGCAATCTCGACCATTTGGTGGATGGTGTGATCAAAGGCAAAGCCAGCGCTGTGCTGGCAGCCAGCATATTTCACTACGGCGAGTACACCGTGCAGCAGGCCAAGGCCCACATGGCCAAGGCCGGCATTACAGTTCGCTTGTAAAGGAGCGTTCTCAATGAGCAAGGATGTCGTAATCACCGGGAACTGGCTGGACAGCGTCAGCTTTGATGACAAGGGCTTGGTGAACGTGGTTGCACAAGATCACATCAGCAAACGCGTGTTGATGGTCGCCTGGATGAACCGAGAGGCGCTGGAAATAACTGCCAGTACAGGCTTTGCAACGTATTTTTCACGTTCGCGCGGTAAACTGTGGCACAAAGGTGAGGAATCGGGCAACCAGCAGAAGGTCAAGGAAATTCGCCTGGATTGTGATGGCGATGTGCTGGTGCTGATGGTGGAACAGGTAGGCGGTATTGCTTGCCACACAGGCCGTGAAAGCTGCTTTTACTATGCGCTGGAAGGTGTGCCGGGTGAAAAGCCCGGTTGGGTTGCCAAAGACCCTGTGCTGAAAAACCCTTCCGACATGTACGGCAAAAAATAAGGAATGAACACGCATGGCTGACCTTGAAAAAGCGTCTGGAGATTTGCTCGAGCGTTTGACGAAAGTTCTTGAAGAACGCAAGCAAGCCAGTCCTGAGCAATCTTATGTGGCCAAGTTGCACCACAAAGGGCAAGATGCGATCCTGAAAAAGATCGGCGAGGAGTCTTGCGAATTGGTGATGGCGTCCAAGGATCAGGACCCAGCCAAGGTGATCGCTGAAACAGCCGATTTGTGGTTTCACAGCCTTGTATTGCTGGGCTGGCACGGTTTGACCGCCGCCGATGTACTGGCAGAGCTGGATCGCCGTATGGGTTTGTCAGGTTTGGTTGAGAAGGCCAATCGGCCCCAGTAAATACACGGGAAAAGGACAAGACATGTCAGATTGCATTTTTTGCAAGATTGTCGCTGGGGAAATCCCTAGCAGAAAAGTATATGAAGACGAGGATATCCTCGCGTTTCACGACATCAAGCCAGCTGCGCCAGTGCACTTTCTGATTATTCCGAAAAAGCACATTCCCACGCTGGCTGATGCCACTGAAGAAGACATTCCCGTGATGGGAAAAATAATGACCATTGCGGGGCAATTGGCCAAGCAAGAAGGGTGTCACGACGGGTTTCGAACCATCGTGAACACTGGAAGGGTAGGTTGCCAAGAGGTGTATCATGTTCATGTGCACATTCTTGGCGGTGATAAACCATTGGGCGTCATGCTGGGCATGCCAGCCTTGTAACTGATCAAGATACAGACACAAACTAGGAGTAAGTCATGGGTTCATTTAGCATTTGGCACTGGGTGATTGTGCTGGTTATCGTGATGTTGGTGTTCGGCACCAAGAAGTTGCGCAACATCGGCTCCGATCTCGGTGGCGCAGTGAAAGGCTTCAAGCAGGGCATGAAAGAAGGCGGCTCGGATGAAGAGCAAAACACGACGAAACTGGCCGACGACAGCAACAAAAAGTCTGACACCATTGACGTAGAAGCCAAAGAGAAATCTTCCAGCTAATTTCCCCTTTTTGCGGCGCGCAGCATGTTCGACATTGCTTTCTCGGAAATGCTTATCATTGCAGTGATCGCGCTGCTGGTGATAGGCCCTGAAAAACTGCCCAAGGTGGCCAAAACAGTGGGTCACTTGTTGGGCAAGGCCCAGCGTTACGTCAGTGACGTGAAGTCTGAAATTAACCGGGAAATGGAAATTGACGAGCTGCGCAAGTTGCAGGCAGAAATGCAGACCGCAGCCCGCAAGATGGAAGGCGATGTGCAGTCAACCATTCGAGACACCGAGGCGGACTTGAACAAGTCTGTGAAGTCGATCGAAGATGACATTGCCGAACTGGAAGCCAGCAAGCCCGCATCAACAGCACCACAAACCACCACTCAGGCCAGTGTGACCAAGGCTGAAGAGTCGTCGGCATCCGCGCAGTCTGCGGGGCCTGCCCCCAAGGCAGAAGCCAAATAACAAGGTGCAATTGGAATGAGTCAGCAAGAAAATTTTGTCAGTCACCTGGTCGAGCTCCGAGACAGGCTTTTGCGTGGCGTGATTGGTTTCATCATTGTGTTTGTCGCATTGATGGCCTATCCAGGCGCCGCTTTCATTTTCGATCTTCTGGCGCAGCCCATTCAAAGCGCGTTGCCCGAAGGCACCAAAATGATCGCCACGGGCGTGATCACCCCATTCATGGTGCCGGTCAAGTTGACCGCCATGGTTGCCTTCGTGATTTCACTGCCGATTCTGTTGTATCAGGCCTGGGCTTTTGTAGCGCCGGGGCTTTATCAGCACGAGAAAAAAATGGCGCTGCCCATTATTTTCTCAAGCACTGTGCTGTTTCTGATCGGGATCGCATTTTGTCATTTCATTGTGTTTGGCAAGGTGTTTGCATTCATCAATGATTTCGCGCCGCAAAGCATCACGCCCGCTCCAGACATTGAGGCTTACATGAGCTTTGTGCTGACCATGTTCATGGCTTTCGGTATGACCTTCGAGGTGCCCATCGTGGTGGTGGTGCTGGTGTATCTGGGTATAGTGACTGTTGAAAAACTCGTTGAAATTCGTGGGTACGTGATTGTGGCCGCTTTTGTGATCGCCGCAATCGTGACGCCGCCCGATGTGATGTCCCAGCTGTTCCTGGCCATACCGATCTGTATTTTGTACGAAGTTGGAATATTGTTCGCCAAACTAATTGGTAAACAGCGACAACAGATTGTTGAGTAAACTGATGTCGTCTGAATAAAAAAAGCCCGCTGATGTACGGGCTTTTTTTATCGCTTGATGAAATCACCTGGTTTGGGTCGCACACCAATTTCGATATTCAAGGTTTCGTTTTTGCCATCCCGAAGCAACTCAACTGACTTTTTCTCGCCCGGCGCATAGGCTGCGATCAGGTTGAGCATTTGAGTGGTATCAGAAATCTTTTGACCGTCAAGTTTCAGCAAAATATCGCCCACCTTCAGACCAGCCTTGTCGGCTGGGCCGTCTTTTACAATGCCGGCAATAATCACACCGTCTTTCTGCGGCAGGTTAAAAGCCGTGGCCAGTTCTTCCGTGATGTTCTGTTGTTCCACGCCGATGTAACCCCGCGTGACCGTGCCAGTGCGAACAATCTGGTTTAACACGCCTTGTACTGTTTTGGCGGGGATTGCAAAGCCAATGCCCAATGATCCACCGGAGCGGCTGTAAATGGCGGTGTTGATGCCCAGCAGGTTGCCAGCCGTGTCGACGAGCGCGCCACCTGAATTTCCAGGGTTAATGGCCGCATCGGTCTGGATGAAGTTTTCAAACGTATTGATGCCCACCTTGTTGCGCCCAAGTGCGCTGACAATGCCCATGGTCACTGTTTGACCCACGCCGAACGGGTTGCCCATGGCCAGCACCACATCGCCCACCTTCACGGTTTCTTCGGCGGCAAATTTCAGGCTCGGCAAGTTATCAAGTTTGATTCGGAGCACAGCCAGATCAGTTTCTGGGTCGGTTCCGACAAGCTCCGCTTTGGTGGTTCGTCCATCGTTCAGGCTGACCTCGATTTCGTCGGCTGCTTCAACCACATGCTGGTTGGTTACAATCAAGCCGTCGCTGTTCACAATGACACCCGAACCCAGGCTGGATGCTTGTTCTTCTTCCTCAAACTGCTCCTCAAGTTCATCGCCGAAGAATTTCCGGATTTCCGGATCTTCAAAAAACGGGTGTTTGGGTAGGTTGCTTGCGCGTTTGCTGGTAAAAATATTTACCACGGCTGGCATGGCGGTGTCCACGGCGTGCCTGTAGCCAGCTACACCTTCAGGCTGGGCGGTTTGGTACGCCGGCTTTTGCAGCCAGTTGGGTACCCACTCTGGGCGCAGTACTTCGGTGATGAAATACAATGCAAGAAGTACGGTTAAGGCTTGAGCAAAAGTCAGCCAGAGTTTTTTTAACATATCAAGAATGCAGGGGTGCGCCGTTGGCTTCAGTGGATCGGAATGTACTGGAACATGATTTGCGGGAATTGCTGGATCAGGCTCGCATGTCAGATTATTGCCCAAATGGACTGCAGTTGGAAGGCAAGCCCCGTATTCAGCGGCTGCTGACAGGTGTAACCGCTTCGAGGGCGCTGATTGAACTGGCGGCGGAGCTGAATGCCGATGCAATTTTGGTGCACCACGGTTTGATGTGGAAAGGTGACCCCCAAGTGGTCACCGGGTTTCGCAAAGAACGTCTGCAGTTGGCGCTGGCGCATGATTTGAACGTGTTTGCTTACCACTTGCCGCTGGACAAACATCCTGAGTTGGGCAACAACGCTCAATTGGGCAACATGTTGGGTTGGCCGAGCACCCGTGTGGTGGGCGACAAGGGTTTGGTGCACTTGGGCGTGTTGCCTACGCCCCAGCCCTTGAGTGCACTGGTTCGGCAGGTAAGCGATGTATTGGGTCACCATGTGCAAGTGGAAGGCAATAGCGACCCCGAACGCAGCGTGGCTACGGTGGCCTGGTGCACTGGCGGGGCACCAGGTTATGTGGAAGAAGCAGCCTTGCAGGGTGCCGATTTATACCTGACGGGTGAGTTATCCGAGCCTGCTGTGCATGTGGCCCGTGAATGCAACGTCAGCTTGTTGGGTGCGGGCCACCACGCCACGGAGCGCTGCGGTGTGAAGGCCTTGGGCGAGTGGATTGCGCAGCGGTATGGCATCGAAGTGATGTTCCGTGATTTGTTTGTCGCGGTTTAGATGTTTTCTAATGTATGGCCACATTTTGGCTGTGCTTGATTGTCAATTGGACGAAATGTCCTCAAAACTGTTCCTTGTTTAAACCGTGCTAGGGTACAATCTCCGGTTGCATGGATCACTGGATTTTACTTTCGGGGTTATTTTGATGAGCAATAATCAACCTGTAGACAAAGAACGTCGCGTATGGATGATCGCTTGCGGCGCAGCGGGTGG
This sequence comes from Limnobacter sp. MED105, assembly GCF_000170915.1. Taxonomy (GTDB): domain Bacteria; phylum Pseudomonadota; class Gammaproteobacteria; order Burkholderiales; family Burkholderiaceae_B; genus Limnobacter. Next base: position 524,449 of record NZ_ABCT01000001.1, read on the forward strand.
TGTGGCGGCTGCGGCAACTGGTGGCGCGTTTCTGACTTCAATGGCACCCTCCGAGCGCGCGAAAGCAGCCGGTGCGCCCGTTGAGCTTGATATTTCTGGCATGCAGCCAGGTGACATGAAAACTGTCGAATGGCGCGGAAAGCCCGTTTGGGTAGTTCGTCGCGATCCAGCGATGCTCGAAGCCTTGCCCGAGTTGAATGATCAATTGGCCGACCCCAACTCTGAACGAAGCCCCGACCAGCTAACACCTGAGTACGCACGCAACATTCATCGCTCAATCAAACCCGAATACCTGGTGGCGGTTGGTATTTGCTCACACCTGGGTTGCTCGCCTTCTGCCCGTTTTGAACCTGGCCCCCAGCCTAGCCTGCCTGATGACTGGCAAGGCGGTTTCTTCTGTCCCTGTCACGGCTCAACGTTTGACCTGGCCGGCCGCGTTTACGCTGGCAAGCCTGCTCCGGACAACCTGGAAGTGCCCCCCCACAAATATTTGTCAGACACCAAGTTGTTGATCGGTGTAGACGAGAACAACGCCTGACATCTGAGAGCGAGGAGTAGTAATTATGGCGGCAGACAAAAAAGTCGAAACAACAGGCGTGTTGGGCTGGATTGACCAGCGCTTTCCCCTGACCTCGACCTACAAAGCGCATTTGTCCGAGTACTATGCGCCCAAGAACTTCAACTTCTGGTATTTCTTTGGCTCACTGGCTTTGCTGGTGTTGGTCATCCAGATCGTGACCGGTATTTTCCTGGTCATGCACTACAAACCAGACGCGGCAAAAGCTTTCCAGTCTGTTGAGTACATCATGCGTGATGTGCCTTGGGGCTGGCTGGTGCGTTACATGCACTCGACAGGCGCTTCCATGTTCTTCGTGGTGGTTTACCTGCACATGATGCGAGGCTTGTTGTACGGTTCATACCGCAAACCCCGTGAACTGATCTGGATTTTCGGTGTTGCCATTTTCCTGTGCCTGATGGCTGAGGCGTTCTTTGGCTATTTGCTCCCTTGGGGTCAGATGAGCTACTGGGGTGCGCAGGTAATCGTGAACCTGTTCTCCGCAATTCCTGTGATTGGCCCTGATTTGGCCATCTGGATTCGTGGTGACTATGTGGTTTCCGATGCAACCTTGAACCGTTTCTTCTCTTTCCACGTGATCGCCATCCCATTGGTGCTGCTGGGTCTGGTTGCTGCTCACCTGGTTGCTTTGCATGAAGTGGGCTCGAACAACCCTGACGGCGTTGAAATCAAGGAAAAGAAGGACGCCAACGGCAAGCCTTTGGACGGCATTCCGTTCCACCCCTACTACACCGTGCACGACATTCTGGGTGTGGGCGTATTCCTGATGGTGTTTTCAGCCATTGTGTTTTTCGCGCCAGAAATGGGTGGTTACTTCCTGGAATACAACAACTTCATTCCAGCTGACCCATTGAAGACGCCAGCGCACATTGCACCTGTTTGGTATTTCACACCGTTCTACTCCATCCTGCGCGCTATCACATTCCCGTTCCTGGGTCTGGATGCGAAGTTCTGGGGTGTGGTGGCCATGGGTGGTGCGGTTGTTATCCTGTTCTTCCTGCCATGGCTGGACAAGAGCAAGGTCAAGTCAATCCGCTATCGTCCAGCGCTGCACAAGTGGATTTACGCTGTGTTCGTAATCAACTTCATCGTGTTGGGTTATCTGGGTGTGAAGCCACCATCAGACATTGGTCAAATCGTGTCGCAGATTGGTACCTTGTACTACTTCCTGTTCTTCCTGGCGATGCCATGGTGGTCAAAGCTGGGCACATTCAAGCCCGTGCCCGACCGTGTTGTGTTTGAAGCGCACTGAGCCCGACTGGACAAGATAAGGACTAGATGATGAAAAAACTACTGGCTTTGTTGGCGCTTGTTCCTTCACTGGTTTTCGGTGCGGGCAGTAATTACCCACTGGATACGGCGCCTGACTTGACGAACGACCTGGCTGCGCTTCAACGTGGCGCCAAGTTGTTCTCCAACTATTGTTTGAATTGCCACTCTGCTGAAAGCATGCGTTACAACCGCTTGCGAGACATTGGTTTGACCGATGAGCAGATCAAGGAAAACCTGATGTTTGCGACCGACAACGTCGGCGACACCATGAACATTTCAATGGATCCAAAAGATGCCAAGAAGTGGTTTGGTGCCGCGCCTCCAGATTTGTCGCTGATTGCACGTTCGCGTGCTTCTGCAAATGGTCCTGGCGCTGATTACATCTATACCTACCTGCGTACTTATTACCGTGATCCTTCCAAGCCAACTGGCTGGAACAACATGGCTTTCCCGAATGTGGGCATGCCTCATGTGTTGTGGGAATTACAGGGTGAGCAGGTTGCGAAGTACGAAGAGGTGCCTGCCGGCTATGGCAAGGAAGGTACAGTTCAGCAGTTTGTTGGCTTTGAATTGGCCAAGCCCGGTACCATGACCCAGGTTGAATACGACCAGGCCATGGCCGATCTCACCAGTTTTCTGGTGTTTATGGCCGAGCCTGTGCGCGAAGACCGCTTCAAGTTGGGTGTAATCGTGCTGTTGTTCTTTGGCGTGTTTACCATTTTTGCGTGGCGCTTGAACGCCGCTTACTGGAAAGACATCAAGTAAGCTTTTTGGCTTAATCATGTACAGGCTGGGGTGTTTGCTCGCCCCGGCCATTTTTTGTTTTGGGATGACAACATTATGATGGTTCTTTACTCTGGAACGACCTGCCCGTTTTCTCAGCGTTGCCGGTTCGTTTTGCATGAAAAAGGCATGGATTTCGAGATCAAGGACATTGACTTGTTCAATCGGCCTGACGACATCAGTGTGATGAACCCCTATAGCCAGGTGCCAATTCTGGTTGAACGTGATTTGATTTTGTACGAGTCAAACATCATCAATGAGTACATTGATGAACGCTTCCCTCATCCCCAGTTGATGCCTGCAGACCCAGTGATGCGTGCACGTACTCGCTTGTTCCTGTTCAATTTTGAGCGTGAGCTGTTTCAACACGTGAGCGTGTTGGAAAAAGCTGGTAACCCCAAGGCCATGGACAAAGCGAAGTCGGCGATTCGTGAGCAGCTCACCCAGCTGGCACCTGTGTTTCTTAAAAGTAAATACATGCTGGGCGAAGACTTTTCGATGCTGGATGTGGCGTTGGCCCCATTGTTGTGGCGGTTGGAGCACTACGGTATTGAACTGCCGAAGTCTGCTGCGCCACTGATGAAGTATGCGGAACGTATTTTCGCGAAGCCAGCCTTTATTGATGCATTGACACCTTCCGAGAAGGTGATGCGTCGTTAATTGGATGCTCGCTGAGCAGGCATCCAGACACGTCGAGGAAAAAGCAGTGACTGAAGTATCCACAAAGCCGTATTTGATTCGAGCCATTCATGAATGGTGCGTCGACAATGGCTACACGCCTTACCTTGCCGTGGCTGTGAATGAGAAAACCCAGGTGCCGAAAGAGTTTGTGAAGGCCGGGGAGATCGTTTTGAATACGTCTCCTTTGGCCACCAACAAATTGAGTCTCGGTAACTCTGCGGTTGAGTTCGAAGCCCGTTTTGGCGGCGTAGTTCGTGAAATTTTTGTACCCATTGAACAAATTAGTGCAATCTATGCGCGTGAAAACGGGCATGGCATGGCTTTTGAAGTACTGAAGCCCTTGGCAGAAATTGAGGGTGATGGAAACGAGGCTGTGCAGTTCATTCTTGATGAAGAGGATGAGCCTGTTTCATCTGATCCTGATGACAAACCGGCAGGTTTGCGTTCAGTTTCGGGTGCTTCTGAAGACCCGCAGCCTTTGTCTGTGGCTAAATCAGATAAATCTGATGAAAAAACACCAAAAAAACCCGGGCAGAAGAAAAAAAATCATCTGACTCGAGTAAAATAGCGCTTCTCTTAAGTGCCGCTTTAGCTCAGTTGGTAGAGCAACCGCCTTGTAAGCGGTAGGTCGTCAGTTCGAATCCGACAAGCGGCACCATTCTTCTCCCGGTCTCTCGGGAAGTCATCTAAATTATTTTCTGTCGAACTCGTGATGATGCGTCTTGTGCTGGCGTCTATTGCCAATTCGACGTGGGTTACTTGTGCTCCACAGGGCCGGTGAGTTGGGAGCCAAACTTGAATGGTCACCGCTGCCCGAAAACTTGGCATTTCGGCTTGTCGGCTTGAGCCTGCACTAAGCCAAGGCGCGATCGTTAGTCTCGACGCGCCAAGCCGGCAAGTTTTCTGACTGGTCATCGTCCGACCCATTGCAAGTTCAGCTCCGAGTCACCGCTGGCGCAACGCCCAGTCGGCGGCGGTGTTTCGATCGCCTCGCCTTCAAGAAAACCTGCCCGTTTGAATTCACCCGCCACGGTCGGCCATGGGCCGGCACCGAGACTCGGCTCGCCCTTTTGCCGAGCGAGGTGAGTCAGGGTGAATATCAAAAAGGGAAAATCAGGTTTTCTGGCGAGAGATTGAAACCCAAGCCGATTGGGCAGTTAACGCACCGCGAGAGATCGGAGCCCAAGCCGGTTGAGCTTAAACCCTTTACACTGTGCGCATCGAATTCAACGCAGCAAGCCACCTATGCCAAAACTCAAGAAGAATCCTTTAGATGCCCTCGAGCTGAAACCAGGCCAGTCAATTGACCTGTTGAAGGCGCTGCACATTGTGACGCGTGAAGGCGGCATTAACCAGGACAGCAGAAGGAAGCTGAAGCAGGTTTACCACCTGACTCATTTTATCGAGCCTTTGATCGACGAAGTTCGCAAAGCCAATGACGGAGGTTTGTACCTCGTAGATCATGGTGCAGGCAAATCGTATCTTGGGTTTATTTTGTATGACCTGTATATCAAGCAAAACCGGGAAGGGGCTGTGGTGGCTGGTGTGGAAACCCGACAAGAGTTGGTGGACAAGTCCAATACACTGGCCAAACAGCTTGGTTTTGATGCAGGCATGCAGTTTATTAATTTGCCAGTGGCACAAGCCACAGAACACCCCGACTTGCCTGAAACAGTTGATATTGTGACTGCGCTTCACGCTTGCAACACGGCTACAGATGATGCGATTTCATTTGGCTTGAAAAAACAGGCGAAGTTTATGGCCTTGGTACCGTGTTGTCAGGCCGAGGTGGCCACACACCTGCGCAAGAACAAAGCCAGCCAACTTGGTAAAACCAGTTTGGTGGAAATGTGGCGCCACCCGCTTCACACCCGTGAATTTGGCAGTCAGCTAACGAATGTGTTGCGTTGCTTGCAACTGGAGGCGCATGGCTACCAGGTGACTGTCACGGAGTTGGTGGGTTGGGAGCACTCGATGAAGAATGAGTTGATTATTGCGAAGAAACACCAGCGATCGAATCCAAAGGCGGCACAACGTTTGCGCGACATGCTGCTTGAGCTGGGGCTGGATGGTGAGGAAGGATTGCAGCAGCGCTTTCATGTGCCTGCGTAGGCTATACCGCTTTAACTGCTGCTTTTAAGTCCCTGCCATTCATTGCGCTGCACATTGGGCAAACCCAGCAGTTGCAGGGCATGTTGGGCGGTGTCTGTGACCATGGCGTCGATGCTGCTTGGGCGCTGATACAGTGCAGGCACCGGTGGCATCACAATGCCGCCCATTTCTGTCACGCTGACCATGTTGCGAAGATGCGCCAAATTCAGCGGTGTCTCGCGGGGTAGCAACACCAGACGGCGCCGTTCTTTCAACACCACATCGGCGGCACGGGTAATCAGATTGTTCGACAAGCCATGTGCCACGGCGGCCAGGGTGTGCATGGAGCAGGGCGCAATGACCATACCTGCGGACGGGTAAGATCCGCTGGCAATGCAGTTGCCCACTTGCTTGGGCGAGTGCACCACATGGGCTTTGGCTTCAATTTCTTCTTTGCTCAAGTCGCTTTCACTGGCCAGGGTAAGCCAGCCTGAAGACGACACCACCAGATGCACTTCTGTGTCGCCGCGCGCGCGCAGCAAGTCGAGAATTTTCAAACCGTACAAAGCGCCACTGGCACCTGTAATGGCGACGGTGATGGACTGCTTGAACTGGTGGGAGAGGGTGCTGCTCAAGATGGTATGCCTGGAAGTGGCCGCACGATGATTGGTGCGGCCTGTTTCATGATTTATTCAGACTTGGTGGACGCATTGGCGGCGGCAATCAGTGCCTTCAATTCGCCGCTTTGGTACATCTCGGTCATGATGTCGCAACCACCCAAAAATTCGCCATTCACGTAAAGCTGTGGAATGGTAGGCCAGTTGGCATATTCTTTGATGCCTTGGCGAATTTCGGGGTCGTCCAGCACGTTCACTGTGACTACTTTTTCAGCTTCGCAGGCTTTCAGGATTTGAATGGCGCGACCAGAAAACCCGCACATGGGGAACTGGGCAGTTCCTTTCATGAACAAAACCACGGGGTGGCTGGTGACGGTTTCGTGAATGGAATCGCGAACGCTCATAAAAACTTCCTTTCAATTGGATGGATTGCTACAACCCTGTAGTGTAATGGATGTGGGTATAAAACGCTCGTTTTCAATACGGGCGAATACAAAACGCGGTGTACCGGCCAGGTCGGGCAGGCCTTGAACATCCACATAAGGCGCTTTGGAAAACAGGGCTTTCACGGCCTCTTGCTGTGTGTGGCCATGCTCAACCAGCACGCCGCCACCTGCGCGCAGCAGGCTCGGGCTGTGTTGGGCAATTTCACGGTAAAAGTGCAGGCCATCGCCCCCGTCGGTCAAGGCTTGTTGGGGCTCGAAACGCAGATCGCCTTGGGAAAGATGTTCATCCCCCAGTTCAATGTAGGGCGGATTGCTGCAAATCAGGTCGAACGCCAGTGGGGGTGTTTGATTCAATAGATTCTCGAAGAGATCGGATTGAAGAAAGCGGATGTTTTTCGCACCCAATTCGTTGGCGTTGAATTGAGCCACCCACAATGCGTCTGCAGAAATGTCGGTGGCGGTGACTTCAAGAATGGGATTTTCAAGCGCCAGTGACACGGCAATGGCGCCGCTGCCGCAACCAATGTCGAGCACCCGGGTGAGCAGATTTTCTGTGGATTTGCTCTGCAAAAAACCAAGGGCGTGCTCCACAAGTTCTTCGGTCTCCGGGCGGGGTATTAATACCCGGGGGTCGACAAAGAACGGGCGTGAATAGAATTCTTTTTGTTGTACCAGGTAGGCGATGGGTTCGCCTTGCTGCCTTTTGGCGGCCAGTGACTTGAAGGCACTGAGCTGATCCATGGGCAATTCCCGGTTGCCTTTGGTGACCAGGCCCACGCGATCAAAACCCGTGATGTGGGTCATCAAAATACGCAGTTCACTGGGCGCAAGCCCGGTTTCTTCACGTGTTTGCTGCAACACCGATTCAATGGTGGGCTTGGGCAGTGTGCTCATTCTTTGGCTGTAATTTCGGCCAGCAGTTCGGCTTCGTGAAATGCGGTCAGGCCGTTCATCAGGTCGGTCAAGTCTCCATCCATGATGTAGTCGAGTTTGTACAGGGTCAAGTTGATTCGGTGGTCGGTCATTCGCCCCTGCGGGAAGTTGTAGGTTCGAATACGTTCAGAACGGTCGCCTGAACCCACGAGGCTGCGGCGTTCGCTGGCCTCGGCGGCCTGGCGTTCACGGTCAATTTTGTCTTGAAGGCGTACGTTCAACACCTTCATGGCTTTGGCCTTGTTTTTGTGTTGGCTGCGTTCGTCCTGGCATTCAACCACCAGGCCTGTGGGCAAGTGGGTAATGCGCACGGCCGAATCGGTTTTGTTGATGTGTTGGCCACCTGCGCCGCTGGCGCGGTAGGTGTCAATTCGCAAATCGGCAGGGTTGATTTCGATCACTTCGGCTTCGTCGGGTTCGGCCATCACGGCCACGGTGCAGGCGGAGGTGTGTATGCGCCCCTGGCTTTCCGTGGCTGGTACGCGCTGCACACGGTGCCCCCCCGATTCAAACTTCAGGTGCTTGTACACGTGGTCACCGGCAAGGCGAATGATGACTTCTTTGTAGCCCCCCAGTTCCGATTCACTGGCACTCATGACTTCAATTTGCCAACCCTGCCGCTCGGCGTAGCGGGTGTACATGCGAAACAGGTCGCCTGCGAACAATGCAGACTCATCGCCGCCCGTACCGGCGCGAATTTCAAGCATGGCGTTGCGGTGGTCGTTGGGGTCTTTGGGGAGCAGCAGGCGTTGAAGATCGGCTTCGAGTTGCGCAAGTTTCGCTTCATTTTGCGCAATTTCCTCGCGGGCCATGTCGCGCATGTCGGGGTCGGAAAGCCATTCTTGTGCAGTGTTGAGGTCTGCCTCTATGCTCAGGTATTCTGCAAAGCGCTCGGTGGCGGGCAGCAGTTCGGAGCGTTCACGTGTGATGGCCTTGAACTGCGCCATGTCATTGGCTGCGTTTTGGGACGACAAAAATTCTTCAAGGTCGGCAAGGCGCTCGGCAAGGCGCGTTAGCCGGTTCCGCATGCTGTCTTTCATCTATTTGTCGGTGTTTTTAATGTTGAATAGCTGTGGGAGCCACTTTAACAGGGCTTCCCGTTCGGCTGGGCTGGCGTGGTGTAGCGCCTGCATGGGGCCGTGCATGAATTTTGCGCTCATGCGGTGGGCCATCAGTTGCAGTACGTCGTCGGCAGGTGTGCCCTTGGCCAGTTGCTTGCGGGCATGGTCCAGTTCAAGCTGCGCGATGTCGTCGGCTTTCTGGTGAATTTCCTGAATGGTGGGCACCAGTGAGCGTTCGCTCATCCAGCGCATGAAGCCCTGGACCTGCGATTCGATGATGGCCTCGGCCTGTTCAACAGCAGCGGCCCGTTGCTCACGGCCTTCCTGCACAATTTGGCTGAGGTCGTCGACGGAGTACAGAAACACGTCGTCGAGTTTGCTGACTTGCGCTTCGATGTCGCGAGGTACCGCGAGGTCGAGCATGAAAATGGGTTCGTGTTTGCGTTTTTTGCAGGCGGCTTCAACCATGCCCAGGCCAATGATTGGCAGGGTGCTGGCGGTGCAGGATATGACAATGTCGGATTTCGCGAGTTGTTCTGGAACCTGGGCCAGACCGATGACGCTGGCGCCGTGCGTTTGAGCCAATTGGTTGGCGCGATCTGCGCTGCGGTTTGCAATGGTGATGCTTTTCGGATTCTGGGCGGCGAAGTGTGTGGCGCACAGTTGAATCATTTCACCAGCGCCGATAAACAGCACATTGCGTTTTCCAAGGTCGCCGAAAATTCGGCTGGCCAGTTTTACGGCTGCGGAGGCCATGGACACCGAGTGGGCACCAATTTCCGTGTGTGAGCGTACTTCTTTGGCGACCGAGAAGGTGCGTTGAAACAGTTGGTGCAGCATTTGACCCAGCGTGCCGGCTTCTTCGGCGGTGCGTGCAGCCTGCTTCATTTGACCCAGAATTTGTGCTTCGCCCAGCACCATGGAATCCAGGCCACTGGCCACGCGGAATGCATGGCGGACCACTTCCTGCTGGGGAAGAATGTACAGGTGAGGGCCTAGTTCGGTGGTGGGAATGTTGCGGTTGACAGCCAGCCATTCAAGCAGATCGGTTTTCAGCTGCTCAATATTGCTGGCTGCGCAATACACTTCAGTGCGGTTGCAGGTGGAAAGAATGGCCGCTTCAGGGGCCTGAACACGCTGTGCCAGTGCGCGCAATGCCTCTTGCAATTGCTCGGCCGGAAACGCCAAACGCTCGCGTAGTGCGAGCGGTGCGGATTGATAATTCAGGCCGACTGCGAAAAGCTCCATAATACCTACTGGGCGGAAAACCCTTCATTATAACCCGCTATGGCGTACTCGCCTTCAATCGTTCTCGGCGAGTTGGCGTTTGATTTTTGCCAGGTCAGATGATTTGCCTTCGTGATCAACCTGCTCCAGTTTGTAACCAAAGCCATAGACTGGGGTTAAACGGAAGCCCTGTTCGGGTCGCAAGGCCAGCTTGGAACGAACGCGCGAGATGTGGGTGTCCATGGTTCGCGAGGGTAAATCGGTGTCGCGTCCCCACACGGTTTCCTGGATGTGTGACCTTGACAGCGGTTTGCCGAGGTGCGAAACAGCAGAAGCGCAAATCGAATTCTTTTGGGTCATGACCACGCGTTTTGTGTGGCGCACGATGGTCGAGAACTTGGGATGAAATTCCAGGTCGGTGATTTCAAACACTTCCGGGGCGGTTAGTTCGGGATAGGCGCGGCGTAGCAGGGCGTTGACCCGGGCGATCAGTTCGCCGCGACGGATGGGCTTGATCATGTAGTCGTCTGCACCGGCGTTGAGCGCTTCAACAATATTCTCTTCGTCGGTTTTGGAGGTGATGAACAGCACGGGTACTTTGATGTGCAGGGTTTCACGGATCCAGTGCATGACTTTGGGGCCAGAGCTGTCGGGCAGTACCCAATCCAGAAGAACCAGGTCGAAGCTGTCGCGGTACAAAGCGGTTTGAAAGCTTTTGAACGTGGCAAAACAATGGCATTTGTGGTTGACCGATTCGAGCACCCAGCGCAGCATTTCGCTTTGTGTCAGGTCGTCTTCAAGAATGGCGATGCGCATGGGTGTGGCTCCTGATTCGGAATTTTTGTTACCACAATGTTAATTTGTGTGTTGACAGTTTAATCGTTTAAACAGGGCATGAAACACAATGTTGCTTTTTTGTTAAATTGAATGGGCATCCAATTTATCAATCAGGGGACTTGAGTGCTTTCCTGATCCTGTTCCAGTTTCATGGCGTACGTGGCATGTGCGCCAGCAAAGATGACAGCCACAATCCGAAGCGCTTTGTCATAGATAGCCTGACGTTGATCGGGTTTCTCGACGTACTCAACCGCCATGAACAACACGTTTTGGGCGAGTACTTCCAGCACTTCGATCATTTCTTCTTGGGGTAAACCGGGCAGCAGGGCAGCAATACGGTTGTCGCTGCAAATGTCTTCGCTGATCGCCCGAATGGTTTTTTTCAGGCCGTCGCGCATGCGCTCCAGTGCACCGAAAGCCTCGGAGGCACCCACTACGACTGGTTTTGGATTCTCGGCCGCCCAATCAAAAAACCGTTTGACGAGCATGGGGCGAATGTCGAGGTCTGCCTCTTTGGCCGTGCTGATTCGGACTTCGGTGAAGGCGTCCAGCACTGCTTTTTCAACCTCGAGAATGACGGCTGTGCCCAGGTCGGCCAGGTCTTCAAAGTGCCTGTAAAACGCGGGCGCAGACAGTTTCGCTTCGCGCGTTATTTCGCGAATACCGAGGCTGGAGAAACTTCGCCGGTGATAGCTCAGGTTCAGTGCAGCTTCAATAAGCCGGGTTCGGCCGTGGATGGTTGATGCGTTGGAGGTCATAAGCCAGTGATTATAGCGAAAACCCGAACATCTGTTATGAATCCTTGATTTAGAAGTTTTATCCAATTTGATAAGCAAAGGTATTGACGAGCATGTTTACAATCGTTAACATGATTTTCGTCGGGATAGACCTTGCCCCTCCAACAATAACTATTGGGCATTCATAAACGGGAGACCACCTATGTTGCACTACCTTAAATTCACCACTTTTCCGCTGATTGCCATTGGTGTGATGCACGCCATGATGCAGGGCGGTGCGTGGATGTACACCGGCATTGCCGCGTTGGTGCTTGTTGTGGCTTTGGGCGATGTGTTGCTGCCCGATGATCGCAGCGAGCCCCGCATGGAGGGTGAGTTTTTTCTGAATTTGATGTTGTGGCTGACACTGCCAATTTTGATGTGGGTGACGCTTTGTTTCACCTGGGCGGTAGCGCCGGTGGATGTATTGGGCATTGACGCATTCATGAAGAACACCTTCGGTTATGACCGTTTGCAATTGCAAGCGGACACCACCTGGTACCAATGGTTTGTGGGCGCGGTGGCGGGTGCATTTTTGTTTGGTGCCGGTGGCACCAATGTTGGCCATGAGTTGACCCACCGCACCTACAGTATGCGCGACATGATTTTGGGCCGCTGGATGCTGGCGTTTACCTGTGATGCTTCTTTTGCGATCGAGCATGTATACGGTCACCACAAAAACCTGGGTACACCTGCTGACCCTGCCACGGCCCAGCGCGGCGAGAATGTGTACGGCTTTGTACTGAAAAGCACCATTGGCGGTTACAAGTCGGCCTGGAAGTTGGAAAAGCAACGCCTGGCCAAGTTCAATCAATCCGTGTGGAACCCGATTCACAGTCGCATGATGCGCGGTAATTTGATGAGCTTGAGTTTGTTTGCTGCATCGTTCTACATCGGTGGTTGGGCTGGGGTAGTGATGTTCTGGATCATGAGCGCGGGCGGCAAGACCCTGCTTGAAATCGTGAACTACATGGAGCATTACGGCATTGTTCGTCGTCCTGAAGACAAGGTAGAACCACGTCACAGCTGGAACACGAATGCTTCGGTGTCGACTGCTTTGTTGTACGCGCTGACCCGCCACTCGCACCACCATGCTGAGGCAGATCAGGAATACTGGAACCTGCGCAGCTATCGTCATGCGCCCATGTTGCCCACAGGCTATCTGGGCACTATTTTGCTGGCCTTGGTGCCACCACTTTACAAAAAAGTGATGACGCCTTTGTTGAACCACTGGGATGAAACCTTTGCCACGCCGGAGGAGAAAAAACTGGCGATTGATGCCAGTGTGAAGAGTGGTATGAAAGGTTTGAAATCTGCCCAGTTGGGGCAGCAGACTGGCCAACAACTGAACCGCGCTGCCGCGTAAAGGGAGAGCATCATGAAATTGCTTGAATGGTTTGGATTGCAGGGTGGTGCAGCGGCTGGCAAAAAAGGCAAGGTAACGCACAAGGTGAGTGTGGCCCCGGGTGGGCAAAGCTTCGAGGTGGAGAAAGGCCGTAAGGTTATTTTGAATTCTGCCTTGTCGGCAGGTTTGGGGTTTCCACACAATTGCCGTGTGGGCAGTTGCACGCAATGCAAGTGCAAGCTGAAAAGCGGCAAGGTGCGCGAACTGACCGATTCAAGTTATGTGCTGAGCGCCGAGGATTTGAAGGCTGGAATGATCCTGGCCTGTCAGTCCATTCCGGAAACTGATCTGGAAATTGAAGTGGAGTTGACCTCTGGCGGTGACCGTTTGGTTGAAACCCGCGGCACGATTGTGGGCCAGAAAGATTTGACGCACGACATTGTGGAATTGCGTGTGGCGCTGGATGATCCGATGCCTTTCAAGGCAGGTCAATATGCTGAAATTCGACTTGAAGAATTCAGCCTGTCCCGCAACTACAGTTTCGCGATGGCACCAAAAGGCCAAGAAGCCAATGAACTTGTTTTTCATGTGCGCAAGGTGCCTGGAGGCAAGTTCACTGAATGGTTGTTTGCAGCCAATCGACAGGAAACCCGGTTAAGTATGAGTGGACCGTTTGGTGATTTTTATTTGCGCCCCGCCGAAGGTGAGAAGCCAGCGCCGATTGTTTGTGTGGCCGGAGGAAGCGGCATGGCTCCTATTTTGAGTTTGCTGGAACAGGCGAAATGGGCTGGTGAAACCCGGGATGCGGTTTATTTATTTGGCGCACGCACACAGCGCGACTTGTATGCGGATGAGGAAATTGGTCGAGTTCAGCAAGGTTGGAGAGGTTCGCTGAGTTTCAAGCAGGTGTTGTCAGAAGAGCCTGCCAATTCGAGCTGGAACGGTGCGCGTGGTTACGTGACAGACGAGTTGGACAAGCTTGAGCTGGACTGGCCTCAGGTTCAGGCTTACCTGTGCGGGCCGCCTGCGATGATTGATGCGGCGATTGCCAAGTTTTCGAAGTTGGGTGTGAAAGCTGAGAATATCCGTTACGACAAATTCGAGTGAGTCGTTGCTCTTTGTATCAATGAAAAAGCCACCCCAAGGTGGCTTTTTTTATGGTGATTCAGCAGGTTCAGACAGGCAGATTGCCGGTAATTGCATCAAGTGGCAATGCGTCTGCAGGATTGGGTGCTGAGCCGATTGGCAAAGATCCCAAGGCATCAAACAATGGATCGGAAATCACCGACAAGGGTGTGCCTCCAAGCGCGTCGGCCAAGGGGTCGAGTACTGCATCCAGTGGCGTACCAGTGGTTCCTTCGTTGACTGGATCAGTGGGTTCCTCTGGTTCTTCTGGGTTGTCGACAGGATCTTCCGGATTCTCTGGGTCTTCTGGATTTTCACTTTCGTCGGGGTTCTCGGGATTGTCAACTGGGTCTGTGGTTTCATCGCCATTGTCTACGCGGACATCAGTAAAGGCAGAACCTTCCACGTTGGTGTCGTCTCCAGAGGATGCTGCAAGGGCGGCCACACCGACACCTCCACCGATTGCAGTGGCAATACCGCTGACACTGCCAGCAGTGCCCGCAGATAGCAGACCTGCACCAACCAGTCCGCTAAAGCCTGTGCCTGCATCGGCCAGCAAAATTGCACCATCGGTGCCTTCGCTGACTGCAAATAGTTCGACGCCCTCTGTTAACGAGGTTACTTCAATCATGCCGCCTTCTGCGGCTGAGTTGGTGGCAATTTGAGCTGCGGATTCTGGGGCCAGGGTAACCAGAGAATCAGCTTGGCCAGCCGCTTGACCGGGTAGCTCAATATCCACTGCGACCAAGTCCTTGTTCTGTAGAACGTCACCAGCCAGAATTGCATCGCCTTGACGCAAAGTGAGTTGCTCGCCCTGGCGTTGAACCAAAAGCTTGTCGGTTTTTGAGGCAATGGTGCCAATTTGAGGTGCCGTGCTCATAAGGTGATGTCCGTTGGGTTGTCGGTAAAGTTATTATTTTTACTGTGGTGAACCGCGATTTGGATTCAAATAAAAAACCCCTCCGAAGAGGGGTTTCTTGTTGAGCCTTCTGCTGTTTAGGCAGTTGGCAGGCCTGGGATAGTTGGCAGGTCATCGGCGCCGGGCAGTGAGCCCAGTGGTGAGCCTGTGCCACCCAGCAGATCTGTCAGGGCAGATGGATCTGTCGGAATTGGCAGACCACCCGCATCTGGCAAACCGCCGCCAGCCAGATCAGTCAATGGAGCCAATACTGCGTCCAGAGGTGTTCCGGTTGGGCCTTCGGTACCACCTTCGCCACCAGGCAAGCCTGGGATTGTTGGCAAACCGCCGCCAGCCAAATCAGCCAGTGGAGCCAGTACTGCGTCCAGAGGTGTTCCGGTTGGGCCTTCGGTACCACCTTCGCCACCAGGCAAGCCCGGGAGTTCTGGCAAACCGCCGCCAGCCAGATCAGTCAATGGAGCCAATACTGCATCCAGAGGTGTTCCGGTTGGGCCTTCGCCTGGTTCACCTTCGTCACCGCCAGGCAAGCCTGGGATTGCAGGTGCACCTGGGATACCGCCGGCCAGCAGGCCGTCCAGTGTCATGGCGCCAGTGATGATACCGTCTTCAATTGGTTGACCAATTGCTGGGATCATTTCGATTGGAGCCACATCCACAAACTGCTGGGCCGCGCTTTCGATTGGGCCAGCTGTTGGGTTAGGTGCTGGTGTTTCACCACCGGTGTCACCGCCAGGCAAGCCTGGGAGTTCTGGCAAACCGCCGCCAGCCAAGTCCGCCAATGGAGCCAATACTGCATCCAGAGGTGTTCCGGTTGGGCCTTCACCTGGCTCACCTTCGTCACCGCCAGGCAAGCCTGGGAGTTCTGGCAAACCGCCGCCAGCCAAGTCCGCCAATGGAGCCAATACTGCATCCAGAGGTGTTCCGGTTGGGCCTTCACCTGGCTCACCTTCGTCACCGCCAGGCAAGCCTGGGATTGCAGGTGCACCTGGGATACCGCCGGCCAGCAGGCCGTCCAGTGTCATGGCGCCAGTGATGATGCCGTCTTCAATTGGTTGACCAATTGCTGGGATCATTTCGATTGGGGCTACATCCACAAACTGCTGAGCTGCGCTTTCGATTGGGCCAGCTGTTGGGTTTGGTTCTTCCGGCTCTTCGCCATCGTCACCGCCACCCATGTCTGGCAAGCCACCGGAACGCAGTGCGTCCACCAGAGGTTCGGTCACAGCTTCAAGAGGTGTGTTGGTGCCGATGTCTTCGATTACACCTGCCAAGCTCTCAGCGAAAACGGCTGGGTCTGCATTTTCCATCAACGCGTCTGTCAAGGGTGACAGTGGAGTTTCAGGCGCGCCACCTTCACCGCCGCCAGGCAGGCCTGGCAGGGATGGAGCACCGCCGCCAACTGCGTCAGCAATTGGATCAAGGATCACGTCCAATGGTGTGCCAGTTGTGCCGCCTTCTCCTGGCTCTTCACCTTCACCAGGTTCGCCGCCATCCTCTTCAGCACGTTCGCCACCCAGCAGGTTGCCAACTGTTTCGATGAGCGGTGCGCCGGGGCCAGCCGCTGATGAGTTGTCAGCGGCTTGTTCTCCAAGGAGCGCTACACCACCGGCCAGGCCACCCGAAAGTTGCTCTGGCAGTTGTCCGCCAGTTGGGTCTTCCCCACCGGCCACTACAAATGCCAAACCACCGGTGAGTGGTGCCAAGGGTGCCAGGGCGCTGTTTGGATTGGTCAGGTCAGTCAGGCCTTCCGCCACTTCTTGCAAGGTGCCGGGTACGCCAGGTGAGCCTGCGTCGGCGTCGCTGGTGCCTACGACTGGTGCCAAAATACCGGCAGTCAGAGGGCTCAATGGGCTGCTGTCAGAGGCCAAGGTGTTGCCTATAGTGGTTAGGCCTTGAGCCGCACCATCCACTTCGCCCTCGTTTTGAGCTTCAGCAGTAGAGAGTCTGGCGATCATGGTTTGTGGGGCTGGCTCATTTTCGCTGTATCCCAAGGTTTGTGCCAAGGGATCAACCACTGGGTCCAGTGGTGTTGGCTCAGCGCCTTCCGCCAAACCTTGTGACAGGTTGCTCACTGTGCCAGCAAGGCCTTCTTGGTCATTGGTGTAGCCCTCTTGAGGCTGACCAACCGTTTCAGCGAGCAAGTTTGCAACACCGGTTGGGTCTTGGTCTGAAACACTCGCGATGCCATCAGACACTGTAGCCAGGCCGTCAGCCACTGCACCAGTTACTGCGGTGATTGGTGCAAGTGGTGTTTGCTCCAAGCCGTCGTTCAGTGATTCAACGCCGCCGATCAACCCTGAAGTATCACCTTCTACATCGCTGTCGGAGTCAGAATCGCTGTCGGAATCAGAATCGCTGTCAGAGTCAGAATCGCTGTCGGAGTCAGAATCGCTGTCGGAATCAGAGTCGCTGTCGGAATCAGAGTCGCTGTCGGAGTCAGAATCGCTGTCGGAATCAGAGTCGCTGTCAGAATCGGAGTCGCTGTCGGAGTCAGAATCGCTGTCAGAGTCGGAATCGCTGTCAGAGTCGGAATCGCTGTCAGAGTCGGAATCGCTGTCAGAGTCGGAATCGCTGTCAGAGTCAGAATCGCTGTCAGAGTCAGAATCGCTGTCAGAGTCGGAATCGCTGTCAGAATCGGAATCGCTGTCAGAGTCAGAGTCGTCACTGGGATCCACGGTGGTTACGGTGTCGTCACCGTCGTCGCTCAGCGCAATCGCGCCAAGGGCCGCACCACCAATTGCTGCGCCTACACCAGCGCCGGCACTACCGCCAGCCAACAAACCAGCACCTACCAGGCCTGACATTGTGCCTTCATATGGGGTGAGGATTGCTGAGCTTACTTCATTGTCAATGTCATACAACTCAACACCCTCGCTTAGTGCAACAACCTCGGTTCGGTTGGCGCCGTCTGCTACGGTGGAGGTAATCTGTTCCAGCTTTGCTGACGCGTTGGGCGCCAGTTGCAACAGTGTGTCGCCATGACCAGCAGACACTGCGGGCATTAATACTTCAGCGGTCTGGGTACCAGTGTTGGTTACCACATCATTCCATCGCAAGGCATCGCCTTGGCTTAGCTCTACGATTTTGCCACCGCGTTCTACTTGAAGACCGGCAGGCGACTTAATAATTCCCACGTCGGGGTTGGCGTTTTCCATGATTCACATTTCCTTGAGGCTAGAGAGTTTGTTAGGCAAATCCACTGCTATAAGCGTTTTACTCACAGGGGATTCAATCGGATTCAGGAAAATACAAATATCTGGACGAATAATTTTCGTCAGTTGGGCAAGATAATTTTGATTGTTAAATTTAATAAAATTAATTAAGAATTGATTGTTGCTGGAAAAGGGTTTGCTGGCTTATTTATTGCAATAATTACTTCGATCGATTGTCTTGACTTGCCGTTGTTGAATGCCAAATGAGTGTTATCTAACCGCGATTATTTTTCTGGCACTGATCTTCCTGGGGGACCTATTTTGGTGGGGGTTCTTCGTAAATATTCGTATGGAGTATTGTAATTTTTGAGCCAACACCATGATCCAAGGTGAGGCCAGGTAGGCCCCAAGGTAAATTTGTGTATTTTTATTGGCAATTTGAACTTGGGCAATTCACGATATACAACTGCGGTGTCAAAGTGTCGGCTCAGGGAGAATTGACTTATCTGTCCAGGAAAGCATGAAGAAGTTTTTGAGTAACCACAAAAGCGAGGTGATTCGCTGGCTTTGTGCCGCTTGCAGTGCAATAGCCTTTCACATTGGCGTGGTTTACGCTCAAGACGCGGTCACCGAGTTTGATCCCCCCAAGGTGAGTTACGACGTTCCTGCTGAATTCCAGGACTTGATCGAGCAGTCCACCCAGCAAATTCGCTCGACTGCACAGGTGAATGACAACGGAGATGCGTGGCAACTATTCAGGCGATTGCGACCGGCCATTCGTGATGCTCTGGGTACAGAAGGTTATTTTTCTCCCTCAATTCAGCGAGTCGTTGATGAAACAGTTCCCGAAGATGTGGCGCCACCTCTGAACATAAAAATCGAGCCGGGGATACAAAGTAAAATTGTGTCGGTGGATATTCAATTCGATGGCGAAATCAACAAAGACGAGTTTGCAGAGCGGCGTGAGCGCCTGAAGACCTTGTGGCTTTTGGGAGTTAACCAGCCCTTTAATCAAGCTGACTGGAGTGCCAGTAAAGACAGTCTGTTGAGGGATCTGTTGGCCAAAGATTTCGCGGCTGCGACTCTTTCTGAAAGCTTGGCTGATGTTGATCCTGAGAAGAATACAGTCGCTTTGAGTGTGGTTTACGACAGTGGTCCGGTGTTTACTTTTGGAGATCTGCAAATTAAGGGATTGACAAAATATCCCCAAGACCTGGTTTCACGTTACAACACCATCCGCCCCGGTGATCGATACGAGCAAGAACGTCTGTTAAGGCTGCTTGCGGATCTTCAAGGGACAACTTATTTCTCGGCTGTGGACGTAAAAATTGATGCGGATGATCGACAGCCAGTGAATGTTCCAATCGAGGTCACTGTGATGGAAAGTGACAGCAAGCGCCTTGGTTTGGGTGCAGGCTACAGTTCCAATACCGGGTTTCGAACTGAGGCCACCTATCAATTCAACAATTTGTTTGATCGAGCCTACTCGCTTGTTACCGGTGTTCGCGTTGAACAAAAGCGCCAGTCTGCATATGCGGATGTATTCCTTCCCCCGTCAACCCGTGGCATTACCGACTCGGTTGGGGTGGCGATTGATCACCAGGAAATATCGAACCTTGAAGTGGATCGATCTTCTGTGGGAGCCATACGAGAATTCAACAAAGGTATCAACGATTACCGTTTGGGCCTGAACTTTCAGCTGGAAGAGCGAAGCGCGCTTGGCATCAATTTTGGACAAACTCAGGCGCTGGTTGCAAGTTCATCGTGGACAAGAAATGCCGTAGATGATCGCCTGAATCCTTCGGAGGGATATATTGCTTTCGGCCAGTTGGCCCTTGCTTCGGAACAGTTTGCTTCCGATCAAGACTTTGTTCGTTTGTATGGTCGAGTGCAGAAGTTTTGGTCGCCTTCCAGAGAGAATTTATTTTCTGCACGATTCGAGGCTGGTACGGTCGTGGCCAGTGCACGTCGGGATATTCCACAGGATTACCTGTTTCGCGCGGGGGGGACCAACAGCCTTCGTGGATTTGACTTTCTAGATTTGGGCGTAATCGATCAAGGTGTTTTGGTGGGGGGGCGTCGAGTGATGATTGGTAGCCTCGAGTACACCCGGTGGTTTGATGGCGGGCCGCTTGGCGCTGCTGTTTTTACAGATGTGGGTGATGTTGCCGACAACTGGAATGACTTTGATCCCAAGCCGGCAATTGGTGTGGGGGTACGTTATAAAACCCCAGCTGGGCCTATCGCTTTTGATGTGGCCAAAGCCGCAGACCAGGACAACTTGAGAATTCACTTTGCGCTGGGGGTGGCATTTTGAAGCGTGGGGTATTCGCTTTATTTACATTCTTGCTGGCTGTAGCCGTGGCTGTCACTGCTGGGGTTCTGTGGGTGGTTCATACTGAACACGGCCTTCGGTTTGCTGTGGGTCAAGCGCAGGACTGGATGAATGAAAATTCGGATCAACAACTTGAATTCGGCAAGGTTCAAGGCACCTTGTCGCAAGGGTTGGATCTTGAGTTTGTTCGATGGAAGCAAGCCGATACCACGGTTGAAATTGAGCAAATTCAGCTCGTAATCGACTGGTCAAATGTATTGAATCGAATGGTTCGAATCAGCAATTTGTCGGCACAGGTTGTGCGCGTTGATTCACCGCCTTCTGAAGAAGATTCTCCGCTTGTTATTCCGGATGAAATCAGCGTACCCGTTGATGTGGACTTGCGTCATCTCAGCGTGCAGCAATTGTTAATCAATGGTGAAGAATTAACGCAGTTGAGTGCTCGGGGTTCGGTTCAATCGAAACAGCTCAACATCGATAATTTTTCATTGAATGTGCGGGACACTCAAATCCACTCTTCACTTGAGATGGCGCTGGCGAAACCCTATCAAATGAGAGGTGCAGTGAACGCACAGCGGAAATTGGATGATTTGTTGCTGAATGCGCAGTTGGCTGCGACTGGCTCTATCGAACGCTTGGCGCTTGCCCTGGATGCCAAAGGGGAAAACCCGGGCAAGGCGGATCAAACACAGCGTGTGCAAGCCAATGCAGTGCTCACTTTGTTGGGTTCAACTCCGTTTGAAACGGTACGACTGAACGCAGAAAATTTCGATCCGTCAAATTGGCTGGATGGGGCGCCACGCGCATCACTTGCGATTGTTGCAACGGTAGAGCCCAATGCAGATTTTTCTGAAAGTACAGGCAATTTCTCGGTTAGAAATGCTCGACCTTCAACCGTTCAGTCGGGTGGGTTACCGTTGTCGTTCATGCGGGCCCGGTTTAATTTGAGCCTGAGGGAGCAACTTCCCGAACAATTTGATTTGTGGGTGGATGAGCTCCAGTTGGCCGATGGAAAACGTCAGGCTGGCAATGCGAATGCCTCTATTCAGTGGCGAGCGTCCAAGCAGAGTGACGATCAGATTGCCACTCTGGATGTTTTGGCGGGGGATGTGAATTTTGATGTCAAGACCAATAATTTAGATGCTTCTGTATTTGCCAGTTTGCCCCAGCAACTCGCACTGACCTCTACAATTCAAGGCACCAAGAATGGGCAGCAGTTGCAGGTCAAACGCCTTTCGGTTCGAGATCGGCAAGCAGAACTTCAAGGTAAGTTGCGTGTGGATTTGCGTGGAAAAGTACCGGTAGATGTTCAGCTTGACTTGAAGGGAATCAACCCTGCCAACTACGTTCCAGATGCCAGTCCATTATTGCAAGGTGATTTGAACGGAAAAGCCTCGTTCAATGGGGTTTTGGTGCAAAGTGGAAAGGCAGGTGCAGTGGACCCCTTGGGTGAGATCAATCTTGATTTAATGAATTCCCGCCTGGCCAACGCCCCGCTTACACTGGTTGCCAAGGCCACTGGCGGGGTTTCTCGCTTAAGCAATATGTTGCTTGATCTGGACGTGGTGGGAAACACGGTGAAAGCCACTGGCAGTTATGGAACCCAGTCTGATTTCGTTGATGTGGATGTGAATCTGGATGAACTCGCGCGTCTCGGAAAACTGATTCAGATGAAACTTTCCGGGACGGCGCGTTTGAAAGGAAAACTGAGAGGGATTGACGGAAACTTCTCGGGTGAGGGCAATGTTGATGTGCGTCAGTTGAAGCTGGATGACACGATTCAGATTGATACCGTGTCGGGACAGTTCAACCTGGGTTCAGCGCCAAATTCGCCCTGGGTTGGCGACATTGTGGCGAGCAAAGTCAAAGTACCCGGCGCGGTGACCAACACCTTGAATGAATTAAAGCTCACGCTTCGTGGTGTTCGCAACCAGCATGAGTTACGGGGCGAGTTTGCCAGTGGTTTGCAGCCCTTTAGTCGTTTGCGTCCGTTGAAAGGCGAGTTTGCATTTGCGGGTGGGGTTGGGGCTTTGCGCACACCGAAAACCGTTTCTGGCTGGAAAGGGCAATGGACTCAATTGAAAATCGAGGGCATGTGGTTGCCTGCTCGCAGCTTTGCTCTCCAGGCTCCTGCACCGCTCACGATTGCGCCGGGGTATTTTGAGCTCACGAATTTTGTACTCAAAGGCGAAGACACCTCAGTGTTGAACAACAAAGTGCTTCGTATTGCGAACCGGGAAATACGGGTTGAGGGTGAAATGCCCCAGTTTTATTTTCCACGAATGTCTCCGATATTGCGCAAGCAACTGACAGTAGAACCCAAGGATCTGATTGCAAAAGTGAAATGGAACTACTTGGCCAATCCCAACAAGGTAGATGGCCATGTGGATGTGCAGCATGTGTCGGGTGGCTTGCAGGTGCTTGAGGATTCACAGGTGGATGTGGATATTCGAACCATGACTGCAAATCTCGATTTCAATCGAGAGGCGGCCAGTGTGGACTTGAATATTCTTGCCGATGATTTCGGTGCAGTGACTGCAAATCTGAAACTGCCGGTTCAACAAAACCCGCAAACCAAAGCCTGGGAAATTGCAGGCAATGAGGCGATGCAGGGATCGGTGGCGGCCGGATTTACCGAGCTTAACTGGCTGGGCCCCATGATCAGTGGTGGGGTTAGAACCAGCGGTACAGGCCAGATTGCAATGGCGATTGCGGGCACTGCAAACAACCCCGATGTTCAGGGACGATTGTTTGCGCTGGATCTGGATGTGTTTCAGCTTGACCAAGGGGTACGCTTTGAAGACGGCAATGTGGTGGTTGACTTCACTACCGACAAGGCCAGTATCGACACTTTTGAGTTCACCGTGTACAACCGTCGCCCACCTCGCCGCTATATCGAGGAGTTGGGGCCGTTGATTCAGGGCAACGGGAAAGTGAAGGCAGAGGGTGTTTGGAATTTGACGGGTTTGAATGGTGAAATCCGCTTGTCCATGGACAGGGTTCCCTTGCTGCAGCGACTCGATCGATGGATGATGGTGAACTCGAGTGTGACGGTGCAGCAACCCAGTGTTGACGGACAACCCTTAAAGATTCGGGGGGAAGTGGATACCTTGGGGGCATACTTCGAGATGCCTGAGAGTGGTCCTCAAACCCTGGGCGACGATGTGTTCATTCAAGGGCGCAGTGAACTGGCCGGACAAGGTTTGCCGATAGACCTGCAATTGCGCGCCAATTTGGGTGACCGGTTTTACGTGAACGCTGAAGGCTTGCGAAGCCGGCTTGAGGGTGGTTTGCGCTTGGTGATGCTTGAGGGGGTTGGTGGCAGTGGGCAGCGTCGATCGGGAAGACGTTTGAGCGCCACCGGCACCATTCAAACTGTGAGTGGTACTTATCGCGCCTATGGGCAAGATCTCTCAATCGAGCGAGGCGTGGTTAACTTCCAGGGTCCGCTGGACAACCCGGGGCTGAATGTTCGTGCTGTGCGCAAGGGCGTGGCTGTTGAGGCGGGTGTAGAGGTAACTGGCACTGCGCAGCGGCCCACGGTCAGTCTGGTCAGTGAACCAGCCGTGCCAGATTCGGAGAAGTTGTCGTGGATGATTCTAGGACGAGGAAGTGGTTCGGCAGACCGCGATTCCACTTTGTTGCTGACCGCTGCTGCGGCAATTTTTGGTGATGAGGACGAAAGTACGACCCGTAAAATTGCGAAATCAATCGGTATCGATGACTTGAGTTTAAGCACAGGTTCCTTGACCGCAGCCGATTCCCGTGCGGTGGGTAGCAAGGTGGCCATTGCGCCTGGTGCAGATGCTTCCGCAAACGTGATTGGGTCTGATGATCCCTTGCTGTCGCAACGTATTGTGTCCTTGGGAAAACGATTCAGCGATCGTGTTTATCTGAGTTTTGATCAATCTGTGACAACAGCGGCCAGTATTTTGAAACTGAACTATCAATACTCACGCAAGCTCAGCTTTATTGCACGGGCGGGGGCGGACAATGCAGTCGATGTGCTTTATCAATTCTCTTTTGACTGATTTCAGGACAACATGATTAATCCTGCCAGACTTGAAAAACTGGGTAATTGTTTTTCAAAACTCGGTACCACACCGAGTCAAGAACCCTGTGTCTTGATGTTGTCTAGTTCGAATGGGCTTGAGCGAGCCCAGGTAGAAACGTTTGTTGGTCAGTCGTTTGAAACTGGCTGGAATGCACTGTGTTCCCATGCCTCTGCTTTTTTTGATAAAACAGGCGTTGATTATGAATATGTCCGCGTGGATCGGGTTTGCGAGGTCAAGAGAACCAACTGGGCTGCACTGAAGGTGCTGCTTTCAACAACGAAACGAAATTACTTCAGTTACGGGATCGCGCTGGATCCGCAATTCGAATATTCCTTTTTGTGGGGCGAACTCAACGGCAATGCCATGTTGTATGGCGGTTCGGAGGAAGGGTTTTCTAAGCTCAATGTTGGGAATTTCGAAAAATATGCTCGAAAGAAATATGGCCAGTCCTTCGCACTGAACCATGATGATGAGCAACCGGTGTACCTGTTTTTGACGCAGGGTGCCTACATTGGCACAGATGAAATAGTGCACCACCTGGAGGAAGATGGTGTGGCTGTGGGACGCCGCCAGTTACCCGATCTGGATGTGCAATCAAGTAGCGAGCTGGTGTTGAATGCCAGTGAGTTTTTGGCGCGTCAGGTCAAGGACAACGGTTTTTTTGTATACGGACTGTTTCCATGCTTTAACAAGGAAATTCCAACTTACAACACGCTTCGTCATGCAAGTTCCACCTACGCAATGATTGAAGCGTGGGAAGTGACCCAAAGTGTATTTTTGAAGTCGGCGATTGACCGTTCGCTGCATTGTTTAACGAATGAATTGATCAAGCAGATTGAGTTAAGTGGTGGAATTCAAGCTGCCTTTTTGGTCGATACGGGAAATGAAATCAAGCTGGGTGGGAATGCCGTGAGCATTCTTGCACTGGCTAAATACACCGAGCTGACTGGCACCCGCGAATACATTGAATTGATGGAGAAACTGGCCCAGGGCATTGTCGCCATGCTGAATCCGGATACTCGTCAATTTGTGCACGTGTTGAACTACCCCGACCTTACCGTCAAAGAACAATTCAGGATCATTTATTACGATGGTGAGGCCGCGTTCGCTCTCATGCGTTTGTACAAAATCACTCGCAGGGCAAGATGGCTACAAGCGGTTGAATTGGCTTTTGAATACTTTATTGCTGCGCGTCACTGGAAAGCAAATGATCACTGGATGAGCTACTGCGTCAATGAGCTCACTTTGTATCGACCCAAGCGTGAGTATTTTGAGTTTGGAATTCGCAATTTTTCGAATCATCTCGATTTTGTATTAACTCGTATCACCACCTTTCCCACGCTGCTTGAGTTGATGATGGCTGCGCAACAAATGCTCTCGCGTTTGCAAGCCATGCCCGAGTTTGCTGACTTGTATTTACAAGTGGATACCGAGAAGTTTTACCGTGCTTTGCACTGGCGTGCCAATTACTTGACAACCGGGTATTTTTGGCCTGAGTGGGCGATGTACTTTGCGAAGCCCGACACGCTGAATGGCTCATTCTTTATTCGGCATCATGCTTATCGGGTGCGCATTGACGATGTCGAGCACTATGTGTCGGGCTTGGTTGCTTACCGGAAGTTTCTGATTCAGGGTGAGTTGAATCAAGCTCAGGAAACGGCCAGGCCAAACACCTTGTTGAATGCAAAAGCGGAAGAAACTACTTTTTGGTTCTTGAACCAGAATTTTGGTTTCCAGCGTTCTGGTGTAGAGAATGCAGCATTGCTTCGCTACCGGGTTTTTGATCAGGAAATGCAGTTGCAGCCCGTGTTGTTGACCTGTCGTTACAATCCGCGACTGCATGAGTCAATCGACAAGCTGGTGGCCAACAAAGCCTTGCCCGCGTCCTCGCAGTGTCGATCCGTTTACGATTATTTTCAGAATGCTGAAGTGGTTTCAAGGCAGCTGAATACCGGACAATCTTTTTTTGATAATCCAATGTTACGGTGCCAGTTGCTGGCGGACAGGCGGGATATCCGTGTGATGAGCCAACATGGACAATTGTTGATGTATGTGGTTCGAAATCCGGTCAATGACGCGCTTATTCACATTAACCATTTTTCGGAAGGCGTGAAGTTCCGAAAGGATTATTACGACAGCCGTGGATTTCTAAGTTGTGTCCAGTATTTGGATGCAGGGGGCGCGGTTAGCCATGAGCATTATTTGCGCCCCGATGGCACCTTGGCCATTGCGAAGCTTTACAAGCGAATCGATCAAAAATCACAGCTGTCCAATATTCGTTTGCATGATTCGACCGGAGTGCTGGTCGCCTGTTTGTTCAGTGAGTCAGAGTGGCTGACTTTTGCGTTGGTTTCCATGCTGAAGGCCAAGGGCGGCAAGCATGTGTTGGTGGTGGACAAGAATCGGTATTGGTATTTGCCTGCAATCGCGGCGCGTGACCAATTGCATCAGGAATCGTCTGGTCAGGTGGCAGTGGTGCCGATTATTCACGCCCTGCACACCCATGCTGTCGACAACCTGGCAACAAGTCCGACCAACTCCAATTTCAGGGATATATTGCACGATATCAAACGTCCTGATGCAATCATCACGCTGACTAATCAGCAAATGAATGACATCTCCTCAAGATATGGCAACGGGCAACTATTTCCGATTGCTCACTCCTGTGAAGTAAAAGACTCGATTCCCGATTTTGAAACCCGAGACCGATTTCGTATCGTCTCTATGGCCAGGTACAGTCCCGAGAAAAACCATCATTTGGCGATCGCAGCTTTCGCCAAGGTGGTCAAGAAGTATCCTCAAGCGCGCCTTGATTTTTATGGTTTCGCGGTTGCGGGAAGTTCACTGTTGTCTGACTTGAAGGCGCAAGTTGAATCCTTGGGCTTACAGAACCATATTGGTTTGAATGACTGGACTGATGCGCCTGCAACCCATTACCTTCGCGCAGGCTTGTCCTTGTTGACCAGTCAGGCCGAGGCTTATTCACTGGCCATTATGGAAAGTCTTTGTCACGCATGCCCCGCGATTGCGTTTGATGTTCCTTATGGACCATCGCATTTAATTGTGCACGGCGAAACCGGCTTGTTGGCTCCTTTCGGAGACACTGAGGCGCTTGCCGAGCAAATCATTTCGGTGTTTGATGACAAGGAGTTTCACAAATGCATGAGCGTTAAGGCCTTTGCGTTGGCGAACCGATTCAGTCACGCCGAGGCGGCGCGCCATTGGCGCCAATTGTTCTCAGCTGTTGGAGTGCTGTCATGACTGCTGTTCAAACCGCAATTTCTTTACTCACCGTGTTCGACTGGATCGCGGTGGCATTTTTTGTGATCTGCTTTCGCGGTTACAACTACGTGTTTGACGGGCGCAGTCGCTTTGGCAGACGCGGATTGTCGCAAAAAACGCATGAATTCCGAAAGCTGTGGGCGCGTGAAATGCTTGCTCGAAGCAACCGCGTTGGCGACACGGCCTTGATTGGCAACCTGGTCAACAGCGTTACTTTTTATGCCAATACCACGATCTATATTATTGCGGGTTTGTTTGCCTTGTTGGGTACGCTGGATCAGTTGGTCAATATCACCAGCGATTTGCCTTTCAGCCGGGAGGTTAGCCGAGGGCTGATGGAAATCAAAGTGCTGTTGGTTCTCACGGTGTTTGTGGTGGCTTATTTTAAATTTACGTGGAGCTTGCGCCAGTTCAACCTGCTGACCATTTTGGTAGGAGCAGCACCCGACGGAAACCCGGACAAGGAATACAACGAGGCTTATGTGTCGCGGATGGCGCGCATCAACAGCCTGGCCGGAGATGAATTCAACCGCGGATTGCGCAGTTATTATTTCGGAATTGCCTCGGTCACCTGGATGATTCATCCTGGTTTACTGGTGGCATTCAGTGCTTTGATTGTGTTGGTGTTGATCCGCAGGGACTTCTATTCAGAAGCCCTGGAGATCATGTCGAAGTAAGCACCGTGTTGATTACCAACTGCTGGTTTCGCGTTCGGGGCTGGCGCTGACCTTGTGAATGGTCAGGTCGGCACCGTTGAATTCCTCTTCGTCATTCAAGCGAATACCCACCGTCATTTTCAGTACACCGTACACCACAAAGCCACCCAGCAAGGCGAACGCCACGCCAGCCAAAGTGCCGATCAACTGGCTCATGAACGACACGCCGCCCATGCCGCCCAAGGCCTGCTGACCAAACACGCCAGCTGCGATGCCGCCGAAGGCGCCGCAAATGCCGTGCAATGGCCACACCCCCAATACATCGTCAACTTTCAAGCGGTTCTGGGTGAAGGTGAACATGTACACAAACAGCACGCCTGCGATGGATCCCACAGCCAGCGAACCCAGTGGATGCATGATGTTGCTGCCAGCACACACGGCTACCAGGCCAGCCAATGGGCCGTTGTAGGCAAAGCCGGGGTCGTTGCGGCCTGCGGCCAGTGCACCCAAGGTGCCGCCCACCATGGCCATCAGGCTGTTCACGGCCACCAGGCCAGAGATGCCTTCAATTTTCTGGGCGCTCATGACGTTAAAGCCAAACCAGCCCACTGCCAGTACCCAACTTCCCAGTGCCAGGAAAGGGATGGAAGAGGGCGGGTGAGAACTGATTCGCCCGTCTTTCGTGTAACGACCACGGCGTGATCCCAGCAGCAATACGGCCGCCAAGGCGATCCAGCCACCCACGGCATGAACAACCACACTGCCCGCGAAGTCCATGAAAGGGGCGCCAAAACTGGCGGTTAGCCACTCTTGAAAGCCGTAGTTGCCGTTCCAGACCATGCCCTCAAACACGGGGTAGATCAAGCCCACCAATGCCGCTGTGGCCACCAACTGGGGCACAAAGCGCGCGCGTTCAGCAATACCGCCCGACACAATGGCGGGAATGGCTGCAGCGAATGTCAGCAGAAAGAAAAACTTCACCAGTGAATAGCCATTGCCCTCGTTGAGTACTGCGGCGGGTTCATAAAAACCCACGCCGTAAGCAATGGCATAGCCGATGAAAAAGTAGCTGATGGTACTGACCGAAAAATCGGCCAGAATTTTGACAAGTGCATTGACCTGGTTTTTGTGGCGCACCGTGCCCACTTCCAGAAATGCAAATCCAGCGTGCATTGCAAGCACCATGATGGCGCCTAGAAGCACAAAAAGAGTGTCCAGTGCGAGAGTGATTTGTTCCATTTTGGTGAATTTTCAGGTTTTTGGTTGAAAGTGGGGCATTAGTTGCAAAAACAATGCCCGCTTTTCAGGCAGTTTGTGCACCGGTATGGTGCTGTGCTGATTTTTTGCGATCATCTTCCGGCCTGTTGGTGAGGCCTTGAAGTGTGTGCCCCAGCCAGAAAGATGCATTCCACGCGGGTGAACTCCAGTCAGCATGCTGCGATACAGTAGTTTCCGCCAAATGGCTTGTTTGCTCGATCGCTTGTTGGGTAGGCACTTCTTGTTGGGACAGCAGGAAATGCGCTGAGGCTTTGGCTGGTAACAGCCCAATAGTCTGGAATGCCTGAATCACATGGCTTGCCAGCGCCTCCCGAGATGCAAGCTTCACGGTTGAGTAGTCGTCGTTGAATTGCAGACAGTGTTGTAGTTCAACACTGCTTCCGAATTCTGCCTGCATCAACCGCCGCAGGGGTTCCGTTTTCAATTGCTCGCTGGCCATACCTGTGTTCAGGTCGCCAGGGGTGAATTCTGCAAGTTTGTTAGCGATTTGATCTGCGACAAGGTGGGCCAGCGCAGCGGGGGTAACGGTTTTCTCCAACAGAGCCAGTGCCATGGGCCCAAATTGTTGTTGATACTCCTCGGTTGCGTAGCGGTCTGTGACGGCAGTCAAACCCCATTGGCTGGCTACGTGATTCTTCAGTGCTTGTACATGATGAATTTCCAGTGCTTTGGCCTGTGTCAGGTTCAATCGCCTGCTGTCGATGTGCTTGACCAGCTGAAGCAACTGCTGATCAATTGACTGGTTCTTGATCTTGATCACCAAGCCGGCAAGCCCCTGCTGTTGGTTAATCAGTTCGCTGGCGCAACTCAGTATATTAAGGGTGGTTCCTTCAGCGCAAACATTCAGCCCCTCGGCCAGGGCCAAGGCAATGCCGGTGCGCTGTTGCAATGGAATGGCATTGTTTTGAAGTTGTTGGGCAATCAGGTGCAGGTTGCGCCGGTTTTCGTTCACCATCAGCGGGGTGAGTGCTGTTGGGCGGCAATTTACTTTGGTGGCGGCAAAGTCTTGAATGTTGGCCAGCGCCTTTTGTTTTTGGGGGCTGTTGGCGGCGTGTTGTTGAATAAACTCCCGCAGGGCATGAGTGGATTGGTTGAGCTGTTGCACATAGGGCTGATGAAGGGTTTTCGAACTGGTGAATTCATTCCAGGGTTTGCCTGCTGGACTAACGCAGGGCAAATCGAGGTTTTGAGTTGCATGGGCATCATTGGCATTTAGGGCAGCAGTGGTGGTGCTTGTAGCGTGTTTTTCCAAGTGCTGCCAAAGGCTGGCAATGGACAATTCAATGTGGACTTGTTCAATATTCGCTGACATAGTGTGCGCAATCTGCCCCGGTGCAATTGAGTAACCTTGCACTGGATATCAGTTCCCAGTCAGGCTGCTTTGAGTGCGCCCCACAAAATTCCGAACAGGTCATCAAACTGGTCGATCAGTTTGTGGCTTTCCTTGCGCAGAAAATGCATTTGCGCCACACGGCCAAACACGCCCATAAACACGTCCAAAAGCATTTTGCTGGACACTGTGTTGTTGAACACTCCCTTGTGTTGACCTTCTTTCAGCATGCCAAGAAAGGCACCCATCAGCTCCGGGCTTTCATACACCGGCAGGTCCTGGTAGCGGCTGGCGGGTATGGATACGGTCAACAGCAAAATCACCTTGGGGTGTTTGTCAAAGTAATCCAGCATCACCCACAGGGTTTTGCGCAGGCGTTCACGGTAATCTTCAATACCCTCTAGGTGGTCAATCATGCGGTTGGCCAGGCGGCTAAGTGTGGCGTCCAGCACGTAAGCCACCAACTGTTCCTTGCTTCCAAAGTATTTGTAAATGGTTTGCAGTGAAACATTGGCCGTACGCGCCACTTCAATCAGTGGCACGCTGTTGAAATCGTGGTTGGTAAACAGCTCCAGTACTGCATTCTCAATGCGGTCCAGCGTGGCCTTTCGCATGGTGGCCGGGTTGGCGTTGATATCTGCTTTGTGGTTGCTTGCGCTTGCATTCATGGTGAGCGACACCCACTTTTTATGGGTTTAAAGGGGGAAATCCAAAGGCGAATCATCTGGTACGAGTCCGGGTTTGGTCAACCACGATTCAAGCCAGATACACTTGGGTGATCAAAAACGGTAAGCTAAATTACCATATTCATAGAGGTGACACTCTAAAGTAACTTCTTGGGTTGATTGTGCGTTTGCACATCGCCATTCTGGACTGTGAAGAATTCACGATACCTTCGGTAATTTCGGTTACCGAATCCAGAAAATCCAGGAGGCACAGATGCCATCGGCACTGATATTTGACGCAGTAAGAACCCCACGGGGCAAAGGTAAAAAAGACGGTAGCCTGCACCAGGCCACTCCAGTGTGGTTGCTGAACAACCTGCTGACCGCTTTGCAGCAGCGCAATGATCTCGACACCAGCTTGGTGGACGACGTGGTACTGGGTTGCGTAACCCCAGTGGGCGAGCAGGGCGCTGACATTGCGCGCACAGCTGTGCTGGATGCGGGTTGGGCCGAAACAGTGGCAGGTGTTACCCAGTCACGCTTCTGCGCCTCCGGTTTGGAATCAGTCAACCTGGCCGCGGCAAAAGTGGGCAGCGGTCTTGAAGACATGGTAGTGGCTGGTGGCGTTGAAAGCATGAGCCGCTGGACCATGGGTAGTGATGGCGGCGCTTGGTTCATGGACCCCCGCATCAATGACAAACTGGGCTTTATTCCCCAAGGCATTTCTGCCGATTTGATCGGTACGCTGGAAGGCTTTAGCCGTACCGATGTAGACACCTACGCGGTTGAAAGCCAACGCCGTGCTGCCAAGGCCCAAGCCGAAGGCCGCTTCAACAAAAGCCGTGTGCCTGTGAAAGACCTTAACGGTTTGATCATGCTGGACCACGACGAATTCATTCGTGGCAACGCCACTGTGGAAAGCCTGGCCAGCCTGCAGCCTTCATTTGCAATGATGGGCAGCATGGGCTTTAACGCCACGGCCCTGCGCAAGTACACCACCGTTGAAAGCATCAACCACATTCACCATGCGGGCAATTCTTCCGGCATCGTGGACGGCGCTGCTTTGGTATTGGTTGGTAGCGAGGAAGCCGGACGCAAGGCTGGCTTGAAGCCACGCGCACGCATTCGTGCTGCTGCGGTAATCGGTTCCGAGCCCACCATCATGCTGACTGGCCCAACGCCCGCCTGTTTGAAGGCTCTGCAAAAAGCAGGCTTGAAAGCGTCCGACATCGATTTGTGGGAAATCAATGAAGCCTTCGCTGTGGTGCCCATGCAAACCGCACGCAATCTGGGCGTTAGCCTGGACCGCGTGAACGTGAACGGCGGATCGATCGCCATGGGCCACCCACTGGGCGCAACAGGCGCAATTATTTTGGGCACCTTGCTCGATGAACTTGAGCGGCAAGACAAAACCCTGGGCCTGGCCACACTGTGTGTGGGCGGCGGCATGGGTATTGCCACCATCATCGAACGCATTTAATTGGCCGAAGGAGAAACAACAATGAGTGCAGTGAAATTTGAACTCGGTCAGGATGGCATCGCGGTAGTCACGCTCGACATGCCCGGCCGTTCCATGAATGTATTGAACGAAGAACTGATGGGCCCGTTCGCGGAAGCCCTGACCCGCATTGAAACCGATGCGGCCGTGAAAGGTGTGGTGCTGACTTCTGGCAAGCCAGAGTTTTTGGCTGGCGCTGACCTGGACACGGTGTACAAAATTACCGACCCACAACAAGCCTTTGATTTGGCAGAAGCCTTCAAAACCTTGTTGCGCCGCATGGAAAAGTGCGAGAAGCCCATTGTGTGCGCCTTGAACGGCACCGCATTGGGTGGCGGCTTGGAACTGGCCATGGCCTGTAACCACCGCGTTGCACTGAACAACCCCAAAGCCAAGTTCGGTTTGCCCGAAGTGAAGCTGGGCCTGTTGCCAGGCGGCGGTGGTACACAGCGTTTGCCACGCATGATCGGCATTCAGGGCGCGCTGGAAATGATGACCCAAGGCACCGAGCTGCGCGTTGAGCAGGCGGTGAAGAAGGGCATCGTTCAAGACACAGCAGATTCAGTTGAGGAAATGATTGCCAAGGCCAAAGCCTGGGCAGTGGCCAATCCAAAAGCCTTGCAGCCATGGGACGTAAAAGGCTTCAAATTCCCCGGTGGCGATTCCAAGCACCCAGCCATTGCGCAAATTTGGGCGATCGCACCCAGCATGGCCAATGCCAAGGCATTTGGTAACTACCCAGCGCTGACTCACATTGCCAGCTGCGTATTCGAGGGCGGTATTACCGACATCGACACTGGCTTGAAAGTGGAAAGCCGTTACTTTGCTGCGTGCGTGTTGTCGCAAGAAAGCAAGAACATGATGAACACGCTGTGGTATCAGCTCAACAGCATCAAGAAAGGTCAAAGCCGCCCAAGCGCACCTGCAAAAAGCAAGGTCAAGAAAATTGGCGTGCTGGGTGCAGGCATGATGGGTGCCGGCATTGCGTATGTGTCCGCCAAGGTTGGCATTGAAGTGGTGTTGATTGACGCCACGCAAGAAGGCGCCGACAAAGGCAAGGCCTACAGCACCAACCTGCTGGACAAAGCCATTGCCAAGAAGCGCAGCACTCCTGAAAAGAAAGAAGCACTGCTGAACCTGATCACGGCCACCACCGACTATTCCAAGCTGGAAGGTGCGGATTTGGTGATTGAAGCCGTGTTCGAGGACCGTGCCGTGAAAGCCGATGTAACCGCCAAGGCAGAAGCGGTTATTCCAGCAACAGCCGTGTACGCATCCAACACGTCGACTTTGCCAATCACTGGCTTGGCCGAGGCTTCCAAGCGCCCCAACCAGTTCATCGGTTTGCACTTCTTCAGCCCTGTGGACAAAATGCCGCTGGTTGAAATCATCATGGGTGAAAAAACCGACGATGAAACACTGGCCAAGGGCTTCGACTATGTTCAGCAAATCGGCAAAACACCGATTGTTGTGAACGACAGCCGTGGCTTCTTCACCAGCCGTGTGTTCGGTACCTTCCTGATGGAAGCAGCTGCCATGGTGGGCGAGGGTGTTCACCCCCGTTCCATCGAAATGGCGGGTCTGGAAGCCGGCATGCCCATGCCACCTTTGGCGCTGTACGACGAAGTGTCGCTCAGCCTGAGTTTGCTGATCATGAAGCAAACCAAGAAAGACATGGAAGCCGCAGGCCAAACTTTCCCCGAGCACCCAGGCTACAAAACACTGATTACCGTGGCCGAAAAGCATGGTCGCATCGGCAAGAAAGACGGCAAGGGCTTCTACGACTACTCCCCCGCAGGCAAAACACTGTGGAAGGGGTTGAGCGAAGAATTCCCGCTGGCCAAAGAGCAGCCCAGCTCACAGGAAATTCAGGACCGTTTGATGTACATCCAGGCCAATGAAGCCGCACGCTGCTTGCAGGAAAAAGTGCTGCGTTCAGTGGCCGACGGCAACATCGGTTCGATTTTCGGTTTGGGTTTTGCGCCATTCACCGGCGGCATGTTGCAGTTCATCAACGCCAAGGGCTTGCCCGAGTTTGTAAAGCGTTGTGAAGAATTGGCTGCCCAGTATGGCGAGCGTTTCAAGCCCGCCAGCATGCTGGTGGAAATGGCCGCTCAAGGCAAAAAGCTGGAAGACAATCTGGCGTAATTTTTACCCGGTGGGGCCGTTTGCTTTGTGCAGATGGCCCCGCATTGTTTGACGAAAACAGGAGCAGTAACCATGGTATTCAAAGCAATCATGAATGGCTTGATCAAAGCCAAAGCCATGCCGCAAATTTCGCCGACCGAGCGCCAGGCGCTTGAAGCAGGCACGGTGTGGATCGACGGCCAGGTTTTTTCCGGCAAGCCCGACTTTGCAAAAATGTTTGCCGAGCCCTATTCAAAACTGAGCCAGCGTGAGCGCGAGTTCATCGACGGCCCCGTGCAGCAGTTGTGCGAAATGTGTGATGCGCATGAAATTGCGACCACACGTGTTATTCCGAAAAAGGCAGTGGACTTTTTGGCTTCTGCCGGTTTTTATTCCTTCCTGATTCCGCAAAAGTTTGGTGGCCTGGAATTCTCTGCTAACGCCATTTCAACCATCATGGCGATGATCACGTCGCACAGCCCATTGCTGTCGACCTTGGTGGTGATTCCCAACAGCTTGGGCGCGGCCGAATTGATCAAGCACTACGGCACACAAGCGCAGAAAGAACATTACCTGCCACGCCTGGCCACTGGTGAATACCTGCCCTGTTTCGGTTTGACCGAACCCACTGCAGGTTCAGACGCTGCTTCAATTCTGGCGCGTGGTGTGGTGTTTAAAAACGCAGAAGGCAAGGTTCAAATCAAACTGAACTTTCGCAAGCGCTACATCACTTTGGCACCTGTGGCCAACCTCATTTCTTTGGCCTTCAAACTGCACGACCCGGATAACCTGTTGGGCAAAGGCGCTGAGCCTGGCATTACAGTGGGCCTGGTTCACCGTGGCATTCCTGGTCTGGAAATGGGCAAGCACCACCAGCCGATTGGTGATGCGTTCTACAACGGCCCCATTATCGGCCGCGATGTAGTCATTGACGCCGACGAAATTATTGGTGGTACTGAATGTGCCGGCCAGGGCTGGCGCATGTTGATGGAACAGCTGGCCGGTGGTCGCGCAGTTTCATTGCCTGCTGGTGCGGTGGGTGGCGTGCGTGCAGCAGCGGCTGCTTCAGGCGCATACGCCCGTGTTCGCCAACAGTTCGGCATGCCGATTGCTGAAATGGAAGGCATTCAGGAAAAGTTGGCCGAAATTGCAGCCATGGCTTACCTCAGTGAAGCGGCACGCGTGTATGCAGTGAGCGCACTGGACAACAATGAGCAGCCCCCGGTTGTTTCTGCTGTGTGGAAAGCCTACCTCACCGAGCTTTCACGTGAACAGGCGAAGAATGCCATGGACGTGATGGCGGGTGCCGGTGTAATGCAAGGCCCCAACAACGTCATCGGCCGCGGCTACTGTTCAGCCCCGGTTGCCATTACTGTTGAAGGCGCGAACATCATGACCCGTTCGCTGATTACCTTTGGTCAAGGTGCTGTGCGTTGTCACCCCTATGCATTCAAAATTGCAAATGCCCTGGAAGCCAACGATCTGCCCACATTCAGCAGTGCATTGAAAGGCTGGATTGGTCACATGGTTGTCAACACGGGTCGCTTGGTGGGCTTGACCTTGACTCGTGGTTACCTGGCCAGCACACCGAAGATTGATGGCGTTACACCTTACCTGCGCAAGCTGGCTTGGGCGTCTTCACGCTATTCATTCCTGACCGACATGGCACTGATCACCGTGGGTGGCAAGTTGAAAGCCCGCCAGCAACTGACCGGCCATTTCGCCGATGCTTTGGGCTGGCAACTGCTGGCCATTTCAACCATTCGCCGCTACGTGGCTGAAGGTGAAATCAAGGAAGACTTGCCACTGGTGCAGTACGCTTGCGAATACGCCTTGGCGAAAGTGCAAAAAGCATTCGAATCCATCTATTCCAACTTTGGCAACAACGCAGTGGGCTTTTTGCTGCGCACCGTGGGCTATTTCAGCTTGCGCGTGAACCCGATTGTTGGTTCTGGTCTGGATCGTTTGGTGCCTACCGTGGCCAAAACAATCACCAAGAGCGGTGCCCAACTGGGCCGTATCACAGGTGATTTGTACATGCCCAAGTTCAACCTGGCCGACATGGACAGCGATGAAGTGCTGGCACAAACCACAGGCGTGAAGCGTTTGATGGCAGCCTTCCAGGCCGTACAGGAAGCCGAAGTGGTGCAAATGAAGGTCATTCAGGCACGCCGCTCCAAGCTGGTGGACAAGGGTTCTGTGCAGGAAATGGCCGAAGCCGCATTGGCCAAAGGCATTATTACAGCAGCCGACAAAAAGTTGCTGGACCGTGCCAACCGAATCAGCCTGGAAGCCATCATGGTTGACGAGTTCACACCGCAGGAATTCTTCGGTGACAACTCGGTAACTTACGCGCCAGGTTTTGAATGTGCCAATGTGCCCAATGTAAGCCATGGCGCAGCGGTACAAGGTGAGCGCTTGAGAGTTGTGAACTCTTAAGACGCTGCGTGCGGGTAATGCCCCATTTACTTGGGGTGTTACTCGTTTCGCCCTAAGCAAGGTTTCTTCTTCCGGCTTGATGCTTCTGGCTTGGGGCATGCGAAACGCCTTGGCGTCTTCGCATCGATTGCTGCGCAATCGCCCCGCGCTGCGAATCCGCCGGGAAACCTTGCAAAATCGGGCAAAGCGAGTATCACCCCGCGTATGGGCATTCAACCTGCTCATTCGCGAGCTGCCGTTTTTACACTCAACTACCAACCAATCACCGAGGCCATTACTCATGTCACCCATTCAAGACCCCACCTTGCTCGAAGGCATCACCGTGCTCGACTTGTCGCGCAATTTGCCTGGGCCAGCAACGTCACTGATCTTGCAGCAAATGGGTGCCACGGTCATCAAGATGGAACCCCCACACGGGGATGACGCCAAAAGCATGCCTATGCTTTACGCAGCATTGAACAGCAGCAAAAAAATTGTCACTGCCGACTTCCGCACACCCGAGGGCATTCAGGCATTGAAAGATCACGCAGCCAAAGCGGATGTGTTGATTGACGGCTTCCGCCCCGGCGTGATGGCCGACATGGGTTGTGGCTACGACACTTTGAAAGCACTGAATCCGAAATTGGTGATGTGCTGCATCACAGGCTACGGTCAGCAAGGGGCGCTGGCTGAAAAGGCCGGGCACGACATCAATTACATGGCCTTGAGCGGTGTGCTAGATGGTTTGCAAACAGCCGACGGTGACATTCCTGTTCCTGCCGTGCAGTTTGGTGATTTGTTCGGTGGTACGTCGGCCGCCGTGCAAGGTATTTTGGCCGCCCTGTTGAAGGCGCAGCGCACTGGGCAGGGCACCTTTGTGGATGTGTCCATGACCCACAACCTGTGGAAGCAAAACATCATGCCCGAGAGCATGGAACAAATGTGGATCATGCTCAGCGGCAAGCCCGCCAAGCATCAAGACGATTTGCTGAGCGGCGGCCTGGCCTGTTACAACGTGTACAAAACTGCAGACCAGCGTCATTTGGCGGTAGGTTCACTGGAGCACAAGTTCTGGAAAGTGGCTTGCGAAGCCATGGGCAAGCCCGAGTGGGTGAATATTCACTGGAGTCGAGGTGCCATGCCCGGTACTCCCCCGGCGGTTCAAATGCTGGCCGACATGAGGGCGCTGATTGCATCCCAACCCCTTGCACATTGGGAGCAGGTGTTTGGCAATGTGGATGCCTGCATTACCCCTGTCCTGACCCGAGCCGAAATCAAGCAGAGAAATTTGCTGCACATTTGATGTTTTTTCGGATGGGAAAATTGCGCCGGTAAATCGAGTACTGCGTCTAAAATCCTGAATTCTTTGGGTTAACTTACGCGATTCTTACCAAAATCGCGGGAAGAATGGTATTGTTGAATTTGCCGGAAGTCTTATACAACACTTATAAAAACCGAGCCCACGCAGGCTCAGCCGGGGAGACATAAAAAGCCACCCACAGTGGCACCTCCTTGGCCGCATTCGCTCGGTTTACAGGAGATCAGTACATGTCAGCACGTCCCGACGAGGCCGCCCCTAAGGTGTCGCCCGATCAATTCAATGGTTTTGTCAGCAAAGAAGCGCAGGAGCTTTTTGAGTCTCATTACTGGACCAAAAGCTACCCTCCAGGCGTCAGTGGCGATATGCCCCCATTGCGATACACCAGCATGCTGGAACTGGTGGCCGAATGCCTGAAGAAGTATGCAGACCGCCCCGCGTTTGTGTCTGCGGGCACGGAGTTCTCTTACAAGCAAGTCGACGATATGTCGGACCAGTTTGCGGGCTACCTGAAGTCGATTGGTGTTCAAGCAGGCGATGTTGTGGCCATTATGTTGCCCAACTGTGTACAGTTCCCTGTGTGCTTTGTGGGTGCCATGAAGCTGGGTTGCACGCTGACCAACGTGAACCCCCTGTACACCGTGCGTGAATTGAATCACCAGTTGAAAGATTCTGGCGCAACCACCATTGTGGTGTTTGAAAACTTTGCCAACACCTTGCAGCAATCGCTCGAGGGCACCAAGGTCAAGAACATCGTCATTACCCAGTTGGGCGATTTGCTCGGTGGTTTGAAGGGCCTAATCGTTAATTTTGTCATGCGCAAAGTCAAGAAAATGGTGCCAGCATACAACCTGCCGCAAGCAGTGCCGATCAAAAAGGCGTTGGCCGCTGGCAAAGGTGTTTCTTATCCCAAGCCCAGCCCCAAGCTGGACGATGTGGCTTTGTTGCAATACACCGGCGGTACCACTGGCGTGTCCAAAGGCGCCATGCTGACTCAGCGCAACCTGATGAGCAATATGGAACAGGGCCTGGCCTGGATGAGCGAAGCCATTGGCAAAGACCCGATTTGCGTGGTCACCATGCTGCCGCTGTATCACATCTATGCACTGGCCGTGAACTGTATGCTGTTCATGACCTTTGGCGCACGCAACATTCTGATTGCCAACCCGCGTGATGTAGGCACCGTGATGAAAGTGCTGCGCAAAGAAAAATTCCATGTCATTACTGCGGTGAATACCCTGTTCAATGCATTCCTGAATAACGAAGAATTCTGCAACCGCGATTTCTCCGACATGAAGTTTGCAATGAGCGGCGGCATGGCCTTGCAACAGCCCATCGCCGAGCGCTGGTACAAAGTCACTGGTTGCGCGATTTCTGAAGGCTTCGGCATGACAGAAACTTCACCAGTGGTAACAGTGCCACCTCTGCATGGTGGCGAGCGCCCCGCGTTCCGCGGCAACGTGGGTTTGCCGATTCCTGGCACCGAAGTGCGTTTGAAGCGTGACGATGGCCTGTGGGCTGGTTTGAATGAGCCCGGTGAAATTTGTGTGCGTGGCCCACAAGTGATGTTGGGTTACCTGAACCGTCCCGAAGAAACAGCCAAGACGATCGACAAAGACGGCTGGTTGGCCACTGGCGACATCGGCACGATGGATGAGCAAGGCTTTGTAAAGATCGTGGACCGCAAGAAAGACATGATCATCGTGAGCGGCTTTAACGTGTTCCCCAACGAAATTGAAGACGTGGTTGCCCAGCACCCAGGCGTGCTGGAATGTGGCGTGGTTGGTGTACCCGACCCAGTGACTGGTGAGAAAGTGAAACTGGTTGTGGTGAAGAAAGACCAGAGCGTGACCAAGGAAGACTTGATTGCACACTGCCGCCAAAACCTGACCGGTTACAAGATTCCTTCATTTGTTGAGTTCCGCGACGACTTGCCCAAAACCCCAGTGGGCAAGATTCTGCGCCGTGAACTGCGCGACAAGCCGAAAGAAACAGCGTAAGCAGTTCAGTCCAATAAAAAA
The DNA here is from genome assembly GCF_000170915.1 of Limnobacter sp. MED105. Classification (GTDB taxonomy): domain Bacteria; phylum Pseudomonadota; class Gammaproteobacteria; order Burkholderiales; family Burkholderiaceae_B; genus Limnobacter. The sequence goes on from NZ_ABCT01000001.1 coordinate 565,274, forward strand.
GCCACCTGTGAAGGTGGCTTTTTTTATTCATGCGACAACAAACTTAATTGCGCACATACATCTCAACACGGCGGTTCTGGGCACGACCAGATTCAGTGTCGTTGCTGGCCACTGGAAAGCCCTCGCCCAAACCGGCGGCAGTCAAACGTGCACCTGAAATGCCTTTGGCCGTCAGGAAGTTCGTGACGGACTGCGCACGACGTACAGACAGGTCCTGGTTATATTGGTCGCTGCCAGTGCTGTCGGTATAACCGATTACACACACGATGGTGTTGGGGTTGTCACGCAAGGTAGCTGCAATTTGGTCCAGCGTGCCTGCAAATTGTGCTTTCACGTCGCTTTTGTTGGTGTCAAACAGGGCGGCACCTGGAATGTCGAGCATCACCGAGCCGTCGCGCTGTTCGCGTACAGCGATCTGGCTTCCCACCAGGTAACCGAACAGGCCGCCCAGTGCTGCACCGCGTACGGTGTCTTTGCCGTCAATGCTGTTACCCACGATCGCGCCACCAATTGCACCCACGGCGGTACCAATGGCTGTTTTGGTGTTGTCTACCTTGCGCTCGGGTGCCATAGGGCAGCCAGCCACAGCCACGGGTGATCCAGGGGCCGCTTGCTGTGGGGCCTGTGGTTGCTGAAACACGCCACCACCGTTGCTGGCACAGCCTGCAGCGAACAAGGTGAGGGCGATTGCTGAAAGTTTGAATTTATTCATGGTGTATTCCTTGGGTTTTGTTCTAGATCAATTGCTGTCAGTTCCATTCTAACGCCTCACGCTTTTTCAGGTTGACTATAAAAATTTCATGGCGCTACACTGCCACATGCTTAAATCATTGACGATACTTCTTGCTTTTCAAGCGTTGGGCGAGTTGCTTAGCTTCTCCCTGTTTCCCTCCATTCCTGGCCCCGTGCTGGGTTTGATTGCCTTGTTGGCGTTCTTCTTCATCCGGGGAGGCGTGCCTGCCGATATTCAATCCACTGCCAATGTATTTACCGCAAACCTGGGGTTACTGTTTGTGCCTGCGGCGGTGGGTGTGGTGGTGTTCTGGCCAGTTCTCGCCGAGTTTGGCGTGGTGATTTTGATTACTTTGCTGGTCAGCGTGGTGGTCACATTGGTGGGTACAGCGTGGGTACTGGACAAACTGGCCACCCGTTTCATGCCAGGCGAGGTCAGCGAGGGCAGCAAACATGAGTGAATCGGCTCGCCGCGTGCTGGAGCTTCCTGAAATTTGGGTTTATCTCAGCGGTAACCCGCTGAGTGCCCTGTTTCTTACCTTGTTGGCTTACCAAATTGGCTTGTGGTGCTACAAAAAAAGTGGTCAGCATCCATTCACCAATCCGGTCATGATTGCGGTGTTGTTGCTCGCGGCATTTTTGCAAATCACGGGTTTAAGTTATCAGCAGTATTTTGAAGGTGCCCAGTTTGTTCACTTTTTATTGGGCACTGCCACTGTGGCTTTGGCGGTTCCTATTTACCAGGGGCTTACTGCGGTGAAGGGGCAAACCATTCGTACTTTGGTGTTGCTGAGTGCAGCCTTGTTGGTGGGTGGTGCCTTGTCGATCGGCAGCGCTTTGGGTACAGCCCATTTGTTGGGTGCCAACCTGGACATTGTTCAAAGTTTGTGGTCCAAATCAGTGACAGCACCCATCGCCATGGGGGTGAGTGAACGCATTGGTGCCTCGCCTACGCTGACTGCCTTGTTCGCAATTGTCACCGGAATTTTGGGGGCGGCGGTTGGCACTTGGCTATTTAATTCAATGGGCATGAAGCGTTGGTGGGTTCGCGGTTTTACCATGGGTCTGGCTGCGCATGGCATTGGCACGGCACGCGCCTTTTCAGTGCATCCCGAGGCGGGCCGCTATGCAAGCTTGGGCATGGGGTTACACGGCATTTTTGGTGCGCTGCTAATTCCATGGGCGTTTGGTTTTTTCAGCTAAGTGCCAGGGCATTAAAAACAGGCGGCCCAGGCGGCCACATACACTGCCCGCATGTCGGGGCTGGCATAACCCAGCATCACCAATAGGGCAAACGCTACCAACACCACCTTGGCCCAGCGTGGCATCAGTGGTGGGTTAGTGTCTGTATTTTCAGGCGGCTTGGGCTGCGGGCTCATTCGGGGTTGCACTTTGTTCCTTGATGGGCCAGTTTACCGCAGCTGCGATTGCACTTAAAGCCACGCAAATCCACCACACCAATGTGTAGCTGCCTGTGGCATCAAACAACAAGCCGCCCAGCCAACCCCCGACAAAGGCGCCAATTTGGTGAAACATAAACACCAAGCCGCCGAGCATCGACAGGTTTTTTACCCCAAACATCGCAGATACGGTGCCCGTGGTTAAAGGCACGGTGGACAACCACAACACGCCCATGCCGGCTGCAAACAAATACACACTCCATGTAGTCAACGGTGCCAGGATAAAGGCCACAATCAGCACACCGCGCAAGCCATAAATGCCGGTCAGCAGCATGGGTTTTCTGAACTTTCCACCCCACAGCCCAGCCAGGTAGCTGCCCAGAATATTGAACAGACCAATCAAGGCTAGTGCAGTGCTGCCCGCACTGGCAGGTATGCCGCTGTCTTGAAGATAGCTGGGCAGGTGCACGCTGATGAACAGAATTTGAAAGCCGCACACAAAATAACCCACGCTCAGCATGAGAAACGCACGGTGTTGTATGGCCTGCCCCAGCGAGGCCCACATGCCCAGTTCTTTGCCTGCAGGTGCTTCCTGATGGCTGGCTGCGGTATTTGGGCACTCGGCACTGCAGGGCGCATCGTCGGTTTTCAAGGGTTTGGCTTTGGGTTCAATCAATTGCCAGGCCAACACTAAAATAATGACGGCAAAGCAGGCCAGAATGGTGAGCGCAGAAGACCAACCCACCTGGTTGATCAAAAACAAACCTCCAGGCAAAAAGGCAAATTGCCCCAATGAACCCAGTGCCATGGAAATGCCCATGGCCATGCTGCGTTTTTCAGGGGGCATTGCACGGCTGACTGCACCAAACACCACCGGGAAGGTGGTGCCGCTCAAACCCAAGCCAATCAAAATACCGGCACTCAAAGTCAGCATGCCCGGGCTTTCAACCATCGCCATTAAAAACAGACCCAGTGCGTACAGTGCTCCGCCCAGAATCATGGTGATGGCTGACCCCAGGCGATCGGCCATTCTTCCCACAAAAGGTTGTGCCACACCCCACACCAGGTTTTGCATGGCAATTGAAAAGGCAAACACTTCACGCCCCCACTCATTGCTCAAACTCATGGGCTGCAGAAAAAGCCCGAATGAATGGCGTATGCCCAATGAAATGGTCATGATGAAAGCCCCGCACCACAATACGGTGAGGGGTGATACTGCCTTGTGTGAGTTCAATTGCATGGCAAGTGGGTATTAAGGTTTGATGTAAGCAAAGCCCTGTTGGGTTTGCAGGTCGGCCACACGCACCACGCCTGAGGGGGTAAAGGTGGCATCCAGTACAAATTGGTCTTTGGTCAATTTGCGGTTTTTCAGGGTAATTTCACAAATTTCAAACACCACGCCGCGGGCAGTCAGTGCGCTTACCAGTGGAGCGTACTGAGTTCCCGTTTCAGCATGTTTTGCGCCTTCCATTAAAAAGTCCACGCCATTGGCATGGGTCACCACGATGATGGTGGTTCTCGGTGAAACATCCAGGTGGTTGCGAATGTTGCGCAAAGCCTTTAGCGGTTGTTCAGCACCGTCAATGTGATACACCACCTTCGAGGTAATGTCCTGTGTAGTCATTCGCTTCACAGGGGCAGATTCCTGCGCATACACCGTGCCAGTCATCAACAAGCCTGCTGCACAGGCTACCAAGGTATTTCTGATCATCAGCCAATTCATGAATTGCTCCTTCAATGTCGGTTAACCCTGCCTTATCCCGCGAACAGGTGGGGCCGGCGAGGTGACTCCTTAGAGGGATGTTTAACCCATCCTGCATCGGGATACTCAACAGTACCGCTTTAAAAGGATGAGCAACAGTATGAAACCCAACACCGCATTAAACACCGCTTTCACGGTGAGCAAAATTGGTGTTTACGCGGCCGTTGCCTTGGGTGCAATGGCTTGCTCATCGTTAAGGCCATTTGGGCAGGAAGACGAGTTTCGCGCCAAGCTGAAAGCGCCTGAAATAACCGGGGCCAGTCAGGCAGCCCCGCAGGTGACTTTGCCCATTGAGCGTTTGCCCTCCGATACATTCTGGGTTCGCCCCCAAATTTCCGAGGGCGAGTTGCCTAGCCGCTTGGTTGAGAACCTGTCGGTGACTGAACGCGGTTTGTTTGATGTGCTGCAGCTGATTTTCGCCAGCACCAATATGCCATTGAGTTTTGAGGGTGGGGCGGATGCAGCGTCCCGGTATGGGGTGGTCACGCTGAACAATCTCAGTGGCACTTTGCCGCAGGTGATGAACAAGTTGGGCGAGATCATGGGTTTCTTCTGGACTGTGACTGAGTCAGGTGTGTTGAGGATCATGCCTGAGCAACAGTTTGTCGTCACCATGCCGCCAGTGCTGAACGAGGACAGCATGGCTGGCATTACCAACACCATGCAGTACCTGGGTGCACGCGATGTGTACCTGGACCGCATCAACCGGTCGCTGGTGTTTCGCGCCAACCGCCGGGCATTGAGTGACATTCAAAATTATCTGGAACGGGCACGCGCTACGCGTTCGCTGATTGTGTACGACATGAATGTGTTGCAGGTTGATTTGAATGATTCCAACAACATGGGTGTACGTTGGGAGCTATACAAAGCCGGTGGGGGAATCAACACCGCGCCCGATTCATCCATAGCCGGTGCTTCAAGCACTGCTGATCGAATTACCCAGTTAACACGGACTGCATCCGGTATCGAAACCCTCATTTTCGGGGAAAACTTTTCAACCAATTTTCTGATTGATTTTTTAAAGTCGCAAGGCGATGTCAAAACATTGAGCCAACCGAAAATTGGTTTGATGAATGGCACCAACGGCAATATTCGCGTGGGTCAGTCCACCACATTCGTCTCGCGTGTGGGTTCACAAATTGTGAACGGTGTTGCGCAGTCGACTGCCGATACCCAAAACCTGCGCACGGGCCTTGAGGTTTCGCTAACTGGTGAAGCACACGATTCCACCATTTACACCCGCATCAATATTTCAATCACTGAGCTATTGGCACTCAAGCGCTTTACCGCCTTGGGTGTGGATTTGAATTTGCCCGAAGTGGCTGACCGTGAATTGAAAACCCAGGTGCGTTGCCGGCCTGGCGACACCATATTGCTGGGTGGCATTACGGTGTCGCGAGCGCAGGATGATTTTCAAAGTGGCTTGGGCACACGCAGCCGCACTGAGAGCACCAAGCAAACGGAATTGGTGGTCACCATCCGCCCGCGCTTGTTGTTGTTCGGTGAGGTGGCTGAACTTGAACAACCTGCCGCCAAAATCAAACGCCGAATTGAGCCCAAGGCACCCAGTGTGCTTGAACCTGTCGCGACAGTGGGTGGCCCATTGCGCTTGTCTAAAAGCCTGGGTTTTGTGCCGTCACCAGTTCAAATGATTTCGAAACTGACCCCGTTTCAGGAGCAGTGATTCATGCATGCACTTAAAAAACAAGCCATCACATATTGCATTGCAAGTGTTTTCGTAGCCTGCTGTGGCAGTGTCTTGGCGCAGCAAACCATTGCAAATCCCCTGATTCGCCCTGCCCTGTTGCAGGGGGCACCTGCGGCGAATGGCGCAGATTCTGCTGGGGCTAGTCAGCGCCCGGCAGAACCGGCCAGTGCTGGTGATGCGGCCGAAATACGCCGGCAGGCCGAACGGCGAATTACCCAGGAAGATTTGAACATTCGGCAGCAGGCCTTGAATTCTCCGGTATTGCCGGTTCCGCTAATCAACCTGTTCACAAACATGCAGATCACTGCTTATTTTCAGGGTGCAATTGTCATGCGTCGGGTGGAAAACGATTTCACGCCGCAACAAGTCAGTCAGCCAGTTGCTGTTCAGCAATCCGGCAACAACCGTAGTGACGCACCGCCGGTTGTTGTGGCACCTCGTCCTGTCTCGCGTTCGTCGGGTTCACTGCGTTTGCGCGTTGGCCAAACAGAGAATGTCAGTGGTTATCCGCTTCGCGCCAAGGTCAATGGTCAGGACATTACAGTTGATTGGTTGAGTGAAAACGGAACCTGGGTCAATGTGTTTTATGGTGCGCTGGAGTCGAGCGCGGGTGGGTTGCCGCAAGTGCCCAGCGATTCGCAATTGTTGAAAGTTGAAACCGATCAGTTTGATCATTTGGTACCGGTGTTGCGAACACAGACATTTTCACCTTCGGGTACCTTGGGTGGTCAGCAAGGGGGCAACTTTGGCTCCGGGTTCGGTGGTGGCAATGGTGGTTTCGGTGGCAGCCAGGGTGGCAATAATCAGCCCGGTTTTGGCACAGGCTTTCCCAACTGAAGGAAACAATCCGCATGAAATCACTTGAAGCCGATTTGGTGCAAGCCGGGCTGGATGACCACCAGCTTAATTTGCTTCGCCAACAGCATACGCATTTGCGTGGCGAGGGTCGGTCTGCCGAATTGGGTAGCCTTGCCTTGCGCTCTCGGTTCTTGAATCTTGATGACCTGGTCGACACGGGTTCTCAGGAAGATTCAAATGTCATTGGCGACCACTTTACCTTGCAAACCATATTGCCTCTGGAATATTGCCGTCGCTTTGTGTGTGTGCCCACCGAGTTTTCAAAGGGAGTGCTCACCCTGCGTTGCGCCCAACCATTGAAAGCCGCGCAACAGGATCGCATTCGCCAAATTTTACGTGCACCTGTTTCTGCATTGAAGTTTTTACCATCCAGTCGCCAAGAGGTGTGCGACTTGCTGTTGCGCATCGAACAATCGGGTTCAGTCAACGGCCTGATCACCGTGCTTCGACACGAGGGGTTGGAGGCCGGCCGTTTGCGCAGCCTGGTGTATGCAGTATTGAAGGAGGCCTTGTCGCTGCGAGCCAGTGATATTCACCTCAGCCGCAAAGGTGATCCCGATGCATGGATTGCTTACCGGGTTGATTCTGTGATGCGGCAAACCCATTTGCTGCCCGAGTTGTTGATGCAATCGCTGGTGGCCCGCATCAAAATTGAAGCGGGCATGGATGCATCCAATAGCCGCACAGCTCAGGATGGTCGATTGACTGTAGAACATGAGGGCCGCGTGGTGGATTTTCGGATCTCGACGCAGCCTTTGGTGGATGGTGAATCGGTGGTGTTGCGTGCTCTGGATGCATCGCTTTTGCCCAGTCTGGGTGCTCTGTTTCCCGGGCAACCCAAAATGACAGAGTTGATCAAAAGCATTACCAATCAAACTGGTAAAACTGGAGGCTTGGTATTTATTTCCGGTGCTACAGGTTCAGGCAAGAGTACAACGCAGTACACCGTGGCCTGCGGATTCAGGCGAGACGCCATGAATGTGATTACTGTTGAAGACCCCGTTGAATACATTTTGCCGTTTGCCAAACAAATTCAATTGCAGGCTTTGGTGAAGCAGAAAGCCATTGAACTTGAGCGTTCAATACTTCGCCAAGACCCGGATATTCTGATATTCGGCGAGGTACGCGATGCAGACTCTGCACGCGCTGCATTGGCTTTCGCGGAAAGCGGTCACCTGGTTATTTCAACCATTCACGCCAACAGCGTGTTACAGGTCAGCGAACGATTCCTCTCCATGATTGACCCGGCACACCGTGCAGATTCAGAATTTTTGTTGGCGCATTTTCTGCGCGTGGTTATTCACCAGCGTTTGGTGCGTCGCCTGTGTTCCTGTGCCCGGCCGGTACAGGGCGAAGCGCTTGAACACTTTCAATCACAGGCGCTTCGGCTTACCGGTGGCCTGATTCAGCCACGTGCTGGTTTGCGTTACAAGGTGGGCTGTACTCGCTGCGCTGGTTTGGGTTATTCAGGCAGGGTAGCAGCGCATGAAACCCTGCATGTGCCCGCTGACGAAACAATGCGTGGCCGTTTTGTGAGGGCTTTCAAAAGTCACAGCCTGGAGCTTCCTGTCGACTTGCGCGAAGAGAACGGGGTTGATTACACCAGCCGACTCCAAACCTTGCAGACCCTTCTGGATCAGGGCTTGGTCGATTGGCCCAGTGTTCTTCAGGTACTTGGTGTGGCGGGGGACTGAGCATGTCGATTTCAAATTTTCGTGTCGATTATCTGGCCCCTCAAATGCTGGATGCAACCGCCCGACCTGACGAGAGATTGAGTGGTTATTTTCGCCACCAACTGGTGATCACCGCATCAAGAAAACGCGAGGCTATTCAGCAAGTCATTGACCGTGGGGGGGTGGTGCTGGATGTGTTCGAACTGCAAGCCAAAGGCAGATTGTCTCGTCTGTTTGGCTCGAAGGTAAGCCGAAGCTACAAACAGAAATTCTTGCAGGCGCTGGCGTTCAATGTGCGCTCGGGTTTGTCGCCCGAGAAGTCGCTTGAGCAGGTGATTTTGGGTGAGCTGGGTGAGCCACGCTTAATCCTGAATCAGGCTTTAAATGCGTTGCGGCAGGGGTTTGGTTTTGTGGCTGCGGTGGAACTGCTGAACTGGTTTGATGACTCCACTTTGGCGGTGTTAAGCGCCGGCGAAGCTGCAGGCCAGCTAAGTGAGGCGCTTGAAACTGCAGTCAGTTTTTATGAGAAAGGCTCTGCAACACTGAAGCTGATGTTTGGTGCTGTCACCTGGACTGCACTGGATTTGATCATGGCGGTGTCTACGGTAATCGGCATGCGTTTTGGTTTGATTGAGCAATTGAAAGCAACACCATTGATGAGCGAAGACCCTGCCAAGGTTGCGCAATACAACAGCTCGTTGGCGTTGGCCGAATGGGTTAACAACGGCTTGCTGGTTTTCTCTTTCGTGTTTTTTCTGATCCTGATTTATTTCACTATGCTGGTGTTGTCGCCTGATCAGAAAACCCGCACACAGGCTTTTGGGGTTCTGGAAAAAGTGCCGGTGATAGGCGAGTTGCTGATTTGCTCCGGTATCGCTGCCACCACCCGCGTGTTGGGCTCTTTGTTGACCGGTGGTGTGGCCTTTTTGAATGCGGTACAAATTGCACGTAAAGGCACCATCACACCCACTGTATCCCTGTTCTGGCAAACCATCACCGATCGCAGCGAAATTGGTGAGCAGCCTGCTGTTGCTTTCAATCATCCCTTGCTGGACAGCAGCGAACGCTTGTTGATTCGGGCGCACAAAGACCAGGCTCAACTGGCTGAGTGCCTGGCCTCGATATCACAAACCCGCGATGACAAAGCCAACAGCGCTGCACGCAAATTTGCAGTCATTGCATTCGTCGCTTCTCTTGCTTACTCAGGTATTGCGGTGTTGTTCAGTCTGGCCGTGGTGTATTTGCAAAACGAAGTTGTGTTGTCTGGAGCTTAAGCCGTGGAAGCCATCAATTTAAAAAGCATTTACTCCAACCTGATTGCGGGGCGCTTGCCGGTTGGCACTGGCAGTGCACAGAAAGTAGTGATGAATCAGGCTTACGCCATTTTGGGTACCAACCGGCTTCATGCGTATCTTGCCGAGCGTTCAGGCCATGTGTACTACTTCGCCATTGAAAGCGCTTGGCTCAGTTCGGCGCCAGGTTTTAACTTGCCTTTTGTTGATGTTTTACCGGACGGGCCTTTGCATGTCGGTGATGCAATTTACTTGATGCACGGCGCCGACTACTCCGTTGCTTTGATCATTGAGGGCGGTAGTGTTCGCCTGCTGTGTAACGACCAGGATGTGTTGAAAGACTATTTGATTGGTCTTGATTTGCACATCGTCGAAATTGAACACAAGGGCGGTAAACCGCTCAGCAGTATTCCCCAGGCCATTCAGGGCATCACCGAGCGTTTTAGTGCCTTGATGATGAAGGGGTCCATCGGTGTCTTGATTTCGGCATCCATGGTGTTTCTGGGGGCACAGGTCGCAAGCGCATACACCAACAGTCAGGCTGCAAGCGGTCTTAATGCGCAAGCGGTTGAGAATGACTTGAATGCCACCCTGCTCAAGCTCAGTGTGCAGCAGCCCCTGGCACGCCAAATATCCAGAATACAAAAAGTGTCAGCAACTGTTGTGAGATCGGGGGGGTGGATTGAGAAGTACACCATGAAGGGCGAGGACGACGAATCTTTCGAGTTGATCCTGCCCAGTTGGGTGAGTCAGGACTACCTCGATTCTCTGGGGCGCGATGTGGTCACCGATCTAAGGGATATGGAAGGGCTTCTAAGTGTACGTAAACAAGGCAAGAAGGAGTCAGTCAAGTGAAGCTCGATTTAAAGAACAACAGCTCGTTGTGGGTCGCCGAGGCCAGTCGCCTGATGGGGTTGGCACCGGTATTTGCAATGATGTGTGCAGTGATCATGGTGATTCTTGCCGCGTTTTCGGTCAACGACTTTCTCCGCGCCAATGAGATTGAACGAAAAAGTCAGGAGTTGCCGGAGTTCACTTTAAAGCGCGTACCGGTCGGGAAAGTGGTCTATGAGGATTATGCGCGTGTGTTGGGCAGGTTGAGCCCGGATGTTCAGGTGTTAGCCAATCGCGACAGCATCAAGATTGATATTGCAGACCCTTCCAAATACGCCGAGTTCATGTACGTGTTGAACAGTGTCCAGGGTATTTCAAAAGACGTGGTGTGGCATGCCGAGGAAATTTGCCTGGCAGGTTGCTCGGGGCAGGCTTCTATGGCAATCGTCAAAGGCATGACCGAGAAAGTAGAAGTTAAATTGAGGGGACAGGGCGATGAGTGAATCGGACAACAAATTGGGCATACCGTTTGCCAAACAGAAATTAACCCTGAGTGTTGCTGCACTGGGTTTGGCGGGGTTGGTGTCATGGGCAGGCTGGACTGCTTTTCAGGGGCCTTCCAGCCCAAGTGTTTCACCTGTGGCCAGTGCATTTGCAGCAGGTGATTCTTCAGGAAAGTCGGACCGGGAAGTGGCCAGCATCAATGGCATGAAAATCACTGAAATGGAGTTGGGCGTCATGCTGCAATCCGGTGTAGACCGCGCCATTGTGATTGACCGCTATATCAACAAAGTGGTGGCTGCAGAACGGGGTCGCGAGATGTACGTGGAAGAGGCCAAAGCCGCCCTTCGCGCAGCCGAGCGCGAAGTACTTTCTACGCTGTACACCACCAAACGAATGGAAGAATTGCGCAAAGCTGTCAGCGATGATGATGTCAAGGCTTACTACGATGCCAATGTACTCGACCAGAATTTTCAACAATGGAAAGTCAGTTACTACCTGAGCAACGATCAAAAAGATGTTCAGCAAACACTGGAAAAACTGAGGAAGGGCGAAAAGGATGCGCTCGATCAGTTGAAGCCACTGGTGGAGCAAGGTGATGGCTATGCGGTTGCCCAGGCGTTGCCCTATAACCTTGGGCGGGTAGTTTCGAAAATGAAAAAGGGCGAGTTCAGTGAAGTACTTCGATTGCGCAACGGTCTTTTGGTTTTGAAGATTGAAGACAGCAAACAACTGAAAAAACCCACAGTGGAAGAATTGAAGCAAGACATTGTTCAGGCCCTTGCTTTAGAGAAATTCAACGCCGAACTTGAACAGGCCCGCAGGCAGGCCAAGGTGGAGTTGGGTTAATTCGATTCAACAAGCAAGGCTTGAGCAACACAAGTAATCAAGGAGAACATCATGAAGTCTATTTCCAATCCCGCAACCCTTTTGCGCAAGCAAAAACAGACGGGTTTTATTCAGGCGGCCTTGCTGTTCGGCATTGCCTTGATGACAGCAGTGCTGGGTGGTTTTGCATTGGCCAACCGAAGTCCAACTTCGCAAACTGATGTGGAACAGGCGAAAGTAAATGCCTCGGTTATTCTGAAACAGGCCAGCGATTTGCGCGATGGCGTGGCCAGATACTCAAGCGATTTTGGTTCGTCTGCCGTGCAAACAGCGCTTGATTTTTCGAATACCACCAACCAGGGTTTGTTTGACCCGGCGGCCCGTTACGCGTCACCGCAAATCATGCCAACTACTGCTTTTGCCAACGGTGAAGACACGGTCATCAAGGCCCCCTCGGCATTGTCAGCTGGACATTGGTATATCAACAAGGTAACGCCGGGTAAAGGATTGGCAACTGGCGCCGTAGACCCCATGGTCATACTGCCGGGGCTGAGGCAAGACGTTTGTGGGCGCGTCAATACGCTGTTGTATGGAACCTCAACCATCCCAGTCGCGGGCACTGCTTTGTCGGTGTGGACCACAGGCACCACAGACGCTGGAATTTCTGCAATAAGTACCGCACCAGATCCCGCAGGTTGGCCCGAGGGATGCATTGCAACCAGCGACACCAAGTATGTGTACTTCAAAGTCATTCAGGAAAACTAAAACATAGATACCTTGCCAAGCCCGCGGTAGCGGGCTTTTTTTTCGCCCGGTTTCACCAAAGCAAGGGATATGGGTGTGCATGCTTTCACCCGTTAACCCGGTATGCACCGAATTCCGTGCAAGAAAATGGGGTGAAAACAATCGTGAACAGGACAGTTTTTCGGCAACAAAGCGGGTTCATCGCTTCCTACATTCTGTATGGCATTGGTTTGCTTGCAATTGTGGGTGCTGCTTATGCACGCCTGAACACCAATGCACAACAGGGGCAGTCGGTTCAAGACACGGTGAGTGAGGTTGCGGTACAGCTTGAAGTGATCAAGGGAAAAATCATGCTGTGTGCAGCGGTGTATCCCGATGGTGATCATGGGCAGTTTGACACACGCCATGCCTACCCAGCTCCGGCAACGACTGGGAACATAGCCGTGATATCAGCGGTGATGTGCCCCACGCCGAATGGCCCCTTGCCCCTCGCCTTGATGCCCGATGGCATTCCATTGCCTGTCAGCCCACCCGATTTCGAGGAGTGGGTTTACGAGCACACTGAAGCCGGTGGTATACGGCTTCGATTAATACCGCGGGTTAGTGCCGGAGCATCGCCAACTCGAGAACGCCTGCTTCGTCAGTACGAGGGTTCAATCATCGCGAATGGCGATGAACTCGTGTTTGCGGTTTTGAACTAGAGGTTCGCATGAAGAAGAATAATTTCAAAGTCAGCCCGATCAGTTTTAAACCAAAACCAATTGTTGTAGCGGTACAGCATGCCTTACCTTACCTGGTGGCACTTGGTTTGGGTGCTGCGGTGGTGTCGCCTGCGGTGGGTCGGTCTGGTGACTCTGCGGCCGCTTTTACAGCCACGCAGCTTATTCGCCAGTTCACCCTGAAAAACACAGTGGCGCAAGTAAGCCAAGGCATGCAAGGTTATGTGGCCGAATTCAATGGTGTACTGCGGGCCAGCGAAATGGGCACGCTGGTGAGTGGATATCCGGTTGATATGGGCTCTGTTCCTTCGTCGGTTAACCTGCCTCAGCGAGATGGTGCAGGCAGACCTTTGGGTTACTGTGCATGGGACAACAGCGCTTCCACATCCAACAGCAGTTTTCTGGCTGGGCAAGGAGTTGTCAATCCCTTGGTGTATGCCGTGGTTTCCCCAGGCTTGAATGGCAGCATGGAAACAAGCTGCACGTATATTCTCGCCAATCGCCGGGGCTTGGGCGATGATTATGTTCAGGTGACAGCCCCTTCTCAAACGTCGTCCAAACAGTTCAAAAGTGCTGTGGGAACTTATGCTGAGTTGACCGCAATGCCAGGTGAAGAAGGTGATATTCGCTTGGTACTTGAAAGCAATAAACTGTACAGCTATGTCGGTGGTGCGTGGCAGCCTGTGGATGCCAGCAAGTTCAATGATGATTCAGCAGCCAATGGCGCTGGCGCCTTAGCCTACACCACCGGCAAGGTTACCGTCGCTGACTTTCAAGCTGCGAGTGCAACCATTACAGGTGCACTGGCGGGAAACGCTGCCACATTCTCCGGCAGCGTAACCGCCGACAGTTTTTCCGGCAATGGTGCAGCCCTAACCGACCTGAATGCAAGCAACGTAAGCAGTGGCGTATTGGGGGCTGCATTTGGCGGCACTGGTGTTGATTCGAGTGCTGCTGCGCAAGGAAGTTTGCTGATTGGCACAGGCGCAGGTTTCGCTTTGGGCGCAATCACCGCAGGCGACGGAATCGGGGTGCTCAACGGTGCGGGAAGCATCACCATTTCCAATACAGGGGTACTCAGTATTGCTGGCACCAACAACCAGGTCATTGCAAGCGCCATGAATGGCGATGTGGTGCTTAGTTTGCCGCAAGACATTGCCACCACCAGCACGCCCACATTTGCGGGCGCGTTCTTTAACGGCAACATTGACGTGGCCTCGATCAGTCAGGCGGGAGTACCTGCCACCCTTGCTTTTCAGTATGCGAGCGATACAGGCTCCACCTTTTATGCTGAACCCAATCTTGGGCTGGGAACAGGCGCATTGGCAGGTCGAAAAAATGCGGGCAATGTGGCCATCGGTATGGATGTATTGGGGAGAATGGCCACACTTGGGTATTACGATGAGTCGGGTACCTGGAACACGGGCGTGGGTTATCAGGCCCTTTACAGCAACGACTACGGCGATGAAAACACTGCCGTGGGTTACAAAAGCCTGTATTCCAACACCACGGGTTATTACAACACCGCCATGGGTTCGCAGTCCCTGTATTTCAATTCGTCGGGCACATCGAACACTGCGGTGGGCTATAGCGCTCTGTACTACAACACCACCGGTTTTTCCAATGTGGCGGTGGGTTCAGGTGCGCTTTACTTGAATTCCACCGGAAACTACAACACAGCGGTCGGTTACGACGCATTAAGAAACAACACAGCAATTGACAACAGCGCATTTGGTTTCAATGCCTTACGCGCAAATACAACAGGTACTGACAACGTTGCAATTGGTAAGAACACATTACTGGCCAACACAACTGGCAATGAAAACACATCGCTGGGTACGGCATCTTTGTATAACGCCACGACTGCCAGTTTTAATACAGCGCTGGGTTCCCGGGCACTTTACCGATCGACAACTGGGGGTTCAAACGTTGCGATAGGGCACGATGCAGCCTATTCTGGAACGACCGCCAACAACAGTGTGGCAATAGGTCGGTTTGCCATGCGCGATATTACTACTGGCACAGGTAACGTTGCCGTGGGTTCATTTGCCTTAAGGGGTTTAACCACAGGAGACAGTAACCTTGCCTTGGGTCGCACTGCAGGTCAGGCAAACGGCGGATATGGTGGCCTTATTAATCCAACAACAACAGGTGCTAGAAATACTTTCTTGGGCGCTTACTCTGGAGGAGAGGGTGCGTTACAACTCAACTATGCAACTGCCTTGGGAGTTGATAGTCGCGTTGGGACTTCAGACACGGTGGTTCTTGGTGCTTTGGCTATCAACAAAACAGGAACGTTGTTAGATGACCAAATCGTCATCGGCTCAACGGCGCGCAACGACACCTTCCCAAACACGAAATTGTATGTTGAAGGCAATGTAAATTTGAATGGCGATTTGTACGCGGCAAATGCAACCTTTAGCGGTGCTGTCAATTTCCAAGGTGGGGTGTTAATCCCCACCGACCAGAAGCTACGCTTCGGCGGAGATTTTGAGAGCTCGGATTCCCAATTCATTTATCGGTCCAATCTCGCAGACGATCAAACCGTCATGCGTGTGGTCATTGGGGACAATCCAAACACATTTGGACATCCACAGGCCGATGAATTTCAAATTGGTCAACTCAGTTTTGACCAAACAACTTACAACCCAGTATTCCGAGTTGCTGGCAATGGCGATGTAATTGCCAATGGCTCTATTTCAGCAACACGTTTGTTGCTCAGCGACTCCGCTGGTGGCGTGGCCGAACCCAATGTAATCATTGGCGTAGGTGCAATGGTTGGTGCGGCATCGGGCGGTGGCGCAAACACTGCAATCGGCATCAATGCCCTGAATCAAAACACCTCGGGTTTCAAGAATATAGCAATCGGCAACATCGCCCTTTTCAATAACACTTTGGGCAACAAGAATACCGGTGTGGGTTACGGTGCTTTGTTTGGAAATACAACGGGCAGCAATAACACCGCAATGGGTGACGGCGTGGCCTACAACCTGACCACTGGTGACAACAACACTGCTTTGGGTCAGGTTGCCTTGTTCAGTACCACGAGTGGTTACAAAAATACGGCAGTTGGCCAAATTGCGATGTTTTACAACTCCACCGGTTTTGAAAATGTCGCCTTGGGTAGCGAGGCGATGTACAGCAACACTACAGGTTATAAAAACACCGCTGTGGGTCATCAGGCGTTGTTCTCCAACACCGATGGTATTGAAAACGTCGCTCTGGGTACCAATACCTTAAGTGGAAATACCACTGGCGATTACAACACAGCACTGGGGCGTTGGGCTGGATACTCTCCTTACACGGGGGGCGCAGTTAATACGGTCAATGCAAATACCACAGGCAGTTTCAACACTTTTGTGGGTGCATTTACCTTGCCTAGTGTGGCCACTGAAATACAGTACGCCACGGCCATTGGTGCGGGTGCAACGGTGGGCACTTCCAACACCCTGGTGTTGGGGCGAGTCAGTGATGTAACTGTGATGGGTAGCAGCATTGACGACCTCAGTGGAAACCGTCTGCAAGTGACTGGCAATGCACGTTTCACCGGCAATGTGGATGTTGGTTCCTTGAGCGTGTTGGGTGTACCAGCGACCTTTGCCTTTTCTTATGCCAGTGACACAGGCTCTACCTTTTATGCCGAACCCAACCTGGGCCTTGGCACTGGGGCTTTGGCAGGACGCAAGAATGCGGGCAACGTGGCGGTTGGCGATGGTGTGCTGGGTCAAATGGCTACAACCGGATATGGCACTGAATCTGGAACCTGGAATACAGGTGTTGGTTATCAAGCGCTTTACACCAATGACTACGGCGATGAAAACACGGCATTGGGTTACAAAAGCCTGTACAGCAATACCACCGGGTACTACAACACGGCATCGGGTGCATGGTCTTTGTATTTCAACACCGAAGGCAGTTTTAACACGGCGAATGGCTACTACAGTTTGCAAGCCAACACCACAGGCGATGACAATGTGGCGGTGGGTGCCTATTCACTGATGGCAAACACCACAGGCAGCAGCAACGTGGCAGTGGGGCAGTTTGGCCTGGGCCGCAACACTACCGGGTACTACAACACGGCAATGGGTGATGCAGCCTTGAATGGCAACACCACGGGCTTTTACAACACCGCAATTGGCGCTTACGCCGCAGACACCATTAGTACCAGCGCTTATGTGACTTCGATTGGTGCATTTTCAATGTTCAGGGCTACTGCTTCAGAAAGTGTCGCCGTAGGTACCAACACCCTGTATTACTCGGAAGGTCAGTACAACACCGCGGTGGGTAACAGCACGTTTGGCGAGTTGCGTGCGGGTGCATCCAACACAGCGCTGGGCCACTACGCCATGCCCGCGTTAACCACTGGTAATACGAATATTGCGATAGGTCACCGTTCAGGCAATACAATCACCACCGGCAGTCGCAATATTTTAATTGGCGACCTGGCTGGCAACGGCACCCTGACCAGCACCAGCAACATCGCCTTGGGGAATAGCGCAACAATTGGCGATGCATTGTCCTATGCAGTCACGATTGGCAATGATTCTTCGGTCACCACATCCAACACAGTCGTGTTGGGTCGCACCACTGACACTGCTGTAATTGGTGCGACTGGCGATGACGGCAGTGGCAATAAGCTTCAAGTGACAGGTGGCTTGCGCGCATCGGGCAATGTGTTTCTGAATACTGGCGATGCAGCCAACTACACGCAGTTGCGTGATCTGCGTGTGATGTCTTCAAGCAACGATGCTGGCTGGGATCACCTTCGTATTCGATCAGCTGCTACCACTACCACCATTGATGTAGGCGGTGCAGAAAACGGACTTGTTTTTCGCGTTGGCCAGGGTGGATCTGGCGGAGTGGGTGAGCAAACCTACAACACGGTACTTACTCTGAACCCTGATCAATCTGCGGTATTTGCAGGGCGGGTTGATGTACAAAGCCTGTATGTTAATGGTGAACAAGTTGCGCCTGTGAACAAGGCAAATATTGACGCTGCGCTTACTTACACCAGCACCGCGGGGGCGGCTTTTCCGCAAAGCAGCTTGGCGCTCGGCCTGAATGCGCTAGATGCTGATCCACGTGCAGGGAATGTGGCGGTCGGCGAAGGCGTGCTCACCAGTCTGTCGCCCAGTGCAGTGTCTACTGACGGAATTTTCAATACTGGTGTGGGCTTTAATGCGCTGACCCTGAATGGCACAGGTTCGTACAACACGGCCATTGGTACATACACATTGGCCGCCAATACCACAGGCTATAACAACACTGCCGTGGGCGTGTATGCCATGGTGAACACCTCCACGGGTTTTGACAATACAGGTGTTGGCCGAAATGCGCTGAACTTGAATACCACGGGTAGCCGCAACAACGCATTGGGTGTCAATGCACTTTACAGCAATACCACTGGCGCACAGAACAATGCGATAGGTGCGAATGCGATGTTCTCCAACACCACGGGTTCTCAAAACGTGGCGCTGGGAGACAACGCCTTGTACACCAACAATGTAGGTTATCAAATTGTGGCCATCGGGCAAGATGCTTTGTACAACAACACCAGTGGGCATCAAAATATTGCGATTGGTTTTAATTCCCAACGCAATACAACCACGGGTTATCGAAATACGGCTGTGGGTGTCAATTCATTGCTGAACAACACCGATGGTTTTGAGAATAGTGCTTTTGGGGTCAACGCTTTGTTGGGCAATACCAGCGGCGATTACAACAGCGCTTTCGGTACAAATAGTTTGTTGACCAATACCTTGGGTGAGCGAAATGTTGCGGTGGGTTTTAACACCTTGTTGAGCAACACCACGGGTTCCAATAACGTGGCAGTGGGTGCCAATGCGCTTTTGAAAAATACCAGCGGCAATGAAAACACCGCGGTGGGCGACAATGCATTGTTCGAGAACACCACAGGGCATTCCAACGCTGCTGTGGGTCGCGGTGCTTTGAATAACAACACCACTGGTTATTACAACATTGCCATGGGCCGAAACGCCTTGCTCACCAACAGCACCGGTTATAACAACAGTGCGTTGGGTTATAACAGCCTGATATTCAATACCACCGGTTACAACAACGCTGCGGTGGGCCGCAATGCGCTGCAAAATAACACCACCGGTTTGAACAACACGGCTTTGGGCACTTTCTCGATGTTTGGCAGCACCACGGGTTTTGACAACACGGCAGTGGGTCTGAATGCTCTTTACTCCAACACCACCGGTAACTCCAATGTTTCATTGGGGATGAATGCCTTGTTTGGCAATGCGACAGGCAGCTACAACACGGGCTTGGGCAGGTCGAGTGATGTGTTGTCGAACAATCTGAACTATGCCTCTGCAATCGGCGCATTTGCCCGCGTCACCACCTCCAATACCCTCGTACTGGGTGCCTTGGGTGCAGGCAAAGACGGTGTCGTGTCGTCAGTCGATGATCAGGTTGTTATTGGTTCCACCTCCCGCAATGACACCATCGCAAACACTGTTTTTCATGTGGCAGGGGTATCCAATTTTTCATCGAAACTTTATGCAGCTGGCGGTGCTCAAATTTCGACTGGTCAAGTGTTGAGCCTGGGGCCCGATTCAGAGTCGACTGACAGATTGTCCATTTATCGATTCAATCCGGCGTTTGATGAGTCCATTTTTCGAATCGCGATAGGAGACAACGTTCAAACTTTTGGGGAACCAACTGCTGATGAGTTTCAAGTGGGGCGACTCAATCCCGATAATTCTTACAACCCTGTTTTTCGAGTGGCCGGCAATGGCGATGTGATTGCAAGTGGTTACATGCAAGCCACGGCCTTCAATGTCAGCTCCGATCGCAGGTTGAAAACCAACATTCAGGTACAAGATACGGGTTCGGTTTTAAGCAGACTTGAACAACTGCAAACTTATAGCTATGAGTACCTGGCCAACCCCAATCTGGGCCGACGAATTGGTGTGATCGCGCAAGAAATTCAGAATCTGTTTCCCGAGGCTGTGGCAACCCGTGCCGATGGCATGATGTCAGTGGACTACAGCGCTTTGGGTGCCATGGCAGCCATGGGTGTTGGGCAGTTAAGCAAGCAGGTCAAAGTACTCGACAAAACGGTGGCAGATCAAGGCCAGCGAATCACCGTGCTCGACGACCGCGTGAATCAACACGACACCCGCATTACTTCGCTGGAAAGCTGGAGAACCGATGCAGGCAAACGCATGGACGGCATGCAAAATGCAATTGATTTGAACATTCAGAAAATTGCCGAGAATGCTGTGGCCATTCAAACCAATTCAGTCGCAATTGAGCGGCTGGATGACGCCTTGTTCACGCTGGATGGACAGGTGAAAAACAATTCAGATTTGATCAACAACATCAATTCACGCTGGACGAAAAATTTTAGTGAATCGGCAGATGGTTCGCTGCTGACTGTGAACGCGGTTGAGTTGAAGGTCAGCAATTTTACCGCACAGCAGGTGCGTGCAAATTCGGTATATTCGCAACGCCTGGAAGCCGAAATGGCTAGAATCGCAGACCTTGAAGTTAACAATTTGAGAGCCAATTCAGCTGTGGCCAACACGGTGCAGGCTGAACAATTGAACACTGGTTCTGCGCAAGTTTACGCCGGGGTTGGTTTGCCCGCTGTGTTGTTTGCTGCCAAATCAGATGGTCATTACACCGTCAGTACCAGTGCACTCGATGGTAGTTATGCCACTGCAACCGTGATCGTGAATGCAGGGCAGGCCAAAGTGGTGTCGGTCGCCAGCGAGGGCATTGAACTGTATGCCGAGGGTAACCAGGTGAAGGTGATTGCAGCGGGCAAATCGATCAAAGCCAGCTGGATCAAAATGGGGTAACCGTGAAGGGTGAAGGCGAAACCTTCAGGCTCGAATAATCTGGTGCTGTTCCTATCATTCTTCAAACGAAGGTGCGAAAGTGCAAAAACCGTTTGTTCAGTCAACTCATCCTTCGGTGCACACGCAGGTGCATTGCGATCCAGAGTGGGTGGCACTGCAGCAACAGCTCGGTTTTACTGTGCTGTTGGGCACGCGCAGTATGGGCGACTTGCATGTGGTCAGCGCACCCACTCCTGGCAGTTTGAATTTTCACGTGGTGAGGTTTCCCTTGTGCATGGGCATGGCCATTCATGGCAATCACCTGGCGGTGGCTTGCAAAACAGACATTCGCCTGTATTACGATTTACTGGCTCACCCACAAGTGTCCAGTCCGGTTTACCAGCGTAGCTACAGCCCGCGCAGTATTCATTTCACGGGTGATCTGGATACCCATGAACTCGATTTTGATCAACACGGGCAGCCCTTGTTTGTCGCGGCGCGCTACAGTTGCATTGCGTCGCTTAGCCCGGTACACAGCTTCAAGCCAGCGTGGCAACCCAAGTTCATCACCCAGTTAACTCCTGAGGATTGTTGTCATCTCAATGGACTTTGTATGGATGATGGTGAATTGAAATATGTCAGCATGTTTGCTGCAACTGCCGAGCCGCAGGGTTGGCGAAAACTGCCATTTAACAGCGGGCAAGTGTGGTCCGCAAGCGATCAGGAAGCAGTGTGCACTGGGTTGGTTCAGCCACACAGCCCGCGTTTGCACAATGGTGAATTGTATGTTTTGAACAGTGGTGCCGGTGAAATTGGGCGTATCGATTTGAGCAGTGGGCGTTACGATTGCATTGCATTTGTGGGCGGGTACGGGCGGGGTTTGAGCTTTATTGGTGACTATGCAATTTTTGGCATCAGCAAGCCCCGGCACGATGGCTATGTTCCAGACTTTCCGCTGCATGATCGTTTGAAAGCGCTGCATCTGCCAGACCGTTGCCAACTGATTGCGGTCAATTTGAAAACTGGCCACGTCATCCAGGCCATCACTTTTGAAGGTGTCGCACGCGAGTTCTTTGACACCGTGGTTATTCCCGACTGTCGAAATGGTGTGATCATGAATCTTGACGAAGCCCAGCATCCGCAACTGATCACCTGTGCGCAAAATGATCTCCCTGTATCAGCATGAATTGTTAAAGCATCATGCCGCATGTGTGGTCTGGTTCACTGGCCTGAGTGGCGCAGGAAAAACCACTCTCGCATTGGCGCTACAAAATAAATTGCACCACCAGGGTATTCACACCGCAATGCTGGATGGTGACTGTTTGCGCCATGGTTTGAACAGTGACCTTGGGTTTTCGCAGGAAGATCGAGCCAGCAACGTGCAGCGCACAGCACAGGTATGTAAATTAATGGTCGATGCCGGTTTGGTGGTGATCGTGTCGCTGATTTCGCCCCACGCCCAAAGCCGCAATAAAGCACGTTCCTTGTTCAATGAAGATCAGTTTTTTGAAGTCTATGTGAACACTCCGCTGGAAGTGTGCGAACAACGCGACCCCAAGGGCTTGTATGGCCGTGCACGTCGCGGAGAAATTCCGCTGTTCACCGGAATCAGCGCTGGCTATGAAGTGCCCGAGAATCCTGGTTTGATCTTGCAAACCCACGAACACAGCGTTTCGGATTGCATCGAGAGCCTTCTATCCATGTTGGAGCCAGCGTTGAAAAGGCGCTTGGCGGATCAACAACCGGATTGACAATCAATCGGTTTCGGGTAAGGTTAGGTTCCTCTACCGCGCATGCAGAACCAATATGGGAATCAAAATGGAGGCCTTTCCGGCCCCGGATCAGCTCAAAAATGCAGCACCCAAAACAGACGAATTGCAAACCGAGGAATTGGCCGAGCTTGAGGCAGTCGATCCGGGCCTGGTGAAGCAGGCGCGCCAGAAGCAAACCGTACTGGTCACCGGCCATGCTGGCTTCATCGGCTTTCACGCGGCCAAGGCACTGCTGGAACGCGGCGACAAGGTGATTGGTTTTGATTCCCTGAACAGTCATTACGACACCCGGCTCAAGCGTGAGCGCTTGACCATGCTCGATGAAATCGCAAAAGCCACCGGTTCGAAATACCACACGGTGCGCGCTGACCTTTGCGACAGCACGCAGCTACATGAATGCCTTGAAACTTACAAGGTTCAGCGGGTCATTCACCTGGCGGGTCAAACCGACAAGTTTTTGTCGCAAGACAAACCCGCCGAATGCGTGCAAAACAACATCAACAGTTTTGTGTCGCTGTTGGAAGCATGCCGCCATTTCAAAATTCACCATCTAACGTACGCCAGCAGCCATGCGGTGTATGGCGCCGGTTTTCAAAAACCCATGAGCGAGCGCGACAGTGCCAACCACCCGCAGCGCCTGGATGCAGCCACTCAGCGCGCTTGCGAATTGATTGCGCATTCCTACAGCCACCAGTTCAATTTACCCACCACCGGTTTGCGGTTTTTCTCGGTGTACGGTCCCTGGGGCAGGCCCGACTCCGTGCTCTTCGCATTTACAAAACGTATTCTGGAAGGCAAGCCCATTCAGATTTACAACGATGGCAGCAATACCCGCGATTACACCTACGTGGCTGATTTGGTTGAGGCCATATTGCGTGCCAGCGACACCCCTGCCGAACCCAACCCGGTGTGGTTGGTTGAAGCCCCCGACCAAGCCACCAGCAACGCACCATGGCGACTTTTGAATGTGGGCAACAGCTTGCCAGTGTCGATTGAAGAATTGATTGCAGCGCTGGAACATGCTTTGGACAAAACCGCGATCAAGGAATACATCACCGGTCCAATTCTCGAGAAAAGCCAAAGTTGTGCCGATGTCAGTGCGTTGCAATTGGCCACTCAATTCCGGCCAGCCACGCCCTTGGCGCAAGGTATTGCCGAATTTGCGGCCTGGTATCGCATGTACCATCAGGTGTAGGCTTCCGTAGTGTCGGCTTAGCGACACTTCTGGCACATCTAATTCCTGTCATCTCCCGGTAACAAGGGGATACAAACACAAATCCACAACGCCCAAGTCATAAGGCGGAGATGGCAGGAGACACCCATGACCGTAGTACCCTTCAACAAAATGTTGCTCGTAGCCCTATTGGGCGCCACCTTGGGCCTTGCAGCATGCGGCAGCGACGACACCCCTGCGGGTGTGGCTGGCCCCAATAACCCAACGAACCCCAATGAAGAAGTCGAGCCAATCACTATTTTGGTGGCCAACTTTAAAAACCCCGACCCGGAAGCCGTGCAACGGCAGTTCACTTCGACTGCTTGCAGCGACAACGCAACACAGCCCCGTGAAGGTGGTGGAATTTACAGCGTCAACTTGCAATCGGCCAGCGGCCACAACATTGCATTCACCGTGTTTGAACCTGCCGAGTTCAACTGTGACCTGGGCAACCCACTGGTGTTGGAAGGCCACGGTTATGGCGGTTCTAGGGCCAGCAGCCCGCGGGGAATCATGGGCGACTTGATCGCGGCTGGTGCCGGCATGATCAGCATCGACCAGCGCGGGTTTGGGGAAAGCGGCGGTTCGGTCCGGGTCATGGACCCTGACTTTGAAGGGCAAGATCTGCTTCAAATACTTGATTGGGCCGAGGCCAACCTGGACTGGCTGCGCTACGCAAGTTCACCCAAACCAGCCGGCAACCGTGAATTCAATATGGTGGCTGGTGCCACGGGTGGCAGCTATGGCGGTGGCTATCAATTGTTGATCCACAACATTGACCCACTGAAACGCCTGGACGCACTAACTCCAGATATTGCATGGAATGACCTGCGCTACAGCCTGAACCCTGGCGGCGCGTACGGTGTTGAAAGCTTTGAGCCCGCGGAGGGCAATATCAAGCCCACAGGCACAGTCAAATCGGGTTGGGCCTTGTTGTTGGTGGCTGGTGGCGAAACCGGTTCACTGCAGCCCAAGTTACAGGCAGGCGACCCCATGGCTTTGCAAACCAGCGGGCAAGACAACTTGATCCGCGAAACCCTGCTGCGCGGTGCCACCGCAAACCGTTTCCCGGAAGGTGCGCTCGAGTTTTTCCGTTACCACAGCCCCAGTTACTGGTGTGATCCTGAAGCGCCGGGCGCACAAACGTTCCTTCAAAGCGAAGTCACGCCCGGCCTGGCCCAGAAAACGCCAGACCCGGTTGATATTCTGTTCACCCAGGGCTTTCGGGACACTTTGTTCAACTTCAACGATGCCTTCCACAACTTCAGCTGCTATCGCGCGCTTGAGGATGACAAAGGCAAAAAAGCCGATGTTCGTTTGTTAACTCACCAAAGCGGTCATATTTTGCCCCTGTCTCCTTCCATGGTTCCGGGCTTGGCCGACCTCACCGAGCAGGGCGCACAAAACGGTCTCAATGAAATTGAGTTCCAGAAGCCAGGTGGTCCATTTGCTTGTGGTGCCCTCAGCATTCCGGAAGCGCAGTTTGCGTTTTTGGTTGAAAAGTTGTTTACGCCCCAGGAAGCTGCTGCAATCAAAAACGCCAGCGAATCCAATGCGTTTACAACCTTGGCTGCCAACAAAGGCAAAGTTTGCCTTAGTCTGAATGACGACGTAGGCCAGGGTTCAGCCAGTGAAAATGCAGCTGTGTGGGTGAACGAAAACACATTCTTCAGCAACCTCGGTCCACAAGCCAAAGGCCAGGCGACTAACAGCAACATTCAGCCGGTTGCAATCGATTTCACGCCTGGTGCGGACCCATTGAATGTGCTCACCAGTGCGGTTACCGGCATTTTGCGCTATCCATTTGCACCTGCGGTCATGCCCATCGAATTGCCTGCAGGGGTCAACGTCGTGGCAGGTATTCCAACTGCTACGTTTGAAATTGCGCCGCCCGTCGACATGTTGATGAACCCGCTGTGCAGTGAAATTTATGCAGCAACAGCCATGTCGCCCATTGGTTTGGCTGGGCTGGAGCCGGGTTGCGACCCCATGTTGTTTGTTGGCCTGGGTGTGAACCGGAATGGCGCTTGGCGCTTGATTGATGATCAGGTCACGCCCGTTCGCGGTTTCGGCAAGCGCCATGTCGAAATGACCGGCGTGGCCGAACGTTTGGCTGAAGGTGAAACCCTTGGCTTGCTGGTGTATGGTTACCACCCGCAATATTTGGCAACCGCCTCACGCGACTTAATCACACCTTTGGTGGCACTGCGCGGCACTTTGAATTTACCCACATTGCAAAATTTAATGCCATAATCCGGCTATTAATCGATTACTTGCAGCGCCCACTCCACGTGGGCGCTCTTATTTCCAGTGAAAAACCAAGCCAAAGCTGAAGCTGTAGAAAATACCCAAGGTGTGCGCCCAGCCATGCAGGCGCGCAGCCTTCAAAAGCGCCACGACCTGCTGAAAGCAGGGCGCAAGCTTTTGCACACCCGTGTGCTTGAAGAAATATCGATCAAGGACATTTGCACCGAAGCCGGTTGCACCGTGGGTTCGTTCTACAGCCGTTTTGAGGACAAAGAAAGTTACTTCGACGCTTTGATTGCTGAAAGTTGCCAGGAATTGCTCATGAGTGCGGCCAGCCAGTTTGACGATCGCAATTGGGTCGGCGTGGAAGGTAAACTGATTTGCGACGAAGTAGTCAGCTTTCTTGTAGGTATTTTTCAGGGCGAGTACAGCTCAATTTTGACTGAGGCTTTTATTCGGGAATCCAAAGGTTTTATCGAATCCACACCCATGCGGGATGTGGGTTTTGGTTTTATCACCACGGTTTCAAAGCCACTGTTACAACACATTGACAACACCGTTCACCCAGACCCAATGCGGGCTTTGGCATTTGCCATACAGGTGGTTTATGGTGCCCTTCACAATGCCCGCTTGAGGGACTCCGGCCCCATCAAATTTCGCACCCAAGAATTTGAGACACGAATTCAGAATGTGGTAAGCCGATACCTCGGAATCAAGTCCTGACAAGCCCTGTAGTGAAATTACTACTAAATTGCGACTATTGACAATTCGCGCAACATTTCATGTTACTCCGGTGGTACATTTTTAGATAAGGCGCTCTAAATAAGCAAAACTGTAATTACGGTTTTATTTTTTGGAAAGCTGCTTTACACTAAGCAAAAAATTAGCAAAAAGCATCAATCAAGGTGCAATTACTGGAGGTGACATGTCTTATTTTTCTCAAGGTTCTCGAAGTTCCCCATAAGGTTGGTTCGCGCCTGTTGCAGGCCGGAACAACTATTCGATTTTTCAGTTGATTTTCCGACATCCTCGGCTTGAGGGCTGTTCGGCAATTGCGGGTGTATCGCACCCGCTGACTCGATAATTATTTGGGGGCTACATGAACAAACATTCTTTTTCTAAAACAAGAACACACGTTGCCGTGCGCAACATGATCGCAGCGGGCCTTTTTGCCGCGGCTGTGATGCCTGTACAGGCTGCCAATTTTCAGATTGGCGATTTCGACCTCAGCGTGAACTCCACGGTGAGTGCAGGTACAAGTTTCCGAGTTGAAGGGCAGGACAGAGCTCTTTATTCGCCAGGTAATAGGAATGCGGCGGGTGAGACCGGCACAGGGGCATCTAACACCGGTGATGACGGTAATTTGAACTTCCAAAAGGGCGATACCTTCTCGACCATTATCAAGGGTGTTCACGATTTTGAATTGAAGAAAGACAATTACGGTTTCTTCAGCCGTGTGAAGTGGTTCTACGACTATACCTTGAACAAAAAGAGTGTGTTCCACGGTCATGAGCCCAACGACAATGCAAGAGATCAGCGCTTGAATGACAACGGCTTTCATCCCTATGCACGTTTCGATGGCATTGATGTGCTGGATGCTTTTGGCTATATCAATACAGATGTCGGTGGCATGCCGCTTGACCTCCGCTTAGGAAAGCAAGTAATTAGTTGGGGTGAGAGTACTTTCTTGCTCAGTCCAATTGCAGGTCTGAACACTATCGATGTCTCTGCGTTCCGTCGCCCCGGCGCAGAACTGAAGGAAGGTTTTACACCGGCTGAAATGTTGTACGCCAATCTAGGTGTCACCGACACAACCAGCCTGGAAGGTTTTGTTCAGCTGAAATGGCGCAAGACAGTACCAGAAGGTTGTGGTACTTACTTTTCATCTGCCGATTTCGCGGCTGATGGGTGTGATCGTTTGGCTTTCTTGACGGCTTTGCCAGACAGTGCCAACTTCACTACGCCTGCAGTTGCAGGTCAGCTTCCCTTTGTGCCACGTACTGTCGATCGCCAGCCTGACGATGGCGGTCAATTTGGTTTCGCGCTGCGCAGCTATTTTGATTCGCTGGATGCTGAACT
Source organism: Limnobacter sp. MED105 (assembly GCF_000170915.1). Taxonomy (GTDB): domain Bacteria; phylum Pseudomonadota; class Gammaproteobacteria; order Burkholderiales; family Burkholderiaceae_B; genus Limnobacter. The sequence goes on from NZ_ABCT01000001.1 coordinate 593,447, forward strand.
TGGTGCTTACGCGATGCAGTACCACAGCCGCATACCTTTGGCTAGCTTGAGCAAAGGATCTAATCCGAACTTGACCTTTGGTGCCAACACCGACTCTGCGTATGTTATCGATTACCCGGAAGACCTGAAGGTATTTGGTTTGAGCTTTGCTACCAATGTCGGCGGATGGGCTTGGTCTGGAGAGGCGTCAATGGTGCAGGATTTGCCAATTCAAATCAATGCGACCGATTTGCTGCGAGCTGGCTTAACCAACGGCAATACCAACGCGCTCGCCGGTCCCTTGGGTGGGGCGACGGTACCAACAGCGCTTAATCAGCGAGTTGCTAATGCCCCGGCAAATTCGATCGTGAACGGCTTCGATAGATTTGACGTAACCCAAATTCAAAACACTTTTATCAAAACTTTTGACCGTGCCTTGGGCTCTAGCCAAGTTGTATTTGTTGGTGAAGTGGCGGCAATTTTTGTTGATGGGTTGCCGGACGTCAGAAACGGTGGGATCCGTTATGGCCGCTCGCCAGTATTCGGATCCGCTGCCCAAACTGGGGATTTCAATGGATTTGTCACCGACTTTTCTTGGGGGTATCGCTTACGTTCACAAGCTACGTATCGCGATGTATTCATGGGCGTCGACCTTGTACCTTCCATTGCGTGGTCTCACGATGTGGATGGTTGGTCTCCCGAACCAGCACAGTCCTTTAATGAAGGCCGTCAGTCGGTTGGTTTGGGTTTGGGGTTTGAATTTGATGCCAACACTAAAGCGTCGGTTACTTATACAACCTTTGCCAACTCGGCAGATTATGACGTTCTGAAAGACCGCGACTTCATCTCTTTGAGCGCATCCTACTCATTCTAAGAACAGAGACACACTGGAGGAATTTTTATGTTGAAGTTTCAAACAAAACTCACAGCACTGGCTCTGGCAAGCTTGTTTGCTGTTGGCACCGCGCAAGCGGCTGTCAGCGCGCAAGAAGCGGCAAAGCTGGGCACAACCCTGACTGAATTTGGTGCGGAAAAGGCGGGCAATGCCGCCGGTACCATTCCAGCCTACACCGGCGGCCTTACCAAGGCACCAGCAGGCTACAAGCCAGGGCAACACTTGGTCGATCCGTTCGCCAATGAAAAGCCATTGTTCACCATCACCGGTGCAAACGCTGAGCAATACAAAGCCAACCTGTCACCAGGTCAGCTGGAAATGCTGAAAAAGTACCCCACGTTCAAAATGAATGTGTACAAAACACACCGCACAACCGCATACCCCAAGAAAGTGTTGGACGCGGCCAAGAAAAACGCAACCAACGCCAAAACTGAAAACGAAGGTAACTCCGTGGTCGGTTTTGAACAGGCCATTCCATTCCCGATTCCACAAAATGGTGTTGAGGTTATCTGGAATCACCTGACTCGTTATCGCGGCGGTGCAGCCAAGCGTGATTTCGTACAGGTGCCTGTTGAGCGTGATGGCTCTTTCATTATCAACCGCATTGAAGACACCTTGGTGTTCCCTCGTAACCTGCCCAATTTTTACAAGGCTGGTGAAGATGACAACATCAACTTCTACTTCTATCAAATCTTGAAGAGCCCGGTGTCTGTGTCCGGTAACGTATTGCTGGTTCACGACACACTGGACCAGGTGAAAGAAGGTCGTCGCGCCTGGGCCTACAATGCGGGTCAACGTCGTGTACGTCGCGCACCCCAGGTGGCCTACGACTCACCCGGAACAGCGGCTGACGGCCTGCGTACTACCGACAACTACGATTTGTACAACGGCGCACCAGACCGTTACGAGTGGAAGTTGAAGGGCAAGAAGGAAATGTACATTCCGTACAACTCCTATCGTTTGGCCAACAACAAGCTGACTTACAAGGAAATTCACCAACCACTGCACATGAACCCAGAGCATCTGCGCTATGAGTTGCACCGTGTATGGGAAGTTGAGGCAACCTTGAAAGACAGCGCGCGTCATATTTATGCCAAGCGAGTATTCTTTGTGAACGAAGACAACTGGCAGGCCTCCATCATCGATCACTACGATGGCAAAGGTGCATTGTGGCGTGTTGCTGAAGCCCACAACATCCAGTACTACAACGAGAACGTGCCTTTTTATGCAGCAGAGGCGCTGTACGACTTGCAGTCAGGTCGCTACCTTACCATTGGTCTGACCAATGAGGCAGAGCAGCCATTCGTGTTCGACTTCACGCCAGACCGCGCCAACTATACACCGGCCGGCCTGCGTCGACTCGGCGTTCAGTAATCGCTAGGTAAATTCAGGCTACAGGGGGCATAGGCCCTTTGTAGCCTTTTTTTAATTTCAAAGGATCTTCAATGTTTCTCCGGAATCGTTTTTCTAACAGGGCGGCTTCCACGCTGGCACTTGGCGGCATACTCTGCGCGGGTTTGATGACCTACGGCAGTTTGTCTACAGCCAAGATTGATCTGCTTCAAATACCAGCCATTCCCAGTGTGAATGCAACTCGGGCGCTTTTGCTGGATGTTGAGCGCGTTGGCAACAACCTGTTTTCGGCGGGTGAGTTTGGACAAATATTGAAAAGCGAAGACAACGGGCAAACCTGGAGTGCAGGTAAGGTACCCGTGTCCATTACCCTCACATCAGTGGCCTTCGACAATGAAGCTGTTGGTTATGCCGTTGGGCATGATGGGGTTGTACTTAAAACCGAAGATGGGGGTGCCAACTGGAAGAAGTTGATTGATGGATCGACAATTAACCAGTTTGTGCTCGATATTGCGCAAGAGAAAGCGGATCGTTTGCAAGAGCAGCTGGACAATCTGCCTGAAAATGCCGCGCCCGAAGATCGCGAAAGGCTCGAGATTGCTGCTGAAGAAGCAATGTTCACACTCGATTTGGCGCAGGGCGACTATGAAGTTGGCCCATCAAAGCCTTTGCTGGATGTAATCGTCAACGGCAATGGCAATGTATTTGTAGCTGGCGCTTACGGCCAGTTGTTGAAAAGCACGGACCAGGGGGCCAGTTGGACCTACTTGGGAGACCGTACCAACAATCCTACCAATTACCATTTCAACACGATGATGCTCAGCAAAACCGGAGAAATCTGGGTGGCTGGTGAGCAGGGTACAGTGTTGGTCAGTTCTGATGAAGGCGAATCCTGGACTGCACGAAAAATTGATTATGACGGCTCGGTGTTTGCGCTGCTTGAGGCACCAGATACGCGCACCGTTGTTGCTGTTGGCTTGCGTGGAAACGCCTTCCGTTTGCCTTTTGGTGGCGAACAATGGGAAGAGATCAACACCGGTCTGCGGGAAACTTTTAGTGGTGCAACCGTTTTGTCGGATGGCTCTATGGTGGTAGTGGGTTCGCGTGGAATTTTGGCGCGTAGTACCGATGACTTTCGCACTATTCAAGTGGCACGACGCGCTGACAAGTTGCCGTCAGCCAGTGTGGTGCAACTGAACGATCAAGAAATTCTGTTGGCGGGTATGCGTGGTTTCAAAACCTTGCCCCTGTCTGAATTCAAGTAAACGGACCCCTCAAACGGACCCAATTAAAAATGACTTCTCCAGATAAAGACATCAAGGCAAACGCACCGTTTGCCGAGCGGCTGATTTTTAACAATCGCCTACTCGTTATTTTATTGATGGTACTGGCCACTGCCGTGTTGGTATGGCAAGCCACGCAGCTGAAAGTAGCAGCCAGCTTCGAAAAAATGATTCCGACTAACCATGAATACGTGGTTAATTTTCTTGAAAACAGGGCTGACCTCACCAGCCTTGGCAATGTGGTTCGCGTCACGGTACAAGCCAAGGAGGGCGATATTTTTACGCCCGAGTACCTGGAAATACTGAAGCAGGTCACCGACAAAGCCTTTTATATTCCGGGCGTAAATCGTCCGGAAATGGCTTCACTGTGGACAGCAAATACCCGTTGGACCTCGGTGACTGAGGAAGGTCTTGAAGGCGGGCAGGTGATTCCTGCAACCTACAACGGTGATGCTGAAAGCATTGCCCAAGTTCGCCAGAACGTCGAGCTTTCCGGGCAAATTGGTCGCCTCGTGGGCAACGATTTCAAAAGTACAATCGTGTATTTGCCCTTGCTTGAAATTAACCCGGAAACAGGCAATCGCCTCGATTACAAAGAGTTCTCCGAGCGCATTGAAGCTGAGCTGCGCAATGAATTCAATTCCGACAAAATCGAGATCCGTGTCACTGGCTTTGCCAAGATCGTGGGTGATCTGATTGAGGGTGCAACACAGGTAGTGATGTTCTTTGGCGTGGCAGTGCTCATCACTTTGGTCATGTTGTTTTTGTATTCACGCAGTGTCAAAAGTACAGCAGCCACACTGGCCTGTTCAATCACCGCTGTTATTTGGCAGTTGGGCTTGTTGAACGCTCTGGGTATGGGGCTGGATCCATATTCCATGTTGGTACCCTTTCTTGTGTTCGCGATCGGTGTAAGCCATGGCGTACAAATTGTGAATGCGATTGCCCACAAGCAAGGCGAAGGTCACAACAAGCTAAGTGCTGCCCGTCTGGCATTTCGTGGGCTGTATATTGCCGGCCTGACTGCGCTGTTGTCGGACGGTTTTGGTTTCGCCACCCTGATGGTGATCGACATTCCAGTAATTCGTGATTTGGCCATTGCAGCCTCTGTGGGCGTCGCGGTCATTATTCTCACCAACCTGGTGTTGTTGCCGCTGATCATGAGCTACACCGGTGTTGACGAAAAAGCGGTTGCCAAACTGCAGCAAACCGAGTCTGGCAGCAACAAGTTATGGCGCTTCATTTCTGGTTTTGCTCAAGCCAAGATGGCCAAGGGTGCCTTGGCGGTGGGTTTGGCTTTGTTGGCTGTGGGCCTGTGGGGCAATGCCAATGTACAAATTGGTGACCTTGACAAAGGCGCCCCCGAGTTGCGTGCCGATTCTCGCTACAACCTGGACAACGCCTATGTCACTGACAACTACTCCACCAGCACCGATGTGTTTGTGGTCATGGTTGAAACCGAAATGGACGGTTGTATCAAATACAACACTTTGGCTGCGGTTGATTTGTTCCAGTGGACGATTGAACAAGTGCCTGGTGTTCAAAGCAGTATTTCTCTGGCCGATCGTTCCAAGTTTGTGATCAGCGCGTACAGCGAAGGTGACTTGAAATGGAATGCACTGAACCGTAACCAGTTTGTGTTGAACGGCACTATCAGCGGCATGAACCTGTCCGATGGCTTGTTCAGTTCTGACTGCTCCTTCATGCCGATCATCGTGTTCCTTGAGGACCACAAAGCGGACACATTGAAGCGAGTGGTGGCTGCGGCCGAAGACTTCATCGCCAAAAATGACACCGGCGATGCAGTCTTCAAACTGGCTGCCGGTAATGCAGGTATTGAAGCAGCAACCAATGAAGTGGTAGAACGCGCTCAGGTTGAAATGCTGATTTGGGTTTACGGTGTGGTGGCCATTCTGGTTTGGTTGGCATTTCGTTCCGTGCGCACTGTCATCTGTATTATTGCGCCTTTGGCCCTTACCTCCCTCTTGTGTTCAGCGCTGATGGTGGCATTGGGTATTGGTGTGAAAGTGGCCACACTGCCAGTGATCGCACTGGGCGTGGGTATTGGCGTGGACTACGGCATTTACATTTACGGCAAGCTTGAAGAGTATTTGAAAGAAGGCATGCCGTTTGCCGATGCTTACTTTGAAACCCTGAAATCCACCGGCAAGGCGGTTGTGTTTACTGGCCTAACCTTGGGTATCGGTGTAGCAACCTGGGCATTCTCGCCCATCAAGTTCCAGGCCGACATGGGCTTGCTGCTCACCTTCATGTTCTTGTGGAACATGGTGGGTGCTGTGGTATTCCTGCCTGCGTTGGCTTACTTCCTCGATCGTCGGGGCGAGAAAGCGTAATTTTTGTAAGAAAGCTGTAAGTTATTGAAAAAACGGGCTTTATCGGCCCGTTTTTTCATTTCCACACAGTTCATTTGAGGGGGTTGTGTACAACTGTTAGCGCCCCCACAATCGAATCTCAGTCACACGGAGAATGGATTGTTGGATCGAGTCGATAACCTACAACTGGTCAGTGGACGATTGCAGGATGTGTTCGATTGCCAACAGCGAACCTACCGGGCCAATCCTCACCCCAGCAAACAAGAACGCATCAGCAACCTTGAATTGCTTGAAGAAATCATTCTTCGCAATGAAGGGGAACTGCTGGATGCGATGTCGGAGGATTTCGGCCATCGTTCACGCCATGAATCCACCATGCTCGACATCGTCAGCAGCCTGTCTGCGGTCAGGCACAGCCGCAAACATGTTGGCATGTGGATGAAGGTACGCAAAGTGCCCACACCTTTGCAACTTCGCCCGTCGGTGTCGTACATCAAACCCCAGCCGCTGGGCATCATCGGCATTATTACACCCTGGAACTTTCCGGTTTATCTCAGCTTTGCTGGCCTGGCCTCTGCCTTGGCGGCAGGCAACTGCTGCATGCTCAAACCCAGCGAGTACAGCCCAAGAACTTCGGCGTTGATGGCGCGTTTGCTTGAAAACAATTTCGGGGAAGAACATGTGGCGGTCATTGAAGGCGATGAAACCGTGGCCGATGCGTTTTCCCGTTTGCCATTCGATCATTTGTTATTCACTGGTTCGCAAAGGGTAGGGCGTTTGGTGGCCAAGGCCGCGGCGGAAAACCTTACACCCGTCACCCTTGAAATGGGTGGCAAGTCTCCCTTGATTGTTGCACCCAGTGGCAATGTGGCGCAGGCGGCTGCATGTGCCGCCCACGGCAAAATGATCAATGCGGGGCAGGTGTGCGTCGCACCCGATTACGCCATGGTGCATGAAAGTCAGCTCAGGCGTTTTATTTCGGAGGTAAAGCGGGCCTCCCACAAGCAGTACCCCACCATTCGAAACAACCCCGATGTGTCATGTGTCATCAATTCAAAGCACATGGCTCGTTTGCGTGATCTGGTCGAAGACGCCCGAAAAAAGGGGGCAGAAATCATCGAGATCAATCCTGCCCATGAGGTATTCGAGCCTTCAGCCAAGAAGTTTCCTCTCACGCTCGTGGTCAACCCCAGCGCCGATATGCGAGTCATGCAGGAGGAAGTCTTCGGCTCTATTTTGCCAATTCTTGCTTATCGAACCCTTGAAGAAGCTGTCGCGCAGGTTCAATCCAAAGAAAGGGCAATCGCGCTTTATTTGTTTGTCAGCAAGCAGGCCGAAAAAGAACTGGTATTGAGCCAAACCGTGTCCGGCGGTGTTACTGTGAACGATGCAATGTGGCATGTGCTGAACGACCACATGCCCTTTGGTGGCGTCGGTGCAAGTGGCATGGGTGCCTATCACGGCTTGGTGGGGTTCAATGCAATGTCCCAACTCAAACCCGTCCTGGAGCAATCCAGATTCAACGCCGCGCCTCTGCTGCGCGCTCCCTATGGCACAGTGTTCGAAAAAGTTGTTACAGTATTGAAAAAAATCGTCTAAAGGGAGTGTTTACATGCGTCGGGTGGTCTTCAACCAAAAAGGTGGGGTTGGCAAATCCACCATCACCAGCAACCTGGCGGCCATCTCGGCCAATAGTGGCCTGAAAACCCTGCTGATCGATCTAGATCCCCAAGGCAACAGCACCCAATACATCATGGGCCGAGGCTCGGCCCCACTTGAATATTCCCTTGCCGATTTCTTCGATCAGGCTTTGAACTTCAAAATTCGCCCCAAGAAAAGTGCTGAATTTGTGGTTGAAACACCTTATGAAAATCTGGATTTGCTCGGCAGTCACCCCGCACTTGAAGAGCTTCAAGTCAAACTTGAATCGCGTTATAAAATTTTCAAGTTGCGTGAAGCGCTCGATGAACTGAAAGGTCAATACGACCGCGTTTACATCGACACGCCCCCAGCCTTGAACTTCTTTTCACGTTCGGCATTGATCGCAGCCGACTCAGTGCTCATTCCTTTCGATTGCGATGAATTTTCACGCCGTGCTTTGTACAACCTCATGGATGCACTCAATGAAATCCGTGCCGACCACAACCCTGCGCTTGAAGTGGAAGGCATTGTGGTGAACCAGTTTCAGCCGCGCGCAAGCCTGCCGCAAAAATTGGTGGCTGAATTACTGGAAGAGGGGCACCCAGTGTTGAATACCTGTCTTTCTTCATCCGTCAAAATTCGTGAAAGCCATGAGGCGGCCAAGCCAATGATCCATTTCATGCCTGCGCACAAGCTCAGTCAGGAATTCGTGGCCATGCACACAGAGATAGAGGCGGCCTCGGCAAAACGCAAAAAGAAAGTGGCCTGAGTATTTAAGTCAGTTCTGTCACATCCCTGAAACCTGAAGGCCCCACACTCACATTTTGAAATCATTTCAATGTGAGTGTGTTCAATGCGCCAAGCCATGGTTTGGGTCAACAAGCTGGGTGGTCAGTTTAAAGCAGCCCGCCAGCAGCGCCAGCAAAAAAAATTCCAGAAGCGCTTGGGCAAACTGGTCTCCTACGGTCTTTCTTAAGGGCGAACCCCTTACCGACCAGCTTTGCTCAAATCCCTCGGTCCTTCCCAAAACCCCTTATTGCGTAAACTTGCACGGGGAATCGCCCGCTTGTCCAGTTCCATGGGCTGGTTGTCCGTCCGCTATCCCACTTACACGCTCGAAGACCGGTTACAGCAATTCAAAGCTCTGAACTTGCCGTTTCCGGCGGGTACTTTCATCCGGTTCAACGAATTTTTTGTACCCTACATTTTTTCAAATTCAGACCGCGATGGTGCTTTCGCGTTGGGCGCAATCACCGAGTTTCAGCGTGGTCCGCAGTTGCAGTTTCTGAAACGTTTGGCCCAAGGTCGGCTTTCTGAAATGGGTGGCCGTGGCTTCGTTGACATGGACCATCTCATTCGTTTGCTCGATTTTGGCCGTGCCGCTCCGGACATATGGGCCAATATGCCCAAAAGCAGTCAAGAATGGGTTGAAGGCTTTGTGGCAGGGCTGAACTGTGTTCAAGCTCAGCGCAAGCGTGGAGTGGATGAAAAGTTTTTGGGCATTCAACCCGAACCATACACCCCATTGGATATTCTGTTGTTTGGTCGCCTGGCTGGCGCCGATGTGAACTGGCCCATTTACTTCTCACTCATCGAGCATCGCCTGTCCGGTGACTTCATTGAATGGTGGAACCGGCTTCGCCGAGTGGGGGCGGGTGTGTCCACCAGTTTCGACAGTCCAGTTTCTGGCAAGCCCAGCACGGCTCAACAAATCGGCGAATTTCTGAATAGTCTTTCTCGTTCCGGCAGCAATTCAATCGTGGTGCATGGCACACGTACCCAAAGCGGTAAGCCGCTGATGGTAAACGACCCGCACCTGGGTCAGCACCTGCCCAATGTGTGGATGATGGTGGGGCTGCGCACGCCAACTTACCAATGTGTTGGCTTGATGTTTCCGGGTGTGCCTATACTCGGTCTTGGAAGAAACTCAAGCCTGGCCTGGGGCGGTACCAATTTGCGTGCGGCATCCTCCGACCTCGTGCGTCTCGATGACAGCACCTTGCACAATACGGCTGAGCAACTCGTAAAAATCCGGGTCCGGTTTTCCTGGTCCCGAAGCAGAAAACTCAGGTTCTCCCCTCATGGTCCTGTGCTCACCGATTGCGCAGCCTTGGGCCGTCTGTGTGGCAAAGACCATCTTTCCTTGCGTTGGGCGGGGCACTGGCCCACCGACGAAATCACCAGTTTTTTGTTGGGCATGCAGGCTGAAAATGTGGAGCAATTGCAGCAGGCCATGCATGGCGTGGGCGTTACGCCACTCAATGTGCTTGGGGCTGACATCTCGGGAAATATTGGCCATGTGCTGGCCGCTACTTTGCCCAAGCGGCCTGGTTTCCCCGAAAACGATTGGGTATTGGCCGAGTCCATGGCCAGTGAACACTGGTCGGTGCGAGTGTGTGCCCGCGACTTTCCCAGCGTGATTAACCCAGCCGCCGGTTTTATTGTGTCTGCCAACAACAGGCCTTCAGAAGTAACCGGCTTGGGATTTCTGTTCAACGGTGACGATCGTGTCATGCGGGCACGAGCCTTGTTCAATTCTCAAAAGCGATTAAGTCCACAGGCCTTGCTGGCACTGCAGCTGGATGTCACTTCTCCGTTGGCCGATCAGTTGTCGAGTCAATTGGCTGAGTTTTGCCGCCCTCACTTGCTCAACAGTGAGCAGACCGTGTTGTGTAATTCAATTGATTTGTGGAGCGGTGCTTACACCGCCGACAGTTTTGCAGCCCTTCAATTCGAGTTTTTGTTGGCCGCCTTGGTCAAACAACTGTCGGTTTTGCGCCACGCGGGTCGAACGCCAAGCCTGATGGATCAATGGTCTTATCTGTCAGCCTGTTTGATGGAAGACCTTGAAAATCTTACCGATGCCGAACGGGACAGGGTGGTACCGCTGTGCGTGGATGAGGCAAATCGCAAGGCGCAACATTGGCAACTTTGGGGCAATTTGCACAAGATCCGCTTGCGCCATGTACTTGGGCATGTGCCCTTGCTGGGCAAGCTTTTTTCTTCGAAATCGTTTCCTGCTGCGGGCTCCCGGGAAACCTTGATGAAAAATGCACACAATTTGATTCGGGGTTTTGATGAAGCCAGCTACGGCTCTCAAAGCCGACATCTCTCAGACTTGTCCGACCCCGATGAAAATCATTTTGTGTTGTTGGGTGGGCAAGACGGTTGGGTGGGAAGCCAATTGTTGACCGACCAAATTCCCCTGTGGCAAACCCGACAAAGCATTCAAATGCCGTTGCGGCCAAGCCGCATCGAACAACTTTTTCCCCACTGCATAGGCAGGTTAGAATAAATTCTCGATATTGCTTTAATTTCCTATTGCACAGGATGTCCTCCCATGAAAACCATCATCATTAGCAGCCGCAAAGGCGGGGCTGGAAAAACAACGCTTTCCCTGAATCTTTCTGCCTTGGCCAGTCAGCAGGGCAAAAAGAAAGTGGCTTTGCTTGATCTGGACCCTCAGGGCTCCAGCCGTTTTTGGGATTCCTTGCGAGAGGCCGATTATCCGGATGTTCGAAAAGTGGGTTTCAATGACATCGTGATTGAGCTTTCCGAGCTTGAAGACGAAGGCTATGACTATGTGTTTATTGACATGCCCCCGACTGATAAAAAATGGGTCAAAGACGCCATGGAGCATGCTGACCTGGTGTTGATTCCCACCAAAGCAAGCCCGCTGGACATTCACAGCGCAAGCAGCACCCTGGAATGGGCATCCGATGCCGGCAGCAAGGTGACCTGGGTCATCAATGGTGCTTCCGTGTTCAGCAGCACCCCTGAAATTGTATTTGAACAACTCAAGGCCACCGCTAAAATTTGCCGCACCATCGTGCATGAGCGCAACGACTTTGTGATCAGTGTTGGCTTGGGTAAATCCGTCAATGAGTTCGCGCCGAATTCCAAAGCGGCTGCAGAAATCGACAGCTTGTGGCGAGAAGTCAAGGGCATGCTCGGCAGGGCATAAGCACAGTTTGAATTCAGAGCCTGCACCAAAACGGGCTGTTTTGTCGTCCTGTTTCTGGCACTTTAATTGCTAAACAACTTCCAAATACCAAATGGAGGGGGCAATGACCACGGTGCTTATCGTCGATTCAAACAAGGACTCACGCTTGGCGCTGGAAGCTCAACTCACGGCCTCCAACCAATTTGAGCGTGTTTTGTCCTGCCCGGGTCTGCAGCATGCTGAAAGTTCAATTAATCAATATGAAGTAAAGGTCATGTTGATTGATGCGGAGCAGGCCAGTCAGTCCCCACTGCTTCACCAAATCAAGGCGAACAACCCTGAATTGGGTGTTGTGTTGCTGCAGGGTAAAACGGGTGTTCTTGACACCGCAACCTTGCTTGAACTGGGCGCGCACGCTCAAACTTCCCGACTTGCAGCCCCCATGGAAATCATCGCCAGCGTGGCCAAAGCACTGGTTGGTCGCCTCAAACCCAGCAAGCGAATTCTTGGCAAGTTTCTGAAAGACGGTAAATAAGCCAGCCTTGAAAACACGATCTGAATGCTGATTTCCCGTTAGCTTTGCATATCAAATTGATGGCTTTTCATGCAAAATCAAGCTTGTTCGCCATTGCAGCATCGTCATGTCCACACAATTTTCCAGGTCAGTTTCAGTGTCCTCCCGCCAGCGCGGTGCCATGACCATTCTCACAGTATTCATCATGCTGATGACCGTGGGTGCCTTGGCTGTGTTGGGTTTGGGGCAAGTGGTTTGGGAAAGGGAAGAGGTGCAACGCATTGCCGACCTGGCCGCCAAGGCTGCCGCCAGCGATATTGGCAATGCCCCTCAAGGTTTCACCGCCGCGGTCGATTATGCAAGGCGCAACGGCCTTGACGACACCACTGACAGCATTTCGATTAATTGCAATGTGCGGGGCACCGACACCTTGCTGCCCGCTAACGCCTGCGACCGGTCTGTGTTGGTGCGTGTGGTGCGGAATGTACCCGCCGCGTTTTTGGGCACCGAGCCCGTTGTGGCCGTCGCCGAAGCCACAGTCACACCAGTCATATCGGGTTTGGTCGGTACTAATTTGTTAAGTCTTGGGGTCAATTGTTCCAGCGGCCCATCATTGTTGTGTGCGATTGGTACGGAATTACGCCTGAATTTGCTGGGTTTTCAGGGCTTGTTAGCCTCTGATGCCCAGGTTGATTTGTTGCAGTTGGGTGTCGAGCTGGGTGTGTTTAGTGCCGGGGATCAGCTGGACATGGCCCGTCTGCTCAATACCGAAGTGTCTGCGGGGCAGTTGTTGGAGGCGGCATTAAATGTAGCCGGTCCGGGCGCACCCGTGGTCGCTATTCCGGGGAATGGCCCAATCGACACAGTCGATTTCTTGCTGAGTGAAATATTGTCTGCTGACACCAGTGGTGATTCTGAGTTCGCCGGTGCATCTTTGCGCCTGGGCAACCTCGCGTTTGCATCAAGTTTGGCCGCGGCCAGTGGAATGACTGCTGGAAGTTTGCAGTTGAGCCTGGGTAACACTTTGCGAGTTTCTGTATTGAATCCTCCCCAGTTGTTTGTGGCTACGAAACTTAACAGCGATGGCGCTGTGATAGCTACTGCTCGCACAGAGCAGGTGCAAGTTGAAACAAAAATTGCGGGATTGCTGGATTTGACAGTAAGAACTGGTGGCGGAGAGGTTGATATTAAAGACATTGACTGTCGCCTTCCTCAATCCCAGTCGGCGGTTGTAGTTGACCTCGCGTCCACTCCTATATTTACCACGCTTAAGTTGCCATCACTGCCTCTTCTCGGCCCATTGGGCACGGTCACAGCGAACCTTGCCAGTGGTACTGCCAACGATGTGTCCATGGTGGGTTATCCAGATCCCACAGTCACGACTTCCTACAGTTTCGAGGCAGGTCAGGGCGTTGGTAATTTGCTCACTGAGCTGCGTGCAGATGTACTTGGCTTGAATGGACTATTAACAGTATTGGCTACAAACCCCACGTTAAACAGTGCGTTGAATGCCCTAGGTGGGGGATTGGACGAAATTCTTGAAGTGTTGGGCCTAGAAGCCAATGAAGTTGTCGTTCAAGTCGACAACATGGATTGCTTCAACACTGCGGTGCTCACCCGTTGAGTTAAACTCCTGTAGATTAATAAAAACAGGGGACACACATGGGCGAACATCGAGTTTGGTACGGGCTTCAAGCCGGTTTGGTGGTTTTTTGGCTGATCGTCCCATTGGTCGGGCTGCTGGGCTTTCACGTTCCTTTTCTCACCCTATTTGCGGCCATTATTTTGTTGGCCCATGTGCTTGAAATTCCACTGGCCATCAATCGCCTGCGCGCATTGAATCTTCCGGTGGGCAAGGTGGTGTTGAAAACATTGGTGTTTGGTTTCACCTGGTGGCTGCCTTTAAGCAAAGGCTACACCAAGGAATAACGGAATCAAGCCCAGAAGGCTTTCATTGAATCACTTCAAGCGAATCACTTTCAAACCTTCAGGTAATTTTGGCTTGGTACCTGCGGGAACCCACAGGTAGCCAATGCCGTCAGGCCGCTCTTTCAGCGTCGCGAACAGCGCTTCCTTGCTCTCAACCTCTGCGGGGGGCGTTCCTTGGCCTGTGTATCGGCGTACATGCCAGTAGCCGGTGTAGTCTAGCTCGTTCAAGTTCATGATGCGTTCTAAGAACTCATCACGGTCGGTTGTGCCGGGAGCGGTATTCAACGGTGTCAAGCGATGCCCGTTAACCTGGCTTAAACGTCCCTTGTAAATACTGCGCAGTTCACGAATCGCGATTTCGTTCACCGGGTGGCTCGCCGACGACACCACGTAAACCTCGGCGGAAGCAGCCCCAACCACACCCAACATCAAATACAAGCCGATCGATGTTGCTGCTTTCACGAAACTGGTGGTGCGTGCAATCATTGCCACACCCAGTTGTAAGACACGCTCAGGAAATTGAACGTGGTGTTGGGAATTCGGTTGTCAGACAGCTGAGGCCGAGTATTTTTTTCGACCACATGCTGAATCTCGGCTTTGAGCGAGTCAGATGCACTCAATGCATACTTTCCACCAATCGCGATTGAGTACTGATCATCAAATTCGGAAATGAAGCGGCCCAGGCTGGTGTAAACCGCATGTTGCCCACCAATTTTGCGAATCAGCGTGAGGTTGCCGCCATGCTCTTCAAACTCCGGCGTGTCTACAATCTGGACTTGTGGTCCAAAAGCAGGAATCACACCTTTGTTGGTCGATGAAAACTCGAGCTGACTCAACTCCGCGCGAAGCGTGTAGCGTTGCCAGTCGTACTCTGCACCTAAATTGGTGAAATGTAGCCTCGCGTTGAGCGAACCCCCAACAACGCGCCGACCATTGAACTGGAGAATTTCCCGATCCAGCTGGGATTCATGATGTGCAAGTTGCAAGCGGTATTTGTCACCATCTACACCAATCACGAACCCTGCGACTTCATAGCGATTGGTGGGGAAGTCGGCCGTGGTGTTAGACAGCCGTTGAATAATATCCCTGTTGCCAGCAATGGCCTGAAGGCGCCAATACCGACCATCGGTGTCTTCAAACTGGTAGCTCGCCGAGAATCCGTCTGTGCCAAGAACACCCGCGTTGTAATAGATTTCAGGGCTTAAATTGGCTGGCACATAAGTTTGACCAACATCCAGATTTTCGGAATCCAGATAAAAGTTCAGTCGCTGGCGGCCAACCCGGAAGCTCCAATTGTCATTGGGCTTGTAGGTGGCAAAAGCCCAGCGGGTGTCAATTTCAACGCCTTCATCGTTGTCCAGCTTCGGGGCGACAACATACTGAACTGTTGCACTCAGTTGCGGGTTGAATTTCACATCCAGCTGCGCGCCCAAAATCGAGTTGACTTTGAACGTGCCGTCTTCGTTGATGAAACGCAGGTACTTCTGTTCGTTGTCACCCAGTGTGTATTGAACAGTGCCAAATCCGCTGAGTGAGTAGTCCACTGCCATGGCCTGCCCATGGGCGAGCGCAAGACCCGTCGCAAGTGCGGCGGCCTTCAGCAATTTGTGCAATGTCAGGGCAAAATTCAAAAGCAGGCTCAAATCATATTATTTTTAGAGTGCGCCTATTATCAGGCGCTCGATGGCCTGAAAACAATCAAAGACCATGGCGTTCCGGTTTCTTTGTCGACAAAAGGCGACACCAGTATTTCGCAGGGCACATGCGTACCACCGTCAGTTTCGTAGCGGGTTTTGATGGTCAGTTTCTCACGTTTCAGCAGGTGAACCAGCAGTTTTCTGAAATCGCGCAGAGGCAAGCGGTCTGCGATTAAAGGATAAGGGTTACGACCCAACCACTTCGAAACCGCTTGTCCGGTCACATTTTCAAAAGCCGAGTTCAGGTAAATACACTGAAAGGAAGTGGCATTGCTGCCCAGGTCGTTGGTCACCATAATCACTTCATTGATCTGCTCAATTGCAGACCCCACCATGAACAAATCCCGGTACATGGCCTTGCGCTGCGTGATGTCGCGCAACAAAATAGAAATGCCATCTTCGCTGGGTAAAAATTTTAACCGCAGCCAACGTTCAGTTTTGGCGTGGAAAAATTCATAGTCTTTTGTAGTACCCAGCCGTCGAAGTTCCGCCTGGCGTTTTCGAATCTCCTGCGTATCCAGTCCAGGCAAAACTTCGGCAATGGCCGCTTGGTGAACAAACGGTTCTTTGCCCAAAACTAAAGGTCGGGCCTTTGCATCAATGGCCTCAATCTGCAAGGCCTCGTCTAGTTCAAGCGTGCCGTCAGTCAGCGTATGCAGTACTTGGTTCAGCGCGGTACTTTTCCGGGACAACTCCTGGGCAAGGTGCGTGGTGTGGGTGATGTCTTCGACCGAGCCATACAGGCCGCTGCTACTGCCCAGGCCGTTGCTGATCGGTTGAAAGCTAAAGCGAAACCAACGCTGCCCAGTCAATCCGTCGAGGTTAACCTCGCATTCAATGCTGGCGGCCTGGCGGTTGTTGATGCATTCGATGAGGGTTGACGCCATATTCTTTCCGGTCAATCGGGTCAACAATTCTGTCAGTTCGAAAATACTACCCAAAGGCAAGTCTTTGGCTTTGCAGATCGCTTTGAATTGATCGCTCACCTTCAGCAGCCCGCTGTCGACATGGTAAAACCAGGTGCCCAATCCCCCCAGCTTTTCAGTCATTCCCAGCAAAGTCTGGTCAAACAGATTCCGGTCAACCATGGTCGATTCATTCACCATCTTGGTGTATTGAAGCACCAGTGCTTTGCGGCTGCTTTCCATTCCAGGGGCGGGGCGGTCAATCACAAAGCGAGTCCATACTGGTTTGCTGTCGGGTAGCCTGATCCTGGCGAATGCTTTTTTCTTCAGGCGCGTGCCCAATACGGTTTCCATTTCCCGAATCAGGTTTTCCCTGTCTTCCTCGTAAATAAAATCGAGTATGGACGGGTTGTCTTTCACCCGGTGAAGCTCGATGTCGTCAACCTGCCCGAGTTGTACCAATTTGAAGTTCAAATCCAGTACACACTTACCTCGCGTTGATTCTGCAAGAAACCCCGAGGTGTTTGTTTTCAGGGTGTCCAGTGGATTGGGGCGGCCCTGGATTGCCGCACGTGGTAACTGTGCAGCCACTGCCACATTTTGTAGCAGCCCCACAGTCAGTGTCTCTCCTTCTTCCTCGGGGGATTTGTAAGTACGTTCCTTTAGCGTCAGTAAACGACCATTGGGCAGCTGAATTTGATATTGAAAAGCCTTCCCGTCGCCAAGCTCTCTGGCCAGCTCAACGTCGTGCCGATCCTCCCTTACAATCAGGCTGTTGAACCAGGCCCAGTTCACTCTTGGGCTATGGCTCAAGCAAAGCCAGTCCTCCAGGTTGGGTGACAGGGCGATAAAACTTTCGTCACCTTGTCTTCTCCAGCTTGCATAGGATTGTTCGTGGCCAGCAAAGTCACTGCGGTGTCCATCCTGAAAAATGGGCTCGCGCCTATAAGTGCCCTGCGCTTGTTGCTGCCTGTTCGCCACCGACACTTCCACCAGTGCTGCCATCGATTTCGCCATTTTGATTTCAGCACTGCTCCATATCCTGGGGCTTGTGTCGATCAAGCAGAATGAGCCTACCCTGGCACCTGAAGGAGTTTTGATGGGTACGCCCAAATAGGCACGAATCCAGGGCGAGCCGGTCACCAGCGGACTGTCTTTCACTCGGTCATCCAGGGTGCAGTCCGGGATCACCATGGGTTCGTCTTTCTTGATGGTGTGGGTGCAAATTGAAATGTCGCGCGGGGTTTCATCTGCATGCAGGCTGTTAAAGCCACGGCGGGCTTTGAACCATTGCCGGTCCGAGTCAACAAATGAAACGATGCAGCTTGAGCAATTGAATGCAGACACACCCAAATCAACTACCGCCTCAAATCCCTCTTCGGGTTGAGTGTCCAGAATCGCAAGTTGATACAGCTCGGCCAGTCTTAAAGCCTCGGCCACC